>NZ_JAJNQN010000003.1 GCF_022227845.1 Ectothiorhodospira lacustris | reverse complement strand
CTCCGATGGGGAGATTGAGCTGGGCAGCCATGGGAAAGCGTAGCTCCTGAAGATTCGGTATGGGGCAGAGTATCATGAAGCCGGGTCTTGCCTTGCGGGGGCTTGGTCGCGACCGCGGGTGTGCACCCAAAGGCATTCGCCCCCCTTGGCAGAGACAAAAGAAAACATGAACCATTGCCCATTTTTCAGACCATACGCTTGTGCCCCATCTGGAGCTATGGGATCTTGACCCCGTCGCCATGTATCGGCGCTCAAGGATGAACTCTCAGGCTCACGGATGATTCCAGGGATTGGCCCGGCCGCGCGACACAAAGCCCCGTCACATGGACAGTGATGGGGCTTTACTTTATGCGTTGTGTGTAGTGGATTGCCCCGTGGCCGAGGGCTGTTGACACACCGGACTCGCTGAATGGTCATGCCCGCGCAGGGGGAATTCAGTCAGCAAAAATTAGAATCGCGCCATGAATCTGCGTCCATTCCCGCGCAAGCGGGAATCCAGTCGCGGGCTGACAGTTCTGGACTCCCGCTTGCGCGGGAGTGGCGAAAAGGACGTGTTCGGTATTTCGTGTCATTTTTGCGGACGGACCCGCTCCTACGGGTCACAGGCTCTAAAATGGACCCCGATATCTGGACAGCGGTTTAAAGTTAGTGAGACTGATCCGAGCGCAGAACACTCACCTCGGTCAGGGACAGACCGGTGGTCTGAGCAATCTGCTCTTCGGTCAACAAACCCAGCTTGAGCAGGTTCATGGCCGCCAGGCGCCGACCCTCTCGCAGGCCCTTCTGCAGGCCAATCTCCTCGCCCTCCTGCCGTCCTTCCTGCCGTCCTTCCTGTCGTCCCTCCTGCCGTCCCTCCTGCCGCCCCTTCTGCCGTTCCTTCTCGGCCCACGTCTGAAGATTTTCCGCCAGCATTGCATGGTCCTCCACCAAACTGTTGATCTCTTCCAGTGCCTGCTCCGCCTCGGCACCCAGCCGTCTGAGGTGACGCTTGAGCCAGCGGGTGATCACCTCGTCCAACCGGGCCTTCTCTGGGTGTGCCCGGATCCGCACCGCCAGGCGTTTCACCGCTCCCTGCAGGGCCTCCACGTCCTTCGATGCCTTCTCCACCTCGAAGATCCCGCTCAGCGGTGTTTCCCGCGCCGCCAGTTCTTCCTCGGTGAAGGCCGATTCGTTCACCAGATAGTAGCGCAGGTGCGGCTGATAGACCCGCAGGAACACCGGCGGTTCCGGCCGGACCATTCGGTAGATGTCCTCCCGCGCCGTCCAGCGCTTCGAGCCGTTGTACAGTACCACCGGAAAGATCGGCGGCATCCCCTTGCGGGCCGTCGTGACCTTCGTCTTGATCAGGTGGTCGTAGAAACAGGCCACGTAATGCAACATCCGGATCGGCAGGCGATGATCCACCGTGGACTGGAACTCCAGCAGCAGGTAGACAAATACCTGCTGCCTGACACCCTCCCAGTCCACCTCCACCGACCAGACCTTGTCTTCAAACTTTTCATTGAACAGGGGCGTGATGTAGTTCCCGCTGTGGTCCGTCAGGGTGGAGAAATCCATCATCGCCGACACCTCCGGCGGGGCAAATCCCTCCATCAGCTGTCGGACCAGTTCCGGATAGCTGAACAGTTCCTTGTAGCCCGTGTCGTGGTGGTTGACCATGCGCTGTCCTGGGTGAAGACCTGGTCGCCAGTGTGCCACAACAGCTGGCCAGAAGAATTCCTCACCTGCAACGACCCGGGCACGCCTCATTGTGGAAGCCATCAATCACGTGGAACGCCGCGTCCGCTTTGCCCAGGGCGATTGATCGCTTTTACAGGCTCAACACATCAAAAGCGATGATCTGCCGCTGCTCCCTGGAGAATTCCACGCCGATGAGATGAATGGGCTTGCCCTGCCCCCGGTATTTGTCGGCGTAACCCTTGTCCTGGAGCTGCCGCAACGCCTTGCCCTCCGGGACCTGCTCCACCACCTTGAACTCGAACAGGTAGATGTGGCCATTGAAATCCACGGTCATGTCCACCCGGCCGGTGTTGCCGGCATCTTCCACGGTGATGGCCAGTCCCAGCGCGGCCAGGTGGCTGTAGAACACGCTGGCGTAATGGCCTTCATACTGGGCGATGGGGTTGTTGCGGTACCAATCGTGGGGTAGTCCGGCAAACAAGGCCTTGAAGTGGGTTTCCAGGGCCGGCAGGTCATGGGCCTGCAGGGCGCGAAACAGGGTGATGCGCTGCTGGGCCGCCCTGGGCATGCCCAGGGCCGGGAGCAAGGCTTGGTTGAGACTGGCCTCCACTTCCCGGTTGGGATACCCCAGGGTGTAGAGCCAGTAACCGGTCATGGGCTGCTCCACCTTATGCACGGTGAGATACCCGGTCTGGAACAAAAGGGCCTCGGTGGCGATCTCGTCCACGTCGAAGCGGCCCAGTAGTGCGGCCTCCGTTTCCAGGGTGTCCAGCCGCGGGGTGTAAAGACCGCGTTCGGCGAGGAGCTTCACCAGGAAGGTGGGCGTGGCACTTTCGAACCAGTAGGGCCGGAATTCCCGCTCCTGAAACAGCAACAGTACGTCAAAGGGGTTGTAGACCGAGGGCAACCGCTCATCCCCCCAGCGATAACCGTTGTACCAATGGCGGATCTGATCCCGATCCAGGCCCGGTAGTTCCGGCGCAAAGACGGTATCGATGTCCTCGTCGGTGTAGCCGCAGATGGCGCCGTAATCCCGGGAGAGGGTGATGTCACGCAGGTTGTTCAGTCCGGAGAACAGACTGACCTTGCTGAACTTGGAGACGCCGGTGAGAAGGCAGAATTTCAGATGGGGATCGGCGTCCTTGAGGACGGAATACAGGTTTTTCAGCCCTTCCCGCAGTTCGCGGGCCACGACGGCATCGGTGATATTGTCCAGGATGGGCTTGTCGTATTCGTCGATCAGGACCACCACCCGCTGCCCGCGCTGCTGATGGGTCCCAGTGATTAATTCCCGGAACCGCCCCTGAATACTTTCATTGCTCAGGGTAATACCCAGCCTTTCCGAGTGTTCACGCAACAGTTCTTCAATGTGCTGGTCCAATGCCTGACGACTGCCCATGACCCCATCGGCAAAACTCAGTCGAATGACCGGATGACGGGTCTGCCAATCCCAGCGGTCGTGGATATACAGGCCGCGGAACAGGGGCTCGTTGGCCTCAAACAGTTCCTTGAGGGTGTCCAGCAGCAGGCTCTTGCCGAAGCGGCGGGGGCGGGAGAGGAAATAATAGCTGCCTTCATCGATCAGCTGATGAAGGTAGGGGGTTTTATCCACATAGTAGAATCCGCCGGTGCGGATTTTGCCGAAAGCCTGTACGCCGATGGGGAGATTGAGCTGGGTAGCCATGGAAGGAACTCGGCTCCTGGAGGTTCACTGTCGGGGCAGAATACCACGAAGCCGGGGCTGGCCTTGCGGGAGCGGCCTTTGGTTGCGAGCGCAAAGACATTCCCTCCCCCTGGGCGACAAAAGAAAATATGAACCATTTCGCACTTTTGACGCCAAGCAGTTGTATCCATAGTGGATGTATGGGATTTTGACCCCGTCGCCATGTATCGGCGCTCACGGATGAACTCTCAGGCTCACGGAAGATTCCAGGGATTGGCCCGGCCGCGCGACACAAAGCCCCGTCACATGGACAGTGACGGGGCTTTACTTTATGCATTGCGTGTAATTGACCCGTGGCCGAGGTCCGTTGCCATGCAGGATAAATCTGCGTCATTCCCGCGCAAGCGGGAATCCATCGGCCGGTAACAGAGGGAAGGACCCTGGACTCCCGCTTTCGCGGGAGTGACGAAAGAGCGAGAGAGTGACGAAAAGGGCATGTTTGGTATCCAGATCAAAGGCTCAACACATCAAAAGCGATGATCTGCCGCTGTTCCCTGGAGAACTCCACGCCGATGAGGTGGATGGGCTTGCCCTGCCCCCGGTACTTGTCGGCGTAGCCCTTGTCCTGGAGCTGCCGCAGCGCCCTGCCCTCCGGGACCTGCTCCACCACCTTGAATTCAAATAGGTAGATGTGACCATTGAAATCCACGGTCATGTCCACCCGGCCGGTGTTGCCGGCATCGCGATTGGGATAACCCAGGGTGTAGAGCCAGTAGCCGGTGATGGGTTCTTCCACCTTGTGCACGGTGAGATAGCCGGTCTGGAACAAGAGGGCTTCGGTGGCAATGTCGTCCACGTCGAAGCGGCCCAGCAGGCTGGCCTTGGTCTGCAGACGGTCCAGACGGGGGGTGAATACGCCCCGCTCCGACAGGAGCTTGACTAAAAATGAGGGCGTGGCACTTTCAAACCAGTAGGGCCGGAACTCCCGTTTCTGGAACAGCAGCAGCACATCGAACGGGTTATAGACCGCCTGAGTCGTCTCATCTCCCCAGCGATAGCCGTTGTACCACTGACGGATCTGTTCCCGGTCCAGGCCCGGCAGTTCCGGGGCAAACACGGTATCGATGTCCTCGTCGGTGTAGCCGCAGATAGGGGCAAAGGGCTTGTCCAGGGTGATGTCGTTGAGGTTGTTCAGCCCGGAGAACAGGCTGACCTTGCTGAACTTGGACACACCGGTGAGCAGGCAGAATTTCAGATGGGGATCGGCGTCCTTGAGGACGGAATACAGGTTTTTCAGCCCTTCCCGCAGTTCGCGGGCCACGTCGGCATCGGTGATGTTGTCCAGAATGGGCTTGTCGTATTCGTCGATCAGGACCACTACTCGCTGGCCGTGCTGCTGATGGACACGACGGATCAGTTCACCGAATCGTCCGGCAATGCTGCGATTTGCCAGACGGACCTGTAACGCTTCGGCCTGCTGGGAGAGCATTTCCTCGATGCGCGCATCCAGGGTGTCCCGGCTCTGCATCACCCCATCGGTAAAACTGATCCGGATGACCGGATGGCGGGTCTGCCAGTCCCAGCGATCGTGAATGTAAAGGCCGCGGAACAGGGGCTCGTTGGCCTCAAACAGTTCCTTGAGGGTGTCCAGCAGCGGGCTCTTGCCGAAACGGCGCGGGCGGGAGAGGAAATAGTGCTTCCCCTCTTTGATTAGTCGATGAAGCCAAGGGGTTTTGTCCACGTAGTAATAGCCCCCGTTGATGATCTCTGCAAGGGACTGCACTCCGATGGGGAGATTGGGTTGGACAGCCATAGCTGTCTCCTCCAAAAGCTCTGTACGCCAGCGGCCTCTCAGAGGCAAAAGAAAAATATGAACCACTTCGCATTTTTTATACCAAGAGGTTGTATCCCTCCTATAGGTATGGGATTTTAAGTCCGTCGCCAAGTATCGGCACTCAAGGATGAACACTCAGGCTCACGGATGATTCCAGGGATTGGCCCGGCCGTGCGACATACGCCCTGCCAAATGGATTTGGCAGGGTTTTTTATTTTTTTTAATTTTTAATTGGACACCCACTTTATTGAAGTCTGAGTCTCAAAGCGGTAAGATGCCTTCATGGCTCAACCCCGACATGAACTGATCTCGCTCTCTGAAACGCCCTGGTATCACGTAGTCAGTCGCTGCGTGAGGCGCGCCTTTCTGTGCGGCCGCGATCAACTCACCGGCATGAACTACGGGCATCGCCGAGGATGGATCGAGGAACGCATGCTGGCACTGTCCGGCATCTTCGCCATCGATATTGCAGCCTACGCAGTCATGTCCAATCACTACCACATCGTGCTGCGTGTCGATGCAGGGCGAGGCCTGGACTGGGGGGTAGATGAGACGCTGAAACGATGGACGCAGTTGTTCAACGGCCCCTCTTCCGTTCAGCGTTACCTTGCCGGCGGCCCGGAACAACTGTCAGCCGCAGAAATGGCTCAGGTAGAAGAATGCGCGGAACTGTATCGTGCCAGACTGCACGACCTTTCCTGGTTCATGCGGGTTCTCAATGAGTCCATTGCGCGTCAGGCCAACCAGGAAGATGGCGTGAAAGGACGTTTCTGGGAGGGCCGTTTTAAAAGTCAGGCACTGCTGGACGAACAGGCCCTACTGGCCGCCATGGCCTATGTCGATCTAAACCCCGTTCGCGCCAGGGTCGCGCAAGATCTCCAGAGCTGTGAGTTCACCGGCATAGCCCGGCGTATCCGGAACGTTACCAGGGAGCTGGCTCCCCAAAGAAATTCAGGCGGTGATACTGCGAAATCCCAGCCCCAGCTCACCCCCCTCCCCGCCGCACGCAGCAGCAGTCGCGCCGATCATACCGCCGAGGCAAACAGACTGCGCTCGGAACGGCATCTTAAATCGCTTCAGCCAGCACCCTTGATGCCCTTCAGCCCGGCTGCGCGTTTTGAGACTGCCATTCCTTTTGCCTTCGCAGATTATCTGGAACTGGTTGATATCCTGGGACGCTGTCTCCACCCGATGAAACGCGGCAGAATCCCGGAAAAGACGCCCCGCCTGCTGTTGCAAATGGGTATGGAGACTGAAGCCTTCGTTAATCAGTCAGCAAACATGCTCAAGACCTTCGGCCCCGTGATCGGGACACCTGAAACACTGTGTAAACTGGCTTTACGGCAAAGGAAACAGAGAGTACGAGGCATACGGGTTGCCAGAGCCGTATTTTCCAACAAAGCCGCATGAGGACACGAGCGCGGAAAACCGGCGGTGGCCACCCATCAATTGTTCCACGTGGCACCAGGCGCCTGGAGTAGTGCCTTTTTATTTCATCATATTGTTTTTAAAGTTATTTTTTACTCTAAAAAGAAAATACTTCAAATAACTTAAATAAATTATTGTTTTTATTGAAAATAAAAACATATGCAATATGAATAAAAATAAATAAACTATTGTTTATTAAAGAATTTTATAAATACAAATAAATCGATATACCTTAAAACGCCCAGGACGACATCGAGCCACCCAAATAAGATGTGCGCTCTTTCATGGCTTCAACTGTTCGCTATGCCACATTGATCCAAGGGATCCTGGGCCGACTGCGAAACAGGTCGAGCCACTTCTGCGCAAAGGCCATGGCCGCCGAGGTTGTTATCGGGCTTCAGGCGACCGTCCTCGGTGAAGCACAGCAGGGCTGCCAATGATTAAGAACAATGGGGGGGGATTGTCCCGCGCCACCCAATCTGGCCCACAAAGACCAATTCATAGGCATGGGTTTAAGCGTGGGTCAGGGGATCTTTAAAAAGCAAAAAGCCCCTTGAATCAGGGGCTTTTGCATATCATATGGCGGAGAGAGAGGGATTCGAACCCTCGATGGGCTTTTGACCCATACTCCCTTAGCAGGGGAGCGCCTTCGACCACTCGGCCATCTCTCCGGAACATTGCTTGACTTGCCGATCCAGCTTAGCTTGCCGTCACGCATCCATAACATCGACGGCAAGCCAATATATTACCCAAATGATGGGCTTACGTAAAGTCCTTAAAGACAAAAATCAGGCGTTCCCTTCGGTCTCCTGCTCGCGCTGGATGCGCTCGTAGATCTCTTCACGATGCACGGCAACATCCTTCGGTGCGTTGATACCCACACGCACCTGATTTCCCTTGACGCCCAAGACCGTGACGGTCACTTCGTCTCCGATCATGAGGGTTTCACCAACCCTGCGAGTTAAAATAAGCATATTCCTTTCTCCAAACTGGATTCAATCACCTTGTGTTTTATAGTCCCGGACTCTGCGGTCCGGTATACAACCGACTTGACGCCGGTTCTTTACCACCATGGGCGGACCCAATCCAGGTCCGCCCGTCAGGCCACCTGCACTCACTTGCGGGCGTCTGATCACTTGCCGGGCTGGGCGCGCTCCAATTCGAAGGCATCATGCAGGGCACGCACACCCAGTTCCAGGTACTTCTCATCCACCACCACTGAGATCTTGATCTCGGAAGTGGAGATCATGCGGATGTTGATGCCCTCGGCGGCCAGGGCCTCGAACATCTTGCTGGCGATACCAGCGTGAGAACGCATACCGACACCCACAATGGAGATCTTGACGATTTTATCGTCACCATTGACTTGGCGGGCACCCAAGGCCTCGGCACGGGAACGGACAATGCCCAGGGCCTTTTCGAAATCATTGCGATGGACGGTAAAGGTAAAGTCCGTGGTGCCGTCGGCACCCACGTTCTGAACAATCATGTCCACTTCGATGTTGGCATCAGCCACCGCACCGAGCAGCCTGTAAGCCACGCCAGGCTGATCGGGCACACCGGCCACGGTCAACTGGGCTTCGTTCTGGTTAAAGGCGATCCCGGAAATGAGCGCCTGCTCCATGCTCTCTTCCTCAAAAGTGATGAGCGTGCCTTCCCCTTCCTGAAAAGAGGATAGAACACGCAGCGGTACATTGTATTTGCCGGCGAATTCGACGGCGCGTATCTGCAGAACCTTGGAACCCAGGCTGGCCATTTCCAGCATCTCCTCGAAGGTGATGCGATCCAGCCGGCGGGCCTTGGGTACGACGCGGGGATCAGTGGTGTACACCCCGTCTACATCGGTGAAGATCTGACATTCGTCGGCCTTGAGGGCAGCAGCCAGGGCCACGGCCGTGGTATCGGAACCGCCACGACCCAGCGTGGTGATGTTGCCCATCTCGTCCACGCCCTGGAACCCGGCTACCACCACCACCTTGCCATCCGCCAGATCACGGCGCACACGGGCACCATCGATCTCACGGATACGGGCCTTGTTGTGGGCGCTGTCGGTGAGAATCTGTACCTGAGCACCGGTGTAGGAACGAGCCGGGCAACCCTTAGCCTCCAGCGCCATAGCCAGCAGGGCAATGGTGACCTGTTCTCCGGTGGAGAGCAGCACATCCAGCTCACGGCCGTCGATGTTGGAACGAATGCTTCTGGCCAGACCCAGCAGCCGGTCGGTCTCACCGCTCATGGCGGAGACCACCACCACCACTTCATGCCCCTGTCTGCGCGCCGCAATGACCTTGTCGGCCACATTCTGGATGCGTTCAACACTGCCGACCGAGGTACCGCCGTATTTTTGGACGATTAAAGACATATCATTTTACTTAGGTATAGGCTTGTCATTAGACAATAACTGCCTTGCCATGTGGAAGAACCGTTCATCGAATGCCGGGTACCGCCCATGCAATCAAAGACGGGCTTGAACCCATTGCGTGACCGAGGCGAGGGCTTCATCCAGCCCTTCGGGTCGGGTACCCCCGGCCATGGCCATGTCCGGACGACCGCCACCGCGGCCACCCACCTGCTGAGCGACCTGATTTACCAGTTCGCCGGCCTTGATGGCACCGACATGACCCTTGGTCACACCGGCCACCAGACTGACCTTGTCGTCCTGCACGGTGGCCAGCACGATCACCGCCTCGCCCAGCTTGTTCTTGAGTTGGTCCACGGTGTCCCGCAGGGACTTGGGATCAGCGCCATCCAGACGCGCGGCCAGAACCTTCACACCGTTGATCTCCACCGCCTGATCGGACAGGCTGGAACCGGCCTGGGAAGCCAGTTTGGCCTTGAGCGCCTCCAATTCCTTTTCCAGGCCGCGGACCCGCTCCACCACCTGCTGTACCTTATCCACCAGATCAACGCGGCCGGCCCGCAGCAATTCCGCCGCACGGGAGAGTTGCTGCTCTGTTGCGCCGACATGGTGCAGGGCGTTTTCACCGGTCACCGCCTCGATCCGGCGGACGCCCGAAGCCACGCCCCCCTCGCCGATGATCTTGAATATCCCGATATCACCGGTGCGCTGCACATGGATGCCGCCGCACAGTTCGGTGGAGAAGCCCCCCAGGGAGAGCACCCGCACCTCGTCGCCATATTTTTCGCCGAACAGGGCCATGGCGCCGGCAGCCAGGGCTTCCTTGATGGGCATGACGCGGGCCTCGGCCACCACGTTGGCCCGAATGGCGCGGTTGACCATGGCTTCCAGGCACTCGATCTGATCTTGGGTGAGGGGCTCGAAATGGGAGAAGTCGAAACGCAGCCGGTCCGGCGCCACCAGGGAGCCTTTCTGCTGCACATGGTCCCCCAAAACCTCCCGCAGGGCGGCGTGGAGCAGGTGGGTGGCGGAGTGATTCAGCACCACCGCCTGACGCCGGTCCTCGTTGACCCGAGTACGGACCGGATCACCGCTCTTCAGACGACCCCGCAGCATCAGTCCGTGGTGAATGAAGACCCCGCCCTGCTTGACGGTGTCGGTGACCTGGAACTCGCCCTCGGGACCTTCGATCACGCCGGTATCGCCCACCTGGCCACCGGACTCGGCATAGAAGGGAGTGCTATCCAGCACCACACTGCCCTCTTCCGACTCATTGAGGGTTTCACAACCCTGACGATCAGGACCGGCGGCCAAACGCACTACCCGGGCATCGCCGGCCACGGCTTCGTAACCGACGAAATCCGAATCCGCCACACCCACGGCCATAGTGCCGGCATCAGCCATCTTGAAGCTGCTGGCGGCCCGGGCGCGGTCGCGCTGCTGTTCCATCTCGTGTTCAAAACCGGCCATGTCCAGCTCCAGTCCTTTTTCCCGGGCGATGTCACCGGTCAGGTCCACCGGAAAGCCGTAGGTGTCATAGAGCTTGAAGACAAGACCACCGGGAATGGTCTTGTCGGCAATGCGGCCGAGCCCTTCCTCCAGGTGCTTGAGGCCATGCTCCAGGGTTTCCTGGAAGCGCTGCTCCTCCAGCAGCAACACCTGCTCCACCTGGGCCTGGGCCTTGACCAACTCCGGGTAGGCATCCCCCATCTCCTGCACCAGCGTGTCGACCAGCTTGTGGAAGAAGGGTTCGTTCAGGCCAAGCTTGTGGCCGTGACGGGCGGCACGGCGAATGATCCGGCGCAACACATAGCCGCGGCCGTCGTTGGCGGGCATCACGCCGTCGGTGATCATGAAACTGCAGGAGCGGATGTGATCCGCAATGACCTTGAAGGACGGCGCATGGGTGTCGCTGGTACCCGCCAGGCGCCCGACCGCTGCCAGCAGGTGCCGGAATAGGTCGATCTCATAGTTGGAATGCACGCCCTGCATCACCGCCGCCAGACGCTCCAGCCCCATGCCGGTGTCCACCGAGGGCTTGGGCAGGGGGGTCAGATTGCCGTCTCTGTCCCGCTCATACTGCATGAAGACCAGGTTCCAGATTTCGATGTACCGATCGCCGTCTTCTTCGGGAGAACCGGGTGGACCACCCCATACCTTGGGGCCGTGGTCATAGAAGATCTCGGTACAGGGGCCGCAGGGACCGGTATCCCCCATCTGCCAGAAGTTGTCGGAACCGCCACCGGGCTTGTCGCCGATACGGGTGATGCGATTGAGCGGGATACCGATTTCCCGGGTCCAGATGTCGTAGGCCTCATCATCGGTTTGATAGACCGTAACCCACAGACGCTCGACCGGCATCTTCAAGACGACGGTGAGGTATTCCCAGGCGAAGTGAATGGCATCGCGCTTGAAGTAGTCGCCGAAGCTGAAATTGCCCAGCATCTCGAAGAAGGTGTGGTGGCGTGCGGTATAGCCGACGTTTTCCAGATCGTTGTGCTTGCCGCCGGCACGCACGCAGCGTTGGGAAGTGGTGGCTCGCCCATAGGGGCGGCCCTCGCGTCCCAGGAACACGTCCTTGAACTGCACCATCCCCGCATTGGTGAACAGCAGGGTGGGATCATTACCGGGCACCAGCGGGCTCGATGAGACGATTTCATGTCCCTTAGAGCGGAAGTACTCGAGGAAACTGCTTCGTATGTCGGCGCTTTTCATGTCTTGTCTTCGTCGGTCATGACACGGCGTATGATGTCCGTGGGGAATCCTCGATATTGCAAAAACCGCATCTGTTTGCTGCGCTCCCGGTAATCCCCGGGGAACGTCCGGCCAAAGCGGCGCAGACGGACGTCTCGGGCCAGGGCTTCCCAGTCGGTTTCCGCCGCCTCGAGGGCGGCCTGCACCTGCGGCTCGGAGACACCCCGTTGCCGCAGGTCTGCACAGATACGCATTGGACCGTGCCCCTGCCCGATGCGGTGTCTTACAAAACTCTCGGCGAAGCGCTCGTCACTGAGCAGACCCCGGGATACCAGGCCATCCAGGGCATCGTCGATGACGGATCGCTCCAGCCCGCGCCCGGTCAACTTGGAGAACAGCTCCTGTCGTGAGTGCTCCCGACGGGCCAGCAGACGGACGGCAGTATCGTTCGCCTCTTCAGCTTCAGTCTTCTGCCGGGACTTCGACGTCACTCTCTACCGCCCCACGCTTGGGCAGATACTTTTCCCGGATCTGGCCCTCGATATCGGCGGCAATCTCCGGGCGTTCCTTGAGGAAGTTGCGGGCATTGTCCTTGCCCTGACCAATTCGCTCACCCTTGTAACTGTACCAGGCACCCGCCTTGTCCACGATGCCGTCCTTGACCCCCATGTCGATCACCTCGCCCAGGCGGGAGATGCCTTCGCCGTAGAGGATCTCGAAATTGGCTTCCCTGAAAGGAGGGGCCATCTTATTCTTGACCACCTTGACCCGGGTTTCGTTGCCGATCACCTCGTCGCCCTTCTTGATGGCGCCGGTGCGACGGATATCCAGCCGTACGGAAGAATAGAACTTGAGGGCATTGCCGCCGGTGGTGGTTTCCGGGTTACCGAACATGACACCGATCTTCATGCGGATCTGGTTGATGAAGATCACCAGGGTGTTGGATCGCTTGATGTTGGCAGTGAGCTTGCGCAGCGCCTGGGACATGAGTCTGGCCTGCAGACCCACATGGGTATCGCCCATCTCGCCCTCGATCTCGGCCTTGGGCGTCAGAGCGGCCACGGAGTCCACCACCACCACGTCCACGGCGCCGGAGCGCACCAGCATGTCGGCGATCTCCAGGGCCTGCTCACCGGTATCCGGCTGGGATACCAGCAGGTTGTCCACATCCACGCCCAGCTTTCCGGCATAGGTGGGATCCAGCGCGTGCTCGGCGTCCACAAAGGCGGCGGTGCCGCCCTGCTTCTGGCATTCAGCGATCACCTGCAGCGTCAGGGTCGTCTTCCCCGAGGATTCCGGGCCGAATATCTCCACCACCCGCCCCCTGGGCAAGCCGCCGATACCCAGCGCAATATCCAGCGCCAGGGACCCGGTGGATACCACCGCCACATCACGCACGGCGGTGGAATCCCCCATACGCATCACGGCGCCCTTGCCGAACTGACGCTCGATCTGACCCAATGCCGCGGATAGTGCCTTCTTGCGATTTTCGTCCACTTCAAAACCTCTCTCGGTCATCCTTGAATCCGCACACGAAGACTCCGCCCCGCGGTAAACGGAGGATTATCCCATACATGGTCGCTTTCTTGCCAATTCCAATCAAGCTCGACCCAGGCGAAAACATCCAGGTCAAAAACAATGGCTCGCTCCCTCCAGGGCCTTTACCACAGCCTGACGGCGAATCGCCTCGCGATCACCCGCCAAGAGATAGTGCCCGGCCTGGACATCCCGCCCCGGACGCGCCCAGGCACACCAGACGGTCCCCACCGGTTTGTCGGACGTACCGCCACCGGGACCGGCAATACCACTGACGGCGATGGCCAGTTGGGCATCACTGTGGATCAATGCACCGACGGCCATGGCCGTCACCGTCTGCTCACTGACCGCGCCAAACGCCTCAATCAGTGCAGGATCCACCCCCAGCTGCCGGATCTTGGCGGCATTACTGTAGGTGACGAAGCCCCGGTCGAACCAGGCCGAGGACCCGGGCAGATCCGTGATGACCTTGGCGATCCAGCCACCGGTACAGGATTCGGCCAGCACCAGCCGCTCACCACGAGCGTACATCCGGTCTCCCAGTGACCGGGCACTCTGCGCAAGCTGGTCATCGGAGGGTGCCGGCATCACAGCATGCGCAGGATCTTGGTGGCCACCAAGTACCCCTGATTTTCCCGGTCCACCCGATTGACCTCCACTTCGGCACGAAACGGCAGCACCGCCGACTGGCCGGCAGGATCGATGGCCACCTCCAGCAAAGCACCCTCGGGCAGGGAACTCTCCATGTAAAAAGACAAGCCGGTGGCACTCAGGTCCCGGCCCAGCCCCTGATGCGCCCTGCCCGTGGTCTGCTCGGTCACCTTCATGGGATGGTTCAGCTGAAGACGCTGAAAATCTCTCTTTTCGTCAAAATCCAGGCTCATGTACTTCCCCCCACTGGGTCGGTCATCAGGTCAAGACATCCGTCATGCTCGGATATGACCTTTTCAGCCGTATTCGTCAACCCCCTATTCAAATCAGGGATGGCCGAGTTAGCGTAGTGCGAAGAGCAGGCCGGCCCATGAAACACGGTCAGGCCATGGCCGAGCGACCTGCAGGAGAAAGCTGATGACATCCGTACCGGACAGGCAGGCGAAGATTACCGAATTGCGCCACGCAATTCGTGCCGACTACACAGCCACCGCGGACACCACCGGCCTGAATACACCCGGTAGGGCCGTCCTCACGGCGATCGGCAACGTACCCCGTGACCGGTTTGTCCCGCCATCCGAAACCAGCCGGGCCTGGGAGAATGCCGCCCTGCCCATCGGCCATGGGCAGACCATCTCCCAGCCCTTCATCGTGGCCCTGATGACGGATCTGCTGGCCCTGCAGCCTGGGGCACGGGTGCTGGAAATAGGCACGGGCTGCGGTTATCAGACAGCCATTCTGGCAGAGCTATCTGATGATGTATACAGTATCGAAGTAATTCCGGAACTGGCAAGAAAGGCCAGGGAGCGGCTGGATGCCCTGGGCTATACCCGGGTTAACACCCGAACCGGCGATGGTTGCGCGGGGTGGCCGGAAGCGGCCCCTTTTGACGGCATCATCGTCACCGCCGGCGCCCCACGAGTACCTGCCCGCCTGGTGGAACAACTGGCCGCGGGAGGTCGGTTGGTGATCCCGGTGAACACCGACCGGGGTGCGCAGACACTGATGGTCGGCGTGAAAAAGGAGAGTGGCAAACTGGAAACGCGGTGGATTCTGGCGGTGCGGTTCGTGCCGCTCGTGGATCCAGACGGGGGAGCGGGTTGACACACCCGCCCCCCTCAAGCTGCATCAGAGAAACTGAGGCAACTGCCTGCGGATGTCCATGGGATCATGGGTGGTGAGGTTCTTGTCGATCTCTCCGGCTACGGACTTCTGGGTGACCGCATCCATGCAGTTTCTCAATGCGCCCAGGAACGCCGGTGCGGCGATGATGTACAGTTTGCTGAACTGCCCCGTGGCCCGGGCATTGTTCAGCCGGTCGCACAGGGTGCGGGCAAAACGCAGCGCCTCGTGCTTTTTCGGCGGCGTCTCCTTGCCCATGGCGTGGCGCCCATCGCCTGCACTGTCGAACGCCCTCCCCATGCGGTCTGACTGTAGGTCCTGCTCATGCAAGCGGGCCTCCGGATGCGTGAGATCTTCCACCTCCACCAGGGGACTGAAGGACTTTTCGGCACTGAACACCCTGGCCCGACTCGCATCCGCGACAATGACCCATGTTGTCATAGACGAACCTCCTATCTGCATTGCAAGGAAATGCCGGAACCCAGTCCGGCGGTGAACGACTCACCTGATCGGTTTAGCCACTTCCGCGACGTTCTGTAAAAACCCCATGTCATTGCACCAGCGAACTCCGCCATCATCAACCTGACCGCAAACCGTCACTCCCGCGAAGGCGGGAGTCCAGGGCTTTCACTCCGCGGCTGGATTCCCGCTTGCGCGGGCATGACGTGCTCGGGGCCGGGCATGACGTGTTCAGAGTTTGGTATGCCATGTTCAGAACCGTTGACCTGTGTCACCAACCAAAACCGTCTGTAAAATTCCCTGACGCATTCATTAAGAGCTTAGACGATTTCCGCCCGGGAGGTTCCGATGACCCGGTCATGGTAATCTTCGCCGCTTGTCAAAGGATCCAATAGACGATTGATGACCACCAGCGACCTGTCCTCCCACACCCCGATGATGCAGCAGTACCTCCGAATCAAGGCCGATCATCCGGATATCCTGCTGTTCTACCGCATGGGCGACTTCTACGAGCTGTTCTTTCAGGATGCCACCCGGGCCGCCCGCCTGCTGGACATCACCCTCACCCGCCGCGGCCAGTCCGCCGGGGAGCCCATCCCCATGGCCGGTGTCCCGGTGCATGCGGCGGAGTCCTACCTTGCCCGACTGCTGCGACTGGGCGAGTCGGTGGCCATCTGCGAGCAGGTGGGAGATCCTGCGGCCGCCAAGGGACCGGTGGAGCGCAAGGTGGTGCGAATCGTCACGCCGGGCACCGTCACCGACGAAGCCCTGCTGGAGGAGCGCCGGGAAAATCTGCTGGTCTGCCTCAAGTCCCGGGGTGAACAGACCGGTCTGGCCATCCTGGATCTGGCATCGGGTCGCTTCCAGGTCCAGGAACTCAAGGGAGAGGAGCCCCTGCTGGGGGAACTGGAACGGCTGCAACCCGCCGAGATCCTGATCCCCGAGGACATGCGCCTGCCGGGGCCGGAACGCGGCGGCGTCAAGCGCCGTGCCCCCTGGCACTTCGAGACCGAAGCCGCCCGCACCCTGCTCACCCGTCAGTTCGGCACCCGGGACCTGGCCGGGTTCGGCTGCGATCACATGCCCCTGGCCATCGGTGCCGCCGGAGCCCTGCTGCAGTATGCCCAAGAGACCCAGAAGACCGCCCTGCCCCACATCGACGGTCTGTGCGTCCAGCGGCGGGACGACGGCATCATCCTGGACGCGGCCACCCGCCGGAACCTGGAACTGACCACCAACTTATCCGGCAGCCGCGACAATACCCTGGCCCATGTCCTTGACCAGACCGCCACCGCCATGGGCAGTCGCCTGCTGGCCCGCTGGCTGCACCAGCCCCTGCGGGAGCGCCGGATCCTCAAGGGACGCCACGGCGCCATCAGTGCCCTGCTGGATACCCGGGCCTTCGAACAGATCCAGCCCCAGCTACGGGGCATCGGCGATCTGGAGCGCATCCTCACCCGGATCGCGCTGGGGTCCGCCCGCCCTCGGGACCTGACCACCCTGAGGGACTCCCTGGCCGAGCTACCCGACCTGCAGCAGACCCTGCACCCGCTGCGGGCGTTGCGGCTGCGGGAACTGGCCGAGGCCATCGGCGAGCACCCGCAGGTGGTGGATCTGCTGCGCCGGGCGGTGATCGATCAGCCACCGGTTCTCATCCGCGACGGCGGTGTGATCGCCCAAGGTTACGATGCCGAACTGGACGAACTGCGCGCCCTGTCGGAAAACGCCGATCAGTTCCTGCTGGATCTGGAGCGACGGGAACGGGAACGCACCGGCATCCATAACCTCAAGGTGGCCTACAACCGGGTGCATGGCTATTACATCGAGATCAGCCGCGGTCAATCGGATCGTGCCCCGGACGATTACACCCGACGCCAGACCCTCAAGGGGGCGGAGCGCTTCATCACCCCGGAGCTCAAGCGCTTTGAAGACAAGGTCCTCTCCGCCAGGGAGCGCTCCCTGGCGCGGGAAAAGCAACTCTACGAGGCCCTGCTGGCACAACTGCATGCCCCCCTGCCCGGCCTGCGTCGCAGCGCCGAGGCCCTGGCGGAACTGGATGTCCTGGCCAACCTGGCGGAACGGGCAGACAGCCTGGATCTCACCGCGCCGGAGCTGAGCGATCAGCCGGGTGTGCGCATCGAGGACGGGCGCCATCCGGTGGTGGAGCGGGTGCTGGACGAACCCTTCGTTCCCAATGACCTGACCCTGGACCCCAAGCGCCGCATGCTGGTGATCACCGGCCCCAACATGGGGGGCAAGTCCACCTACATGCGCCAGGCGGCCCTGATCGTGCTCATGGCCCACGTGGGCAGCTTCGTGCCGGCGCGGCGGGCCCTGATCGGTCCGGTGGACCGGATCTTCACCCGCATCGGCGCCAGTGACGACCTGGCCTCCGGCCGCTCCACCTTCATGGTGGAGATGACCGAGGCGGCCAACATCCTCAACCATGCCACCGAGCACAGCCTGGTCCTGATGGATGAGATCGGCCGAGGCACCAGCACCTTCGACGGTCTGTCCCTGGCCTTTGCCTGCGCCGAGCACCTGGCCACCCGCAACCGGGCCTTCTGCCTGTTCGCCACCCATTATTTCGAACTGACCGCCCTGCCGGACCAGTACCCCACCATTGCCAACGTCCATATCGACGCGGTGGAGCACGGGGACCGGATCGTGTTCCTGCATGCGGTCAAGGAAGGGCCTGCGAACCAGAGTTACGGGCTGCACGTGGCCGCCCTGGCAGGCGTCCCCAAGGCGGTGATCCGGCGGGCCCGCCAGCGCCTCAATGCCCTGGAGCAACAAAGCCTGACAGGACCGGGACAGGGCCCGCAGATGAGCCTGTTTGCCGCACCGTTGCCCGAGGAAGAGCCAGAGGCACCCAAGGACGGTCCCGACACCACCAGCCACGCCCTGCGCACGGCGGTGGATGAGTTGGATCCGGACGGAATAACGCCCAGAGAGGCCCTGGTGGCCCTGTACCGGCTCAAGGAACTGGCGGCGCTGCTGCGGGAGTAGCGCCGGCAGAAACCCTGTTTTCTACGGCGTTTAGCGGGATTTCAATGCCGATTATGATGTCCTAAGGAAAGCATCGCTGATCCGCCCATAGGGAGACCACCCATGACATTCGTCGTCCTTGAGAACTGCATCCGCTGCAAATACACCGACTGCGTGGAGGTCTGCCCCGTGGACTGTTTCCACGAGGGCCCCAACTTCCTGGTGATTGATCCGGATGAGTGCATCGACTGCTCCCTGTGCGAACCCGAATGCCCGGTACAGGCGATCGTGCCGGAAGACGAGGTCCCCGAAGGCCAGGAGCATTTCATCGAACTCAATGCGGAACTATCCCGGCAATGGCCGGTCATCACCCGGCGCAAGGATCCCCCGCCGGATGCGGCGTCCTGGGATGGACAGCCCGACAAGCTCAAGCACCTGCAGAAGTAGCAGATTACAGGGACACCAACATGACCACCGCATGGGCGGCGATACCCTCTTCCCGGCCGGCAAAGCCCAGTCGCTCGGTGGTTGTCGCCTTCACGTTCACCTGGGCAAGATCGATCTGCAGATCCGCCGCCAGGTTGGCCCGCATCTGTTCCACGTGGGGGGACATCTTGGGGGCCTGGGCAACGAGGGTGGCATCCAGATTGCTCACCTGCCAGCCCAGGGCCTGTACCTTGGCCAGGACCTCCCGCAGCAACGCGCGGCTGTCGGCCCCCTTGTAGGCGGGGTCCGTGTCCGGGAAGTGACGGCCGATGTCTCCCAATGCCGCGGCCCCCAGGATGGCGTCCGAGACGGCATGCATCAGCACGTCCCCATCGGAATGGGCCTTGAAGGCCTTGTGATGGGGCACCTGCACGCCGCCGATGATGAGGTGATCGCCCTCCATGAAGGCATGGACGTCATACCCGTGACCGATACGAAACTTCATTGCCGCTCCTTCTGGTCCGAAGAGAGCCCCCGAGGTGAGACACCCGTGGGCAGGAAAGAAAGTTCAGGGGAAAGATCCCCCCTCCCACATCCGGCAAGTCATCGCCGGGACAGATAGAACTCCGCCAGGGACAGGTCTTCCGGCTGGGTGATCTTGATGTTGCGGGCGCTACCTTCCACCAGTAGGGGCGCCTGCCCGACATGCTCCATGGCCGAGGCTTCGTCGGTGACCAGGAAACCATCGGCCAGGGCCTGTTCCAGGGCCGATTCCAGGGCCGACAGCCGGAACATCTGCGGTGTGAAGGCCCGCCACATGGCCCCGCGATCCACGGTGGCGACGATGCGCCCATCGGGTCCGGCCCGCTTCTTGGTATCCCGTACCGGTGTGGCCAGGATGCCGCCCACAGAATCGTCATGCAGAGTATCCAGCAAATGATCCAGGTCCGCGTCGCTCAGACAGGGCCGGGCAGCATCATGCACCAGCACCCAGTCCTGTGCATCGGCGTGCGCCTTGAGTGCCGTGAGCCCATTGAGCACGGAATGACAGCGTTCGGCGCCGCCGTCCACCACCCACAGGGGCTTGTTGGTTTCGATACCCAGGTCCCCGAACCAGTCATCATCGGCACTGATCACCAACACCACGCCACTGATGCGCGGGTGCCGGAAAAAGATGTCCAGGGTATGTTCCAGCACCGTGCGCCCGGCCAGGGGCAGGTACTGCTTGGGACGGTCGGCACGCATACGGCTGCCGACACCGGCGGCGGGAATCACCGCCCAGAATCCGGAAGTCTTCGTCATCGTTGTCCGCCAAAGCGGTGGCGATCCACCACCTGGAAAAAGATCTCGTCCTCGGCAATCATCCCCAACTCCCGCCTGGCCCGTTCCTCGATGGCCTCCAGGCCGGTCTTGAGGTCGATCACCTCCGCTTCCAGCGCCTCGTTACGGCCACGCAGTTCCTGGTTCTGCGCCCGCTGGATCTCCAACTCCTGACGCAACTGCCAGACCTCGACCAAGCTGCCTTCGCCGAACCAGAGTTTGTACTGGAGCCCCAGGAACAGTGCCAACAACAGGGTGATGAGCCATTTCATCCGGGGGAGTCCAGCGAGTGGGACCAAGGGAAGTCAGCATGCCCGGACCGGACCCGCCTCTCCCACCCGGAGAAAGACGGGCCAGGCCGGACGCGGCCGATCAGCCCAGGCGCTTGAATGCCGCCTTGCCGGCATAGCGGGCGGAGGACCCCAGTAGCTCTTCGATGCGAATCAGCTGGTTGTACTTGGCCACCCGGTCGGAGCGGGACAGGGAACCGGTCTTGATCTGGCCGGCGCCGGTGGCCACCGACAGATCGGCGATGGTGACATCCTCGGTCTCGCCGGAACGGTGGGAGATCACGGCGGTGTAGCCGGCGTCATGGGCCATGCGGATGGCTTCCAGGGTCTCGGTGAGCGTACCGATCTGGTTGAGTTTGATGAGGATGGAGTTGCCGATCCCCTTGTCGATGCCCTCGCGCAGGATCTCGGTGTTGGTGACGAACAGGTCATCCCCCACCAGCTGTACCTGGTCGCCCAGACGCTCGGTGAGCAGCTTCCAGCCGTCCCAGTCGCCCTCGTCCATACCGTCCTCGATGGTGATGATGGGGTACTGCTTCACCCAGTTCGCCAGGAATTCCACCATGCCGGCGGCATCCAGGCGCTTGCCTTCGGAGGCCAGCACATAGGCACCGTCCTTGTAGAACTCGGAAGCGGCGCAGTCCAGCCCCAGGAAGATCTCCTTGCCCGGAGTGAAGCCGGCCTGATGGATGGCCTCCAGGATGGCCTCGATGGCGGCCTCGTTGGAGGGCAGGTCCGGGGCAAATCCCCCTTCGTCACCCACCGCGGTGGACAGACCGCGGCCATGGAGCACCTTCTTCAGGGCATGAAAGACCTCGGCACCATAGCGAACGGCTTCGGCGACGCTGTCGGCGCCCACCGGCAGGATCATGAATTCCTGCATGTCCACGCTGTTGTCGGCGTGGGCGCCGCCGTTGATGATGTTCATCATCGGCACGGGCAACAGGGTCGCCCCCTCGCCCCCCAGGTGTCGGTACAGGGGCAGGCCGGTATCGCGGGCATTGGCATGGGCCAGGGCCATGGACACCGCCAGCAGAGCATTGGCGCCCAAGCGGCCCTTGTTGGGGGTGCCGTCCAGCTCGATCATGCGCCGGTCGATGGCCTCCTGATCGGAGGCCTTGAGGCCCAGCAGGGCTTCGCGGATCTCGCCGTTCACGTTGGCCACGGCCTTGCGCACGCCCTTGCCCAGGTAGCGCGCGTCACCGTCCCGCAGTTCCAGTGCCTCGCGGGAGCCGGTGGAGGCGCCGGAGGGTACCGCGGCACGTCCCACCGCGCCGGAGCCCAGTTTCACATCGGCTTCGACGGTGGGATTGCCGCGAGAGTCCACCACCTCGCGGGCCAGAATATCGACGATCTCGGTCATGGGTAAGGATCCCCTGTTGCTCAATTCAAGAACTCTTGTTCGATAAAACCCTGGGCCTTGATCACGTCATCAAGGGCCTTGAGGGTGTTCAACAATGCCTCCAGATGGGGCAAGGGCCAAGCATTGGGTCCGTCGGACAGGGCCTGATCCGGGTCCGGGTGGGTTTCCATGAACAGGCCCGCCACCCCGGCGGCCACGGCGGCCCGGGCCAGGACCGGCACGAATTCCCGCTGGCCGCCGGAACTGGTGCCCCGGCCGCCGGGTTGTTGCACGGAATGGGTGGCATCGAAGACCACCGGACACCTGGTTTCCCGCATCACAGCCAGGCTGCGCATGTCGGAAACCAGGGTGTTGTACCCAAAGGACACGCCCCGTTCACAGACCATGATCTGCGTATTACCGGTCTCACGGGCCTTGTCCACCACGTGTTTCATGTCCCAGGGAGCCAGGAACTGGCCCTTCTTGATATTCACCGGCAGGCCCTGGGCGGCCACGTTATGAATGAAATTGGTCTGGCGACAGAGGAAGGCCGGGGTCTGCAGAACGTCCACCACAGCGGCCACCTCGGCCAGCGGGGTGTCCTCATGCACATCCGTGAGCACCGGCACACCGATCTGCCGCTTGACGGCCTCCAGGATCTGCAGCCCCTGCTCCAGGCCCGGGCCGCGAAAGCTCCGGCCGGAAGAACGGTTGGCCTTGTCGAAGGAGGACTTGTAGATGAAGGGGATGCCCAGGCGATCGGTCATCTCCTTGAGGCAGCCCGCCGTATCCAGAGCCAGCTGCTCGCTCTCGATGACGCAGGGACCGGAGATCAGAAATACCGGCTGATCCAGGCCCACCTGGAAGTGGCAAAGTTTCATCGGGATTCTTCACTCAGGTTGAGCATCTCATCATGCTGCAGCCGGGCCGCCTTGACGAAACCGGCAAATAGCGGGTGGCCATCCCGGGGGGTGGAGGTGAATTCCGGGTGGAACTGACAGGCCAGGAACCAGGGATGGTCATGCAGTTCCACCATCTCCACCAGGGCACCATCCATGGACTTGCCGGAGACCACCAGTCCGGCCCCCTGCAGCGTCTCAAGGTACTGATTGTTGAATTCGTAGCGGTGACGATGGCGTTCGCTGACCACCTCGGCGCCATAGACACGCTGGGCCAGGGAGTCCGGGGCCAGGCGGGCCTGCTGGCCGCCCAAGCGCATGGTGCCCCCCAGATCGTCGTCGCCGCTGCGCTGCTCCACACGCCCTTCCCGGTCCTGCCACTCGGTGATCAAGGCGATCACCGGATGGGGGGTCTCGGGACGGAACTCGGTGCTGTGGGCCTGCGCCAGGCCGGCCACGTTACGGGCATATTCGATCACCGCCACCTGCATCCCCAGGCAGATACCCAGGTAGGGCACCTTGTGTTCACGGGCATAACGCACCGCAGCGATCTTGCCCTCCACGCCCCGCTCGCCAAACCCTCCAGGCACCAGGATGGCATCCACCTCCGAGAGGCAGTCGGTCCCTGCCGACTCCAGGCGCTCGGAGTCGATATAACGGATATTCACCTTGGTGGAGGTATGGATCCCGGCATGGGTCAGGGCCTCGTTGAGGGACTTGTAGGACTCGGTGAGTTCCACGTACTTGCCCACCATGCCGATGGTGACCTCGGCCTCGGGAAACTCCATGGCGTTGACCACATGCTTCCAGTCGGACAGATCCGCCGGCGGGGCCTCCACATGCAGCTTGCGCAGGACGATCTCGTCAAGCTTCTGGGAATGCAGCCACAGGGGAATCTTGTAGATGTTATCCACGTCCACCGAGGAGATGACCGCCTTTTCCTCCACATTGGTGAACAGGGCGATCTTGCGCCGCTCGCCTTCCGGCAGCGGATGGGTGGAGCGGCACAACAGGATATGGGGCTGGATGCCGATGGAGCGCAGTTCCTTCACCGAATGCTGGGTCGGCTTGGTCTTGATCTCGCCGGCGGCGGCGATATAGGGCACCAAGGTCAGATGGATGAACAGGACGTTCTCGCTGCCCAACTCCACCCCCATCTGGCGGATGGCTTCCAGAAACGGCAGGGATTCGATGTCGCCCACGGTGCCGCCGATCTCCACCAAGGCGATATCAGCCCCTTCGGCCCCGGCCCGCACCGAGCGCTTGATCTCGTCGGTGATATGGGGGATGACCTGCACGGTACCGCCCAGGTAGTCCCCCCGGCGTTCCTTGCGGATGACGTTCTCGTAGATCTGGCCGGCGGTGAAGTTGTTGCGCCGGGTGGTCTTGAGGCGCACGAAGCGCTCATAGTGGCCCAGATCCAGATCGGTTTCGGCCCCGTCCTCGGTGACGAAGACCTCGCCATGCTGGAACGGGCTCATGGTGCCGGGATCCACATTGATGTAGGGATCCAGCTTGAGCATGGTGACCTTGAGACCACGGGCCTCAAGGATCGTCCCCAGGGAAGCAGCAGCAATGCCTTTACCCAGGGAAGATACCACGCCCCCTGTAATGAACACGTATCGCGTCATGAGATTTTCGTCGGGATTGGAGAATGAGTGCGCCAAAGGCGCCGGACGGGGGAAGAGGATACCAGAGGGGGGTATCCCCCCTCAATCACAGCCATGCTGAGCGTGTGAACGGAGACTCAACGCAGATTGAAGGCCACCGGCAGAACCACTTCCAATCTGTGCTGAGGCAGTTCCGGCGGCATCAGGGGCAAGGGTTGCGCCCGCTGCAGCATGCTGGTCACTTCCCGATCCAGCAGCGTATGCCCGGAGCTGCGTTCAATGCTGTGTGACAGCACTTCACCATTTCGGTTCATCACAAAACGTACATAGACCACCCCCTCCTGGCGACGCAGCTGCGCCTGACGGGGATATTCCTTGTGCCGCTCCAACCAGGCACGCACTACCTGCAGATAATCCTGAGTCGCCGCCGGATCACCACCGGCGGATTGACCCGCCTGCCGACCGGGCTGGTTGGATGCGCTTTCGCGGGCATCCTCCCTCGACTGTCCCCGGGGCTTGGCCACGGGAGCGGTCGTAGTCGTAGCCTCGGCGACCGGCTCCGGCTGGGGCTGGGGCCTGGGCTTTGGTTCGGGCGGCCGGGGCTTGGGCTCAGGCTTGGGTCGTGGCTCCGGTTTTGGATCGGATTTTGGTTCAGGTTCAGGTTCAGGTTGCGGTCTTGGCTCAGGCTCGGGTTCCGGCACCGACTCGGTGACCGGCTCGGGCTGTCCCGCCAGCTGCCCGGCAGGCCCCAGACCGATCACCACCCCGGCCTCGCCGGGTGCTTGGGCAGCCTCCGCCTTCACGTCGTCACTGCGGGCCAGCCACCAGAACACCGACAGATGCAAGCCCATCGCCAGCATCAGGGCCAGCAACCAACCCATGCTTCTCAAAGGCATCAGCGATCCCCCGCCAGGACCGTCAGCAGACGTACCTCATCCACACCCGCGGCGCGCAGCAGCTCCATCAGGTCCATGAGTTCATCGGTGGAAGCCGCCTGGTCTGCCTTGATACGCACCAGCGGCTCCCCCTTCTTGCCCGGGGACTCGCCTCGCGCCTCCATCCCTGCCTGCAGACGCAGTTTCAGGGTATCGGCATCCAGTTCCTCGTCGTCCAGGGCCAGCCGCCCATCCCGGCCCAGCAACACCAGCCAGCCTTCATCATCGACGCCGGCCTCGTGATGGGAATCAGGAGCTTCCACTTCAAAGACATCCTGGGCAGTCAGTGCACCGGCCACCATAAAGAAGATCAACAGCAGAAAGACGATGTTGATCAGCGGAATCAGATTCTCTTCCGGGGGCTTGCCGGAATACTCGGGTAACTGCATGGGGCCTTACTCCCGTGACAGACGCAGGGACACGGGCTCTGCCTCCCGCACCCGGTCCAGGACATTGACCACGGTCTGCAGGGGAACCTCCCCCGCCGGCTGGACCACCACCATACGCGAAGGCTCCTGCGTCAGGTGCTCACGCAGGACGCTGACCAGGTGTTCCCCCGTCACCGCTTCACCCGCTACCCGCAGTTCGCCGCCCGGAAGGATGCGCACCGCCAGAGGCGGCTGGTCGTCGGTGGCGCTGGACTGTGGGGAAGGGGTACTCAGGGTCACCGCGCTCCAGTCCAGAAAGCTGCTGGCCAGCATGAAAAAGATCAGCAGGATGAACACCACATCGATCAGGGGCGTGAGACTGATGAGTGCCCGTCGGCGCGGTGCCGGTGCCTCAATGTGCATCGCCCGCCGCCCGCTCTTTCCAGACCTTGATGTGGCCCTTCTGGGCCGACGTGATGGGCGTCGGCTCGTGCTGCCGTTCAGCCGCCGGCGGCGGCAGGGTAAAAACCTGGGTGACGGCATCCTGCATGCGATGGCGGAACCGCTCCACCCAGCGCTCGAGGCCGTTGAGCACCGCCACCACCGGGATGGCCACCGCCAACCCCACCGCCGTGGTCAAAAGGGCCACCCAGATACCGCCGGAAAGAATGGCCGGGTCCACCCGGTTGCCGGCCGCCTCCAGTTGCTGGAAGGCGGCGATCATGCCCAGCACCGTACCCAAAAGGCCCAGCAGCGGTGCCAGGGTGCCGATCACCTCCAGCATGCGGAACTGCCCCCGCAACCGCTCCAGCCAGTTCACCGCCACCCGGGTGGCCTCTTCGCGTACCAGCGGCTCGGGGCAGACATTATCGCGCCGCCCCTGGATCGCCACCTCCATCACGCGGGCGGCGGGACTGCGGCTGCGGGAGAGGGTTTCCAGGGCCGGTTCCACTCGACCGTCACGCCAGTGCGCCAGGGCCGTATTCAGACTGCGCTCGTCACCCAGACGCCACCACAGGAACTGGCCGATCTTGACCAGGATGATGGTCAGGGCCACCACGGACATGGCCAGCAGGATAGCCACCACCGGACCACCAAGGTCGATCATTCCCTGCAGGGCGTGAACGATCCCGGCCTCCGCCACATCCGCGACACCGCCCTGTGAGATCATCGTTTCCCCCAGCCCCGTATCTACAAGACCGGAGGATTCCACGGCACCCGGATCCGCCAGACCAGGTGCAGCAATATCGGCTTCAGCAGCGTCCGGTGAATTCATAAAGCAACTCCTTGATGCATGTCAGAACTGCGTTGGTTTCAGCGATCGCTCATGGTAGTGGTATTGCTAATCATTATCAACGCATGATCAAAAAAAACGCCGGAGCACCCGCCCCGGCGTCTGCGTCAGGCCGATAAGCCAAACTCCGGGGCAATCTGGGCCAGCCAGGTCTCAAGACGCTCCTCGGTAAGCTGGCTCTGATTGTCCTGGTCCAGCACCAGCCCGACGAATTTGCCATCCACCACCGCCTGGGAAGACTCGAACTCATAGCCATCGGTCGGCCAGGCACCCACCACGCGGCCACCGCGGCTGGTGACCAGATCATAGAGCTCGATCATGGCATCGACGAATTCATTGGCATAGCCCACCTGGTCCCCCAGCCCGTACAGAGCGACGGTCTTGCCGGTGAAATCCACCTCTTCCAGGTTGGGCAGAAACTCCTCCCAGCTCTCTTCCTCGCAGTCGGCGGACAGACCGGGCAACTGGCCGGAACCCATGGTGGGCGTACCGAAAATCAGATAGTCATAGGCGGCAATCTCATCGGCGCCGACCTTGTTCACATTCTGCGGCTTGGCCATGGTCTCATCGTCATACTTCTTCTTGATCATCTTGGCCACCTTGCGGGTATTGCCGGTAGTGGTGCCGAAAAAGATCCCAATGCGCGCCATGGAAATGCCCTCTTTATTGGAATGGATGAACATGCCGTTCCCGATGCATCCGTCATGGGACGAACACCTCCCTGGGAACAGTCTTGGAAACACTGGCCAAGTCCGCTTCCGTCACTCCCGCAAAGGCGGGAGTCCAGAATTTTCAGCCTTTGACCGGATTCCCGCTCCCGCGGGAATGACTGATTAAAAACCGCCCTTACATCAGTTCAAAGCAAATCCGGTGCCAGTTAGGATGGCTCGCCCAAAAACCGTTTAACCTGCTGTTTACAGGGGTTATCAAGCCATCCCGGATCCATCGCTCATGCCAGCTTTCGTTGTCGACTTTGCGACAAAAAAAGCGCATATACGACAAACTCGAAGCTCAACCTGAACACTCAATCCCCATGGGTACGTATTAAAATGCGGGATAACCCCTTGAAATTCTGATTCAACTTGCTCAAGGTAGAAAGATGCACCGAAACGACGAGTAGTCGCTGCATGCGGCCCGCGGAGGGCCGAGCCTGCCTTGTCGTCACTCCCGCGAAGGCGGGAGTCCAGGGGTTTGAGTCTATCGCTGGATTCCCGCTTTCGCGGGAATGACGGAAGAGGCCTACTGCAATAATGCAAAGGCCACGGCAATAAAACGCAAGGACTGCGGGATTAGCTTGTTCAGGGCATTCCAATAAGCGCCCTACCTGCCCACCGGACGCTACCGCGTCCCTTGCATCCCGGGGGCTTCTCCCCAGGACGGCATCAAGGGTCGTTACGACGACCACCTCATGGTCCCGAATCAGCCGACAGGCTTCGCGGACACCACCAGCGGCTCAACACGGGCCGGACAGCGCGCACCCACTTCGGGCATTCGGCCGCGTCTGTCATCCACATCGTGAGGGTGCACAGCGCCCCGCGTTTCAACGTCCATCCAATCAGATGGCGGGAGACCTCGATGTCAATCACCATGACCAAGCAGGATTTCGGAACCAAGCCGGTGGAACGCCGGGAGACGGACAACTACGTCCGTGAATACGTCGAACCCTTCGTGGACAAATGGGACGAACTCATCGACTGGGACAGTCGGGCCGCCAGCGAAGGGGATTTCTTCATCCAGGTACTCAAGGAACGGGGCGCAAAACGGGTCCTGGACGTGGCCACCGGCACCGGTTTTCACTCCATCCTGCTGCGGGAGGCGGGATTTGACGTGGTCAGTGCCGACGGCAGTGCCCAGATGCTGGCCAAGGCCTTCGACAACGGCCGCAAGCGGGGCCACATCCTACGCACCACCCAGGCGGACTGGCGGGAACTGAACCGGGACATCTACGGCCGCTATGACGCCGTGGTCTGTCTGGGTAACTCCTTCACCCACCTGTTCAATGAACACGACCGCCGCAAGGCCCTCGCCGAGTTTTACTCCGCCCTCAACCACGACGGTCTGCTGATCCTGGACCAGCGTAACTACGACGCCATTCTGGATCACGGCTACTCCAGCGCCCACACCTTCTACTACTGCGGTGACAACGTCTCGGTCCACCCCGAGCACGTGGACCCGGGGCTGACCCGTTTTCGCTATGCCTTTCCCGACCAGTCGGTCTACCACCTGAACATGTATCCCCTGCGCAAGGCCTATGTGCGCCGCCTGATGCGGGAGGTGGGCTTCCAGGGCATCGAGACCTACGGCGACTTCAAGGAGACCTACCAGGAGAAGGAGCCGGATTTCTTCATCCACGTCGCCGACAAGCGCTACACAGGGGACAAGGCATGAGCCACTACGAAGGTGCCGTCGCCACCGCCCGCGACTACTACAACAGCGATGACGCCGATACCTTCTACCACCGGGTCTGGGGTGGCGAGGACATTCACATCGGCCTCTACGAAACCGATGACGAACCCATCGGCGACGCCAGCCGCCGCACGGTGGCCCACATGGGCGACATGCTGGGAGATATCACCCCCGAGCACCGGATCCTGGATCTGGGCGCCGGCTACGGCGGTGCTGCCCGCTACCTGGCCGGCAACTTCGGCTGCCATGTCACCGCCCTGAATCTGAGCGAGGTGGAAAACGCCCGCAACCGCCAGACCAACCGGGCCCAGAAGTTGGACGATCGCATCGAGGTGGTGGACGGCAGCTTCGAGGACATCCCCTGCCCTGATGCTCAATTCGACGTAGTCTGGTCCCAGGATGCCATCCTGCACAGCGGCCGTCGGGCTCGGGTGCTGGAGCAGGCCGCCCGGGTCCTCAAGCCCGGCGGGGTCTTCATCTTCACCGACCCCATGGCCACCGACGACTGCCCGGGCGGGGTCCTGCAACCCATCCTGGACCGCATCCATCTGGAGACCCTGGGCTGCCCAGGTTTCTACCGGGAGACCGCCGGGCGGCACGGGCTTAAGGAGATCGGCTTTGAGAATCACAGCCACCAGTTGCCACGCCATTACAGCCGGGTCCTGCGGGAGACCGAGGCCCGGGAAGCGGATCTGGCCGGCAGCATCTCGCCGGACTATCTGGCGCGCATGAAGAAGGGTCTGCAGCACTGGATCGACGGCGGCCACGCCGGGCACCTGTGCTGGGGCATCTTCCGCTTCCGCAAGGCCTGAACCCCTCCACTCAATCCGTTCCAAGGACAATCCACAGACATCCCTATGAACAAAACCTACCTGTTCACCTCTGAATCCGTCTCCGAAGGCCATCCGGACAAACTCTGCGATCAGGTCTCCGACGCCATCCTGGATGCCTACCTGGCCCAGGACCCCAAGGCCCGCGTCGCCGCCGAGACCTTCGCCCAGACCGGCATGGTGCTGGTGGGGGGCGAGGTCAAGTCCACCGCCACCATCGACCTGGAAAAACTGGTACGCCGGGTGGTGCTGGACATCGGCTATGACCACTCCGACAAGGGCTTTGACGGCCACACCTGCGCCGTCCTCAACACCCTCGGCGCCCAGTCCATGGACATCAACCAGGGCGTGGACCGCAGCCGCCCCGAGGACCAGGGGGCCGGTGACCAGGGCCTGATGTTCGGCTACGCCTGCAGCGAGACCGATGTCCTCATGCCCGCCCCTATCCACTTCGCCCACCAGCTGGTCCGCCGCCAGGCCGAAGTGCGCAAGAACGGGACCCTGCCCTGGCTGCGTCCTGATGCCAAGAGCCAGGTCACCTTCCGCTATGAAGGCGGCAAAGCGGTCTCTGCGGAAGCCGTGGTGCTCTCCACCCAGCACGCCCCGGAGATCTCCCAGCAGGACCTGCAGGAAGCGGTGATGGAAGAGATCATCAAGCCGGTGCTGGGGTCCCGGTGGCTGCACAAGGCCACCCGCTTTCACATCAACCCCACCGGCCGCTTCGTCACCGGCGGCCCGCTGGGGGACTGCGGTCTCACCGGCCGCAAGATCATCGTCGACACCTACGGCGGCATGGCCCGCCACGGCGGTGGTGCCTTCTCCGGCAAGGACCCGTCCAAGGTGGACCGCTCCGCTGCCTATGCCTGCCGCTACGTGGCCAAGAACATCGTTGCTGCCGGGCTGGCGGAACGCTGCGAGGTCCAGGTTTCCTATGCCATCGGTGTGGCCGAACCCACCTCCATCGCCGTGGAGACCTTCGGTACCGGCAGGATTGATGAGCAGCGGCTGACGGAACTGGTACGGGAACACTTCGACCTGCGGCCCTACGGCATCCTCACCATGCTGGCGCTGGAACAGCCGGTCTACCGGCCCACCGCAGCCTACGGCCACTTCGGCCGGGAGGACCTGGACGTGACCTGGGAGAGGACCGATCGGGCCGAGGCGCTCCGGGCGGCGGCAGGCTGATGCCGTGTCATCCTGCTCCCCATAAGGGGAGCAGGACCCCGCCACCCTACTTGCGGCCCGCCGCCGCCTTGAGCGCCGCCGCCAGCGCCCCTTCCGGCTGCGGCTCGGTACGGGCCGTCTCCTTGCGCACCGCGCCACCCTTGCGCCCCTGACCACCCCGGGCCTCCCGCGCGGACGGACGGCCGGGCGCCTCCCTTCCCGGCTCATCGTCCAGACGCATGCTCAGGGCAATCCGCTTGCGCTCCAGATCCACCTCCATCACCTTCACCTTCACCACGTCACCGGCCCGCACCACATCCCTGGGATCCTTGATGAAACGGTCCGACAGGACCGAGATGTGCACCAGTCCATCCTGGTGAACCCCCACGTCCACGAAGGCACCGAAGTTGGCCACGTTGGTCACCGTGCCCTCCAGCACCATCCCCGGCTGCAGGTCCTGCAGGCGCTCCACCCCCGCCTTGAAGGCCGCGGTACGAAACTCCGGCCGCGGGTCCCGGCCCGGTTTGGCCAGCTCGGTCAGGATGTCCCGCACCGTGGGTTCGCCGAAGGTCCCGTCCGTGAACCGGGATGGGTCCAGCCGTTTGAGGAAGGCCTCGTCACCGATCAGCTCGCGCACGTCCCGGCCCGTCTCTGCCACGATCCGCCGCACCACCGGATAGGCCTCCGGATGCACCGCCGAGGCATCCAGCGGATCCTTGCCCCGAGGGATGCGCAAAAAGCCTGCCGCCTGCTCGAAGGCCTTGGCCCCCAGACGGGGCACAGCCTTCAGGGCGCTGCGGCTGGCAAAGGGTCCCTGCGCACTGCGAAAGGCCACAATATTCTCCGCCAGCGTGGGCCCCAGGCCCGACACCCGGGCCAGCAGCGGCACCGAAGCGGTATTCACATCCACCCCCACCCCGTTCACGCAGTCCTCCACCACTGCCTCCAGCTTGCGGGCCAGCTGCCCCTGGTTGACGTCATGCTGATACTGGCCCACGCCGATGGCATTAGGTTCGATCTTCACCAACTCCGCCAAGGGGTCCTGCAGTCGCCGGGCAATGGACACCGCCCCGCGCAGGGACACGTCCAGGTCCGGCAGCTCCGCCGAGGCCAAGGCCGAGGCGGAATACACCGAGGCCCCCGCCTCGGAAATCACCACCTTGGTCAGCCCCAGTTTGGGGTTCAGGCGCATCAGTTCCCCCACCAGGGCATCCGTCTCCCGGGAATAGGTGCCGTTGCCGATGGCCACCAGGTCCACTTGGTGCTTACGGGCCAGGGCGGACAAGGTCTCCAGGGTCTCCTGCACCTGGTTGCGGGGCGGGAAGGGATAGACCGTGGCCGTCTCCACTACCGCACCTTGGCCGTTGATCACTGCCACCTTCACGCCGGTGCGCACCCCCGGGTCCAGACCCATGGTGGTGCGAGAACCGGCCGGGGCGGCCAGCAGTACGTCCTGCAGGTTGGCGCCGAAGACCCGGATGGCCTCCTCGTCCGCCAGATCCCGCAACCGGCGCTTGAGGGCCACATCCAGATGAATGGACAGCTTGGCCCGCCAAGCCAGGCGGGCGTGTCGAGCCAGCCAGGCATCCGCCGGCCGACCCTTGTCAGACAGCCGGAAACGTCGGGCAATGGCCGCCTCGCCGGGCGAGGTGGCGGTCTCCTCCTCACCCCGGGCCTGAGCCTCGGTCCAGGCCACCTCCAGTCGCAGGCACTCCTCCGCCTGCCCCCGGAACATGGCCAGGGCACGATGGGAAGGCGCCTTGCTCAGAGGCTCCACGTGATCGAAATAGTCACGAAAGCGGGCACCCGCCTGCTCCTTGCCCGGCACCACCCGGCTGACCAGAAAGCCCCGTTCCCAGCCGAAATTGCGCAATTCATCGATCAGGTCCGCGTCCTCGGCAATGCGCTCCATGAAGATGTGCCCGGCCCCTTCCAGGGCGGCCTCCACGGTGATGTCCTCGGTGGCGTAACCGGCGGCCACCGCCTCGGGCACCAGGGCAGGATCCGCCAACAGGGCATCCAGCAACGGTTCCAGGCCGTTCTCCCGGGCGATCTGGGCCTTGGTGCGGCGCTTTTTCATGTAGGGGCGGTACAGATCTTCCAGGCGGGTCTTGGTATCCGCCTCGCGGATGGCCGCGCCCAGGGAGTCGGTGAGCTTGCCCTGTTCCTCGATCGCCTTGAGCACCACCTCCCGACGGGCATCCAGCTCCCGTAGATAGCCCAGGCGTTCCTCCAGGCTGCGCAGCTGGGCATCATCCAGACCGCCGGTGGCCTCCTTGCGGTAACGGGCCACGAACGGCACCGTGGCGCCGCTGTCCAGCAGTTCCACGGTAGCCTTGACCTGATCGGGACGGACGCCCAGCTCCTGGGCGATACGATGGGAGATGTCAGTCATGGAATGAATCGGTCCACTCAAAGGGATAAGTATGGGCGAAGGACGTTGCCGTGCGCCTAATGCAGCGTTGGCGGCGTCTCATCGAAGATGGTGGCGATCGCATCCCGATCCAACCGATATTCCCGGTTGGCCAGATCATCCCGGACGATGACGGCACCCTGTTCCCGCAGCACCGCCTCGACTTCCTCGCGCCCCAGGGAACGCAGCATGGCACGCACCTTGTCCCAATCCTCCGGGGTATCGTGAATCACGCTGCGGGCTTCGAACACCCGGACGGTCTCTTCGGGGAAGAGGCGGGAGAGTAGCGCATCCGGGGATAGACTGATGAGTTCGTCATCGGTGACCGTGGTAGCCAGTTGCTCGACACGGTTCCAGCCATCGGGATCACGGGTGTCCGCCGAGGGCAGTTTCTGCAGGAACAGGCCCGCGGCCCCTTCGGGCGTGGCGGTCAGGAACAGTCTTGAGGGCAGCTGTTCGGACAGGCCCAGGTAGTGTTCGAAGATGTCGCCGATACCCTCCCCCTCCAGGGGGACCACGCTCTGCCAGGGCTGGCGCATGCTGGATAGATCCAGGGACAGCACCAGCTGTCCGTCCCCCAACAGTGCCCTGGCCGTACCCTGCTCGATATCCTCCACGGACTGGGCCAGGGCGCGCAGGTTAAGGCGCTCGTCACAGTCCACCACCAGCAACGAAACGGGACCGGTACCCCGCAGCTGGAATGTCACGCGACCGGACTGTTTCAGGGCTTCGGTAATGAAGAGGGAGGTGACGCACATTTCGCCCAGCAGCCGGCTCACCGGCTCCGGATAGTGACGGTCGGCGACGATCTGCCGCCATGCCGGCCCCAGGCGTACGACCGCCCCTCGAATGTCCAGTTCGTCCAGCAGAAAACGCTGTAGTACATCCTCGTTCATGCCAGCACCTCCCGATAACGATCGACATCAAATCCCACCAGAACCCGCTCTCCACACTCCAGTATCGGACGCCTGATCAGGGTGGGATGCTGCATCATCAGCGCACAGGCCCGGGGCTCGTCCAAGGCTTCCCGCGCAGCGGCGTCCAGACGGCGCCAGGTGAGGCCGCGCCGGTTAATCAGGCCCTCCCAACCCGCCTGGCGGCACCAGTGGGGCAGCCTGTCGGCCACGATACCGGCCTGCTTGTAATCGACGAATTCATGGGCAATCCCGGCATTGTCCAGCCAGACCAGGGCCTTCTTCATGGTGTCGCAATGCCTGATGCCGTAGAGGCGACACGGATGCGGTGCATTAAAACCTGACATGTGCCCGAACAAGCTCCTGATGAGTGAAACGAAGGGCCTATTCTAGCGGGAGCAGATCCATCTGTGGGACGGGCTAAGCCTGTCGAAGCCCGCTGGTGAATCAAAAGCCCGATAGAGCGCTCGTCCTGAAAGGATAGCGCGCGGCACAGGAGCTTCCCTTGCGGGGACTCGCAAAGCGCCGCTAAATCGCCGTCTATCCCGAGCACGGCACGACACCCAGCGAACTGCTGACCCGGGCGGACGCGGCCATGTATGAAGCCAAGCAAAGACCGGCCACTGCGCCCATCAAACCCTGAATCGCCCCACAACCAACCGGAGTTCTTCCGCAAGCCTGGAAAGATCATGGCTGGCCTGGGTGGTCTGCAGCACATTATCCTTGGAGTGTTGGGCCACCTCGTTAATGCGATGAATGCTCTGATTGATGTCGTGCACGGTGGCACTTTGTTCCTCGGCAGCACTGGCGATCTGCTGGGTCATGTCATTGATATGGGTCACCGCCTGGGTAATACGGTCCAGGGTGCTGCCCGCCTCGCCGGCCTGCTCCACACTGCGCACGGCCCCGTTGCGACTTTCTTCCATCACGGACACGGCAGAACTGGCGCTGGTCTGAAGCCTTTCGATCATGCTCTGGATATCCGCTGTGGATTTCTGGGTACGACTGGCCAGGGTTCTGACTTCATCGGCCACCACGGCAAATCCCCTGCCCTGCTCTCCGGCCCGGGCGGCTTCGATGGCCGCGTTGAGTGCCAGCAGATTGGTCTGTTCCGCCACATCCCGGATCACCTGCAGGATCGAGCCGATGCTTTCGGTATCCTTGCGCAGGGCCTCCATGGCCGCCGCCGTGCGGGTGACATCAGCCGCCAACCTTTCGATGGTGGTGACCGTGTGATCAACCACCGTCTTGCCGGATCTGACTTCAGCCAGGGTCTGAGTGGCGCTATCCGCGGTGGACTGCGTGCTCCGCGCCACCTCCTCCACCGTGGCGGTCATCTCGTTCATGGCCACCGCGGCACTGTCCATCTGCAGGGCCTGCTGCTCCATTCCTCGTTCCGTTTCACCATTGATCTGGGAAAGCTGAGTGGAAGCTGCCGCCACTTCATTGGCATAGTTGGCGACATCCCCCATCATGCCGCGCAACTGCCCTTGCATTCTGGAGATGCCGGCCAGCAGACTGTCGTTGTCCCCTGGCTGCAGCGTTACCTCCCTGGTGAGGTCGCCTTCGGCCACCCGTTGCACCATTTGCGCTGCGTAGACAGGTTCACCGCCCAGGATGCCGCGTACGGAACGTCCCACGAACAGGCCGATGGCAACGGCGATGACCACCATGGTCCCGGCAATGATGACCAGATTGCGCAACATCTCCCTCACCTCGGCCAAGGCATGATATTCCTCTTCTTCGAGGATCAGTCCCCAGCCCAGCGTCGGAATGTAATTGTAACTGCCGATCACCGGCACGCCGGCAGCGTTGAGATAGTGCCCAAGACCGCTTTGCGATTGACGAATCGCCCTCACGGCCTGAGTATCCAGCGGGGTGCCTGCCTGACCGATGGACGCCGACGGGGTCAGCGGCATGCCGTCGGCGCCATTGACCAGATAGACCTCCACAAACCCTCCCACGCTCAGGGCGCTGACCTGGGTAAATATGGTCTGCAACTGAACGGCCCCCCGCATGACGCCGACGAGGCGCCCCCCGTCGCGAATGGGGATCGCCACGGTGCTCACCAGATTACCGGTGGCCCTGGAGACCACCGGACGGGAAAACACGTCCTCCCCGGCAACGGCACGCCGGAACCAGTCACGATCCGCCACCCGGAAGTCACTGACCTCTCTGTGTGACATGACCCGACTGCGGGCTGCACCGGCGATGCCCTGACCACGGGGATCGACCACAATGATGGTGTCATAGAAACCGGACTGGGCCATCGCCTGCAACAGCGGTTCCAGTGCCTCGACATCCATGTTACGCGCAGCCTCAATACCCGCCAGGAATCTCATCTCGTCCTGGCGGACCATCAGCCAACTGGTGAAAGCATCGGTGTTCATTTCACCGATACCCTGAAGTTCCGTCTCCACCGCCTCGCTGAAGGCGGCCCGGTATTGCAAATAGACCACGCTGGAAACCACCAGGATGCTCGTCAGCACCAGCACCACCAGGATGGCGGTGATCGTCCTGCCAAACCCCAGCCATGCCATCAGGCGTTTCATATCCCTCTCCCCTCTCTCGACCCTGCCGAAACATCTGCAAAATTTAAAATAATTCTAAATTTATGATATGCATTCAAGGCGCAACCCGCCAGTCAACCATCGAGACGGATTCACGACTGGTGCACCCGTCCCGACGCACGGCAACGCAGGTTCCGGCCTCGGTCACATCGCCCCCGGGCTTGCATGACCCGGCACAAACGGTCAAGGTTTGCATTGCACCCCTATCGTGCTCTATCTTTAGAACATTTCCAAAAATATGCACTGCCCCGAGGCAGCCACAAGGAGAACATCGCCATGACGCACCAACTGCCAGAACTGCCCTACGCCAAGGACGCCCTGGAACCCCACGTCTCCGCCGAAACCCTGGAGTTCCACCATGACAAACACCATGCAACCTATGTCACCAATCTGAACAAACTGATCAGCGGCACCGAGTTCGAAAACCTGTCTCTGGAAGAGATCGTCAAACAGGCCCCTGCCGGCGGCATCTTCAATAATGCCGCCCAAGTGTGGAACCACACGTTCTACTTCAACGGCCTGAGCCCTAACGGCGGTGGCGAGCCCACCGGCGCCCTGGCCGAGGCGATCAACGCCGCCTTCGGTTCCTTTGCCGAATTCAAGGAGAAGTTCGCCGCCTCCGGCGCGGGCAACTTCGGTTCCGGCTGGACCTGGCTGGTGAAGAATGCCGACGGCAGCCTGGAGATCGTCAATACCAGCAACGCCGCCACCCCGATCACCGAGACCGACAAGACCCCGCTGCTGACCATGGATGTGTGGGAGCATGCCTACTACATCGACTACCGCAATGCCCGGCCCAAGTACATCGAGGGCTTTTTCAATGTGGTGAATTGGGACTTCGTCGCCGACAACTTCGGCTGAATTCCCAGGTACACCCCATGGGAACGAGTACCGTGGGAGTGGCCCTCGGCCGCGAACGGCAATGCCTGTGAGGCCACCCCATTCGCCGACAGGCCGACTCCCACGGCAGCTTGCCGCCGACTCAAGATCCATTACAGATTGAAGGCCCTTTGCGCCCCGCTGCGGGGCGTCGTATGATGAGCGTTTGTGTCATTTCCTAACCGGCGCCCAGTGCGCCCGTGAACAGCCGGCAGCCATGGGCTGCCTTTTTTCGTTTTTGGAGGGGAGCAAACCGAATGTCAGACGCCCTCATGCAGAACTACAAGCGACAGCCCGTTGCCTTCGTACGGGGAGAGGGTCCTTGGTTGTGGGACGATCAGGGCCGGCGCTATCTGGACGCCCTGTCCGGCATCGCCGTCTGCGGCCTGGGCCATGCCCATCCAGCCGTGGCCAAGGCCCTGTGCGAGCAGGCCGGGCAACTCATCCACACCTCCAATCTCTATGAGATCCCTCTGCAGACCCGGCTCGCCGAGCGCCTGACCGCGCTGGCCGGCATGGATCGCGCCTTCTTCTGCAATTCCGGCGCCGAGGCCAATGAGGCCGCTATCAAGCTGGCCCGCCTGCATGGTCACCACAAGGGCATCTCCCGCCCCACCGTGATCGTCATGGAAGGCAGTTTCCATGGCCGTACCCTGGCGACTCTGACCGCCACCGGCAATGCCCGCATCCAGGCAGGTTTCGCCCCTCTGGTGGAAGGCTTCATCCGCGTGCCCCACGGTGATCCGGCGGCGGTGGAAGCCCTGGCCGATCACCCGGACGTGGTGGCCATTCTGGTGGAACCCATCACCGGGGAGGGGGGTATCCGCATCCCACCCGCCGACTATCTCCAGGGACTGCGGGCGATCTGCGACCGCTCCGGCTGGCTGCTGATGCTGGACGAGATCCAGGCCGGCATCGGCCGTACCGGGACCTGGTTCGCCTTCCAGCACGAAGGCATCACTCCGGATGTGCTAAGCCTGGCCAAGGGCCTGGGCAACGGCGTCCCCATCGGCGCCACCCTGGCGGCGGGCGTGGCCGCCGACCTGTTCACCCCCGGCACCCACGGCACCACCTTTGGTGGCAACCCGCTGGTATGTCGGGCCGCCCTAGCGGTGCTGGACACCCTGGAGCAGGATGCCCTCCCGGCCCGCGCCGAAACCATGGGACAGTATCTGGTGGCGGCTTTCCGGGCTCGCCTCGGCAAGCATCCCGCCGTGCGGGACATCCGCGGCAAGGGCCTGATGCTGGGCATCGAGTTGGACCGGCCCTGCGCCGAACTGGTGGCCCTGGCCCTTGAGGCGGGCCTGCTCATCAACGTCACTGCGGAGCGGGTCATCCGTCTGCTGCCGCCCCTGATCATCGAGCGGGCCGAGGCGGACCAGATCGTGGATACCGTCTCTGACCTGGTGGAACGGTTTGCGGCCCAGGCCGCCTGAGGAAATGCCCATGGCTGTGCGTCACTTTCTGTCCCTGCTGGACCTGTCCGCGGAAGAACTGCGTCACCTGATCCACCGCGCCATGCAGATGAAGGCGCAACTGCGACAGGGCGAGGCCTACGAACCCCTCAAGGGCAAGACCCTGGCGATGATTTTCGAAAAATCATCCACCCGCACCCGGGTCTCCTTCGAGGTGGGCATGCAGCAACTGGGAGGACATGCCATCTTCCTCTCCCCCAAGGATACCCAGCTGGGGCGGGGCGAGCCTATCGAGGACTCGGCGCGCGTGCTCTCGCGCATGGTGGACATCGTCATGATCCGTACCTTTGAGCACGAGAAGGTGGAGCGGTTCGCCGCCAACTCCAAGGTGCCCGTGATCAACGGTCTGACCGACCTGGAGCACCCCTGCCAGCTGCTGGCGGACCTGCAGACCTGGTTCGAATTGCGGGGTGACATCGCCGGTCGCACCGTGGTTTGGGTGGGAGATGGCAACAACATGTGCCACAGCTACATCCATGCCGCCGAGCGCCTGGGCTTTGAGCTGCGCATTGCCTGTCCGGAAGGCTATGACCCGGACCCGGTGATCCTGGCCGCGGCCGGTCGCAGCGCAGCCATCGTGCGGGATCCCATGGCGGCGACGGCGGGGGCCGATCTGATCGTCACTGACGTCTGGGCCAGCATGGGACAGGAACAGGAACAGGCCGCCCGCCGCCGGGCCTTCGGGGATTATCAGGTCAATGCCGCCATGATGGCGCAGGCCGCGCCGGATGCCCTATTCATGCACTGCCTGCCCGCCCACCGGGAGGAAGAAGTCTCCACCGAGGTGCTGGAAGGCCCGCAAAGCGTGGTCTGGGACGAGGCGGAGAACCGCCTGCATGCCCAGAAGGCCCTGATGGAATTCTTGCTGGTGGGCCATGGTCGGCAACAGGCGGCGTCACCGGAGTGACATCCGGGTGGTATAGACTGTGGGGATGACCGACATCGACCTGACCAACCCGGAACTCTATCTCAACCGTGAGCTGAGCCTGCTGGCCTTCAATCAGCGGGTGCTGGAACTGGCCAAGCAGGACACGATTCCGCTGCTGGAACGGCTGCGGTTTCTGTGCATCTCGTCCACCAACCTGGATGAATTCTTCGAAATCCGAGTGGCGGGACTCAAGCAGCAGCTGCAACTGGGCGTCAACACCCCCGGGCCGGACGGCCTGAGTGCCACCGAACAGCTTGCCCGGGTTTGCCAGTTGGCGCACACCCTGGTGGATGATCAATACGCCACCCTCAACGAGATACTCATCCCCGCCCTGGCCGAGCAGAACATCCACTTTGTTCGCCGCACCCATTGGAGCGATGAGCAGACCGCCTGGGTCAAGGACTTCTTTGACCGTGAACTGCTGCCGGTGCTGTCTCCTCTGGGTCTGGACCCGGCCCATCCGTTCCCGCGCATCCTCAACAAGAGTCTCAATTTCATCGTCACCCTGGAGGGCAAGGACGCCTTCGGCCGTGAAAGCCGCATGGCGGTGGTCCAGGCCCCTCGCTCCCTGCCCCGACTGGCCCGCCTGCCCCGGGAACTGGCCAAGGGTGACTACGATTTCGTCTTCCTGTCCTCCATCCTCCACGCCCATGTGGGTGAACTGTTCCAGGGCATGACCGTGACCGGCTGCTATCAGTTCCGGCTCACTCGCAACTCGGACCTGTTCGTTTCCGAGGAGGAGATAGACGACCTGCTGATGGCACTGGAGGGGGAGCTGCCCCAGCGCAATTACGGCGAAGCGGTGCGGCTGGAGGTGGCGGATAACTGCCCGACCAAGGTGGCGGAGTTCCTGCTGCGCCAGTTCAAGCTAGGACCTGACGACCTCTATCAGGTCAATGGCCTGGTGAACCTGAACCGGCTCATGGCCGTGCACGAACTGGTGGAGCGGCCTGATCTGAAATATCCCTCCTTCGTACCCGCCCTGCCCCCGGCCCTGACCGGGGCTGCGGACATTTTCCACACCATCCGACGCGGAGACGTACTCCTGCATCATCCCTATCAGTCGTTCGTGCCGGTGGTGGAGTTCATGCGCCAGGCGGCCCGGGATCCGGACGTGCTGGCCGTCAAGCAGACCCTCTATCGCACCGGGGTACGTTCCCAGCTGGTGGATATTTTGGTGCAGGCCGCCCAGGCGGGCAAGGAGGTCACGGTAGTGATCGAGTTGCGCGCCCGGTTCGACGAAGAAGCCAATATCCAGCTGGCCAATCGTCTGCAGGATGCCGGCGCCCATGTGACCTACGGCGTGGTGGGTTACAAGACCCACGCCAAGCTGGCCATGGTGGTACGCCGGGAAAAGGACCGGATCCGGCGCTATGTGCATCTGGGTACCGGCAATTATCACGCAGGGACCGCCCGGGCCTATACGGACTACGGTCTGCTCACCGCCGACAAGGTGATCGGCGAAGACGTACACAAGGTATTCCAGCAGCTCACCGGCCTGGGCAAGGTGTCCAAGCTGAAGAAATTGCTGCAGGCCCCCTTCACCCTGCATTCCGGGATGCTGGAGCGGATCGAACGGGAGATCGAGCATGTGCGCTCAGGCAAGCCGGGGCGGGTACTGGCACGGATGAATTCCCTGATCGAACCGAGGTTGATCCAGGCCATGTATCGAGCCTCCCAGGCGGGGGTACGGATTGACCTGGTGGTGCGCGGGGTGTGCTGTCTGCGGCCCGGGGTGCCGGGGGTCTCGGACAATATCCGGGTACGTTCGGTGATGGGGCGGTTCCTGGAGCACTCCCGGGTGTTCTATTTCCAGAACGGTGGGGAGGCCGAGGTGTACCTGTCCAGCGCCGACTGGATGCCGCGCAACTTCTTCCGGCGGGTGGAGGTGGCCTTCCCGGTGGAAGTGCCGGAGCTGCGGGACCGGGTGCTGCAGGAGTCCCTGCTGGCCTACATCTCGGACAACACCCAGGCCTGGACGCTACAACAGGACGGCAGTTATCGCCGTCTGAAGGCGGCCTCCAACCACAAGCCCCGCTCGGCCCAGGATGAGCTGTTGGGCAAGCTCACCGGCTGAGCTTCACTCCACCTTGAGCTTGAACTGAGCGGCCTTCAGATGACCTGACTCCCGCTCCAGGTCCGCGCGGGTCAGGGGGTTGGCCTCCAGCCAGCCGGGCGCGAACCGCAGTTTGAGGCCCTGATCCTTCGACTTCAGACCCTCAAGGGCCGGTACGGCATCCGTGCGGGAACGGTGCAGCAGCACCGCCAGACGCAGCAACACCGCCAGACGCAGCATGGGACGACGTTCCAGGATCGGCAGATCGTCAAACAGCTTAACGGGAAACTTGCGCCGATGGGCACGCACCAGCAGGGCGATGCGGCGCTGCCCCTCCAGGGTGAAACCGGACAGATCCGCATTTTCCACCATATAGGCACCATGCTTGTGAAACTGACTGTGGGAGATGGACAGCCCCAACTCATGCAGACGCGCCGCCCAGACCAAGCTGTCGGCATGGTCCTGATCCAGCCCCCAGGTCTCCGCCACCTGGTCCAGCAACAGCAGGGCCGTCTGCTCCACTCGCCGGGCGTGATCCGGCTCCACCTGAAAGCGCTTCATGATGCCGTCGATGGTACGGGTGCGCACATCCTCGTGGCTGATGCGCCCCAACAGGTCATAGACCAGCCCCTCCCGCAAAGCCCCATCCGATACTCGCATCTGCCCGATGCCCAGCGCCTCGAACACGGAGAGCAGCACCACGACCCCGCCGGGCAACACCGGGCGGCGCTCGTCGCTCAGGCCCTTGAGTTCCACCTTGGCCATGTCCCCGGCCTTGATCAGGGTCTGACGCAGCAAGTGCAGTCCTTCCAGGGTGATGCCCTCCCGGCTCCAACCCTGCTCCCGCATGATTTTGTCCACCGCCAGCATGGTTCCGGACGCCCCCAGGGCCTCCTGCCAACCGACCCGCCGATAGGTCTCCTCGATGGGCTGCAGTTCCAGGCGAGCGCCGATCTCGGCGGCACGCCAGGCGGTCTCGGTGATGATGCCTTTGGGGAAATAGAGCCGCCCCATGCTCACACAGCCCATGTGCAGGCTTTCGGTGTGGCTGGGTTCGAAGCGCTCCCCAAGGATCAGCTCCGTACTGCCGCCGCCGATATCCACCACCAACCGCCGTCCGCCGTCGTCCGCCAGACTGTGGGCCACCCCCAGATAGATCAGACGAGCCTCTTCACGACCACCGATCACCTCGATGGGATGCCCCAGGGCGCGGGTGGCCAGCTCCAGGAACTCATCGGCATTGCGGGCCTTGCGCAGGGTGTTGGTGCCCACCGCACGCACACTGCCCACGGGCAGGTCACGCACCCGCTGGCCGAACTGGTTGAGGCAGTCCAGGGCCCGGGTTACGGCCTCGGGGCCGATGAATCCGCGGTTATCCAGGCCACTGGCCAGGCGCACGGACTCCCGCAGCCGGTCCAGCATGTGAACCTCACCGTCACGGACGCGGGCAACGATCATGTGAAAGCTGTTGGAGCCCAGATCGACGGCGGCGACGGTCTCGGGGGGCTTGCGGCGTCGGAACATGAAACTTTGCCTCTCTCGGGGGGCGGGATATCGGCCCTCAAGGGGCCGAGTCTAGCAAGGTAAGATGTCGAGAGGATAACAGGCCGGCGACCCCATCACGCCAGCTTGCGCAACTGCCCCTGGGTCATCAGCCAGCGGAGCATGGCGCTTCCCGGCTGCGGGCCGCGCATCAGGTCAAGGCAGCAGGCCCCGCCCTTCTTCATTCGCACCAGCGACCGCCGCTCCCCGGCCAGCAACCAACCGGCCAGCAAAGACAGGTGAGGCTCGTGCCCCACCACCAGCCGGGTCTGCCGGGCAGGCTGTCCCCGCAGCCAGTCCAGGAAAGACTGGGGGTCCGCCTCAGGGACCAGGACCGGCGTAGACGCGATCTCAGCCCCGGGAAACACTTCTTTGAGGATCTGAGCGGTCTGGGCCGCCCGGACATACGGACTGGTGACGATGTACACCGGCCCCTCCACCAGGCGGTGAAGCCCCCGGGCAGCCCGCCGCATGCGGCTGACACCTTCATCTGTCAGAGGGCGCAGATGATCCTCCCGGCCGCCGGCGGCAAACTCGGCGGCATCCCCCGCCTGGCTGTGACGCACCAGGACCAGACTCCGCAGCGGATGACCTGTCTTCTGCGGCATGGGTCGATCTCCTGTACAAGTACCTACCAGGAGCCTAGCCCAAAGCGGCCCGGAGGATGAGGAAGAAGATGATGGACAGCAGGGCCCCGGCCGGCAGAGTGATGATCCAGGACATGAAGATGGCCCGCACGACACTGAGATTGATGGCCGCGATGCCCCGCGCCAGGCCCACGCCCAGGATGGCCCCCACCAGGGTATGGGTAGTGGAAATGGGCAGTCCGGTGCCGGAAGCCAGGACCACGGTCATGGCGGCCGCCAGGGTGGCGGCAAAGCCGCGACTGGGCGTGAGCTGGGTGATCCCCGTGCCCACGGTGGCAATCACCCGGTGACCATAGGTCACCAGACCCAGCACGATGCCGGCCCCGCCCAGGAGCAGGATCCACATGGGCATGGCGGCATGGACCGAGACCTCGCCGGTCTGCACCACGCTGACCACCGCCGCCAGCGGACCCACCGCATTGGCCACGTCATTGGAACCGTGGGCAAAGGCCATGGCGCAGGCGGTCACCAGCATCAGCACGCCGAAGACCTTTTCCACGTTGCTGAAGTGAAAGTCCCGGTCATCGGCCGGATCGAACCGCAAGCGACGGATGGCCATCAGCCCCAGACCCGCCGTGATCAGGGCAAAGACGGCGGCGATGCCGTAACTTTGAATCGCGGAGAAATCCAGCCCCAGGTGAGTCAGACCCTTGAGCAGGGTGATGAGGGCGGTGAAGAAGGCGGCGAGGAAGATGTAGAAGGGGACGTAGCGCTTGGCGTTTTCCAACGGATTGGGTGTATCCAGAATCAGGATCTGGACACTGCGGAAAAGGACGAAGGCAACCACCCCCGACAGGGCAGGCGACAGGATCCAGCTGATGGCAATGGCCCCCACCTTGCCCCATTGCACGGCTTCCATGCCGATGGCCACGATGGCAAAGCCGATGATGGCCCCGACAATGGAATGGGTGGTGGACACCGGCCAACCGAAGATGGACGCCACCAGCAGCCAGGTCCCTGCCGCCAGCAGGGACGCCAGCATGCCGAAGACCAGGATCTCCGGTGTCCCCGACAGCAGGTTGGCATCCAGCATCCCGGAGCGGATGGTCTGGGTCACCGCCCCGCCCGCCAGCCAGGCACCGGCAAACTCGAAGATGGCGGCGATGATCACTGCCTGTTTAATGGTCAGGGCACGGGATCCCACCGAGGTGCCCATGGCATTGGCTACGTCGTTTGCGCCCACACCCCAGGCCATGAAAAAGCCGAAGATGCACGCCAGGACGATGAATAGCGTCGCGTATTCCATAGGATTGTCAGTTTTTTATGGGTCTGTGGGGAGGATCAGTGGGCCAGCATGAGTCGCAGGCGACTGCCGACCCGCTGTGCCAGGTCGGCCAGGTCACCGATCTCGTCGATGATCCGGTACATGAAGATCACATCCACCGGCGGCAGGGAGCGTTCCATGGCAAAGAGTTCGGCACGGACCTTGATCTGGATCCGGTCGGTATCGTGCTCGATGGTGTCCAGTTCCTTGAGGATGGACTCCATCACATCCACTTCATGTCCCCGAAAGCCGGTCTCCACCAGGTCTTCCAACTCATGCACGGCCTGGGAGGCCTTGCGGGTGGCCTCGGTGCTGCGGCCCAGGAAGTCCCTCAGCAGGAAATGGAGATTGTCGGGGAATGTCATCCGGCGGCCCAGAATCAGGCCGGCGATGTCCTTGGCGGTATTGGCGATGCCGTCCTGGACGGTGAGGGCTTCCAGGACATCCCGGCGTGACATGGCCAGCATCATACCCTTGGGCAGATGCTGGCGCAGATCCTTCTTGAGCAGGTCCGCCTCGTGTTCCAGTTCGGCAATACGGTTGCGCCGGGCTTCGGCCTGCTCCCAATCCTGAGCCATGGCCGCCTCCATAAAGGCGGGCAGTTCCGCCACGCAGGCCTGCACCTTTTCGGCGTGGAGCTGCAGAGGACGAACCGGCGACTTACCGAACAGATCGAAGAAATAACTCTTTGGAGGCATGGGATAACCAGACCTGGAAAACCGCGATTGTAACGGAATTATGACGCTGGACGGGAGATTCAGACCCGCCATTCACGCGGTTGTCATGAAATATTCATATTAATCAGCCTGACGCCCCCTTGACCCGGCCTGCCCGGGATCCCTCGCCGCCGCGTCGCACGATGTGCTCCCGCCCGAAATGGCAGGTAAAGGTACTCCCCTCCCCCGGCGTACTCTCGATCTGCAAACGGGCACCATGACGCTGCAGCACATGCTTGACGATAGCCAGCCCCAACCCGGTGCCGCCGCTGTTGCGACTGCGATCCGAGTCCACCCGGTAGAAGCGCTCCGTCAGACGATGGATATGCTGAGGCGGCACACCGATCCCGGTATCCCGGACCTGGAAATGGGCCCCTTGGTCATCTTCATGCCAATGCACACTGACGGTGCCCCCGTCGGGCGTGTAGTTGATGGCGTTGGTGACCAGATTGGAGAAGGCGCTGTGCAGTTCGGTATTGGAGCCTCGCAACCATAGGGTTTCATCCACATCCAGGGACAAAGACTGCCCCCGCTCCCCCATGAGCATGCGTGCCTCCTCCTCGATACCGTGTATCAGGGCGGGGACGCTCACCGGAGACTGTGCGGTGGCCGTGGTGTCGCGGGTTTCCAGCCGGGACAGGGTCAGCAGGTCCTCAATGATGCGGCGCATGCGGGCCGCCTGAGATTCCATGGAGCGCAGGGAGCGCCGGATCTCAGGCTCCAGGGATGCCTCGTCCGCCAGGGCCTCCAGATAGCCGGCGATCACCGTGAGCGGGGTACGCAGCTCATGGGAGACATTGGCGACAAAGTCGCGACGCATCGACTCCAGCATGTGCAGACGGGTGACATCCCGCACCGACAGCAGGAACTGCTTGTCCCCGTAGGGCACGATGCGGGCCGACAGCATGACCCTTTCATCCGGCCCGCGGGGAAACTCCACCGCCTCGCTGTAATCCCCGGAGTACATGTAACGGACAAATGCCGGATGGCGCAAAAGATTGGTGATTCGACGGCCGATATCCCGGGGGGATTCCAGTTCCAGTAGGCTGATGGCGGCGCCATTGAACCATTCGATGTCGAAGCGGCTGCCCAGGATCACCGTGGCGTCCGGCATGGCGGCACTGGACTCATGAAAACGATTAAGCAGTTTGGCAATCTTCTTCTTGCGCCGGCGGCTGCGCTGGTAGAGCCGGTACTGCTCGTGGATCAGATCCCCCCAGACGCCACCGGCACGGGGAGGATCGGATCGCTTGCCCACCTGTATCCAGCGATGAAAGCGGCGCAGCTGGCGAAACTGCCAGGCCACATAGGCGGACAGCGCGGCCACCAGCATCCAGGCCGGGTGGCCGAACAGGGCGCCCAACACCAGACCGGCCATGATGAAACCCGCAAGGCGCCAGAACTCCACCTTCCACGGACTGCCTGAACGGGAATCCAGGAGCATGGGGCGGGCCTAGGTCTGCTGCGAGAAACGGTAGCCGGCACCGCGTACCGTCTGCACGAAACGGTCACAGCCGGATGGCGCCAGTACTTTGCGCAGACGCAGGATATGGACATCCACCGTGCGTTCCTCCACATAGGTGTTGCGTCCCCAGACTCGATCCAGCAGCTGGGAGCGGGAGTAGACCCGTTCGGGATGGGTCATGAAGAAATGCAGCAACCGGAACTCCGTCGGCCCCATTTCCAGAGCCTCGCCGTTGACGGTCACCCGGTGGCTGGACGGGTCCAGGGTCAGACCTTCCACGGTCATGGGCCGGGACTGTTCTTCCGGGATGCTGCGCCGCAGTACCGCCTTGATCCGGGCCACCAGTTCCCGCGGGGAAAAGGGCTTGGTGATGTAGTCATCCACCCCGGCTTCCAGGGCACCCACCTTGTCGTCCTCTTCGCCCCGGGCCGTGAGCATGATGATGGGCAGCTCGGCGGTGTACTCCTCGCGTTTGAGACGCCGAGCCAGGTCGATACCGCTGGTGCCGGGCAGCATCCAGTCCACCACTACCAGATCCGGTAGCCGCTCCGCCAGCCGGGTATGGGCCTCGTTGGCATCAGCGGCCTCCACCATACGAAAACCGGCCCGCGATAGGGCAAAGCCCACCATCTCGCGAATGGCCGGTTCGTCCTCGACCAGCAATATGGTCTTTTCACTCATGTGTTCATGATCCTGCAGCCTGTCTTTGACGCCGCTATTACAACGAAGATTTATGACATGGCGGTGACATTGCAATGACTGCAACCGTCCCATACGCCTGCCCGGGCCGTCATGCCACGGACACATTGCAAGGTTAAAGTGACGAATCCGTTAAGGGTTTGCAGTCCTTGGCCGGCACTGGATTCCCGCTTGCGCGGGAATGACATCGGATGGGGCGCCTGCATCGTGGCCCCGGAACCGGACTCCCGACGGTGAGGGAATGATGCCTCATTCCGAGCCCCACGCCGTCACTCCCGCGAAGGCGAGAGTCCAGAGATCTTCAGTCCGACACGAAACGACATTATCAGACCATCAAGAGAACGCCATGCGCATCCTGCTTTTGACCCTGTTGCTGCTGTCGACCTGCGCCGTGGCGGGAAATCCGGCACCGGTTCCGGATCCCGAGGCACAGGCCCACCGGTATCTGGCGCAGGACCCGCCGGCCCATGACCGGGCCAGAGCCCTGTTCATGCAAGCGGCCGAGCAAGGCTCACCCACCGCCATGGCATACCTGGGCTGGCTGTTCGAACACGGTCATGGGACGGCACCCGATGGTGAGCAAGCGGTGTACTGGTACAGCCGGGCCGCCCGGGCGGGTGCCCTGCCCTATGCCATGCATCTGGGCTGGATCCATCTCAAGGGAGAACTGATCCCACGGGACCGAGAGGCCTCGGAAGGCTGGTTCCGGTACGCCATTGAGCGGGGGCATGCACCCGCCCAGGTGGCGCTGGCCTCCATCCGGATCGCCGATGCCCTCGGCGGGCGCGATCCGGATCTGGCGCTGGAGGCGGAGGCCCTGCTGCTGTCGGCCCTGGAGGCCGGCGAATCCCTGGCCCTGTATTTCCTGGCCCGACTTTATATCGAAGGTATCGGCAGCGTGACGGCGGATGATGACAAGGCCTTCCACTACACCCGCCGAGGTGCGCAGGAAGGACATCCCCGCATGCAGGCCTGGCTGGCCATGATGCATGCCGACGGCCGGGGGGTGGCCGCCGACCCCGTGGCCGCCATCCAGTGGTCGAATCTGGCCGCGGCGGGAGGCGATGAACTGGGGATGGAACTGCACCGGGCACTGGAGTCCCGAGCCACGCCCGAGCAGATCCAGGAGGGCCGGGGCCGGGCCGTGGCGTGGGCGCTGTCCCATGGACAGCCGGACTGACAACCTCGACCCCGAGGAAACCTTTGTCTAAACTGCCTCACCCATTGAGGCGTGGACACCCTGTCCATGCGGATTACCGGTTGGGAGCAGTCAGATGAGACGCGTGATCTTCAATCAGAAAGGGGGGGTGGGCAAGTCCACCATCACCTGCAACCTGGCGGCCATCAGCGCCAGTCACGGCCTGCGGACGCTGGTCATCGACCTGGACCCCCAGGGCAATTCCAGCCATTACCTGATGGGCCAGGCCGCCGATACCTGCAAGCACACCATGGCGGACTTCTTTGCCTCCACCCTGGGCCTGTTCCGGCTCACCGGTCGCAGCGCCGCGCTGGAGCAATTCGTCAGTCCCACACCGTTCGACAACCTGAGCATCCTGCCCGCCAACCGGGAGTTGGAAAACCTGCAGACCAAGCTGGAGTCCCGCTACAAGATCTACAAGCTGCGCGATGCCCTGGACGCCATTGCCAAGGACTATGACTGCATCTACATGGACACCCCGCCGGCACTGAACTTCTTCACCCGTTCCGCGCTGATCGCCTCGGAACGCTGTCTGATCCCCTTCGACTGCGACGACTTCTCCCGCCGCGCCCTGTACGAGTTGCTGGAAAACGTCCGGGAGATCCAGGAAGACCACAACGACCGGCTACAGGTGGAGGGCATCATCGTCAATCACTTCCAGTCCGGTGCCAACCTGCCGCGGGCGCTGGTGGACGAACTGATCAGCGAGAACCTGCCGGTACTGGCCACCTACCTGTCGGCTTCGGTGAAGATCCGGGAATCCCATCAGCATGCCCGCCCCATGATCCACCTAGCGCCCACCCACAAGCTGACTGCCGAGTACGAGGCCCTGTACCGGCTGCTGAACGGCCACGCCTGAAGGCAGGTCGTGCACCGGGTCACGCTACTTGCGGGACTCTTTGAGGAAGAAGGCCCCCAGGCCGATGAAGATGCCGCCCACCACCAGGGCGGCGGTCCCGCCGATGCCCTGCCCCTCCCCTACGGTGAGACGGCTGATCCAGATCTCGCCCCCCAGCAGGCTGAACAGGCCTACACCGATCAGCAGCAGCCCCACCATCACCAGGCCCATGTCGGTCTTCTTCCGGCGCCCGGGCCCCGGTGTCCTGCCGGGCCGTTTGAACGAGTGCTGCATGGCCCGCTCAGCCCTGCTGACGGAGTACGGTCACGGTCTCACCACCGACACCCCAGTTGTCCGTCTCCACCTCATCGATGACCACCACTGTGGTCTTGGGATTCTTACCCAGGACATCCACCAGCAACTGGGTGGCACCCCGGATCAGTTCGGCCTTCTGTTCGGGGGTGGCGCCTTCACGGGTGATCTTGATATTGACATAAGGCATGGGCGGGGCTCCGTTGCGTCATTTACCAAAGTCCGGTCCCGGGCGAGGATACCGGCTCTGCGCCATGATGCCAATGGCTGCGGGCACTGGCCACAGGGGCAAGGCCGGGGTATGGTGGCGGTGAACGTCGCGTATCCATTCCATCCATGCAAGGGAGGTGTTTCATGGGCTTTGAAGTCACCGGTCTTTTGGGCCTGATTCTGCTGATTGCAGTCATCTGGGCGGTCGTAAGTACCATTCAGAGTCGTGCAGGTACCGGGGCCAAGGTGCTCTGGATCGTCCTGCTGCTGCTGTTGCCGGTCATCGGCTTCATCCTCTGGCTGCTGCTGGGACCCAAGGCGGGGCGTTAGCGCAAAAACCGGGTTAAGCCACGGATACACCCTTTTCCCCTAAGGGGAGAAGGGCCGGGGATGAGGGGGAATCAGCGCCGCCTGCGGGTACGTGGCCCGGCCACCGCGCCGCGATCCGGAGCAGCCGGACCGCGAGGGGTATTGCGCCGCGACGCAGGGCGCTCGGCGGCCTGCACCGGTCGGCGGCGCCCTTCCCCGGAAACGCCGGTACCCGCCGGCTGGAACCGGGGCACCAGGTGACGCTTGCCGTTGCCGATCAAGTCCGCCCGGCCCATGCGCTGCAGGGCTTCACGCAGCAGCGGCCAGTTTTCCGGATCATGATAGCGCAGGAATGCCTTGTGCAACCGGCGCTGACGCAGCCCCTTGGCGGTCGACACCCGTTCACCGCCCCGGGTCACCGGCTTGAGCGGGTCCCGCTCGGCGTGATACATGGCGGTGGCCAAGGCCATGGGACCGGGCAGAAAGGCCTGAACCTGATCCAGACGAAAGCCGTTGTGCTTGAGCCACAGGGCCAGGTGCAACATGTCCTCATCGGTCGTGCCCGGGTGGGCGGCGATAAAATACGGCACCAGATACTGTTCCTTGCCCGCCTCGCGGCTGAAGCGCTCGAACAGCTCGCGGAACCGCTCATAGACCTCAATGCTCGGCTTCATCATCCGTGACAACGGACCCGGCTGGGTATGTTCCGGGGCGATCTTCAGATATCCCCCCACGTGGTGGGTCACCAGTTCGCGGATGTATTCCTTCGACTCCAGGGCAAGGTCATAACGCAGTCCCGAGGCAATCAGCACCTTCTTCACCCCGGGACGCTTGCGGATGCGACGATACAACCGGATCAGCGGCCCGTGATCGGTATCCAGATTGCGACAGATGCGGGGATGGACACAGGACAGACGACGGCAACGAGCCTCGATGACCTTGTCCTTGCACCCGAGCTGGTACATGTTGGCCGTCGGTCCGCCCAGGTCGGAGATGATCCCGGTGAATCCCTCCACCTTGTCCCGAATCTCGTCCACCTCCCGCTCGATGGAGTCCTCGGAACGGGACTGGATGATGCGCCCTTCATGCTCGGTGATGGAACAGAAGGTGCAGCCGCCGAAGCAACCGCGCATGATGTTCACCGAGAACCGGATCATCTCCCAGGCTGGGATGCGTGCCTCCCGGTAGGCCGGATGGGGCGCGCGGGCAAAGGGCAGATCGAACAGCTGGTCCAGTTCGATGGTGCTCAAGGGAACCGGTGGCGGATTGATCCACAGGTCCTTGTCTCCATGCCCCTGCACCAGGGCCCGGGCGTTGCCCGGATTGGTCTCCAGATGGATCAGGCGCGAGGCGTGGGCATAGAGCACCGGGTCATCCTGCACCGTATCGCAGTCCGGCAGACGGATCACGGTCCGTTCCCGGGGATGGGCCGCCAGGGCGCGCCGCTGGACACGAATCACCTGGGTGCCCGCGGCCTTGCCCCAGGCCACGGCCTGACCCGGGCCGCACTGCTCCGGGATCTCCTCGCAGTAAGGGTCCCGATGTCGCTGGACCGGCCCGGGCCGGTCCACCAGGGTGGAGTCCAGCACATGCCAGTCTCCGGGCGGGGTATCCAGCAAAAAGGCCGTGCCGCGCAGATCCTTCATGTCCCGAGGATGCTCACCCTTGGCGATGCGATGGGCCGCCTCGACCAGGGCCCGCTCCCCGTTGCCGTAGATGAGCAGGTCGGCCCGGGAGTCCAGCAATACGGAACGGCGGACCTTGTCGGACCAGTAGTCGTAGTGGGCCACCCGTCGCAGACTGGCCTCGATCCCGCCGATGATCACGGGCACGTCGCGAAAGGCCTCCCGCACCCGCTGGCTGTAGACGATCACCGCCCGGTCCGGGCGCCGGCCGCCCGCGTCGTCGGGGCTGTAGGCATCGTTACTGCGCAGGCGGCGGTCTGCGGTGTAACGGTTCACCATGGAGTCCATGTTGCCTGCGGTCACACCGAAGAACAGATTAGGCCGGCCCAGGGCCTGAAAAGGCTCAGGAGAACGCCAGTCGGGCTGGGCAATGACCCCCACCCGGAAACCCTGGGCTTCCAGCAGGCGGCCGATGATGGCCACCCCGAAGCTCGGATGATCGATATAGGCATCACCGGTGACCAGGATCACGTCGCAGCTGTCCCAGCCCAGCTGATCCATCTCATGCCGGGACATGGGTAGAAAAGGAGCGACACCGAAACGGGCAGCCCAGTAGGGGCGGTGGGAAAACAGCGGTCTGAATACGGAAGCGGCGTTCATCAAGGATAGTCAGGTTTCGCGCAATTCCCGGCGCCGGTGGGTAGTACGAAAGGCATAGTCTACGGCCTCGTTGACCTGGCGGTTGATCAGTTCCCAGTCCTCGTCGGTCAGGCGAGTGGTCAGATCCACGGAAAATCTCAGGTAGCGGGGCGGCAGGCGGTTGAGTGCCACGCAGGCCAAGTCATCCATATGTACGGTATCCAGCGGGTCACCGGACTCCAACAAGACATGCCGGATACGGTCATATACCAGGTGTTCATAATAGTTCTGAATGCCGCCGATCATTGGGAGTTCCTCCAGAAACACAACCAGGCATGGGGCGAACCGGTATCCGCCGGTTAACCGGATAGTATCGCAGCTTCAACGGCGTAGATATCGTCCCGTGCACGCGCCCATCCCAAGGATGCTCTGAATGCGTCATTCACGGGCAAGGGGAATCCGGGCCAGGGTCACGATGCGTGATGCCCTCATCGACGTCATTCCCGCGCAAGCGGGAATCCAGGGGCGATCACGGGCTGCAAATCCTGGACTCCCGCCTTCGCGGGAGTGACGAAATGGGGCTTGTTCAGCGTTTCACTAACCTTGACGATACGCCCAGCGCAGCAGAGCATCCTGGATCTCAAGACCGGCCCAGCGATGAGCATTGGGATGATTGATCAGCACCACCACCACCAGATCGCGACCGCCGGCGGTGCGCACATACCCCGCCACGGAGGACACACCGTTGATATAACCGGTCTTCAGGTGCATCCGCCCCGCCTCCGGCTGACCCACAAACCGGCGCCGCAGGGTGCCGTCCATGCCCGACAGCGCCAAAGACGAGACATACTCCGGCATGTAAGGGCTCTTGCGCCCGGCCATGAGTACTGCCGCCAGCTGATGGGCCGTGATCCGGTTGGTGCGGGAGAGACCGGCGGCGTTGTCCAGGATCAATCCGCGGGTGTCGATCCCCTCCCGCTGCAGGACCGCGAGGATGGCGGCATAGCCCTTTTCCAAGGTCGCGGGACTGCCGTACATCTGCGCACCCAGGGCCAGCTTCATGTGGCGGGTCATAACGTTGTTGCTATGCTTATTCACCGGACGGATCAGATCCCCCAGCGTAGGCGACCGATGCACCACTCGGGGGCGAGCCGTGGGATCAGGGATACGGCCCAGCCGCCAGCCACCGTCCAGTACGCCCCCCCACTGTCCCCACAGTTCCGTGAAAAGGCTATAGGCGTATTCTTCCGGCGGCAGGGCGGTGCGCAGCAGGCTCACATCTTCACACCCCCTGGGAAACTCCCCTTCCAGCAGCACCCGGGGCACCGGCTGTTCCCGGGCCACATGAAAGCCCACTCCCTGGGGAAAACTACCGCAGGACTGCCCACCCAGATGCAGACGATTGTCTAGGCGCAGATCCGCCAGGGGTGGATCCACTGCCACCTGTACGGAAAGCCCGTCCTCGGCGGGACGAAACTGGAAGCTGATGGCATTGAAGTTCATCAGCAGGGCATGGGGCGGCTGGTTGTAGGCCCGGAAGGGCTGGCCGTCGAAGGCGCCGGGATCTTCCCGGGGGATGTCGAAATGACTCAGGTCGAAGACCAGATCGCCCTGGATACGCTGGATACCGGTACGCCGCAGGGTGCCGGCCATCTTCCAGACTTCCTCCGCCACCAGGAAGGGATCCCCCCCGCCGCGGATGTAGAGATCCCCTTGCAGGGTGCCGTTGACTACCGGGGCAAAGGTATGGATTTCCGTCTGCCAGGTATGGGCCGGGCCCAGCACCTCCAGGGCCGCAAAGGTGGTCACCAGCTTGATCGCCGAGGCGGGATTGCGCGGCACCTCCGCCCGGTGCGCCAGCAGCGGTGCGCTTCCTGCCACCGGCTGCACGAGGACGCTGATGCCCTCGGCGGGAATCCGGTACTGCTCCAGCAGACGCTGCACCTGGGGCGGAAGCGACTGGGCCGTCGCCTCCGCCATCATGAACAGACACAGACACAGGGATACCAGGACACGGGCAAGCGACATGGTGGAGGATCTTCGGTGCAGGGGAGGGAACATGAGCCGGAGCGTATATGGACTGTCTTGTGCAGTGCAACTACATCTCCTCCTCCCCACTCCCACCCCTCGTTACTCCCCACCCCCATCGTCACTCCCGCGAAAGCGGGAGCCCAGGGGATAAACCGCGACTGGATTCCCGCCTGCGCGGGAATGACAGCAATAACTGGATTCCCCCCTGCGCGGGAATGACGGGTTCAGAACACTGACAAACACCCAGGTTGTCTTGAAGCTCACATACACCGGGCCTTGCACGGGCTCACCAAAAAAAACATAACACATTGAAAATGAATGAAAATAATAAACAAGATACAACAATCAAACCACGGTACGAATATTGCTTCAACCCGGCTGCGAGTGATTCGCCATGACATGACGACAATTGAGGAGAATGCACCGTGGCCAAGGCCAAACTGACGTTCAAGGATATCAATCTCACCGTGAATGCCCCGGTCGGGGTGCGGGTGATCGAGATATCGGAAAAGGTGGGCTCAGGGATCATCTACGGTTGCCGCGAAGGCGACTGCGGCACCTGTCTGATGGAAGTGGAGGAAGGCTGGAACAATCTGACCGAGCCCTCCGTGGTGGAGCACAAAGTACTGCGGGAAAACAACGCCGGCCGGCATCAGCGGTTGGCCTGCCAGACCCAGGTGCTCGGCGACGCCACCGTGCGCCCGGTCTGACCCCGGATTCCGTTCCACTTTTCTGAGGAGATCTCATCCATGCCCAACATCACCTTCACCCATCCGGATTACAAGGACAAGACCGTGTACGCGGTCGCCGGAAGCCATACGGAAACCATTTTGAAAATTGCCCGAGAAAACAAGCTGCCCATCAACTTCGACTGCCAGGACGGCGAATGCGGGACCTGTCTGGTCAAGGTCACGCATCTGGACAAGAAGACACCCAAGGGAGGACCGCTGACCGCCAAGGAACAGACGGTACTGCAGCAGCTTGGCAAACTCAGCAATGATGACATCGAGAAAATGTCCGTGGATGACATCCCCTCCCAGTGGCGGCTGGCCTGCCAGATGATCGTCAGGGATGAGGACCTGCTGGTGGAATACGGCGTCAGCTAAAGGGATTATTCACAAGCCCCGGGGATTTTTCCGGGGCTTCCCCTTTGTCAAGACTTGACATTAACGACACCTACGGAAATGCTAACTGCTTGAGTCGTTTCAATTTCCACGCTGATCATTTTCTGGCCAATCTGTTTTGAACCCATGCCCTGACGGGGGTTTTGACGGGTTCATGACATCCTTTCCACAGAGTTTTCCACAGGTTTTGTGGATAGCAGCGCGGCCCTCAGACCACTGCTTCTGAGCACCCGACGCTTCACGCCCGTTTCCAGAATCCCCGCCCTGGGCATCAGCAGGCTGAACCAACGGCTGGCCCGGGTGACGGCAGTGTAGATCAGTTCCCGGGTCAGGATCGGGCTGGGGGCGTCCGGCAGAACCAGGGCGGTGTGGCGGAATTCGGAGCCCTGGGATTTGTGGACCGTCATGGCGAACACGGTTTCCACCCGGCTCAGGCGGCTGGGCAGGATCCACCGTACCCGAGCGCTACCGTCCGCCGCCGGAAAGGCAACCCGCAACACCCGCCCACCCGGGGCCTCCGGGTCGGGCATGGACAGGGTGATGCCCATATCCCCGTTCATCAGCCCCAGACCGTAATCATTGCCGGTGACGATCACCGGCCGTCCGGGATACCAGACCCCTTCCGGCGCCAGCAAACCCGCCCTGCCCAGGGCCTGGGCGATACGCTGATTCATCTGCTCCACGCCCCAAGGCCCGCCGCGGACCACACACAGGCACTGAAAACCGCCCTGGGCGCTCAGGATGCGTCTGGCCCAGTCATCCACCGCCTCACGGCAGGCCCCGTTTCCGGGATCGGACGCGCGCATCACCGAAAGATAATGGGCGTGGCCGTGGGGCCGCCCCTCCCGCCCTGCCGGAGCATCCTGGAACAGGCGCCCTCCCCCCATGATCAGCACCTGCTCCAGGGCCTTGTCACCGCTGCCCTGCAACAGGACCCGGGCCAGGTCCGGCAGTAGGTCCCTGCCCTCCCAGACCGCCGCGACCTGGGCCGGATCCCCCGCGTTCACCGCCCGGGCCAGACGCCCGATGCCGCTGTCGGCACCGAAGCGATGGCTCTGTCTGAGCATGATGATGTGCTGATCCAGAGGCTGCCCGCCGGTGTCCAGCCCTGAAGACGGCAGTGATTCCCCGCTGACCCCGTGCAACCAGTCCCGGGTCTGCAGCCGGTAATGGCCGCCGTCTGCCCGGGCACAGAGTTCCCCCAATACCGCCCCCGCCTCCACCGAGGCCAGCTGATCCTTGTCCCCCAGCAGGATCAGACGCGCCTCCGGCGGCAGGGCCTGCACCAACTGGGCCATCAGTTCCAGATCGATCATGGAGGCCTCATCCACCACCACCAGATCCACCGGCAGGGGATTGCGGGCATGATGGCGGAAATGCCGGCTGTTGGGTCGGCTGCCCAGCAACCGGTGGACCGTGGTCACCTGGGTGGGGATGGCGACGCGGATGCGGTGGCCCAGATCGTCGTCCGGCAGGGAGAGTTCCCCCACCTTGCCGGCCACAGAGCTGTTGAGCCGCGCCGCCGCCTTGCCCGTGGGGGCGGCCATGCGGATACGCAGAGGGGGGCGGTCCGTCCCCGCCGACAGATGCAGCGCCTGCAGCAGGGCCAGCAGGCGCACCACAGTGGTGGTCTTGCCGGTGCCCGGCCCACCGGTGATGACCGCGAAGGACCCGCCCACAGCCAGGGCGCAGGCGATGCGTTGCCAGTCGGGCTCGTCGGGGCGCACCGGGCCGAAGAGTCGGTCCAGCCAGTGACGCATGGCCTTGCTGGACAGCCCCTGCCGCAGGACCGCCCCCTGGTGCAACCGCTCGCGGATGGCTCGGCCGATACATTGCTCGTACTGCCAGTAGCGCCGCAGGTAAAGACGCTGACCGGACAGCACCAGCGGAGTGGTGCCCAGGCCCTCCCCCACCAGCGCCGGGGCCTGCGCCAGGGCCTGATGCAGAGTCGGCAGATCCAGCCCCGCCAGGCACCAGGAAGGACGCGGAGGCGGCAGCAGCCCGGCGTCCGATTCCGGCGGCAGGGACAGGCTCAGGTCCGGATCCGCCAGGAGGACCGGCAGATCCAGGCAGACATGGCCCCGGCCCAGCTGGTGGCTGGCCAGAGCCGCCAGCAGCAGCACCAGCGGTGGCGTATCCGGGGCCTGTTCCTGCAGGAAGGCGGCCAGTGCCCGATCCAGGGGCCGCAGCCACCCCCGTTCGGTCCATTGGTCGAGCAATGTCCGCAACGACGGCCAACGGGTCAGCCATGTATCCGGCGTGATGGGCATCAGATCTGCTCCCGCTGGGCAAAGAGTCCGTCCAGGGCGTGCATGAAACCGGCGCCGGGGCGTTCGAAATGAATCCCGCCGCCATCAAGATCCAGCCCCCGCAGGAAGAAGATCAGGGCACCGCCCATGTGTCGTTCGTAGTCGTAGTCCGGCAATCTCGCCCGCAGCAGTCGATGGAGGGCCAGGCAATAGAGGCTGTACTGGAGGTCATAACGGCGGGCGACAACCGCCGTGACCAGGGCTTCGGCCCGGTAGGCACCGGGCATATCCCCCAGCCAGTTGGACTTGTAGTCGGCCACGTAATAGCGCCCCTGGTGTTCGAACACCAGGTCGATGAAACCCTTCATCATGCCGTTGAGGGTATCCGGCAGCAGGGCCGGCCGGGGCTGGCCGTCCAGGGTATGGGCGGTCACCAGCCGGTCCAGGGTCAGGGTGTCCACGTGTCCGGCCTGGAACCAGAAATCCATCTCCGCCTGACAGGTGGCGAGCCGCCCCAAGACCAGGGGCGTGCCGCCCCCCTCCCAGTGCAGGGGCATCTGCAGCAGGGCCTGCAGCCACTGGTAAAGTGGATCGATCCAGTGGTCCCAGCCACGGTGATGACAGCGCCGGGCCACCAGCTCCCGCAAGGGCGACGGATCCCGGGCCAGTGTCTCGAACCCGGCGCGGGCCATCCATTCCAGCAGACCGTGAAGAAAGGTGCCGGGTTCGGGGCCGCGGGGGAAATCCGCCGGTGGCGCAACCACGAGGGATGCGGATTGCGCGGTGGAGGATGCATCGGGCGATGGGAACGCAGCAGGCTGCGTCCCCGCATCGTCGACGGCCTCCCGCAGACGCTCTTCCTGGGCCGATTCCGGATCGGGCCGCTGAGCCGCCGGATGGTCCCGACCGACCGCTCTCAGGGCGCTGTAGCTGGCAATCCACCAGTGTTCACGGGCCGGCCGCAGAGGACGACGGGCCAAGCCATATGACGCCGTTGGCGGTGTCTGTCCCGGGACGCTGGGACCGGTCTCCGGCTCCGGCGGGGCGGGTATGACCTGAATCACCGGATCGATGGATGGACAATGGGTCACAGCGAGCGCGGAAGGCGGCGGGGCATCGGCGCACAGGGCATCGGCGCACAGGGCATCGAGCCGCTCGCGCAGCGCTGCCGGCGAGATGGGCTTGCCGCCCCCCAGCAGGCTGCCCAGGGCGCTGCGATGAAAACCGCCGTCCTTACTGCGGTCCTTGACCGAGGCCACCCCGAGCCAGCAAGCATGGCAGGCCCGGGTCATCGCCACATAGAGCAGACGCACATCCTCCGCCAGCCGGGCCTCATCGGCCCGTGCTTGATCGTCCTCGTCGGGGGTGAAGCTGACGACGCGCTGCCCCGTCCCATCCCGATAGATCAGGGGCGGTTTACCCCCATTCCCGGGCCGATAGCCGGCGATGAAGGGCAGGAACACCAGGGGGTACTGCAGCCCCTTGGACTTGTGGATGGTGACCACCTTCACCAGGTCCTCATCGCTTTCCAGACGCAGGATCTGTTCATCACCGGCCTGGCGCGCCGCCTGACGGTGCTCCACCAGGTGGCGGATCAGGGCATGCTCCCCCTCCAGTTCCGTGGCAGCCGACTGCAGCAACTCGCTCAGGTGCAGCAGGTTGGTGAGCCGCCGTTCGCCGAAGGGCCGGCCGAACAATCGCCGGGGCAGTTCGAAATCATGCATCAGGTGCCGCAGCATGGGCAGCACACCCTGGTTACGCCAGCACCGGCGATAGCCGCGGAACTGCTCCACCATGCGCTCCCAGTGCAGCTCATCCTGATTGAGGGCTTCCAGCGCCGAAAAGGACAGGTCCAACACCGGGGTGGCCAGGGCCGCCCGCAACAGGCAGTCGGATTCCGGCTCCGCACAGGCCCGCAACCAACGTAGCAAATCGTCCGCCTCCGGGCTGAGATAGACCGACTCCCGGTCCGAGAGATAGACGCTGCGGATCTGCTGGGCGCGCAGGGCCGCCTGGATCCCATGGGCCTCCCCCCGGTCCCGCACCAGCACCGCCATATCCCGGGGCTTGAGGGGGGTGAAAATGGGGTTGTCCGGGTCTGAAGGGTCGATAAAGCCGGCCCGGCCGGCGCGAGCGGCCGCCAGCAGATCCGCCATTGCCCCGGCGCAACGCACCGCCATGGTGTCGATATAGGCCTGCCTGCCCAAAGGATTATCCCCTTCCAGATGCCACAGGGTCAGGGCCGGCTGAGGCCGGCCATCCACCTGCAGGGCCGTTTCGTGCCCGCGGGCCTGGACCGGCAGGAAAGGCACCGGGTTATCCGATGTCGGGCCGGGGCGGAACAGGAACGCCCCCCGGGGATGCTGCCGTTCACCCAGGGCAAACAGCCGGTTGAACCCCGCCACCGCCGCCACGGTGGAACGGAAGTTGACACCCAGAGTGTAGTGGCGTCCGTGGGTGGCCAGACGGGCCTTCAGGTAGGTATGGATGTCGGCGCCGCGAAAGGCATAGATGGACTGCTTGGGATCACCGATGAGGAATAGCCCCGCGTCCGGGGTACCCGCCTCCAGGTCGTATACCCGCTCAAAGATGCGGTACTGCACCGGATCCGTATCCTGGAACTCATCAATCAGGGCCACCGGGAACTGGCGCCGCAAAGTGTCGGCCAGGCGGTCACCGCCGGCCCCCTCCAGGGCATCCCGCAGACGGGTGAGCAGGTCATCAAAGCCCAGTTGGGCCAGCCGTCCCTGGGCCTGGCGGAACCGGTGGTGAACCCAGGCCGCCGCGTGACCGAGGACCTCGGCCCCCAGATCCCGATCCAGATCGTGGGCCTGTTCCAGCAGGCCAAAAGCCGGATGCAGGTCATCGGGCAGGTTGCCTCCCTTTTTGAGCCTGGCAGCCATACCGGACCGGCTGAGCTGCTCCAGCGGATCCTGGCTGCCGGGGGGATCCGGACGGATCCGGGCCGGGTCCAGCGCCCATTGCCGCATGCACGCCAGCAGACGTTCGGGATTGCGGTATTTGTTGCCGTTGAGCACCGGCAACAGGCCCTGGCGGAACTGATCCGCCAGGGCATCGAACTCATCCCGCCAGGGGGCCTTGAGGCGTTCCAACAGGGCCACCCGCGCCGCCAGGATCCCGTCCAGGCAACCCGGCTCATCCTGCGGGGGATCTCCCGCCAACAGTCTCAAGAGAATGGGCCGAAGTGCCTCGGGCCCATCGCCCAGGACATTGCGCAGCAGACCCAGGCCGACCGGCTCCCGGGGATAGACCACGGTGCGCCAGTAATCCCGCACCGCCTCGGCCAGCAGTTCAGCCTGGTCCGTCGCCAGGTTCTGGGTGAACAGGCTGCCGCTGTCGAAGGCGTGTTCCCGCAATACCCGGTAACACCAGCTGTGGATGGTGGATACCGCCGCCTCATCCATCCACTGGGCTGCCTGCTCCAGACGCCGGGCGGCCAGGGCGCGCCCGGCGGCGTCGGGATGATCCGCCAGCAGGGCCGACAGAAAGGGATCCAGCGACCGCTCGGCGGGATCACGGAAGACCCGGGCCGCTTCCATCAGGCGGGCATGAATCCGTTCCCGCAGTTCCTTGGTGGCGGCCTCGGTAAAGGTAACCACCAGGATACGAGGCGGCAGCAGGGGCTCGGGGAAGGCGTTGTCCGCCCCATGGCCCAGCACCAGCCGCACGTAGAGGGCGGCAATGGTGAAGGTCTTGCCGGTACCGGCACTGGCCTCGATCAGACGACTGCCGTGGAGGGGGAAACGCAAGGGATCCAGAACCTGGGCATGGGGCATAGGGCGCCTTCTCCTCAATCCTTGTCCAGCAGGTAGGCAGCTCGGCTCAGGGGGCCGTAGAGGTCCCTGGCCCAGGCGGCAAAATCCGGCTGGGCCAGCAGTGACCGGGTATCCGGCCAGGCCCGGGCCAGCCAGGGATCCTGGTCCACCGCCCCGCCCCTGAACCCGTCCCCTGCGTGGACCTGGGTCAGGACATCTTCCGGATCCTTGCCATCCCGGTCGAGGGCATCCAGCCAGGCACTGCTGCCCCGGCAGTAGGCCGGCAGGGGGCGGGTCATCCCCGTTGCCCAGGCCTGCAGCAGGGTGCGCAGGTGATCCCGGGCCTCTGCCGTCGGCAACGGGTCCATGCACAGGGTATCGTCCAGCCCCACCAGCATCGTGCGCAGGCTGAGACCCTGGGCATGGGCCATCAGGTGCTGGACCCAGGCCAGGCAGGCCTTGTCCAGGCGCTTGAAGGGGTTGATCTTTGCCCGCAGGGTGCCGGTCCGATAGTGCAGATGGACCCTCTCTCCGGCTTCATCCAGCCGCAGCCGGGGTAGCCAGCCTTCCACCACCCAGCCGTCGTGCTCGAACCGTAGCAATTCGGCCCGCGGCAGCCGCCGCGGACAGGTGCGGACGGCCTCCTGCCAGGCCATGACCAGATTCATGGCCTCGGCCCTGAGGGCGGCGCCCTGCTGCCGCCCGATCTCCCCCAGAGGCAGCCGTCCACTGCGCTGCCAGCCGGTCAGGGCCGCCTCCAGGCGTTCGGTGCTCTGTTCCGGGTCTTCATTGTCCGCCAGGGCCGCCCCCAGCAGATGATCCAGGGCCTGCCAGCGGTCCAGGCCATCCAGGGTGAAAGGCTCCTGGTCCTCGCCGGCGGCCGGAGCCGCATCCAAATGGACCTTGAGGCGGCGCTGGAAGAAGCTGCGTACCGGGTCCTTGAGAAAGGCCGCCAGGTCTTCGGCGGTCAGTGCCTCCTCCGGCACCGGGGGGGAGAGGGCTTCCTGCCCGTGGGGATGCCGCTGTTCGCGGGCAGAGTCTGCGCCCGTGGAGATGGCGTACAGGGCTTCCCACTCCCGGGCATAAGTGAACAGTCTGTCGTCATCCCCCTGGAAATACGCCCGTCCAAAGGGCTGCAGCGGGTATGCCGTGGTCAGGGCTTGGAGCAGGTCCTCTCCATCCCCTCCCCCCTGCGGGCGCCAGCCGGCGGCCAGGTGATCTCGCAACTGGCTCACCAGTACCGACGGCGGCAATGGGGCATTGTCGCGGATGCCCCGCCCCACCCAGCTGATGTAGAGATGCGCCCGGGCCGACAGCAGGGCCTCCAGGAACAGGTAACGGTCATCCTCTCGGCGCGAACGGTCGCCGGGCCGATGCTCTCCGGCCATGAGGTCAAAGTCCATGGGGGTATGACGGCGGGGATAGTCACCGTCGTTCATGCCCAGCAGGCAGACCACCCGGTAAGGGATGGCGCGCATCGGCATGAGGGTGCAGAGGGTCACCGCCCCCGACAGGAACCGCTGGGACAGGTGGGATTCATCCAGGGCACTGAGCCAGTGTTCCCGCACCACAGTGAGCGGCAAGCACTCCGCCATACCGGCAGCCTGGCAAAGGGCCTCCCAGTGCTCCAAGGCCTCGTCCATGCGCCGGAGCATGAGCTGTTCACGCTCGTCAACGGGAGCGAAGAAGGTCTGCACCAGGGTGCGCAAGCGCGCCCCCCAGCCGGCGGGTGTAGCCGGCTCGGAGAGCCCCTGCCAAGTCTGGTCCAGGGCCTCCAGCAGGGTGTGGAGAGGGCCGATGAGGGCGGCATCCAGACCGCTGATCTCGTCGTAGGGCTCGATGTCTTGCCAAGGGCCGGGATTACCCACGGCATAGCCCAGGAGCATGCGCCGCAGGCCGAAACGCCAGGTGTTCTGTTCCAGCCCTGGCGGCAGGGACAGGGCGGCCCGCTGCCGGGCATCCATGCCCCAGCGGATGCCTGCCCCTTCGATCCAGGCCCGCAGACGAGGCAGATCGCCCGGATCGATATCGAAGCGGTTGCGCAGGGCCGGCAGATCCAGCAGATCCAGCAGTTCGCTCACCGACAGGCGGGACTCGGGCAGGCGCAGGAGTTGTTCCAGCACCACCAGCAGGGGATCACGGCCCCGCCGGGCCTGGTCGGAGAAGCAGAACGGGATGTGGCGCGGATCCTCCGGGCGGGTCTGGCCGAACACCGCCTGGACATGAGGGGCATAACGGTCCACATCCGGCACCATGATGATGACGTCCCGGGGGCGCAGATCGGGATCCCGGGAAAACCGCGCCAGCAACTGATCATGCAGGATCTCCACTTCCCGCTGGGGACTGTGGGCCACGTGGAAACGGATGGAGTCGTCCCGGGCCGAGTCCACCAGGGGCCAATGGTCGCGGGTCTCGTTCAGGGGGCGCAGATCGAGGATATCGTCCTGGAGTTGCTGCAGCAGGGTGCGGCCCCCTTGGGGTTCGAACAGATCGATGCGCTGCCAGGGCAGTGACTCCAGCAGACGCCGGTAGTGACTGGGATCATCGTGCTCGTCCAACAGGCGGATGTAGTCCCGCCCCTGCTTACCCCAGGCCGCCAGCAGCGGATGGGCGTGGTTGTGCAGGTCTTCCTCGGCGATGACCTCGGGCATGCCGGCCTTGGGGGACTGACGGCGGCGCCGGGCACGCAGCAAATCCTTGTCGCTGATGATGTCGGCCCAGTAATGCCGGCAGGGATTGTGGACGCACAGCAACACCTGGCTGAAGCGGGCCAGTCCCTCCAAAGCTTCCAGGGTCTGGGCCGGCAAGGAGGAGATGCCGAACACGATCACCCGCCGAGGCAGCCCGGGGGGGCCGGCTTCCTGGCTGCGGACCCGTTCCATGAAACGGGCGTGAACCCCAGCACGACTCAGACTGCGGGCATCGGGGGGCATGTCCCCGATCAGGGCGCGCCACAGGGCCGGCTGCCAGCGGCTTTCTTCCGTATCCAGGGGCCGCAGCACGCCTCGGGGATCACGCACCTGATCCCTCCCCTCGGCCCAGTCGACCAGCCAGTCGGCCCGGTAGACCTGATACTGGTCCAGCAGGTCTGCCAGGCGCAGGGCGAGCTGGTGGCGTTTGCGCAGGTCCGCATCGTCGGTCAGGAACCGGCGCAGGGGGGCGAAGGCGGTCTGTTCCAGACACTCGGGCAACAGGCGCATGAGCCGCCAGGTGAGCGGGTCCTTGGCGAAGGGGGATTCGGTGGGCACGGCCTCGGGGCCAAGGACGGCCCGGTAGGCATTCCAGAGGAAACGGGCCGGCAACTGCACATCCAGGGCGGCGGCGATGCCGAGACCGCTTTCGGGGCCTTCCGGGTCCATCGCCAGGGCCAGCTTTAGCCACTGGGCGATACCGTTGCTCTGGACCAGGATGGTCTCGTTCTCCAGCGGCGCCGGGGGGTGGCGGCGCATCCATTCCACGGCCAGGGCGCGCAGATCTTCCAGACGATTGCCGTGGACCACCATGAAACCAGGGGAGATGGGGGCTGCGGTCAAGGCGAGACTCCGTTGCCGTGGTTCAGTCCTGGGGTCCGGGCAGCATACCCCAGACCGCCACCAGTTGCTCATCGACATGAATCAGCGGCAACCGATCACGCTCCCAGGGCGGGATGCCCGCTTCTTGGAGCAGCTTCTTCAGTGAACGGGTCTCTCCGCGCCACCGGATCACCTCCCCACCCCGCCGAAAACCCACCGTCAACGGCACCGTCAGGATGGACGGATCCAATCCCCAGATAGACCGCAGGACGGCGGGATCGAGGGTGATGCCCAGCTCGGGCAGCTGCAGCGGCGCGGTGGGCGTCCACTGCCACACCTGCCCCACATCCACAGGCACCAGCGGCCGCATGGCATGAAGATCATCCCGGTAACGGCGCACCTCGGCCCCCGCCCAGGCCACCCGGGGACAGGCATCGGGACCGGCCTTGAGCATCTGTTCGATCAGGCTCTCCAGTCGGGCCCGGCCCGGCATGGGCAGACCCTTGTCCTGTAACCACCCCCGCAGGGCGTTGCGCAGCCGGGGACGGCGCAGCCCGGCCAGACCGACCACCGAGAGCGTGCCCGACGCGCGCCCCCTTACCTGCTCCAGGTCTTCCCTGGCCCGCTCGGCCAGCAGATCCTGTGCCTCCGCCTGCAGCATGGCGGCCCGGGACAGGGTGACATCCACGGACGGCCAGCGTGCCCGCAACCGGGGCATGACCGCCTGGCGGAGCAGATTGCGGTCAAACCGCGGATCCGTGTTGCTGTCATCTTCCACCCAGACCAAACCTGCCTTGCGGGCATGATCGGCCAGGGTATCCCGGTCCAGATCCAGCAGGGGACGGGCCTGCCAGCCGGGACCAAAGGGCTTGAGTCGCGGCATGGCGGCCAAGCCGGCGGGACCGGCCCCACGTAGGAGTTGCAGCAACAGGGTCTCGGCCTGGTCGCGGCGGTGATGGGCGGTGAGCAGGACCTCGCCGGACTGCATGACGGCGGCGATGGCCCGATAGCGGGCCGCCCGGGCCGCGGCTTCCGGACTCTCACCGGCGGCGGGACCGGCATCCACCCCCAGGACCTGCAGGGGGATGCCCAGATCACGACAGAGGGATTCGCAGTGGGCCTGCCACTGATCGGCGTGGGGACTCAGGCCGTGGTGGACATGGACGGCGATCAGAGGGGGAAAGGCCTGCGACCGGACAAGGCCATGGAGGCCATGGAGCAGGACATGGGAGTCCAGGCCCCCGCTCAGGCCGATCAGCCAGCGGGGGGCCGGCGGCAAGCGTTGCAGGGCGGCGGCGAGGGTGTCCAGCATGGGAGAATCGGTTTCAACGGTAGGCGGGCACTGTGCCGGCCCCCATCCCTCTCCCTTCGGGAGAGGGATGGGGGCCGGAAGGGCACTATTCCTTCACTTGCCCGTATTTCATGATCCGCTCGTAGCGGCGGGCCACCAGGGCATTGATGTCCATGCATTGCAGCTCATCCAGGCCTTCCAGCAGGTTGGCCCGGAAGGTATCGGCCATGGCCGCCGTGTCGCGGTGGGCACCACCCAAGGGTTCGGAGAGGATCGCATCGATCAGACCCAGTTCCTTGAGACGGCCGGAGGTGATGCCCATGGCCTCGGCGGCATCGGCGGCCTTCTCCGCACTCTTCCAGAGGATGGAGGCGCAGCCCTCCGGCGAGATCACCGAATAGGTGCCGTACTGAAGCATCTGCACCTTGTCACCCACGCCAATGGCCAAAGCACCACCGGACCCGCCCTCACCGATCACGGTGCAGATGACGGGCGTGCGCAGCTTGGACATCTCCAGCAGGTTACGGGCAATGGCCTCGCTCTGGCCGCGCTCCTCCGCACCCACGCCGGGATAGGCGCCGGGGGTGTCGATAAAGGTGAAGATGGGCAGGGAGAACCGCTCGGCCATGTGCATCAGTCGCAGGGCCTTGCGGTAGCCCTCGGGCCGGGGCATACCGAAGTTGCGATGGATCTTTTCCTTAGTGTCGCGCCCCTTCTGATGCCCGATGACCATCACCGGACGCCCCTCAAACCGGGCCACGCCGCCGACGATGGCCGGATCATCCGCAAATGCGCGGTCGCCGTGCAATTCCTCAAAGTCCGTGAACAGGTGGGCGATATAGTCCAGGGTGTAGGGACGTCGGGGATGTCGCGCCAGCTGCGAGATCTGCCAGGGGCTGAGCTTGGCGAAGATGGACTCGGTCAGACTCTTGCACTTGGACTCGAGACGGGTGATCTCGTCCTGGATGTTGACCTCGGCGTCATCACTGACATAACGAAGCTCTTCGATCTTGGCTTCCAGTTCGGCGATCGGTTGCTCAAATTCAAGGAAATCCGGATTCATCGGCGGGGTCTGGGTCGGTTGGGAAAGGGCCATTCTACACGGCCGGCGGTGTGGGTAAACCTGTAACCGTGGGATGAACCTAACGGTAGTGAATCTGCACGGCCTCTTCCCCCAGCAGGCCCCTGAGTCGCTGTACCAGTTCCTCGGTGGGGCGCAGCTGCCAGGCGTCACCCAGCCGGAAGCGGGCACGGGCGCGGCCGTTGCTGTAGTTGATGAAGACCGGGCAGGGTCCATCCCGAAAGGGAGACAGGCTTTCCTCCAGTGCCCCCACCAGTGCCGGGTCCGTGCCGCCGTTGAGAGTCAGATCCACCCGCTTGGCAAACTGCTCCCGGGCCTGGTCCAGGTCCATCACCTGACGACCGCGCATGCGCACGTTGCCGCTGAACTCGTCGATGCCCACACCGCCCTCCACCACCAGCAGGCGATCCTTCACCAACAGGCCCTGGAAGCGGCGGTAATCGTCACCGAACAGCCCCACCTCGATGCGGCCGCTACGATCGTCCAGGGTGAGAAAGGCCATCCGCCCGGACGGGGCGTTGCGCAGGCGGATACCCACCACCAGACCGGCGATCAGGGCGGTCTGCTCCCGCTGCCGGCCCCGACCCTGCCCCTCACCGCTCCCCTGACCGGGGGCGCTGTCCGCCAGGTCCGACAACAGATCGGCGATGCGCTTGCCGGTGATGCGTCGCAGTTCCAACTCATAACGGGTGATGGGATGGCCGGTGAGATACAGCCCCAGGGTCTCCTTCTCCGCCAGCAGCCGGGTCTCCTCATCCCATTCCGGCAAGGTCGGCGCCGCCACCGCCGCCACCTCCGGCGGTGGCGCCATGCCGAACAGATCCCCCTGCCCCACGTTCTGGTCGCGGCGGTGCTGCTCAGCCCGGGACATGGCCAGGGGCAGATTGTGCATCAGAGTGGCCCGGTTGGGGCCGATGGAGTCCAGGGCGCCGGCCCGGATCAGGGCCTCCAGAGTGCGCCGGTTGATCTTCTGGGAGTCCGCCCGCGCGCACAGATCATCCAGGGAGGCGAAGGGGCCGTCGCCCCGGCGACTGTCGATGAACACCTGGATGGCCGACTCCCCCACCCCCTTGATGGCCCCCAGGCCGTAGACGATGGTCCGATCATCACGTACGGTGAACTCATAGCTGGAGGCATTCACGTCCGGCGGGATCACCGCCAGATCCATGCAGCGGCATTCCTCGATCAGATTCACCACTTTATCGGTGTGGTCCATGTCCGCGGAGAGCACCGCCGCCATGAAGGCGGCCGGGTAGTGGTGCTTGAGCCAGGCGGTCTGGTAGGACAGCAGGGCATAAGCGGCGGAGTGGGACTTGTTGAAGCCGTACCCCGCGAATTTCTCCATCAAGTCGAAGATATAGCTGGCAGTCGCCTCCTCCACCCCCTGCGCCACAGCCCCGGTGAGGAAGATCTCCCGCTGCTTGGCCATCTCCTCGGGCTTCTTCTTGCCCATGGCACGGCGCAGCAGGTCGGCGCCGCCCAGGCTGTACCCCGCCAGCACCTGGGCGATCTGCATCACCTGTTCCTGATAGAGGATGACCCCGTAGGTGGGACGCAGGATGGCCTCCAGGGCCGGGTGGGGGTATTCCACCCTGGCACGGCCGTGTTTGCGGTTGATGAAGTCATCCACCATCCCCGACTGCAGGGGGCCGGGCCGATAGAGGGCCACCAAGGCGACGATGTCCTCGAAGTTGTCCGGCTGCAGGCGCTTGATCAGGTCCTTCATGCCGCGGGATTCCAGCTGGAATACCGCCGTGGTTTCCTGGCGTTTGAGCAGACCGAAGGTGCCGTCCTCATCCAGGGGCACGTCACTCACATCCAGGGGCGGCTCACCGGCCTCGGCCCGCTGGGCATTGATGGTCTGCACCGCCCAGTCGATGATGGTGAGGGTGCGCAGACCCAGGAAGTCGAACTTCACCAGGCCGATAGCCTCCACGTCGTCCTTGTCGAAGTGGGTCACCACCCCCTGCCCGCCCGGTTCGCAGAACAGGGGGGAGAAATCCGTCAGGGTGGTGGGGGCGATGACCACGCCTCCGGCATGCTTGCCGGCGTTTCTGGCCACCCCCTCCAGCTTGCGGGCCAAGTCGATGAGGCCCCGGACTTCCTCATCCTCCTCATAGCTGCGGCGCAGGTCCTCCTCCTGCTCCAGGGCCTTGTCCAGGGTCATGCCGATCTCGAACGGGATCTGTTTGGCGATACGGTCCACGAACCCGTAGGCATGGCCCAGTACGCGACCGGCGTCACGGACCACCGCCTTGGCGGCCATGGTGCCGTAGGTGATGATCTGGGAGACCTTGTCGCGGCCATAGCGCCGGGCCACGTACTCAATCACGCTGTCCCGCTTCTCCATGCAGAAGTCCACGTCGAAGTCGGGCATGGACACCCGCTCCGGGTTGAGGAAGCGCTCGAACAGCAGTTCGTAGCGGATCGGATCAAGATCGGTGATTTTCAGCGCATACGCCACCAGGGAACCGGCGCCGGAGCCACGCCCGGGACCCACCGGCACACCGTTGTCCTTGGCCCACTGGATGAAGTCCGCCACGATGAGGAAGTAGCCGGGAAATCCCATCTGGCAGATCACGTCCAGTTCCAGGTCCAGGCGGGCCCGGTAGGCCTTCTCCTTTTCCTCCCGGGCCGGAGTATCCGGTGGGAACAGGCGCACCAGGCGCTCATCCAGCCCTTGATGGGAGAGCTGGCGGAAATACGCGTCTGTGGTCATGCCCGCGGGGATGGGGTACTCCGGCAGATAGTTCTCCCCCAGGGTCAGGACGAGATTGCAGCGTCGGGCGATCTCCACGGTATTGGCCAGGGCCTCGGGGATATCGGCGAAGAGTTCCGCCATCTCCTCCGGGGTCTTGAGGTACTGCTGAGGGCTGTAGAGCCGAGGCCGCCGGGGGTCGTCCAAGACCCGGCCCTCATGGATGCAGACCCGGGCCTCGTGTGCGTCGTAATCGTCAGGGCTGATGAAGCGCACGTCGTTGGTGGCCACCACCGGCAGCCCCCGCTCCCCTGCCAGGGCCACGGCGGCGTGCAGGTAATCCTCCTCTTCTTCCCGGCCGGTGCGGATCAGCTCCAGGTAGAAGCGGTCAGGGAAGATCTCGCACCAGAAATCGCAGGCCGGCCCGGCATTCTCGGGCTGTCGGGACAGCAGGGCCCGGCCCACTTCCCCTTCCCGGCCCCCGGACAGGGCGATCAGTCCCTCGCAGGCTTCGCGGGTGAACCAGTCCCGCTCCAGGACCGGAGAGCCGCTGTGCTGGCCTTCCTGATAGCCCCGACTGATGAGACGGGTCAGGCGCTTGTAACCCGGGTCGTTCTGGCACAGCAACACCAGTCGGGTGGGCGGTTCGCCGGACTCGCCGGACGTCACCCACAGATCCGTGCCGATGATGGGCTTGACTCCGGACTTGAGTGCCGCCTTGTAAAACTTGACCATGGCGAACAGATTGGTCTGGTCGGTCACCGCGCAGGCGGGCATCCCCGCCCCCTTGACGGCGGCAACCAGCGGCCCCACGCGGACCAGGCCGTCCACGAGGGAAAACTCGGAATGCAGGTGGAGGTGAACGAAAGGCTGAGTCATCGCAGTGATATCTGAAGGCTTGAAGCAGGCAGGGGGGACAAGATAGCAGGGGAAGGGTGTTAAAGGTATTTCTGAAAAAGTCCACTGGCGTCACCATTCCTGCGAAGGCGCATTAATGTCACCACTCCCACGAATATACATTGGCGCCACTCCCGTGAAAGCATATCGCCGTCACTCCCGCAGAAACACACCTGGCGTCACTCCCGCGAAAGCGGGAGTCCGGAACTTTCAGTCCGTTACCAGCCGCTGGGTTCCCGCTTGCGCGGGAATGACGGGCCCAAAACACCCTGAAAGCCGCCCCTCCGGGCAGAAGTGACGGGGTCAAGACACCCTACAGAAAATCCCTCCAGGGCAGAATGACGGGTTCAGGACGTCTTGCAGGCCGCCCGCCGTACCGGGGCAAAACTCATTCGATGACAAGGGCTCGGCCCCAGGCGGGCCAGGGCTTCCAGATGCACGGGGGTGGGGTAACCCTTGTGGCCCGCCAGCCCGTAGCCGGGATACTCGGCATCCAGGGCCACCATCAGGGCATCCCGATAGACCTTGGCGATGATGGACGCCGCGCTGATGGCCGCCACGGTCTTGTCCCCCTGCACCACCGCCAGGACCTGACAGGGCATCGCCTCCGGACAGCGATTGCCGTCCACCAGGGCCAGGCCGGCCGGGGTGGCGAGGGTTTCCACCGCCCGGCGCATGGCCAGCAGGCTGGCCTGCAGGATATTCAACGCATCGATCTCCGCCGGCGAACAGATCGCAATGGACCAGGCCAGTGCTCGTTCCCGGATCAGTCCGTCCAGGGCCTCTCGCCGAGCCGGACTCAGGGCCTTGGAATCCTTCAATCCGTCGATGGGACGGGCCGGATCCAGGATCACCGCCGCCGCTACGACCGGACCCGCCAGCGGACCGCGGCCCACTTCGTCCACGCCCGCCACATCCGGCCGCAGGCCCAGGTTCACCAGATCAGGTTGCATCAGATGTCGTTCTCGCCACGCTTGGAGTAAAATGCCAGCACGACATGCTACCAAGGCGCACCCCATCAGGGCCATCGGCTCATGCCGCGCCGTTCACCGCAAGCCCCCGGACCGCCCATGACCTCCACACGATGCGCCGTGATCGGCGTCGGCTATCTTGGCAAATTCCACGCCCGGAAATACGCCGCCCTTCCCAATGCAGAGTTGGTGGCGGTGGCCGACGCCAGTGCCGAGACCGCCGCCGCCGTGGCCGAACAATGCGGATGTCGCGCCGTCACCGACTACCGCGAACTGCTCGGGCAGGTGGACGCCGTCAGTATCGCCGTGCCCACCACCCTGCACTTTTCCGTAGCCCGGGATTTCCTCGAACACGGCACCCATGTGCTGGTGGAAAAACCCATCACCTCCACCGTGGAAGAAGCCGCCGCCCTGAACCGGCTGGCCCAGGAGCGGGGTGTGATCCTGCAGGTGGGACACCTGGAGCGCTTCAATGCCGCCCTCATGGATCTGGCGGACCGGCGCGGCGAACCCCTGTTCATCGAATCTCACCGCCTGGCCCCCTTCAAGCCCCGGGCCACGGACGTGAACGTGGTGCTGGACCTGATGATCCATGACATCGACATCATCCTGGACATGGTGCGCTCGCCGGTGAAATCCCTGGCCGCCAGCGGCGCCCGGGTCCTGTCCGACGCCATCGACATCGCCAACGCCCGCATCGAGTTCGAAAGCGGCTGCGTGGCCAATGTCACCTCCAGCCGGGTCAGCCTCAAGACCGAGCGCAAGATGCGCATCTTCCAGAAAAACGCCTATGTCTCGGTGGATTTCCAGAACCGGGGGCTGTCGGTGCATCGACTGGGCGACAGGGAGATGTTCCCGGGCATTCCCGAGGTCATCAGCGAAGAGAGCTTTTTCGAGGAAGGCGATGCCCTCAAGGCGGAGATCATCGCCTTTCTGGATGCGATCCAGCACGGCGCCCCGGTGGTGGTTTCCGGCGAAGACGGCCAGCGGGCCCTGGAAACGGCCATCCGCATCAGCGAACTGGTCCGGCAGGGCTCCCCCATGCGCGACCGGCGCGATTGACGCCCGCCCCCTCCCGCACAGACCGCATTCATTCAAGCAAGCCAGCCAAGCAAGGAAAAAACACACCATGATCCCAATGGTCGACCTGAAGGCCCAGTACCACCAGTTGAAGGACGAGATCGACGCGGGAATCGCCCAGGTCCTGGAAAATACTCAGTTCATCCTGGGTCCCAACGTGCAGGCCCTGGAACAGGAACTGGCCGACTACCTGGGGACACCCCATGCCATCACCTGCGCCTCCGGCACCGATGCCCTGCACCTGGCCCTGGCCGCCGCCGGCATCGGCGAGGGGGACGAGGTCATCACCACCGCCTTTACCTTCATCGCCACCGCCGAGGCCATCCGCTATGTGGGTGCCGTGCCGGTATTCGTGGACATCGACCCGCGCACCTTCAACATCGACGTGGCTCAGGTGGAAGCGGCCATCAACGAACGCACCCGGGCCATCATGCCGGTCCATCTCTTCGGCCAGCCGGCGGACCTGTCCCGCCTCCAGGCCCTGAGCAAGACCCATGACCTGATCCTGGTGGAAGATTGCGCCCAGTCCTTCGGCGCCACCGTGAACGGCACCCAGACCGGCACCACCGGGGCCTTCGGCTGTTTCAGCTTTTTCCCCAGCAAGAACCTGGGCTGCTACGGCGACGGTGGTCTGATCACCACCGGCTCCGATGCACACGCCGACCGGCTGCGGACCCTGAGAAACCACGGCAGCCGGGTGCGCTATCACCACGACATCATCGGCTACAACAGCCGGCTGGACGAGATCCAGGCGGCCATCCTGCGGGTCAAGCTCAAGCACATCGACCGCTTCAACCGGGAACGGCGCCGGGCCGCCCACCGCTACAACGCACTGCTGGCCGACACCCCGGTGACCACGCCCTTCGAGGACGGCCTGGGTGTGCACGTGTTCCATCAGTACACCCTGCTGACGGATCGCCGTGACGCCGTCATGCAGGCCTTGCAGCAGGCGGGGATCGCCTGCGCCGTGTACTACCCCATCCCCCTGCATCGCCAGAAGGCCTTCGGTGATAGCTGCGCCCAGGTCCACCTGCCGGTGACCGAATCCGTCACCGAGCGCTGCCTGTCCCTGCCCATCTATCCCGAGATCCGTGACGAGGACCTGGTGCGGATCACCGATATCATCCGGGGGGCCCTTGACTGACTCGAGCGCACCGCTGGCACCGCTGCATGTCATGATCGTCGCCGGCGAGGTCTCCGGCGACCTGCATGCCGCCAACATGGTCCGCGCCCTTGAAGGCCTGCGTCCCGGCAATCGCTATACCGGCATGGGCTGCGGCGCCATGCGTGAGGCGGGGGTGGAACTGGTCGTGGATGCCGGGCGCCTGGCGGTGGTGGGCCTGTGGGAGGTGATCGCCCAGTACCGGGATATCCGCCGGGCCCTGGAGACCCTCAAGCAGCACCTGCAGTCAGACCCGCCGGATCTGCTGGTGCTGGTGGACTATGTGGAGTTCAACCTGCGCCTGGCCAAGGCCGCCAAGGCCCTGGGCATCCGGGTGCTGTTCTATGTCAGCCCCCAGATCTGGGCCTGGCGGCCCCATCGGGTCAAGCGCATCGGCCGGGTCATCGATGCCATGGCGGTGCTGTTTCCCTTCGAGGTGGACGTCTACCGGCGTTACGGCATCCCGGTCCGCTATGTGGGCAATCCCCTGGTGGACGTGGTACTCCCCTCCGCCACGCCGCAGGAGATCCGGGCAAGCCTGGGCCTGGACCCGGACCGCCCCCCGGTGGCACTGCTGCCCGGCAGCCGCAGCGGGGAACTGCGCCGCCACCTACCCATCATGATGGAGGCCTGCCGGTGGCTGCGACAACGGCATCCGCAGATCCGCTTCGTGATGCCCCTGGCCCCGGGGGTGGACGTGGCCGGCGACGTGGTACCCTATCTGGACCCGTCCCTGGACATCCTGCAGGTGAGCGGGCGAACCTATGACGTCATGTCGGTCAGCCGCGCCCTCATCATCGCCTCCGGCACGGCCACCCTGGAGGCGGCCCTGCTCAGGACCCCCATGGCCATCATCTACCGGGTCGCCCCCATCACCCACGCCATCCTGAGCCGTCTGATCCTGATTCCCCATATCGGCCTGGCCAATATCGTCGCCGGCCGGGAAGTGGTACGGGAGTTCGTGCAGGATGCCGCCACGGCGCAGAATATCGGTGAGGAGGTGGAACGCCTGCTGGCGGATGAGGATTATCACCGCTCGGTGGTGGCGGCCCTGATCGAGGTCCGGGAACGCCTGGGAGAAGGGGGAGGATCGGAAAAAGTGGCCAGGATGGCGCTGGAGCTGATTGAGCACGGACACCTGCTGAACACATCCGATCGGGAGGGTTGACCCACTGTGCTCAGGTTCTGGCGCCAAGCCCCGTTGCCCCTGCTCCTGCTGATCCTGAGCTACGGCTTCTGGATCAGTCCGGATTTCAAGGAAATCGCCGCCGGGGTGGCGCTATTCCTGTTCGGCATGCTGTCGCTGGAAAAGGGCTTCAAGAGCTTCACCGGGGGCGCCCTGGAACAGGTGCTGCGGACATGCACCAACCGGCTCTGGAAGAGTATCGCCTTCGGCATCACCAGCACCACCCTGATGCAGTCCAGCACCCTGGTGTCGCTGGTCACCATTTCCTTCGTCAGCGCCGAGATGATTACCTTGGCGGCCGGCATCGGCGTCATCATGGGAGCCAACCTGGGCACCACCACCGGAGCCTGGCTGATCGCCGGCCTGGGTCTGCGGGTGGACATCGCCGGCTATGCCATGCCCGCTCTGGTCATCGGCGTCATCCTGCTGTTGCAGCGCTCGAAGATCCTCCAGGGTATTGGTTACGCGACCCTGGGGGTGGGCTTCCTGTTCCTGGGCATCCATTACATGAAAGAAGGCTTCGAGGCCTTCCAGGGGGCCTTCGATCTTTCCGGTTATGTGATTCCGGGCGTCCTCGGGGTGCTGCTTTATACCGGCATCGGCATGCTGATCACCGTGATCATGCAGTCCAGCCATGCCACCCTGCTGGTGATCATCACCGCCCTGGCCACCGGTCAGATCAGCTATGACAGCGCCCTCGCCCTGGCCATCGGCGCCAACCTGGGCAGCGCCATCACCACTGCCATCGGCGGCATGACCGCCAACCTGGGCGGCAAGCGCCTGGCCATCGCCCATGTACTGTTCAATGTCATGACTGCTGCCGTGGCCATCACCTTCATCGGGCAGATGGCCTGGGCGGTGGACTATCTGGGCGCATTGATGGGACTTGCCGACGACGAATACCTGCTCAAGCTGGCCCTGTTCCATACCCTGTTCAATCTGCTGGGCGTCATCCTGCTGGCGCCCTTCACCGGCGTGCTGGAGCGGGCGCTGCTCAAACATGTGAACTTTGCCCCGAAATCCAGGGAAAAACCCCTGTACCTCTATCCCGGCGCCTTGGAGACACCGGCCGCGGCCATCAGCGCCCTGCGCAAGGAAGTGGGACATCTCTATGACAATGCCCATGATCTGATCGCCCACGGGGTCAGCCTGCGCCGTTCGGTGATCGACTCCGACCAATCGCTGGTGGACGCCGTGAAAAATACCCGCCGCATCATCCCGCTGGATGTGGACGACCTCTATGAGGCAAGGATCAAGAGCCTGCACAGCGACATCGTTGCCTTCATCAGCGAGATCCAGGGCCGTGAGCTGTCCCAGCAATCGGTGGAACAGCTCTACGTCCTGCAGCAGGCCAGCCGCGATATCGTCGAGGCGGTGAAGGCCACCAAGCACCTGCAAAAGAACCTCTCCCGCCATGGCGTCTCCGGCAATCCGCTGATCCGGGAGCGCTATGACACCATCCGTCTGCAGATTGCCAAGGTGCTGCGAGAAATCCGCCAACTCCGATCCCAGGACCCGGAGACTGTCACAAGTCTGTCACTGGATGCCCTTAAGCTGTCGGTGAATAAATCCGGCCGCAGCTTCACGGCAGACCTCAACGCGCTGATCCGTGGCAGACGCTTGTCTTCCTCCATCGCCACGTCGATGATGAACGATGAGAACTACGCCTTCGAGATCTGCTCGAACCTGATCGAGGCCAGCCATGCGCTGCTGCTCCCACCCACCCGGGCGGAACAGTCCGCTGAAGATCAACTGGCACTGGATGAACAGGACATCGCGCGAATGGCCGGGGGCAATTCCAATCCCAGGACGCGGACGCACACTGATGAAGACGAAAAAACTGCTGGCTAGGCTGGCCGGTTTTCTCAACGCGGATCAGACCGCCCAGCGCAAAGAACTCAAATCCATCCGCAAGGTCCTCAAAAAACTCAAGGCCAAGGAACGGGATCTAACCACCAAGCTTGAAGAGACCCCGCCCGGCGATGAGTACGAGGAGATCTCACAGAAGCTGCAGGTGATCTACGCCCAACGCCGCAAGGGGATCGAGCGAGTGCGGGAAATCAAGGGACGCAACAAGGAACAACCGTCGCCCTGATCACCGGATGCTGTGCCGGCATGGGCATCAGGGGCGGATATCAGGCAAAATGAAGGCTCTCGACCCGGTCCGGGGTCCCATCGTGCCTAACTGGAGCCTCAACTTGAGTACGACATCGAAGGACACCTCCCGATCTCCCCGCTGGATCCCCATTACCCTGGCCCTGACTTCACTGGCCAGCCTCATGGGTTCCATGGTTCTGCTTGGGCAGGGGGCACTGATCTCTCTGACCCTGTTCGTCATCCTGTTTCCCCTCACGCTCATCAACCTGCTGGTGCGCTGGTGGCCCAGACAACGCTGCGAACGCATACGCAACGAGAAACGCTGGAAACGCCGCCTCAACTTCACCGCGACGGGGGTGATGGTCGCGGCCGGGATCAACCTGTTCGCAGGGGTGAATTTCTTTGGCACCCCAATGGGAACCACCCTGCTGGTGGCCGGTACCCTGCTGCTGCCGGTGGCCATCATCATGGCCATCCTCTCCTTTTCCCTGGGTCGAACGGATGTAACCCAGACCGTGCTGGAGGAAGAAGAGCATCTGATACTTCAGGCGGATACCCATTGGGCCATCTTCCTGCCCCCCATCCAACTCGTCACCCTCTGCCTGCTGCTGGTGCTGGGTCCCTTTGGTCTGGGCGGCGAGGTCATCGCCGCCATCATCTACCTGGCGGTGCTGCCCGGCATCATGGCACGAGCGCTGGCCATATTCCTGAACACGGAAGTCTCCATTACGGACCGGCGCATGATCACCGTGACGGGTACGCTGCTGCGTCGGACCCGGGTCATGAGGTTGGATGAGATCAAGGCGGCGGGCATCTATCGCAGCTGGCTGGGTCGTCTGCTCGGCTACGGCAAGGTGGGCATCATCTGCCATGGCGGGCAAAGTCTGAAACTGCCCGGGATTGCGGATCCGGAGACATTGCGGGACATGCTGGACCCGTCCGGGCGCGTGGTTACCAGTTCATTCTGAGGTTTTTCTGATGAAGGTTGAAGTGACCGTGGAGTTGGACATCGCCCTGTCCAAGGTCAGCCTGGGTGACATGCGCAGGCTGGCGGAGCAGCTGTTCGCCGATCATCAGATCGAGGCGATCAGGCAGGTGCGGATCGTAGACGTGACGTTGAAACGGGAGTCCGGGTCCGGGGACTCCCAGCTCTGAATGTGTCAGCGCATGCCTGCGCTGATTCGCGGCCGGGGCCGCTCCCACAAAGGTACAACACAGGCCCTGGGAGTGGGCCTTGCCCGCGAAGGCGGCGCCGATCAGTCCGTGGAACGGCGCCGGTCGGTGCGCAGAATGCCGCGGGGACTTTCACGGACAAACGCGACGAAATCGGCCACCTCCGGGTAGGCCTGTACCAACGGGGCCACGGCGGCCAGGCCCTGCTCCCGGTTACGACCGTCCACCAGATGGCGGAATGTCCGTTGCAGGGCACGGATGGTCTCCCCGGAATAACCGCGACGCCGGAGCCCTATCTTATTGATGCCTATGGCACGGGCGTAATTGCCCGAGGCCATGCAGTAAGGCGGTAGATCCCGATTCAGGGCGGAACCCATGCTGGTAAAGGCATGGGACCCCACACGGCAGAACTGATGGACCAGGGTGAACCCGCCCAGCACCGCCCGGTCCCCTACCTGGCAATGTCCGGCGAGTGAAGCCGCATTGGAAAATACGACGTGATTGCCGACGAGGCAATCATGGGCGATGTGGACATAGGCCATGATGAGATTATCGGTCCCCACCCGGGTCACAGCGCCGCCCTTGGGTGTACCGCGGCTGATGGTAACGTACTCCCGAATCACGGTGCGATCACCGATTTCCAGGGCCGTTTCCTCATCCCGATACCCCAGGTCCTGGGGGGCTTCCCCCAGGGACGCGAACTGATAGATCTTGCAGTCCTGGCCGATATGGGTAGTGCCGGTGATCACCACATGGGACCCGATCCAGGTCCCCTTGCCGATACTCACACCCGGGCCGATGACGGTAAAGGCCCCGATATGGACTCCCTCCTCGATACGCGCCTCTGGGTCTATGACGGCACGAGCATCGATCATGACTCCAGATCCTTCCCGGCACACATCAGCGTCGCGGTGGCCACCACCTCACCATCCACCCTGGCCACGGCATTGAAGCGCCAGATTCCCCGTACCACGCGCAGCAGTTCCACCCGCAGGTGGAGCTGATCACCCGGCTCCACCTGACGACGGAAACGGGCCTCGTCGATGCCCACGAAGAGATAGAGTTGCTGCTTGTCGGTCTCGCCCCGATGCTCCTGGGTCTTGAAGGCCAGCAGGCCGGTGGCCTGGGCCAGGGCCTCCAGGATCAGCACACCCGGCATGACCGGACGAACGGGGAAATGGCCCGGAAAATAGGGCTCATTGATGGAGACGTTCTTGATAGCCTCCAGATATTCCCCGGGCTTCAGGTCAGTGACCCGATCCACCATCAAAAAAGGAAAACGATGCGGCAGGTAACGCAGCACCTCATGTATGCTCATGGAATCCAAGTTGTCATTCCTTATGTGTGTTAGGAAAACTGAACAAGTCCCCTGAGGCCACCCTCGCGAAGGCGAGCGTCCAGGATTTTCAGCCTGTGACTGGATTCCCGCTTGCGCGGGAACGACTTATTCAGAACACCCCTTATATGGCCATTCGTTCACAGTCATCCTGCAGGGTTCTACCCTGCGCAATACCTGCAAACCACTGATTATTCGTTATCAGGATCATCCCGAACGCCCTGGTGTGATGCCTGTTCCTCCAGGGATTTAACCCGTCTCGACAGGGTGTCCAGACGCCGCAGATGAGCCAGACTGCGATTCCATTCGCGCGCCGGTGAAAAGGGAACGCCCGAGGAGTAGACGCCGGGTTCAGGGATGGAACGGCTGACCAGGGTCATGCCCGTCACCGTCACCCCGTCGGCAATTTCAAGATGGCCCGCAATGCCCACGCCACCCCCGATGGAGCAGTGCTTGCCGATCCGGGCGCTACCGGCGATCCCCACGCAGCCGGCCAGGGCCGTGTGGGCGCCGATATGGACGTTGTGGGCAACCTGAATCAGGTTATCCAGCTTCACGCCATCCTCGATCACGGTATCTTCCAGCGCCCCACGATCGATGGTGGTGTTGGCCCCCACCTCCACATCATCACCAATGATCACCGTACCCACCTGCGGTACCCTGATCCACGCCTCGCCATCCTTCGCGAAGCCGAAACCTTCGGAACCCACCACCGCCCCGGGGTGCAAAAGTCCCCGGCGACCGATGCAAACACCGGCCCCCACCGTCACCCTGGCCAGCATCCGGGTCCCTTCCCCGATATGGGCGTCTTCGCCGATGATGCAGCCCGGACCCAGCACCACATGGGCACCCAGCCGGACGCCCGCCGCGACAACGCACTGGGGTCCTACGCTGGCCGAGGGGTGAATCCAGGCCTCAGGGCTGACCACGGCACTGTCATGAATACCGGATGCGGGCACAGGCTCGGGATGCAGCAGGCCCGCCGCGCGGGCGAATCCCAGATGAGGGTTGTCACACACCAGCGCGGGCACCGGGCACGCCGACAGGTGCCTGGACTTCAGGATGACCGCACCCGCCCGGCTCTGCCGGAGTTGCGGGAGATAGCGATCATGGGTCATGAAGCACAGCTGGCGGGGTCCGGCATTCTCCAATGCAGCCACGCCGTCAAGGATACGGGCACCCACATCGGCGCCTGAGCCGTGCAGGTCGGCGCCAATGGCCTGTGCCAACGTGTTGAGTGAAACCGACATCACCCGCGCCCCGGATCAGCGGCGGGGTCTTTGATGCTGACGGCGAAGCTCTTCCAGGACCTTGCCGGTCATGTCGATCCGGTCACTGGCAAACAGGACCGTGCGCTCGGTAACCACCAAGTCCACGTTATCGGCCCGGGCAATGTCCAGGATCACGCTCTGCACCAGGCGCTGGAGCCTGGCCAGTTCGTCGTTGCGCCGCACATTCAGGTCTTCCTGAAACATGTCTTGGGCACGGGTGAATTCCCGGGAGCGATTGCGGAATTCACGTTCGAGTTGGGCGCGTTGATCCGCACCCATCACCTCCGAGTCCCGTTGCAGGCGCTCCTGCATCCGGCGCAGGGCATCCCGCTCGGCCACCAGCTCCGAGTCGCGGGGAGAAAACTCTTCTTCCAGCGCCCGCAAGGAGGCTTCGGCTTGGGGCGACTGCTCCATGACACGATTGATGTTGACGAAGGCCACTTTGGCATTGGCCACAGCGGCACCGGAGATCGCCAACAGACACACCAGCAGCAGGCCGGTGGTGATTCTCAGGACATTGCGCTTCAAACCTTTTCTCCAAAACTTGGACAGACTAAGGGGCAGGACAGGCCCGTTCAACAACCCTTCCCAAGCTCGGCGGACCCCGTCAGAACGAGGCGCCGATACTGAACTGGAACGACTGCAGGCGATCTTCGGGTTTGTCATTTAACGCCTGCGCCAGACTGAATGTCAACGCGCCCACCGGGGACAACCAGGTCATGCCGGCGCCGATGGAGGCACGGATCTCTCCGGTCTCGAAATCGTCATAGGTCTCGAAGACCTGACCGGCATCCAGGAACAGGCTCATGCGCACATTGGGGGCCTGGTCCATGAACGGCGGCGGGAAGATCAGTTCGGCACTGCCCAGCACCCGGAAGTTCCCACCGAAGGGATCATCACGACTATCCCGGGGGCCCAGGCTCAGGTCCCGATAGCCACGCACCGAGCGGGTGCCGCCAGCGAAGAACTTCTCGAAGAAGGGCAGATCGGTGGAATCCCCGTAGGCATCCCCGTAGGCCACTTCCCCGGACAGGGCGAAGGTCAGCCCGGGCCGCAACGGGATGAAGAGCTGGTTACGGTAATCCACCTTGTAGTACTCAAGATCGCTGCCCGGCAGGGCGGCCTCCAGACTGATCCGCTGCAGGTTGCCCCGCTCTGCGAACACGGTGCGGTTACGGGTGTCATGGATGAAGCTGGTGGCCAGGGTGTAGAGATCGTAGCGATCACCGTTGTCATCCAGATACTGGAAAATCTCATCCGGAGTATTGTCGGAGGTGAGGATCTCCACCCGCTCATAACCGGGTGTGATGCGGAAGGTGTTGTACTCGGTGAGGGGAATGCCGTAGGTGATGTTGGCCCCCAGCCGGTTGGACGAATAGCGGGAAATATCCGCCCGGAAGGCATCCGTCTCCCGGTAGAAGATATTGAAGCCGCGACTGACCCCGTCCAGGGTGTGGTAAGGATTGGTGAAGGAGAGGCTGTAGAGGGTGCTCACCCGGCTGTTGTTCAACGCCAGGGAGACCCTGTTCCCGGTGCCGAAGAAGTTCTCCTGGGACAGGCTGGTATTGAACAGCACGCCCTGGCTCTGGGAATAACCGGCACCGATCATGAAACTGCCGGACATACGCTCGGATACCGTAATGTCCAGGTCCACCTGGTCCTCGGTCCCCGCCACCCGGCGGGTCTCAATGTTGACGTCCTCCACGTAGGACAGGCGCTGCAGCCGGACCCGGGAACGGTCCACGTGAGAGGCGGAGTACCAGCCCCCTTCCATCTGACGCATCTCGCGGCGGAAGACCTCGTCCCGGGTGCGCGAATTACCGGTGAAATTGATCCGACGCACGTAGACCCGCTGGCCGGGATCAACGAAGAAGGTCAGGGCGACCTCCTGATTGGCCTCGTCCAGCTGGGGGATCGGGTTGACGTTGGCAAAGGCGTAACCTTCATCCCCGAGACGGCGGGTGATGCGGTTGGAGGTCTCGGTGATCAGACTGCGGGAAAAGGTATCTCCCTGGGCAATGGCCAGCAGATCCTTCAGCTCCCGCTCATCCACGATGAGGTTGCCCGCCAGGCTGACCTCGCTCACCCGATACTGCTCACCTTCGTCGATATTGACGGTGACGTAGATGTCCCGACGGTCAGGTGTCAGGGTAACCTGTGTGGAATCCACGTTGAAGTTGATGAAACCGGAATCCAAATAGCGGGTGCGCAGTTTTTCCAGGTCACCCGCCAGGCGCTGCTTGGAATAATGGTCACGGCGGCTGAACAGGGCATACCAGCGAGGTACACCGGAGTCAAAACGACGGGTCAGATCCCGCTCGGAATAGGACTCGTTTCCTACCACCCTGACCTGCTGGATCCGGGCCACGCGCCCCTCGGCAATCTCGATGACCACATCCACCCGGTTGCGGGGCAGCGGTTCCACTTCCACGTCCACCTGCACGTTGTACTTGCCGCGGGCGAAATACTGCTGCAGGAGTTCATTCTCCATGCGCTCAAGCACGGTGCGGTTGAAGACCCGTCCGCGGGCCATGCCCACCTGACGCAGGGCGTCCATGAGCTGGTCGGTCTTGATGTCCCGGTTGCCGCTGATGCGGATCTCGTTGATGGCAGGCCGCTCCTCCACCACCACCACCAGCACGTCCTCACGCCGGCGCAGGGAGATATCGGAGAAGAAACCGGTGCGGAACAGGGCCCGGATGACCTCCGGTGCCTGACCGTCATCAAAGGCATCTCCCACGGCCACCGGGAGATAGGTGAACACCGTGCCGGCGGCAATGCGTTGCAGACCCTCGACCTCAATGTCCTGGATCACAAAGCCGTTTCCGGCCAGGGCCGATGTTGACCAGCCAAGGATGGCGGCAAGGCCCAGACCGGCGAGCAGACGTCGTGACTCACGAGACATTCGGTTTCAACCCAGGATTCGCATGAAATCGTTGTAGAACGCGAGCGTCATCAAAAGACCGATCAGCACGATCCCGACCCGTTGACCGATGGCCTCCACCGTCGGTGACACGGGACTGCCCTTGATGAGCTCCACGCAGTAGTACAGCAGATGACCGCCGTCGAGTATGGGGATCGGCAGCAGGTTGATGATCCCGAGACTGATGCTGACGATGGCAAGAAAGCCCAGAAATGCCGAGACCCCGATCACGGCGGTCACGCCGGCATATTCGGCGATACTGATGGGTCCGGCGATATTGCTCGCCGCCGCCTCACCGGTGAGCAGACGCCACATGACACGCAGGGTCATGACACTCATGTCCCAGGTCCGCTCCACCCCCCGGGCAAACGAGATCCAGGGGCCATGGCGAACATGGGCCCGCATGGCCTCGGCGGCCGCCTCGTCCACCTGGGGATAGGCGCCGATCAGACCCACCTGCTCGCCATTGACCGCACGGCTGTCGGTGCGGATGACCAGGAACTCACTGCGGCCTTCACGTTCGATCCAAAGCTCGATCGACTGCTCGGGGCGGGCCTGAACATGGGCCACCCAGGACTGCCAGCTGTCGATGCGAACGCCGTCCGCTTGCAGGATCCGGTCCCCCGTCCATAGTCCGGCACGGGCTGCGGCGCCGGCGGGGACCAATTCGCCCAGCACCGGCTCCGACCAGGCATGCCAGGCGACGATGCCCAGCTTGTCCAGCAAGGGCCCTTCGTCCAGCAGGCGGCGCCGATCGCTCAGGTCCAGCGAGCGGATCACCTCCCTGCCCTCGGCATCCTGCACCAGCACGTCCACACGGCGGCCATCCAGGCCCTGTTCGAGCAGATTCAGGGCGGCAAGTTCCCAGGTAGCTGTTTCGGCGTCGTTCACCCGCAGGATCAGGTCCCGCGCCTCAAAGCCACCCTCGGCCGCCAGAGAACCGGGCTCCACATGGCCCACCACGGGCTTGATGCCGCTGACCCCCACCATGAACATCAGGCTGTAGGCGAGGATGGCAAAAAGGAAATTCGCTGCCGGACCGGCGGCGACGATGGCCATGCGCCGCCCCACGGTCTGACGGTTGAAGGCGCGATGACGCTCGGCGTCGGAGACGGGCTCTTCCCGCTCATCGAGCATCTTCACGTAGCCGCCCAGGGGGATGGCGGCAATGACATATTCGGTGCGATCCCGACCGGCCACCCGCGTCCACAAGGGACGGCCGAAGCCGATGGAAAAGCGCTGAACCTTGACGCCGCAGCGCCGGGCCACCCAGTAATGGCCGAATTCATGCACCGTCACCAACAAACCGATGGCGACGATGAAGGCCAGGATACTGATCAGGATGCTCATGAATTCAGCGAACGCTCACGAAATCGGCCTTCACGCACCGCGGCCGCCGCCACCTCACGGGCCTCCCGGTCCGCCTCCAGGATCCGCTCCAGGGAATCGGCCTCCTGGTGAGGCAGGGTCTCCAGGGCATGGGAGATCAGGCGGGGGATATCGGTGAAGCGGATACGCGCCGACAAGAAGGCATCCACGGCCACTTCGTTGGCCGCATTGAGGATGGCAGTGGCGGTACCGCCGGCGCTGAAGGCCTCGTAGGCCAGGCGTAGACAGGGGAAACGGTCCATGTCGGGCCGTTCGAAGTCCAGGCGGGCGATCTCCATGATATCCAGCGGCGCCACCCCGGAGGCGATGCGTTCCGGCCAGGCCAGGGCATGGGCAATGGGCGTACGCATGTCCGGGTTGCCCAACTGGGCCAGCACGGAGCCGTCGGTGTAGGCCACCATGGAATGAATCACGCTTTGGGGATGCAGCACCACCTCGACACGCTCCGGGGTGGTGTCGAACAGCCAGCAGGCCTCGATCAGTTCCAGGCCCTTGTTCATCATGGAGGCGGAATCCACCGAGATCTTGCGGCCCATGACCCAGTTGGGATGGGCACAGGCCTGATCCGGCGTGACATCCTCCAGATCCTCAGCGGGCAAGCGCCGGAAGGGGCCGCCGGAGGCGGTCAGGAGGATCCTTTCCACCCCCACCTCGGGCAACCCACGGGAAAAGTCCGGTGGCATGCACTGAAAGATGGCGTTGTGCTCGCTGTCGATGGGCAGCAGCCGGGCACCCGAGGCCCGTACCTGATCCATGAATAGGCGCCCGGACATCACCAAAGCCTCCTTGTTGGCCAGCAGCACCCGCTTGCCCGCCTTGGCGGCGGCCAGGGACGGCAGCAGCCCTGCCCCGCCGACGATCGCCGCCATGACGTAATCGACTTCCGGCAGGCCGGCCACCTCGGCCAAGGCCTCGGGGCCGGCCATCACCCGGGTGGACAGGCCGGCGGCGCGAATGCCAGCCTCCAGTACACCGGCATGTTCGGGGTCAGCCACCACCGCATAGTCCGGGCGATGGGTCCGGCACTGTTCCAGCAGCCGTTCCACATTTCCGTTGGCGGTGAGGGCCACGGCACGATAGCGGTCCGGATGGCGGGCAATGACGTCCAGGGTGTTGACGCCGATGGTTCCGGTGGCGCCAAGGACGGTGACGCCCTTTGGTGAAGCACTCATTGGAAGTCTCCCGGTAAACTGATCTTGGGGTGAAACGGCAAGCCGGACCCGGCCAAGACCGCTTTCGCCGTCTGCAGGACTATCTTGCCATAATTACGCCCCACAGGAGGCCCATCAGGAAGACGGGGGCTGCCGCAGTGAGGCTGTCGATGCGATCCAGAATACCGCCATGACCGGGCAGCAGGCTGCCGCTGTCCTTGGCGCCGGCTTCGCGCTTGAGCACGCTTTCAAACAGATCCCCCGCCACGGACACCAGGGCCGTCACCAGACACAGGCAGACGAAGAAGAACCACAGCGTGGGGATCACGCCAAAGTACCAGGCGCCCAGCAAACCGAAGGGGACGACGGCGATCAAGGCCCCCAGCAAGCCTTCACGGGTCTTGCCGGGACTGATCCGGGGCGCCAGTTTGTTGCGACCGAAACGACGCCCGGCAAAATAGGCCGCGCTGTCGGCCGTGGCCGTCAGCAGCATGAGATACAGCACCAGCGCCGGCTGCACCTGATGCAACCAGACCAGGGCAATGAAGGCCGGCACCAGGGTCAATATTCCGGCACTACCCAGACCATAGCGCCGCAGCAGGGTACGGTCGCCCCGGGCAACCGGCTGATAGGCGGCCAGCACCACCAGCACCCCCACCCACCACAACACCCCCAGCGCCACCGGCCAGATCTGCTCCAGACCGAAGGCCAGCAGGGCACCCAGCCCGGCCAGGGCGGCAACACCGGCCACATAAAGCCCCCGTTGCCGGCCTGTTTCCAGGCCGCAGAGGCGGGCCCATTCCCAGGCACCGCCCAGACACACGGCAAACACCGCCAGGCCGAACCAGAAGGACGGCAGCAACAGGACTGCCGAAAACACCACCACGGCCAGCAAAAGGCCGGTTATCACTCGCTGTTTAAGCACCACCGCCTCCGGCCAGTTGCTCTTCGATGTACCCGAAACGGCGCTGACGGCCGGCAAAACATGCAAAGGCCTGGTTCAGGTCATCCTCACTGAAATCCGGCCAGAGCACGTCGGAAAAGAACAGCTCCGTATAGGCCAGCTGCCAGAGCAGAAAATTGCTCACCCGCTTTTCGCCCCCGGTACGAATGAACAGATCGGGGTCAGGCAGGCTCGCGGTGGACAGATGCCCCTCAAGGATCTCCGGCGTGATCTGTTCGGGTGTCAGCTCACCGGTAAGGACCTTTTCCGCCACGGCGGCCGCGGCATGGGTAATGTCCCACCGCCCACCGTAGCTCACGGCCACCACCAGGTCCATCAGGGTATTGTCGCGGGTGCGATGCTCCGCCTCCGCCATGCGTTCCTGCAGCCGGGCCGAGAAGGCACTGCGATCACCGATGAATCGCAGGCGAATGCCCTTCTCTTCCAACTCCGGCAACTCGCGCCGGATCGAGCCCACGAACAGCTCCATCAGGGTCCCCACCTCGTGACGGGGGCGACGCCAGTTCTCGCTGCTGAAGGCAAACAGGGTGAGCACCTTGACCCCACGGGAGGCACAGGCACGGACCACCATGCGGGCGGCATTGACGCCCTGACGATGACCTTCGGTGCGGGGGAGATGACGGGCACGGGCCCAGCGACCGTTACCATCCATGATAACGGCCACATGACGCGGTATACCCGATGCACTGGCGGGCGGTTGAGTCACTATCTGCGATTCATCCCGAGGCTCAGACAGCCATCAGTTCCTTTTCTTTTTCCGCCAGCACCCGGTCCACTTCGGCGATGTACTGGTCGGTCAGCTTCTGCACCTCTTCCTGGCCCTTGCGATCCTCGTCCTCGGAAATGGACTTGTCCTTGACCAGGTTCTTGAGTTCGTTGTTGGCATCACGACGAATGTTGCGGATGGCCACGCGGGCGTTTTCCGCCTCATGGCGAACCACCTTCACCAGGTCCTTGCGGCGCTCTTCGGTGAGGGCCGGCATGGGAACACGGATCACGGCACCCATGGTGGAGGGATTCAGGCCCAGATCGGAGTTCATGATGGCCTTCTCCACCTTGGTCACCATGGGACGCTCCCAGGGGGTCACGGTCAGGGTGCGGGAATCTTCCACGCCCACGTTGGCCACCTGGTGGATGGGCACCTCGCTGCCGTAATACTCCACCATCACGTGGTCCAGCAGGCTGGTATGAGCACGGCCCGTACGGATCTTGGCCATTTCCTGACGCAGGGAATCGATGCTCTTACCCATGCGGGTCGCGGCATCCTTCTTGATACTTTCAATCATGCTGTTCAACCTCTCTCGACCAGGGTACCGACGTTCTCGCCCATGATCAGGCGCATCAGGTCCCCTTCCTTGAATATGTTGATGACCCGCAACGGCATGTCATTGTCCCGGCACATCACGATGGCCGTGGCATCCATGACGCCCAGACGGCGGCTGAGCACTTCTTCATAAGTGAGACGCTCATAGCGCCGGGCATCAGGATTGGTCATGGGATCCGAGTCATAGACGCCATCCACTTTGGTGGCCTTGATCATGACGTCGGTGTTCATCTCGATGGCCCGCAGACTGGCCGCCGTGTCGGTGGTGAAGAAGGGATTACCCGTACCTGCGGCAAAGACCACGATGCGGCCCTTTTCCAGATGACGCACGGCACGACGACGGATGTAGTCCTCGCAGACCTGGTTGATCTTGAGGGCGGACATGACGCGACAGAATTTGCCTTCCCGCTCCAGGGCATCCTGCATGGCCAGGGCATTCATGACCGTGGCCAGCATGCCCATGTGGTCGGCCGTGACCCGGTCCATGCCACCCTGCGCCATACCGGCGCCGCGGAAGATATTGCCGCCGCCGATGACGATGGCCACCTCAATGCCCAGGCGACTGAGCTCAGACACCTCGCGAGCGACCCGGGCCAGGATGTTCGGACAGATGCCGAAATCCAGGTCACCCATCAGGGCCTCGCCACTCAGCTTCAGAAGGATACGCTTATAGGCGGGACGCTTGTCGTCACTCATGGGAAACCTTGTTTGTATTATGTGGAGCCTGTAACCGGGTGCCGCCGGCGAACCGGAACACTCATGCAAACAGCGGTGGCCCCATGATCGGAGCCACCGCCATCAGGATACAGAAGATATCAAGCGCCCTTGGCCTGGGCCATCACTTCTTCAGCGAAATTTTCCACCTTCTTCTCGATCCCTTCACCCACTTCGTAGCGGACAAAACGGCTCACCTGAGCGCCGGCATCCTGCAGCAGCTTGCCCACGGTGTTGTCGGGTTCCTTGACGAAGGGCTGGCCCACCAGGGTGATTTCAGCCAGATACTTCTTGATGCGGCCACCGATCATCTTCTCGATGATCTCGGCAGGCTTGCCGCTTTCCTCGGCCTGGGCGCGGAAGATGTTCTTTTCCTGCTCCAGCAGTTCCTGGGGCACCTGGGACTCATCGACGCAGACCGGACGACTGGCAGCGATGTGCATAGCCACGTCACGTGCCAGATCTTCGTTACCGCCGGTCATGTCCACCAGCACACCGATGCGGGTGCCGTGGAGATAATGGCCCGGACGACCTTCGCTATCGATCACTTCAAAGCGACGCACCTGAATGTTCTCGCCGATCTTGGCCACCAGGCCGGCACGGACCTCTTCCAGGGTGCCTTCCGGGGTGGACAGGGCCATCAGGGCCTCCACATCGGCGGGCGCCTGGGCAACCAGGGTGTCGGCCACCAGACGCACGAAGGCCTGGAAATTGTCATCCTTGGCCACGAAATCGGTTTCGCAATTCACTTCCACGATGGCGGCACGACGGCCGTCTTCGCCGGCGGCCACCATCACCTGGCCTTCGGCAGCCACACGGCCTGCCTTCTTTACGGCCTTGGCGGCGCCGGACATGCGCATCTGCTCGATGGCGGCGTCCATATCACCACCGGCCTCGGTCAGCGCCTTCTTGCATTCCATCATGCCTGCGCCGGTACGCTCGCGCAGTTCCTTAACCATGGATGCGGTAATCTGCATGGGGTCACTCCTGAATCAAATCTGTGTCGCCGGGACTGCCCCGATGCACGGAGCAGTCCCGGCAGCGTGTTACTTGTCGGCAGCTTCTACCGCGGGCTGCGCGGAGGCGCCTTCCACCTCGACAAACTCGCTGGAGGCGGTAGTGCGGGCGACGTTGAGACCATCGGTCACGGCTTCGGCCGCCGCGGCGAGATAGAGCTGGATGGCACGCATGGCGTCGTCGTTGCCGGGAATGACATAGTCAACGCCTTCAGGGGAGTTGTTGCTGTCCACCACGGCCACCACGGGGATGCCCAGCTTGCGGGCTTCGCTGATGGCGATGCGCTCATAGCCCACGTCAATTACGAACATGGCGTCCGGCAGACCGGGCATGTCCTTGATGCCGCCCAGGCTGCGCTCGAGCTTTTCCATCTCGCGGGTGCGCATCAGGGCCTCTTTCTTGCTCAGGCGGTTCAGGGTGCCGTCTTCCTTCATGGTCTCCAGTTCCTTGAGACGACGAATGGATTCACGCACGGTCTTGAAGTTGGTCAGCATACCACCGAGCCAACGGTGGTTGACGTAGGGCATCTTGCAGCGTTGGGCGTGCTCGGCCACCAGGTCACGGGCGGAGCGCTTGGTGCCGACGAACATGATCTTGCCGCCGTTGGCAGACATTTTACCCAGGTAATTCATGGCATCATTGAAAAGGGGCAGGGTCTTTTCAAGATTGATGATGTGAATCTTGTTACGATGCCCGAAGATGTACTGATCCATCTTGGGGTTCCAGTAACGGGTCTGGTGACCGAAATGGACACCGGCTTCGAGCATTTGACGCATGGTCACGTTAGGCATGATGAGAAGATCTCCTCAGGGTTGGGCCTCCATGCGCCCCGATCAGCAACCCCTTTCAGGGGCACCCCGCTGAACGTGTCGGCGCATGTGTGGATTCATAAAACGTAAAGGTCGGATGAACTGCGCTCCGCAGTTTGGTTTGCATGGAGCGCGGGCGCTTTATACCATAAACGGTCTTTCACAACAAACGCATAGCGCGGCCCGCCCAGCGAAACCGGCACCGGCCGAGGCGTTTTACCCCTGGACCCTCCCAAAGCATGCCCGTCATCATCAAGACCCCGGAAGAAATCGAGAAAATGCGTCTGGCCGGCCGCTGTGCCGCCGAGGTCCTGGACATGATCGCCCCCCACGTGCAGGTGGGCATCACGACCAGTGAACTGGACCGGCTCTGCCACGAACACATCACCCAGGTGCAGAAGGCCGTCCCCGCCCCGTTGAACTACCGCGGCTTTCCCCGGTCCATCTGCACATCGATCAACCACCAGGTCTGCCATGGCATTCCCGGTGACCGCCGCCTCAAGGACGGCGACATCATCAATATCGACATCACCGTGATCCGCAACGGTTACCACGGGGACACCAGCCGCATGTTCATCGTCGGCAAACCCTCCGTTCAGGCCCAGCGGGTGGTGGATGTGGCCCATGAAGCCCTGTGGCGCGGCATCGCCATGGTGGCGCCGGGCATCCGCCTGGGCGACATCGGCCATGCCATCCAGACCTTTGTAGAGGGAGAGCGCTTCAGCGTGGTGCGTGAATACTGTGGTCACGGCATCGGCCGGGAGTTCCACGAAGATCCCCAGGTGCTGCACTTCGGACGCCCCGGCGAAGGGGTGGAACTCAAACCCGGCATGACCTTCACCATCGAACCCATGGTCAACGTGGGCAAGCGTCATACCCGCCTCCTGGCCGACGGCTGGACCGTCGTCACCAAGGACCACAGCCTGTCCGCCCAGTGGGAGCACACCCTCCTCGTGACCGAAGACGGTCATGAGGTCCTCACCCTGCGCCGGGACGAGACCCCACTTCGCTGAGCCGATCTGCATGAGCCCCTTGATCCCCCTGCCGGACCATATCGCCCACCGCCTGGGCTGGGAGGCGGCATACCAGACCCTGCGCCCTCGGCAACCGCCGGACCGTCAGCACTATGCGGCCCTGGTCACCCGGATCCGCAAGGACCTGGAAACTGCCTTCACGGACGGGGTTGACGTCACCGACCTGGTTCATGCCCGCGCGGCTGCCATGGATCGCCTGCTGGTGGCGGCCTGGGAAGCCCTGTCGCTGCACCGGCAAACCGGCCTGGGCCTGGTGGCCGTAGGCGGCTACGGCCGGGGCGAGCTTCACCCCGGCTCGGACATCGATATCCTGGTGCTCTTCGATACGCCCCTGAATCAGGAACAGGAAGAGCGGATCGGGCAGTTCCTCACCTTCTTGTGGGATATCGGCCTGGAAGTGGGGCACAGCGTGCGCACCCTGGATGACTGCACCCGGGAAGCCGCCCGGGACATCACCGTCGCCACCAACCTGCTGGAGTCACGCCCCCTGCTGATGCCGGCAGGCCGGTTCGAGGCCCTACGGCAGCGGATCGCCCCGGAGCGCATGTGGAACAGCCGCGCGTTCTTCGCCGCCAAGCTGACGGAACAGGAGGCCCGGCACCAGCGCTTCGGCGAAACCGCCTATCGCCTGGAACCCAACCTCAAGGAAGGCCCCGGCGGCCTGCGGGACATCCAGATGATCGGCTGGGTGACCCAGCGCCACTTCGGCGCCAGCGCCCTGGAAGAACTGGTCTCCCATGGCTTTCTCACCGAAGCGGAATGTCACGATCTGGTGGCCGGACAGAGCTGTCTGTGGCGGGTGCGCTTTGCCCTGCACATGCTCAGCGGCCGCAAGGAAGACCGTCTGCTGTTTGATTTTCAGCGCCGCCTTGCCAACCTGCTGGGCTTCACCGACCAGGACCACAATCTGGCCGTGGAGCAGTTCATGCAGCAGTATTTCCGCACGGTGATGGGGCTGGAACGTCTGAATGAAATGCTGCTGCAGCACTTCAGCGAGGCCATCCTGCTGGAGGACCATAGTGACGAGGTGGTACCCATCAATCGCCGCTTTCAGGCCCGGCGAGGCTTTCTGGAGATCACCCACCCGCAGGTCTTCCGCCAGTACCCCCCGGCCCTGCTGGAGACCTTCCTGCTGTTGCAGCAACACCCGGAACTCAAGGGCATCCGGGCGTCCACCATCCGCGAGATCCGCGCCCAGCGCCATCTGATCGACGATGACTTTCGCCACAACCTCGCCTGCCGCACCCTGTTCATGGAAATCCTGCGCCAGCCCCATGGAGTCACCCGGCAGTTGCGGCGAATGAACCGCTACGGGGTACTGGCCGCCTATCTGCCCGCCTTCGGCATGATCGTGGGCCGGATGCAGTACGATCTGTTCCACATCTATACCGTGGATGAACACATTCTGGGGGTGATCCGTAACCTCAGGCGGTTCGCCGCGCCCGAGCATGAGAGCGAACTGCCCGAATGCGCGCGGATCTTTCGCCAGATTCCCAAACCCGAACTGCTCTATCTGGCGGGACTCTTTCATGACATCGCCAAAGGGCGCGACGGTGATCATTCCGAACTGGGTGCCGACGAGGCACACGCCTTCTGCCTGCATCATGGCCTGGCGGTCCATGACGCCAACCTGGTGGCATGGCTGGTGAAGGCCCATCTACTCATGTCCCTGACCGCGCAGCGGCGCGACATCTCCGATCCGGCGGTGGTGATGGAATTCGCCGGCCAGGTGGGTAACAGCATGCGTCTGAACCACCTCTACCTGCTGACCGTGGCGGACATCCAGGGCACCAATCCACAACTGTGGAATTCCTGGAAAAGCTCGCTGATCTCCAACCTCTACGCCTCCACCCAGCGCATGCTGCGTCGCGGCCTGGACAACCCGCCGGGGCAGGACGAACTGGTGGGCGAGGTACAGACCCATGCCCTGGAGCTGCTCAAGGCCCAGGGACTGGAAGCGTCCGACTGCCTGCGGATCTGGGGTCATTTCGATGCAGAATACTTTCTGCGCCATTCCGCCGACGAGATCGCCTGGCATACCCGCGCCATCCATGAGGTGGATGAAACGGACCTGCCCCTGGTCCTGGTGCGCCAGGAAACCGCCCGCGGCAGTACCGAGATATTCCTCTACACCCGGGATCACCCCCATCTCTTTGCCCTGACCGCCACCGCCCTGACCCAGCTGGGGCTGGACATCGTGGACGCCAGAATCATCACCACCCGTACCGATCGCACCCTGGACACCTTCCTGGTACTGGAAGATACCGGCCAGCCCATCGCCAGCGCATTCCGGGTCCAGGAGATCGGCCGACTGCTCAGGGAAAGACTCAATGACCCGGACAAACGCCCCGGGGTCATCCGGCGCACCACCCCCCGCCGGCTCAAGCATTTCGACGTGGCCACCCAGGTCAGTTTCGCCCCCCAGCCCCACCACAACCGCACGGTGCTGTCCATTTCCACCGCTGACCGGCCGGGTCTGCTGTCACGGATCGGCATCGCCCTCATGGACTGCGGCGTCAAGGTCTACAATGCCAAGATCGCCACCGCCGGGGAACAGGCCGATGACGTATTCTATGTCACCGACCTGGATGACCAGCCCATCCAGGACCCGGAACGCCAGCAACGGATCGCGCAGCGCCTACGGGAGGCGCTGCAGGATCCGGCCGCCGCCCAGACTGCATGACGCCCGGCCGGACCGTGCCGGAATGGCGTATACTGTCGCGCCGTTTAACAGACCATCGACGACACGGCCCTGATGAACCCCGATCTGGATCGACTGCAACCCTACCCTTTCCAGAAGCTGGCCGCCCTCAAGCAGGGGGTGACGCCGCCGGCCGGACTCGGGCACATCGCCCTGTCCATCGGCGAGCCCCGGCACGCGGCGCCCGCCGTGGCCCGGGATGCCCTCATCGACCATCTGGATGGTCTGTCGGGTTATCCCCTCACCCGGGGTGAGGATGCCCTGCGCGAGGCCATCGCCGGCTGGGCCGACCGTCGTTTCGATCTCCCCGAAGGTCTGCTCGACCCGCATCGGCATATCCTGCCCGTGAACGGCACCCGGGAGGCGCTGTTTGCCCTGGCCCAGTGCGTGGTGGATCGCGGCAGGCAGCCGGCGGACGTCTTCATGCCCAACCCGTTCTACCAGATCTATGAAGGGGCCGCCCTGCTGGCCGGTGCCAGACCCCGCTTCATGGACCTGTTGCCGGAGAACGGCTTTCTCCCGGACCTGGATCGCATCACCCCCGCGGAATGGGACCGCTGCCAACTCCTGTACCTCTGCAGCCCGGGCAATCCCGGTGGCAGCGTCATGCCGGAGGACTACCTGGCCCGAGTACTGGAACTGGCCCATCGCCATGACTTCATCATCGCCGCGGACGAGTGCTATTCCGAGATCTATTTCAACGACCAGCCGCCACCGCCGGGCCTGTTGGGAGTAGCGGCCCGTCGGGGATACCGGGACTTTGCCCGAGTGGTGGTCTTCCACAGCCTGTCCAAGCGCTCCAATCTACCGGGGCTGCGCTCGGGCTTCGTCGCTGGTGACGCCGGCATCATGGCGGCCTTTCATCAGTACCGGACCTATCATGGCTGCAGCATGGCGCCGCCCACCCAGGCCGCCAGCATCGCCGCCTGGAATGACGAGGCCCACGTGCAGGCAAACCGGGACCTCTACGGCCGCAAGTTTGACGCGGTCCTTGAGATCCTGGGAGATGTCCTGCCCGTGAGCCGCCCCGATGCGGGGTTCTATCTATGGCCGGAAGTCCCGATGGATGACGAGCACTTCGCACGCGAACTCTTTGTCCGCCAAAACATCACCGTCCTGCCCGGTAGTTACCTGTCCAGGGAGACCGCTGCCGGCAACCCCGGTCGCAACCGGGTGCGCATGGCCCTGGTGGCGCCGTTGGCGGAATGCGTGGAAGCCGCGGAGCGCATCCGGGCGTTGCTGGCGGATCACTGAACCTGCCGCTCTGCGGCCTATAATTACCCTCATCACACCGTATCAGCGGAGTTTTTCCATGACCGACATCCAGACCCTCATCGAAGACGCTTTTGAAAGACGCGTCGAGATCAACCCACGCAATGCCGACACCCGCCTCAAAGATGCGGTAATGGAGGCCATCGACATGCTGGACCGGGGTTCCGCCCGGGTGGCCGAAAAGCGTGACGGTCAGTGGGTGGTGAACGAATGGCTGAAGAAGGCGGTACTGCTGTCCTTCCGCATCAATGACAACCAGGTTATGAAGGGGGGGTTCACCCACTATTACGACAAGGTGGACGCCAAGTGGGCCGACAGTAATTCCCGTGAACTGCGGGAAAGCGGCGTGCGCATCGTGCCGCCGGCCACCGCCCGGCGCGGGGCCTACATCGCACCCGGCGTGGTGCTGATGCCCTCCTACGTGAACATCGGCGCCTATGTGGATGCCGGCACCATGGTGGATACCTGGGCCACCGTGGGCTCCTGCGCCCAGATCGGCAAGAACGTCCACCTGTCCGGCGGCGTGGGCATCGGCGGTGTACTCGAACCCCTGCAGGCCTCCCCCACCATCATCGAGGACAACTGCTTCATCGGCGCCCGTTCCGAAGTGGTGGAAGGGGTGGTCGTAGAGGAAGGCTCGGTGATCTCCATGGGGGTCTACATCGGCCAGAGCACCCGCATCTACGACCGGGAGAAGGACGAAGTGACCTACGGCCGCATCCCCGCCGGCTCGGTGGTGGTGTCCGGCAACCTGCCGTCCAAGGACGGCAAGTACAGCCTCTACTGCGCCGTGATCGTGAAGCGGGTGGATGAAAAGACCCGCTCCAAGGTGGGCATCAACGAACTGCTGCGGGACATCTGATCCGGGCCGGCATCAGGACGGGTCCGACGGCGGGGACTCCCGTTCCCGCCGTCGCGCCGCCAGGGCGCGGCGCACCGACAGGACCTGCCAGCCGCACAGGCCCAGCAGCACGGCGGCCGTCAGCAGTCCCTTGCCCAGGACCAGGGTGGTGGTATCGATCATGGCGGCACTGCCTCCGTTGTTCAGGCCCGGACAAACAGTGCCATGGACTCCACATGGGCCGTGTGGGGAAACATGTCCATGACACCAGCGGCCATCAGACGATACCCGTGCCGATGGACCAGCTCACCCGCGTCCCGCGCCAGAGTGGCCGGGTTGCAGGAGACATAGACCATCCGCTCGGCGCCCAGACGGGCCAGCGGTGCGAGCACCTCGCGGGCACCGGAACGGGGTGGATCCAGCAGCACCCGATCCACCGGACCATCCAGCCAGGGGGCATTGCTCAGGTCCCCGGCCAGATCGGCGGCATGGTAACGGGTATGGTCGATACCGTTTTCGACCGCATTAAGCCGGGCCCGTTCCACCATGGCCGCATCCCCTTCCACGCCGATGACTTCCCGGGCCAGCCCCGCCAGAGGCAGGGTGAAATTGCCCAGACCACAGAACAGGTCCAGCACCCGGTGTGCCGGTGCCACCTCCAGAAGTGACAATGCCCGTGGCACCATGGTCCGATTGATGGGGGTGTTTACCTGGAAGAAATCCACGGGGGCGAACGGCACCCGGGTGCCGTACCCAGGATGGCCATAGGTCAGCACCGGGGGTGACGCCGGCCAGAGCGGGGTGATGGTTTCAGGCCCCCCCGGCTGCAACCAGACCTGCAGCCCCGTCTCCTTTCCGAAGTCGGTCAGGATCTCCTGATCACCCAGGCTCAGTGGATCCAGATTGCGGAACACCAGGGCCACCTGATCGGCGTCATCCACGGCCACCTCGATCTGGGGAATGCGGTCCCGTGCCTGCAGCCGTCCCATCAGTTCGCGCAACACCAAAATCCGATGCCCCACCGCCGGGTGCAGCACCTCGCAGGTGGTCAGCTCCGTCAGATAGGGGCTGCCCTTTTCCCGAAAGCCCACCAGTACGCCCCCTTTCTTGGGTACGTGCTTCACCCCCAGCCGGGCCTTGCGACGATAGCCCCAGACCGGGCCGGTAATGGGGGGCAGGATCTCTGCGGGGCTCACATCACCGATGTGCCGCAGATCATCCAGCAGGACCTGCTGTTTGGCCCGCACCTGGGCCGCCGGATCCATGTGCTGCAGGGCACAGCCACCGCAGAGGCCGAAATGGGGACAACGGGGTTCGACCCGGTCCGGCGAGGGTTCCAGTACAGCCTCCACCCGACCCTCGTCATAGCGGCGATGCTGTTTGTGATACCGGAAGGTGACACGCTCTCCGGACAGGGCACCATCGATGAAGACGGCCTTGCCCTCAATGCGGGCAACACCTCGCCCCTCGTGGGTGATGGTGTCGATACGGGTCTGGACTGCCTCCTGGGGCAGTCGGGATCGGCGTCTGGAGCTCATGGATGGATTTGACTTGATCGATTCAGGTGGAGGAAGCGCCCTGCCAGGCCGCCAGAAACTCATGCAGATGAGGCTCGGATGCGGTTGTCAGCATGTCGGTCAGACGGGCCTGTTCGCGCGCCAGCCCTTCCGGGCTCAGGCGACCGCGCAGATGCTCGAAGCGCAGATAAACCAGATAGGTATTGAGGACATCCGTCTCGCAGTAATGGCGGATGCCCTGGATATCGCCGGCCAGCCAGGCATCCCAGACGTGGGCGCCGCTCATGCCCATCTTGCCGGGAAAGCCCAGCAAAGTGGCCACCTCGTCCAGGGGGGCATTGGCCCGCATCTGGAAGCCCGCCAGCACATCCATCAGATCCAGGTGGCGCCAGTGGTAACGGGAGAGATAATTGTTGTAACGAAAATTGCGATCATCATCGCCGGTATCCCAGTAGCGGGGGGCCGACACCCCATGCAGCAGGCCGCGGTAATGAAGCACCGGCAGATCGAAACCACCGCCGTTCCAGGTCACCAGGGTGGGCGCATAGCGCTCGATGCCTTCGAAAAAGCGCCTGACCAGCTCGGCCTCGTCGGACTCCGGCCCGCCCAGGGACCAGACCTTGAGGTGATCCCGGGTGGCGAGCACCACGGAGATGGCCACCACCCGATGCAGGTGATGGGCGAGGAATTCACTCCCGGTCTTCTGCAGCCGCAGCTGGAACATCGCCTTGGCGGCCTCGGCATCCCCCAGGCCTTCCAGACCCAGGAGCCGGCGCCCCCCTGCCACATCGGGAATGGTCTCGATGTCGAAGACCATGACCGGCTCGGACAGCGCGACACTCATGCCGGATAGACCCCGGTGGAGATGTAGCGGTCCCCCCGGTCGCAGATGATGGCGACGATCACCGCATTCTCCAGACCGGCCGACAGACGCAGGGCCGCGGCTACAGCTCCGCCGGAGGAGACACCGGCGAAGATGCCCTCCTCCGTGGCCAGGCGACGCATGGTGTCTTCCGCCTCGACCTGATCGACGTCCAGCACCGTATCCACCCGGGCGGGATCAAAGATCCTGGGCAGATAGGCCTCCGGCCAGCGCCGGATGCCGGGGATGGCAGCACCTTCCGCCGGTTGCACACCGACGATCCGCACCCCGGGATCCTGTTCCTTGAGATAGCGAGAGACCCCCATGATGGTGCCGGTGGTCCCCATGGCGCTGACGAAATGGGTCACACGGCCCTGGGTATCGCGCCAGATCTCAGGCCCGGTGGTTTCATAGTGGGCCTGGGGATTGTCCGGGTTGGCAAACTGGTCCAGCACCCGCCCCTTGCCCTCGGCCTGCATCTGCTGGGCCAGGTCGCGGGCGCCCTCCATGCCCTCATCCTTGCTGACCAGGACGATTTGTGCTCCAAAGGCCTTCATGGCGGCCCGGCGTTCCGCACTCATGTTCGCCGGCATGATGAGGATCATGGGATACCCCTTGATCGCTGCCGCCATGGCCAGGGCGATACCCGTGTTGCCGCTGGTGGCCTCGATCAGGGTATCGCCGGGGCGAATGTCACCTCGGGCTTCGGCCCGTTGTATCATGTGCAGGGCCGGACGATCCTTGACGGAGCCGGCCGGGTTATTCCCTTCCAGCTTGGCGAGAATGGTATTGGTGGTCTGCCCTGGCAGACGTTGCAGACGGATCAGGGGCGTATTGCCTACGAAAGATTCCAGGGTTGGATAATTCATGCAGAAACAACCTCACGAGACGGACCCCATTATAAACACGCTGTCCCTGCAGTTAGAAACACGCCGACGTGATTCTGGAACCCGGACGGCGACCGTTGACGCTTCAAGCACCCACGCGCATGTTGCCACTGCACGGAACCCTGCTGCCGACGGGCTCGATCCCGCTCCGAATCTGCCGCACCCATGACAAGGATTGCCCCGCTTCACACACTGTTGACGATGACCCTGCTGGCCGGGCTGATGCTTTGCACGCCCCGCCTCCATGCCATGGATGTTTTTCAGGAAGGACTCCCCCGCCTCCTTTTTGTAGCCAGCCAGGACAACGAAATCCACCAGCGCGCCTACGAGCCCCTGCGCCGCGGCCTGGCCCATCCTTCGCCCCTGTTCATCTCTGTCGGTGCACCCGATGCAGGACACTGGATGCGCCATTTCGACTGTGCGCAATGTCTGATCATCACCTCAGGCACGGCGGCCCTCCAGTTGGTCAGCGACTCGACGCGCCAGGCGCGGGTGCTGAGCATCATGATCCCCATGGAAAGCCATGAACGCCTGCTCCGCTCCGCAACGGACCAGGCACGTTTTGCAGCCCTGTTCATGGACATTCCGCTGGACAAGAGAATGCAGATCGCCAGCCGCCATGTACCGGCTTTCAGGCGTTTTGGTGTGGTGAAAAGCCCCCCCCAGGGCCGTGCACCGAGCGACCCGTTGCCACCGAGCCTGCGTCTTTTCATCAAAGGATCCAATCAGAATCTGCTGGACGTTTTCGTTCAGGCGGCCAGGCACTCCGACGCCATACTCACCCTGCCGGACCGCGAAATCTACAATTCCAGGACCATCGTCAGCATCATGATGACGACCTACCGGCTGGGAACGCCGCTGATCGGTCATTCGGAGGCACTGCATCGCGCCGGCGCCCTGATCTCCATCTACGCCGATCCTCAGATGCTCGGCGAAGAAGCCCTGACCCTGCTTCGCACCGGCGACATCAAAGACTGGCAGACACTGCGACGTCATACCGAGCGCTACCAGGTGTCCATCAACCATCAGGTGGCCCGCTCTCTGCGCATCACCGTGGAGACGCCGTGATGCAATGGCGCATCCGCCACCGCGTATTGGCCCTGTCGCTGCTGCCCACCCTGCTGGTTGCCGTGGTACTGACCACCTATTGGGGCAGTGTCAAGGTGCTGGAACTGGAAGGGCAGATTCAGGAACGCGGCGAAACCCTGGTGGCCTTCCTCGGACCCGCCGCCGAGTATGGGATCATCTCCGGCAACCAGCCCTATCTGGACGCCATTACCGCCAAGGCCAAGTCGCAGCCGGATGTGTCGAGTATCGTCATCCAGGACCATCAGGGCCACCCGATCTACACATACCGGAATCAGCAACAACCGGCAGATATCCCTCGCTGGCAATACCACATGGCGACCCGCCTGTTCCCGGAAAAAACCAGCCTTTTCCATCAAAATATCCTGCTGAGCGCGCTGGACCTGCAGGATCTGCCGTTGCCGGAGGGAGAAACTTCGCAGGCCCAGGACCCCCGCCTGATCGGCAGCGTACAGATCAGCCTGAGCAACCTGCCCACCAGCATCCAGCAGTTCCAGTGGATGCTGCAGAGCATCGCACTGATCGCTGCGGTGGTGATCGGCATATTGATCATCATTCCCCACTGGAGCCTGTCACTGTCGCGTCCACTGGAAAAGGTGGCCGCCACCGTCGCCAGGATTCAGCGGGGTGATCTGGCGTCCCGGAGCCGCGCCCGGGTGGGCGGTGAGATCGGGGTACTGCAAAGGGGCGTCAACAACATGGCGGAGAGCATCGAACGCTCCCACCAGCTGATGATTGAGCGCATCAATGCCGCCACTGTCAGCCTGCAAGACAAACTGGCGCTCATTGACGAGAAGAATCAGGCCCTCGTTCAGGCCCAGGAAGATGCAGAACTCATCAACCGGCGCAAGACCCAGTTCCTGGCCAGCATCAGCCATGAACTGCGTACGCCCCTGAGTGCCATCAAGGGTTATTCCGAGCTGTTGTGCCAGCACGGCAATCTGGATGAACAGGAACGCCACTGGGTCAATATTATCGAAGATGCCAGCCGGGACAGCCTGAAACTGGTCAACGACCTGCTGGACATCTCCCGCATCGAGGCGGGTACCGTGGCCATCCACCACACCCGTTTTGATCTCAGGCAAATGGTGCAGGAGGTCATCGGCCTCTGTCGCAAGGGTTCAGGAAGGCAGAATGTAGACATCACACTGCTCATGCATCCGGCCACCCCGGGCTGGATCAACAGTGACCCGTTGCGCATCAAGCAACTGCTGACCAACGTACTCACCAACGCCGTCAAGTTCACCAGCAACAGCCATGTCATCCTGCGCGTCGGCCCCCATCCGGATGAGCCGGGAGTCCTGTCACTGTCGGTGGAGGATTTCGGGCCGGGCATCGAGAATGAGTACCTGGGACAGATTTTCGAGCCGTTCTATCAGATCCGTCGGGAAGAGAATGCCCTGCAGGTAGGCTCCGGTCTGGGCTTGAGCATTGCCCGCGGCCTGGTGAGTATTCTCAAGGGGGAGTTGGTGGTGGAGAGCGAACCGGGCGAGGGCTGCATCTTTCATCTGCACCTCCCGATCATCTCCGGGCCGGTCCAGCACCCCGAGGTCGTGGCCGATCACGGCCCGGAGCGGATCATCCTGCTCATTGATGATGCCGAAGTACGCTTCATTGCCGAGAGCTGCCTGGAAACGCTGGGTGTGACGTCCGAGAACGTGCTGCGGGGCACCGCCTTTCTCAAAGGGCTGGAAAGCCGGCGGGGCACCATCGGTCTGATCTGGCTTCGCCAACCCTACCAGGAATTGATCGAAACCCTCCTGCGGCACCAGCATGTGGCCAGGCGGGTGATCATGACGGCATTCGGCACCATTCCAGAGCCCCAGCTCCAGCAGCTCAGGCGCCAGGGCGTCCTGTTGATCCCGCCCTACCTCAGCCTGGACATGCTCCACGGCCACCTGAAACGGCGCTTGCGGGCAGGACTTGATCCCGAACCCGCGGAAACCGCGCCTGCCAAACCGCAGAATGAGCAACTCTCCGGACTTCGCGTGCTGGTGGCCGATGACAATGCCACCAACCGGCGGCTGCTGTGTGAGTTCGTCACCAATTGCGGCGCTCAGGTGGATGAAGCCGAGAACGGGGAGCAAGCCCTCTATCGTTATCGGGCGGACCATCATGACCTGATCCTGATGGACATGCATATGCCGGTGATGGACGGGGTCACGGCGCTCAAGGAAATTCGCCGGGAAGATCCCGGCGCCAGAATCATTGTGGTCACCGCCGATGCCCGGCAATCAGTACACAAGAGCCTCATGGCCGACGGCTTTGACCACATACTGACGAAACCGGCCTCCCAGGACGATGTCATCAACTGCCTGACCCGATTCCCCCGTGATCTGCAGGCGCGTCAAACACTGCCTCCACCCGACAGTGAGGAAAAACTCCATGATCCGGAACGCGCCTTGCGCATGGCCGGTGACTCCGCCGAACTGGCCAATGAACTGGCGACCCTCCTGTTCAGGGATCTGAAGCGGGCACGCCGTCAGCTCGGCGACAGCGGCCTCAAACGGCAGGTGCTGCTCAAGCTGGCCCATCAGCTCAAAGGGGCTTCCCGTTACTGTGCCACGCCCAGACTGGAAACCGCGGCCAGCGCTCTGGAAAGCGCCCTGCGCGACGGACAGGAAACCGCCATCCCCAGGCTCCGGCTGTCACTGCTCAAGGAGGTGGAGGATCTGCTCTCGCTGGAAGAAGAGATCCTCAGCCCGCCATAACCACGAACGCCAAGGCGTACTCCCGCTCGTCGGACAGGCTGATCTGGATATCCCGAACCCCGAGCCGTTCCGCGGTGAGCGCTGCAGGTCCGGACAGGACCAACAGAGGACGCCCCCGCTCGTCATGATCCACGCAGGCATCCTCAAAGCGCATGTGGGCCCCAATTCCCACCCCCAGGGCCTTTGAGGCAGCCTCTTTGGCGGCGAACCGCCGCGCCAGATAGGCGGCGGGATGGGCCGAGCCTTCAAAACCGGCATATTCCCGAGGGTGCAGGATACGCCGCGCAAAGCGGTCACCATGGCGTTCCAGCATGGACGTGATACGCACGATGCTGGTGATGTCGGTGCCGATACCGATCAGCTGCATGTCCGTCCCGCGTCCATGGCGGCCCGCATCTGCGCCACCGCCTCGCGGATGCCGCAGAACAGGGCCTGAGCGATGATGGCATGACCGATATTGAGTTCATGGAGCTGCGGAATGGCAGCAACGGCCCCCACATTGTGGTAGTCAAGACCGTGCCCGGCATTGACCGTCAGACCGATATCCTGCCCATGGGCGGCTGCCTGGCGGATCCGGTCAAGCAGTGCTTCCCGTCTTGCCGGATCGGCCTCCGACGCATAGGCCCCGGTATGCAGTTCCACCACCGGGGCACCGATGCGTCTTGCCGCATCCAGATGGGCCGGATCCGGCTCCACGAACAGTGATACCTCAATGCCCGCCTCGATCAAGCCCGCGCAGTAGTCCCGCAGACGTGCTTCGTGGGTCAGCACATCGAGTCCGCCCTCCGTGGTAAGTTCCTGCCGACGTTCAGGCACCAGACAGCAGGCCCGGGGACGGATCTCCAGGGCAATGGCATGCATCTCCGCGGTGGAAGCCATTTCCAGGTTCATGGCGGTCTTGATCACGGAGTGCAAACCGTAGACATCCGCATCCTGGATATGACGCCGATCCTCGCGCAGATGCAGGGTGATGATATCGGCGCCGGCGGCCTCAATCAGGCGCACCGCCTCGGCCAGATCAGGATAGACGGTGTGACGCTGCTGGCGGATGGTGGCGATGTGATCGATGTTGACGCCCAGGCGCAGGTGGGGAAGGACTGAAGTCATGGTGAAGCATCCGATCGCCCGCGGGCGAAGAGTTGACGTGACATGATGGGTTTTCCATCCAGATGATAATCCAGCAGCCCGCGCAGCAGGCGCTTGGCCTGGCGGCGATGGGCCACCGTATCCAGCCGATCCGTGAGCAGGGCCGCCAGGGCCTCCCCCTGGATGGTCTGGGGAGACGCCGGGGTGTCGTGGGGATTGGCCCGCCGCACTCCCGACCGGGGATCGACCCGGTAGAGTTGCTGCGGTTCCAGGGCCTCGGCTGCCACGAACTCCAGCCCTTCCCCCAGCAACTTGAGCAGCGCCAGCTCATAACGCCGCAGCACCGGTTCCAGGGCCTGGGCCGGATCACTCAGGTCGGACAGGGTCCGCGCGTAGGCGGCCAGAAACTCCGGTTGCGGAATCCGCCGGGGCAACAGCTTCACCGCCAACTCATTGACATACAGGCCGCAGACCGCGCGGTTGCCAGCCAGGGACACGCCGCCCAGATCTTCCCAGCGCGTGAGGGTGGGGAGTTCACCGCGGCCGCGCCAGGCCGCTTCCAGGGGCACAAACAGAGGCGGCCGGCGGCCGCGTTCGCGCACGCCGCGCAGGACCGCCCCCATCCGCCCCTCCGCGGCCGTCAGCAGTTCCAGCAGCAGGCTGGTCTCCCGGTACGGGCGCGCATGCAGCACGTAGGCGAGGGTGCCGGTTGTCGTCACGGCTCCACATCGATCCCCATGCGGCGGATGCCGTCGATATCGCCCTGCCAGCCCTCTCGCAATTTCACCCAAAGCTTGAGCATCACCTTGCGCTGGAGCAAGTCCTCCAGTTCATGCCTGGCACCGGTGCCCACGGCCTTGATCATGCGGCCGCCCTTGCCGACGACGATGGACTTCTGGCTGTCCCGTTCCACCCAGATCACCGCCCCGATATGAATCGCGGTGCCGGTGTCTTCCCAGGTTTCCACATCCACCGAGGTGGCGTAGGGAACTTCCTGACCCAGGCGCTCCAGCAACTGCTCGCGGATCACTTCCGAGACCCGGAAACGTTGGCTACGATCGGTGATCTCATCGTCAGGGAATAGATGCGGCCCTTCCGGCAGCAGCGCGATGAGGGTATCCACCAGCGGGTTCACGTTCACCCCGCGCAGGGCGGACAGGGGTACGACATCATGGAAATCCAGCTTGCCGCGCACCTGGTCGATGAACGGCAGCAAGGTGTCCTTGTCCTTGAGCCTGTCCACCTTGTTGATCACCAGCACCACGGGGCGACGGCTGCCGGCCAACCAGCCGGCCAGCTGCTCGTCCCCGGGCTCCCAGCGACCGGCTTCGATCACGAACACCACTGCATCTACATCGTCCAGGGTGGCACGGGCGGTCCGGTTGAGCACCTTGCCCAACAGTTTCGGCGTGGACGGGTCCACCCCGGGGGTGTCCACCAGCACCAGCTGATCCGCACCCCGGGTGACCATGCCGCGAATGCGGTGCCGGGTGGTCTGAGGCTTGCGGCTGGCCGCCGCGATCTTCTCTCCCACCAGTTGATTGAGCAGGGTGGACTTGCCCACATTGGGGCGACCAACAATGGCCACATAACCGCAGCGGGAGGGCGTCTCGTCCGCTGCCATGGTTTCGGATTCTTCAACCAAACTGCTGTTCCTCGGTATGGGTCAGTGCCTCGAAGGCCTTGACCGCAGCGGCCTGCTCGGCCCGGCGACGGCTACTGCCTTCCCCGATTACCGAGATGTTGCGGGACTTGATATGGCAGGCCGCCTTGAAATGCTGATCATGGGGCTTGCCGGTGACTTCCAGCACTTGGTAGCTGGGGATATCCAGATTCTTGCGCTGCAACCATTCCTGCAGCCGGGTCTTGGGGTCCTTGAGGGACTCAGCACTGGGCAGGGTCGCAAACCGGCGGGCGTACAGACGCACCACAAAATCACGGGTGGTGACAAAGTCCGTGGACAGGTAAACGGCACCGATGACGGCTTCCAGCGCATCCGCCAGGATGGAATCCCGCCGGTGGCCGCCGCTCTTTCGCTCCCCGTCCCCCAGACTGAGCAGGGTGCCCATACCCTGGTCACGGGCGATCTGCGCCAGGCTGTCCTGGTTCACCAACGCGGCCCGCAGTCGGCTCAATTCGCCTTCGGGGGCCTGCGGACGCAATGCAAAAAGATGCGCTGCAACGATGAAGTTCAGGGCACTGTCGCCCAGATACTCCAGACGCTCGTTGTGACACTGGCCGGCGCTGCGGTGGGTCAGCGCCTGCCGGAGCAGATCCGAACCCTGCAGTGATGCCGGCAGTAGTGCCTCCAACCCCTTTGCCGCCATGCCCTACTCCGACAGGGTGAAGCTGCGATCAAAACCGACCACGGCATCCACGTTGGCGATCATGGGCGTGCGTACCTCATAGCTGACCCGCAGGCTGCGTACACCGCCCTGCTCGACGATGGTCACATCATCACGGGTGACATGGGTCACGCCATTGATCTGGAAGCGGCGATCCATCTCACCCCAGAGCACGCGGATGTTCTTGCCGGCGGCACCGGACTCCGCAGAGACGTCCTTCATCACCGAAATCACCGTCATGTACTGGGTATAGACCGGAAAGAGCCGCAGCCCCACGGTCCCGATGACCACCAGCAGACCAACGATGACCAGAAAACCGATCAGACCGATCCCCGACTGTCTGTTCATGCGATTCATGATGAGCCCCCGTTGAAGGTATCTATTGTAGTGCCATCAGATTAGCTTGATTGGAACTGCCTGCGTAAATCACCACCAAGGGTAACACTGGACAAGTCGACCGCCGCCACTCACCGTCCTTCGTCACTCACCAATCTTTATTTCGTCACTTCCCTGTTCCATCACTTCCCTATTCCATCACTCCCGCCCCTATTCCGTCACTCCCGCGAAAGCGGGAGCCAAAATCCCCAGTCCGCGACTGGATTCCCGCCTTCGCGGGAATGACGATGATCGAGGCAAAACACGACCATCACCCCATGGATTCCCGCCTTCGCGGGAACGACGGGTTCAGGACATCCCTAGCGAATGCGGGTACCCAGGCGACTGAAATCCATTTCCCTGGCACCATGATCCCAATGCATCCAGATGAACAGCGCCTTGCCCACCAGGTTCGCCTCGGGCACGAAGCCCCAGAAACGGCTGTCATTGCTGTTGTCCCGGTTATCGCCCAGGGTGAAGTAATGCCCGGCGGGAACAGTGATCTCACCTTCCACCGAAGGCCGCTCCGGCCACAACAGGACCTGATGGGACACCCCGTTGATTCGCTCTTGCATGAGATGGGCGCCGGTCATCACGGCGCCGGAGCCACTGCCCTCGTAGCGTTCGCTGAAGACCTGCTCAACCGGCACATCATTGATATAGAGCTGCTTGCCGTAAAATGCCACCTTGTCGCCGGGCAGACCCACGATCCGCTTGATGTAGTCTTCCCGCGGGTTCTCGGGATACCGGAACACCGCCACATCCCCCCGCGCCGGCAGGCCCGTATCGATGACGCGGGTCCGCAGCACCGGCAGACGGATACCGTAGCTGTACTTGCTCACCAGGATGAAGTCTCCCACCAGCAGGGTGGGCATCATGGAGCCGGACGGAATGCGGAAGGGCTCGGCCACGAAGGCGCGCAGCACCAGCACGATCAGCAACACGGGAAAGAAGGAACGGGCATAGTCCACATACCAGGGCTCGGCCGGCACCATCGCCTCGCCGACGCCCCGGGCCCTGCGGGCCTTGCGCCACCAGACCAGATCGGCCAGCCAGATCAGGCCGGTCACCAGTGTTCCCAGGACCAGAATCAATTCCAGATCAAACGTCATGTGCCCTCCCCTGTCGGCACCCGAATCCTTTGCTCAAGCTTAATCCCATTCACTGATCAGTTTTTCTGATCCACCTGGAGCACCGCCAGGAAGGCCTCCTGAGGCACTTCCACACGTCCTATCTGCTTCATGCGCTTCTTGCCTGCCTTCTGCTTTTCCAACAGCTTGCGCTTGCGGCTGGCATCACCACCGTAACACTTGGCGGTCACGTTCTTGCGCAGGGCCTTGACCGTGGAACGGGCGATGACCTTGGAACCGATGGCGGCCTGAATCGCCACTTCGAACATCTGCCGGGGAATCAGTTGCGCCATGCGTTCGGTGAGATCCCGGCCCCGGTACTGGGCCTGATCACGGTGGGTGATCAGCGAGAGGGCGTCCACCCGGTCGCCGTTGATGAGCACGTCCAGCTTCACCAGCGGGGCCGCCTGGAAACGGGTCAGCACGTAGTCAAAAGAGGCATAGCCCCGGCTTACCGACTTCAGACGATCGAAGAAATCCAGCACCACTTCCGACATGGGCATGTCATAGCCCAAGGAGATCTGATTACCTACATACTGCATGCGGGTCTGCACCCCGCGCTTCTCGATGCACAGGGTGATCACCGCCCCCACGTAGTCCTGGGGCACCAGGATACTGGCATTGATGATGGGTTCGCGGATCTCCGCAACGGTATTCACCGGCGGCAGTTCCGCCGGATTATGGATGGACAACACCTCGCCGGCGGTGGTCTCCACCTGGTAGATCACCGTGGGCGCGGTGGTGATCAGGTCCAGGTCGTATTCCCGCTCCAGGCGCTCCTGGATGATCTCCATGTGCAGCATGCCCAGGAAACCGCAGCGGAAACCGAACCCCAGGGCCTGTGAGGTCTCCGGCTCGTACTGCAGGGAGGCATCATTGAGCTTCAGCTTATCCAGGGCCTCCCGCAGGTTGTTGTAGTCATCGGCGCTGACCGGAAAGATACCGGCGAACACCCGCGGCTGGACCTCTTTGAAGCCCGGCAGCGGCTTGTCGGCGGGACGGTCGGCACCGGTGAGGGTATCCCCCACCTTGGCGCCGGTGATGTCCTTGATGGTGGCGATAACAAAGCCCACCTGTCCCACACCCAGGGCCTCCCGCGGGGTGGGCTTGGGGGTGAAGACCCCCACCTGATCCACCAGGTGGGCGCGACCGGTGGACATGGCAACGATCTTCTGCTTGGGCCGAAGGGTGCCCTGCATCACCCGCACCAGGGCCACCACGCCCAGATAGTTGTCGAACCAGGAGTCGATGATCAGGGCCTGCAGGGGGGCATCCGGATCACCCTGAGGGGGCGGGATGCGGGCCACCAGGGCCTCCAGCAGATCAGGTACGCCGACGCCGGTCTTGGCGCTGACGTGCACCGCGTCCCGGGCCTCGATGCCGATGATCTCCTCGATCTCGTGGGCCACCCGCTCCGGTTCCGCGGCGGGCAGATCGATCTTGTTGAGCACCGGGACCACTTCCAGACCCTGGTCGATGGCCGTATAGCAGTTGGCCACGCTCTGCGCCTCCACGCCCTGGGAGGCATCCACCACCAGCAGGGCGCCCTCACAGGCGGACAGGGACCTTGACACCTCATAGGAAAAGTCCACGTGCCCGGGAGTATCGATGAAGTTGAGCTGATACTCCTGCCCATCCCGGGCGGTGTACATCAGGGACACACTGTGGGCCTTGATGGTGATGCCGCGCTCCTTCTCCAGATCCATGGAGTCGAGCACCTGCTCGGACATCTCCCGGTCCTCAAGCCCGCCGCAGACCTGGATGAAACGGTCTGCTAGGGTGGACTTGCCGTGGTCGATGTGGGCGATGATGGAGAAGTTTCTGATTCTGCTGATCTTGCAATCGCTGGATTGACTACTCATGGGGCCTGCTCGGAATATGGGGGACGCTGACGCACAGGGTCCCGCCATGTATCCACCGGGTTGATCAAGATTGGACTGCGCATTGTACAGGCTCGGCCGGGGCAGTAACAGCAAGGACCGTACCGGATCGCCGCAACCATTGCCTTGCAGCGCCACATGCGGTAAACCCGGCACTCACGGAATCAATGGAGACCTTCATGACAGCACAGCACCATGCTCAGGCCCGTGAACTCGCCCTGCGGGCGTTTGCACAAGACCGCGACGACATCCTCTGGCAACGGTGCCTGCTGATGGCGGATCAGGATGCGGACGCGGCCCGGTCGGCCTATCTGGAAGAGGCCACCGCCGTATTCGCGGCCGAGCTCGAGGCGCAAGCCCAGTCACGGCGCCCGGACCCGACCTGGAAACACCCGCTGATCGGTGCCATCCTCCCAGGTCTGATCGCCCTGGTGATCAGCATCCTCTTCACCCTGGCCCAGTACCCCTTCCCGTTCGTGGCGTGGTCGGTCCTGATGGGGATCTTCTTCGTGCCCTCCGCAGGCATCCTGGGGTACGTAGGGGTCTTCGCCCTACGCTACCACCTGGAACCGGGCTTTCGTATCGTGCATCGGAACAGGGCCGAGCGCATGGCGGTGATGGGGTTCATCGCCCTGGCCCTGGTGGGCGCCATCGGGACTTACAAGCTGATCTACTGGCCTTACTGAAACGGCTCAGTCCCCCGCCAGCTCCAGCCTCAGTCCCTGCTCGTCCAGGAAGTGACAGCACAGGATCTCCTCGCCGACGGCGAGGACGGGGATCTTGGCGTTGAAACGCTGTTTCAACGCCGTGTCTGCATCAATATCCACTTCACGGATGTCAAACCCCAGCTCATCCTGCAGCGAGCGCAATTCTAAGGACATGCGCTCGCACAGATGACAGCCTTCCCGATGATAGAGGATGACTTCCGGCCTCATTCCGGCACATCCAGCGGTAGCCAGATAGGCCCCTGGGCACGCTGTACCAACACCCGGGCGGAGCGCCCCGGGGGCAATGCCTCCACGACTTCCCGCATCTGCTCCAGGGACTGGATGGCGTGGCTGTTGATCATCAACACCACATCGCCCCGGCGGATACCGGCACGCTGGGCCGGCCCGGACTCGATCTCGGTGACCAGCACGCCCCCTTCGGCCAGTTCCAGACGCTCACGCAGTTCATCAGGCACGTCCTCCAGATGCATGCCGAACGGCTTGAACCCGGGCTGTTCCGGAACCGGGGGCGGGGTCCCGGACCGGGCCAGATCCTCTTCCGACGGCAGCTCGCCGATCACCACCTCAACGGTCATGGGCTTGCCGTCACGCAGGATCTCCACCTGGGCCGGTCCGTCGATGGGCGCCCGCCCGACAATGGGAGGCAGCGCTGAGGACCGGGGGACCTCGACGCCATTGAAGCTGAGGATCACATCGCCGGTACGCAGTCCCGCAGCCTGGGCCGGACTGTCGGGCAGCACGCGCGCCACCAGCGCCCCGGTGGGACGCTCCATGGCGAAGGAATCCGCCAGCTCCCGCGTCACTTCCTGAATAATCACCCCCAACCAGCCACGACTCACATAACCCTTGTCCCGCAGCTGATTGACCACGTCCAGGGCCACTTCGATGGGAATGGCGAAGGACAGCCCCATGAAGCCACCGGTCCGGCTGTAGATCTGGGAGTTGATACCCACCACCTCCCCGTCCATGTTGAACAGCGGACCGCCGGAGTTGCCCGGGTTGATGGCCACGTCGGTCTGGATGAAGGGGACATAGCTTTCACTGGGCAGGTTACGCCCCTTGGCGCTGACGATCCCCGCCGTCACCGAGTGATCAAAACCAAAGGGCGAACCGATGGCCAGCACCCACTCACCCACCCGCAAACGCTCGGAGTCGCCCAGGGTCAGGGTCGGCAAGTCCTGGGCCTGGATGCGCAGGACCGCCACATCGGTACGAGGATCGGAACCGATCAACTCGGCGATGAAGGTGCGCCGGTCACTGAGTCGCACCTCGATCTCATCCGCGCCCTGGATGACATGGTGATTGGTGACCACGTAACCGTCCGCCGAGATGATGAATCCCGACCCCAGCGAGGTGCTGTCAAGGCCCCGTGGCAGCGGTGTACTCCCGCCCCGTTCGCCGAAGAATCGGCGCAGCAGATCGCCGAAGGGGCCATCCTCCGGCAGGCCTTCGGGCAACTGCAGCGGAGGATGACCTCTGGGCAGCTCCACGGCCCGCGAGGTACTGATATTGACCACCGCCGCACTGTTGGCCTCCACCAGGGGCACGAACTCGGGAAGCCCGCGGGCGTGAATGGGGTTTGCGGCCGTGCACAGGGACACAAGCAGGATCAGCAAAAAGGCACGCAGACGTTGGCTTGTTGTCTTCATATCGAACTCGCGAATGTGAGGGACCGCTTCCATACGCCGGTCGCGGAAAATGGAGATGGGCTCAAGGAGCAAGCACACCATGGATCCGGATGGCCGGTGGCCCGAGACGGCGAACCACCACCGGCTGATAGCGGGGATCCCTGCGGATGCGCCGGGTAAACCAGCCGACGGCAGCCAGCCCCGCCAGCAAACCCAGCAAACCGGCCGCCACCACCGGCAGTTCACTCTGGCCGGACCACAGCCACTGCCCCAAGGCGGCAAACACCAGCATGAACAGCAGGGGCAGGATATAGACCGCCAGCGAACCGCGCACCAGGGCCGATTCCTCCAGCCCGACGATCACCTCATCACCGAGGCTGACCCCGACAGGATCGATGACCCTCACCTGGCTGCGCCGCTGACCGAACAGCTTGGCGATCACGCTGGTGCCGCAGCCCTGCTGGACGGAACAGCTTCCACAGGCGGTCTTGCGCTGGGTCTCCACCCAGGCAAACCCGGCCTCATCTACCGCAATCACGCGAGCATTCTCTTCGATCACCGGCCATCCTCCCCATCATGAAATACCGATTCTGCAATCAGCCGCACGGTGGCTTCGGGCACTTCTCCAAGGACCGTCACCTGATACTCTTTCCAGGGTAGGACCGCGGCATGCAGGGCGCCGGAACGGGTCACGCCGCGCAGGCGCTCTTCCGAGCGATCCGTGCGCGTCACGAAGATGGACACCGTCGCCAGACCGTCGGTCAGGATCATGTGCTGCACCGGATGGGGGCCGGCCGCCATGAGCCGCTTGCTCACGCCGGTAACGCGGAAGCCCGGGGGCATCTCGCCCACGTGCCAGCGGGGATCCGGCTCCATGAAATGGGTCTCGGCAGGGGGCGTCTCCATGGGCCGCGCAGTCACCCCTTTCCCCTGCATGCGGGGCCGCAGGCGATCATCGGCCACCCGGGCGGGAAACTCGATCCGGGTGAACATGAATTGCTCGAAGATGCGCCCTTCCCGGCTCAACAGCCGTGACTGCAAGAGCATTCCGGTGGGCTCGTGGATACACAACTGCCGCCCATAGCGGAGATGGTCCTGCGGCAGGATGGCCAATTCCCGGCAAGGCAGGCCGGCAACCCGCTGCCGGTCCCCCAGACGCAGGCGGTAGCTCTCGCTCAGACCATCGAGCCCCTGGCGGATGGGAAGCACCCCGGGCAGGCCCAACAAACTCTTGCCCGGGTCCAGACACAGGGCAGGGTCCAGATCATCGGGGCGAACACAGATGATACTGTCCGCGTCCTTGATGATCTCACGAGGATAACCGGTCAACGCTACCAGTCGTTCCCGGGAACCACGCTCGTCCCGGGCATGGATGATCTGCATGGTTTCCATGCGCTGGTCGTGGGCAAAGACGAAGGTTCCCTCGTAGTTGAGTTCGTCCACGGCCCGGGCCATCTTCTCCAACAGCGCGTGGGCCGCCTGCTCCGAGGCGGCCGCCGTCGCGGTGGCCAGCAGCGCCGCCACCAGACACATCAGGTGCAGGCGCCGCAACATGGACTCAGTCACCCATGAAGCCGTGCCCGACCGTACGGGCATAGGGCGGTACCGGCCCCCGTCCCACTGCCGACTCCGCATGATTGATCAGATAGCTGCTGAAACGGGCGTCACCCATGTCGATGCGCAGGATCTGCTGCCCGCCATACTCCAGCGGCGAGTGCTGCACCTGGGCCGCCCGCAGATCAGGATCCAGCATGGATTGCAGGGCATTGCGCTGGCCGGCATCCCACTGGGCCGCACGGATGGTCGGTTCGGAACCCGCCAGGACGGGCTCCATGGCCGGGTCGGCGGGATCGCCGGTGAAGTTCTGCAGACCCACCAGGACCGCCACGGCCACCGCGGCAGCCATGCCCATGCCGGCCACCGGCTTGAGCAGGCGCCCCTGCAAGGTCCGGGAGACATGGGCTGCCGGCTGCGGTTCCTCGGCCACAGCGGCCATGATGCGTGCGGAAAAGTCGGGAGGCGCAGTGCGATCCAGATTACCCCGCATGACGTCGCCGATCAGATGATAGCGACCCCAGCGGGCAAGATCCTCCGGGTTCTTTGCAAGCTCATCCAGCAACCGGCGGGATTCAAAGGCCTCGGCCTCGTCGTCCACCAGCGCAGAGAGTCGTTCCTCTTTCGTGGTTGTCATGATACGTCTCGCTCTTGAAAGCACATTTAATCAAGCAATGGCCGCAAGACGCGATCGATCGCCTCCCGCGCCCTGAAAATCCTGGAGCGCACTGTACCGATGGGGCATCCCATGGTCTGCGCAATCTCCTCGTAGCTCATCCCCTCCAGTTCACGCAGGGTGATGGCCGTCCTCAAGTCATCCGGCAACGTGCTGATGGCGCTCTGCACGGCCAAGCGTATTTCCTCGGACAGCAATTCCCCTTCCGGGGTTGCATATTCCTTGAGGGCGGATTCTCCCACCATCTGTTCCGCATCCTGGGCATCCACCTCCACATCGGGCGTCCGGCGGCTCTGAGAGACCAGATGGTTCTTGGCCGTATTGATGGCGATCCGGTACAGCCAGGTATAAAAGGCGCTTTCGCCCCTGAAGTTGGCCATGCCCCGATAGGCCTTGATGAAGGCCTCCTGGGCGACATCGAGTGCCGTGGCAGGCTCGTGCACATAGCGAGAGACCAGGTTGACGATCTTGTGCTGGTATTTCTGCACCAGCACATCGAAGGCCTTCTTGTCTCCGGCTTGAACACGTTTGACCAGTTCCTCGTCGGTTACTTTATTGCCCATTCGGGCACTCCCCCTCTGAGGGCACGTCCTGTACCCTAACTGCGATGGACATGAAAACCCTCGTTAAGTTCTTGCAAATGACGCCCAAACTACACCATGCTCCCGACATTCCCGGGAATTCATGGCACAGGTCAATTTGTCAGTCTGCCCGGTGCGTGTAACACTGCAAAAAACCGTGACAAAATAACTCAGATCGAGACATCGCCTCAAGCGAGCCCCCCACTCGGACACCGGCTTTTCTTACCAAAACCCATCCGACCGTCCCCTCCCGGGCTGAGGCTTTTCCGGAGAAACCATCAATGCAAGATTCGCCCCAGGCGGGGGTCCGCAAATCCATGGACGTCCTCATCATCGGCAGTGGCGCCGCCGGCCTGAGCCTGGCCCTGCACTTGGCGGCGGAGCAGCGCGTGGCGGTGCTGAGCAAAGGCCCCCTCAGTGAGGGCAGCACCTACTATGCCCAAGGCGGCGTCTCTGCGGTGCTGGACCGCCATGACTCCCTGGAGGCCCATGTCCGCGACACCCTTGATGCCGGCGCCGACCTGTGCGACGAAGCCGCCGTGCGTCATACCGTGGAGCACGGGCCGGAGAGCATCCAGTGGCTGCTGGATCTGGGCGTCCCCTTCACCCGGGAACCCGGAGATGACGGCAGGGTACAGCTGCACCTGACCCGGGAGGGCGGCCACAGCCACCGCCGCGTGGTCCACGCCGCCGACGCCACCGGCAAGGCCATCGAAAACACCCTGGTGGAACAGGTCCGGCGCCATCCCAACATTACGCTGTTCGAACACCATATCGCGGTAGACCTGCTTACCAGTCACAAGCTCGGCCTGGAAGGCCCACGACGCTGCCTGGGCGCTTATGTGCTCAACCTCAGGTCACACCAGGTGGAGATCTTTGCCGCCCCCTTCGTGGTCCTGGCCAGCGGCGGTGCCAGCAAGGTCTATCTCTACAGCAGCAACCCGGACGGCTCCACCGGTGACGGCATCGCCATGGCCTGGCGGGCCGGCTGCCGGGTGGCCAACATGGAATTCATGCAGTTTCATCCCACCTGCCTGTTCCACCCTAAAGCCAAGTCCTTCCTCATCTCCGAGGCGGTCAGGGGCGAAGGCGGCAGGCTGTTGCTGCCCGACGGCACCCCCTTCATGGAACGCTTCGACCCCCGGGGGGAGTTGGCCCCGCGGGATATCGTCGCCCGGGCCATCGACCATGAAATGAAACGCCTGGGCGCGGACTGCGTCTATCTGGACATCTCCCACCAGCCGGCGGACTTCATCAAGTCCCACTTCCCCAACATCCATGAACGCTGCCTGGAATATGGCTTCGACATGACCCGGGACCCCCTGCCGGTGGTGCCCGCCGCCCACTATACCTGCGGCGGGGTGATGACCGATCTGGCGGCCCGCACCGATCTGGCTGGACTCTATGCCATCGGTGAAGTGGCCTGCACGGGCCTGCACGGCGCCAACCGCATGGCCAGCAACTCCCTGCTGGAATGCCTGGTATTTGCCCGCTCCGCCGCCCAGGACATGGGCCGGCAGCGTCCGGCACCGGTGCCGGTGGACCGGATCCCGGCCTGGGACGAGAGCCGGGTCACCGATTCGGACGAAGAAGTGGTGGTAGCCCATAACTGGGAGGAGCTGCGCCGTTTCATGTGGGACTACGTGGGCATCGTCCGTTCCAGCAAGCGACTGCAGCGGGCACAGCGACGCATCGGACTGCTGCAGGGTGAAATCCATGAGTACTACAGCAACTTCCGCGTCACCAATGACCTGATCGAGCTGCGCAACCTGGCGCTGGTGGCGGAGATCATCATCCACAGTGCCCAGAGCCGCCGGGAAAGCCGTGGCCTGCACTACACCCTGGACTACCCGCAGACCGACCCGGCCCTGGCCGGCAAGCCCACCGTGCTCGGTCCATCGGATTCCACTGCCTGAATCAGGAGACATGCCATGAGCGAGGATACGCCGCGCATCATCGAACCCCTGGCCCTTGAGGCCAGGCTGCAGGATCAGCGTCTGCGAATCGTTGACCTGAGCCAGGCCGACCTCTACGCCGGCGGCCACGTACCGGGGGCCGTTCACCTGGATTACGGACGCATCGTCACCGCCGCCGGACCGGTCATGGGACTGCTGCCGGACGTCGCCACGCTGCGCGCCATCCTGGCGGAACTGGGCATCGGTCCGGATACCCACGTGGTGTGCTACGACGAGGAAGGCGGCGGCAAGGCCGCCCGCTTTCTCTGGACCCTGGCGGTGTGCGGCCATGAAGACCTGTCATTGCTCAGCGGCGGACTGGCGGCCTGGTCAGCGGCGAATCTGTCCACCACCACCCAGCCCGCCCCGGAGGCACCGCCGCTGAATCTGGAATACCCTCTCGCCTACGGGAATGTGCGGGTTGCCGACCGGGACTGGATCATGGCCCATCTACGGGATGAGGAAGTGATTCTGATGGATGCCCGCAGCAGCGATGAATTTACCGGCCGGGTGGCCTACGCGGCCCGGGGCGGCCACATTCCCGGCGCCATCTCCTTCGACTGGGTCCGCTGCCTGGATCTGGAGCATCACCGTCGTCTGCGTCCTGAAGAGACACTGCGACAGGCCCTGCTGGAGCAGGGCATCACCCCGGAAAAGGAGATCGTCGTCTACTGCCACACCCACCACCGCTCCGCCCTGAACTGGCTGGTGCTGGAGCACCTGGGGTATGAGCGGGTGAGAGGCTATCCGGGCAGCTGGTCCGACTGGGGCAACCGGGACGATACCCCCATCGAAACCTGAAGCCGCCTACACCTTGAGCATGTGCTCACGATAGTGGCGCAGCTCGGCGATGGAGTCGCGAATATCCTGCAGGGCCTTGTGGGTGGCATCCTTGGACAGGCTGTTAAGCACCCCCGGGGCCCATCTGCGGGCCAGTTCCTTCAGGGTACTCACGTCCAGATTGCGGTAATGAAAGAAGGCCTCCAGGTCGGGCATGCAGCGGTACAAGAAGCGCCGGTCCTGACAGATACTGTTACCGCACATGGGGGATGAGCGCGGCGGCACGAACTGCTTCAGAAACCGCAGGGTTTCCTGCTCCGCCTCCACCTCGTTGTACAGGCTCATCTTCACCCGATCCAGCAGGCCGGAGCGGCCATGGGTATTGCGGTTCCAGTCATCCATCCGACTCAGGATCTCTTCGGTCTGGTGGACGGCGATCACGGGGCCCTCCGCCAGCAGGTTCAGCTCCTTGTCCGTCACGATGGTGGCAATCTCGATGATGTAGTCGGACTGCGGGTCCAGGCCGGTCATTTCCAGGTCGATCCAGACCAGATTCTCCGGATTGGGATTCATGGGCTTCCTTTGTGCCGTGACGGCACGCTCTGAGCGTTCATTGCAAGAGGCTCGCCGCCGGGGGGGAACGCCGGTAGCGCGGCCACAGTCTACACTGTACATGAGCGCATTTTCGAGGCCGGGCCTGCCCGCCGCCGAGAAAGGAGGAATCCCCCATGAGCCAGCTCCATGACCGACACTGCGTCCCCTGCGAGGGTAGCACCCCACCCATGGACAAGGTGGACATCCAGAGTTTCATGAAGTCCCTGTCCCCGGACTGGCGGGTGGCTGACGAAGGCCATGCCATTGAACGCACGTTCCGGTTTCCCGATTTTCATCAGACCATGGCCTTCGTCAATGCCGCCGCCTGGGTGGCCCACCGGGAAGATCACCACCCGGACCTTCAGGTAGGCTATGATCGCTGTCTGGTGCGGTTCACCACCCATGCCATCGGCGGCCTGTCGGAAAACGACTTCATCTGCGCCGCCCGGGTGGACCGCTTGCTGGAAGACTGAATCGGACATCAACCTGGGACGGCAATGAAAGCATCCAGACCCGGCAGGGTCATCACCCGCTTTGGCTCACAAGTGCTGGTGGAAGACGAGGACGGCCACGTCCACCGCTGCACTCCCCGCCGCAAGCTGGAACATGTGGTCTGCAACGATGCCGTGTCCTGGCACCCGGAGCACAGCGGGGTGGGCGTGGTCACCGACATCCGCACCCGCGGCAACCTGCTCGAACGGGTCGATCCCCGCGGGCAGCGCAAGAACATCGCCGCCAACGTGGATCAGGTGGTGGTCGTCACCGCCGCCGCCCCGGCCCCGAGCTGGCCCCTGGTGGACCGCTATCTGGTGGCCATAGAGCGGTTACCGGCCCGGGCGCTGATCCTCTACAACAAGGCGGACCGGCCTGACGCGGACCCGAACGGCACGGCAGCGGCCCTGAAGGGCTACGAGGCACTGGGTTATCCGGTCCTCAGGACCAGTGTGTCAAATGGTCAGGGCATGGAGGCCCTCAGGGCCTTCCTGGCCATGGGCACCAGCGTACTGGTGGGCCAGTCCGGAGTGGGCAAGTCCTCCCTGATCCAGGCGCTGCTGCCGGACCTTGAGATCCGCATCGGCGCCCTGTCCGAACTCAGCGGCGAAGGCCGCCATACCACCACCAACGCCACCGTCTACCGCCTGCCCTGCGGCGGCGCCCTGATCGATTCACCCGGCGTACGCGATTTCACCCCCGGCCCGGCCCCCCGACGGGAGTTGGCGGAAGGTTTCGTGGAACTCAGAGCCCTGGCCCCGGAGTGCCGGTTTCACAACTGCAGCCACACGGTGGAGCCGGGCTGCGCGGTGAAGACCGCCCTGGACGAAGGAAAGATCGACCGGCGGCGATATGAAAGCTACCGGGCGTTGCTGGAGGCGGCCGAGGCCTAGAAACCAAGCCCCCCCGCCGCGGCATCATCGATCAGCCCGGAGGCCAGGCCATCTGGCGGCCACCCAGCACATGCATGTGCAGGTGATAGACCGACTGACCGCCGTCCGCATTGCAGTTGATGACGGTGCGAAAGCCGTCTTCCACCACCCCGGCCTGGCGGGCCACTTCAAGCCCCACCCACTGCATGTGACCCACCAGGGCCATATCGGCCTGGGCCATGTCGGCAATGGTGTCGAAATGCTGCCTGGGAATCACCAGCACATGCAGCGGGGCCTGGGGGTTGAGGTCACGAAACGCCACCACCCGATCGTCCTGGTAAACGATGTCCGCCGGAATCTTGCCATCGGCAATCTTGCAGAAGATGCAATCAGTCATGTCCTTCAACTCGTTGATGGCCGACCTAAAGATCACGCCGGCCTGAAAACGCATGAGAGAGCGTACCGCGGTCCACGTACTCCAGTTCGCCGCCCAGCGGAATGCCGTGGGCAATACGGGTGGCACGCACCCCACAAGCCCGAGCCATGTCCGCGATATAGTGGGCGGTGACCTCCCCTTCCACTGTGGTACCGGTAGCCAGAATCAGTTCCCGGATCTCGCCTTCGGCCAGACGGGCCTCCAGTCGGTCCAGGCCTAGCTCCTCCGGACCGATACCGTCCAGGGGAGAAAGCTGGCCCAGCAGTACGTGGTATTGACCGCGAAAGCCTGTGGCCTGCTCGATCGCCAGCAGGTCCGCCGGGGTCTCCACCACACACACTGAGCCTGGGTCCCGCCGGGTATCGGCGCAGACCCGGCAGAGTTCATCCTCGGTCAGGGTGCGGCAGCGCCGACAATGGCCGATACGCTCGGCCGCCTGTTTCAGCAGTTCGGACAGCCGCAGCGCCCCTTCACGGTCCCGCTCCAGCACATGCAGGGCCATGCGCTGGGCCGATTTCGGACCCACACCGGGGAGGCAGCGCAGTGCCTCCACCAGTCGATCAAGAAGGGGCGCCCCGTCCATGGATCAGAACGGCAGCTTAAATCCGCCCGGCAAACCCATGCCCTGGGTGACGGCACCCAGATGTTCGCGGGTCATGTCTTCCACCTTCTGTACCGCGTCGTTCATGGCGGCCGTCAGCAGGTCTTCCAGCATGTCGCGATCTTCTTCCAGTACGCTGGGATCGATGGTCACCCGGCTCACGGAATGCTTGCCGCTCATGACCACGCTGACCATGCCGCCGCCGGCCTGACCGGTCACTTCCATCTCGGCCAGTTCGGCCTGGGCACGGGCCATATCTTCCTGCATCTTCTGGGCCTGTTTCATCAGGTTCCCAAGTCCGCCTTTGAGCATATCAATCACCTTTCTAGGGTTCAGTTAATCTAGGGAGGCGTAGTGTAAAGCCTCCCGGTGCATGAAACACGCGCCTGCGCTCAATCTCCCTCCACAGGGCGTACGGAGCCGGCCACCAGCTCCGCATGGAAGCGGGCCTTGATGGCTCCCGCCACGGGGTCTTCATCCATATCCTGCTCGGCGGCCTGCTGCCGCCGGGCACGGGCACGGGCCGCCGCCGCGGCCGGCGTATCCGAAGCGGGCCGACCCAGCCGGATGCGCACCCTGACAGGCCGACCCAGCCGGGACTGCACGGCGGTCTCCAGCCGCTGCTGGGACATCGCCGTCTTCAGATGATCATACTTGGGCTCCAGGCTCAGCAGCAGCTCCTGACCGTCGTAGCCTTCCAGGGCACAATGACTCACCAGCTGCCCGGCCACCGCACCCAGGCCCAGCGAAGGCACCAGAGCCCCCCAGTCCAGATGCTGTGCGGCATCGGCCTGCGCAGGGTGCGGCGGCACGGGCGCTGTCGGCACCGGTGCCTCCTCTGTCGGAGCGGGCGGCACCACGGCCGCCGGGGATGAGCCCTCCTCGTCCAGCCAGGGTGGCGGCTCGGGCATGTCCGGCTCGACCGGCCCTGGCGGTGCACTGCGTTGACGGGGCGTCGGTATCGTTTCGGGGACCGCAGCGACGGGGACCGCAGCGACGGGGTCGGCCGCGGCAGCCGGTGCCGGTGTGCCGGCCGCAGACCCACCTTCCAGTTGCGCCAGGATATCACTGGGGCGTCGGGGCACGGATCGCGGCTCCGACACCTTCGGTTCGGCCCGGGGTGGCGACATCGGTTTTACGACCGGTGTCTGTAGCCGGTCGGATTGAACCTCGACCGGACGAAAGGCCAGCATGCGCAGCAGGATCATTTCCAGGCCGCTGCGGGGCTCAGGCACCAGGGGCAGGTCCCGGCGGCCGATCAGGGCGATCTGGTAGTAGAGCTGCAGGTCTTCCGGGGTCAGACACCGGGCCAGTTCTGCCAGGGCTTCCCGTTCATCGGGCAGGTTGTCCAGTACCTCGGGCACCTGCTGGGCCAAGGCCAGATGATGCAGCAGGGTGATCAGCTCGGCCAGTACCGCCCCGTAGTCCGGCGAGTGGGAGGAGAGCTCATCCACCACGGCCAGCACCGCCCGGACATCGGCAGCGGCCAGGGCCTGGAGCAGCCGCAGCAGATGATCCCGGGACATGGACCCGAGCATCTCCCGCACCTCCTCCGCCCGCAAGGCACCATCACCAAAACCGATGGCTTGATCCAGCAGGCTCAGGGCATCGCGCATGCTGCCCGAGGCGGCACGGGCGACCTGCAGGACGGCGGCGGGCTCGGCCTCGATGGCCTCACTTTGCAACACCTGCTGCAGGTGATCCGCGATCATCTGCGCCGGCATGGCCTTGAGGTTGAACTGCAGACAACGGGACAGGATGGTGACCGGCAACTTCTGGGGATCAGTGGTGGCCAGCAGGAACTTTACATGGGGTGGCGGCTCTTCCAGGGTCTTGAGCAGGGCATTGAAGCTGTGAGTGGAAAGCATGTGCACTTCGTCGATCAGGTAGACCTTGAAGCGGCCCCGGGTGGGGGCATAGGGCACGTTATCCAGCAGCTCCCGGGTATCCTCCACCTTGGTACGGGAGGCCGCATCCACCTCGATCAGATCGATGAAGCGTCCGGCATCGATCTCACGACAGGCACCGCACCGACCACAGGGGGTGGCAGTCACGCCCGTTTCACAGTTGAGGCACTTGGCCAGAACCCGGGCAATGGTGGTCTTGCCCACCCCCCGGGTGCCGGTGAAGAGGTACGCATGGTGCAGCCGGTCCTCGCGCAGGGCGTTGGACAGGGCACGCACCACATGGGGCTGCCCAACCAGTTCCTCGAAACTACGGGGGCGCCACTTGCGGGCCAGGACCTGATAGCTCATGAATCTCGTTGCGGTTGCCGGAAAGGGTCATACGCCGCACCGGCCAAAGGCAGCGGGTACGAGCGGCCATGATAACGCAGCCGGGGCCTCAGGTGGTGCGGCGATGGGGGCCGGCATCAGGCGGGCAGCACGACGATGCCGTCCTCGTCGGCGAACAGGCGGTCACCGGGTTTGAAGCCGACCCCGGCGAATTTCACCGGCACGTTCACCTGGCCGACCCCCAGCTTACGACTCTTGAGGGGATGGGTAGCCAGGGCCTTGACCCCCAGGGGCAGACCAGCGCAGGCACGGGAATCACGGATACAACCATACATCACCACCCCTGCCCAGCCATTCTTGACCGCCAGCACCGCCAGCTGATCCCCCAGCATGGCGCAGCGCAGTGAACCGCCGGCATCCACCACCAGCACCTTGCCGCGCCCATCCTCCCCCAGCATCTCCCGGACCTTGGTGTTGTCCTCGAAACACTTGAGGGTCACGATCTCGCCGGAAAAGGCCCGCTCGCCGCCAAAATCCCTGAACAGCGGCTCTGCCACCTGCAGACCCGGATGATCCTCATGTTCATCGCACAGGTCCGCCGTCCCCTGAAAACTTGCCATTTCGGAAGCCATTGCCCATCACCCTTTGCGAAAGTGTAAAAAAAAGGCCGTACCGCCATGAAGCGAGTACGGCCCGGCCGGTTCACGGCGTGTCCCGGAACGCCCTTGAAGGGCATCCGGGACGGATGACATCAACCGTGGAACTGCTCTTCTTCGGTGGAACCGGCCAGCGCCTTGACGCTGGAGGAACCGCCCTGGATGACGGTGGTGACTTCATCGAAGTAACCGGCACCCACTTCCTGCTGGTGGGACACGAAGGTGTAACCACGCTCGCGGGCCTTGAACTCCGGCTCCTGCACCATTTCCACGTAGTGCTTCATGCCTTCGCCGCGGGCATAGTTGTAGGCGAAGTTGAAGGTGTTGAACCAGTTGACGTGGATACCCGCCAAGGTGATGAACTGGTACTTGTAGCCCAGCGCGGACAGTTCATCCTGGAACTTGGCGATGGTCTTGTCGTCCAGGTTCTTCCTCCAGTTGAAGGACGGGGAGCAGTTATAGGACAGCAGCTTGCCGGGGCATTCGGCGTGCACGGCCTGGGCGAACTCACGGGCGAAGCCCAGGTCCGGGGTGCCGGTTTCGCACCACACCAGGTCGGCATAAGGGGCGTAGGAAACGCCACGACTGATGGCCTGCTCCAGGCCGTTCTTGACCCGGTAGAAGCCTTCCTGGGTCCGCTCGCCGGTGAGGAAGGGCTTGTCATTCTCGTCGTGATCGGAGGTGATCAGGTTAGCGGCTTCGGCATCGGTACGGGCCAGCACGATGGTGGGCACGCCCATGACGTCGGCGGCGAAGCGGGCGGCGATCAGCTTCTCAATGGCTTCACGGGTGGGCACCAGCACCTTGCCACCCATGTGACCGCACTTCTTCACGGCGGCCAGCTGGTCTTCGAAGTGCACACCGGCGGCACCGGCGGCGATCATGTTCTTCATCAGTTCGAAGGCGTTGAGCACGCCGCCGAAACCGGCCTCGGCATCGGCCACGATGGGCAGGAAATAGTCCACATACCCTTCGTCACCGGGGTTGATACCGCGGGACCACTGGATCTCATCGGCGCGCTTGAAGGTGTTATTGATGCGACGCACCATGGTCGGCACGGAATCATAGGCATACAGAGACTGGTCGGGATACATGGTCTCGGAGGTGTTGCCGTCGGCGGCCACCTGCCAGCCGGACAGGTACACGGCTTCCAGACCGGCCTTGGCCTGCTGCATGGCCTGACCGGCGGTGATGGCACCGAAGGCATTCACATAGCCCTTCTTGGCCTCACCGTTGACCCGCTTCCACAGCTTTTCGGCGCCCATGCGGGCCAGGGTGTACTCAGGCTGAACGGAGCCACGCAGGCGCACCACTTCAGCGGCGGTATAACCACGCTTCACATCCTTCCAGCGCGGATTGTTGGCCCAGTCCGCTTCGAGCGCCTTGATCTGTTCTTCTCTGTTCATGTTGCCTTGGTCCTCTGTGATCTCTGAGTCGTTTTGCCCGTTTGAACAGGCGATACTGCTCGGAACATGCATTGTGCCGATGGTTGGGCTCAAGTCCCAGCATTCCAGTTAACCATTCAGCGCGAAGGCAGCAAGCGTAGTCCAGAAATGACTGTATGCGTAAAATAAATTTCAATATTCAATATTAAATAATTAAATGCTTATCGAATTTTGGGGCAAACCGGTTAAATACTGATGGCTGCCCGATGCCCCGCAACTCACGACGCACGGCGAAATTGGGCGCCCGACCAGGGTAAGAATGTAGTAGATTTCGTCCATTGCCGATCGTCACCCGCCCAGCGACCACAGGTAGCCAGACTGATGAATGAACGCGCGCGGCAGATTGCCCGCTCCATCCTGACCGGTTTCGAGCGTCATTTTTCGTTCTTCCAGGAAATCACCAGCAGCGCCCGGGAGCGCTTCGAACACGCGGACTGGGACGCGGTTCGGGCGGCCTCGGTCAAGCGCATCAGCTCCTATGACCAGCGGGTGCAGGAAACCCTCGGCAAGGTTCGCGCCACCTTCGGCATCAATGGTCTGGAGGAGGGACTATGGCAACTGGTCAAGATCGCGTACATGGATCTGCTGCAGCACCACTCCCGGCCGGAGCTGGCCGAGACCTTCTACAATTCCGTGTTCTGTCGGCTGTTTGAGCGGAAGTATTACAACAATGACATGATCTTCCTGGAGTCGGTGGCCAATCGCAAGGAACTGGCAGAGCGCTACCGGGGCTATCTGTCTTTCCACACCCGGGATGGCGGCGTGGACACCTGCATCTGGGAAATCCTCTCGGCCTTCTACTTCAACCTGCCCCACACGGACCTGGCCAAAGACGTACACAATATCGCCCGCGCCCTGGAGGCCCGCTCCAAATTCGGCCCCGAGGCCATGGGGGACCTGCGCATCGACGTGCTGGAATTCCCCTTCTTTCGCAACAAGGCGGCCTACCTGATCGGCCGGGTGGTGCATGAAGGTCGCAGCCATCCCTTCATCATTCCCTTGAACAATATCGAGGGCACCGGTCTGGTGGCAGATGCCCTGCTCACCACCGAGGAAGAGGCTGAGGCGGTATTCAGCTTTGCCCGGGCCTATTTTGTGGTGAAAACCCCGGTACCGGCCGCCACCGTGGTCTTTCTGCAGGACCTGATGCCGGACAAGCCGGTGGCCGAGCTCTACATGAGCATCGGCTTTCACAAGCAGGCCAAGAACGAGTTCTACCGGGATTTCCTGCGCCACCTGGCCAACAGCACCGATCATTTTTCCATCGCTCCCGGCACCCCGGGGCTGGTCATGGTGGTCTTCACCCTGCCCTCTTACCCCTATGTGTTCAAGGTGATCAAGGACCGTTTCCCACCCCAGAAGGACGTCACCCATGAACTGATCGAGCGCCGCTACCTGCAGGTGAAGATGCATGACCGGGTGGGGCGGATGGCGGATACCCTGGAATTCTCCGAGGTCGCCTTTCCCCTGGCGCGTTTTTCACCCGGGCTGCTGGAGGTGCTCAAGAACGAGGTGACCTCTCAGGTGGAAATCGGCAGCGGCAACCTGGTCATCAAGCACCTCTATATCGAGAAACGAATGCTGCCGTTGGACGTCTACCTGGGACAGGCCGACGAGGCCGGCACCCGTGCCGCCCTGGAGGAATGGGGGCTGGCCATCAAGCAGCTGATCGGCGTGAACATCTTTCCCGGGGACCTGTTGTTCAAGAACTTCGGGGTGACCGACAGCGGCAAGGTGGTGTTCTACGACTACGACGAGATCTGCTATCTGACGGAGTGCCACTTCCGCAAGATCCCGCCCTCGCCGTTTCCGGAAGACGAACTCAGTTCTGATGCTTGGTATTCAGCCGGTCCCAACGAGATCTTTCCCGAGGAATTCCCGACCTTTCTGAGCACCGACCCGCGGATACGGCGGCTACTGATGCAGTTGCATCGGGACCTGTTCGACTACCGCTACTGGCAGCGCAGGCAGGAGGATGTGAAGAAGGGGATTCATGGGGATGTGTTTCCCTATCCCCAGGGCGTGCGGTTTGACACCAGCCTGCGCCCGGAAGCGCAGGCGGCCAGTTCCCTTTAGAGGAAGCGGCAGAAGGTGACCAGCGGAATCAGTTTTCCGCGACGCTCAGGGCCGCCCGCAGATAATGGAACATGGACCACAGGGTCAGCGCCGCGGCCACGTAGAGCAGCACTAGACCGAGGGTGAAGGTGGGTAACCCCAGGATGGGTTGGGCATGGAGCAGCAGGAAGATGGCTACCATCTGTGCCGTGGTCTTGAGCTTGCCGATCCAGGACACGGCCACCTTGCCCCGCTGCCCCAGCGCGGCCATCCATTCCCGCAAGGCGGAAATGGCGATCTCCCGACCAATGATGACGGCGGCGGCCACCGCCAGCAGCATGCCGCCCGGGTTATCCACCAGCAACACCAGGGCCGTGGCCACCATCAGTTTGTCCGCCACCGGGTCCAGGAAAGCGCCGAAGCTGGAGGTCTGCCCCAGACGCCGCGCCAGATAACCATCCAGCCAGTCCGTGATGCCGGCCAGGGCAAAGATCATGGCACTCACCGGACCGGATAGGGGGTGCGGATAGTAATAGGCCACCACGATCAGAGGGATCAGGCCGATACGCATCCAGGTGAGAAGATTGGGAATCGAAAATGTCATGGATCAGTCGTCATGTAGCGAATCGAAAATCTGCTGCGCCAGCTTGCGACTGATGCCGGGAACCTTGGCGAGCGCTTCCACGTCGGCGCGGCACACACCCTGAAGTCCGCCGAAGTGCTTCAGTAACTGCTGGCGTCGCTTGGGACCCATGCCGTGTATCTGCTCCAGCGGTGAGGTACTGCGGGCCTTGGCCCGGCGCTGCCGATGCCCGGTAATGGCAAAGCGGTGGGCCTCGTCACGAATCTGCTGGATGAGATGCAGTGCCCTGGAGCCCGGCGGCAGTATAGACGGCCGGGCCGCATCGCTCAAGATCAGGGTTTCCGTTCCGGGCCGCCGGTCTTCGCCCTTGGCCACCCCGACCACCATGACACCACTGACCTGCAGCGTCTCCAGCACCTCCAGGGCCTGACGCACCTGCCCCTTGCCACCGTCAATGAAAAGGATGTCCGGCAACTTGCCCTCTCCGGCCTTGAGACGGGTATAGCGGCGCATGAGGGCCTGGCGCATGGCGGCATAGTCGTCCCCCGGGGTGATGTCCTTGATGTTGAAGCGGCGGTAGTCGGACTTGACCGGCCCCTCCCCGTCAAAGACCACACAGGAGGCCACCGTGGCCTCACCCTGGGTGTGACTGATGTCGAAGCACTCCATTCGCTGCGGTGGCTCGTCCAAGTCCAGGACATCCTGCAGGGCCTCCAGGCGTTCACGCATGCCGGCCCGCCCCGCCAGACGGGTGGCCAAGGTCATCTGCGCATTGCGCGTTGCCATCTCCAGCCAGCGGGCACGATCCCCCCGCACATTCCAGGACAGCGTCACCCTCTGCCCACGCCGCAGGGTCAGCATATCCTGCAATACGGCGCGGTCCTCGGGCTCATGACTGAGAATGACCTGGGGCGGCACTTCACGGCTCAGATAGAACTGCCCGAGAAACGCGGTCATCAATGACTCGGAGGCGGTTTCTTCCGGCACGCGAGGAAACAGCGAGCGGTTACCCAGATTCAACCCCCCACGAATGGAGAACACCTGGACACAGACCTCCCCGGCCTCCCGGGCGATGGCGATGATATCCACATCGCCGCCTTCCCCGCTGACGTACTGACGCTCGGACAGCTGCCGCAGCCGTGCAATCTGATCCCGGACCCGGGCGGCGTGCTCATAGTCCAGGGCGGCGGCGGCCCGTTCCATTGCCTGCACCAGGTCCGCGATGACCTGTTCACTGCGCCCCTCCAGAAAGTCCACTGCATGCGCCACATCCGCGGCGTAGGCCACCGGATCGATCAGGCCGACGCAGGGGCCGCTGCAACGCTGGATCTGATGCTGCAGGCAGGCCCGGGAGCGGTTCTGAAAGAAACTGTCCTCACAGGGACGGATCAGGAACAGCCTCTGCAGCAGATGGATGGTTTCGCGGACCGCACGGCCCGAAGGATAGGGTCCGAAATACCGTCCGGGTGCCTTACGGGCGCCGCGGTGAAAGGCCAAGCGGGGATAGTCGTGACGGGAGATGAAGATATAAGGGTAGGACTTGTCGTCCCGAAAGATGATGTTGTAGCGGGGGCGCTGTTCCTTGATCAAGTTGTTTTCCAGCAACAGGGCCTCGGCCTCGCTGCGGGTGACAATGACCTGGACATCCCGAATCCGGGCCACCATGGCGGCAATCCGGGGGCTGGCCACCGTGCGGCGAAAGTAGCTGGACACCCGCTTCTTCAGGTTCTTTGCCTTGCCCACATAAAGCACGACCCCGCCCTCCCCCAGCATCTGGTAGACCCCGGGCTGGGTAGTGAGGTCGGCCAGAAAGCGGCGTGGATCAAATGCCTCGGACGGTGAGCCTTCGCTGATGATCATGAACCATCCAGATGCCGCTTCACCTGCTCAAAGACCGCCCTGAACATGGGGGCCGTCAGACGACCCGTCTGGGTGTTGTATCGACTGCAGTGGTAGGAGTCCACCAGCGTGAGCCCGCCGGTCAGGGCGTGTTCACGGCCGTGACCAAACCGATGGGCACACTGGCGCAACCCCAGGGCACGCAGCACGGCATTGTGGGCCAGAGTACCCAGGGCCAGCACCACACTGCCCCGGGCAAGCAGGGCCAGCTCCCGGGCCAGGTAATCGTTGCAGGCCCGCACCTCGCTGATTAGCGGCTTGTTCTCAGGCGGCAGGCACTTGACGGCATTGGTGATGCGGCAGTCCCGCAGCACCAATCCATCATCGCAGCGGACTGACTCGGGCGCACTGCCGAAACCCATGTCAAAGAGGGTCTGATAGAGCAGGATACCGGCATGATCGCCCGTGAATGGTCGCCCGGAGGCGTTGGCGCCATGCATCCCCGGAGCCAGTCCCACGATCAGCAACCGGGCATCGGGATCACCAAACGGGGGCACAGGGGCGGTGTGGTAGCCGGGATGACGGGCACGCACCCGGCTCAGAAAATCCACCAGCCGAGGACAACGGGCGCAAGCCGGAGCAAAGCAGTCCGGAGGAACGGGATACATAGGATTCATCAATCTGAGGATGGGGAAGGGCTAATGATACCGCGGTCGATGGCCATGCGGAAAAGCTCCATGTCCGATGCACACCCGAGCTTTTCACGCAAACGCGCCTTGTAGGTACTGACCGTCTTCACGTTCAGACCCAGCCGGTTGGCGATCTCCTGAGGCCGATGGCCCTCCACCATCAGCACCAGGATCTGGCGTTCCCGATGGGAGAGCCGGGCCAGGGGATCGACGGCCCCACCGCCGGTTTCCGCCAGTTGCCAGGGCGACCCTGGGCGTGACATGCCGGTCGCCCCGCATGGCCAGACGGATGGCCTGGAGCAGCTCATCCTCCTGACACCCCTTGCTCAGATAGCCGGCCACCCCCGTGTCCAGCATCCAGCGGGGATAAGGCCCCTCCTCTTCCACGGTCAGGGCAATCACCTTGAGACCCGGCCGCAACGCCAAGGCCTTGCGGGTTGCCTCAAGCCCGCCCATGCCGGGCATGTTGAGGTCCATCAGGACCACGTCCGGCCGCAGACGTACCAGTTGCTCCAGGGCCTCCTCACCGGAGGCGGCCTCACCGACCACCTTGATACCGGTCCTTTCCGTCTGCGCTTCCAGCAGTCCACGAATGGCGCGACGCACCAGCAGATGATCATCCACCAGCATCACGTCCACCATGAGGGAGGGATTTTCAGTGCTGTCCATGGCTTCCCCTGCGGCACAAATCCCGGTTGAGGAAGGCATGTCTCACCAGTCCTTGTAGGGATGCCGGACCAGGCTTGTATTGTAATAGCGGACATCATGGGAGACCTCTGCTCCCGCCCAGGGCGGCAACCCGGGTGACTCGCCCGCATGCTGCAATTCCACTTCGGCCACCACCAGCCCCGCATTGTCGCCCTCGAAGACATCCACCTCCCATACATGCTCCCCATGGGGCACGTAGTGACGGGTTTTTTCGATCAGAGGATGAATGCAGAGGGTGTCCAGCAGTTCCCGCGCATCCTGAGCCGGGATGGCATATTCGAACTCCTGGCGCTGGATCCCCAGGGTGGCGCTCTTGATATTGAGATGAGCCGTGTCGTCGGAAACCCTGATCCGGATCGAGGTCCGCTCGTTACCGCAGAGATAGCCCTGGCGATACTGCACGCTCTTGGTCACCTGGTCTTTCCAGACGTCTGAAACCACGAGGAATTTTTTTTCGATTTCCTGTCCCATGGCGATCGGCGGACACCCCTTCGGTGGATATGCGGATCATGCTACCACGATTTGCAAGGATTTCGGATGGCGGATGACGCAACGCAACAATCAGAAATGAAGCAGTGCCGATCCCCAGGTAAAGCCGCCGCCGAAGGCCTCCATGAGCACCAGGTCACCCCGCTTGATCCGCCCGTCACGCACCGCAACATCCAGCGCCATCGGCACCGAGGCAGCGGAGGTATTACCGTGCTTTTCCACCGTCACGATCACCTTGTCCATGGGCATCTTGAGTTTGCGGGCGGTCGCCTGAATGATCCGGATATTGGCCTGATGGGGGATCAGCCAGTCCACCCGGGACTGCTCGATACCGCTGGCCTCCAGGGTTTCCTCGACGATGCGCCCCAGGGTATTGACCGCCCATTTGAAGACCTCATTGCCCTTCATCTGCAGGTAGGCCTCACCGGCCACCATATCGGCATAGCCCTTGCCGACGCCGCGGGGCACACTGAGGAGGCTCTCGTAACGACCATCGGCATGGAGGTGGGTCGCCAGGATGCCCGGCTCTTCCGAGGCTTCCAGAATCACCGCCCCCGCACCATCCCCGAACAGGACGCAGGTGCCCCGGTCATTCCAGTCCAGGATACGGGAGATGGTTTCGGCACCGACCACCAGGGCGCAGCGGGCACTGCCGGACCGGATGAACTGGTTGGCCACGCCCAGGGCATAGACAAAACCGGTACACACCGCCTGGATATCAAAGGCGGCGCAGCCGTTGTGAACACCCAGCCGCTGCTGCAGCAGGCAGGCGGTGCTGGGAAACACCTGATCCGGCGTCGTGGTGCCGACAATGATGAGATCAATATCCTCCGGACGGCGTCCCGCCATGGCCAGGGCGGCAAGCGCCGCCTGCGCCGCCAGATCGCAGGTGGTCTCGTCGGCGGCGACGATGTGGCGCTGCCCGATGCCGGTGCGTTCACGGATCCATTCATCGGAGGTTTCCACGATCTTTTCCAGATCGTGATTGGTCAGCACTTTTTCCGGAAGATAACTCCCGGTACCTGTAATCCGGGAGTAGATCACTGTTGGTTCGCCTCTTTGAGCAGTTCTTCCAGCCGCTTGTCGATGCGTTGCGGCACCCGTTTCTGTGCCTCCAGGCGGGCGATACGGATGGCATTCTCGAATGCCACGGCATCGGCACCGCCATGACTCTTGATCACCACCCCCTGCAGCCCCAACAGGCTGGCGCCGTTATAGGCGCGAGGGTCAATGCGCTTGCGAAAGGCCTTCAGTACCGGCATGGCGACCAGCGCGGCCAGCTTGCTGTACAGGCTGCCCGAAAACTCGTTGCGCATGTAGTGTGACACCATGCGTGCCACCCCTTCACTGGTCTTGAGGGCCACGTTGCCCACGAAACCATCGCAGACCACCACGTCCACATCGCCACAATAGATGTCGTTGCCTTCCACGAAGCCGATATAGTTCAGGTGGCTGGCCTCCAGCATCCGCGCCGCCTCCTTGACCTGATCGTTACCCTTGATCTCCTCCTCGCCGATGTTCAGCAGACCGACACGGGGCGAGACAATATTGTCCACCGCACTGGCCAGCTCGGACCCCATCACCGCAAACTGATAGAGATGGGTGGCGGTGCAGTCCACATTGGCCCCCAGATCCAGCATGTGGGTGTGGCCCTTGATGGCGGGAATGGCGGTAATGATGGCGGGCCGATCGATACCCGGCAGGGTCTTGAGCACATAGCGCGCAGTGGCCATGAGGGCTCCGGTATTGCCCGCGCTGACGCAGGCATCGGCCTGCTGGTGCTTGACCAGGTTGATGGCCACCCGCATGGATGAGTCTTTTTTGTTGCGCAGGGCCTGGGAAGGCGGCTCATCCATGCCCACCACCTGGCCTGCGTGATGCAGGCGTAGCCGGTCGGAAGGCGCCTTTCCGCAGGTAGCCAGTTCCTGCCCGACACGCTCCTTATCACCCACCAGGATCAGGTGGATGTCGGAAAACTCCTCCAGGGCCTTGACTGCCGCAGGGACAACCACGTGGGCACCATGATCACCGCCCATGGCATCCAGTGCGATGGTAAAGATTCCGCTCATGGGATAACCTGCTTTGAATAAGCGCGAATAAGCATCGTGGACGAAGCATCCACGATGCCCATGGAATACAGCCCGCGGCTCCATCCGGTAGGCGGCACGACGCGGGCAGGATGACACACGCGCCGGCCCAATGCGAGCCGCTGCCCCTGACGAGGCAGACTGCCGACCGGATCTGCGATCAGGTCGGCAAACGTCTTACTCTTCGTCCTGCTCTTCCTTGGCCTTGATCACCTGGCGGCCACGGTAGAAACCGTCGGCACTGATGTGGTGACGGCGATGGATCTCACCGGTGGTGGGTTCGGTGGACAGGGTGGGACCCTTCAGCGCGTCGTGAGAACGACGCATGCCCCGGCGGGAAGGGGTGGTGCGACCTTGTGCAACAGCCATGGTGTCATCTCCAATCTATACATACGGATTCATCTAATGCCCCACGGGTCCCGACCGGAACCCGGGGGGCATGGGGTGTTTCAACTGTCGCCATCCTGTTCGCCCTTGAGGCGACCCAGCACGGCAAACGGGTTGTTCTCTTCTGTTTTGTGTGCGGCCTTCACGTCCCGGCTGCTGAACTCAGGCTGGAACCGTACGGCACAGTCCTGAAGCGGGTGCAGGGACACCACCGGCAGGCACAGCATCAGCTCGTCCTCCACCAGCGCCGCCAGGTTAAGCCGTTCGTCACCGACCACCAGCACGTCTTCCTCGTCCAGGGCGCCGGCCGTGTGACGATCTTCCTGCACCAGCCGCATCTCGAAGCGGGTGTCCACGGGCAGGGCCATGGGTTCCAGACAACGCTGACACAGGGGCGCCAGTTCGGCCACCACATGTCCGGTCACCCGGGGCCTGCCGGATGCTCCCCGGTCAAAGCACAACACCACCCGGCACAGACCGTGAGCCGATCGGCCCATTGCCTCCGCCAGACGCTCCATGGCGGTAAGATCAAGTACGCCGTCCAGGACACGGGACTTGTCCGCAAGACGGAAGGGATCGACCAGTTCGGGCAGCAGGCTGTCGGACATAAGCGCGCAATTCTAAAGGCCTTCTCGCACCAGTGTCAAAAGCAATCTGCCGCCTTTTGCTTGAAAACCCCTGCCCTGTTCAAGGATACTGAGTACTTTGCTTATAACGTGCGGGATGCTTGCGTGATAAATAAGTTACTGATTGCCAACCGTGGTGAGATCGCCGTTCGCATCATCCGGGCCTGCGCGGAAATGGGGATTACCTCGGTGGCGGTCTACACTGACGCCGACCGTCACGGCCTTCATGTCAAGAAGGCCGATGAATCCTACTCTCTCGGCCCCGACTCCCTCTCCGGCTATCTGAATGTCCATCGCCTGGTGAACGTGGCCCGTAGCGCCGGCTGCGACGCCATCCATCCCGGCTACGGCTTTTTGTCGGAGAATCCCCAGTTTGCCCAGGCCTGCGCCCGGCGGGGGATTCAGTTCGTGGGGCCGGACGCAGACATCATCCGGCGCATGGGCGACAAGGTCGCCGCCCGGGAGGCCATGATCGCCGCGGGCGTCCCCGTGATTCCCGGCAGCGAAGGCAACCTCAAGGATGTGGAGGAAGCCGCCGTCCTGGCCCGGGAGATCGGCTACCCGATCATGCTCAAGGCCACTAACGGCGGTGGTGGCCGCGGTATCCGCCGCTGTGATGACGAGGCCGGCCTGCGCCGCAACTATGAGCGGGTGCGCTCCGAGGCCACCAAGGCCTTCGGCAGCACCGAGATCTTCATGGAGAAAGCCATCATCAATCCGCGCCATATCGAGGCGCAGATCCTGGCCGATCGCCACGGCAACGTGATCCATCTGTTCGAGCGTGACTGTTCCATTCAGCGCCGCCACCAGAAGCTGGTGGAAATCGCCCCTTCCCCCCAGCTCTCCGAGGCCCAGCGCCATGAAGTGGGGGAACTGGCGGTACGGGCGGCCAGGGCGGTGAACTATGAAAACGCCGGCACGGTGGAATTCCTCATGGATGCCGACGGGCGTTTCTATTTCATGGAGATGAATACCCGCCTGCAGGTGGAACACCCGGTCACGGAAATGATCACCGGCATCGACATCGTCCAGGAACAGCTGCGGGTCGCCGCCGGGCTACCCCTGACCTATACCCAGAGTCAGGTCACCCGCCGGGGCTTTGCGGTGGAGTTTCGCATCAACGCCGAAGATCCCAAGAACGACTTCCTGCCCAGTTTCGGCCGTATCACCCGCTACTTCGCCCCCGGCGGACCGGGGGTTCGCACCGATGGTGCCATCTACACCGGCTACCACATCCCGCCCCATTATGACTCCATGTGCGCCAAGCTCATCGTCTGGGCCATGGACTGGGAGAGCCTGATCCGCCGTGCCCGTCGCGCCCTGGGCGACATGGGCGTCTACGGGGTGAAAACCACCATCCCCTACCACCTGGAAATCCTCAACAGCGAGGCCTTCCGCAGGGGCAATTTCGACACCGGCTATGTGGACGCCCACCCCGAACTGACCGACTACTCCGTACGCAGACCGACCCGCGAACTGGCTGCCGTCATCGCCGCCGCCATCACGGCTCACAAGGGTCTTTAAGACAAAAGGTATTGATAGATGTCCAAGGTAACGATTACTGACCTGACCCTGCGTGACGGCCACCAGAGCCTGATCGCCACCCGCATGCGCACGGAAGACATGCTCCCCATCTGCGACAAGCTGGATGCGGTGGGCTTCTGGTCCCTGGAGGTCTGGGGCGGCGCCACCTTTGATACCTGCCTGCGGTTTCTCAAGGAGGACCCCTGGGAACGCCTGCGCAAGCTGCGCGAGGCCCTGCCCAACACCCAACTGCAAATGCTGCTGCGGGGCCAGAACCTACTGGGCTATCGCCATTACGCCGATGACGTGGTGCGGGATTTCGTCGCCCGCTGCGCCGACAACGGTATGGACGTTTTCCGCATCTTCGACGCCATGAACGATACCCGCAATGTGCAGGTCTCCATCGAGGCGGTGAAAAAGGCGGGCAAGCATGCCCAGGGCGCCATCAGCTATACCACCAGCCCGGTGCACACCCTGGACCAGTTCGTGACCATGGCCCGGGAGATGGTGGAGATGGGCTGCGACAGCATCGCCATCAAGGACATGGCGGGCCTGCTTACCCCCCGGGCCGCCGGCGAGATCACCGCCGCCCTGGTGGATGCGGTGAAGGTGCCCGTACACCTGCACACCCACGCCACCGCCGGTCTGTCGGAGATGTGCCACCTCAAGGCCATCGAAAACGGCTGCAGCAACATCAACACCGCCATGTCCGCCTTTGCCGGCGGCACCAGCCATGCGCCCACCGAGAGCATGGTGGCGGCATTGCGGGATACCGAGTACGACACCGGCCTGGACCTGAACCTGCTGCAGGAGATCGGCTTCTATTTCCACGAGATTCGCAAGAAATACCACCAGTTCGAGAGTGAATATACCGGCGTGGACACCCGGGTGCAGACCACCCAAGTCCCCGGCGGCATGATCTCCAACCTCATCAGCCAGCTCAAGGCCCAGGGCGCCCTGGACAAGGTGAACGCGGTGATGGCCGAAATCCCGCGGGTACGCGAGGACCTGGGCTACCCGCCGCTGGTCACCCCCACCTCTCAGATCGTGGGCACCCAGGCGGTGATGAACGTCCTCACCGAGTCCCGCTACAAGACCATCACCAACGAAGTGAAGCTCTACCTGCAGGGCCGCTACGGCCGCACCCCCGGCCACGTCAACAGCGTGGTGCGGCAAAAGGCCATCGGTCACGCCGACGTTATCGAATGCAGGCCGGCGGACCTGCTGGACGACGAAATGGATGCCCTGCGCAACCAGATCGGTGAACTGGCCCAGTCCGAGGAAGACGTCCTCATCTATGCCATGTTCCCGGAAATCGGCCGGGAGTTCCTGCAACAGCGCCGGGATGGCAAGCTGGTCCCCGAGCCCCTGGAACCCCTGGGCGGCCAGGGTGATGAAAAGAACGCCCCGGTGGAATTCAAGGCCACTCTGCACGGCGAGACCTACCACATCAAGCTCACCGGCACCGGCCACAAGCGTGATCACATGCGTCCCTTCTACGTGACCGTGGACGGCATGCCGGAAGAGATCGTCATCGAGACCCTGGACGAGATCCTGGTGGACGGAGAAGGTGGCGCCCGGCGCGGGGGGGGGCAGGGCAGTGGACGCCCCCGGGCCACCAAGCCCGGCCACGTCACCACGTCCATGCCGGGCACCATCATCGACGTGCTGGTGAAGGAAGGTGATACGGTCAAGCCCGGTGACGGCGTGCTGATCCTGGAGGCCATGAAGATGGAAACCGAGGTTCAGGCTCCGGTGGGCGGCGTGGTCAAGGCCATTCACGTGGCCAAGGGCGATAGCGTCAACCCGGACGATGCCCTGGTGGAAATCGAGGAGGCCTGATGGACCGGGCACCCCGCACCTTGGTCCTGGGCTCCACCTCGCCGTTCCGGCGTGAACTGCTGGAGCGGCTGGGGTTGGCTTTTGCGACCTGCGCCCCCGACGTGGACGAGACCCCCCGGTCGAGAGAATCTCCCGAGGCCATGGTGGCCCGCCTGGCCCGGGCCAAGGCGGAAGCGGTCCGGGACCGCTTCCCCGACGCCCTCATCATCGGCTCGGATCAGTGCGCGGAACTGGATGGTCGCATCCTGGGCAAGCCCGGCGGCCATGACCGGGCCGTGGCCCAACTGAGCGCAGCCTCGGGACGCAGCGTGGCCTTTCATACCGGCCTGTGCCTGCTGGATGCCGGAAGCGGTGAACGACAGGAGGCAGTGGTGCCCTTCCGGGTGCATTTCCGCGCGCTGAGCCGGGGAGAGATCGAGGATTACGTGCGCCGGGAAAAGCCCTACGGCTGTGCCGGCAGCTTCAAGTCGGAAGGCCTGGGCATTGCCCTGTTCGAGCGCCTGGAAGGCGATGACCCCACGGCCCTGATCGGTCTGCCCCTGATCCGTTTATGCCGGATGCTGGCCCGGGCCGGGATCCCGGTCCTGGGCAACCCGGCAGCCGACTGCCCCTGAGGATGTTCCGGATGAGTCATTCCCGCAACTTTGGGTGTCATTCCCGCAACTTTGGGTGTCATTCCCGCGGCTTTGGGCATCATTCCTGCGGCTTTGGGCGTCATTCCCGCGAAAGCGGGAACCCAGTCACGGCGTGGAAACCCTGGACTCCCGCGCGGGAGTGATGACAGGCCCCCCAAGGGTGCCGGCAAGAGCCCTTCACCACTGGCTCGGTAGGCTTTATCTGAAATTTGCCTGAAAAGTGATATTCGCTGCTATTGAGGCGGCAATCAAACAACCATGAATTTTTCAAATTTAAACATAAAAACCAATGACTTAAAATATTCAATCAAAGACTTTTGATTGCCGGGTTGGTATTAGTGGGGCACGGAAAACGTCACCAGATCCACATCGCCTTCCGTCACGGGGCGCCCGAGACTGATGACCCCCTCCCCCACCAGCGGTAGCTCCTCACCATTGAGCAGACAGATCTCGTCCATGCCGTGGATGCGGACATAGGTGCCATTGGTGCTTTGATCCACCAACACGAACTTGCCCTTGCGGTAGATCACCCGCGCATGGTGACGGGAGGCAACGGGCACATTCACCACCAGGTCACAGTCGGCACTGCGGCCGACCACAAAGACCCGCGCCCCAGCCTTGAACTCATGCTTATCCCCATGCACCGAGAAGGCCATGACCGCGTCGAGGTTGTACAGCGCACGCACCGCCTCAGCACTGATGCGCTGAGTCGGAGAGCCTTCTTCATGCTCATCATCTGGAATGCCGGGAACAGACTTCATCTGCGAACCACCCTTGTTCTGCAAAATATTTTTATAAGGATTCTACATCGACTTTGCAAAAGGTTCTGTGATGGCCTGCTGAATTCATCCAGACTAGCTTTGACGTCTTCCTCTCCCAGAAGGAAGATGATTCCTACGGCGAGGTTGTCCTCGCTTCGGTGGGTTCCTGCCCCGAGACCGCCCAAGGAGATGGCTTGGTTATCGCCGCTAAGCTCCACGCGGGAGCTTTTACGGCGGCGAACCACCCATGCTCCCCAGGACTCACATTCTCGTATCTGACAGGCGTGACTTTCGGTCCGCCCGACCGTAGGTTCATAAGAACATGGCCAGTATAGTGGCGCTATGAAAATCTCCACAAGGGAGATTCCCGCGCCGCGCGCTATCCTTCCCCGCCCTGAACGGCGGGGCCTGTCGCGCAACTGGTCAAGAGCCACGCCGGGATGCACCTTCCCGGCCGTGGGTCGTGGAAGACCCGCACCATGTCGATAAAAGGCAAATCGTCGACGTTTTGAGAGTGTAAAGCATCTTTGGAGGCATCGCAGATGGGCAGACTCAGCAACGTGGGTATCATTGGCACGGGTAACGTGGGTGTCGCCGCCGCCTACTCCCTGTTCCAGCAACAGATCACCGGCCGCATCATCCTGGTGGACCGGGATCGGCGGCGGGCCGAAGGTGAGGCCATGGATCTGATGCACGGGCAATCCCTGGTGGGCCGGGTTTCGGTCCTGGCGGGAGACTTCCCGGATCTATCCGAGTGCGGCGTGATCGTCATCACAGCTGGGGTCAGCCAGAAACCGGGGGAGTCCCGCCTGGAACTGCTCAACCGCAATACCGCCGTGTTCAGGGAAATCGCCGCCCATCTGGATCAACACGCCCCCGACGCGGTCCTGGTCATTGCCACCAATCCAGTGGATATCCTGACCTACGTGATGCAGCACCTGAGTCGGCGCCCTCCGGAACGGGTCATCGGCACCGGCACCATGCTGGATACCTCCCGCTTCCGGGCGGCCCTGGGGGATTACTACGGGGTGAACCCCCGCTCCGTCCACGCCTATATCATGGGAGAACATGGTGATTCGGAAGTCCCGGTCTGGAGCACCGCGAGGGTAGGAGGACTGAGCATCCATCAGCAGACCATCAACGGTCGGGATTTCGATGCCCAAGCCATGCAGCGCCTGTTCCAGGGGGTGAAAAATGCCGCCTACGACATCATTGCACGCAAGGGCTACACCAACACCGCCATCGGCCTGGTGATCAGCCACCTGATCAGTGTGATCCTGGAGGATCAGAAAAGCGTCCTGCCGGTGAGCGTCAACCCGGCCGGGACCTATGGCCTGGCGGATGTCTGTCTGAGCATCCCCTGCATCGTTGGCCGGGAGGGGATCGAGGCCCAGGTTGCCCCATTGATCAATGAAGAAGAACTCAAGGGCATGCATGACTCCGCCGACGTGCTCAAGCACAGCCTGCAAGGCATGCAACTGGATTGATTCCATGCCCCTGATGATTGTGCCGGAGGGCGGATTTCATTAATCTGCCCCACGCTCGGGCCGCCCCGGCCCGTTTTTCCAGCCGCAACACAGTACCCGGGAGTACTCTAACATGCAAGCCGAGGCCGGCCTTCGCGCCCGAGTGGGCGCCTTCATCGAATCTGCGCCCATTCAGCGCCTGATCATCATCCTGATCCTGATCAATGCCGCGATACTCGGCCTGGCCACCTCACCTACACTGATGGAACTGGCAGGTCCCTGGCTCACAGGTGCCGACCGGGTCATCCTCGGGGTGTTCGTGGTGGAGATCCTGCTCAAGCTCTATGCCCAGGGCCTGGGCTTTTTCCGGCGCCCCTGGAACGTGTTCGATTTCCTGGTGGTGACCATTGCCCTGATCCCCACCACCGGCCCGCTGGCCGTGCTGCGTATTCTGCGTGTGCTGCGCCTGGTCTCCATGGTGCCCAAGCTGCGCTTCATCGTCGAGGCACTGCTCAAGGCCATTCCCGGCATCCTGTCCATCTTCGGGCTGCTGATCCTGTTGTTCTATGTGTTTGCGGTGATCGCCACGGGCCTGTTCGGTTATTCCTACCCGGATTGGTTCGGTCATCTGGGTCGCTCCATGTACACCCTGTTCCAGGTGATGACCCTGGAAAGTTGGTCCATGGGCATCTCCCGTCCGGTGATGGAAACCTACCCCTGGGCCTGGGTGTTCTTCGTGCCCTTCATCCTGATTGCCACGTTCACCATACTTAACCTGTTCATCGCCATCATCGTGAACACCATGCAGTCCATGCAGGAAGAACAGCAGAAATTCGAGCATGACGCCATTGAAGAGGTGGTCCATGCGGAAAACGTGCAGCTTCACGAAGATCTCAAGGCCCTGCGCCATGAGATCTCGGCCCTGCGGCAGGAAATCTCGCAGTTACGCGGCAAGGCATAAGCCAGGCCCTCAAGCATCCACGGCCCGCCCTTGGGGCGGGCCTTGTCCCGAAGGAGGTGATCAGTGAGCGAGGAACCCACGTCCGCGGACAACCCGCAACCCTATACCGGCCCCGAACGGCGCCGGGGAGAGCGGCGCAAACAGCCTGATCGCAGGGAAATGATCCGTTTCGAACTCGAAAAAGATCCGCGCAGGTCCGGCAGGGACCGGCGCAAGGACCGACGGGATCTCTGGGAAAGACGGGATTTCTAGCTCAGGCGGCACACCCTTTCTCGGGGCGGCCGCCCATGCTGTCAAGGCGCGTCCGGTCGCCGGTGTAGGGTCCCTTGTCGGCACAGGCCTGGGCCGTCTGCCGCAGCACTTCCCGCACCCAGACCGGCAACGCGGGGTTGATGCGGTAGAAGATCCACTGCCCCCGGCGCTGATCGGCCACCAGGCCGCTTTCCCGCAGCAGGGCCAGATGTCGGGACATCTTTGGCTGCGGCACACCGATGGCGTGGGTAAGCTCGCACACGCACAGAGAATTTTCCTCGGTAAGGAGGACCAGGCACCGCAGGCGGGTGGGGTCGGACAGGGCCTTGAACACGGATTCCGGCGAGATCGTCATGGAGGTGAATATAGGCCATGGGCCAACCCGGGAACAAGCCGGCCCCGTCGATCACCGTCCAGGAAAGGTCACTCCCGCCCGTCCCGGCCGTAGACCACCACGTAGGCCCCGTAGAGAAACAGCACGCCGCCCGCCACGATGACGGGCATGGACCCCAGCAGGAAACCCACATGGCCCAGAGCATATCCGATCACGAACCACCACATGTGCGACTCCTCAATTCCGTCACTCCCGCGAAAGCGGGAGTCCGGGTTGTCATCAGCATGTAGTTCACCCCCATGTAGCCGGTGAGGTGCATGCCGCGGTTGAAGGGATTGACCCTGACGCCGGTCCGCTCCAGTACCTGCAGGCCGTACGGCGCCAGCAGCGCCTCCAGTTCCGAGGGCTTTGGAAAGCGGCGCCACTGATGGGTGCCCCGGGGCAACCAGCGCAGGATGTATTCCGCCCCCAGGATGGCCACGATGAACGACACCGGGTTGCGGTTGATGGTCGCGATAAAGCTGTGTCCCCCCGGCCTGACCAGCCGGTTGCAGGCAGCCATGAAGCCCGGCAGATCCGCCACATGCTCCACCACTTCCATGTTCAGCACCACGTCGTACTGTTCTTTGCGGGCGGCCAGGGTCTCCACCGGCACCGCCTCGTAATGGATATCCAGTCCGGAACGCTCGGCATGCAGCCGGGCCACGGCAATGTTCCTTTCGGTCACGTCCACCCCCTCGACCCGGGCGCCCAGACGGGCCATGGACTCGCTGAGGATGCCGCCGCCGCAGCCGATGTCCAGCAGGCGCAGGCCCTCCAGGGGACGGGGCACCGACGGATCGCGGCCCAGGTGGGCGCAGAGCCGGTCGCAAATGTAGTCGGTGCGCAGCCGGTTGAGGGTATGCAGAGGCCAGAAGGGACCGCTCTCGTCCCACCAGCGATCCGCCAGTGCGGTATAACGGGCCACCTCCTCCGGGTCGATGGAAGACGGCTGGGGGGCTTCAGGCGGGGTCACGTTCGCTCCGATATCTGATCATCTGCTCAATGGACATTGTATCCCCATCCCGGTTCGGCTGTGTCACGGCGCGTTCAGTGCCCGCCGCCGTTCACGGGTCCCGGCGGCGCCAGCCGTCGCAGTACCTCGGCCACCACGGCAGAATCCTCCTCCCCATGCCCCAGTCCCACAGCGGCACTGATCCACTGGGCGGACAGGGCGGTGCCCGGCAGGGGCAGACCCAGATCCGCCGCCGCCTGCAGGACGATGGCCATGTCCTTGTTGTGCAGGCGGGCCTTGAAGCCCGGGGGATACTCCCGCCGGATCATGCGCTCCCCGTGCACCTCCAACACCCGGGAATAGGCCAAACCGCCCATGAGGGCCTCGCGCATGGCCGCCGGGTCCACCCCGGCCGCCTCCGCCAGACTGATGGCTTCGGACACGGCCACCATGGTCTGGGCGACGATGAGCTGATTACAGGCCTTGGTGAACTGACCGGCACCATGACCACCCACATGGGTGATGGTCCGCCCCACCACTTCCAGCAGCGGTCGTACCCGCTCCAGGATGGCGGCCTCGCCACCCACCATGATGGTCAGGGTGCCGTCGACGGCCCCGCGCTCACCGCCGGACACCGGCGCATCCAGCAGATGAATCCCCTGTGCGGCCAGGGTGCCGGCGAGCCGGCGTGTGACCGTGGGCGAGATGGTACTGTGGTCCACCACGATCAGGCCCGGAAGGGCACCGGCGGCCACGCCCTCAGGCCCCAGCAGGACCTGTTCCACGTCCGGTGTATCGGATACGTTGGTGAAGACCACATCCACCTGCCGGGCAAGATCCGCAGGACTGTCGGCCAGATGGGCACCCTGCCCCACCAGGGCGGTCACGGTCTCCGGGCGACGGGCCCAGACGGTGACGTCATGCCCCGCCGCCAGCCAGTGCCCCGCCATGGGGCGCCCCATGATGCCCAGACCGATACAGCCGATTTTCAGCGTCATTGAAAAACTCCCTCAGCGTTATTGAAAAAACCGGGAGAAGCACCGAACACATCCTTGTGCCGTCGCTCCCGTCACTCCCTTTACCGTCACTCCCTTTACCGTCACTCCCGCGAAAGCGGGAGTCAAAGCGTGTCGGCCTGTGCCCGTGACTGGATTCCCCTTACGCGGGAATGACGGATTCAGAACATCTCTGGATATTCTCTCTCCCTGGATATTTCCCCCAGGGTTTGCTGTCTGACGACATCCCCCCTTCACCGGGGCGGGACCGACAAAAATGTCCGCCGATAGGTTAGCCTGTCCAACGCCCCAAGACCCGTAAGGATTGCCTTGCCCCACATGGACCCGCTCAATCCCCCCTCTATCCCCGCCCCCGTTGCCCAAGCCAGAGGGCTGGTCAAGCGCTATGACGGCCGCACGGTGGTCGATCATATCGACCTCACGGTCCAGCCAGGCGAATGCTTCGGCCTACTGGGCCCCAACGGCGCCGGCAAGACCACCACCCTGCGCATGCTGCTGGGATTGACGCCGCCCGATGGGGGCACGCTGTCCGTGCTTGGTGAACCCATCCCCGAACGGGCGCGGGAGGCCCGCCGGCGACTGGGGATCGTGCCCCAGTTCGACACCCTGGATCCGGACTTCACCGTGCGGGAAAATCTCCACACCTACGCCGACTATTTCGGTCTCAAAGGACAGGTCCGCCGTGAGCGGGTAGAGGAACTGCTCCGATTCGCCAGCCTGGAGTCGCGCCGGGAGGCCCCCATCACTGCCCTCTCCGGCGGCATGAAGCGGCGCCTGACCCTGGCCCGCGCCCTCATCAACCGCCCCGAGCTGGTGGTATTGGACGAGCCTACCACGGGCCTGGATCCCCAGGCCCGGCACCATATCTGGCAATGCTTGCGCGGACTGCTCAGGGGCGGCACCACCCTGATCCTCACGACCCATTACATGGAGGAAGCAGAGCGGCTGTGTGATCGCCTGGCCATCATCGACCAGGGCCGCGTGGTGGCCCAGGGATCGCCCCAGGCCCTGATCCGTGCCCATATCGAACCCCATGTGCTGGAACTCAATGGACCGGCGGCAATGGCCTGGCTGGAGGCACAGGCCGAGGATCTGTCGGCGCGGCTCTGGCGCATGGGGGACCTGGCCCTGATCTATACCCTGCAGGCCGCGCCCCTGACCGCCGCGCTGGAACAGGCCAGCATCCGGTACCTGCACCGCCCCGCCAACCTGGAAGACGTCTTCATGAAGCTCACCGGCCATGAACTGAGGGACTGACATGCCTGCTTATCCGCTGCCCAGGCTCAGCCTGCGATTCATCCCGGTTTGGCGCCGCAACCTGCGGGTCTGGCGCAAGATCATGGTGCCCTCCATCCTGGGCAATTTCGGCGAGCCGGTACTCTACCTGCTGGCCTTCGGCTACGGCTTCGGTCGTCTGGTGGGGGATCTGGGCGAACTGCCCTATATGGTCTTTCTGGCCTCGGGCATCGTCTGCTCCAGCGCCATGTACACCGCCAGCTTCGAGGGCATGTACTCCGCCTATACCCGGATGTCGGAACAAAAGACCTGGGACGGTATGCTGGGCGCCCCCCTCAATCTGGACGACATCGTGCTGGGCGAGATCGTCTGGGCCGCCACCAAGGCCCTCTTCAGTGGCGGCGCCATCCTGCTGGTGGCCGCCGTGTTGGGTCTGGTGAGTGATCTGCGCGCCTTGCTGGCCCTGCCGGTCATCCTGCTGGCGGGCTTTTGCTTCGGTGCCTGCGCCATGATCGTCACCGCCGTGTCCCGCAGCTACGACTTCTTCCTCTACTATTTCACCCTGGCGGTCACCCCCATGCTGCTGCTCTCCGGGGTTTTCTTTCCCCTGGAACAGCTCCCCGGCGCCGTGGTGGCCCTGGCCTGGATTCTGCCCCTGGTCCATGTGGTGGAGATCGTGCGCCCCCTGCTGACCGGGGCCTGGCCGAACCAGGTAGTGCTGCACCTGTCGGTGATGCTGGTCTATGGCCTGGTGGGGCTGGCCGTGGCCACGAGACTGCTGCGCAAGCGACTGATGTGCTGATCACGACTTGCAAGGGACCGGGGCTTGGCCTACTGTGCAAAGATATACTCCCGCCAACCGACCGAAGGCGCCTGAACCCGTGACCCGTCAGCCCGGGATCCCAGGGCCAGTGAACGAGAAGCTGTGTCATGGAAAAGCTCACCCCCCGCCAGACGGAAATCCTCAATTTCATCCGGGACTGCCTGCAGTCCAACGGCATGCCGCCCACCCGGGAAGAGATCATGCGGGCCTTCGGCTTTCGTTCCCCCAACGCCGCCGAGTGCCACCTGCGCACCCTGGCGCGCAAGGGCGCCATCGAGATCCTGGCCGGCACCTCCCGAGGCATCCGGCTCCGGGAAGGACCGGGGTTGCCCCTGGTAGGACGGGTGGCCGCCGGAGAACCCATTCTGGCCGAGGCGCATATCGAGGATCATTACCAGCTGGACCCGCGCCTGTTTCGTCCCCGCCCGGATTATCTGTTGCGGGTCCAGGGTGACAGCATGCGCCTGGCGGGCATCCTGGACGGGGACCTGCTGGCGGTCCATCGCACCAGCGAGGTCCGCAACGGCCAGATCGTAGTGGCCCGCCTGGAAGACGAGGTGACGGTGAAACGCTTTGAACGGGAAGGTCACCGGGTCCGGCTGAAGCCGGAAAATCCCGACTACCGGCCCATTGACGTGGACCTGCGCAGCCAGTTCCTGGACATCGAGGGCATCGGCGTGGGGGTCATCCGCAGCGGCTCATGGTGAGGTCGCCGGGGCCTGCAGCCACCGGCGCACCAGCGACACCACCGCCTCCGGGCATTCCTCCTGGGGCACATGACCGCAGTCGGGCACCCTGACCCAGGTCGCTGCGGGCAGGGCCAGGGCGGCGCGGCGGGAGTCCTCCGGGGCCACCACCCGGTCCTGCTCGCCGATGATCACCAGGACCGGCTGACGGATGTCGGCCAGATGGGCGCTGACATCCACCGGGCTGGACATGGCGCGCACGAACAGTTCCCCCCAGGCCAGATCCCAGTGCCGCACCCGGGTGTGCAAGGTGGTCAGTGCCCGGCGCTCGTCGGTGATGCGGTCCGGGTCATGGTAGGACAGGTCCAGCAGCGCGCCGCTGCCCCCCATCCGGCGAGCCAACAACAGATTAAGACGCCGCAGCTGAGGTAGCTCCGCCACCGCGGCGGGAAAGCTGGGCCGGTTCACATAGACCCAGGGATTGACCAGCACCAGCCCGCTTACCCGTTCGGGCCGGCTCAGGGCCGCCTCCATGGCCAGGGTGGCGCCGGAGGAATTACCTACCAGCACCGCTTGTTCCACCCCCTTGGCATCCAGAAAGGCAAACAAGTGCTCCAACGCCGCGGCCTTGGTGAAGGGATTGCCGGCGGACCACTCCCCCCGCACCGGCTTGGCGCTCAGTCCATAGGGCACCTGGTCATAGGCCAGCACCCTGCCCACCTCGCCCAGATCATCCATCACCTGGTTCCAGGTGAAGGCGTTGAAGGTGAAGCCATGAAGCAGTACCAAGACGGGTCCCTCGACGCCCTCTTGTTCCCGAGCCAGATAGTGGATCTGCAGACCGTCCGTGCCGTCATGGGGGATGGTCAGGAAACGACTCTCCGGCAGGGCCGCCTCCGCTGCCGAAGACAGCCCGGGGAGCGGCCCGGGCGAAACCAGAAAAGGTCCCAACAGGCCCGCCACAAGCACCAGGGACAGCAACCCGCCCAACAGGATCAGCAACCATCGAAACATATCGGCTTCCATTTCATAAGGGGTGTTCTGGATACGTCATTCCCGCGAAGGCGGGAATCCAGTCACGGACTGAAAATCCCGGACTCCCGCCTTCGCGGGAGTGACGGCAGGGGACTGGGAGAGAGAGGCATCTAAACATTACCGGCCCCAAGCGGGCAACTGACGCGACCCGGTCGATCAATGACATAATCATGGCCTCTGCCTGTCCTAGGGGACGACACCGTGCCGAATTGCCTTGCGCTCAGGTTGGCGTCCAGGGGACCTGGCCTTATAGTGTGCCGGCAATGAATACCCATATTTCCGACAGGGCGAGCCCAGCCCCCCATGACCGCTTCACCGACCGTCTCGTCGCCGAGGCGGTGCGCCTGCATGAGGATAGTGCCGGCCGCGTGATCGATGAGACGCCGGCCTGGCAGGCAGGGCGTGACGCCGCGGGAGATCTGGAACATCGTGTGCTGGTACGCGCGGGGGCCACGCGCCTGGGGATCCAGGTGCATGAATCCCTCAGCGGCGCCCGCGCCCTGGCGGGGTGGATACTGGCGCTGATCCTGCTGCTCACGGGCCTGAGCGGCATGGCGGCGGCGGGGGCGGCCCTGGCGGCGCCGCTGGTGGCGGGCAGTTCCCAGATCAACATCCTCTGGACCCTGGGCAGCCTGCTGGGCGTGCAGCTTCTCATGCTGCTGCTGTGGGCGTTGATCATGCTGGTCCGCCCCCGCGGCGGCGGCGGCCTGCTGGGTCAGGGGGTGCTGGGCCTGGGCGGGGGACTGGCACGGCGCATTGTCCGGGGTCAGGCACCGGTGCTGGCCATCCGCGCCCTGCTCCAGCTCATGAGCCGCAATGGCCTGGGACGCTGGTCTGCAGGCACCCTCACCCACCTCATCTGGTCGGCCTTCACCGCCGGAGCCTTGTTCATGTGCCTGTGGGCCCTGAGCGTACGCCAGTATGATTTTGTCTGGGGCACCACCCTGCTGGCCGAAGATCATTTCGTCGGCCTGATCACCGCCCTGGGCCTGTTGCCGGGCTGGCTGGGGCTGCCCATGCCCGATGAGGCACTGATCCGCGCCAGCCGGCTGGGCGTCACCGAAGACGCCCTGGGGCGGGTGCAGTGGTCAAGCTGGCTGCTGGGTAGCCTGTTGTTCTATGGCCTGCTGCCCAGACTGGGCCTGGGCCTGTGGTGCGCCCTCATGGCACGCCGAGCCCGCCGAAGCCTGCGGCTGGACCTGGCCAGCCCGGGCTATGCCCGCCTCGCGCACCGACTGCTGCCCAACTCCCAGCGCCTGGGGGTCGTGGACCCGCCGCCGCTGACCCTGATCCACCCCCCCGAGCCCCTCCGCCATCGAGAGCGACATGGGGGGGGCGCCCTGGCCTTGCTGGGCTTTGAACTGGAGAAAGCCGACAGCCACTGGATCCAGCATCACAGACGACCGGACTGGATCCCCCTGGGTCAGGTGGACGACCGGCATACGCGGCGGGATGTCCTGGCCGCGGCGCAGAGCCTGCAGCCGGACCCCGCCGTGGTGGTGGCCGTCTGTTCCCTGGCCCGCACCCCGGATCGCAGCACCGAGGGCTTCCTGACCGAACTGCGCTCCCGGACCCGTGCCCCTGTCTGGGTGCTGCTGGACGAGCAGAACATGGCACAGGCCCGCGGCATCGACCTTCGAGCCCGACGCACGGCCTGGGAGCAGCTGGTGGACAAGGCCGGTGTGGATCGGCTATTGCCGGAGCGACCGGCGGATGGTGATCGGCCAGCCCAGGACATCCTGCTGGCGGCCTTTGCTTCAGCGGAGGATGCAACCCCATGACTTCGATCCTGCAGGTGGCCGTGGTTGGCCACACCAATACCGGCAAGACCTCGCTGCTGCGTACCCTGTCGCGGGATACGGAATTCGGCGAAGTCTGTGATGCCCCCGCCACCACTCGGCATGTGGAGGGCACCCAGCTGCTGGTGGAAGGGGAACCTCTCATGGCCCTGTACGATACCCCGGGCCTGGAAGATGCCCCCGGCATTCTGGACTGGCTCGACGAGGCCGGCGGTGGACGCCATGTAGGGGCGGATGACCTGGAACGCTTTCTGGAATCCCCGGATGCGGCCGGTCGGTTCGATCAGGAGACCAAGGTACTGCGCCAGTTGCGGGCCTCTCAGGTAGGTTTATACGTGATCGATGCCCGGGAGCCGGTGCTGGGCAAGTACCGGGACGAACTGGCCGTGCTGGGACTGTGCGCCCGTCCCTTGCTACCGGTGCTGAATTTCGTCGCCGGTCCCCATAACCGGGCCCAGGAATGGCGGGAGGCCCTGGGGCGGCTGGGCCTGCACGCGGTCATCACCTTCGATTCCGTGGTCTACGACCTGCAGGGCGAACTGCGTCTGTACGAAAAGCTGCGCAGTCTGTTGGACGCCTGGCGTGCCCCTCTGGAAAGGCTGATGCAGGCACGGGAGCGTGAAGCCCGCTGGCTCCGGCAGGCGGCGGCGGAAACCGTGGCCGACATGCTCATCGATGTGGCCGCCTGTATGATGGTGGTGGAAGGTGGCGGACGGGAAGACACCCAAAGGGCCATGGATACCCTGCAAAACCGGGTACGGGAGCGGGAACAGACCTGCGTGGACGCCCTGCTGAACCTGTTCCGGTTTCGCCCCAGCGACTACCTGGGCGAACGCCTGCCCTTGGAGGACGGTCAGTGGGGGCTGGACCTGTTCACCGCCGAGGCGCTGCGCCACTACGGATTGCGCACCGGCGAGGGGGCCGCCGTCGGCGGCGCCATGGGGATGGCGGTGGATGTCATGGCCCTGGGCACCACCCTGGGCGCCGGGACGGCGGTGGGGGCGGCAACCGGTGCCCTGCTGGGCAACACGCTGGATCTGGGGCGGCGGCTCGTGCAGCGGCTGCAGGGACACCGGGAATTACGGGTCAACAACAACACCCTTCGGCTCCTGGCCCTGCGTCAGCACCAGCTGGTGCAGGCCCTGATCCACCGGGGGCACGGAGCCGACAAGGCACTGCAACTGGGCGCACCGGCGGACGAGACCTGGCGCAAGGGCTCACTGCCCAAACCGGTGCAAAAGGCGCGGCTGCATCCGGAGTGGTCAAGATTGAATCCCAACACGGGCGGCACCGAATCCCGTGCCCGTGCTCAGGCCCTGGACACCCTGACCCGCGTCCTGGCCGGAGATGCCGCCCCCCCCTGATTCAGGGCAGCCTCACCCCTCTCCGGAGGGGGGGCGAGGGGGTGGGGCACGATCGGGTCCAGTCAAATGCGATAACCACCGACCCGACCCTGGAGATCAGCGGCGAGACGGGCCAGTTCATCGCTGGCCGAGGCAATCTGGGCGGCACCCCGGGAGGTCTGATCCACAGAGTGACTGATATTGGAGACATTGCGATTGATCTCCTCCGCCACCGCAGACTGCTCCTCCGCCGCGCTGGCGATCTGGGCGTTCATGTCGTTGATGCCGGCAATGGCCTGATTGATCGTCGCCAGTGACTGGCCTGCCTTGGCGGCCTGAGTCACACTCTCCCTGGCCTTGCCGCGGCCTTGCTCCATCACCTTGACCGCCCCGCTGGTACCGCTCTGCAGCCGTTCGATCATGGCCTGAATCTCCTTGGTGGATGACTGGGTCCGGCTGGCCAGGGTACGTACCTCATCGGCCACCACGGCAAATCCCCGTCCCTGTTCGCCGGCCCGGGCCGCCTCGATGGCCGCATTCAGCGCCAGCAGATTGGTCTGCTCGGCGATGCCGCGGATCACGTCCAGTACCTTGCCGATCTCCTCGCTGTCGGTGGACAGGCGTCCGATCACTTCGGCGGCATTTTCCACCTCACCCGCCAGGGCCTCGATGGCGGTGATGGTCTGCTTCACCACCTGACCGCCCGCATGGGTCTCGTGTTGGGTTTTCTGGGCCGCGTGGGCCGCCTCGGTGGCATTCCTGGCCACCTCCTGCACGGTCGCGGTCATCTCGTTCATGGCGGTGGCCACCTGATCCGTCTCCGAATGCTGGTGATGCACCTGCTGCCGGGTCTCTTCGGAGGTGGTGGAAAGCTGCTCCGAAGCGGAGGCCAGCTGGGACGTGGCCACGGAGACCTGGCGCACCAGCTCGTGAATGCGTTCGGCAAAGGCGTTGAACGCCGAAGCCAGATCGGCCAGTTCGTTCTTTCCGGTCACCTTGAGTCGACGAGTCAAATCCCCCTCCCCGTCGGCAATGTCCCTGAGGGTGGTCCCCACTTCCTTGATCGGATTGACGATGGAACGGGCAAACAGCACCGCGCCGACCATGCCCAAGGCCAGAATCACCAGCAGGGTCAACACCATCCGGCCCAACAGACTGGACATGCCGGCGGCCACGATGCCGTCGGCCTGAGCCCGGGGAATGCCCAGCCCCATGATCCCGATCACCTCATTGCGCTGGTTGAAAATGGGTTCGTAGGCGGTCAGATAGGGGTTGCCGAGAATGACGGATTCCCCCACGTAACGCTGCCCCCTGGCCACCGTCTGGTGGGCCGGAGTATCCCGTCCCAACGGCGTACCGATAGCCCGACGCCCATCGGCGCCGATCAAACTGGTGGACACCCGGACGAATTCATTGCGGTCGGCGGCAAAAAAGGTGAACACCAGCCCCAGATCACGGCCGATGGCATCAGCCATGTCGTTGCGCCCTTCCAGCGGCACCCCCTGAGCATCCACCAGCCGGCCATCCTGCAACCTCAGCTCGCCGTAATACTGCTGGACATAAACCCGGGCAGCCTTGAGATCGCCATCCGCCTTGACCAGCAGGCTGTGCTCCACCAGGCTGCGGGCGGTATCGCCCGCAGCCTGGTAAGACACCACGGACAGCAGCCCACCCACCATGGTCAGACCTACGACGGCCAGAAGGATCAGTCGAACACGGATGGTGATGTTGTTTAACATGGGCTGTCCTCGGGTATCACAAAAGGCAACGCTGCCAACGCCTGGGGGGGGTGGACAGGCAGGAGCGCATCAAGGATGGAAAGGCACCTGCCTGCACACAGGACATTTATCGGCCGTCCGGGGTGGTTTCTTGAATCCCATGACCACCGAACCCGCTCACATCAAGAAGCTGCATCATGGCCGATGCCTTGTCCAGCGTCTCCTGATACTCGTGCGACGCCCGTGAACCGGCGGTGATACCTCCGCCTGCCCAGAACCGCAACATGCCGTGGCTGTGGATCAGGGTACGGATGGCGATATTGGTATTCATGGCACCATCAAAACCCACATAGCCGATGGCACCACAGTAAACCCCCCGGCGATGCGGCTCCAGTGCCTCAATGATTTCCATCGCCCGCAGCTTGGGAGCCCCGGTAATGGACCCTCCAGGAAAACAACCCCGCAGCAGATCAATGCCGTCCCGTCCCGGCGCCAGTCGCCCGGTCACGGTACTGACCAAATGGTGTACGGTAGCATAACTCTCTACCGCAAACAGTGCCGGCACCGCCACACTGCCGGTGGCGCAGGTCTTGCCCAGATCATTGCGCAATAGATCGACGATCATCACGTTCTCGGCCCGATCCTTGTCGCTGGCCGCCAGAGCCCGCCGCAGTTGCGCGTCCTCGGCGGGCGTCGCCCCCCGGGGACGGGTGCCCTTGATCGGGCGGGTACTCACACACCCATCTCGAAGCTGCAGGAAGCGCTCCGGCGAGTTGCTCAGGATGGCCACTTGCGGAAACCGGAGAAAGGCCCCGTAGGGGGCGGGACTGAGTTCACGCAACCGACGAAACGCCGCCCACGGATCGCCCCCGGCAGGCGCTTCGAAACGCTGAGCCAGGTTGACCTGGTAACAGTCACCCTCGCGAATGAAATCCTGCACCTGAATGAACCGCCGCCGGTACTCAGCGGGCGAGAGGTTGGCACGCAATGGTCCCTGCAGGACAAAACCACCCCGGGCAGACGGCGGCGCAGGGCGGCGGAAACGCCTCACCAGTGCCTCCCAACGCTTGGCGGTGCGCGGATCCCTGCCCTGCCCCACCAGCACACAGGTACGCCGTGCGTGGTCCACCACCACCGCCCAGTCATAGACACCAAGCATCATCTGCGGCAGGGATTCACGATCTCGCGCCAGACAGGGCAAGTGCTCCAGGCGCCGCGCCAGATCATAGCCGAAATAGCCGATGGCCCCGCCGACAAACGGCAGTCCGGCCGCCGAAGGGCCGGGCGCCCCCAGGCAGGCGCGCAGGACCTCGAAGGGGTCCGCCGGCGTTTCTTCCAGTAGCCCACCCTCCCGGTTCAGCACCCGGGTACACTCACCCTCCGTCACCAGGGTCATGAAGGGATCGGCCGCGAGGATGTCAAAGCGGCCCAGGGGGCGGCCATGACGGGCGCTGTCCAGAAAGACCGCCCAAGGCTCTTCCAGAAGACACTCAAACAGATGGGAGGAATCCTCGGGATACGGCAGGGGTGCCAGGGACACGGCGCACATCAGATGATGAATCCATGGGAAGATAAGGAAAAGACCGGCATTCTACCGAAGGATATTACGGATGAGTCATTTCCGGGCAGACGGGAGCCCAAGAGGAGGTTGCCGAAACCTCTGGGCTCCCGCTTTCGCGGGAGTGATCCGGGAGCAGCTCCGGACAGAGTGAGCGGCCCGCTGGGCTCCCGCTTTCGCGGGAGTGACGGGAGTGGGGGCGGAAATGACGGCAACAAGACGGAAGTGACACCCATCAGAACGTCATTCCCGCGAAAGCGGGAATCCAGCCACAGGCTCAAGACCCCTGGCTCCCACCTTGACGCATCATCACGGCGGGAGGCCTGTTCAGTGTTTCACGAACCCGATGATCGGATTGTGGTCCCTTGAATGCATTGCCCCCGTTTCAGGACAATTAGCCGCTGATGAAAAAGAAACACCTGCTTACCGCTGCCGCCACCGCCGCCCTCGTGCTACTCATCCTGCTCCTATTCCGACTGGGCGACGATGACGCCGCCCAGCCCGCCGCCGCTCAGCGCGGCCAGACGGCGGTGCCCGTGGCCGTGGCCCCGATCGCCAGCGGCGACATCACCGAACAGGTGATCTTCACCGGCTCCCTGGTGGCCGCCCACCGGGTAGAGATCGCCACCCGGATTGCCGGACGTCTGGAACACCTGCACGTGGACATCGGCGACGCCGTCGAACCCGATGCCCTGCTGGCGGAACTGGATGATGACGAGGTCCGGCAGAGCCTGGAGCAGGCCCGGGCCGAGCTGGCCGTGGCCCGCGCCGGCCTGGGGGAATCTCAGGCCGCCCTGGCCGCCGCCCGGCGGGTCCTTGTCCGCACCCAGGAATTGCGCACCCAGCGCATCGCCTCCCAGTCCGAACTGGAAGCGGCGCAGACCGAACTGGACGCCCAGCAGGCCCGGGTGGCGCTCGCCCGCTCCCAGATCGACCAGCGCCAGGCGGCGGTGCGCAATGCGGAAATCCGGCTGGCCTATACCCGCATCCACGCCGATGCCAAGGCGGAACCCACCCGGTGGCTGGTGGCGGATCGTTTCGTGGACCGGGGCAGCATCCTGCAGGCCAATACGCCCATCCTGGCCCTGGTTGACCTCACCCCCCTGCGCGCCCGGGTGTTCGTCACGGAACGGGACTATGCCCGCCTGTCACCGGGCCAGCCGGTCACCCTGACCACCATCGCCTACCCGGGAGAGACCTTCCCGGGCTGGGTGGAGCGGCTATCCCCGGAATTCAGGGAGGCCTCCCGCCAGGCACGGGTGGAGATCCATGTGCCCAACCAGGATCAGCGCCTGCGGCCCGGCATGTTCGTGGAGGCCCGCATCATCACCCGCACCCTGTCCGATGCCACCCTGGTACCGGTGGATGCCCTGGTGGAGCGCCAGGGTCGGCCGGGCCTGTTCCTGGTGGAAACCACGGACACCGGACCCACGGCACGATTTGTCCCGGTGGAAACCGGTATCGAGGAACGGGACCGGGTCCAGATCATCACCCCGACCCTGGAGGGGCGGGTGGTCACTTTAGGCCATCACCTGATCAGCGACGGCACCCGCCTGCGTCCGGTTGACCGGGATGAACTGGATGATGTGGAGACCGGGAGCAACCATTGATGAATCCGGCCCGCTTCACCGTCACGCGCCCCATCTTCACGGCCATGGTCACCGCCATCGTGGTCACCCTGGGGCTGATGTCCCTGTTTCGTCTGCCCATCGACCTGATGCCGGAGATCAGTTTTCCCACCGTCTCGATCATGACCGACTACAGCAATGCCGGTCCCGACGAGATCGAACAGCTCATCACCCGGCCCGTGGAAGAGGCCGTCTCGGCGGTACCCGGGGTGGAGGAAGTCACCTCCACCTCATCGGAAGGCTCCAGTAACGTGCGGGTCTCCTTCGGCTGGGGCACGAACCTGGACGCCGCCACCAACGAAGTCCGCGACCGTCTCGACCGCATCATCAACGCCCTGCCCGAAGAGGCCGGGCGCCCTCTGGTCAGACGTTTCGACAGTACCGCCTTCCCGATCATGATGATCGGCGTGGGGGGCAACCTGGACCCCATCGACCTGCGCCGACTCATCGACGACCGCATCCGTCCCCGCCTGGAGCGTGTGCCGGGCGTGGCAGCGGTAGATGTCTGGGGGGGGCTGGAGCGTGAAATCCGGATAGAAGTGGACCCGGACCGTCTCCAGGCCCTGAGCCTGGGCCTGGACGAGATCCGCCAGGCCCTGCGGGATGCCAACGTCATCTACCCCGCCGGCGAGATCGTGCGGGGCCGCATGGACCTGCGTCTGCGCACCCCCGGCGAGTTCGAAAACCTGGACCAGATCCGCGCCACCGTGGTGACGATGCGGGACGGTGCCCCCATCCATCTGCATCAGGTGGCCGAGGTGCGCGATACCCATCAACGCCTCACCCGCATCATTCGCATCGATGACGCCCCCGGCGTGCGCCTGGCCATCCAGAAACAGTCGGATGCCAATACGGTCCAGGTCTCCCGGGCGGTGCAAGAAGAGATCCTGCGCCTGGACCGGGACTTCCCCCAGCTCAACATCGCCACTGCCATCGACACCGCCGGACACATCGAACGCTCGATCGCGAACGTGGGCCGCTCCATCCTCTACGGCGGCAGCCTGGCGGTGCTGGTGCTACTGTTCTTCCTGCGCCACCTGCGCTTCACCCTGGTGGCCGCCACCGCCATTCCGGTGTCGGTGATCGCCACCTTCGGGCTGATCTACTTCGGCGGCTTCACCCTCAACCTGATGACCCTGGGCGGTCTGGCCCTGGGGGTGGGCCTGATGGTGGATAACGCCATCGTGGTGATCGAGAACATCGCCCGCCGCAGCAAGGAAGACGGCATGAGCGCGGTGGAAGCCGCCACCCGGGGCACCGGCGATGTGGCCGCCGCCATCACCGCCAGCACCCTCACCACCCTGGCCATCTTCCTGCCCATGTTCTTTGCCCAGGAGCTGGCCGGCATCCTGTTCAAGCAACTGGCCCTGGTGGTGGCCTTCAGCCTATTCTGCTCCCTGCTAGTAGCCCTGACCCTGGTCCCCATGCTGATGGGGCGGGAGGCGACGGTGAAGACCCGCGCCACCCCCGGCGGCATCCGGCGGCTGGGGACGGCGGCCGGCGGCCTGGTGGGCGCGCTGGAGCGGGGCTATCTGGCCTTACTGGAACGGGCACTGAACCATCGCTGGGTGGTCATCGCGGTGACCCTTGGACTCTTCATCGGCGCCATGGCCCTGATCCCCCGCCTGGGCACCGAATTCATGCCCGCCACGGATGAAGGCCAGCTGCGGATCAGCATCGAGATGGAGCCGGGCACCCGCATCGAGGTCCTGGATGACGCCGTCCGGCAGATCGAAACCATCGTCGCCGCCGAGGTACCGGAGGTGAGCAGCATGATCGCCAGTGTGGGGGCCTCGGGCTTCCGGGCCACCTCCCCCTCCACCGCCAATCTGAACATCGCCCTGATGCCGTTGGCGGAACGCAGCCGTTCTACTGAACAGATTGCTGCCGCCCTGCGCCGGGAGGTCACGGAGATCCCCGGCATCACGGTCCGTATCCGCGCCAGCCAGGGCATGATGATGCGAGGCATGGGGGGCGGGCAGGACGGGGAACAGCTGAGCATCGAAGTCCGCGGCTTCGACCTGGAGACCATCGACCTGGTCGCCCGGGACCTGGCCACCCGCATCAGGGCTATCGAGGGCATCACCGACGTGCGTCTGGGACGGGAGGACGGGCGACAGCAACAGCTGGTGCGCATCGACCGGGCCCGGGCCGCCGACCTGGGCATCAGCGTGGCCCAGGTGGCCCGGACCCTGGAAACGGCCCTGAGCGGCGGCATGGCCGGCCAGTTTCGGGACGGCGGCACCGAGACCCGCATCTGGGTCCAGCTGCAGGGTGCCGAGCACCTGAGCCTGGACGACATCCTCAACATCACCCTGCCGGGACGGGACGGGGAACCGGTCAGCCTGCGCAACCTGGTCTCCCTCGAGGCCTCCGTCGCCCCCCTGCAGATCGAGCGCAAGGAGCAACAACGGGTCAACACCGTCAACGCCAACATCTCCGGCCGGGACCTGGGCGCCATCGTCGCCGACGTGCGTGCCGAACTGGCGGCGATGCCCCTGTCCCGCAACGTAGAGATCCTGTTTGCCGGCGATGTGGAGGAACAGCAGCGGGCCTTCACCGAACTGGGGCTGGCCCTGCTGATGGCCATCGCCCTGGTCTACATGGTGATGGCCAGCCTGTATGAGTCCCTGCGCGACCCCTTCATCGTCATGTTCGCCGTCCCCCTGGCGCTGATCGGGGTAGTGGCCATGCTGCTGGTCACCGGCACCACGCTGAACGTGCAGTCCCTGATCGGCATCATCATGCTGGCCGGGATTTCCGTAAACAACGCCATCCTGCTGGTGGACCAGAGTGCCCGCCTGCACCGCCGTGATGGGCTGAAGGTCCGCGAGGCGGTCCGCGAGGCCTCGCGGCGACGTCTGCGCCCCATCCTCATGACCTCTCTGACCACCATCCTGGCCCTGATCCCCCTGGCGGTGGGTTTCGGCGAAGGCGCCGAGGCCCAGGCTCCCATGGCCCGGGCGGTAATCGGCGGCCTGATCAGTTCCACCCTGATCACCTTGCTGCTGATCCCGGCCCTGTACACCCTATTCCACCGGGACAGGCCCTCCCGGCAGACCGTTGACGGACCCCTGACCCATGCCCCAGCCTGATCGCCCGCATCGACGAGACCTGAACCACACCGAACCGGCGACCCGACGGCGTCCAGCCGGGATCATCCTCGCCACCGGCCTGGTGGCGCTCATACTCGGTAGCGGTGCTCAGGCCCGGCAGGAGATGCCCGCCCATTACACCCCGCCCGGTTGGCTGGATGAACGCCTGGATGCCCACCTGCCCGACGATCTGCCCGTCCCCGATCACCTGCCCTCGGTCACCCCTTCCGCCGCCGGCGCCATGGACCCGGACGCCCTGACGCCGGAGTCCCTGTTCCTGGCGGTGGAACAAGCCGTGTTCCTCGCCCTGCAAAACAACCGCTCCCTCGCGGTCCAGCAGCTCCAGCCCCTGATCACCGGGACATTCGAGGCGGTGGAGCGGGCGGTATTCGACCCGGTGCTGTTCGCCGAGATGAGCCTGCGCCGGGATGAAACCGTCCGCCAGTTCGACCAACGCCCCGATTTTCCCGATCAGATCACTCGCTCCGACCGGGACATCTTCGAGGGCGGCCTGCGCCAGAGCCTGCCCACGGGCACGGACCTGGAACTCTCCCTGCGGACGGTGCGCAGTGACTCCACCCAGACCACTGAACAGTTCACCACACGGGCGGGCCTGACCCTGACCCAGGCCCTGCTGCGGGGCGCACGCATCGACTCCAACCTGGCCCGTCTAAGGCAGGCCCGCCTGGATACCCAAAGCTCCCTGTACGAATTTCGCGGCTTTGCCGAGAGCCTGGTGGCCGATGTGGAAGCGGCCTACTGGGACTATGTCCTGGCCAGCCGCCGTACCACCATCTTCGAGGAATCCCTGGCGGTGGCCCGCCGGCAGTTGGAAGAGACCCGCCAGCGCATCCGGGTGGGAGAACGGCCGGAAACCGAGGAAACCGCCGCCCGGGCCGAAGAGGCCCTGCGCCGCCAGGGACTGATCAATGCCCGTTCCGACCAGGCCCGTGCCCGCATCCGGCTGCTGCAACTGATCAACCCCAGGCATGCCCACTGGGGCACCGCCGTCACCCACCTGGATCAACCGGATCACCAGGTTCCCCCCATGGAGCCGGTGGACCTGCACCTGGCCCTGGCCCGGGACCATCGTCCGGATCTGAACGAGGCCCGGCTGCGGGTGCAGCGGGGAGAGTTGGAGGTGATCCGCACCCGCCAGGGCCTGCTGCCCCGGCTGGATCTGTTCATCACCCTGGGCCAGACCGGCTATGCCGCCGCCTTCGGCGAGGCCTGGCGGGAACTCGACGGCCCCGGCTACGACTACAGCGCCGGTCTGCGCCTGGAACACCCGCTGGGCAACCGCGCCGCGCGGGCGGAATCCCAACGGGCGGGCCTGACCCGTCAGCAATCCATGGAGGCCCTGGGCAATCTCCAACAACTCACCGCCCTGGACGTGCAAAATGCCTGGTTCGAGGCCAACCGCACCCGGGAACAGATCCAGGCCACCCGTCTCACCCGGGAACTGCAGGAAGAAGTGCTACGCACGGAACAGGTCCGGTTCCGGGTGGGTACCGGTACCGCCCTAGCCGTCTCCCAGGCCCAGCGGGACCTGCTGGAAAGCCAACTGGAAGAGGTCGAGGCCCTGATCCGTCACCGTCAGGCCCTGACCGAACTCTACCGCCAGAGCGGTACCCTGCTGCTGCGACGGGGTATCGAGGCGCCGGGCGCGGAACGGGTCGATCTTTGATAACTTTTCATCCATGAATCCACTGAACATCCTGCTGCCCACCTTCGCCCTGGTGGTGCTGGGCCATTTGCTGCGTCGTCATGCCGGTTTCAGCCCGGGTTTCTGGTCGGACCTGGAATGGCTGATCTACTACGTCCTCTTCCCCGCCCTGCTGTTCGGCGCCCTGGCCCGCCGTCCCCTGGAACTGCAGAGCGCGGCGGGCATGATCTATACCGGGGTCATTTTCATGACGGCAGGGATGCTGTTGGGATACCTGGGACGATACCTGCTCAGGCTGACGGAGACCGAGTTCGCCTCCTCATTCCAGTGCGCCTTCCGCTTCAACACCTACATCGGCTTTGCCATCCTCGGCGGCCTGTATGGCGCCGAAGGGGTTGCGGTGTTCGCCATCCTGGCCGGGTTCATGGTGCCGCTGGCCAACCTGGGGGCGGTCTGGGCCCTGGCGCGCCACGGCAATCAGGGCCTGCTGCGGGAGCTGGCCCGCAACCCCCTGGTCCTGTCCACCTTCGCCGGGTTGGCCTGGTCCCTGTCCGGCTGGCCCCTGCCGGAGATGGCGGACACCACCCTGCGCTTTCTGGGCGAGGCCGCCCTGCCCCTGGGCCTGATCGCCGTGGGTGCGGGCCTGCGGCTGGCTGGCCTGGGCAGCCGCCTGCCGGCGGTGACCTACCTGAGCATCGTCAAGCTGCTGCTGGTCCCGGCCGTCGCCCTGGCCGCAGCCACCCTGTTCGGCCTGAGCGGCCCCTATCTGGCCTCGGCCCTGATCCTGGCGGCCCTGCCCACCGCTTCGTCCGCCTATATCCTGGCGGTGCGCATGGGCGGAGACGGACAGATCGTCGCCGCCATCATCGCCACCAGCACCCTCGCCGCCGCCCTCACCCTGCCGTTCTGGATCTATGTCGGGCTGGGTGCCTGACCGGGAACTGGCCGCCCCCCGGTCAATGACATAGAATCAGTCACCATATGCATAGTCCGGACCATCAGATCACCGTGACCGGGGCCATCCTTGCCGGCGGCAGGGGGACGCGCATGGGCGGCCGGGACAAGGGACTGATCCCCCTGGCCGGCGGTTACATGGTGGAACGGGTGATCGCCCGGCTGCGCCCCCAGGTGTCGGACATGCTGCTCAATGCCAACCGGAATGAGACCTTCTACGCCGACCTGGGTCTGCCGGTGATCGGAGACGGCATCGGCGGCTTTGCCGGTCCGCTGGCCGGGCTGGCGGCCTGCCTGCGGGCCAGCCGGCATCCCTGGGTGGTGACCTGTCCCTGTGATGCGCCGCTGCTGCCGACAGACCTGGTATCGAGACTGATGCAGGTAGCCCATGAGCAGTCGGCCGACCTGAGCGTGGTCCACGACGGCGAACGCCTGCAGCCCCTCTTCGCCCTGGTACCCACCCGTCTGGTGCAGGATCTGGAACACTGGCTGGTGAATGGAAACCGCAGGGCAGGCCGATGGTTTGAGCACCAGGGGGCGGCCATCACCGATTTCTCGGACTGCCCCGAGGCCTTTTTGAACATCAACACCCCCGCAGACCGGACTGCGGCCGCCGGATTCCTGGACGCAGACAGGTTGATATAACGATAAGCCACAAAGGCAACCCCATCACCGAGGAGTGCAGCCCATGAACCCGCCGATCCTGCCGCCCCCCCTGCTGGTCGACCGTTTCGGCCGCCAGGTGACCTATCTGCGCATCTCCGTCACGGACCGCTGTGATTTTCGCTGCGTCTACTGCATGGCCGAAGAGATGCGGTTCCTGCCCCGCCAGCAGCTCCTCACCCTGGAGGAGATCACCCAGATCGCCCAGGCATTTATCGCATTGGGCGTCACCAAGATCCGCCTCACCGGCGGCGAGCCTCTGGTGAGGCGTGGCATCATGGCCTTGTTTGAAGCCCTCGGTGCCCTCGACGGACTCAAGGACCTCTCCCTGACCACCAACGGCTCCCAGCTGGTCCGCCATGCCGGGGATCTGCGGGCCGCCGGGGTCAGCCGCGTCAATATCAGTCTGGACAGCCTCAAGGCCGATCGATTCCGCCGCCTCACCCGCACCGGTAACCTGGACCAGGTACTGGCGGGCATCGAGGCGGCCATGGATGCCGGCTTTGCCCGCATCAAGCTCAACAGCGTGATCCTCAAGGGGCGCAACGAGGACGAGATCCTGGACCTGGTGAATTACGCCCGCATCCGGGATCTGGACATCAGCTTCATCGAGGAAATGCCCCTGGGCCTCATCGGCGATCATGACCGGGCCGAAGTCCATTATTCCAGCGACGAGGTCCGGGCCGACATAGAAGCCAGGCATGCGCTCATTCCCACCACCGAGCATACCGGTGGCCCGTCACGCTACTATCGGCTGGATGGCGCGTCCATCCGGGTGGGTTTCATCTCTCCCCACAGTCATAATTTCTGCGACAGCTGCAACCGGGTGCGGCTCACCGCAGAAGGTCGGTTGCTGCTGTGCCTGGGCCAGGAGCATGCCGTGGATCTCAAACGGGTGATCCGGGCCAACCCCGGTGACCGGCAGGCCCTGCAGACGGCGATCCGGCAAAGCATGCCGATCAAACCCTGGGGCCATGAATTCCAACTGGGCACACAACCTCTCATCTTTCGACACATGAACCGCACAGGCGGCTGATCCATGGCCAACCCCCCCTCCCTTCCCTCCTGCTGCAATGATCACGATCCCGACGCCCTGAGCCTGGAGCAGGCCCGTGCCCAGGCACTGACCCAGGTAGGCCCGGTCCAGGGCCGGGAATGCCTGATGCTGCGCCTTGCGCTGGGCAGGGTGCTGGCGGACCCGGTCATCGCCCCCGGCCCGGTCCCGGCCCACGACAATGCCGCCATGGACGGCTACGCCCTCGCGGGCGCCGACCTCCCGCGGCAAGGGACGGCCGACCTGGAGATCATCGGCACCGCCTGGGCCGGACGGCCCTTCCTGCAGTCCATCCGGCAGGGGCAGTGCGTGCGCATCATGACCGGCGCCATGATCCCGTCCGGTTGCGACACGGTGATCATGCAGGAGCACGTGGAAGTCCAAGGCCGACGCGTGCATGTCACCACCGGCCACCGGCCGGGAGAGAACATCCGGCCCGCCGGGGAGGATATCCGTGCCGGTCAGAACGTCCTGGAAGCGGGAACCCTCATCACCCCGGCTCGCCTGGGCCTGCTGGCCTCCCTGGGCCGGGTGGAAGTAAGCGTGTATCGCCGTCTGCGGGTGGCGTTGTTCTCCACCGGCGATGAACTGACCGCCCTGGGAAGGCCGCTGGCGGCGGGAGGTATTTACGACAGTAATCGCCATACCCTGTTCGGCATGCTGGCGCGGCTGGGGGTGGAACTGATCGACATGGGCGTGGTGCGGGATGAACCCCGGCACCTGCGGGAGGCATTTGAGGAAGGCGCCCGCTGTGCCGACGTGCTGATCACCACCGGTGGGGTATCGGTGGGCGAGGCGGACTTCGTGCGCGAACTGCTGGGGGAACTGGGACGGATCAGCTTCTGGAAGGTGGCCATCAAGCCTGGCCGTCCCATGGCCTTCGGCCACCTGGGGCAGACCGTGTTCATGGGCCTGCCCGGCAATCCGGTATCCGCCGCCGTGACCTTCTACCAGATCGTCCAACCGGCCCTGCGGCGCATGATGGGCGAGACCGATGTGTCACTGCCGCCCAGCTTCCCGGTGCGCTGCCTGTCGGATCTGAAAAAACGCCCCGGCCGGATGGAATTCCAGCGGGGCGTGCTGAGTCTGGAGGACGACGGAGAATGGGTCGTCCGGGCCACCGGCTCACAGGGGTCGGGGGTCCTGAGCGCCATGAGCGAGGCCAACTGTTTCATCGTGCTGGACCTGGAACAGGGTCCGGTAGCGGCCGGCGGCTTGGTCAAGGTACAGCCATTTCAGGGGCTGATCTGACTTCGCATGACCCAGGCAAGCCCCTCTCCCCTTGCGGGCGAGGGGCTGGGGTAAGGAAGCGCTTCACAGGGTGGGAATGATGTTCTCCAACAGGGTACGGACATTCACCATGCCCTCGGCCACGTTGCGATCCACTTCCTCCATGGTGATCTCACCCTGGCCCTCGCCCCGGCCGGCAGCCCAGTTGGCCACCACGGCGCACGTGGCGTAGCACAGCTCCAACTCCCGGGCCAGGGCCGCCTCGGGCATGCCCGTCATGCCCACGATGTCGCAGCCGTCCCGCTCCAGACGATTCACCTCCGCCGCCGTCTCCAGCCGCGGCCCTTGAGTCGCCCCATAGGTACCCCGGTCCACGAAATCCAGACCGATCCTGCGGGCCTCCTGGATCAGCGCATGACGCAACTCCTCGCAGTAGGGATAGGTGAAATCCACATGGGTGACGTGACTCAGGTCCGCCTCGAACAGGGTATGGGCACGGGACCAGGTGTAGTCGATGATCTGATCGGGGAACACCAGCCGGGGCGGCGCCATCTCCGCCGTGATGCCTCCCACCGCGGCCACGGCCACCACCCGACGGATACCGGCATTCTTCAGCGCCCACAGGTTCGCACGATAATTAATCCGGTGGGGCGGGATGGTATGTCCATACCCGTGACGGGCCAGAAACATGACTTCACGGCCGGCCAGCACGCCATGAGTAATGGGGCCGGAAGGCTCACCATAGGGGGTATGCATCACCTCACGGCGGGTGATCTCAAGGCCCTTGAGGGAAGTCAGTCCGGTGCCGCCGATGATGGCGATGGTGGTATCAGTCATTAGGTCCTCTTGATGCAACAGGCCGGACAGTACCCCCGTTCAGGATACCGTCCGTGGGGATATGGAGGTCATAAGAGCGGCGAAAGCACGCTATCAGGGCTTCAGCAACCCTTCACGGCATAGATGCCGGGGGCATTGCGCAGGTATTCCTTGTAATCCATCCCGTAACCAAAGACGTAACGGTCTTCCACCTCCACGCCCAGGTAATCGGCCTCCAGGCCCGGCACCCGACGGTCATGATGCTTGAGCACCAGCGCCGCTGACAGGACCTCGCGTGCCCCCTCCTGACGACAATAATCCAGGATGCCAGCCAGGGTATGGCCCTCGTCCAGGATGTCATCCAGCACCAGGACGGTACGGTCCTTGAGCGAGGTCTGCGGTTTCACCAACCAGTGCAGTTCCTCACCCCCGGTAAGCGCACCCCGGTAACGGGTTGCATGGAGATAGTCCACCTGCAGGGGAAAGTGCAGTCGGGTCAACAGGTGACCGGCAGCCACCACGCCGCCGGTCATGACGCACAGTATCAAGGGGTTGCCATCTGCCAGGTCCCGGGTGATGGCCTCAGCCATGCGGTCCATGGCCGCCTCCACCTGTTCACGCGGCACGAGGCAGTCAGCCTCGGCCAGAACCTGTTTCACATGCTCGGGGGTAACAGACATGGCAACCCTTTCTGGTTTTGACGCAAAGATCAGTAAGTGAATGTTACGGTATCGTCGTCCATGGCCTGGCCGATCACATAGGCGCCGCCCACGGTTTCTTCGATCTCGGGGATCAGATCGTCCCCCCACAGATCCAGGGTAGGCGTGCAGACCTTGAAGTGCGCCCCGGCCTCATGGGCGTCCTTGATGAAATCATACACCGACTTGGTGCTTCCCTCCTGCACAAACAGGTTCTCGGCCACGCCCTTCTTCGCCAGTTCGCCGGCGCGGCCGGTCATGACCACCTCCACCTCGTACTCCATGGCGGCGGCCACGGTGGCCTGAAAAAAGGGCGCCCCCAGCTCGGAGGGGTTTTTCGGATCGGTGTTGACCATGATGATGAGTAATTTATCGGCCATTATCGTGTGTCTCCTCAGGTGGTGCAGCCTTATGTTGCAAAGGCATTATAGGCACCGGTTTCCAGGACCCACAATGTATAAGAGCCGCTTATTCCGGGATCAGAAAAGGCCGCTGTCACCGGCATCTCAGACCGGTAATTCCAGGTTCGGATCGTCATCCAACGCCCGGGCAATACGCACCGCCGCCGCCCACTCCGCGTCTGCCTCCAGCACGTCCCAGGTCGGGGCACGACGCCCATGCAGGCGGGCCAGGCGGGCCATGGAAACCGGGTCCGCATGCCCCTCCAGGGCATCAAGTACCTTCACCGCGCCTTCAGGGTGATTGCAGACCAGCACCATGTCGCAACCGGCCTCAAGGGCCAGCCGGGCACGCTGGGGAAAATCGCCGAAACTGTCGGTGGCGGCCATGCTCAGATCGTCGCTGAAGATGGCCCCCTTGAAGCCCAGGTTGCCGCGCAGCACGCGTTGCAACCAGATCGGGGAAAAACCGGCGGGTAGCCCATCCACCTGGTCATACACCACGTGGGCGGGCATGATGCCGGCAATACCTTCCCTCACTAGCCGCTCGAAGGGCTGCAGATCATCATGCAGGATCCGGTCGAACGGCCGCTGATCCACAGGCAGGGACAGGTGGGAATCCGCCTGCACCCCCCCGTGTCCGGGGAAATGCTTGCCCACGGCCTCCATCCCGGCCGCCCGCATGCCGGCCACGACCTGATGGCCCAGTTCTCCCACCACCTCGGGCCGGCGATGAAAGGCCCGGTCACCGATCACGCCGCTGCAGCCGTGGGCCAGGTCCAGCACTGGGGCAAAGCTGAAATCCACACCCGCGGCGCGCAGCTCCACCGCCAGCAGCCAACCCAAAGTCCGGGCCGCACGGCGGGCAGCCGCCCGATCACGATCGTGCAGAGCGCCCAGGGCGGCCATGGCCGGCAAATGGGTGAATCCCCGGCGGAAACGCTGCACCCGGCCACCCTCGTGGTCCACCGCCACCAGCAGATGGGGATCCCGCACGGCATGGATCTCGGCCACCAGGGCGGTGAGCTGCTCGCGGGATTCGAAATTGCGGGTAAACAGGATCACGCCCCCCACCCCGGGGCGCTTCAATAACTGCCGCTCCCAGGCCGTCATGGACGTGCCTTCCAGATCCACCATCACAGGCCCAAGGGGCATGACGCACACTCTCCCGGCTCGGAAAGCGGGAATTGTAACCAAATCCCCACGGGTTTCACGTCACTGGACAAGAAAGCCGAAGACAAAAAAACGGGGTGCCGAGGCACCCCGCAAGCAGGAGGAGTAAACGATGACCGACATGGCCAAGAGAACCGGATGTCAGACGCTTGAAAGAAAAGCACAAAGCATGCCATAAAAAAATGGCGCGGCAGTTCCATTTTGATGCCAACACATTGAATGAAATGCTCTTTTTTCAGGCAATGCTGCAAATAACGCCCCAACGTGGTGCAAAGACCACTTTCTTTTAGTCCGGTATTTTGTGACCGATTAAATATCTTTCGAGGGGATACTATGGATACTTAAAGCCTCCTGTTAGAATTCAATTCCCAATCCTACAACCCAGCTTGACCGGAGGTTCCAATGCAGAAAGGAATGTTCAAAGTGGCCATGGCTTCAGCAGCGGTCCTGACGCTGGTGTTGACCACGGGCTGTGCCACGACCAGAAATCTGGAAGAAAACCGCCAGTTGATCGACAACGCCAAGGTCACCAGCGACCAGGCTCTGCGCACCGCCAACGACGCCAAGGCCGGCGCCGACCAGGCCAACCGCACCGCCAACGAAGCTAACCGCAAGGCTGACCGCGCCCTGCAGGAAAATGCCCGCCTGCGCGAGATGATCGAGCGCATGGAGCGTACCTACCAGCGCCCCGGCAAGTAATTCCCGCCCCGGATTTCACAGCGCGGCCCTCTTGCCGGCCGCGACTGCCTGCCCCTGATGAAAGCCCGCCTCATGGCGGGCTTTCCTTTTGTGCCCCACCAAAACCGTTTCAGGGCGGTGCAAGTGCCTGGAACACAATTTGACGGATCAAAAAACAATAAATGAGAATAAGAACAATACGGCCAAACGGCCTTCAGCAACGTCTACAACCAGTTGCTGGAACCTCGCGGGCTGCGGGTTGCCATGAACGTGGATTTCTAGGCCGATCCTGAGATCCACCCCGGCCCTTGATTCATGTGAGCAAGGGCCGGACACCTCACTTGGTGAGAATCAACTTCCCCTTGCTGGTGACCCGCAGGGTATAGACCGCCCCTTGGTGCTCGATCTGCAACTGACGCCGGCCCTCCAGCAGGTCCCTGCTGGAAAGCAGCCTGCCCCCCTGGGAAGATACCGGTTCCACGCCGTCCTCCGGCGTCCTCTTCCCCCCGGTCAAGCGGTGTTTTTGCTCCTGCTGCATCAGGACACTCTCTCTGCGTCAGAATCCAGGCAGCCGCGCGCGACTGCAGGACCGATGTTCAATCAACTGGCAGAGAATTGTTATTGATAATCGTTATTACTGTCAAACTCTATCGCGCTCGTGAACGTACTCTGAATGCGTCACTCCCGCGCACGCGGGAATCCAACGGCAAGGGTTTGTTCAGTGTTTCCTCAGGGGCATCCCGCCCCGGGACCAAGATGGCAACGCAAGGATGATCAGAAGAATTCTGATTGCAGTCACGGGTTCTCTTGCTCCATACGTACCTGATCCCTGCCCGAGGATTTGGCCTCATAGAGCAGTCGATCGGCCCGGGTCAGCATGTCCTCCAGTCCGCTGCCGAGATGTACCGCCATCCCCAGGCTTGCGCTGAGCGGCACGGCCTGTCCCTTGATCGTCAGGCACAGGCCGGCAATCCCGGCCCGAAGCTTCTCGGCCAGCACCCGCGCCTTGCGGTTATCCATATCCTGCGCCACGACACAGAACTCCTCTCCCCCGTAACGGGCCACGATGTCGGAACTGCGAGTGATGTCCGTCAAATGGTGAGCCACCTTGCGGAGCACTTCGTCGCCGCCAAAGTGACCAAAGCGATCGTTGACGCTCTTGAAATGATCCAGATCCATCAGGATCACCGCCAGACCATGGCCCGTCCGAGTGGCGGCATCGAACAGCATCCCGCCGGCATCGGCCAGATAACGGCGATTGTACAGACCGGTCAGTGGGTCCCGGTTGGCGCTCTCCTCCATGCTGCGGATCAGTTCGATCAGCTCCACGTTCTGATTCACACGGACAAAGAACTCCTCTTCCAGAAAAGGGCGGTTAATGAAGTCGTTAGCACCCGCCTTGAGCAGGCGGGCGGAGAGCATGCCCGAACCGTAATGGGACATGCCGATGATGCAAAGATGGCTGCGGCAGTAGCGCTGACGGATACGGCCGATGAGCGTGACACCATCCATACCCGGCATGTTCTGGTCGCACAGGACCAGCCGGATGTCCTCATGCTGCGCCAACTGTGCCAGGGCGGACACCCCATCCCGGGCCTCCCGCAGGCGATAACCGTAGCGGCGCAGCAGCTCCATCAGATAGGCCCGGGCGGAGTTGGAGTCATCCACCACCAGCACACTGACATGGCGATTGCGATAGATGCGCTCCACCGTGCGCACCACATGCTCGATTTCAGAGGGGTTGGTCTTATTCACATAGTCCACGATGCCCATGTCCATGAGGCCATCGCGCTCGTTGTCATCCAGACCGGCGGTCAGCACCAGGGCCGGCACCCCCTGGGACAGCACCCAGGGCACCACCTCGCCATCCGGGGCATCGGGCAGATTGAGGTCGAGCACGGCCAGAAACAGCTCGTCCTTGCGTGCCAAAACCATCTGTTGCGCCTCTTCCAGCGTACCGGCCACCAGAACCGTCACCCCATTGATGAGGCCGATGCGATCCGCCAGCAGGCCCGCCACCGAGCGGCTGTCTTCCACGATCAGCAGGGTATGGCCCCGCTTGCCTACATCATTTGCCATGAATCACCTTGGGGTGTTCTGAATACGTCATTCCCGACTTGCCATGAATCACCTTGGGGTGTTCTGAATACGTCATTCCCGACTTGCCATGAATCACCTTGGGGTGTTCTGAATACGTCATTCCCGCGAAAGCGGGAATCCAGCGACAGACTCCACATTCCGGATTCGCGCCTTCACGGAAGTGACGACAGGAGACTTGTTCAGGGTTTCCCTTGCCGCTCACGGCATCAGGGACCAGGCAAACTTAGCCCCATATATTAGACCAAGACCAGGGCGGACAACTGCTCCTTCGGCACAAGGCTGGAAGAACAGGAGGTGGTCGGCGGAATCTCGCGCCTTTTTGACCTGTCAGGAAGTGTGACCGCGAGGAATCCTGCTAAAGTGCTTGCACACCATCCACAACGGGATTCATCCATGCAGGTCATCCAGTCCGACGTGGTCATCATCGGCGGCGGAGGTGCCGGACTCCGGGCCGCCATCGCCGTGGCACAGGAAGCCCCGGGGCTTTCCGTGGCCCTGGTTTCCAAAGTCGTCCCCATGCGCAGCCACACCGTCGCCGCCGAAGGCGGCTCCGCCGGGGTGATCCACCCGGACGACAGCCTGGATAAGCATTTCGACGACACCGTCTCCGGCGGCGACTGGCTCTGCGAACAGGATGTGGTGGACTACTTCGTCGGCCAGTGCACCCGGGAAATGATCCAGCTGGAACAATGGGGCTGCCCCTGGAGCCGCCGGGACGACGGCAGCATCAACGTGCGCTTCTTCGGCGGCATGAAATCCCCCCGTACCTGGTTTGCGGCGGACAAGACCGGCTTTCACATCCTCCACACCCTGTTCCAGACCTCGCTGCAATTCCCCGCCATCCGGCGCCATGACGAGTTCTTCTGCACCGACCTTTTGGTGGAAGACGGTCGCCTGCAGGGCGTGCTGGCCCTGTGCATCGCCACCGGCGAACCGGTCCTGTTCCAGTGCAAGGCGGCGGTACTGGCCACCGGCGGCGCCAGCCGGGTCTTCGGCCAGAACACCAATGCCGGCATCGTCACCGGCGAAGGCATGGGCATGGCCTACGCCCAGGGCGTCCCCCTGCGGGACATGGAGTTCGTGCAATGGCACCCCACCGCCCTGCCCGGCAGCGGCATCCTCATGACCGAAGGCTGCCGCGGCGAAGGCGGCATCCTGCTCAACAAGGATGACCACCGCTACCTGCAGGACTACGGCCTGGGTCCCCTGGACCCGTGGCCCCGTCCCCGCGCCATGGAGCTCGGTCCCCGGGACCGTCTGTCCCAGGCCTTCTGGCACGAGGATCAGGCCGGCCGGACCCTGCAGACCCCCCACGGCACCGCGGTCCATCTGGACCTGCGCCACCTGGGGGAGAAGAAGATCATGGAGCGCCTGCCCATGATCTGCGAACTGGCCCGCACCTTTGCCGCCGTGGACCCGGTCACCGCCCCCATTCCGGTGCGGCCCGCCGTGCACTACACCATGGGCGGCGTACTCTGCGACGTCCACGGCGCCACGCCGCTGCCCGGCCTCTACGCCGCCGGCGAGTGCAGCAGCGTAGGCATCCATGGCGCCAATCGTCTGGGCTCCAACTCCCTGGCCGAACTGCTGGTCTTCGGCCGCGCCGCCGGCCTGTCCGCCGCCCGCCATGCCCGTGAAACCCATGCCGCCTCCGCCGCGCTCCAGGCCCAGGCCGAAAGCCGGGCCGCCGTGCACCTGGACATGCTGCGCCGGGAAGGCGGCACCCGGGTGGCCCGGCTGCGCCAACGTCTGCACGAGATCATGGAAGCCGGCGTCGGCATCGTCCGCGAAGGGCCGCGCATGGCACGGGCCTGCGAACAACTGGCGGAGCTGCGGGAACAGTTCCGGGCCGGGGTGGCCCTCGATGACCGAAGTCGTGCCTTCAACACCGAATGGCTCACCGCCATCGAACTGAGCCATACCCTGCAGGTGGCCGAGGCCATGGCCCATGCCGCCCTGCTGCGACAGGAATCCCGCGGCGCCCACATGCGCATCGACGGTTTCGAGGCCCGGGACGACGAACGCTTTTTGTGTCATTCCCTCATCCACAGCCAGGGCGACGCCCCGCCCCGTGTGACCCACAGCCCGGTCACCATCACCCGCTCCCAACCCAGGGCGCGGGTCTACGGCGGCGCCGCCCAGAACCAGTCATAACCGGGGGATACCGTGAGCCAGACCCGCACCATCATGATCGAGTGCCTGCGTTATGATCCCGAGCAGGACCAAGCCCCCCATTACCGGACCTATGAGGTCCCCTTCACCGACGAGATGTCGGTACTGGAAGGGCTGCAATACATCAAGGACCACCTGGACGGCAGCCTCACCTTCCGCTGGTCCTGTCGCATGGCCATCTGCGGCAGCTGCGGCTGCATGGTCAATCACCAGCCCATCCTGAGCTGCCAGAGCTTCCTGCGGGACTACTATCCGGCCCGCATTCGGGTGGAACCCCTGGAACACTTTCCCATCGTCAAGGACCTGGTCATCGACCAGAGCGACTTCCTGGGCAAGCTGGAATCCGTCACGCCCTACCTGGTCCCGGCCCAGCCGCTCACCCCGGAGGACGGCCCCAACCTGCAAACACCCCGGCAGATCGAGGACTACCTGGGGTATGCCCAGTGCATCAACTGCCTGCTCTGCTACGCCGCCTGCCCCCAGTACGGCCTCAACAATGAATTCACCGGACCGGCCGCCCTGGCCCTGCTGGCCCGCTACAACGCCGACTCCCGGGATGCCGGACAAAAAACCCGCATGGAGGTGGTGAATGCCGAGGAAGGCGTCTGGGGCTGCACCCTGGTGGGGCTGTGCTCGGAGGTCTGCCCCAAGCACGTGGACCCGGCCCGGGCCATCAACCGCAACAAGATCAATAGCACCCAGGATTACTTCCTGCGCTTCCTGGCGCCCTTCGGGAGGGGTTCGTGATGACGCCTGCACCCAAGACCTACGTCCGTCCCATGAACCGCTGGTGGATGCGCCATCCCGCCTACCGGCGCTACCTGTTGCGGGAAGGCACCAGCGTGATGGTGGCGGCCTACGCCCTGTTCCTGCTCGCCGGCATGGTCTGCCTGGTGCTGGGAGAGGCCGCCTTCAACCTGTGGCGGGGCTTTTTGCAGTCGCCGGTGTCGGTGATCTTCCATCTGGCGGCCCTGGCGGCCTTCGCCTTCCATGCCTGGACCTGGTTCAAGGTCATGCCCCTGACCACCCCCCCGATACGATTCCGAGGCCGATCGGTCCCTGACCGGATGATTTTCCGCGCCGCCCTCTGGGCCTGGGGCATCGCCTCCCTGATCCTGCTGGTGCTTGCCATGAGGTTTCTGTGATGAGAACCCGTTCCCACGAACCCATCGTCTGGTCCCTGTTCGGCGCCGGCGGCGTCTTCGCCGCCCTGCTGGGCACCATGCTGGTCCTGATCATCGGCATCCTCGTCCCCATGGGCCTGGGTTTCGGTCCCGACGCCATGCACTACGACACCCTGCGCAGCCTGTTCGGCCATCCCCTGCCGGCCCTGGGCCTGGCGGTAGTCATCAGCCTGTTCCTGTTCCACGGCGCCCACCGCATCTACCACACCCTGCATGACCTTGGCATCCCCGCCTCGAAAAAGATAATGCTGGCCTGCTACGGCAGCGCCGCCGCCGGCTCCGGGGCGGCCCTGCTGCTGGCGGGAATGCTGGTGGTGTTCTGAGGGCGGCAAGCACTTTACGAACGCCACTTCCGAAAACGTCATGCCCGGAGACGCCCCCCAGACACGTCATCCCCGGAGACACCCCCAACACGTCATTCCCGCGAAAGCGGGAATCCAGGCCACGGAGTGAAACCCCTGGACTCCCGCCTTCGCGGGAGTGACGGCAAGAGGGCGGGAGTCATGGCAAGGGGCGGGAGTACCCCGGCAGGAGAGCGGGAGTCATGGCAAAGAGCGGGCGTGGTGACAAAGAACAACAGCTTTCGGCAAGCGGACGAAACTAAACCTTGAATTGCCCGACCCGCTCCTGCAGCTCAGCGGCCAGCCGGGCCAGCTCATCGCTGGCGGCGGCGATCTGTCTGGAACCGGTGGCGGCATGCTCAACGCCGTCACTGATGTTCACCACGTTGCGGTTGACCTCCTCGGCCACGGCGGACTGTTCTTCCGCAGCGCTGGCGATCTGAGCATTCATGTCATTGATGGTGCCGATGGAGCGGGTGATGACGTTCAAGGATTCGCCCGCCTTGCCCGCCTGCTCCACCCCCTGGCGGGCTTTGCCGCGCCCCTGCTCCATGACCTGAACCGCCTCGCCGGCTCCACTCTGGAGGCGTTCGATCATCGCCTGGACGTCGTTGGTGGAAGCCTGGGTGCGGGAAGCCAGGGTCCTGACCTCGTCGGCGACCACCGCAAATCCCCGCCCCTGCTCGCCGGCCCGGGCCGCTTCGATGGCGGCGTTGAGGGCCAGCAAGTTGGTCTGCTCGGCGATCCCCCGGATGACATCCAGGATCTTGCCGATCTCGTCGCTGTCCTTGGAAAGCCGTCCAATCACAACGGCGGTACGCTCCACTTCCGCGGCCAACTCCCGGATGGTACGAATGGACTCATCCACCTCACGCCCCCCGGCCTGCGCCTGGGAATCGGAGGTTCGAGCCATGACGGCGGCCTCGGCGGCATTGCGGGCGACTTCCTGCACCGTGGCCGCCATCTCGTTCATGGCGGTGGCCACCTGTTGCACTTCCGACTGCTGGCGCTGCACCTGTTCCCGGGTCTCTTCACTGGAGGCCGATAGCTGCTCCGCCGCGGACGCCAGCTGTGCCGAGGCCCCGACCACCTGCCGTACCAGGGCATGAATGCGATCGGCAAAGGCGTTGAAGGCGGAAGAAAGATCCGTGATCTCGTCTTTGCCAGAAACGGGCAGACGTCGGGTCAGATCCCCGTCACCTTCGGCGATGGCACGCAGATGATGCGTGGTTTGCCGAAGGGGATTCACGATACCGCGGGTGAGCATGAAGCCCAGCAACACCGCCGCCAGCAAGGCCGCCAAGACGGTCACAGCCATGATGAACGTTGCTGTCGATGCCGCAGTCCGGGCCTGCTCCATGGCCTGGTCCCGTTCCCGTTCCAGTGCCTGACCAAGCTCCGTCAGCAGGCGACGCAGGGTCTCCAGATGAGGCAGCGTGTGGTCCTGGTAAACTGCCAGGGCCGCCTGCGTATTGCCGTTCTCCACCGTGCGCAGGATGCGCAACGCGGTCTGATGCAGCTGGATATGGGGCATTTCGATGGCATCAAAGGTACGGCGAAAATCACTTGCTGCCGCCTGATAGGCCGCGCTGTCCTTGAAACCGTAATACCATTGCCCGAAATCGCATCGGGTGTGATCGAGCTGACCGGTAAAGCGGCTACCCAGGACGAAGACATTGGCCAAACCGTTGACCCAGACCAGGTGATCCACCTCCTTTTGCACCTGGAAGATGGCCTGCTCGTAGATCTCGGCCGCATGGGTATTGGCCTCGCTGACCCGATGGAGCCCGTTCCAACCGATCAAGGCAATACCCAGCAATAAAAGCAGCACCATGCCAAAAGACAAGCCGAGCTTGCGACCAATGGTCAGTTGAGAAGCCGTCATCAGGTTTCCGTCGGTTCAGTGTTACTTGGTGGGCAGGGGCTACAAATTACCACTGAATCAGCGCGGCAGCTGTATCACCATGCCTTCGATCAGCGTTCGGCGGGCCACTTGTTCACCCAGCGCAGTGGCGGCTGTCCGGTCTTCCACCGGCCCCAGCAGCACCCGGTACATCCGCCGTTCTCCCTTTCTGAACTCGGAAACACTCACGGCAAAGCCATCCTGCTCCAGCCGGGTGCCCAGCATCCGGGCGCGGTCGGCTTCGCTGAAACTGCCCATCTGCACGAACCAGTCCCCGGCGACAGCTTCCGGTGCCGGCGCCGGCGCGGGACGCTGCCCCAGACGCAGCTCGGGCAAGGCCGTCAGCTCGCCCCGATAGCCCACGGGCTGAGGCACACCGGTGGCGGCCTCGGCCACTTGGCGTACCCGCTCCCAGTCCACCCGGGCGGGTTTTTCTCCCACCGCGGCCATGATGCGCTGGACGGCCGGGGTAAGGCTGTGATCCGCCTTGAACTCTTCCAGGGGTGGGTGGGCCTCCAGGTACAGGACATCCCCCTTCCAGCCAGCCTTGAAAGGCTGATTGACGATATTGACGGATGTCCCCACCGGCACCCGGCCATAGAGGGTGCGGATGTCGTTATTGTCCATGCGGATGCAGCCATGGGTGGCGCGCATGCCGATGCCGGTGGACCAGTTGGTGCCGTGGATCAGGTAACTGGGGCGGCTCAGCCGCATGGCGAACTCACCCATGGGGTTGTCCGGTCCCGGCGGCACCACCGCCGGCAGGCTCTTGCCCTGGGCCGCGTAGGACTCCCGCACCGATTGGGGGGGGGTCCAGGTGGGATTTTCACGCTTTTCGGTGATCTTCAGCGTGCCCAGGGGGGTGTCCCAGTCCATGCGCCCGATGCTGACGGGATAGGACATTGCCTGCTTGCCGTCCGCGGCAAAGTAGTACAGGCGCATCTCAGGCAGGTTGATGACGATGTCCCGCCGCGGCGCATCCGGCAGCACGAACTGCAGCGGCAGCAGCACCCTGGCCCCTTCGCCGGGGATCCAGGTGTTGAGGTCCGGGTTGGCGTTGCGAATGGCCTCGAACCCCACCTGATGGCTGCGGGCGATGTCGATCAGGGTATGCTCATGGCGGGCCTCCACATGCCGCAACTCGCCCACCAGATCCGAGCCCGGTTGCAGCGACAGGGTCGTTGCTCCCAGACCGGCGGAAAGACTCCATGCCCATGCCCCCAGCAGGGTCAGGACAGACAAGATCCTGGACTTCATGATTCCACCACCCCCAACATCCCCTCACGCAGACGTGCGACCTCGTCCCGCAGACGGGCCGCTTCTTCAAATTCCAGATTACGGGCATGTTCCAGCATGCGCGCCTCCAGGCGACTGATCTCCTTGAGCATGTCCCGGGTTGACAGCCGTGCATAGCGTACTTCTTCTTCGGCCACCTTGGCATGGCGTTTCGGCGCGGCCATGGCACCGCCGGCATAGGCCCCTTCCATGATATCGGCGATGCGCTTTTGCACCCCCCTGGGGGTGATGCCATGGGCCTGATTGTGGGCAATCTGCTTGTCCCGGCGGCGAGTCGTCTCGTCCATGGCCCGACGCATGGAGCCGGTGATCGTATCCGCGTACAAGATGGCCTTGCCGTTGAGGTTTCTGGCCGCCCGGCCAATGGTCTGGATCAGGGAACGCTCCGAGCGCAGGAAGCCTTCCTTGTCCGCGTCCAGGATCGCCACCAGAGACACCTCCGGCATGTCCAGCCCCTCCCGCAGCAGGTTGATCCCCACCAGCACGTCGAATTCTCCCAAGCGTAGGTCGCGTATGATCTCCACCCGCTCCACGGTGTCAATGTCCGAATGCAGGTAGCGCACCCGGACCCCGTGCTCACCCAGATAATCGGTGAGATCCTCGGCCATGCGCTTGGTCAAGGTGGTGATCAGGACCCGCTCGTTCGCCTTCACCCGCAGACGGATCTCGGAGAGTACATCATCCACCTGGGTAGCGGCGGGGCGCACTTCCACGGCCGGGTCCACCAGCCCGGTGGGACGCACCACCTGCTCCACCACCTGGCCGGCCTTTTCCTGCTCATAGGAGCCGGGCGTGGCGGAGACGAAGATGGTCTGGGGCGAGAGGGCCTCGAACTCCTCAAAGCGCAAGGGCCGATTGTCCAGGGCGGAGGGCAGCCGGAAACCGTATTGCACCAGGGTCTCCTTGCGGGACCGATCCCCCTTGTACATGGCCCCCAGCTGGGGCACGGTGACGTGGCTCTCGTCGATGATCAGGAGGGCATCATCGGGCAGGTAGTCCAGGAAACAGGGCGGCGGCTCCCCGGCGTTGCGTCCGGACAGGTAGCGGGAGTAGTTCTCGATCCCCGAGCAGTAGCCCAGTTCCAGCATCATTTCCAGATCAAAGCGGGTCCGCTGTTCCAGGCGCTGGGCCTCCACCAGTTGATCCGCCCGGCGCAGCACCTCCAGGCGGTCCCGCAGTTCGTCCTTGATCTGTTCGATGGCCGCCAGCAGGGTCTCCCGGGGGGTGGCGTAATGGGTCTTGGGGTAGATGGTCAGGCGCGGCACCCGACGCAGCACCTCCCCGGTGAGGGGATCGAAATAGGAGAGCTGCTCAATCTCCTCGTCGAAGAGTTCGATGCGCACCGCCTCCCGGTCCGACTCCGCCGGGTGGATGTCTATGACCTCGCCCCGCACCCGATAGGTGCCCCGTTTGAGCTCCAGGTCGTTGCGGGTGTATTGCAGTTCCGCCAGGCGGCGCAGGATCAGGCGCTGGTCGATGACATCGCCGCGCTTCAGGTGCAACACCATTTGCAGATAGGCGCGGGGGTCACCCAGGCCATAGATGGCGGACACACTGGCGACGATGATGGCGTCACGGCGCTCCAGCAGGGCGCGGGTGGCGGACAGGCGCATCTGCTCGATGTGATCGTTGATGGCGGAGTCCTTCTCAATGAAGGTGTCCGAAGACGGGACATAGGCCTCCGGCTGGTAGTAGTCATAGTAGGAGACGAAGTATTCCACCGAGTTGTCCGGGAAGAACTCCTTCATCTCCCCATAGAGCTGGGCCGCCAGGGTCTTGTTGGGAGCCAGGATGATGGCCGAACGCTGGGCGCGCTGAATGACGTTGGCAATGGTGAAGGTCTTGCCGGAGCCGGTCACCCCCAGCAGGGTCTGATGGGCCAGTCCGGCGTCCAGGCCATCAAGCAACTGCGCGATGGCGGCAGGCTGGTCGCCGGCCGGGGTGTATGGGGTCTTGAGCTGGAAACATGAGTCCATGGGCTTATCTTATCCACCGGGTTTCAGTATCATCCTACCTTGACTCGGCGCGTCTTTCCTGTACGCGCCCTTGCACCCCCGCCGGGTGTGCACACGCAGAACCCCATCCACACACGCATTCCCTGGACATCGCCTTGGACATCAAGCTCTCTTCCCGCGTTCAGCGCATCAAGCCCTCCCCCACCCTGGCCGTGACCGCCCTTGCCGCCCAGCTGCGGGCCCAGGGCCGCGACGTGATCGGCCTGGGTGCCGGCGAGCCCGATTTCCATACGCCGGATCCCATCAAGGAAGCCGGCATCACCGCCATCCGCAACAACAAGACCCGTTATACCGCGGTGGACGGCACCCCCGGCCTGAAGCAGGCCATCATCGACAAATTCAAGCGTGACAACGGTCATGACTTCCAACCCGACCAGATCCTGGTTTCCTGCGGCGGCAAGCAGAGTTTCTTCAACCTGGCCCAGGCACTGCTGAATGAAGGCGACGAAGTCATCATCCCTGCGCCCTACTGGGTCTCCTACCCGGACATGGTGCTGCTGGCCGACGGCCAGCCGGTGATCGTCTCCGCCGATCAGTCCCAGGGTTTCAAGATGACCCCCGCGCAGCTGGAAGCCGCCATCACCCCGCGCACCCGCCTGGTGGTGATCAACAGCCCCTCCAACCCCACCGGCGTGGCCTACAGCCGCGAGGAACTGGCCGCCCTGGCCGAAGTGCTGCTGCGTCATCCCCATGTGCTGGTGGCCACCGACGACATGTACGAGCACATGATGTTCCGGGGCGCGCCCTTCGTGAACATCCTCATGGCCTGCCCGGCATTGTATGAACGCACCATCGTGCTCAACGGCGTCTCCAAGGCCTATGCCATGACCGGCTGGCGCATCGGCTATGCCGGCGGCCCCAAGGCCCTGATCTCCGCCATGAAGAAGATCCAGTCCCAGAGCACTTCCAACCCCACCTCCATCGCCCAGGAGGCCGCCGAGGCCGCCCTCAACGGCGACCAGGGCTGTGTGGGCGAGATGTGCAAGGCCTTCGAGCAGCGTCATGACTACCTGGTGGCGGCCCTGAACGCCATCCCCGGCGTGGAATGCCTGCCCTCCGACGGCACGTTCTACTCCTTCCCCAACGTCAAGGGGGCGATGGAGAAGCTGGGCATGGACAGCGACGTGAAGTTCTCCGAGTACCTGCTGGACAAGGTGGGCGTGGCCCTGGTGCCCGGCTCCGCCTTCGGTGCCGAAGGTCACGTGCGCATTTCCTTCGCCACCAGCATGGACAACCTGAAGCAGGCGGTGGAAAGAATCGCCCGCGCGGTGGAAGGCTAACAAAAGGTGTTGACGAAGCCCGGCAGGATCCGTATTATGCCGGGCTTCCAAAGCAATTCCCCGGTAGCTCAGTCGGTAGAGCGGGTGACTGTTAATCACTAGGTCGGCGGTTCGAGCCCGTCCCGGGGAGCCAGGCATAAAAAAAGCCCAGACAATCGTCCGGGCTTTTTTTTATTCTACTTCCCTTCCGGCGGCACACCGCCCGGCGTCTGCCCGGATACCGTTGCCGGCCTGTCCAGGGCCCGCTGCAGCAGGCCCAGGGGCAAATGCGCCTCGCGGGCAACGGCCGCCAGATCCACCGGTGCGCCCCGCCCATGGATCTCCGCCAGCAGCGACAGGACCCACGGGGGCAAATCAGCTGTTGGGGCGTGAAGCGGTGATCGTTGCACGGCCTTGCGCAACGCAGCGTCAATGCCGTCCATGACCAGTTGATGGGCCACCTTGCGGGTTACTGCGCCTCCCCGGGTGTGAGCCCATTCCAGGACCTGTTTCACCCCCGGCCGCGCGATCTCGGTCAACACTTCTGACAGGCCGGCGCCGGTGGCCGGAGCGATATTCGACAGTACCGAGGGCAGCACCCGTCCTGCGGCACCGATGGCCACCAGCGCCTCCATGGCGACGGCGACTCCCGGAGATCCCACCCCCTGCTCCACTTCAGGGGTCAGTGTTGAATCAAGTTCGGCATCGGCCAGGCGACTGAACTGCCGGGGATCCCCGCCTCCCTCCAGGCTCCAGTTGGTCCAGTTGGACCCCGACTGCAGATAGGGGGAAATCCTCTCGATGAAGCCACCCTCGGGGACGATCTCGGGCCTGACACCGCTGGCCTCCAGGATCGCAGCCAGTCCCCGGCTGAGCATGGGCGGGGATATCACGGCCAGATCCGGCAAATCGCCACCTTGTCGCAGGGTGGCCGCCAGGCGCAGGGCGTGCACGTCCATGGCTCCGGGCAACAGCCCCTCCAGATTGCCGAGCACGGTCTGGAACAGCGGCCAGTCCGGCGCAGAATCCAGCAACAGCAGATGGGCACCGATGAGGCCCAGCATGGGGTTGTCGAACTTGCCCATCAGCAGCATGTCCCGTTCTGTCCGGGGCAGCAGGTCTACACCATCCCGCAGACCCGCCAGCCCGGCGTCGACGGCCTGTGCCGCACGGTCATCGGGATCGAAGCCCTGCCCTGCCCGGGCCAGAAGCAGGCTGCCACGCTCAAGGCGCGGCCGATGTTCAAAGGGGATGAAAAGCTGAGTCTCCCAGCCGTCAAATACCGTCACCAGCATTTCCATGGCCCCCAGCCCACTGAAACGCAGAACATAGCTTCCCGATGCAACGGGGGCTGAAAAGGCCATCCAGCCATCGTTCTCATCCTTGACGATCACCTCAGCGCCGAAATCGGTCAGCAACCGGCCGTCCAGCGCGTGCAGGGACAGAGCGGCCGCAATATCCCTGCCGCCATGGGCGCCCCGCCGAGCGGCCCGGACGAACAGGAACAACCGGCCCCTGTCGCTACCGTCATGCCCGGCCAGCAAGACACCTTTGCTATCGGTATCCCGATGGCTGAGATCTCTGGCGGTATAGGCGTAGTATTCGTGGACATCGACCGTGTCGAAGGCGGGCAACCCGGACTCCCGTCGCGGTTCATGCTCCTGGAGCTGCAGTTCCGCAGTGAGCTGCAGGGTCTTTTCCCGCACCGCACCGGCACGCTCCAGACGCAGGGTATACAACCCTTTAGGAAGGGTGGCCTTCAGTTGTCCCTGTCCCTGGGCAGTGGACACATCCCAGCCATTGAGAAGGGTGATGCGTGTATCCATGGATATCTGTCCACGGGCATCCACCACCCGCACTCCAAGTTCATGAACGTCACCGGGATCAGGACTTGAGGCGCGCAGAGACTGGAACAGGCCATTGGTTTCAGAACTGCACATGGGTCACTCCGGACGTGGGCATGAATCGCAACAACTGCTCCTGTTCCGTGTCCACCTCCCGCAGCACATGCAGCCCCTGTTCAAGTCGCACCTGCCACGGCCCCGTGGACACATCGTCCCGTTTCAGCACCTCGGCGGTGGGACCGATCAGTTCGATCATGCCATGTCGGTCCGCGGCAAAATGGATCTCCACATTGGATTCGGGAAGCGCGCTGCCAAACAGCATGCTGTCTGCCACATCCTCACTCATGTCCAGGGGGATCTGGGGCCGCTGCCTGAAATCGCTCATCCGTTCCACGTGGACTTCCAGGTACTGCTTGAGCCCCCTGGCGGTCACCCCGCCCTCCGGCCGGGCGGCCCCGGCAAGCAGACCTGAGAGCAGTGCCCGTGTGAAATAGCCCCGCACCTCCATGACCTCATCGTCCTCCTCTGCCCCGGACTCATCACCCCGCGCGGTACTACCACCCTCAAAGGCCGCCTTGAGAAATTCGCTGGCATAGGCCACGAAAACGCTGCGCGGCAGCCCAGCCGGCAGGGGGCAATCCAGATCGGAGGCATTGCCGATGGCCGCCACCTGGCGCACCCGGCAGCAGTCGAGCATGACGACAATCTCGGTGAAGGGGGTGCACTTGAGAAGATAATCCAGATAACGGCAGGAACTCAGGGCGGCATGACGGCGGTCCCGGGACCAGCTTGGCAGACAAAGCGCCACATCGTGGCGAACCTCGCCACTCACGTGACCATGGCCGCTGAAATAAAAGTAGAAACGGCGGGCACCCTCGTCCCTGGCCTGTTTCACCAGGATTTGCAGGGCGTCGTCGATATCTTGCTTGGCCGGTGCCAGAGGATCCAGGCGGGAAGTGACGAGTTTCAGGTGATGCGCCGCCAATCCACCTCCGGTCTGCTGGTCCAGCAGCCACTCGGCCACGTCTTCCGCATCCTGGATGGCCCCCTGCAAAGAACGGCTACCATCGCCATACCAGGGGTAATGATTGATGCCGATCACCAGTGCATAGTCAAGGGGCTGTCGGGACACGAGACCGGCCTCGTCACGAAATCAGCGCCACCAGACTGTCCCGGGTGGCTTCGTCGTCGTCAAAATCCCCGTGTCGGGCTGCATGACTGATCAGCCCGGGTGGGACCTGGCCGGTGGAGGAAAGGACCCGCCGGTGCCCTTGATCCAGCCATGTCCGGACCTGCCGGTACATGCCTTCATCGTAGGGCGCCTGTCCCGATGACTGCCGGTGCAGTCCCGCGATCCCGACTCCCGGCTCGTCTTCGAGCGCTCCGGCGATGAAATACAGCAGAGACCGGGTGTAGATGCCGGGCACCAGCCTGTCCTGGGTCTCCAGGGCGTCCTTCATGGTGAACATGCGAAAATGTGCAAACCGCTCCGGGCGCATGACCACCTCTTCCAGGAACAGATCCGTGCGGCAGGCGGGAGCCAGGAAGATCAGCCAGCGCGCCGTCAACGGCAACTGACTCCGCACGCCGGCCTTGAACATCTCACAGATGGCGATGGCACCGGCGCTGTGACCTACCAGATCGACGATGAATCCCGGATGGGCCTGCTGATAAGCGGATAGTTTTTCAAGAAAATAGGTCCCCACGTGACTGTCCTGGGTGATCGCCGCCCCATTGGGTAACCACATGTCCTGGGCGACCTGCTTCATTCCGCCCCACACCCAGGCACCGAAATCGGCCAAGTAGAGTTCCCGCAGGATCTCCTCCACCACGGTGGGGTACAGACCGTGATCCGTGCCCCGCACAAAACGTCGCAGCACCTGGAAGGAAACCACCGCCACGGCCTTGACCAGGCGGGCAGTGCTGACGATCCCTTTGGCGGCACCGGTGGAGGGGGCGCCCATCACGTCAGGCTTCAGGTATTCGGTCTCCGCCATGCCGCTGTCCAGCAAATCAACCAAAGTGGCATCGGCTTCCATCTCCAGGGCCACTTCCGCTTCGATCTCATCCTGGATCAGGGGCAGATCCTCCACGCGGATCCCCCGGGCACCGCCCCGGGCACCGGCATCGAAGCGGTCGAAGGCATCGTCTCGCAACAATTCCGCCAGGATTTCTTCATCGCTCATGACCTCTCCCGGACCCTTGGCACCGATACCGCCACCCAGTCGCTTGGCCACATGCCGAACCACATAGGTAAGCAGATTCGTGAAGAGCCGGGTCTCGTGCAACCGGGTCAGGTTGCGGGAGAGGGTTTCGAGCAGGCCCGTCTCCCAGATGAAGGTCACGGGGTGGCTTTCCGCCCGGGTATAGACGGGTGTCAGCTTGCGGGCCACCTCCAGACCTGCGGATTCCCGCACCAGACCGCCGTGGAAGTGGATGACCAGCTTATTGATCTGATGGGTCGCCAGATGAGAGAAGATGGCGTCGATGTCGTCGGGCGTGGTCCTGATCGCCCCACTGGGCGTGAAGTGCCCACGGGGACCCACATTGACGTAGTTCAATCCGCTGAATATGGGCATGGCTGCGTACCCGTCGAAAGACACATGGGACTGACTCACGATCCGCTTGCTCTACTGAGTTAAGTTGCCCTCCGGCCCACTGTCAAGGACGCCACCCCGCCCTGCCCCATTTCCGGTAGGGCAGACCACCACAATGCGCTGACTGATCATTTGCGACATCTCCATTTTTGAAATCTCAATATTACTTAAAAAGCGGCGAATAGAACTGGAAACCACTGCTGCAAATTTTTTGAATTTATTTTTACAGTCAAAAAATATATCTTGTGTAATCGTGCCCTCCATCGAGCATTCCAGGAAAAAAACACCATCATGGATTGGTTTTCACAGCGCAGGGGAGTGGCCCTGTCCCTGGGACTGGTCGGCGGCGCACTGATCATATTGGTGCTGGCCCTCTCCCTGTGGCAGGCCAACATTGCGACTCATACCCTCCAGGAAAGCCTTCTGAACCAGGTGACCCAACTTGCCGCGGCGCTGGGTTGGGAAGATGCCGAAGCCATGGCAAGGGGGAATCTGCGACAACGCACCCCGGTACTGGACGGCATCACAAGACAGCTGAAATCGTTTGCGGCGCTGCACTCACACCTGAGGATCGTCACGATCATCCCCCGCGAAGGCATGTTCCTGTACGGACCGGAAAGCCATGCCCCGCCCGATGCCGGGCGGCAGGGAGAACCCTACAAGGGATCATCAGACGATCTGCAGACCATCATCAACACCGGTCAAGCGCTTTTTACCGACAGGCATGCGGACGAATACGGCCATTACACCCGCGCCCTGGCGCCCATCCTCCATCCCCGTACCGGCGAGGTCCTGCTGATCGTCAGCCTGGAGATCCCCACGGATCTGCGGGATCGCAACCTGATGCGGACATGGCTGCCCGGCTTGGGCGTTGCCGGCCTGCTTCTGCTCATCTTTGCCGTGGCGATCGTCCGGGCACTCAGGCCGGTCGAACAGAATCAAGACCACCAGGAACAGGGGGAACTGGCAGCTATCGTCGTCACCACCTTGATCATCGGCCTCCTGTTCACGGCCCTTGGCACGCTTCTGGCGCGACAGATCACCGAACAGGAACAGCTCCGAGTCTTCGATCGGCAAGCCTCGCAGTATGCGCAGCGACTCCGCGAAGTGTTTCAAAGGGCATCGGACGATCTGCATGTACTGGCGCGTTTCATGGAAGTTCACGGTGCGGACGGTCGCCTCGATTTTATTGACTACGTTCGCCCGCTGACGGAACGTTCCCCGCTTCAGGCCTACATGTGGGTACCCAGGGTCACGCCGGACACCCGCCTCCTCACGGAGGCTCAGGCCCGGATCAATGGACTGCCCGGATTCCGGCTCCATGAATACAACCCTGTGGACGGCATTCGTCTGGTGCCCGAGGATTCATTGAGAATCCACTATCCGGCACTCTATATTGAGCCGCCGGGCAAAGGCTGGTCCACCCTGGGATTTGACATGGGCTCCCACAGGAGTCATCGCATTGCCCTGATGCGCGCAGTCAGTACAGGCAGGGTCATCGGCACCCACCCCGTCTCGTTGCTGTACCTGGATTCTGCTCAGGATGAACGGGGCAGCCTGATATTCAAGCGGGTCAATCACCGAACCCATCAGGGCGGCGAGGCCGATTCAGACCCTCAGGGGGTTGTGGCCGCCGCCATGCTTTTCCAGGACGCGCTGGAGAAGGTCATCGGCATGCACGACACCACGGTGGCACAAATGACGCTGCAACTGATGGCCCTGGATCAGGACGCTGCCCCCTCCCTGCTGGCCCAGCATCCCGCCACGGAAAACCGCGCCCCGGATCCGGGCCATATTCAGTTCAGCACCCCTTTCGTCAGGACCTATCCCCTGTTGGAATATGATCAGAGCTATGTGCTGGTCGCCAGGCCAAATGAAGAGTTTTTCCTGAACCATCAGAACTATGGGATCTGGGCAGTGGGTCTGCTTGGAGCCCTCATGAGCCTGCTGGCTGCCTTCATGGCCTTTGTCCTGCGTTCACGACAACTCTACGTCAAACGACTGGTGGCGCTGCGCACTCGGGAACTGGCGCTGAGTCAGGCCCGGACGGAAAAGGCCAGTCAGGCAAAATCCGAGTTCTTGTCCCGCATGAGCCATGAACTGCGCACCCCCATGAACGTGGTGCTGGGTTTCTCGCAGTTGCTGGAAACCGATCCCGATCTGACGGAGGATCACAGGCAATGCGTGCAGGAAATTCTTGGCGCGGGAAAACACCTCCTGAGCCTCATCGAAGAAGTTCTGGACCTTTCCAGCATCGAATCCGGTGCAATCCGGGTGAACCTGTCTCCACAGTCTCTCGATATCCTCATCGAAGAATGTATTGCGCTGATGCGTCCTCTGGCAAAGGCGCAAGATATCCGGATTCATCACGATTCCCAGCCCCTTTGCGTGCTGGCGGACCAGATGCGTCTCAAGCAGGTGCTGTTGAACCTCGTCTCCAACGCGATCAAATACAATATCTCCCGGGGGGAGGTGTGGATTCATGCCGAGGCGGATACGAACCGCCGCATGGTCCGAATCACGGTCTCCGATACGGGCCTGGGCATCCCCCCGGAGCGGCTCGATAGCCTTTTCCACTCCTTCACCCGGCTTCATGAAAGGGAAGCACCCGATATCAAGGGCACAGGTATCGGCCTTGCCATCTGCAAACAGCTGATCGAACTCATGAACGGGCGGGTCGGTGCCGCCCATCGGGAACCACGGGGAAGCCTGTTCTGGATCGAACTTCCCGCTGCGGACAGCACGGCGCCGGCAAAATGCACCGAGCCGGCCGTATCCGTCAAGGCACTTCAGGGGGCGTAGCGGTCGGACTCCTCTACGGCGGGTTGCGGTTTTCCCGCCCGAGGCATAGTCTCGTCATTACCCAAGGCAAAAACCCATGACATATCCTCGCCACTCCCCGGAAAACACCGCGCGCCAAGCCCGAATTCCCTGTAACCCGCGCCGCCGTTCAGGCTACCTGCCGGCATTGCTCCTTGCGATCCTCCTCGCAGCCTGCTCCCCTGCCCCGCCGGCCATGCTGCCGTTGCCCGAGGATGCGGTGATATTGGCCTTCGGCGACAGTCTCACCTTCGGCACCGGCGCCCCGCGAGATGGAAGCTATCCCGCCCATCTGGCCCGTTTGACGGGCCTTGAGGTCATCAATGCCGGTGTGCCCGGCGAAGTCAGTCGTCAGGGACGTGAACGGCTGCCACGGCTGCTGGACGACCACAGACCGGATCTGCTGGTACTGATCCATGGCGGTAACGACATGCTCCGCCGCATGGATATGGACCAGAAACAGGGTAACCTGGCCACCATGATCCACTCAGCCCAGGAACGGGGTATCCAGGTCATGCTGGTGGCCGTGCCCGCCCCTACCCTGCTGCGTCTGCGAAATGCCCAGACCTACGAAACGCTGGCGGCGGAATTCGGGATTCCTCTGGAAAACCGTGCACTGGCTCATATATTGTCCCGGGATGATCTCAAGGCCGATCCCATTCATCCCAATGGGGATGGCTATCGAGTGCTGGCCGAATACATCAAGCAGACTTTGACCGGAGCCGGCGGTCTCTGAGACTTGCCATTGCAGCGAGCGGAGACACCTCGCCTGCACCACCAAACCTCGGAGCCAGCATGGGGCCCGCGGCCCATGGCAGCCCATTTCATCGGGCATAAAAAAGCTATAATCCGAGTTTTTGAGAAGCGCATCACAAAATAAACCCAAAATGGCAAGTGCGCATCCCCACGAAAACGGCTCAGGAAAGATCAGGAACTTGCCTCATGACCAAGATGCAGCGCTTCCTGTGCATCGCGCTACTGCTCCCCACGGGCGTACCGGCCGACACTCGGACATTGTCGGAACAGGACTTTTTCATGGAACTGCCCGTGGCACTCACCGCCACGCGCATGCAGCAACCCCAGATCGAGGCCCCGGCGACGGTCACCATTATTGACAGGGACTGGCTGGAACACAGCAATGCCCGGCATATTGCCGATGTTCTAAGCATGGTGCCCGGTTTTTTGGTCAGCCATCACGACGGCAATCGACGCATCGTCAGTTACCATGGACTGGGGGGCATGTTCGTTCGCCAGTTGCAAGTGCTCGTGGATGGCCGCTCCATCTACAGCCCCACCAACGGCGGTGCCCAGTGGGGTGACCTGGCCCTGCCTCTGGATGACATCGAACGCATCGAGATCGTTCGTGGCCCCAATTCCGCCGCCTATGGCTCCAATTCCTTCTTTGCGATCATCAATATCCTGACCCGCCACGCCGCCGATACCCCGGGGACGCAGGTCCGGACCCGGATCGGCACCCACGGTGTCCGTGATGTCTCCCTGCGTCAGGGGGGCAGCCTGGGGGACAGGCAACATTACCGTCTGTCCTTGTCCCATGCGGAGGATGACGGCTTTCCCGGCAACCGCGACCAGTGGGAGCGCACGGCCCTGAAGGGGCGGCTGGACCGGGAGTTGACGGGCTCCCGGTCATTGACGGTGAACGCCGGCCTGACGCACGTGGACAAGGGCCTGGAGACCGGCAACAACCTGCTGATTCCCTCCAGAGATCTCGGTTTCAGGTACGGACACCTTCATGCCGTTCTGGAGGGCCATGCCGACCCCGATGCAGGCTATCGCCTGCAGTATTACTTTGAACAGTATGACCTGATCGATGAATACCCACTGCGTGACCCTGCCTCGGGCCTGTGGGTCGATGTGGATCAGGGCGTGCGCAACCGGCGGCATGATCTGGAAGTGGAATGGCATCGTCAACTGGATCCCCGGATCCGGATGGTATGGGGAGGCGGACTGCGCGAGGACGCCGCCCGCTCTGCCTACTATTTCAGGACGGCCGGTGCCGTGGAAAACCGCATCCAGCGTCTGTTCGCCAACCTGGAGTGGATGCCTGCGGAACGCTGGCTGTTGAATCTGGGCGGGATGTATGAGGCCAATGACCTGATCCGGGATGAATTCATGCCGCGGGCAGCCCTGATCTTCCTCCCCACCAGTGACCTGAGCCTGCGCTTGGTGGCCTCCCGTGCCATACGCACCCCGAGCCTCATCGAGTCGGAGATCGAGGCCGTCTTCCCCACCCCGATCGGGATTCGGCCCGGCGAAGGCGGTCTGACCTTCATCGCGGATGAGCATATCCGGGCCGAGGTCATCCAATCCCTGGAACTGGGCGGTCACCTGCTGTTTGATCATGGTCGGGGCAGCCTGGACATCAAGGCCTTTCACAACGAGGTGGATCGACTGATCCAGATCCCCCTGGGGCAGATGCCCGCGGACTTCACCGCCGTCATCAGCAATCTGGGCAAACTGACTATCCAGGGGGTGGAGATGCAGATCGATTACCGATTCAACCCCCACTTTCGCCTGAGCGGGGGACTGTCCCTGCTGGACAGCCGCAGCGCCGGACCGGATACCAGGCTCCATGCAGACTCGGTTCCGGACCATATCTTCAATCTTGCCGGCTACTACACACCCGCCGATGCCTGGACCCTGTCGTTCCAGTACTACCACCATGCCGATGTGAAATGGCTGGATGACCCACTGGCCGCGCCTCTAGGCGCCGGTGACGGCTTCCTGCGTCTGGGTCTGCAAAGATCGCTGGGAGAGCAGGCGAAGATCGGGCTGCACGTGGACGATCTGCTTGCAAGCGGCTTTACCGGTCGCGGTGCTGACAGCCCCAGTTGGCCTGCCAATCGCCGGGAGACACGAGGTGCCGTGTCGCTCCAGCTGAACTTCTAATGGTGATCAGTCCGGCAACACTCTGCGCGCCCTTACCAGACCGCGATACCAGTCCCGTCGCGGACTGGATACCACCGGCGGGCGCAGGCTCAACAGACTGATCCGGGGCATCTCATCCAGGTGGCTCTGGGAGATCATGCTCAGTACCTGGGGGCGGGCGCCGTAGGTCTCGATGAGAAACTCCCGGGCCGCATCCGTCAACCTCACCCGGTAGTGTTTCACCAGTGCCAAGGCCAGACGCTCCGCGGCCCGACTCATGTCCTGTTCCACCTCCAGGACCATGGCCTCGCCCAGGACGCGTTTTTCCTGGGCACTCATGCCGGGTTCCAAACTGCCCAGGTAGCTGGCCTGGGTCGCGCCCACACCCCGCTGTATCTCGGGACGAGACAGACCGATGTGCGGCTCCAGAGCCAGGGCCACCTCAACCGCCAACTGCCTGGCACCATCCAGGGTGAGGAGCCGCCGCCGGCCATCCCGACGGGTAAAGAAACGCCGACCCCGTTTTTCCAGATGCTCGCCGTGAAGATAACTCACCAGATGCTGGCAGACCGCCTCGCGAGCGTCCTCATCCAGACTGACCACCCTCTCCACAATACGAAGCCCGCGACGACCCGGCCCTACGCGAAGCTGTTCCGAATCATCCAGGTCACGGGAAGTGAGTGTCTCCCAGGACTCCGACGCCCTGAGCAATTCCGCGTGGACACGCCCCACCTCCTGAAACGCCTCATAGGCGGTCCGGTACAGGCGCAGTGCCGTGGCCAGATTTTCCGCCAGGCGTCGTAGATCACCCCGGGGTTCCAGGTGGTTCTCCAGCAGGACCCTGCTCAGATCATCCACCAGCGTGGTCAGCTCATCCAGTGCCTGAACCACCCGCTCCACCAGCAGATGGGACGACAACCCCTCGGGTACTTCCTCGTAGGCCAGCAGGTCCACCTCCACCAACCAGGAAGCCAGGGCACGAATTCGATTGCTGGCGGCTGCTTGGGCAATACGGTAACGACTGCGGGCCGCTTCCATCTGATCCAGTGCCCCCGCCAGGCGCCATTTGCCGGTATAGCTGAACATCAGCATGGGAATCTCGCGCCCGTTGATCAGCTCGAACGCCAGCACCAGCATGGCTTCCACATCGGCGGTGGTCATCAGCAGGGGATTGTCCTGCTCGATGGCAGCCATGACCCTTTCCAGAAAGAATTCATCCCGAGGCACACCCTGTTGCAGCTTAGGGGCGCTGCCCAGATAGCGTTCTCTCAGGATACCCGCGGCGACAGGGGCAATCTGCCTGAGATCGGTGACGATACTCTCAAAGGCCTCGCCCCTTTCCTGATGGATGTCGCGGATACGGGAATACAGGCCTGCCCGACGAAACGTATCGATCTGGGCCAGCCAGCGTCCCAGCGGCTGACTGCCGGTGAGCTCTTCGCAGGCAAAGGCCACCCCTTCGGGCGAAAGATCCACCCGCTGCAGCAACTGCACGGCGGCCTCGCGGCGGCGGACTTCAGGATCCAGCCCCTCCATGGCCAGGTCCCGGACTGCCAGGATCAGATCCCCCAGCTTGTCGACGGCCTCCATGACATCGGCCTGTGCCTGTTCCTTGGCGGAACCGTGAACGCTGTCATAGACGATCTTGGCAATCAGACCGATCAGGCCGGACAGCACGGTGAAGCTGACGAAATAGGTCACCAACTCGATGGAAGGGGGGCGGCCATAGCCGATGTAGTAACCGCCGGAAAGACCCAGCACGGTCACCGGGCCTGCCGTCCACGCAATGTTCAGCAGGTTGCGGGAGACACGCGTACGCTTGACGGCCCTGGACCAGCGCTCGTAACGCTCATCATCCCGTCGACCCAGGGAGACGGTGTTTTCCCTGGACCGGGTGGATCGTTGCAAAAATCTGAACCAGCTCACTTCCCGACCGATGCTTGGTGAGGGCGGCACGCCGTACCGCCCTCATGGCTTGATAATTCACGGATAAGGATGTTCTGAACAAGTCGTTCCCGCAGAAGCGGGAATTCGGCCACAGACTACCGAAAATTCCGGACTCCCGCTTCCGCGGGAGTGACGGCAGCGGAGCGGGAGTGAGGGCAGCGGACTTGTTCAGTGTTTCCTGAAGGACATCGACCGGCGTGTGGCCTGATTCCTGAATTCAGATTCCCCGACTACAGACAGTCCCCAGCAGATACTCCCGGAAGTCATCCTTGAGATCAGGATGTTTCAGTGCGTATTCCACCGTTGCCTGCAGGTAGCCCAGCTTGCTGCCGCAGTCATAGCGGGTGCCGTTGAACCGATGGGCCAGTACCTGTTGCTCGGCCAGCAGATCCGAGATGGCATCGGTCAGCTGGATCTCGCCGCCGGCCCCTCTCTGGGTGGTTTCCAGCAGATCGAAGATACGGGGGGTCAGGATGTAGCGCCCTACGACGGCCATGTTGGAAGGCGCCACTTCAGGGGCAGGCTTTTCCACGATACCTTTGACATTCCACAGACGTTCAGACAACGGCTCAGGCGTGACCACGCCGTATTTCTGCGTCTCACTGGGCGGGACTTCTTCCACGCCCAGGACACTGCAACCATGCTGTTCGTAGACTTCCACCATCTGCTTCAATGCCCCCTGCCCCGCGCCGTCGATGAGGTCGTCGGCCAGGATGACGGCAAAGGGCTCATCCCCCACCACCGGCCGGGCGCAGCCCACCGCATGCCCCAGGCCCAGGGCCTCCGCCTGGCGGATATAGACGCAGGTCACGCCGGCAGGCAGGATGTTGCGCACGACCTCCAGCATCTTCTCCTTGCCACGCTCTTCCAGTTCCTTCTCCAGCTCGTAGGCCTTGTCGAAGTGATCGGGGATGGAGCGCTTGTTGCGTCCAGTGACGAATACCAGTACATCGATGCCCGCCTCCACCGCCTCTTCAGCGGCATACTGGATCAAGGGCTTGTCCACCACGGGCAACATTTCCTTGGGATTGGCCTTGGTGGCGGGCAGGAAGCGAGTGCCCATCCCGGCCACGGGAAAAACTGCCTTCCTTATCTTTTTTTGCATAAGCACGTCTTCGTTGGTCGAGTTGTATGGATTCAGTTCCGGAATTACTCAGTATAGGTGGATGAGATGACACAAAACAGAGAAGGGGCGGTAATGGCCGCCCCTTCTCTGTGCTTCCCGGCAGATGCGCGGATGATCCCGGCGCTGCGGGCAGGATCAATCCTGTTGCGCGTGGCTACCCAACTCGATCCGGTCCAGGTTCTGCTCCACGGTACGCGGGCCGATACCCGGCACCTGCATCAGCTGATGGACGGAGGTGAAAGGGCCGTGCTGCTCTCGATGAGCGACGATGGCCTCGGCCCGAGTCAGTCCCACGCCGGTCAGGGTACGGGACAGGGATTGGGCATCCGCCTCGTTGACGTTCACCGGCCCGGCGGACCAAGCGCCGGTGGCGGTGAACAGCAGGGAGAAAAGGACGATCAGGGACGTCAGACGTTTCATACCGTTGCCTCCTTGAGGATTTCCTTGGCGTTCCATGGTTCAAAGCGGGTCGTGTGTTCCTGCAATCCGTTGTACCCGCGACGACACTATCGCCCAATTCCCCCTCGGGTTCAAGCCGCGGCGGCGATCTCCTGATTGATCGCCGTCAGCACGGCAGCAGGGTCGTGAGCCTGGGTCACGGGACGACCGATCACCAGATGGCTGGACCCCAGACAAATGGCTTCTCCCGGGGTCATCACCCGCTTCTGATCGCCCAGTGCCGCATCCGCCGGACGGATCCCCGGCGTCACGCGCAGGAATGGCTCACCAAAGGCCGACTTGAGTGCACCGGCTTCATGGGCGGAGCAGACCACCCCATCCAGTCCGGCCGCGTGGGTCAGGGCCGCAAGATAATGGGCCTGCTCCGGCACCGTGCGGTTCACGCCACAACCGGCCAGATCGGCCTCATCCATGGAGGTCAGCACCGTCACCGCGATCAGCAGCGGACGCTGCCCTGTGGTCACCACGGATTCCAGTGCTTCCCGCGCCGCCGCCATCATGGGCCGACCACCCGCGGCATGCACGTTGACCATCCAGACCCCCAGGCGTGCAGCGGCACGGCAGGCACCGGCCACGGTATTGGGGATGTCATGGAACTTGAGGTCCAGGAACACCTGGAAATCCAGGGCATGCAGACGCTCGATCAGGGCCGGACCGGCACTGACAAACAGCTCAAAACCGACTTTCAGCCGACACTGTGACGGGTTAAGCCGGGACGCCACGGCCAGTGCGGCATCGGCATCGGGATAGTCCAGGGCCACGATGACCCGCGGGCCGGAGGAAATCTGGGACATGATCTAGACAAACCTCGTGATGAAAAACGGAAAACAGGACAGTGCGCCACCCAGCTCAAGAGGGCGTCAGACAGGTTTCCGGACGCTGTTCGATCACACTGTCGATGGGGCGGATGGTGGCCCAGCCCTGGCAGCTGGGACAATGCCAGAAATGGGTACGGGACTGAAATCCGCATTGGGTACAGGTGTTGCGGACATGCCCTTCCAGATATCGATCCAGCACCTGGATCGCCACCGGCAAGGCATCAGCCGCAGTGCCATTACGCTGTGCCTTGAGGCGAAGATAGACCGGCAAGAGTTTCAAGGGTACCGAATCCCGGGCCATTTCTTCCCGCAGCAGCGTGTCCAGACTATCCAGACGTCCCCGTGCTTCCAGGGCCTGGGCCAGCGCCAGGGACGTGGCCTCCGACGGATGCTGGTCGCGCAGTTCCGTCAGCAGGGATTCCAGACCTTCGGCATCCTCCAGCCGGATGAAGGCGTCCCGAATACGCGGGAGCACCAGGGAGGTGAATCCGGCATCGCGACGCATCACACGACCGTAGTGCTCCACCGCCAGTCGCGGATTGGCATCATCCAGGGCCAGATCGCCCATGAGGATGCCGGCGCGGGCGCAATCCCGATCAAAGCTCAAAGCCTTGCGGGCGTGCCGACCCGCATCAGGGGCGTCGCCCTTGGATCGCGCCGTCTCGCCCAGTTCACAATGGTACTGAGCGATGTGACGGTTCTGCGGATCGGTGGAAAATTCACACAACTGCTCACTGGCCCAAATGGCGTTGGCCCAGTCCCGCTCCCGCTCATACAGGGCACGCAGGCGTTGGTAGGCCTCCGCCTGGAGAAAACCCAGTTGGATAAGTTCCTTGAACAGGGATTCGGCCTGGTCCAGCAGACCGGCCTTCATGTAATCGCGTCCCAGTTCCATCAGGGCATTGGCACGCTGTGCCGGGTCCAGGTTCTCACGCTCCACCAGGTTCTGATGGATGCGGATGGCCCGGTCCACTTCCCCTCGGCGGCGGAACAGGCTACCCAGGATCAGGTGGGTCTCCACCGTCTCCGGATCGACATCCACCATGTCGATGAACACTTCCAGGGCGCGATCCGACTGTTCAGTCAACAGGTAGTTGAGGCCCTTGATGTAATGGCTGGAAAAGGCAACGGCCCGCTCGGGCTCGGAGTCTTGCCGAGCCGTACGACGGGCCGCCAACCATCCCGAGGCTGCCGCTACCGGCAGCAGCAGCCACAGGAGTTCCATCATGAAAATTACACCTTGCTGTTGCTGGGCAGTGCACGCAGTCTGGCGATTTCATCATCGGCACGCTTGCAGCGCTTGCGCAGCAAGCGCGCATCACGACCGCGGCGCATCACCAGACCACTGCAGGCCAAACCCCCGAGTATGGCCCCCAGCAGCATGCTGACGAAGACTACGATGGACAGCGGCACCTGGAAACTTTCCAGGTACAGGTGTACATCCACCTCCCCGGCATTAAGAATCGTAAAACTGGCCCCCAGAACAACGGCCAGGATGAGAACCAACGGAAGAATGACTCGACTCATGGGCTGCTTTCCCGATTGTGGACATTAGTGTGTTGCCACGTCAGCGGATCCCGGCCTTTTCCGGCTCATTGACCCGCTCCCGCAATTCCTTGCCAGGCTTGAAGTGAGGCACGTATTTCCCCGGCAGAGACACGGTCTCACCCGTTTTGGGGTTACGCCCTACCCGAGGCGGCCGGAAGTGCAGCGAGAAACTGCCGAAACCGCGAATCTCGATCCGGTCTCCGGTGGCCAGTGCCTGGCTCATCTGTTCGAGTATGGTCTTGACCGATAACTCAACATCTTTGTACGCAAGATGGCTCTGCTTGCGAGCCAGTATATCGATGAGTTCCGATTTCGTCATCGTCCTGCCCTTTGCATGTTACACGACCATGACTCTCTGCACGCAAAGATCCCCGGATGGATTGCATCCGGGGATGATGGCGCGAGCCTTACTTCTTCTCGGAATCGCCGCTGCCGGCCAGCTGTTCCTTCAACAGCGCACCCAGCGATGTGGTGGCTGCGGAGGAGCCGCTGTAGTCCTGCATCACTTCGGCTTCTTCGTCGCTTTCCTTGGCCTTGATCGACAGGGTCACGGTGCGGTTCTTGCGATCCACGCCCACGAACTTGGCTTCCACGGTCTCGCCGACGGTCAGCACGGAGCGGGCATCTTCGACGCGGTCACGAGACAGTTCGGAGGCACGCAGGATGCCGTCAACACCGTCACCCAGATCCACCACGGCAGCCTTGGCGTCTACTTCCTTCACAACGCCCTTAATGATGCAGCCCTTGGCGTTTTCGGCCACGAAGTTGGAGAAGGGATCCTTGTCCATCTGCTTCAGGCCCAGGGAGATACGCTCACGCTCGGGATCCACGGACAGCACCACGGCCTCAATCTCTTCACCCTTGCGGAAGTTGCGCACGGCTTCTTCGCCGGGCATGTTCCAGGACAGGTCGGAGAGATGAACCAGACCGTCGATACCACCTTCCAGGCCCACGAAGATGCCGAAGTCGGTGATGGACTTGATCACACCGGAGACCTTCTCGCCCTTGTTGTGCATGGCGGCGAACTCGTCCCAGGGATTGGCCTGACACTGTTTCATGCCCAGGGAGATGCGGCGACGCTCCTCGTCGATGTCGAGGATCATCACTTCCACTTCTTCGCCCACGACCACGACCTTGGCGGGGTTCACGTTCTTGTTGGTCCAGTCCATCTCGGAGACGTGCACCAGACCTTCGACGCCGTCCTCCACTTCCACGAAGCAGCCGTAGTCGGTGATGTTGGTGATCTTGCCGAACAGACGGGTGCCCACCGGATAGCGACGGGTGATGTTTTCCCACGGATCTTCGCCCAGCTGCTTCAGGCCCAGGGAGACGCGGTTGCGCTCACGGTCGAACTTGAGGACCTTGACCTGGATCTCGTCGCCGATGTTGACCACTTCGGAAGGATGCTTGACCCGCTTCCAGGCCATGTCGGTGATATGCAGCAGGCCGTCGATACCGCCCAGATCCAGGAACGCACCATAATCGGTGAGGTTCTTGACGATACCGTTGAGGACCATGCCTTCCTGCAGGTTCTTGAGCAGGGCTTCGCGCTCGGCGCTGTATTCCTTCTCCACCACGGCGCGGCGGGACACCACCACGTTGTTGCGGCGACGGTCCAGCTTGATGAGCTTGAACTCCAGTTCCTTGCCTTCCAGGTAGGCGGTGTCGCGCACGGGGCGAACGTCCACCAGAGAGCCCGGCAGGAAGGCGCGGATATCACCCAGTTCCACGGTGAAGCCGCCCTTGACCTTGCCGCTGATCATACCGGCGATGGTCTCGTCCTTCTCCATGGCCTCTTCGAGGCGTTCCCAGGCCTTGGCACGCTTGGCCTTCTCGCGGGACATGCGGGTCTCGCCGAAGCCGTCTTCGGGGGACTCCAGGGCCACTTCCACCAGATCGCCGATCTGGATTTCCAGCTCACCCTTTTCGTTGTAGAACTGCTCGATGGGGATGACGCCCTCGGACTTGAGGCCGGCATTCACCACCACCATATCGTTGGTGATGTTGATGACGGTGCCATTCAAGATGGAGCCGGGCCGCATCTCGATGGAGGACAAGCTCTCTTCGAGCAGTTGCGCGAAACTTTCAGTCATGGGTTGGTTGAACCTGCAAAATAGTATTTAGGCCTGCACAATCCCGTTGCAGACCGGTTATTCAAAAAGGATCCCGGGCTTGCCTGCCCCGGACCGTGGTCACACAGCTGTCACCAGGCCGCGTTTCGCCGCCAATGCGAGGATCTCGTTCAGGACCGCATCGATACTCATGTGGGTGGAGTTCACCTCAATGGCATCCTCTGCGGGCCTGAGCGGGGCCACGGCCCGCTCCGCATCGCGCCGATCACGTTCGGCCAATTCTTCTATGAGGGCTGGCAGGTTAGCACTAAGCCCCTGCTCCTTCAACTGCAGGTAGCGACGCCGGGCCCTCTCTTGTGTGTCCGCGGTCAGGAAAACCTTCAATGGCGCATCCGGAAAGACCACCGTGCCCATGTCCCGGCCGTCGGCCACCAGCCCCGGGGCGCTGCGAAAATCCCGTTGTCGGTCCAACAGGGCCTGTCGGACCGAAGGGATCGCGGCCACTTTTGAGGCGGCATCGCCGCAGGCTTCGGTCCGCAGCTCGCCGCCCACCACGTCGCCGTCCAGACGCACCCTGGGGGTGCCGGTGTCATCCAACTCGAAGCACACATCCAGATGACGGGCCAGCGCGGACACCTGCGCCACATCATCCAACGCAATCTCCCGACGCAGGGCGCCCAGGGCCACGAGACGGTACAGGGCACCGCTATCGAGGAAGGACCAGCCCAGCCGCTCGGCCAGCAGACGGCTCACCGTCCCCTTGCCGGAGCCACCGGGACCATCCAGGGTAATCACGGGCACGGACATCATGCGACCTCCCCCATGACGTGGATGTTCAGCCCTGCCCGACCGGCGAACTGGGCAAACCCCGGGAAGGAGGTGTTCACGTTGGCGCAATCCTGGATACGGATGGATCCCTGGGCGCGCAATGCCGCCATGGCAAAGGACATGGCAATACGATGATCGCCGTGGCTTTGCACCACACCACCCTGAAACCGGCCACCCTGGATCACGATGCCGTCCGGCGTGGGTCGGGCCCGGATACCGCAGGCGGCCAGACCGTCCGCCATCACTTGGATACGGTCGCTTTCCTTGACCCGCAGTTCCTCGGCACCGGTGAGTACTGTTTCCCCCTCGGCGCAGGCGGCTGCCACGAAGATGGCGGGGAATTCGTCAATGGCCAGGGGCACCAGGGCCTCGGGGATGCGGATCCCCTTAAGGGGCGCGGCACGCACCAGCAAGTCGGCCACCGGCTCCCCCCCCACTTCGCGAGGGTTTTCCAGGCGGATGTCGGCACCCATCAGTTGCAGGATGTCGATGATGCCGGTACGGGTCGGATTCACACCCACGTGCTCCAGAGTCAGTTCGGAGCCGGGCGCGATGCTCGCCCCCACCAGGAAGAAGGCCGCAGAAGAGATATCCGCGGGCACATCGATGGCCGTGGCTCCAAGACGTCCCCCGCCCTGCAGGCAGACCCGACCCTGGTCGCCGGCCACACCATAGCCAAAGCCTGTCAGCATGCGCTCGGTGTGATCCCGAGTCGGTGCCGGCTCGGTCACGCAGGTCCGACCCTGGGCGTAAAGACCGGCCAGCAGCAGACTGGATTTGACCTGCGCACTGGCCACGGGCATCTCATAGTCAATGCCCTCCAGCGACTGCCCGCCATGGATGGTCAGGGGTGGACGACCTTCGGGGCCGGTGTCGATGCGGGCACCCATGCGTGACAGCGGCTCGGTGACACGGCGCATGGGCCGACGACTCAGGGACGCATCGCCGGTGAGCACGGTGTCGAAGGACTGCCCGGCGAGCAGGCCGGCCATCAGGCGCATGGATGTCCCGGAATTGCCCAAGTCCAGAGGGGCGTCGGGCGTCTTCAGACCCTGCAAGCCCACGCCGTGGATGGTCACCCGTCCGGCTTCGGGGCCGTCGATCCGAACCCCCATGGCGCGAAAGGCCTTGAGGGTGGCCAGGCAGTCCTCCCCCTCCAGAAAACCACTCACTTCGGTGATGCCTTCCGCCAGCGCGCCCAGCATGATGGACCGGTGGGAGATGGATTTGTCACCCGGAACACGGCAACGGCCCTCAAGCCGCCCGCCCGGTTCCACCAGAAATTCCATCGTGCTGCTGTGTGTCATCTAGTCACCCCAAATCCATCAAAAAACACTCACTCACTGAACCGATCCCGAGCCGCCTTGGCACGCTGAAAGATCTCCAGCAGCCGATCGCCATCCCCACGGGACACCGCCTCGGTGATCATGCTCAGGTCTTCCTGGTAATGGGCCATCACCGACAGGATCGCTTCCCGGTTGGACAGGCAGATATCTCGCCACATCACCGGATCACTGGAGGCGATGCGAGTGAAATCCCGAAAACCACCGGCGGCATAGCGGAAAATCTCGTCCCGCTCCCCCATACGGGCCAGGCTGTCCACCAGGCCGAAGGCCAGCAGATGAGGCAAATGGCTGGTGGCGGCCAGGACTTCGTCATGGTGGGCCACGGACATGCTCTCCACCACGGCACCGGTTTCTTCCCACATGGTGCGCACCTTGGCCAAGGCGCTGATATCCGTGGTTTCCAGCGGGGTGAGGATCACCCGCCGCCCCTGGAACAGGGTCGGGAAGGCCGCCGCAACGCCGCTGCGCTCGGTACCGGCAATGGGGTGGCCGGGCACGAACCCATGGGGCAGTTCACCAAACCCCTCCCGCACCGCATCCACCACGCTGCCCTTGGCACTGCCCACATCGGTGATGGCGGCCTCCGGGTCCAGATGGTCGCGGATGGAGGCGCAGACACCACACATGGCCCCCAAGGGCACCGCCAGCACCACCATGTCGGCGCCGGCCACCGCCTCTGCCGGGTCCAGGCTGTAACGGTCGATCACGCCCAGTTCCACCGCATGGCGCAGATGATCCTCGGAACGGGAACACCCCACCACTTCCCGGCAGGTGCCGGCCTGACGCAGAGCCAGGGCCAGGGAGCCGCCGATGAGGCCGACACCGAAAATAGTCAGACGACGAATCACCGGGCCAGCACCTGATCCAGGGCGTCGATGAAACGCCGGTTCTCGTGGGCACGTCCCACCGTCACCCGCAAGTGATCGGGCAGGCCGTAACCGGCCACGGGGCGCACGATCACACCCTGGTGGAGCAGGGCCTGATACACCGGCCCGGCTTCCCGGCCCACGTCGATGCACAGGAAGTTGCCCACGGAAGGGATGAACCCCAGGCCCCGCTCACGACAGGCCTCGGTCAGGAAGGCCAGGCCTTCCCGGTTCACCTTGACGGATTCTCGCACGTGGGCGTCGTCTTCCAGGGCCGCCAGGGCACCGGCTTGCGCCAGGGTGTTGGTGTTGAAGGGCTGACGCACCCGGTTAAGGATATCCGCCACTGCCGGGCTGGAGACCGCATAGCCGATGCGCAGGCCCGCCAGGCCGTGGATCTTGGAGAAGGTGCGGGTTACCACCAGATTGGGGAATTCCGCCAGCCAGCGGGTGGTATCAGGATATTCGGCCTCTTCCACATACTCAAAATAGGCCTCGTCCACCACCACCAGGGCTTCTCGCGGCTGGGCGGCGATGAAGGCCTTGAGCACGGTACTGTCCAGCCAGGTGCCGGTGGGGTTATTGGGGTTGGCCACGAAGATCACTCGGGTATGGGCATCCACCCGGTCCGCCATGGCGGCCAGGTCATGGCCATAGGGCATCGCATGGCCCACGGGATTAGCGGGGGCGATGCGGGCCTCGGCATCCACTGCCTGCACCACCAGCGGGTAGACGGCAAAGGCATGGGCGGAGAAGACCCCATTGCGACCGGGGGACAGGTAGGCCCGGGCGATGAGTTCCAGCACGTCGTTGGAGCCGTTGCCCAGGGTGATGCAGGCCGGTTCCACCCCCAGCACCTCGGCCAGACGCCGACGCAGGGCAAAACCGCCGCCATCCGGATACAGGGCCAGGCCGTCCAGCAGCCCCCCCAGGGACTGGATGGCACGAGGACTGGGACCCAGAGGGTTTTCGTTGGAGGCCAGCTTGATGCTCTCGCGGATACCCAGTTCCCGCTCCAACTCCTCCACCGGCTTGCCGGGCTGGTAAGGCATCAGGCTCTGAACCCCGACATTGGCCAGGGCACGGTAGTCACAGCTCATGTTGTCTCCGGAGTTGATTCTTGGCGGCCGTCACAAGATTAACCGGCCGTGGAATGATGTGCTTCCGACTCCCGAATACGGGACCTACAGGACGGCCTTGGGGTAGGAACCCAGCACCTTGACCAGTTCCGCTTCCTGCTTCAGTTCCACCAGGGCCTTGGCCACGTGGGCATTCTGGGCATGACCCTCGATGTCCATGAAAAAGACGTATTCCCAGTTCACGCAATGAGAAGGTCGGGACTCGATCCGGGTCAGGCTCACATCGTTGTCGGCAAAGGGTGAGAGCAGGCCGTGGAGCGAGCCCGGACGGTTGCGAGCCGATATCAGCAGCGAGGTCTTGTCATTGCCGGAGGGGCCACTGGAACGGGGGCCGATCACCAGGAACCGTGTGGTGTTGTCCGGCGAATCCTCGATATTGGCCGCCAGCACGTTAAGACCGTAGAGTTCCGCCGCCGCCTCACTGGCAATGGCCGCGGCCCCCGGCTCTCTGGCCGCCCGCCGGGCCGCATCGGCGTTACTGCTCACGGGCAACCGCTCGGCATGGGGCAAACGGGCATCCAGCCACTCCCGGCACTGGGCCAGGGACTGCTGATGGGAATAGATCCGCTCCACCTGGGGCAGTTCGCCGACAACGGACAGCAGATGGTGATGGATCCTCAGTTCCACCTCACCGCAGATGCTCAGGGGTGACTGCATGAAGCGGTCCAGGGTGTGCGTCACCACCCCTTCCGTGGAGTTCTCCACCGGCACCACCCCGTAGTGGGCACTGCCGGATTCCACCTCCCGGAATACCTCATCAATGGCATTCATGGGCACGGTGTTGACCGAATGCCCGAAATGCTTGAGGGCGGCGGCCTGGGTGAAGGTCCCCTCCGGCCCCAGGAAGGCAATGGACAACTGCTGTTCCAGGGCCAGGCAGGCGGACATGATCTCCCGAAACAGACGGGCCATTTCCTCACTGTTCAGGGGGCCGGGATTGGCCGCCTGAATCCGGCGCAACACCTGGGCCTCCCGCTCCGGACGGTAGAACTCCGCCCGGGGGTCGGCGGCCCGCTTGATGCGGGCCACTTCCTGGGCGCAGTCGGCCCGCTCACTGATCAGACGCATGATCTCATCGTCCAGCGCATCGATACGCCGGCGAATACCGTCCAGCGTCTCCCCGTCCTGACCACTCATGTCTTGACCCGTTCTACTCGTGGGACCTGTTACAGGACGCGGACCCGCAACACGCCGTCAATGCCCGCGATGGCACGGGCCGCTTCTTCACCGATCTCGTCTTCCACGTCTATGAGATTGTAGGCAACCCCGGCGCGGGATTCATTCACCATGTGGACGATATTGATGTTGTTCTGCCCCAGCACATGGGAGATCTGGCCCACCATGTCCGGCAGATTGCGGTTGATGACCGCCAAGCGGGCCCTGCCGGCCCGAGGCAGCACCACCTCCGGCAGGTTCACGGAATTGCGCACATTGCCGTGTTCCAGGTACTCGCGCAACTGGTCCGCCACCATGACGGCGCAGTTCTCCTCTGCCTCCAGGGTGGAAGCCCCCAGGTGCGGCAGCGCAATCACCCCGGCCTTGCCCATGAGGGTGTTGCTGGGGAAATCGCACACATAGCTGCGCAGCTTGCCCGCCTCCAGGGCCTCCAGCACGGCAACCTCGTCCACGATGCCTTCACGGGCGAAGTTCAGGACCACGGCCCCATCCTTCATGGCGTGGAGCCGCTCCCGGTTCAGCAGGTGGCGAGTATGGTTGTTCAAGGGGACGTGGAAGGTCACCATGTCGCAGCGGGCGAGCAGGTCATCCACACTCAGGGCCTGCTGCACGCCGGCGTCCAGCTGCCAGGCAGCGCGCACGGTGATGTGCGGGTCAAAGCCGATGACGTTCATGCCCAGGGCGCGGGCGGCGTTGGCCACCAGCACCCCGATGGCCCCCAGACCCACCACGCCCAGGGTCCGGCCCGGCAATTCGAAGCCGCTGAACTGCTTCTTGCCCGCCTCCACCTGCTTGTGCAGGGTCTCGTCATCCCCGGCCAGATTGCGGGTGTAGTCCCAGGCCTGGCAGATGTTGCGGGCCGCCAGCAGCATGCCCGCCAGCACCAGTTCCTTCACCGCGTTGGCATTGGCACCGGGGGCATTGAAGACCGCCACGCCCCGCTCGGTCATGGCCTCCAGGGGGATATTGTTCACCCCCGCACCGGCCCGGCCCACGGCCTTGAGACCGGCGGGGATCTCCATCGGGTGCATGTTGAAGGAACGCACCATGACGGCGTCGGGCTGACTGATCTCGGAGGCCACTTCGTAGCGCTCATGGCCGAACCGGTCCAGGCCCTTGGGGGAGATGTTGTTCAGGGTGAGGATCTTGTACATGTCAGGCCTTGCGCTGTTCAAAGTCCACCATGAATTCCACCAGGGCATCGACACCGGCCTCGGGCATGGCATTGTAGATGCTGGCACGCATGCCACCCACGGAGCGGTGGCCCTTGAGGGTGGTCAGCCCCGCTTGCTCGGCCTCTTTGAGGAACAGGCCGTCCAGATCGGGATCCGCCAGGGTGAAGGGCACGTTCATGCGGGAACGGGCGGCCACGTCCACCGGATTGGTGTAGAAGGCGGAGTTGTCGATGGCCTTGTAGAGCTTCTCGGCCTTGCGACGATTGATCTCGTCCATCACCTTCAGACCACCGATCTCCTTGAGCCACTGGAATACCAGTCCGGCCAGGTACCAGGCATAGGTGGGCGGCGTGTTGGACATGGACTCGGCTTCCGCCTGCACCTGGTAGTCGAAGATGCTGGGGGTGGAGGGCAACGCCTCACCCAACAGGTCTTCACGCACGATCACCAGGGTGAGACCGGCAGGACCGATGTTCTTCTGGGCGCCGGCGTAGATGAGGCCGAAGCGGGAGACATCCAGGGGGCCGGACAGGATGTTGGAGGACATGTCGGCCACCAGGGGCACGTCGCCGGTCTCGGGGATCCAGTGGAACTCCACCCCGCCGATGGTCTCGTTGGGGGTGTAGTGCAGATAAGCGGCATCGCTGCTGCGCTGCCAGGTCTCGAAGGCCGGGATGGTGGAGAAGTGGCTGTCGGCGGCGGTGGCCACCACGCTCACGTCCGCATATTTTTTGGCCTCGGAGATGGCCTTCTTGGACCAGGCGCCGGTGTTCACGTAATCCACCCGGGTCTTGCCCCGTAACAGGTTCATGGGAATGGCGGCGAACTGTCCGGTGGCCCCCCCCTGCAGAAACAGCACTTTGTAATTGGCGGGGATCTGCAGCAGATCCCGCAAATCCTGTTCCGCCTGGGCGGCAATGGAGACAAAGGCCTTGCCACGGTGACTCATTTCCATCACCGACATGCCGGTGCCGTTCCAGTCGAGCATTTCTTCGCGGGCGCGTTCCAGCACCGGCTCGGGCAACACGGCGGGGCCGGCGCTGAAGTTATAGACACGTGTCATGGTTTGCTCCAGGGTTGGATCACAACAGAATGCAGGGTGCCGGCGCCCGGATGGGGGGCGGCACTCACCACAGGAGCGGCCAAGGGCCGCCCCTGCATCATGTTTCTTGAGTTTTACCAGGCTCAGACATCGGCGTCCTCGGGCGCGGCCTCATCCTCGCCTTCCCCATTGAGACCTTCCACCCGCGCCAGTTCCACCAGTTTCTCGTCATCGGACAGACGGATGAGTCTCACGCCCTGGGTGTTGCGGCCCAGCACGGAGATCTCGGCCACAGGGGTCCGCACCAGCGTGCCGCCGTTGGTAATGAGCATGACCTCGTCCTCATCACCCACCAGGGTCGCGCCGACCACGTTGCCGTTGCGGCCGCCGGTCTGGATGGCGATTACGCCCTGACCACCACGGCCGTGGAGCGGGAAATCTTCGGGCGGGGTGCGCTTGCCGTAGCCGTTCTCGGTGGCCACCAGGATGGTGCCCTGATCGACGATGATCAAGGAAATCACCTGCTGGTCCTCAGCAAGCTTCACACCACGCACACCGCTGGCGGTCCGCCCCATGGCACGGACGGAATCCTCGTTGAAGCGGATGGCCTTGCCGGCGGAGGTGAGCAGCATGACGTCCTTTTGGCCATCGGTGATCTTCACGTCCACCAGCCAGTCCCCATCCCGCAGGCCCACGGCGATGATGCCGTTGGAACGGGGCCGGGAGAAGTCCACCAGCGGGGTCTTTTTCACCACACCTTCGCTGGTGGCCATGAAGACGTAGACATCCTCACGGTACTCGCGCACCGGCAGGATGGCGTTGATCCGCTCCCCTTCTTCCAGGGGCAGCAGATTGACCATGGGGCGGCCCCGGGCGATGCGGCTGCCCAGAGGCAATTCATAGACCTTGAGCCAGTAGGCCTTGCCGCGACTGGAGAAGCACAGGATGGTGTCATGGGTGTTGGCCACCACCAGACGATCCACGAAGTCCTCCTCGCGGAAGGTGGTGGCGGTCTTGCCCCTGCCGCCCCGGCGCTGGGCACGATAGGCACTCAGGGGCTGATACTTGGCGTAACCGGCATGGGAAAGGGTGACCACCACGTCTTCCTCGGTGATCAGGTCTTCCAGAGTCAGGTCGAGCTGGGTGCTCAGGATCTCGGTGCGGCGGGTATCCCCGTACTGCTCACGGATCGCCTCCAGTTCTTCGCGGATCACCGACATCAGACGGTCCGGGCTGCCGAGGATCTCCAGCAGGTAATGGATGCGATCCAGCAGTTCCCGATATTCGGCGACGATCTTGTCCTGCTCCAGCCCGGTCAGGCGGTGCAGACGCAGGTCCAGGATGGCCTGGGCCTGGGCCTCGGACAGATGGTAGCCGTCGTCCTTGAAGCCAAGCTCGAAGGCCAAATCCTCAGGACGGGAAGCCAGGGCACCGGCGCGTTCCAGCATGCCGGTCACCGCACCCGGATGCCAGGCCCGGGCCAGCAGCCCTTCCCTGGCTTCGGCGGGGCTACCGGAGGCCTTGATGAGGGCAATGACCTCGTCGATATTGGCCAGTGCTACCGCCAGGCCTTCCAGCACATGGGCCCGTTCACGGGCCTTGCGCAGATCATAAATGGTGCGCCGGGTGACCACCTCGCGGCGGTGGCTCAGGAAGGCCTCCAGGATCTGCTTGAGGTTCAGCAGACGGGGCTGACCATCCACCAGGGCTACCATGTTGATGCCGAACACGTTCTGCATCTGGGTGTGCTGGTAGAGGTTGTTGATGATCACCTCGGGGACTTCGCCGCGCTTGAGTTCCACTACCATGCGCATGCCGTCCTTGTCGGACTCGTCCCGCAGCTCGCTGATGCCTTCGAGCTTCTTCTCCTTGACCAGCTCGGCGATGCGCTCCAGCAGACGGGCCTTGTTCACCTGGTAGGGCAGCTCGGTGACGATGATGGACTGGCGCCCGGTGCGTTCATCGGTCTCGATCTCGGTGCGGGCACGCACATAAATGCGGCCGCGGCCGGTGCGGTAGGCCTCATGGATGCCCCGATCGCCGTTGATGGTACCGGCGGTGGGGAAATCCGGCCCCGGCAGGTGCTCCATCAGCCCGTCGATGGCCAGCTCCGGATCATCGATCAGGGCAATGCAGGCGTTCACCACCTCATTGAGGTTATGGGGCGGGATGTTGGTGGCCATGCCCACCGCGATACCGGCCGAGCCGTTGATCAGCAGGTTGGGCAACTGGGCGGGGAAGACCGAGGGTTCCGACTCGGAGCCGTCGTAGTTGTCGACGAAATCGACGGTTTCCTTGTCGATATCCGCCAGCATTTCATGGGCAATCCGGGCCATGCGGACTTCGGTGTATCGCATGGCGGCCGGGGCATCGCCGTCCACGGAACCGAAGTTACCCTGCCCGTCCACCAGCATGTACCGCATGGAGAAGGGCTGGGCCATGCGCACGATGGTGTCGTAGACGGCGGAATCACCATGGGGGTGATATTTACCGATCACGTCACCCACCACGCGGGCGGATTTCTTGTAGGGCTTGTTCCAGTCATTGCCCAACTCGCGCATGGCGAAGAGGACACGGCGGTGAACCGGCTTGAGTCCGTCCCGCACGTCGGGCAGGGCGCGCCCGATGATGACACTCATCGCGTAGTCCAGATAGGACTGGCGCATCTCGTCTTCGAGATTGACGGGGAGGATTTCTTTGGCGAATTCGGCCATTCAGTCTCTGGGCGTGATGATGGGCGGAAAATGGGTCAGAACAAGCGGGCGATCATACCACAACGCCGGGCCGGCTAGTGGTCTGCCGGCCCTTTCCCGTTCTCGTTCAAGGTCTGAAATCCGGCGACATCGACCAGGCTCGGCCGGGCCGACAGGAAACGACACCGGGGCAATCATGCCGGGATGGGCGCGGCAACTAACACCCGCCCATCAATGCCTGCATCTTCTCCCGATTCGGCTGCTCCACCACGCCGCGTTCGGTGATGATGGCATCAATCAGCTCGGCGGGGGTGGCGTCAAAGGCCGGGTTCCAGGCCCCCGCCCCTTCAGCCGCCACTCGCTTCCCGGCCAGCTCCAGCACCTCCTCGGCACCCCGCTGTTCGATGGGAATGGCGCTGCCGTCGGCCGCGTCCATGTCGATGGTGGAGGTGGGGGCCACCACCATGAAACGCACCCCATGGTGGCGGGCCAGCACGGCCAGTCCGTAGGTACCGATCTTGTTGGCGGCATCCCCATTGGCGGCGATGCGGTCCGCGCCCACGATCACCCAGCTCACCCGGCCTTCCCGCATCAGACTGGCGGCGGCGCCCTCGCAGAGCAGACTCACCGGAATGCCGTCCTGCACCAGCTCCCAGGCGGTCAGGCGTGAACCCTGCAGCCAGGGGCGGGTTTCATCGGCGTAGACATGGGGAATCAGCCCCTTGGCATAGGCGCTGCGTATCACGCCCAGGGCGGTGCCGTACCCGCCGGTGGCCAGCGATCCGGTATTGCAATGGGTCAATACGGCCTTACCGGGCTCGATCAGGGCGGCACCCAGCTCGCCCATATGACGGTTGCCTTCGATGTCATCGTGATGGATGCGCTCCGCCTCCAGCAGCAACTCGGCGGTAGGGTCAACGCCGTCGGGCAGACGGTCCATAAGGCGACGCATGTGGGCCAGGGCCCAGAACAGGTTCACGGCGGTGGGCCGGGAGGCAGCCAGGGTCTGCAGGTCCGCCTGCATGGCATCCCGCCAGCGGGAAGGATCACGAGCCCAGGCCTGGCGGGCCGACAGGACCACCGCATAGGCTGCCGTCACGCCGATGGCCGGGGCGCCGCGCACCACCATATCGCGGATGGCCACGGCGGCTTCCGGGGCCGTATCCATATCCAGATAGACGGATTCATGGGGAAGACGCCGCTGATCCAGCAGGCGCAGGTGGGTGCCGGTCCACTGCACGGCACGAATGGAGTCGTGGGAGTGTGTGTTCATGGGGCGGGATTGTATGTCCGGCACGCTTTTGCTGCCAGTGCGCTGGATCAATACCCACGTGCCGCTTGCCCGCCGTTGCAGGGTGAAGTTATCTTTTCGGACATGAAAAACGTCGAAAAAATGATCTCCGCCCGCTGGATCATCCCGGTGGAACCGGACAATCAGGTCCTGGATCACCATACCCTGGTCATCCACGAGGGCCGCATCCTCGATCTGCTGCCCACCTCGGAGGCGGAGCAACGCTACCAGGCCGACACCCATCGGCACCTGGGCCGGCATGCCCTCATCCCCGGCCTGATCAATGCCCATACCCATTCCCCCATGACCCTGCTGCGGGGCCTGGCCGACGACCTGCCCCTGATGGACTGGCTGCAGAACCACATCTGGCCTGCCGAAGGCCGTTTCGTGGGCGAGGACTTCGTCCGCGACGGCAGCCTGCTGGCCGCCGCCGAGATGCTCCGCGGCGGCACCACCTGCTTCAATGACATGTACTTCTTCCCGGAGACCACTGCCCAGGTGGCCTCACAGGCAGGGCTGCGAGCCGCCATCGGCCTCATCGTCATCGATTTCCCCAGTAGCTGGGCCGCCAACGGCGACGAATACATCGCCAAGGGCCTGGAGATCTATGACCGCCATAAAGGCAATGCCCTGCTCTCCTTCTGCTTTGCCCCCCATGCCCCCTACACGGTCTCCGACGAACCCCTGAAGCGGCTGGTCACCCTGGCCAATGAGCTGGACCTGCCCATCCACATGCACGTCCATGAAACCGCCCACGAGGTGAACGAGGCCACCGCCCGCTTCGGCGTCCGCCCCCTGGAGCGGCTGGCCCGATTGGGCCTGAGCGGCGCCAATCTCATGGCCGTTCACATGACCCAGCTGGAACCGGCGGAGATCGCTCACCTGGCGCAGGCCGGCACCCACGTGGTCCATTGCCCCGAATCCAATCTCAAGCTGGCCTCCGGCTTCTGCCCGGTACAGGCCCTGCTGGAGGCCGGGGTCAACGTGGCCCTGGGCACTGACGGCACCGCCAGCAACAATGACCTGGACATGTTCGGCGAGATGCGTACCGCCGCCCTGCTGGCCAAGGGAGTCAGTGGCAACGCCGCGGCCCTGCCTGCCCACACCGCCCTGCGCATGGCCACCCTCCATGGTGCCCGCGCCCTGGGGCTGGCCGATGAGATCGGCTCGCTGGTCCCCGGCAAGAATGCGGATATCACCGCGGTGTTCATGGAGGACCTGGAATGTCGGCCGGTCTACGATCCGGTGTCCCACCTGATCTACGCCTGCGGCCGCCATCAGGTGAGTGATGTCTGGGTGTCGGGACGGCCCCTGCTACGGGATCGGCAGCTCACCACCATTGACGAAACCGATCTGCACCGGCGGATCGGGGATTGGCAGGAGAAGATCGCCCGGGCGGATCATCAGGCCACCTCGGGATGATCCGTTGCCGGCGGGCAGGCCCGTGTGGATAAAACATCGCCGCCGTGAGTACAATGCCCCATCATCCCACTAGACCGATATCCCATGTCCGAGACCCATCACAACGTCGACGCCACCGAGATCGCCAAGTTTGGTGACATGGCCCACCGCTGGTGGGACCCCAACGGTGAATGCCGCCCGCTGCACGAGATCAACCCCCTGCGCCTGGACTACGTCGACGAAGGCTGCGGCGGACTCAAGGGACTCAAGGTCCTGGACGTGGGCTGCGGCGGTGGCCTGCTCTCCGAAGCCATGGCCCAGCGCGGCGCCCAGGTCACCGGTATCGACATGAGCGAGGCCGGTCTGGGCGTGGCCCGCATGCACCTGCTGGAATCCGGCCTGGAAGTGGATTACCGGCAGACCTCCGCCGAGGTGCTGGCGGAAACCATGCCCGGCGCCTTCGACGTGGTCACCTGTATGGAAATGCTGGAGCACGTCCCCGACCCGGGTTCCGTGATCCACGCCTGCGCCCGCCTGGTCAAACCCGGTGGTCATGTCTTTTTCGCCACTCTCAACCGCACCCCCCAGGCCTTTGCCATGGCCATCCTGGGCGCGGAATACCTCATGCGCATGCTGCCCAAGGGCACCCATGAATACGCCCGTTTCGTCCGCCCCTCGGAGATGGAACAGTGGATGCGCGAGGCCGGTCTGACCCTGAAGGAACTAATGGGGATGCACTACCAGTTGCTTTCCGGCACCTACCGCCTGGGTCCCGGCGTGGACGTCAACTATCTGGCCCACGCCATCCGCACGGCATAAGCCGAAGCAATCCAGCCCAAGCCCAACCGGGAACACCAGCCCATGCCCAGCCGCGAACCCCTGCGTACCGTGCTGTTCGACCTGGACGGCACCCTGGCGGACACCGCGCCCGACATGTACGCCGCCCTGATCGCCCTGCAACGGGAACAGGGCGTGCCCGCACTGCCCTTTGAGGTCGTCCGCAACCAGGTCTCCCACGGCGGTGCGGCCCTGGTCAGACTGGCCTTTCCCGACGCCCAAGGCGATCAGTTCGAAACCCTCAGGCAGCGTTTCCTCATCCTCTATTCCGAACACCACCTGTGTCACGAGACGCGCCTGTTCCCGGGCATGGATGCCCTGCTCCAGGCCATTGAAAACCTGGGGCTGAACTGGGGCATCGTCACCAACAAGCCGGCCTGGCTCACCGATCCCCTGGTCCGCGCCATGAATCTGCACCGGCGCGCCGTCACCGTTATCAGCGGCGACACCACGCCGCAGCGCAAGCCCCACCCCCTGCCCATGCTGCTGGCCTGCGAACAGGCCGCCTGCCGACCAGCCCAGTGCCTCTACGTGGGTGACGCAGAGCGGGACATTCAGGCCGGTCGCGCCGCCGGGACCCACACCCTCATCGCCCTTTACGGCTATATCGATGAGACCCAGGCGCCCACCACCTGGGGCGCCGATGCCGCCATCGATCACCCGGAACAGATCCTCCCCTGGCTCCCTGCCGCGTCCCGGCTCGGGGCTATCTCGTGATGAACGGGCATCGCCCCCTGCGTCTGGGCGCCGCCCTGATGGCGGTGCTGCTCATGGCCCTGGCCTGGTGGATGGTACTGGCCGCCGAACGGGGCGTGCAGAGCCTGTCCCTCACCCGGGACGGCGTCCCCGTCACCCTGCTGCTGCCCGCCGTGAGCGAACCGGCCCCGGGTGTGGTCATGGCCCACGGCTTTGCCGGTTCCGAACGTCTGATGCGTCACTGGGCCCTGACCCTGGCCCGGTCCGGGGTCGTGGTGGCCCTGCCGGACCTGAGCGGCCATGGCCGCAACCAGACACCGCTGGATTGGTGGAACGATCCCGAGCAGTTCCAGCGGGACGTGCAGACGGCCCTGGACCTGCTGCTGAGCCGGCCGGAAGTGGATCACCGACATCTTGGGCTGCTGGGCCACTCCCTGGGTGCCGGGGCCACCATTGATGCCGGCAAGCTTCGCCTGAACGATGTGAGTGCCGTGGTGGCCGTCTCCCCCGGTCAGAGCGAGGTCGGCCCGGACAGCCCCCGCAACCTGATGCTCATGGCCGGCGCCTGGGAAGGCCCCTTCCTGGCAGCGGCCCGGACCCTGCTGGAACAGGCCGGCGGCGAGGGTGGCGACACCCTGCAGGGCACCGCCCGCACCCTCACCGTCATCCCCCATGCCGAACACATCGGCGTGCTGTTCCGCCATGAGGCCCACACCGCCTCCCTGGGGTGGTTTGCCCAGGCCTGGGATCTTTCGCTCCCAGCCGCCGACCCCAACCCCACCCTGGCCTGGTGGCTACTGCACCTGCTGGCGGTCCTGATCCTGTGGCGCGCCCTGGTCCCCCTGTTCACACGCCGGGAATCCCCTTCCCTGCTGGGCATGCATCCGGACTGGCTGGATCACACCCGCCGTCCCCTGCTGCGCGCCGCCCTGAGCGGCATCGGGGCCAGCGTGGCCCTGATCGGTATCGGCGAGGTGATCTATCTGGATGGACTGGGGGGCATCCTGGTGAGCCCCCAGTTCGCCCTCTGGCTGGCCCTGGCCGGGCTCTTCTGGCTGGCCCTGGGTACCCGCCCGCCCCGCCCGGAGTGGTCGGACCTGGGCTGGGGGGTGGCCCTGTTCGGCGTGCTGATGCTGGCCTTCGGCGTGCTCGGCGCCAAGGTCTGGCTGGCCTGGTGGCCACCGCTGCACCGCCTACCCTATCTGCCGATACTGACCCTGCTGATCCTGCCCTGGGCCGTGGCCCTGTCCACCGCCCTGCTGGGACAGGAAGGCATTCGGGGCTTCGGTGTTGGCCTGGGCATCACCCTAGTGACTATGGTAACCGTCGGCGTCGCCGCCGCCGTGGTGGACGGCATGATGTTCCTGCTCATCATCCTGCCCCTGCTGCCGGTGATGCTGGCCCTGCCCCTGCTGGTAAGCCTGCCGGTGCAGCGTCCATGGGCGGGGGGGCTGGCCATGGCCGCCTTCCTGGGCTGGACCCTGACCATGATGTTTCCGCTGATTTGACCCACCCCACTCCGGCTGAAATCCGAGCGTCTAGAACCACTTTCGGGACACCGCAGCCTTGCGTTCCCTTTCCCGCTCCTTCCGCATGAAGTCCTGAAAGACCTCAAACATTGACCAGCCGGTGAGCCGCTGCGGGGATTGTGCCCGCAGGTATGCACCAAGGAACTATCGACAGGGCACTACCGTGCCCCGCAACGCCGCCACGGTGGCGGCCCCCGTACCGAACATGCAGATCCGCAGTTCGTCCAGGGTGTCGGCAATGAAACGGTTCAGGGCGTCCTCCCCCTGACAGGCCTTCACCAGCATGCTCCTAGCCATGCCCCCCACATCCGCCCCCAGGGCCAGGGCCTTGGCCAGCTCGATGCCGTTGGTCAAGCCGCCGCAGGCGATCAGGGGCAGGCTCCGGGAAACCCGCCGCACATTGAGGATGCTGTCGCTGGTGGGAATCCCCCATTCACCGAAACGCTCTCCCATCAGATGCTCCCGCTCGGAATCCGCGCAGAGTGACTCCACCCGTGCCCAGGATGTACCGCCGGCCCCGGCGCAGTCGATACCGGACACGCCGCAGGCCAGCAATTGTCGGGCGGCCGGCTCACTGATGCCAAAGCCCACCTCCCGGGCGAACACCGGCACACCGGCGGCCTTGAGGGCTTCACAGAGTCGGGTCAACCGTTCTCCGACACCGCGAAAATCCAGATCCCCCCCCTGAATGGCTTCCTGGATGGGGTTGAGATGGATGAACAGGGCGTCGGCACGGATCATTTCCACCGCCCGCAGGGCCTCGTCCCTGCCCCACCCCTTCACCAGCTGGGCCGCCCCCAAGTTGGCAAACAACAGGGCGGTGGGCGCCTGGCTGCGCAGTTCGAAATAACGCGCCCGACTGCCGTCCTCGATGGCCACCCGCTGGCTCCCCACACCCATGGCCAGGCCCCAACGCTGCGCCGCCCGGGCCAGACGGTGGTTGATCACAAGGGCACGGCGATCGCCACCGGTCATGGGCGCAATCATCAGCGGGGCGGACAGGGTGTGCCCCGCCAGGGTGGCGGACAGATCGATCTGCGACAGAGCGATGTCAGGCAAGGCCTGACTCACGAAGTCAAAGCGTTCCAGGCCGGTAGTCCTGCGGTAAAGCACCCGTTCGGTCAGACAGGCCTTGATGTGCCGACCCTTGGAACGAGGGTCACGCAACGAGGCGGATTTGAGTGTCCTGGCATCCATGGGTTCACCGCATGCGTTGCCACAGATCCGCCGCATGGGCCACGAACCCCGTCAGCAGCCAGAAGGAAATCCAGTACCACTCCGCGCCGGTCAGCGCCGCCCGCAGGGCCAGCATGAGGGTCACGCCGGCCAGCAGGAAGGACCAGAGCCGGGCAAAGGCAATCCCCCGCCCGGTACGGCGGTGCCAAAGGCCCAAGAGGCCTGCCTCCAGGACCATGGCCAGGATGATCAGATCGACAACCAGACCGGAAGCAAACCACTGGGCCATGGATCAGCCCTCAGACCTTGGACAGGCCCAGCAGATGGCCCATATCCTTGAAGAAGATACGGATCTGGGCCAGGGGGCGGGTCCGTACCAGCTTCTTGTACATGTAGGACTGCCAGGTCAGATCCTGTACATCCTTGTCGCGGCAGATGGCCACGAACCGCTCGCGGCGCTTGTCGCTGATGTACCAGAAGCGCTGCATGATCCCCAGCACCCAAAAAACCTGACCATGCAGCTTCATGAAGCGCTTGCGGGCCAGTTTCAGGTCCGCCGGCTTGCCGGAAGCGAGGAAGCTGTGGACGGCCTCCGCCGCCAGACGCCCGCCCAGCATGGCGTAGTAGATGCCCTCGCCGGAGGCGGGAGCCACCACACCGGCGGCATCGCCGGCCAGCAGCACGTCGCGACCGTTGTCCCAGCACTTCATGGGGTACAGGGGGATGGGAGCACCCTCACGGCGCAGAACCTCACAGTCTTCCATGCCGGCGGCCTTTCTCAACTCATCCACGGCACCCTTCAGGGAGAAGCCGCGATGGGCGGAGCCGACCCCCACGCTGACGGTATCGCCGTGGGGGAACACCCAGGCATAGAAATCGGGAGACAGGGAACCGCGATAATAGACGTCGCAGCGCTCGGGATCATATTCCGCCTCCGGGTTGGTGGGGCGGCTGATGATTTCGTGATAAGCGGCCACGTGGGGAATCTTGTCGGCACCGGGGACTTCCTGGCGGGCCACGGAAGAGCGGGCGCCGTCGGCACCGATCACGGCCCGGGCGCGCACACCCACCACTTCGTCGTCGGCATTCTTGTAACGCACCACGGCGGTACCGTCGGCGTCGCGGTCGATCTTCTCGTAGGTACCCACACGGCGCTCGGCACCGGCCTGCTCGGCCCGTTCGCGCAGCCAGGGGTCAAAGGTCTTGCGGTCCACCATACCCACGTAACCGCCATCAATGGGCATGTCCACCTTGCGATCCGAGGGAGAGAACATGCGGGCGCAGCGAATCTTGGCCACCAGCACCTCTTCCGGCACGTCGAACTCGGTCATAAGGATGGGTGGAATGGCGCCACCACAGGGCTTGATACGCCCTTCCCGGTCCAACAGCAGGACCTTGCGTCCGGCTTTGGCCAGATCGGTGGCGGCCGTCGCCCCCGCGGGACCGCCACCGACCACGACCACATCATAGGTTTCCATTTCAGCCATTTGATTCACCTTTGTCCGGCTCCGCGGCTAGCTACCGCACCACGGAAAAAAGTCACAAAAAAAGGGGAGTCCGGCGAACCCGTCCGCCTCGACTCCCCCCCGAAAACTACCCTGGCAAGGCGCTGATCACGATGCCATCAGATTCATGCTGCCCAGGGCGAAAGCAGTGATCATCATGCCACTCACGTAGAGCGTGACACCGGTGGCGTTATACCAGGGTGCCAGCGCCTTGGGCTGCTTGAGCAGGCGCAGCATCAGTCCGCCCTGAACGGCCAGCAATACGGCGATGACCAGGGCATGCCACATGGCACCCCAGGAGAACAGCAGCGCGATCACCACCACCTGCGGCAGGGCCATGACCCAGCAGGCCAGGCGAGCGGCACGCTCCACGCCCAACTGTACCGGCAGGGACCCCAGACCCATGCGGGTATCCCCTTCCACGGATTTGAAGTCGTTGAGGGTCATGATGCCGTGGGCGCCGATGCTGTACAGCAGGGCCACCGCCACGATGCGCCAGTCGGGGAAGCCGGCGGCAGCCGTACCCACGGTCATGACCACCGCGCCGGTAAACCAGGGCACCCCTTCATAGCAGATGGCCACGGCGGAGTTACCGTACCAGCCGTTGCGCTTGAGACGGGTGGGCGGGGCACTGTAGGCCCAGGCGAGGATCATGCCGAAGAGCGCGGCCAGAAAACCCCAGATGCCGAGCACCGTGGCCACCAGCAGGGACAGGATGGTCCAGATGATGGCGATGTAAAGCCCCCAGCGTCCGGGAATCCGCCCCGAGGGGATGGGACGATGGGGTTCGTTGATCTTGTCCACATGACGATCAAACCAGTCATTGACCGCCTGACTGGTGCCGCAGATCAGAGGACCCGCCAGGACCACACCGACGATGATGAGCCACCATCGCTCCTGCAGAGCGACACCGGATGAGACGACGCCACAGGCAAAGGCCCACATGGGCGGGAACCAGGTGACGGGCTTGAGCAGTTCAAGGACTGCGCGGGGTGCTGGAATCGACATGGCGGGTAAATTATACGCGGCCAACAGGATCGTCAAGCTTCATTTACACTGCCTGGAGGCGCCATAAGTAATGAATGATGGACACTCGCATCAAGCCGTCCGCGGGCCCATTCTCGCAGCTATGGCTTGTCTTCATTTTCCGGGGCCAGATCCCCCAGGCCGTAACGCCTGAGTTTCACATAGAAGCTCTGCCGGCTCAGTCCGAGCATCTCGGCGGCCGAGGCCCGGTTGTCATTGGTCAGCTCCAGGGCGGCCTCAATGCACAACCGCTCGATCATATCGGTACTCTCCCGCACCAGGTCCTTGAGCGGTACGCGTCCGACCAGTTCCGTGAGTTGTTCCACGGAGCGGGGACCATCCCGGGCAATCACGGCATCGCGGGACATGCGCGGCCCCACACTGCGGATCGTGAAGCCCAGACAAGGAGTATCCGTATCCAGCACCGCCACGGCGGAAATCTCCACCTCGGCGGATGAGCCGTATTCACCTCGCAATGCGGTACTGAAGAGCCGCACGGAACCATGTTCACGCAGATTAGCGACCAGGACGCTCAGATCAACACCGGGCCGCCCCAGCCATCGCCCCAGAGAGTGGCCACGCACCTGGTCTTCGGTCGGCATCTGGACCAGCTCAAGGAAAGCCGGATTGGCGGTCAGGATGCGGCCACTGAGATCGGTGACCACAAAACCATCGGGCGCCCGCTCCACCATGGCCAGCACCTGGGAATGCATCTGTGGACCCACCGAGGATAGGGCATCCAGTACCGGGCAGCGCAATCGGACCAGAAAATGAGAGGCGTTGTCCTGACGGAACAGAGAGGCGGCGACGACGAATTCGCGCCCTCCCCCCAGGGAACGCACACTGACATCCGCCGCATGACCGGTGGCACGCACCGTGGCCAGCATGTCCTGGATGGACTGCGTGTTTTCCAGATCAAAACCTTCCGGAAACACCTTGCCGACCATCCTGGCCAGGCTTTCCCCCAGCAGTTCACCGGCGGCGGGATTGGCCTCCACCACCTTATGGGTGGCGGCATCCATGATGAGCACGGCTTCGGAGGCCACCTGAAACAACAGACGATAGCGGGTCTCGGCATGTCGCAGACGCGAATATTCCCGCTCCATCAACTGCTGGGATTCCACCAATCGACGCTGCAGAGCGGCAATGCTGCGCAGGTCCCTGCCCATGGCCACCACGCGCCCGTCATCCCCCACCCTGACGGCAGAGTACATGACCGGCACATCCACCCCTCGCCCCGAGGGGTGATTGACCTGGCGCCAGCGGGTACTGCCAACGGCACCGGCATCCCGCAGCAGAGCTTCAATCTTGTTGCGACTATCCAGCGTGACGGTATCGACCCAGGGCTTGCCCAACCACTGGCCGTAACCCTCCATGGACAGTTCATCGCTGCCAAAGGCAAGATCCTGGATGACGCCTGCGTCATCCAGGACAAGAGAAACGTCCGCCGCCGCCGCAATCAACGACGCCATCTGATCGGGCTTCAGTTCCCCGAGCGACTGCTTTGGGGCTTTGAACTGCTTCACTCGTTCCACGCTTATCGGTATCAAATCCTTATCCGGATCACGTCAGTAAACCTGCTGACTCACACGACCCACCCGCCGGACCAGCATCTCTTCGGCCCGCCGAACTGCCTCATTCCCATCCGCCGCCGTCATGTCGGCCCCCACCACGGAGACCAGTTGGGGATTCTCCGCAAACAGGCGCCCGCCCATGAGTATCCCGACGGAGGGGTTACGGGAGGCGCGACGAATTCCCTTGATCGTTCCGGATACCCGTTCCAACAGCGGTCCACAGCTGACGGACAGGGCCACCACATCGAACCATTCCTGATGCACCAGATGATTGAGTTCAGCGGCGCCGATGGCCGGGTCACAGGTGACTTCCCAACCCGCACGACGAAAGAATTCAGAGACCATGAGAAGACCGAAGGTATGGTATTCACCGGGAACAGGCGTCATCAGTACCCGCTTCTGGCTGGGCGAATCGCGCCCAAGTTCTCCCTCGAAAATACCCCCCAACTCCCGCAGGACATGCTGAAGCCGGCAAAGACCCACAGTGACTTCGGTAAAATCGGCCTGATCGATCTCCCACAACCTTCCCAGGCGCTTGGCCGTAGGCGCCAGCAGCTGCATGAAGATCATCTCCAGCGAGGCCCCTCGTGCACGCAACATATCCACATAGGATGAGGCGGCAGCGGTATCGTGCTCCATGACCAGACGGGCAAACTCCTCCACCGACTGTACGTTGATGGGCGCTGCGTCGGGTCCGAGCGTCACGGACCCCCGCCCCTTTGAGGCGTCCGCGCGGCGCCCGTCGCCATTGGCACGGGTGCGATGCGCCAGCATCAGGCGGGGAATGATCTCACCTTCTATGACCCGGGAAAGCTCGGTTCTGAGCCGCACGGTATCCTGGTCCGGCAGCGAATCCGCGGTTTCACCGTTCCGCGGGGATCGTCCGTCCACGTCAGGGCCGTGTCCGTCGAGCATGCGCGCATCCATCACTTCCCCAACAGGACCACGGGTCGGCACCCCCCCATCGCGACTGGCCGGTCGTCTCGCAGTCACCATCAACCCCTCCCAAGGATGTCTGAAAGCCACCGTGGCGGCGACGGTCGGTCAATGCCGGGCAACCGCAATCGTTCTCCCGGCACCTGAAACGCGCAGTCTAGCAGGACGAAGGCGCTTTTTTACCCACGAAAATCATGGTTGCCCGCCGCGGTATTGTCAACCAATGCTTACGTCTACTTTAATTGACAAACCCGGGACCCTTGTACAAACTCACGCCACCACGTTGAGCTGTCTGGAGAAAGGCGCAATGCAGCATGCTGGAGCCGGTGAGCGCAAGCCCCGCCCACTCTATACTCCCGAGGAACGTCGGCGTCGCGACGAGACGCCTTGGACACTGGTCCAGGGTATCCTGGCACCACTACAGTTCGTCGTTTTCATCGTCAGCGCCTGGTTGGTCGTGCGCTATCTGATGACCGGCGAAGGACTGTGGCTGGCGCATGCCTCCATCGTCCTCAAGACACTCATTCTCTATACCATCATGGTCACCGGCGCCATCTGGGAAAAGGTGGTGTTCGGTCATTACCTGTTCGCCAAGGCCTTCTTCTGGGAGGACATGGTGAGCATGCTGGTAATTGCCCTGCACACGGTCTACATGGTGTCCCTGTTCTGGAATTTCCTGAGCACCGAGCAGCAGATGTACCTGGCTCTGGTGGCCTATGCCGTCTACGTGATCAACGCCGCCCAGTTTCTGATCAAGCTGCGCGCCGCCCGTCTGCAGGCCGCTGCTTCGACCGAAGGGGCCGCCAAATGAGTGCCGAGAAACTGAGGGACATCCCCGTCATCCGTGAGCGGGGGCAGAACTCCATGTTCTGCGGCCTCACCGGCATCATCTGGCTGCACCGCAAGATCCAGGATGCCTTCTTCCTGATCGTCGGTTCACGGACCTGCGCCCACCTGATGCAGTCGGCGGCGGGGGTCATGATCTTCGCCGAGCCCCGGTTCGGCACCGCCATCATCGAGGAACGGGACCTGGCCGGTCTGGCCGATGCCAACGAAGAGCTGGATCGTGTGGTGGCCCGCCTGCTGGAACGGCGTCCCGACATCCGCATGCTGTTTCTGGTGGGTTCCTGCCCCTCCGAGGTCATCAAGCTGGATCTGGAAAAGGCCGCCTCTCGTCTAACCCGGCAGCACCTGCCCCAGGTGCGCGTCCTGAGCTATTCCGGCAGCGGTCTGGAGACCTCCTTCACCCAGGGAGAAGATACCTGCCTGGCGGCGCTGGTCCCTGAATTGCCGCAGGCCCCCGCCGACAGCGCACCCGACCTGCTGGTCGTAGGCACCCTGGCGGACGTGGTGGAAGATCAGTTCATGCGCCTGTTCAAAGACATGGGCATCACCCGGGTGCAGTTCCTGCCGGCCCGCAACTCCCGCGAGATGCCAGCCGTTGGTCCCAATACCCGCTATATCCTGGCCCAGCCCTTCCTGGCGGATACCGCGCGCTGCCTGGAAAAGCGGGGCGCCACCCGCATTGCCGCTCCCTTCCCCCTGGGCGAGGAAGGCACCACCCGCTGGCTCAGGGCGGTGGCGGACACCTTCGGTGTCGCCGCGGAACGGTTCGACAAGGTGACCGCTCCCGGCATTGAACGCGCCCGCCGCGGCATGGCCCGCATGCGTGAACAGCTGGCAGGCAAACGCCTGTTCATGTTCCCGGATTCCCAGCTGGAGATTCCGCTGGCCCGTTTCCTGCACCGGGAAGCCGGCATGGAACTGCTGGAGATCGGCACCCCGCACCTGCACCGCCGGCACTTGGCGGAAGAATTGGAACTGCTGCCCGAAGGCATCACCCTGAGCGAAGGTCAGCACCTGGACAACCAGCTCGACCGTTGCCGGGCCGCACAGCCTGATGTGGCGGTCTGCGGCTTGGGCCTGGCCAATCCGCTGGAAGCCGAAGGCATCACCACCAAATGGTCGATCGAACTGGTCTTCACGCCCATCCAGGGCTACGACCAGGCGGCTGACCTTGCTGAACTTTTCGCCCGTCCGCTGCTGCGGAAGGCCAAACTGAGAGTCTGATGTCGTGCAACTGACGGTCTGGACTTATGAAGGCCCACCCCATGTGGGCGCCATGCGCGTGGCCACCGGGATGGAAGGCCTCCATTATGTGATTCATGCACCGCAGGGTGACACCTACGCGGATCTGCTGTTCACCATGATCGAGCGACGCGACAAGCGTCCACCGGTGACCTACACCACCTTCAAGGGACGTGATCTGGGCCAGGACACGGCCGAGCTGTTCATGGAAGCGGCCCGGGAGGCCTGCGCGCGCTTCAAGCCCCAGGCAATGCTGGTCAGTTCGTCCTGTACCGCAGAGCTGATTCAGGATGATCCGGGCGGTCTGGCCAAGGGTCTGGGCCTGCCTGTCCCCGCCATCCCGCTTGAGCTGTCTTCCTACCAGCGCAAGGAAAACTGGGGAGCCTCGGAGACTTTCTACCAGCTCGTGCGCGGTCTGGCGGGCTCACATGCCCCCGCACCGGGCGCCGAGCGTCCCGCCCGCCCTGAAGGACAACGGCCGCGCTGCAATATCCTGGGTCCCACGGCCCTGGGTTTCCGACACCGGGATGACGTTCAGGAAATCACCCGGTTGCTGAACACCCTCGGTATCGACGTCCATGTGACCGCCCCCATGGGTGCCACACCGATGGACATCACACGCCTGGGCGAAGCCGATTTCAACGTGGTCCTCTACCCGGAGATCGCCGCCACCGCCGCCAAGTGGCTGGAACGCATGTTCAAACAGCCCTTCACCAAGGTCGTGCCCATCGGGGTCCGCGCCACCCGCGAATTCATTGCCGAAGCGGCCGCACTGGCCGGCGTCGACCCGGAGCCTGCCCTGCGGGACGCTGATTCCCGCCTGCCCTGGTACTCACGCTCGGTGGACTCCAATTATCTCACCGGGAAACGGGTGTTCATCTTCGGTGATGCCACCCATGCGGTGGCCGCGGCGCGGGTCGCCACCGAGGAATTCGGCTTCACCGTAGTAGGGTTGGGCACCTACAGTCGCGAATTTGCCCGGGAGGTGCGCGAGGCGGCCAAGCAATACGGCATCGAGCCCCTGATTACCGACGACTATCTGGAAGTGGAAGCCCAGGTGGCTGAACTGCACCCGGAACTGGTCCTGGGCACTCAGATGGAGCGGCACATCGCCAAGCGCTTGGGCGTGGGCTGCGCCGTCATCTCCGCGCCGGTCCATGTGCAGGACTTCCCCGCCCGCTATGCCCCGCAGATGGGCTTTGGTGGGGCCAACGTGCTCTTCGACACCTGGGTACACCCCCTGATGATGGGGCTGGAAGAACACCTGCTGGGCATGTTCCGCGAAGACTTTGAATTCCACGCCGAAGCCGGGCCTTCCCACCTGGGCGCCAGTGCGCCAACGGAAACCCGTACTGTCGGAACCACCCCTGCGGCCGCAAGCCCCACCGCGAACATTCAGGAACCGGAGCCTGAGGCGGCGCCGACGGACGGCGAGCCGGTCTGGTCGCCGGATGCGGAAAAGGAACTGCGCAAGATCCCCTTCTTCGTGCGCGGCAAGGCACGACGCAATACCGAACGCTTCGCCAAGGAACGGGGGATCAGCCGTATCGAAATCGACACCCTCTACGACGCCAAGGCACACTTTGGCCGGTGACGCATACCGACACCAGCTCCATGCATGCCCTGTCCCTGATCAGGATAGATGGCCGGCGGGGATGAGGACTTCCCCGTCGGCTACTATAATCGGGACCTACGCTGCCTATTTTTGACTGACACGGATTTGCCTGATGCCCTCTTCCTCTTATCAGAAGCGACGCGGCCAGCTGGAAACCTACTTCGACCGGACCGCCGTCGATGCCTGGAAAAAACTGACCTCCGACACCCCTCTGGGTCGCGTCCGTGCCACGGTACGCGCCGGCCGGGAGCAGATGCGCAACACCCTGCTGGAGTGGCTGCCCCAGGACCTCACGGGCAAGTGGGTACTGGATGCGGGCTGCGGCACCGGCATGCTCTCCGTGGAGGCCGCCCGGCGCGGCGCCCACGTGATCGCCATCGACCTGTCCCAGAACCTGGTGGACATGGCCCGCGAGCGCGCCGAATCCGAGGATCTGGGCACCGGCGAGATCAAGTTCCATGTAGGCGACTACCTGGACCCCAAACTGGGGGAGTTTGACTACGTGGTGGCCATGGATTCCCTGATCCACTACCAGTCTCAGGACATCGTCCAGGCCCTCTCCGTCCTGGCCGCACGCACCCATGCCGGACTGCTGTTCACCTTCGCCCCCCGCACCCCGGCCCTGGCCGTCATGCATGCCGTGGGCAAGATCTTCCCCAAGAGCGACCGATCCCCCGCCATCGAGCCCGTCTCCGAGAAAAAGCTGCTGCGCCTGATTGCCGCCGAACCTGCCCTCGACGGCTGGAAACCCATGCGGACCCATCGCATTTCCAAGGGGTTCTATACTTCCCAGGCGCTGGAACTGAGCACAGGCAGGAATGATGTGACGTGAAAACCGTCAGTCGACAGATCGCCAAGGCGTTGTCCCGTGTAGGGCCGCGCTTTCTGCCCTTCGCCGACGCGGCCACCCGGGACCTTCCCCTGGCCCGGTTGATGCGCCTGTCCCTGTTCCAGCTCTCCGTGGGCATGGCCATCGTCCTGCTGACCGGCACCCTCAACCGCGTCATGATCGTAGAACTGGGCATGTCAGCGGCCCTGGTGGCCCTGATGGTCGCCCTGCCCGTCCTGGTCGCGCCCTTCCGCGTCCTGATCGGGCACCGCTCCGACACCCATCGTTCCGCCCTGGGCTGGCGACGTGTCCCCTATATCTGGATAGGGACGTTGATGCAGTTCGGCGGCCTCGCCTTCATGCCCTTTGCCCTGCTGCTCATGTCCACCGGCGGCGAGATGGGGCCTGAATGGGCCGGCCCCGCGGCGGCCGCACTTGCCTTCTTCCTCACCGGCGCCGGCCTGCACACCACCCAGACCGCGGGGCTGGCGCTGGCCACCGATCTGGCCCCGGAAGACAAGCGCCCACGGGTGGTCGCCCTGCTCTACACCATGCTGCTGGTGGGCATGCTGATCAGCGCACTCACCCTCGGTGCCCTCCTGATCGATTTCAGCGAAATGAAACTGATCCAGGTCATACAAGGCGCGGCTGTCGTGACTTTCCTTGTAAATTGTCTGGCATTATGGAAACAAGAGGCGCGTAACCCTGCACGCACCTCGAAAAACGCACCGCGACAGCCTTTCAAGGAGGCTTGGCGCAATTACATGAGTCAAAGCCATGCGGCGCGCTTTCTCGTGGTGGTGGGGCTGGGAACGGCCGGTTTCCAGATGCAGGACATATTATTGGAGCCTTACGGCGGAGAAATTCTGGGGTTGTCCGTCAGTGCCACGACGACACTGACGGCTTTACTTGCGGGCGGCACCCTGGCCTCCCTGGCCCTTGCGGCCTGGTGGCTCAACCGCGGCGGGAACCCTTATCGGCTCTCGGCCCTGGGCGCACTGATCGGCATTGGTGCGTTCACGGCGGTGATCCTTGCAGCACCCATGGATTCGGCGTTGCTGTTCCGGATCGGTGCCACTTGCATCGGTTTCGGTACAGGCTTTTTCGCCGTGGGCACATTGATTGCGGCCATGAGCCGGGAGAATGGTGGACAAAGCGGTATCGCGCTGGGTGCCTGGGGCGCCGTTCAGGCAACCGCCCTGGGTCTGGGAATCATCCTGGGGGGTGTGATCCGCGACGTCGTCAATGCCATGACCAGCAGGGAACTGCTGGGTCCGTCCCTGACCGGTCCGGAAATTGGCTATGCGGTGGTCTACCATATTGAAATAGTGTTGTTGTTTGCCACACTCATCGCGATCGGACCGCTCGTGCGCAGCAAGAGCGTTTCCCGAGAGCAATCTTCATCGAGGTTCGGCATGGCCGACTTCCCCGGCTAAGCCACTCGAAACCTGGAGGAAATGCAATGCCAACCGGTGCCATTACTGAATATATGGATGTCGCGCAAGTCACGCTGTACGTCTTCTGGTTCTTCTTTGCAGGCCTAGTCTATTACCTCCACCGCGAAAACAAGCGGGAGGGGTACCCATTGGAATCTGATCGTTCCCCCTACATCACGGTCCAGGGCTTCCCGCCCGCGCCGGGTCCCAAGCAATTCCTGACCGCTGACGGCGGCGCCATCATCATCGCCAACGGCAACCCCGACACCCGTGAAGTCCATGCCAAGCCGGCCAACAAGTTCCCCGGTTCCCCGCTGGAGCCCACCGGCAACCCCATGATCGACGGTGTTGGCCCCGCCTCCTGGGCACAGCGCGCCGACGAGCCCGACGTCACCATGGACGGCACGCCCCGTATCGTCCCCATGCGCGTCACCAGCCACGGCTTCGGTGTGCCCTCCCGTGACCCCGATCCCCGCGGCATGCCCGTCTATGCGGCCGACGGCAAGGTGGCCGGTACCGTGCGCGACATCTGGGTGGACCGCTCCGAAGCCATGCCCCGTTACCTGGAAGTGGAAGTCAATTCCGATATCGCCAGCCGTACCGTGCTGGTGCCGATGTTCCTTGCCAAGGTGGCCCGTGCCGCCAAGGCCAAGGCTGGTGCCGGCCTGGGTGAACGCATGATCGACGGTCGTCCCTTCGAGGTTCGCGTGGTATCCGTGATGTCCCATCACTTTGCCGACGCCCCTGTGATCCGTAACGCCGAGTCCGTTACCCGCCTGGAAGAAGACCGCATCATGGCCTACTTCGGCGGTGGTCACTTCTATGCCTCCAAGGAACGCAGGGAAGCCTTCCTGTGAGTCACGACGACCACGCTCCTGAACCGATCCGTGGTCTGCCCGAGCTCCCCCCCGAGGGGGAGCACATACTGTGGCAAGGCGCCCCCCTGTGGGGCGCCCTCGCCCGGCGGGCCTTTCATGTCAGAAAGGTCATGGTCTATCTGGGTATCTTTCTTGCCGCCCGGGGCAGCTACAGCCTGATGCAAGGGGCCTCCATTCCGGAGGCACTGGGTTCCATTGCCCTGGTCTTTACCCTGTCCGTGACCGCGGTAGCCCTGCTCTACCTGCTGGCGTGGCTGATGGCGCGAGCCACGGTCTATACCATCACGAATCGTCGTATCGTCATCCGCTTCGGGGTTGCCATCCAGCTGTCGGTAAACCTCCCTTACCGGGTAATCCAGTCGGCTTCACTCAAGGCTTATTCCGACGGGACGGGTGATATTTCTCTGGTACTGGAACCATCGGAACGGGTGTCCTACCTGATCATGTGGCCCCATGTTCGCCCCTGGCGTCTGCTCACCCCTCAGCCCATGATGCGTTGCATACCCGATGCCAAGCGTGTCGCCGAGCTGCTGGGCAAGGCAATCCATGGTGAATATGTGCCGGCGGATCCCACTGCCAGACCGGAGCTGACGGGCATGCTGTCCGGTTCCGCACGCAGTACCGTTACCAACCAGACTTCAAACCAGACTGCATCATGAGCAAGAATCCGGCGAGCCATCGATCCAGAAAGACGCTGGTACTCACCGGAGTGTGCGTCCTGGTGGTGGTGCTGGGAGTCGGGGTGTACTACCTCGGCGCCAGCGCCACCGCCACCAGGTCGGCCCCTCTCCAGGCAGAGCTCACCGACTCAAGCGAGTCCCGGGGCGCTGCGATACAAACCCTGAATCTGCGTACCGAAGACCGTCCCGGCGGCTACCTGGCCGTTCTGGATGCTTCCAACGATCAGGTGCTTCAGGTGCTCAGCCCCGCTGAAGGCGGATTCATGCGCACCGTTGTCCGCATCATCGCCCTTGATCGCCGTACCGAGGCGGAAAAGCGTGATCCCTCGCCCCTGCGCCTGACACGATGGTCCAACGGCAGCCTGACCCTTGAGGATCCCGCCACCGGCCTGCGCTACGAACTCAATGCCTTCGGCTCCACCAACGCCGCCGCATTCGGCAAGCTTCTGGACGCTGCCAGGGATTCCTGACCACAGCAGCCCTTGCTGCGCGCAAGGCCGCGAAACCGGGTAAACTGAATCCGTGACACAGTTCGGCCTGCCAATTCTCTACGTGGTCTTCCTCTGGTGGTTCAGCACCGGGGCGATCATCTATCTGGACGGACTCCCCCGTCATACCTATCGCTGGAGCATGCTCGGCGCCACCCTCCTCGGTGCCGTGGCCCTGTACGGCCTGGCTGCCACCAGTCAGGATGTTTCCGTAGCCGGGGCCTATATCGCCTTCACCTGCGCCATCCTGATCTGGGGCTGGGTGGAAATGAGCTTCCTCATGGGGCTGATCACAGGCTCCCGACGCACCCGCTGCCCGGACAATGCCCGCGGCCGGCGACGGTTCCTCTATGCCACCCAAGCCATCATCCACCACGAGTTGGCACTGCTGGTCAGTGCCGCCGCCATTCTATGGGTGACCTGGGGGAGCCCCAATCAGATGGGCCTGTACACCTTCCTCATTCTCTGGGTCATGCGCACCAGCACCAAGCTGAATGTCTTTCTGGGTGTGCGTAATCTCAACGAAGAATGGCTGCCGGATCACCTGCGCTATCTGGAGAGTTACTTCCGCAAGCGCCCCATGAATCTGCTGTTCCCTGTTTCAGTCACCGTGTCCACGGTGGTTGCGGTTCTACTGGTTCAGACTGCCATGAGCCCCGAAGTCTCCGCACACCAGGCCACCATGGCAACATTTCTGGCCATCCTGATGATTCTGGCTATCCTGGAACATTGGTTTCTGGTGCTGCCCATGCCCTCGCAGGCGCTGTGGAACTGGGCACTACGCTCCCGTCAGCCTGAGCCCTGCTTTCGCCCAATCCGACCCAACATCCCGGTGGCCAATGACCCTGACAAGGAGTCTCCAGGGACTGGTCTTGCTGCCGGCCCGAGTCGTTTTCGCTCCTGAACCTGCTCAACATCCATGACAGCGCACGCACATATCCCAGGTACCATCGGCCCCAACTCCATCACCCGTATGGCCCAGGCACTGACCCGCCAGCAAGGGGATTCCGTCACTGTGCGGATCTTCGAAACTGCCGGGCTGGCCCATTATCTATCCGAACCGCCCACCCGGATGGTGGACGAAAAAGGTGTTACCGCCTTGCATCGAGTCATGCGGGAAACCCTCACCCCCGAGGACGCACGGTCGGTATCCCGTGAAGCGGGGCATCTGACCGCCGAGTATCTGCTGGCCAACCGTATCCCCAAACCCGTTCAGACACTGCTCAGGCTACTGCCCGCCAAACCGGCGAGTCGCATCCTGCTCGCCGCCATTTCACGCAATGCCTGGACCTTTACCGGCAGCGGCCGCTTCCAGGTCGACCACGGCCGGACCCTGGAACTGCGTATTACCGGTGGCCCCATCTGCAAGGAAATCCAGAGCCATGAGCCGGTCTGTGATTACTACGCGGCAACCTTTGAACATCTTTTCCAATCACTGGTCCACAAAAACACCGTCGTTCGGGAAACGGCCTGCTGCGCCATGGGTGCGCCCGATTGTCTGTTTGTCGTAACCTGGGACCTTTGATACTGCGGTCTTTGGATAATTCATGGCCTCCAAGATGCCTCTGCTCAACGCCACCACCCTGCGCGAACGAGCCAAGCAGATCCTGCGGGATCACAGTTTTGACAGCACCCTGTTCGCTCTGAAACGAGGTGACCTGGATGTTGAGACGCTCTTGGAGGAACTGCATATCTACCATGCCGAACTGCGCATTCAGCAGGAGGCATTATTGGAGAGCCAGGAAGCAGCGGAACTGGCCCTGAGCCGATTCAGCCGCCTCTATCAGGAACTGCCGCTGCCGGTCCTGCGGATCGACTGGGCCGGCTTTCTGCAGGACGCCAACAGTGCGGCTCACCGGTGTCTGGCACTCAACCGAAGACTGTTTACCCAGCTATCAGAGGCAAAGCACAGAAGTTTCCTGGAAAACGCCCTGGAAAGGGCACGCCATGATGGGCGGGCAGACTGCCAGGCCGTGCGCCTCCGGCGAACCGACGGCCGCCCCCTGATCGCCGATGTTGCGCTGATTCGCCTGCCGGAACCGGATGGTGCCAAGCCCGGTTTCATCTGCAGTATCGTGGACCAGACCCTGCTCATACAGCAGCGTGATGCTCTGCTGGAATCCTATGCCCGCCTGCAGGAGAGTGAGGACAATTATCGCATCCTGGCGGCCTTTTCCCCTGATTGGGATTTCTGGCTCGGTCATGATGGGGAGTTTCGCTATATTTCTCCGGCCTGTGCGCGCATCACCGGCTACAGCTCGGAAGACTTCATGAATGATTCCGGACTGATGGAGCGTATCATCCACCCGGATGACCTGCCCCGCTACCAGACACACAGGAGCGCCGCGGACAAAGCACCCAATACCCCGCTGCAGTTTCGCATCCTGACCCAGGGAGGCGAGACCCGCTGGGTCGAGCATGTCTGTAATCCGGTGCTGGACGCCCACGGTCAGTTCATGGGTTATCGGGGTATCAACAGGGACATCACCGACCGGCAGAAGGCGCAGGCCTCCCTGGAGCATCAACTGCGCTTCCAGGCCATGCTGGCCAATATTTCGTCCCTGTTCGTGAACACCCGCATTGAACACCTCGACCCAGCCGTGGTGGAAGCGCTGCAACAGATCGGGCATTTTTTCCAGGCGGACCGATGCCGCATCCTGGAATATTCCGCAGATCGAAATGCCCTGGAACTCACCCATCACTGGTCCGGCCTGGCAGGCGATGAGCACGGCCCCGGTCCGGCGCAACAACTGCACGCCACCCAACTGCCCTGGACCACCCAGCGCATGCGTGCCCGCGACGTATTGCTGCTGGAAAAAGGTCCCGGGCAACCTCCCGAGTTTGCCCGGGAACATCGACTGCTGAGCCCTGACAACGCCCGCTCGGTCCGGCTGGTGCCCATGATCAGCGACGGTGAAATCCTTGGCGTGCTCCTGCTTGAAACCTTCGGACAGCTGCCGGACCACCACTGGCAAGAACAGCCCGACCAGATGCGGGTCGTATCGGAAAATCTGGCCGGCATGATCATCCGCTGTCGTGCCCAGCAGGAGCTCCAGGAAAGCGAGGCACGCTATCGTCATATCTGTGCCGTCACCAGTGACATCGCCTATTCGTGCCGAAAAAATGATCAGGGTGAGCTGCACATCGACTGGATCACTGACTCCATCCAGTCCATGACCGGATATGGCACGGCAGACATCCATGCCAGAGGTTTCTGGGGATTCCTGGTCATGGATGAGGACCAGGCGGTCTTCAAGCGGGAAATCCTTGAGCTTGAGCCCGGCCGGGCTTCCTGCTGTGAATTGCGCCTGCGCAGCAAAATCGGCCCGCCCCGCTGGGTGCGGGCCACCACGGAATGCATCCAATCACCACATGAACCTGAGCGCCTCCATCTGTACGGCGGACTGGTCGATATCACCGAGCAAAACCGGCAACAGAGTCGCATCCAGCGCCTGGCGCTGGTGGTGGAGCAAAGCCCCAGTATCGTGCTGATTACCGATCGGGAAGCCCGGATCGAATACATCAACGCCCGTTTCAGTCAGCTGACCGGTTTCAGTCGTGACGAAATCCAGGGGCATCCCCTTGCGCTGATCCATCCGGATGAACCTTCAGCAACGGCCCCCAGCCTTGATGACATCCTGCATGACCTGTCCGCAGGCAGGATCTGGAGCGGGGAACTGTCCGTTCGCAAGAAATCAGGGGAGCGTTTCTGGGAACAGGCGGCATTAACGCCACTGAAAAATGCCCAGGGGGAGATCACCCATTTCGTGAAGATGTCCGAAGACCTCAGTGATCGCAAGGCCCTGTCGGAGCAGCTCAGCTACCTGGCTCACTATGACCCGCTCACCGGCTTGCCCAAGCGGTCCGTGATGAGAGAGTGCATTCAGCAGGCCATGATCAAGGTCCGACACAACAGGCATCATTTGGCCATCTTCTCCATCGATGTCGATGACCTCAAGCGCGTCAATGATTCCCTGGGACATGCCGCCGGGGATGAATTGCTTCGAATTCTATCCGGGCGACTCAAGGGACTGCTCGGCAAGGAAGACAGCCTGGCAAGGCTGGGGGGAGACCATTTCCTGTTGCTCAAGGCGCATATGGCACAGACCCAGGATGCCCTGCATCTGGCTGAGCGCATCAATCAGCTGATGGAACAACCTCTGAACATCCATGACCAGTCTCTGGTGGTCACCGCCAGCACCGGCATCGCCCTCTTCCCGGGGGATGCGGATACCGTGGACGAACTCATGCGCCGGGGCGATGCCGCCCTGCACCGCAGCAAGAACGACGGCGGGGAACGCGCCTACTGTTTCTTCACCCCCAGCATGGACAAGCAACTCAAGGAACAATTTCAGCTGGAGCAGGCCTTGCGCCGGGGCCTGGAACGCGATGAGTTCCTGCTGCATTTTCAACCACGGGTCGACATGACCACCGGCCGGATCCAGAGCCTTGAAGCGCTGGTACGCTGGCTTCACCCGGAACAAGGGCTGCTGCCTCCCAGCCGTTTCATACCGGCAGCGGAAAGCAGCGGTCTCATCCTCAGTCTTGGACCCCTGGTACTACGCAAGGCGTGTGAACAAATCCGGCGCTGGCGCGAAGCCGGCATTCCCATCGTGCCCGTTGCCATCAATCTGACCACGCAGGAACTCTACAAGCAGGAACTGGTTGCCGATATCCGTGCAACGATGTCGCATTACCAGGTCGACCCCGGCTTGCTGGAGTTCGAGATTACCGAAAGCACTGCCATGCGCTCCATGGATGACGCGAAGGTCATCCTGTCGGAATTGAAAGCGGTCGGATTTACCTTGTCCCTGGATGATTTCGGGACGGGCTACGCCTCCATGAGCTATCTGAGCAACCTGCCAGTCCATGGGCTGAAGATCGATCAGTCCTTCATTGCGGGGCTGGAGCGGGACCCGTCACGACGCAGGCAAGCCGCAGCCATCGTCGATGCCATGATCGGGCTGGGCCTCAATCTGGGTCTGGATGTCGTCGCGGAAGGAGTGGAAACCCCGGCGCAACGGGATTTTCTCATCAGCCACCGCTGTACACGAGGGCAAGGCTTCCTGTTCAGTCACCCACAGCCGGAAGACATCATCGGTGGTCTGCTCAAAGAGGGAACAACCATAAACCACTCGATCCCGGATCACTCCCGCCCATAGAGCGTCATCATGTGCCGAAGGTGTCCGGCCAGGGTGTCGGGCACTTGGTCCCAGGAGAAACGCCAGCGCCAGTTACCCTCCTGGGTGCCGGGGGTGTTCATGCGATGACAACCATCCAGTTCCAGTACGTCCTGCATCGGCAGGACGGCCAGGCGCGCCACCGAGGCCAGCGCACTGCGTACCAGGGGCCATGGCATGGACTCATCGGGATACCCAAGATATTCCCTCACCCGGGACTGCAGCGCCGCGTCACAGCCGGCGTACCAGCCCAGCGTCGTGTCGTTATCGTGAGTACCCGTATACACCACCGAGTTTTCCTCGTGATGATGGGGCAGATAGGGATTGGCAGCACCGCCTTCAAAGGCAAACTGCAGGATCTTCATCCCCGGCAAGCCGTTCTGATCCCTCAAGGCCTCCACCTCGGGGGTGATCACGCCAAGATCCTCCGCCACCAAAGGCAACGTACCGAACCGTTCCCGCAGGGTGTCGAACAGGGCCTTGCCCGGCGCCGGCACCCAATGACCGTTGATCGCGGTCTCCTCGTCGGCCGGAATCGACCAGTAGGCCTCAAACCCCCGGAAATGATCGATGCGAATCAGGTCAACCATTTCCAGGGCGGCACTGATGCGCTCAATCCACCACTGGAACCCTTCAGTCGCCATGTTCCGCCAGTGATAGTGAGGATTTCCCCAGCGCTGCCCCGTGGCCGAAAAATAGTCAGGGGGCACGCCGGCCACACAGTTGGGAAGCCCCTGTGCGTCCAGATCAAAGAGCCGGCGATGGGTCCAAACATCAGCACTGTCGCTGGCCACGAAGATGGGCATGTCCCCGAACAGCAGAATCCCTCTGCGGTTGGCGTGCTGCTTCACTGCCCGAAGCTGGCCATAGAACAGGAATTGCTCAAAACGGTATTGTTCCAGCACCCTTTCAAGCCGTTGCCTGGCCGTCTCCAGGGCCTTATCCTCCCGGTCACGCAAGGGCACGGGCCATTCCCACCAAGGCGCCTGCCCCTGCTCGGCCTTCAGACCCAGATAAAGCACATAGTCTTCCAGCCAGTACGCATGATGTGACTTGAACGCGGCAAATCCGGCCCGTTCATCGGGGTCGGCATGGGCCTCAAAACCCACCCTGGCCTCCTGCAGCGCAGGGCAGCCATAGGGATTTCTCAGCCCCTGTTCCCGATACTTGGAGGATGCTTCGGACAACCAGCCCCGATGGTGCAATTCATCCAGGCAGATCAGACCGGTATGGCCGGCATGGACCGACATGCACTGATAGGGCGATCCGCCGGCATGCGGCTGATTCAGGGGCAGAACCTGCCAGACAGTCACACCACAGGCCTCAAGAAACTCGATGAACCGATGGGCTTCATGCCCCAGAGTGCCCTGCTCGGCGGTTCCTGGAAGCGAAGTGGGGTGCAGCAGTATGCCGGCACGGCGCCGGTCCAGAAATGACCGGGCTTCAGGAACGGTTTCGGACACGTTGCCTCCGTCCATTGTGACTGACTCCAGCCGGCGGCACGGAAGTGCCTGGACCGACAACAGGAGAACCTTGAACCATCTTCATACGGTTTTCTGACCGGTCCGCATGACGCCGCCTGCGACCGGTTCCCCGCTACCCCGGCTCACGGCATGCGACAAGTAACCAGGGGGAGGAGCGCCCATGAGCAAGTACAGGCGGGTCAGGTGCTGGCGATAGAGACGCTCGAACAGACCCACCGCTGACGAAGGATTATAGTCACCGAACCACCAGCACCAGTCAGAGCCCTCACAGACCGCCAGCTGATCAAGCACGGCGGCTTCTTCAGCCGGCGTCAACCGGCCCTCCGCCAAGACCCGATCCACCTGGACCTTGGCATCGATCAGCATGTCCCAACCCCGATTCTTGTCCGCGGATCCGATCCAGGTTTCGAAGTTACCATAGACCCAGCTACCGGCCACCACCCGCGACAATGCCGACAAGGGCGGTCCTCCCTCATCAAGGGCTTCGCTGAAGGTCGTGAGTTCGATGGCCGGATGATCCACCAACCTGGGGTACAGGGCGGAAAGAAAGTAGAAGGCATTGTTGGGATAGTATTCCCAGGCATTTTCGCCATCGAGAATGACGGACACCACCGGCGTCGGATCACCGGGCCGACGGGTACGGGCCAACTGCTCGGCGATCTGCTCCAGCTGATGAATGAAGTCGGCAACGGCATCATCGCCATGCCAGTCCGCGTAACGAAAGCCGATGGAATCGGACAGACCATCATCCCGGAAAAAAACCGCCAAGGATTCGGCATCATAGCGATAGGGACGATACAGCCAGGAGCGACTCGCTGCCGGGGGCTGCGGCCCGGACGATGCGCGCAGGGAATTCACCAGCACCCCTTCACCGGAAGCTGCCCATCGGATACCTTCCTGTGCTAATAACCGCAGGGTTGCATCGCTGACTCCACCTTCCGAAGGCCAGCAGCCGGCAGGCCGCAGACCGAAATGTTCCTCGAACACGGCCATGCCACGGGCAACATGCCAGCGTACCCGCTCATCCCCACCCGGATAGAATGGCGCCTCGGGCAGTGCCGTTTCCGGGACCGCTTCCCGCGCGGATGTCAGGTCCAGCAACAGCGGCATGATGGGATGGGCATACGGAGTGAAAGACAACTCCACCTGCCCCGTATGGGCCAGGCGCCGATAGCGGGCAATCACTTCCCCCAACAGTTCGCCGATGACTTCCATCAGCATCCGGCGCTGCCCGGGGGTAAAATTCCGCCCCTGCTTCATCAAGGGTTCGATACGGGGATCGGAACGGCGCACCGTTTCCCCCATCCACATCAGGTGATACCAGGTCACCAGGTCAAAAAAATACTGATCCCCCAGATAGATCGCGGCATCCGGCTGCTGACGCAGCCAGGGCAACATGTCGGCCAGCATTCGATAATCCGGATTGGGCTCGATCAGACGCTTGCGATTGGCCCGCGTGCAAGCTTCGGCCAACTGCATGCGCTCGGTGGCACCGGCAGGAGCCGACTGTGCCCCCAGCAAGGCCAGTACCGGGTCGGAGATGGGTTTGCCCTGCTGCAGAAAGGCAGCCACCTGAACGGCATAATCCCTGATCTGCTCCAGCAGCACCGGGGCAAAATTGACCACGGCCCGAGCGCCGGGCGTCGCTTCAAGGTGAGCGGCCATATCCACATAGTCCTTGATGGCATGCAGATAGGTCCAGGGCAAGGCGTAACGCCCCGTGCCTGCCTCGCGATACTCGGGCTGGTGCATGTGCCAGCACAGCACCAGCCTGAGAGCCACGGGGTCCTTCCGGAGGGAATCAGCGGGCATAGCGGGTGATATTACCGAGCATTTCAGGTGTCACCACGGTCACGCCGCCTTGGGAGACATGGAAGTGTTTGGCATCTTCTGCCGGGTCTTCGCCGACCACCATGCCTTCGGGAATCCGACAACCCTTGTCGATCACGGCCTTGTGAATCCGGCAATAACGCCCGATCTCCACATCGGGCAGGACCACGGAGTTGGTAACCTGGCTGTAGGAATTGACGATCACGTTGGAAAACAGCAGAGAATGCCGCACCTGAGCTCCCGAAATGATGCACCCCCCCGACACCATGGAATCCACGGCCATGCCGCGGCGATCATCATCATCGAACACGAACTTGGCCGGCGGTAGCTGCTCCTGATAGGTCCATATCGGCCAGTCCATATCGTAGAGGTTCAGTTCCGGCGTCACACCGATCAGTTCCAGATTGGCCTGCCAGTAGGAATCGATGGTGCCCACGTCGCGCCAATAGGCTTGAGAGCCGGTCTGCACGTCCCGGAAGGGGTACGCCATCACCCGGTAGGACTTGATCACATTGGGGATGATGTCCTTGCCGAAATCGTGGCTGGAGCCGGGCGTGTCCGCATCCTTGATCAGTTGCTCGAACAGGAAGCGAGTGTTGAAGACATAGATCCCCATGGAGGCCAGGGCCTTGTCCGGATTGTCGGGAATGCTCTGGGGTTGCGACGGCTTTTCCGCAAACCGGCGCACCCGACCATCCCCGTCCACCGCCATCACGCCGAATCCCTTGGCGGTTTCCAGATCCACCTCCAGGCACCCTACGGTCATGTCGGCACCGGATTCGACGTGGTAGGCAATCATGTCGCCATAGTCCATCTTGTAGATGTGGTCACCAGCCAGGATCAGCACATAGCTGGGATTATGGTCACGGATGATGTCCAGATTCTGGTAGACCGCATCCGCCGTACCCTCGTACCAGGAGGTCTCGATACGCTGCTGGGCCGGCAGCAGTTCCACGAACTCACCGAATTCGCCGCGCAAAAACCCCCAGCCACGCTGAATATGCTGAATCAGGGAATGGGACTTGTACTGAGTGAGTACCGCCACCTGACGGATCCCGGAATTGATACAGTTGGAAAGCGGAAAGTCGATAATGCGGAACTTGCCGCCGAAGGGCACCGCCGGCTTGGCCCGCCAGAGGGTCAGCTGCTTGAGGCGGGAACCGCGCCCACCGGCGAGGATCAATGCCAAGGTGTCACGGGTGATACGACTGACGAAGCGTTGAGATTGTGGTTTCATGCTGACTTTCCCGGACCCGGGTGAATGGGGGACTCGGTCATGGCGCCCATGCTAAGGTCTGACTCGGACAAGTACCTTTGACCCTCAAATGACCCACTTATCATAGTGCGCTGTCCCTGTTTCGAATCTATTACATCATTTCTACAGCCACGGAAAGTGCCGCCACATTGCCGCACCAGCCACGGAACGTCCCATGCCTACATCGTACAACGAACACCTCAAGCGTATCCTTGACTCACGGCATCACGACCCTTTTGCCTTTCTGGGCCGTCACATGGAAGCGGGCCAGTGCGTGGTGCGTGCCTTGCTGCCCTTCGCCCGTGAAGCCGGCATCGTGGAACTCGACGCCCCCATGAAGCCCGTCGGCAAACAGGGGCTGTTCGAGTGGCGCGGCCCCCGCGACGCCCTGCCCTCACACTATCGCATACGATGGAGTGATGGTCATGACCACGAGCAGATTGCCTACGACCCCTACTGTTTCGCCCCCCAGGTGCCGGACTTCGACATCCACCTGTTCAACGAAGGGCGCCACTGGCACGCCTACCGATTCCTGGGCGCCCATCTTCATGAAGTAGACGGCATTCAGGGCGTCCGGTTCGCGGTCTGGGCACCCGCCGCGGAACGGGTGTCCGTGGTCGGCGACTTCAACCGCTGGGACGGCCGCTGCCATCCCATGCGGGTACGCGGCGGCAGCGGGGTGTGGGAGCTGTTCATCCCCGGCATGGCGCCCGGCGCCCTCTACAAGTACGAGATCCGCAACCGCGACACCGACGCCATCCTGCTCAAGGCCGACCCTTACGGTCAACGCTTCGAACTGCGTCCGCGCACTGCGGCGGTGGTAAGCCACCCCAGCCGCTTCCAGTGGTCCGACCAAGCCTGGCTGGCGAATCGCGGCAGCGAGGCCTGGTTGCATCGTCCCATGTCCGTCTACGAAGTGCATCTGGGCTCCTGGCGCCGGGATGCAGACGGCCAGTTCCTCAATTATCGGGAACTGGCCCGTGAGCTGGTGGCCTATGTCACCCGCATGGGGTTCACCCACGTGGAACTGCTGCCGATCACCGAACACCCCTATGACGGCTCCTGGGGCTATCAGACCACCGGCTACTATGCCCCCACCAGCCGCTTCGGCGAACCGGATGACTTCCGCTATTTCGTCAACCTCTGTCACGAACACGACATCGGTGTGCTGTTGGACTGGGCGCCGGGACACTTCCCCAAGGATGCCCACGGGCTGGCCCGCTTCGACGGCAGCGCCCTGTACGAACATGAAGACCCGCGCCTGGGCGAGCACCGGGACTGGGGCACTCTGATCTTCAACTACGGCCGCAACGAGGTGAAAAACTTCCTCGTCTCCAGCGCCATGTATTGGGTGGAGGAATTCCACATCGACGGCCTGCGGGTGGACGCCGTGGCCTCCATGCTCTACCTGGACTACTCCCGGGAACCGGGCGAGTGGGTACCCAACAAGTTCGGCGGCAACGAAAACCTGGAGGCCATCGAGTTCCTGCGTGAACTGAACAGTAATGTCCAGGGTCGCCATCCCGGTGCCCTGATCATCGCCGAGGAATCCACCTCCTGGCCTCAGGTCACCCGCCCCACCTGGCTGGGAGGGCTGGGCTTTGCCATGAAATGGAACATGGGCTGGATGAACGACACCCTGGACTACTTCAACAAGGATCCCATCCACCGCCACTACCACCACGACCGGCTCACCTTCGGCCTGCTCTACGCCTTCACCGAAAATTTCGTGCTGCCCTTCTCCCATGACGAAGTGGTCCACGGTAAACGCTCCCTGCTCTACCGCATGCCCGGTGATGAATGGCAGCGCTTTGCCAACCTGCGCCTGCTCTACACCCTCATGTGGAGCTACCCGGGCAAGAAACTGCTGTTCATGGGCTGCGAGATCGGCCAGGGCAACGAATGGGATGCCGCCCAGGAAATGGAATGGCACCTGCTCCAGTACCCCTTCCACGAAGGTGTTCAGCGCCTGGTCGCCGACCTCAACCATCTCTACCGGGAACAACCCGCGCTGCACCACCTCGACTTCGAATGGCAGGGCTTTGACTGGATCGACTGTCACGACGCCGCTCAGTCGGTCCTGAGCTACCTGCGCAAGACCGAGGACGGCAACCAGTTTATCCTGAGCGTCCTGAACTTCACCCCGATACCTCGGGAAGGCTATCGCATCGGCGTACCGGCACCCGGCCGCTACCGGGAAATCTTCAACTCCGACTCCCACTACTACGGCGGCGGCAACCTGGGCAACCTGGAAGTGGAGGCCGAAGACATCCCCTGGATGGGAAAACCTTACTCCGTGGTGCTGACCCTGCCCCCGCTGGCAGGCATCCTGCTCCAACCGATTGCCGGCTGAGGCCTCGCTACCGCCTCTGGTGACAAGCCGGAACCCTGGAGTATACTTTCAACCCCATGGGGCGGTAGCTCAGTTGGGAGAGCGCAGCAATCGCACTGCTGAGGTCGTGGGTTCGATTCCCATCCGCTCCACCAGTCAAACGAAAAGGCCCGTCCGTTTCAGCAAAAGTTACGGCCGGGCCTTTTTTCGTTCCCACGCTGCCTCCCACAATCCTGCAAATGCTTGTCCTGCCTGCCCACCTCACCAGAGCGGGAGCATCAGCGCATAACTGGAACTGACCGTGATTGCTGATCACTTAACCGACATCACCCAATTCGACGCCGACCTCTGGAAGATGGCCGACGACCTGCGCGCCAATTCCGGGCTGGCGTCGAATGAATACTTCATGCCCATCATGGGCCTGTTGTTTCTGCGCCAGGCCACCAACCGGTACTACGAGGCACTGGCTGCCATCAAGGCGGATCAGGAAGCCGGCAAGATGCCGGATCGGCCACTGGTCGAGGCGGACTTCACCCGCCGCCGGGCAATGATGCTGCCTGAAGCTGCCCGCTACGACGTCATTCTGGACCAGCCCAAGGACGGCAACCTCGGCGCGGCGCTAACCGCCGCCATGGAAGCCGTCGAGGAGCACTTCCCGCCCCTGGCCGGCCAATTGCCCAAGGACTACGAACGCTTCGAGGAGGAACTGCTCGAAAGCATGATGCGCAAGTTTGACACCGAGGCGCTGCGCACGGCCTCGGGCGACGTCTTCGGCCGCATCTACGAATACTTCCTGGCCGAGTTCTCCAAGCAGGGCGCCCACGACAATGGCGAGTTCTTCACCCCCCCGTCCATCGTCCAGACCCTG
>NZ_JAJNQN010000029.1 GCF_022227845.1 Ectothiorhodospira lacustris | reverse complement strand
ACAGGCAGAGTCGTAGTGCGCGTCACTTCGATAAGAGCGAAGCGATTACGAAGTGACGCGCACTTGCAGCTTGCTGCAAGTGCGCGTTTGGCAATGCATTTCCGCAGGAAATGACAAAATGCCAGCGCCAAAAAGCACCTCAAAATCCATCCCATCAACCAAGGAGCCTGAAGCAGTTTGACGCAGTAATTTCACGAGCAGATCGATGGATCGCGCTAGTCACGCGATGGCCTGTACCGCAACCCGCGGCGCCCGGCTCGACCGGTAGCGAGGCACGGAACTTAACCGCTCGATAGGCCACCCGGCCGGTCTGCCGTGATCCCCTTCCGAGGACCTCGCAACACCTTCCCGCGAGCAGGAGGGGGATATCCCGCCGTCGAAAGGCGGCGGGGGCAGCCGACCGGGTGGCAATCAGTGAAATTTCAGAAAGGAAATGGAACAGCGGAGGTGCGAGATGGGAAAACGGATTGATAACTTCATGAAGGCAGCCAACGAAGGCACCGGGCGAAGTTCACACGCAACGCGTGAAGCGCGTCTGAGTCAATTTAAAGACCTTTCGCGTTATCTCGATGAGAAAAATATCCAAATTCGTGAGGCAAAGTTTTTAACGCCAAAGCACGTCGCTGGATATATTAAAGACCTACAGGAGCGAGGAATCTCTCCGGGCTCAATTCAAAACCGACTCGCAACCATTCGCGCCGCCTGGCGCGGCGCGGGTTGCGAAAAATGCAATGAATTCGCTTCGAAAACTAACAAGGAGTTGGGCGCTGATCCGCGGTCGCGGATTGGCACAAAAGAAGCGATGTCGGAAGATCGTTATGAGCGCGCACGCGCTGATCTTCTTAGTGCGAATCGCACCCGGGAAGCCGCTGCACTTGAGTTGCAGCGGTCGCTCGGTCTGCGACTCCAAGAAGCGTTACGAGCTCCGGAATCACTCCGAGGCTGGGAGCGCGATTTGAAAGCCAGTAAACCAGTGAAAGTTTCGCTGGGAACCAAGGGCGGCCGGCCGCGAGAGGTTCGCCCTGCGGATCGCGAGCGTGCTTTGCGCGCCGTCCAGGAGGCCCGCCAGGTGGCGGGCCGCGGGCACTTAGTCCGAGGGGAAAGCGGAACGCTGAAAAGTGCTTATGACCGTCTTTCCAACAGCTATCGAGCTGTCGGTCTCGGCGGTCGAGAGGCAAGTCATTCCGTGCGCTACGCCTTCGCCCGGGAGCAATTCAAGAGCTACGTCGAGCAGGGTCACACCGAGCGAGAAGCGCGGGCATTGACCTCCATCGACCTCGGCCACGGCGATGGCCGTGGCCGGTATGTCGCGATGGTCTACTTGCGTTAGATCCGAAAACCAACAGCCGCCCTTCGGGGCGGCTTTTTTTTGGCCGGAAACTGTATTAAATATTGTATTATGTATTGTATTTTGTATCATATAACGTATAATATGAAATACGTAATACGGTACAATACAGGAGAAACGAAATGGCACGCCCCGGAATCACCTACGAACAAGTCGCCACTGCCGCCGACGCCCTGGTGGGCCGGGGCGAGAAACCCACAATCCAGGCCGTCCGGGCCACTCTCGGCAGCGGCTCACCGAACACGATCCACCGCCATTTGACGGCTTGGCGATCTGCCCAAGCCCCCGCAGAGCGAAAAGCAGCCCGACTCCCTGACGACCTCGCCGCTGCACTCGCCCAGGAGATCGAGCGCCAGGCCTCGGCGGCCCGGGCAGAGGCGGAGGCCTCCGCGCTGGATGCCCAGGCCACCGCCGACGAGCTGGCCGCCACGGGGGAGACCCTGGAGGCGGAGGCCGACGAGTTGCGCGACCAGGTCGCGGCGCTGCTGTCGGAGCGTGACGAGGCCCGGACCCAGGCGGCTCAGGCGGGCCAGGAGATTGAGCGGTTGCGGGCCGACCTGGAGCGCGAGCGCACGGCGGCGGAGACCGCCCGGGCCACCGCCGCCGAGGTCAAGGCCCGGCTTACAACGGTCACGGAACAGCGTGACGAGGCCCGTCAGGCGGCTGAGCGGGAACAGGAACGCCGGGAAGCGGCCCAGGCTGATACCCAGAAGGCCCTCCAGACGGCCCAGGAGGCCCGTCAGGCGGCTGCGGTAGCCGAGGCCCAGCGTCAGGCCGCCCTGGAGCAGGCAGTGGCTCTCAGGGCCGATCTGGAGGCTGAGCGGGAGGCCTTGGAGCGCGCTGGAGAACTGCACCGTCAGGAGGTCGCTGCGCTTCGTGCTGAAAGTCGGGCGGATCTCCAAAAAGCCCAGGATCGCGCTGACAAGCTGACGGAGCAGCTGGATCAGCTTCGCCAGCTGGAGCTGCTACCCCCTGAGACTGCACAGAAACCCCGAAAAACGAAAAAACCGGCTCAGGGGGTGGAGTGATAGCCCTTTGGCGTTTTTTTGCGAATTTGAGGCTCTGAGATGCCTTTTCGGGGGCGTCCCGCCCCCGCCCCTCACCATGGGGAGGGATGGCTTGCGTGGCACGGTGATCGGGCGCGGCCTCGATGCCTCCGTGGCACCGCCCCATCCGCGCGCTGCCAAACCGTGCAGACCTTACGGTGGGCACAGGCCTGTGCCGGGCGTAAGCCCGCCCCCGGCGCCTGGTGATCCCCCCAACAACAGACGCGGCCCGTCAGGGCCGCTCATCAGGGGCCGCGCAGCGGCCCAGGCCGGCCGCAGGCCGGGGCGGAGGGCCGAAGGCCCGGAGGGTAGGAGCGCCCTTGGGCGCTGCGCGTGCGCCCCCGATTTTCGGGTTTTCCACAGGGTCGCGCGCGCACGCGCGTTTTCTGTACTTTTAATACTTTTTCCTTTTAGGCGCCGTAAGTTATTGAATATAAATAGGAAAAACGGGGAAAAGGGGACGGATTCAGGGTTAAAAGGGGACGGATTCAGGGTTAAAAGGGGACGGATTCAGGGTTGTTAAGGGGACGGATTCAGGGTAAAAGGGGACATAGTTATTAAGTCCCTTAATGGTGCGCTATGAACCAACAACTCCAAAGCCTGCCCATCTACAAGAGCAACGCTCTGGTTGAGGCGTCCTACCGCCTCACCCCGGCAGAGCAGCGCATCGTGCTGGCCGCCATCGCTCGGGTGCGCCGGGATGAGCCGATCACCGATGAGGTGTTGTACAGCGTCAACGTGGCCGACTATTCCGACCTGGTGGGCACTGAGTCTCACTCGGTTTACAAGGAGCTGGCCGACGCAGCCCTACGCCTCAAGCGCCGTGAGGTCTGGATCAAGCAGGAACCCAACGGGAAAGGGAAGCGGCCCCGTACGCTAATCACCGGCTGGGTGCAGTCCATCGTCTACATCGAGTCAGAAGGCCGCGTGGAGCTGCGTTTCACCAAGGACATGCTGCCCTACCTGACCCAGTTGAGTACGAACTTCACCCGCTACGCCCTGGCCGACGTGGCCAAGATGACCAGCGCCCACGCCATCCGGCTCTACGAACTGCTGTGCCAGTGGCGAGAGGCCGGGGAACGCGAGGTGTCCATCGACTGGCTGCGCGAGGCCTTCCAGCTTGATGGCAAATACCCGGCCATCAAAGACTTCAAGAAGAGAGTGATCGAGCCAGCGGTGGAGCAAATCAACGAGTGCTCGCCACTGTTCGTGAAGTGGGATCAGCGCAAAACCGGGCGGCGCGTGACGCATTTGGTGTTCATGTTCGGCGAGAAACCCAAGTCAAAGTCAAAGAAGAAATCGCAAAAAAAAACAGCCCCGGCGACTCAGCCGACAGAGAAGAAAAATCCCGGGTTTACTGATGAAGAAATCGCAAAAGCGGCTCGCCCTGGGGAAACCTGGGAACAGGCCCGGCAGCGTCTCGAAGAAGAACGCCGCCGCCGCATAGAGGCAGCACGTTCTTCAGCACGTTCAGTCGTCGGTCTTGCGCGTCACGAGTAACGCGGGTAAAGTCAGAATCTACACAACCTTCCTCGGGTATATGAGGCGAGTCAGGATCTCGTAAAAAATCTCGGTGCTGGTCATAGCGTCTTGAGGGACACTATCGCCACACCACCAGGTGCTCAACGCAACCTGCCCCGGCGGCAAAGCCGGGAGAGCGACCGCCAAAGTGAGCGGCGCTATTCAGCCCGAGGGCTGAGTTACCGGCGGCATCCGCCGGCCCCTTCCCAGGTTCAACGGAACCTTGTCCTCCAGGACGCCCCCCGCATTGAGCCGGGGCACCCGGACTGCCGCGCAGCGTGCAGTCCGTGACGGGCGCAGCCCGTCCCACGACTCCCCAAGCCCAAGCCACCACGGTGGCATCT
>NZ_JAJNQN010000028.1 GCF_022227845.1 Ectothiorhodospira lacustris | reverse complement strand
GGGGGGGGGGGGGGGCGGGGGGCCGGGCCCCCCCCCCCCCCCCCCCCCCCCCCGCCACCAGCGAAATCGCTCAGATGGTCCATGAGATCAACACCGAGACCGCTAATGCCGTGTCCACCATTCACCAACTGGTGGACGCCGTCGAGGAGAGCGCCCGCCGCACCACCACGGTGGATGAGAAGTTGTCGGCCATTCTGGAACATTCCGCCTCGGCGGACCGCTGCATCCAGACGGTTGTCAGCGGCAGTGAGGAAAACCACAACCATCTGGATCAGGTCACGGGTTCCATTCAAACGGTTAGCGCCCACCTGATCGAGACGGAGCAAGATGTGACCACCCTCTCTGCCGAGGCGGAAAGGCTCTCGGAACGGGCGGAGATGATCTACGAACTGTTGGGGGACATGGGGCTGGGCGGTATCCACGACCAGATCCGTCGTGAGGCCGAGCAGGCAGCCACCGCCGTGGGGCGTGCCTTCGATGAGGCCTGTGACAAGGGGCGCATCCGCCTGGATGATCTGTTTGACCGCAATTACAAACCGATTCCCGGCACGGACCCGGTGAAGCACCGGACGCGCTTCGATGAATTCACGGACAAGGTGCTGCCCGCCATTCAGGAACCGATCCTGGATCGTCATGCCCATGTATCCTATGCCGGTGCGGTGGATGACCGGGGCTATTTTCCCACCCATAACCGTCGCTACAGCCAGCCCTTGACCGGGGATTACCAGCGCGACCTCATCAATAACCGTACCAAGCGCATCTTCAAGGATCGGACCGGATCCCGCTGCGGCAGCCATCAGAAACCCTATCTGTTGCAGACCTACAAACGTGATACGGGAGAGGTGATGCATGACCTGTCCGTGCCCATCTATGTGAAGGGGCGGCACTGGGGGGGCTTTCGTATCGGTTATCGCAGTGAAGGCGCTATTCGGACCGACAAGCGCTGAGCCGGCCATGGGGCCTGATCGGGTGTGCTAGAGTGACACACCCTGAGCCCTTGTCTTTTCGGGTGGCCCCATGGTGTTTCCCGCCTCCCCCTACAGTCTGCGTACCGCCCTGCTCGGCTTTGTCCTGTTCCCCCTGTTGCTGGTGGTCATGCTGGCAGGCTGGTCCGGCCTGCGCAGCCTGGAATCCCAGGTGGAGACGCGCATGCAGCAGGATATCGAGCTGGTGGCGCGGGCGATCCAGCTCCCCCTGAGTGATGCCCTGGCCCGCGACCGCCGCGGTCGGATCCAGCAGGCCCTGGACTCGGCCTTTCGCATCGACCAGGTCTACGGCGCCTACGTCTATGATGACTCCGGTGAACTGATTGCCGCCAGCGGGCCTCGCAGCCCTTCCATGGAGCGGCGCCGGGATGCGCGCCTGGCGACGGTGACGGGTACCCATGGGGCCTATGACGACCGTAGCGGGGATGAGGTGTATTCCTTTTTCATGCCGCTGACCGATGCCGGTGGACGCATCAATGGCCTGTTGCAGGTGACCCGCCACGGCAGTGATTTCCGCGATGACCTGGCCCAGCTTCGCTCTCGCGCATGGCTCGTCCTGGGGGCCCTGAGCCTGCTACTGCCGGCCATCGTGTTCTGGGGGCATCAGCGGGCCGTGGGTAGGCATGTGGAGCGTCTGGTGACGGTCATGGCTCGGGTCGGTCAGGGGGATCGGTCCGCCCGGGTGCGGCCGGCAGGCCCTCATGAGCTACAGATGCTGGCGGGAGCCATGAACCGGATGCTGGAAGGCATCCAGCGGTCGGCGGCGGAGCTGGAGATTCAGCGCCGGCGGCAGGCGGCCCTGGAGGAGCGTCTGCGACAGTCCGAAAAGCTGGCCGCCATCGGTAGACTGGCCGCTGGGGTGGCCCATGAGCTGGGGACCCCGCTGGGCGTGATCAACGGCCAGGCCCAGAGAGCCTTGCGGCAGGCACCTGCGGACAGCCGTGTCGGTCAGGCGCTGATGAAGATTCGCAGCGAAGTACACCGCATGGACCGTATCGTGCGTCAATTGCTGGATTTCGGACGCCGCAATCCCAGTCGTACCCACCCGGAACCGGTGGGACGTCTGGTGACGGCCGCCCTGGCCCAGGTGGCCGAAGAAGCCCGGGAGTCCGGTGTGAGCATCCAGGTCCTCAGCCGCGAACCCGGCCCTACCCTGCCCATGGACCGTAACCGGTTGGAACAGGCGCTGACCAATCTGCTGCGAAACGCCCTGCATGCCGCCGCGGGGGGGCGCGTTCAGTTGTCCTGGTCCACTGCCGACGGCTGGCTGGAATTACGGGTGGACGATGACGGACCGGGCATCGATCCGGCTCACCGCAGTCGGCTGTTTGAACCCTTTTTCACCACCAAGTCGGTGGGCAGCGGTACCGGCCTTGGGCTGTCCGTGGCCCATGGCGCGGTAACGGAGCACCAGGGCGAGATCCAGGCGGTGGAAAGCCCCTTGGGCGGAGCTCGGCTGGTGATCCGTCTGCCTCTGGAGCGTAGTGATGGCTCATGATGTCCCTGATTCCCTGCAAGGGGTCGTACTCGTGGTGGAAGACGATCCGGCCCACCGGGAACTGGTGATGGATGAGTTGCAGGATGCCGGACTGGAGGTGCGGGGCGCCCAGGATGTGGCCTCGGCACGAAAGGCCTTGTCCACCGGTCCCGTTGATCTGGTGCTCAGTGATCTGCGGTTGCCCGAAGCGGACGGACTCGCCCTGCTGGCCCATTGTCAGCGCCTGCCCCTGCCCCCGGGCTTCATCATGCTGACCGCCTTCGGTACGATCCCCCAGGCAGTGGAAGCCCTCAAACAGGGTGCCGATGACTTTCTCACCAAGCCCGTGGACCTGGACCACTTGGTCATCCGGGTTCGTCGGGCCCTGCGCAACCGACAGTTGCAGACGGAAGTACAGCGTTACAGGGCGCTGTTGCAGGCGGATGATTTTCATGGCCTGATCGGCAGCAGCCCGCCCATGCAGGCCCTCTACGAACAGGTGCGACGGATGGCCCGGGCCTCCGGGCCGGTGCTGGTCACGGGTGAATCGGGGACCGGCAAGGAGCTGGTGGCCCGGGCCATCCATGAGGAAAGTGATCGGTCCGGCGGACCTTTTGTGGCCATCAACTGTGCAGGCATTCCCGGCGAACTGATGGAGAGCGAGCTGTTCGGTCACGCGGCCGGGGCCTTTAGCGGTGCCAGGGAGGCCCGACGAGGACTGTTTGCCGAAGCCCATGGAGGGACCCTGTTGCTGGACGAGATCGGCGAGATGCCCATGGCCATGCAGGCCAAGCTGTTGCGCCTGCTGCAGGATGGTCGGGTCCGCCCCGTAGGCGGTAACCGGGAGATCGTCACCGATGTCCGGGTGGTGGCCGCCACCCACCAGGATCTGGAATCCATGATCCAGGCCCGGCAGTTTCGTGAGGATCTGTTCTACCGTCTGGAGACTTTTCGTCTGCAGGTCCCTCCCCTGCGGGATCGGGGTGAGGATATCGACCGCCTGGCGGCCCGTCTGCTGGCTCGCTTCAGCACTGCCATGGCCCGCGATATCCGGGGCATCTCACCCGAGGCCATGCGATGCCTGCGGCGCCATGGTTTTCCCGGCAATGTGCGCGAGTTGGCCAATCTGATGGAGCGGGCGGTGACCTTTTGCCGGAATGACACCATTGAGGTGAGTGATCTGCCGGAGCGTCTGGATCCGGCGCGGGCCGATACCTCCCATGCAGCGGCCTTGCCGGCGGTGTGGTCCGATGATGAACCCATGCCGACCCTGGCCGAGGTGGAATCCCGCTATATCCGTTGGGTCCTGCGGCGTCTGGATGGCAACAAGCGTCAGGCCTCCAGGGTGCTCGGCATCGGTCGACGGACCCTGTATCGGCGTCTGGGCGAATCCGAAGAGGCAACGATAGACAATGATATGTCCACCGACTCGGATATTTGATCCGTCGCCTCAATAGGAGCCTGCCTGGCCGGCGAACCGCGCTGTGTCTTTGGGGCACGTAGCAGGCTGGCTCATGTGTCATAATGAACCACCCCTAAAAGCCATTAAGCTCAGCATGTCCGCTCGCGAATGATTTAATAAAATCATTGAGTTATATTTTTTATGGTAGGCCGCTCCAGGTCTGGCACGATGTCTGCAAAAGTAGTCTCGACATTCATCGAACCGTAAAGGAGATGCCCCATGAAGCGCACATTCCTTCAGAGTCTGCCCGTCACCCTGACCGCCGCCCTGCTGCTCGGTGCCGGCTCCCATGCCATCGCCCAGCAACAGGAGGGCAACTTCGGCGCCCAGCCGCCAGCGGGCATGGAACAGCAGGGCGCTACGGTGGATCCCCATACCCTGGATCGTTTCGTGGATGCCTTTGTGGCGGTTCAGCACATCCGGGATGACTTCGCCCGGAAGCTTGAGGAGGTGAACGACGAGGCGCAGGCGCAGGCCCTGCAGCAGGAGGCCCAGGAAGAGATGATCAGTGCCGTGCAGGATGAAGGCATGAGCGTTGAGGAATACAACCAGGTGGCCATGAACTTGCAGAGCGATCCGGGCATGCTGCAGCAGGTTCAGGAGATGGCGGCGGAGCGGATGTAACCGTTCTCTTCTGCAGTCCGGGGGGGGCCCCCCCGGGCCCCCCCCCCCGGGGCGGGGCAAAAGGGTGGGGGGGGGGGGTTGGGGGGGGGGGGT
>NZ_JAJNQN010000027.1 GCF_022227845.1 Ectothiorhodospira lacustris | reverse complement strand
GGTTTTGCTGTTGTCCGGCTGCGGTGGTGGTGATGGTATCCCCGACGCCCTGGATCGTACCCCTTATTGTCCGGGGTGCACGCGGTAGCATCGATTCACCAACGATATTTCAGGGATCGGCGCGTCCGTACCGATGGGCCTTTTCGGCAAACTGCTGAAGATCCTTGAGGGCCTGTTGCGTGGCCATCGCCGCCTGAGGGCGGTCGGTGGCCACGGCGGAGACCGCCACGGCGGTATCATCCAGGGCGGTCATGATGGCTTCGTTACGGGCCCCGAGTTCCCGCAGGCGTCGTTCCGTGTCATCCACCAGTTCCAGGCGCCGCTCCAGGGCACGCCTTTCTTCATCGGTGATCCCTGCCGATGGCTTGTCCAGGCGCTGTCTGACGTAGGCCGCGTCCACGCCGGCGATCCCCCTGCTTACCGAGGCCATGGCCTGGAGGGTATCCACCGAGTTTCGACAGGCCTCGGCCACCAGACTCCGGGAGCGTTCAAAGGTGAGCTCCCGGGGATCGAACTTGCTCCGCAGCAGGTCATCCACGTGCAGATAACGGCTGTAGAGCCGATCCGCCTGAATGGCCAGATCCGGGCGGTTCAGCGCCAGCAGGTCCTTTTTGGCCTGCCAGAACCCGAGGATCACGTCATCGGTTTCTGCCGGCGGTTGATCCGGCTGCAACACCGTCAGCCCTTGCTCCCGGGCTTTGCGTTCCAGCGCGGCCCGCTCCCGTGCCGCCTCGGCGGCCAGCCGGGCCTGGCGGTGGCGTTCGGCCCGGGCCTGTTGCCAACGCCGCCAGCCCCGCTCCAGCGGGATGGCCACGGGAATGGCCACCAGACCGGCCAGCCAACCCCAAAGGGAGACTGAAAAGCCGCCCCAGAGGGAGGTGAGCCAGAGGATGAAGGCGATGAAGGGGATGATCAGCCAATAGCGAAGCGCCACCTGCCAGCGGGTGGCGGGATCTGTGGGCAGTGCCAGCCTTGGGTTGATCATGCCGATGATCAACCAGGGCAGGCAGGACAGGAACAGCCCGTAGGCAAAGCTCTGCAGGAATCCGAACATGGAGGGCATTGTAGGGCCTTGCCGGGGGCGGGTCCACGAACTATGCGGAGAGGACTGGGGCCGGTCTACCGGAGCAGATGGCGGCGATAGACCAGCAGATGAACCCCCAGACAGGCCACGAACATCCAGCCGGTGCCGGCATGCCAATATTTCCAGCCCCGTGGGCGCAGTTGCGTCACCGCCAGTGATGTTGCCAGGCTGGTGAGCATGCCCATCTTGGAGACCCGATTCACCCGCATGCGCAGGGATCGCTGGCCGGGCCGGCGCTGGGCTCCGGAGACTGGTGAGGGTCTCTTGATTGAACGGGCAGGGGAGGGGGATGCCGAACCGATGAGGTTGCTGATCCGGGCTTCCATCTCGGCCATGGTACAAGCCGCCTGATCATACTGTACGACCACACTGCCGGCCCCAGGGTTGGGCCGCAGGTCCGTGACACCGTCCAGCGCCAGCAGCTCGCGTTCCAGCCGTTCCCTGGGCACCGCCTGTCGCAGCGATTCGCCTTTGAGCCGCAGCCGACCCGAGATGGATGAAACAATGGAAATAGGGGTGCCCATGGCCCTGAACTCCTGGAGAGATATCATTACGGGGACGGATGTTGACAATACAGCACGCTATTCGAATCCTTGCAACTTCAGTATGCTCAAACCAAAAACCATTCGATCCCCCGGTCACGTTAGCCAGCCTCCCGCCAGCCAGGTGCCGCAAACTAAGGAGTTTTCCATGTCGACCTGTGACATGTCCTTCCTGCGTCCTGGCTTCGCTTCATCCTTCGGTAAGCTTCACGCATGACCCATGCCGATCTGTTGCTGCAACTCCTGAGCCGGGTGCGCGTCGCCCATCACCTGCGGGGCCGCATTCGCCTGAAACTGGATACCGACCTCAAGGGGTTGGCCGGGGCAGCGGACATCCCCGAGATCGAGCGGATGCTGGACCAGCTTCCCGGCGTGTTCAGCGTCCGTCTCAACCTGCTGGCCCGCTCCTGCCTGGTGGAATACGACCCCGACGTGATACCCATGGCCGCCTGGGAGGACTTCCTCCAGGGGCGCGCCACCGAGGCCGCGGACACCTTGCGCCGGATCGTGCAGCAGGCTCGCCATGAGTTGATGGATGCGGTGCCCGGCTGAACCCGACCGGCGCATCTTTCACGTCAATCCCGGGATGTCCCGCCGGGATGATCCTCACCAGATCCCATAGGATCACAAGGAGCTCACCATGTATCACCTGATTCCCTTTGCCGCCGGCGCCGTGGTGGGTGCGCTTGCCGTCAGGCTGCTGCGTACCGACAAGACCCGGCAGGGGCTGGAAAAGGCCCAGGACACCCTGCGCGAGGCCACCGTCTCCAGCCTGAGCAGCATCGAACACGTCTCGGCCCGTGCCCGCAAGCGATTGGAAAACGAATCGCAGCCGGGCAAAGACGGTGCCGTTGATGAGCCTGCGCAGTGATGAAGTACCGCCTTCCTGTGGGATACCGTCCTGCACCCCTCGCCCGCACCCCGCGCCGTCCCCTGGACTGTTATGAGGGCTGTTTTACCCGGGGATTCGTGACGGCCGCCTGTATCTCGGCTTTTCAGGATGTGGAACCCCCGCTCAGCCGGCCCGCACTGCGCCGGGTCATGCGCCATGGCCTGCAGGGCGGGACCGCCCTGGTGGCGGGCACCCGCGCCGCCAATGCAGTCAGGCGAGGGGATTATCTGTCGGCAGTGACGGCCGCTACCGCCGGCGCCGCCGGCGTCATGATCATCGAAAGACTCCTGCGCCCCTCCCCGGCGCGGGAAGACAAGGAGCAAAAAAAAGATGGGTAAGAAGCGTAAGAAGAACAAGGCCAGGGAGTCATGGGAGGGGTTTCATGGCTATGGTTACGGCCCGGGTCCCTGGGCGGGACACGGGCGAGGCTATGGCCCTTCTCCCTGGTATCCGGATGAGGGCGCCCCCGAAGGGGACCCCAGGGCAGGCTATGGTGGTCCCGAAGGCGATGCCTACCAGGACCAGCGGGGCAGACATCGTTACCGGGGTGACGAAGAAGGCTGGCTCCATCGCCTGACCCACATGCTGGATGCCCCCCATCGAGACAAGTTCCTGCTGGGCCTGATGGTGGGGGCCGGCGCCGCCTGGATCCTGAGTGACGAAGAGATGCGTCGCAAGATCATGAAGGCCGGTCTGGACCTGTACGCTGGTATGGCCGGTGGCGTGGAGGAGATCAAGGAGCAGATGGCGGACATCAAGGCCGAGATGGAAGCGGAACGGCACGGAGACCGCTGATGGATGCGCCCTGGTTTGCCCGGCTGGAGCCGGTTCACGCCGTCGCCGGCAGAATCCGCCTGCGCTACCAGTGCCGGCCGGGCATGCCCCTGGAACCCCATCGCATCGAACGGGCAGTGGAATCCCTCCAGGGGGTCTGCCAGGTCCGGGTCAACCGGCGCATTCAGTGTCTGGTGATCCACTATGAAGACAGTCTCACCGATCCCATCCGTCTGGAAAGCGCCCTGCTGACACTGACCGCACCGGTCGTGTCACCGACCGCGCCCCTTCCCGAGCGCCACGGCAGCGGCCTGCCGGCGGTGGGCCTCAGTGGCGCGGTCATGGTGCTGTCCCGCTGGCTGCCCCTGTGGCTGCGACTGCCGCTCACCCTCCTGACCGCCCTGCCGGTGATGGGGGAGGCGGTGCAGGACCTGTGCCGCAAGGGCATCAGTTCCCATGTGCTGGAGGCCCTGGCGGTCGTCATTTCCATCGGCCGCCGGGACTATTTTGCCGCCAATACCACCATCCTCCTGCTGGCCTTGGGCGAGTATCTGGAACACACCATCGAACGTCGTTCCGACGAACTGCTCAAGCACCTGCTGCACCCGGCGGATGCGGAGATCTGGGTGGAGCGAGACGGGGTGGAAATCCTGGTCAGTGCCCGCGAGGTGCAAATGGGCGAGACGGTGATTGCCGCCACCGGCACGGTCATCCCGGTGGACGGCACCGTGCTGGGCGGGGAGGCACTGGTGAACGAGGCCACCATGACCGGCGAAAGCGTGCCGGTGGTCCGCCGTCGGGGTGACCCGGCCCTATCCGGCACCCTGGTCGAGGAGGGGCGCATCCGCATCTATGCGGAAAAGGTGGGTCACCATGCCGCGGCGGCCCGGATTGCGGACTTCGTGGAGCACTCCCTGAGCGTGAAGAGCCACACCCAGCTGGAGGCCTCTCAGCTGGCCGACCGGCTGGTGCCCATGGTGCTGGGCCTGTCCGCCGGGACCTGGGCCGTGTCCCGGGACTGGAACCGGGTCGCGGCGGTACTGCAGGCGGACTATTCCTGCGCCCTGAAACTGGCCACGCCGGTGGCCTTCAAGTCGTGCATGTACCGCGCCGGCAAGACCGGCATGCTGGTCAAGGGGGCAGGGGCGCTGGAGCGTCTGGCCGAGGCCGACACGGTGGTCTTCGACAAGACCGGCACCCTCACCTGCGGGGATCTGGAGGTCACCGACTCCATCGCCTTCGATGCCGCCTTCACCTCCGAGGATCTCATCAACCTGGCGGCCTCGGTGGAAGAGCACTACTTTCATCCCCTGGCCATTGCCGTGGTGGAAGCCGCCGAACGGCTGCCCCATCAGCAGCACTTCAACCACAAGGAAGTGGAGTTCATCGTCGCCCACGGGGTGGCCAGCGTCATCGATGACAAGCGCATCGTCGTGGGTTCCCGTCATTTTCTGGAGGAGCACGAGGGGATTGCCATTGCCCCCCAGACCCAGGTGATTGAATCGCTCAAGCGCCAGGGCAAGACGCTGCTCTATATTGGATTCGGTGGCGAGCTGCTCGGGGTGCTGGGTCTCAAGGACCGCCTGCGCCACAACAGCGCTGACACCGTGGCCCGCCTGCGCGGCCTGGGCATCGAGCGCGTCTACATGCTCACCGGGGATCATGAAGACCGTGCCCGGGAGATGGCCGACATACTGGGCCTGGACGGCTATCACGCCGAACTGATGCCGGAGGACAAGGCCCGTATCCTGCAGGAGCTCTCCGCCCAGGGGGCACGGATTGCGTTTGTGGGAGACGGCATCAACGACGCCCCGGCCCTATCCGGCGCCCATGTGGGGATCGCCATGCACCAGGGCGCCGAGATTGCCCGGCTGGCAGCGGACATCACCCTGTTGGAAGACGACATCGCCCGCGTTGCCGATGCCCGCGCCCTGGCCCTGTCGACCCGCGGCCTCATCGACAGCAACTTCCGCCTGACGGTGGGGCTCAATACCGCCATCCTGTCCGCGGCGGCCTTCGGCTGGCTCAGCCCGGTGGCCGCCTCCCTGCTTCACAACGGCAGCACCATCGCCATCCTGCTGCGTGCCCTGTCGGGCGGGGCGCGCGTCGTATCCGCGGGACAATCCTCAAACCAGGCCCCTGGCAATTAGCACGGAAAACCTGACCTGAAACATGAAGTGCGTCACAAAATGAGATAATCTCGACCCCAGGATCAAGCAGCGGAAAGGGACATGGAGTACAGGGAACCCGTGCGGCCCGAATGGGGTAGGGCAGGAGAGGGCGGTTATCCAAGGAAGCCCCCGCTGGACAGGCAGCGAGGGGCACAGGGTGTTTCAGGCATCCAGGGGGCTTCTGACGGCGAGACCGCCGCGATTGGGAAAGACAGACTGCCAACGCCATTCGCGAGGGGCATTGGGATACTTCCGTGCCAGTGCGTCAGGCAAAAGGGTTTCCCCCAGTCCCTGCTCAACATCCCTGGCGTGCAGGGCACGCACGGTTTCCAGGTGCTCGTTCAATGGGCCAACCAGCTATTCCGGCAAGGGCACGATCCGGTCCTTGTTCCCCTTGCCGGATCTCACCATGATCAAGCTTCGTTCAAATTCCACGTCCTGTACGCGAAGCCGCAG
>NZ_JAJNQN010000026.1 GCF_022227845.1 Ectothiorhodospira lacustris | reverse complement strand
GTCCAGGCCCACCGCCTGGGTCAGGCTGGTGAGGCGCTGCTGGCCATCGAGGATCAGCTAACTCGGGTCCTTGGTGACGCCGTCCGGGTCGATGCCCTCCACCGGGCGGGTCTCGAAACGCACCTCGCCGCCGGTCTCCATCAGCATCACCGCGCCCACGGGGAAGGAGCGGGCGATGCTGACCAGCAGGCTTTGCACATGGTCATCGTCCCACACCCACCCGCGCTGGAAATCGGGGAGTTGGATCTTGCCGGTGGTGATGTCCTTGAGCAGTTCCGGGAGAGAACGCTTGGTGCTGTCGAAGGTGGTCATGGAGGGTTCCCTGAATGGTGTGGTCCTGATATTGCGGGCGGCTCTGTTTATGCCGGGGTGGGGGTCTGGGCCTGGTCGAGCAGCGAGGTGACGCGGACGTGGCCGGTGAGGAGGTCGTTCATGAGGCCTGACTTTTGGATGATTAGCTTGTCCAGGAGAGCTTTCTCAGACTCAATTTTTGAGGCCATTGCCTGTAGCTCTTTCACTATGAGTTCTTGTTCAGTGTTGGATGGTAGTGAAACCTGAAAAGCTTTCAATTGGGTTGAGTTTATTGAAGCCAAGTTGGTGCTCTGCTTCGATGATCGAATGAAGTAACGTTTCCCTATGGCTGACGATGAGAAGGCAGTGAGGAAGTGGGGGTTCAGTACGCTTTGGGTGGTACGAACACGGAACACATGATTTTGATGGATACAAAGACCTATCTGGCCTTGCCACAGTGCCCCCCTACCAAGCTTGTCGAAATCGCCTCCTTCATTCATAAGAACATCACCTGGCAGGAGTCGATACTTTTCAAGATCTACAGAACTCACCCTAATTAGCTTTACCTCGGAAAGATCGAGGTAGCCGTCCTGAACATTTGCCACCCGTAGGTAAGGCACCAGTGGCCATGCACTGCTTCCTGATTTGCCGCCGAGCGTAACCCCGCTAACAATTTCTGACAGATCACCCAGTGAGCCAACGCCCCAACCCTTCGGAATCAACCCCAGCGGCGAATCCTTGTAAAGCTCCGGCGCCTGCTCGGGGCTGGGGCGGAGCTGGCCGTTCTCGTCGATGCCGCGGGTCAGCAGGTCGTGGAGCAGGCCCTCCTTGACCTTCTCCAGCTTGGCGATCAGTGCCTCGGTTTTCTGGATTTGGGTGTCGAGGGTGTCGAGGATGCGGGCGATAAGTCGCTGTTCAGACATTGATGGAGCGAATATCTTAAGCTCCTTCAAGTCCCGCCAAGAGGTGCGAGGCATCTTAGTGCCTATCGCGCTTCCCTCGGCGACTCTTCCAACAAAGTCGGATTGGAATATCTTGGCAACATAAACAGGGTCAAAGCCCTCGTTGGGCCGTAGAACGAGTATATCTGTTGAGCAGTAACCTGAAAACGGGGCTGAGATACACTTTCTCAGGTTTGGGCGGAGCTTGCCAAATAGCACATCATGACACTGAAAAACTGAGTTCGTACTAATTGATGAGCCTGAGGCGGAGTACCCATCAAGAACCCCTGAACCAGGCTTTATATTCTCTAGGCCCACATATGGCTTTTCAGGATCTTTGCCGACGGATATTTTTTCATTGACTACAGTAGTTACTTCCCTCAGTGACTTGTAATCACACATACCCCAACCCCTCCAAATACCCCCGCAACTCCCTCGCAGCCGCATCCCGCTCCGCCTCAATCTCCCCCAACGTCACCCGGTACTTGTCCCACCAAGTTTCAAAAGCGGCGATCACCTGCTGGCGCTGCTGGCGGATGTAGCGCTCCAGAATGCCCTTGAGGTCGTTGTGCAGGATGGTGCCCACCAGTTCGGCGGCAGCCAGTTCGTCCAGGGCGTCCACGGCGGCGTTCAGGTGTGCCTCGAAGCTGGCCACCTTGGCCTTGTGCTGCTTCCTGACCTGGGTGCGCTCGCTCTTCCAGGCCTTGATCTGCTCCGGCGTCGGGGCGTCGTCATCGTCGTTGCTGTCGGATTCCGGCTCGTCGCCATCGTCACCTTCGGGCTTGGCCTCGGCGGCCTTGATGCGGGCGTCCAACTCGGCCTTGCGGGCGGCGAGGTCTTCCAGCTCCGCGACGTATTCCTCCAGCAGGAAGTGGACCAGGCGGTGGTCGAGGGGGTTGGCCTTGCTCTGCTCGTCTTCCAGCAGGCTCACGATGGCGGTGCGCCAGGCGTCTACCACGCCCAGGCAGCCGCGGGCCTGCAGGGTGCGGAACTCGTTCTTGTTATCGAACCAGAAGCCGGCAATGATGCCGCGCACCGCGAAACGGTCCAGCATGGCGGTGGGCTCCAGCGCCGCCGAGAAGCTGCCCAGCAGCTCGTCGCGCAGTTGGGTGAGGCGGCCACCGTTGCCGGAAAGGCCGGTAATGCTCCCGCCATGCTCGGCCCACCAGGCCTCGAAGGCGGCCATCACGCTGGCTTCTTTGGCGGTGAGGCCGGCGTCTGCCTCGATGGCGGGTTTGAGGTCTCGCTTTTCGGTCAGGGGCTCGGCGAAATCCACGTAGTCAGGGTCATCCGCCCTGGGCGTAAACAGCCCCATGGGGTCGAGGCCCTGGGCATCAAACAGCGGGCGCCTGGCGGCGATCTCGGCCACCGGGATGCCGCCCTTGAGGTGGGCGCGCACATCCTGAGGCTCCGGCGGCGGGGTGTTGTCGGCGTAGCGGCGGATGTTGAGGTTGTAGTCGTTGTCGCGCAGCTCCGCGAGCGGCACCACCCGGGCGAAGCCGGGCACGTCCTCAAAGGCGTCGTAGGTGCTGGCGATCTTCTCGATGTGCTCCGGCAGCAGGTGATTCTGGGCGCGGCCCTCGTGGTATTCCCGGTCGGCGTTGATGAAGAGTACCTGCCCCCGTCGCTCATCGGGCTTGGCCCCCTTGGCCCGCAGCACCAGGATGCTGGCGGGGATGCCGGTGCCGTAAAAAAGATTGGGCGCCAGGCCGATCACCGCCTCCACCAGATCATCCTCCAGCAGACCGGCGCGGATGCGCTTCTCGTCACCGCCCCGGAACAGCACGCCGTGGGGCATGACGGTGGCCAGGCGGCCATCGGACTTGAGGCAGGCCACCATGTGCTGCAGGAACATCAGGTCGGCCTTCTTGGCCCCCTCCGGCACGCTGCCGTAGTGGAAGCGCTCCGGGAAGTGCCGGCTCGGCGTGTAACCGATGGAGAAAGGCGGGTTGGTGAGGATGCGGTCGAAGCGCTTGAGCTCGCCGCCATCCACGTGCTTCGGGTCGGTGAGGGTGTCGTCGTTGCGCAGGTCGGCGCTATTCACGCCGTGCAGCAGCATGTTCATCTTGGCAATGGCCCATACCGAGCCGGAGGCCTCCTGGCCAAACAGGTTGAGCCGACGCGGATTGCCGCCCTGCTCCTCCAGGTACTCCTTGGCATGGATCAGCATACCGCCGGACCCCATGCACGGGTCATACACGCTGTGGCCCTCCTGCGGGTCCATCAGCCGCACCATCATGCGCACCACCGGGCGCGGGGTGTAGAACTCGCCGCCCTTCTTGCCGGCGGAGTCGGCAAAATCGCGGATCAGGTATTCGTAGGCGGCGCCGAGCAGGTCGGGGAACTCGAAGTCCTCGTTGCGCAGGCGGTATTCGCTGAAGTGAACGATCAGGTCCCGGAGCTTCTTGTCCGGCAGGGTGGTGGAGCCCACCTTGCGGGTGAAGTCGATGTGCTCCAGTACCCCGGCCAGGCTGGGGTTGTGCTCTTCCAGGCCGGCCAGCGCCTTGTTGAGGGCACTGCCCACGCCCTGATGGGCCTCGTTCAGCAAGTGCGACCAGCGGGACTGGGGCGGCACGTAGAAGGTGGCGCGGTACCAGTCGGGGGCCTCCATCTGCTGGAGGATATCGGTCTCGCCTGCCCCCGCCTGCCTGAGCTGGTCACGGACCTCCTCCCGGCGCTGCTCGAAGACATCCGAGCAGCGTTTGAGAAAGAGCATGCCAAAAATGTACTCCTTGAACTCGGAGGCATCCATGCGCCCGCGCAGGATGTCGGCGGCCTTGAACAGGTGCCGTTCCAGCTGGTTGAGGGTGAGGATCATGGGCTGCGGTTCCGTTTACGATGAGCCGGCCGCACCAGGGCGGCCGTGGCGGCCGGGTAGCGTAGCTCATCAAATCGGGGAACAGAAGGCCACAAGGACTTGGTGGAGCCCGGGGGGGTTCAGGGGGGGTGCCCAGGTCCGCCAGCAACGGGTCGTAGACAGCCGCGTTGTCGGCGAGGAGCAGGCACCGGCCGGCGAAAGGACGCTTTATATTGCCTATACCCTCCAGCCATGCTACGAATGAGCCTGCCACCACGGTTTCGCTCCTTAGCTCTGGACCAAAAACCAGCCTGAGAGGATGGCCAGAATGCACCCCAAGAACCTTGGTACGAGAACCAGCCCTTCTTGGCGTCGGATTCATAAATACCGACTGGGGCACTCCACGATCCTTGCACTCTGCTGCATGGCCATCGGCACCGCCGCTTCGGCCCAATCCATACAATCCATAACCTTTGCCAACGACATCCTCAAACCCGGCGAGACCGCTGGTTCCACCGTGACGCTGAGTCAACCTGCTCCCACCAACACGTCCGTGGAGTTCACAACGCGCCCCCTCTCGGCACAGAACAGCATCGTGACCGTGCCGTTGAATCGGGTCGTCACCGCAGGCAATGCGTCCCGGTCGTTTCGGGTTCTGGTCCCTCAAAACTCACCCGGTGGCTGCGTGAAAGTGGCAGGGACGCTGCCTGCCAGCCCGCAACAAGGTGCCCACGTCAGTCACCAGGAAATCATCGTCGATCCCGCGCCGGCGTCGAGTGCAGTCATACTCGGTTCGTTGCGCCCAGCAGGCGCCACGCAGATTCCAAGCTCGGGCACCAGCGACTCGATGAGCAACGCTCGTCGTTTCATGGCGTACTATGTTTCGCCGATCGAAATCAGCGGCACCATCGAACTGGCTCAAACCTACCCCCACCCGGTGCGGATCTCGTTTACCAGCACACCGGCTCGTACGTGGACCTCTGCAAATCAAATCGTCATTGCACCGGGGGGTACCCGGGTGCGCTTCACGATCCGAACGAACTTTCAGGCCGGCGCCGACGAGATGGATCAATGGCCTGGGGTATGTACGACGCTGCAGGTGAACGCCACCGTCACGCCTGAGCTCACTAAGCCTCCGTCCCCACAGCCTGCGGGCTCGGGACCGACCCTCCAGCCTTACGGCTTACCGCCGGCACGGGCGACGGTTACACTCACCTGGCTCGGAATCGATGGCTAAAGCGGCACGCTATTGCTCACGTCATCGCATTCGGTGCAGACGTGCGCGCCGTGGTCGAGGCTGAACAGGTCGAACGCGTCGACACGTTCCATGACCTCGGACAAGGCCTGAGCCCAGAGGAAGTCCAAGCCTGGACTGCAGCCCTTGGGCCAGGACTTCGTTGCCGCCGCCAGGCCCTTCGTCGCCAGCATGTTCGTCGACGCCACTGACACCGGCCTGCGCGACTGGGTCATCGCCGACCTCTGGCCGACCAACATAGAAGCAAACTGCGAACACGTGCCGACCTTCGAAGCATTCATCCTGCCCGGCACGGACCACTTCGTGCACATGGACGTCCTCAAGCAGATGAAGGCCGATGGCGAAATCGCTCACGTGGGCATCACCACCTCGCACGGCCGCCGATCTGCGCCAAAGATCGGATAGCCACTATACTGGGTGGTAAGAGATCGACATTGACTCCAAAGACGAGGCGTTTTCGACCCATGCCTTTCGGTATCTACGAAAAACTCCCCGCTCCGGTGAGGCACTGGCTCAGCATCCTGGCTGCTGCAAGCCGGATTTTGCTGGCGAGCCAGGCCTTCATTTATGCCGCAGCGCTGGCGTTCTTCACCGTTTTCTCCATCGCGCCGATCCTGTTAGTGATTGTCACTCTGGTCGGGCTGGTGATTGGCCAGAGTGCTGTCCGGGGTGAACTCTTTGGGCAGCTCGAGGGGACTTTAGGTCCGGAAGCGGCAGGCATGGTGCAGGAAGCAGTGATCAATTCGCAGATCGATCAGAGTGGCATCTGGCCGGCGTTGATTGGGATCATCGCCACCGTAGTCGGTGCCACCACGGTTTTCGCCCAACTGCAGCTGTCCCTGAATCAGATCTGGGAGGTCGCGCCGCGACCCTCCAGGAGCGGCGTGTGGATCTTCGTCAAGAGCCGGGTGCTGTCGCTGACCATCATCCTGGCCATCGGGTTCACCCTCTTGGTCTCGCTCATATTATCAGTGGCTTTGCGTGGCGTGATGGCGTTCGCGGACGAATGGCTACCGGTTCCTGGTTGGGCGATGGTGGGCATGGAGATATTCCTGTCGTTGCTCGTGGTCACGTTCCTGTTCGCGGCAATTTTCAAGATCCTGCCAGACGTGGTGCTGTCTTGGCGAGACGTCCTGCTCGGCGCGTTAATCACTGCAGTGCTGTTCACGGTAGGCCGTTCCCTGATCTCCGTCTACCTGGCCTATACTGCGACAGCATCGACCTATGGTGCCGCCGGCTCTCTGGCGCTGCTCCTTCTCTGGGTAAACTATTCCTCCATGATCCTCCTGTTCGGGGCTGCGTTTACGCGCGCGCATTTCGAAGCCAGAGGCAAGCCCGTCTTGCCCAAGAGCACGGCGGTTTGTGTGCGCCGAGAATTGATCGAAGAAGTGCAGAAAATCTGAGGTTGAAGCCGTAACCAGGTTCCAGCTTGCCGCGCCGGCTCGGCTAACCTCTCGGAGGGAATGATGACCCG
>NZ_JAJNQN010000025.1 GCF_022227845.1 Ectothiorhodospira lacustris | reverse complement strand
GGCATGACCTCTACACAGCCCTCTACTGCCGGCTGCCGTCTCGTATTCTATCGTTACCCGTCAGGCTATTCGAAATAAACAAAAGTCGCAATATCCGAAACGGGCTATTGGCCTCCGGGCTGGTATGCTCAGGGTAGTAATCCACGCAGGGAGCCACGACATGGCAGGTCCCGAGTATACAGACGTCGAAAAGCCCTTCATCGACCAACTGGTGGGGCAGGGCTGGGCGTTTCTGGCTCGCTCGATGGACGACCCCGCCGTGACCCACCGGGACAGCTTCGCCCAAGTGGTGATGGAACCTCTGCTGCGCCGGCAGTTGCGCGCCATCAACCTGCGCGACGGCAAGCCCTGGCTCGATGATGGGCGATTGGATCAGGCCGTGGCGGCCATAACGTGCGTCTGGTGCCTGACACCAACATCGTGGTTTGACGTCAATACCCCGTTGCCCTCAGTTCAATGATGTCGGTGATCCTTTCGCCATCCCATCGATATTGCAGGTGCCTGCCCTGACGGGTTGGCCCAAGGGCGGGTGGTCTCAGGACACCCGCACATAGACCACCCTCGGTATCCCTTACACTGGGATAAATGAATCCGTAACGACCCGCCTGTCGGGCCTGAAGCCCCAGGTGCTGCGAAGGCCGCCAATCGTGGGGGTCGAGGTAGGGAGTGCCAGTGGGGGCGCAGAGGTCGAGCAGCGGCGCCCGCAACGCTGCCAGATAAACCCGCATTTCCAGGTTGATCGAGGGTTCCGACGATTCACGGAGGAAACGCTCGCGGTGATGACGGGTTTCGGCCACCGCGGTGTGCTCGTCTCGGGCGCAGTAATACACGCCGTAGGCCCCATCGGAAAAACGACTCTGGGCCGGGTAGGTAAAGGCGGCCATGACCGGCGTGTAGCCGGGCCCGAATCGGCGATCCTGTTCGGGTACCAGATGGATCTCGCCGGCCGCCTCGCGCAGGCGATTCGAGGTCAGGCCCTCGAGCTCATGGAGGGCCGCCAGATCGCCGACTTGTCCGGCAACACCCTCGAAGAGGTCTATGGGTGGGAAACGGGAAGGTACGATCCGGTAGCTCTTGGGCCAATGCACCTCCACCTCTGAAAACTGGGCGAGAAGATCAGCCTCGGGCGGCATCCAAATGCTCCCGCACAACCACCAGGTCGGCTACATGCCCCCCAAGCATGCGTTCAAGGGGGGGGTGTCCGCCAAAGCGGGGGTTGGTGTTCGGTCGTCTCACCCAGCCATGCGCGGATTCGGGCCTTGGCAGCAGGATATGCAGCGCTTTGTAGATGCCGAGAATCAGGGAGAGACGCTCCAGCAGGTTCACGTCCGCCTGTATCCGGTTCGGGTCACGCTTCCAGCGCCGATAGGTTGGGCCGGAAACCCCCAGTAGTCGCGCTGCCTCCTGCTCCTTGAGGCCCCAAGCCCGGGCAATGTTTGGATAAGCCCGCAACCCGGCGGCAGCCAGGGTCTGGCGTTGCTCCATCGTCATGGTTTGCATGGCGCACCTCCAGGGCAGTGGCCTGTTTCATCATGGATCATTTGATTGATATTTCAATTATAGCGCTCAAATGATCTATCCTCCTCCATTGCGTGACCAAAAACCCTACAGCACCATGGAGCAGCCACGGTATGGCAGGTCCCGAGTATACGGACGTCGAAAAGCCCTTCATCGACCAGCTGGTGGGGCAGGGGTGGGAGTTTCTGGCCGGCTCGGTGGACGATCCCGCCGTGACCCAGCGCGACAGTTTCGCCCAGGTGGTGATGGAGCCGCTGCTGCGCCAGCAGTTGCGCGCCATCAACCTGCGAGACGGCAAGCCCTGGCTCGATGATGTGCGAATGGACCAGGCCGTGGCGGCCATCACCCGCCTTCCCGCCAGCAAGGTGCTGGAGGCGAATCAGCAGGCCACCGAACTGCTGCTGAACGGCTTGCCCGTGGACGGTCTGGAAGGATGGGACGGAGGCCGTGGCCAGACGCTGCGGTTTATCGACTGGAATGAACCCGCCAACAACGTCTTCACCGTGGTCAATCAGTTCAAGGTGAAGTGCCCGCCCGGCCACGATGGCGCCAAGGGCCACGTGATCCCCGACCTGGTGCTGTTCGTCAACGGCATCCCGCTGGTGGTGGTGGAGTGCAAGAGTCGCAGTGTGCCGGAGGGGATCAGTCAGGCGGTGGACCAGTTGCGCCGTTACCATGATCAGCGCTGGCTGGACGGAGAAGTGGGAGAGCACGAGGGGGCACCGGCCCTGTTCGCCACCAGCCAGTTCCTTGTTGTCAGCAACTTTGATGAGGCCCGAGCGGGCACCATCGGCGCTCGTTTTGCCCACTACCTGAGCTGGAAGACGGTGGCCCCCCGGCGCGAAGCCCAGGTGGTCATGGACCTGGGCGTGGCGGATCTTTCCGCCCAGCAGCGCCTGATTGCCGGGATGCTGACCCGGGCCAACCTGCTGGACATCGTGCGTCACTACACCCTGTTCATGAACCTGGGCGGCCAGACCATCAAGCTGGTCTGCCGCTATCAGCAGTTCCGTGGGGTGACCCGGGCCATGGTGCGCTTGAAGCACGGCAAGACCCGCCGACAGGATGGCGAGGCGGATCGCCGTGGCGGCATCATCTGGCACACCCAGGGCAGCGGCAAGAGCCTGTCCATGGTGTTTCTGGTCCGCAAGCTGCGCACCGACCCCGCCCTGAGACGCTTCAAGGTGGTGGTGATCACCGACCGCAAGGACCTGCAGACCCAGCTCTCCGACACCGCGAGACTCACCGGCGAGCGCGTGGAGAAGGCGCGCAATACCACCGAGCTCAAGAAGCTGCTGGCCCGGGACGGCCCTGGTCTGGTGTTCGGCACCATTCAGAAATACCGCGACCCGGATGCCGAAGGGGAGGGCGATGCCTATGAGATCCCCGAGGGCAGGGGGCTGGACTGGGAGCACCGCGATGTGGCCGAGCCAGGCCCCTTGAGTGGTGGCCGCACACCGAAGAAGCCGACCTTGAGCGAGCCCTTCCAGGTGCTCAATACCAGCGAGGACATCCTGATCCTGGTGGACGAGGCCCACCGTACCCAGGCCGGCGACCTGCACGCCAACATGATGCGCGCCCTGCCCAACGCGGCCCGCATCGGCTTCACCGGCACGCCCATCATCATGGGCGACAAGAAGCGCACCCACGACATCTTCGGCGAGTACATCGACCGCTACACCATCAAGGAGTCGGAGCAGGACGGCGCCACCGTGCCGATCCTCTACGAGGGGCGTACCGCCAAGGGGGCGATCAAGGACGGTGCCAGCCTCGATGGCCTGTTCGAGGATCTGTTCCGCGACCACAGCAAGGAGGAGCTGGAGGCCATCAAGAAGAAGTACGCCACCAAGGGGCAGATCTTTGAGGCGCCGCAGCTGATCCAGGAAAAGGCCCAGGACATCCTGCGCCACTACGTGACCCATATTCTCCCCAACGGCTACAAGGCCCAGCTGGTGGCCTATAGCCGCCGCGCCGCCTTGCGCTACGTTGAGGCCCTGGAGGCAGCCCGCGCCGAGCTGCTGGAAGAGTCGCTGGCCCTCTCCCCCGAAGACAAGGCATTGGATGACACCCAACTGCTCACGCGGCCCCTGCGGGTGAAGGCGGCGATCCAGGCCTGGCGCTATCGCCAGGTGCTGCGCCAGTTGGCGTTTGCCGTGGTGTTCAGCAGCGGCAATAACGATGATCCCACCTGGGCGAAGTGGAGTGACCGCGCCGCCGTCGACAGCCATATCCAGCGCTTCAAGAAGCCGCTGCCACCGCTGGACGGCACACCGCCCACCGATGCCGCCAAGCACGATCCGCTGGCCTTTTTGATCGTCAAGAGCATGCTGCTCACCGGGTTCGATGCCCCCATCGAGGGCGTGATGTACCTGGATCGGTCCCTGCGGGAGGCGGAGCTGCTGCAGGCCATCGCCCGGGTCAACCGCACCGGCCACGGCAAGAGCCATGGCATCGTGGTGGACTACTTCGGCGTGGCCAACCACCTCAAGGAGGCCCTGGCCGCCTACAGCGAGGAAGATATCGAGGGTGCCCTGCAGAGCCTCAAGGATGAGATCCCGCTGCTGCGCGATCGCCATCTGCGGGTGATCGACGTGCTGCGCGGGCAGGGCGTGGATGACCTGGACGACACCGAGGAGGCGGTACAGGCGCTGGCGGACGAGCGGGTGCGGGCCGAGTTCATGGTCAAGCTCAAGGCGTTCAATCGCGGCCTGGACGACGTGCTGCCGCGCCCGGAAGGGCTGGAGTTCGTCAACGACGCCAAGCGGCTTGCCTATATCCACGCCCTGGCGCGCAACCGTTACAAGGACACCCCGGAGCTCGGCCGGGATATCGGCAACAAGGTGCGCAAGCTGATCGACGATTATGTGATCTCCCTGGGCATCGACCCGCGCATCCCGCCGGTACAACTCACCGATGCCCAGTTCGATGCCCACCTGGGCCGCCAGGTGGGTGACCGTGCCAAGGCCTCGGAGATGGAGCACGCGGTTCGCTCCCATGTACGCAAGCACCTGGACGAGGATCCGGTGAAGTACGGTCGCCTCAGCGAGCGCCTGGAGGCGCTGCTTCAGCAACTGGATGGCCAGTGGGCCGAACAGGTGGAGGCCCTGGAGGGCCTGATCCACCAACTCCGTGACGGGGTCGCCATCGACGGTGAGGCGATCCCCGACATGCCCGCCCATGCCGAGCCCTTCTGGCGGGAGCTGGTGGCCAGCAGTGGCCAGACTCTGGAGCAGATGGACGAGGCACAGGCCCGCAGGCTGTGGGAGACCACCGAGGAACTGGTGGAACTGATCCAGGAGGAGATCGCCATCCCCGACTTCTGGAAACCCTCCCATATCCCGGACCAGGAAGCCCTGCGCCAGGAGGTATTCACCACGCTGATGATCAAGGGCGTTGTCCCATTCGACCGCGGCAGAGAGGTGACACAGCGGCTCCTGGACCTGGCCCGCAGCAATCACGACAAGCTGGTGAACGCATGACCCAGCTGGCCGTGGATGATCTCACCTTCGAGGTGCGCGAAAGCGCGCGCCGCAAGACGTTGGAGATCACCGTGGACCGGGACGGCGAGCTGGTCATTGCCGCGCCCAGCGGGACCGACGAGCAGCACCTGCGTGACTTTGTGGTGGAAAAGCGGTTGTGGATCTACCGCAAGCTGGCGGAGAAGGCCGAGAATCGCCGCCGGCTGCCGCGAAAGCAGTACATCAACGGCGAGGGGTTCCTCTACCTGGGTCGCAGCTACCGACTCAAGCGCGTGCCCGATGATGCCCAGGACGCCCCTCTGAAGCTCGTGGCGGGGCGCTTCCAACTCCGCGAGGACGCCCTACCCGAAGCCCGGGAACACTTCATCCGCTGGTACAGCGCCCGCGCCTCGGACTGGCTGACCGCCAAGGTAAAAGAGCAGGCCCGGCGCATGGGGGTCGAGCCGGCGGGCGTGAAGATCCAGGACCTGGGCTACCGCTGGGGCTCCTGCGGCAAGGGGAGCCGGGTCTACTTCCACTGGAAGACCATCCTGCTGCCACGCCATATTGCCGAGTATGTGGTGGTGCATGAGCTGGTTCACCTGCACGAGCCCCATCATACCCCCGCCTTCCGGCGCCGTCTGGAGCGGTTCATGCCGGACTATGAGCAGCGCAAGGACTGGCTGGCGCGGCATGGGATTGAGGTGGAGGGGGTTTGAGCGGTTTAGCGGGTGCTCCTCCGGCGTATGAGGGCGCTGCGTGACTGCGTGATATGCCAATCAATCCCGGAGACCACTCGGATCATCTCCTTGCCCGCGCCGCAGCTGTGGGAATGTAGTCGCAGCGGGTCTCTGGCAAGATAGGCGTCTCCCAAGCCAATGGACTCAGAAGGCGACATGGCGCACCTGCTACGCATCGTGATGATTCACGGCCATCTTGAAGGTGTGGTCGAACTGGATGTGGACGGCCACACCAATATCTGCGGCACCAATGCCTCGGGCAAGACCACCCTGCAGCGGCTGGTGCCGGTGTTCTACGGCGAGTTGCCCAACAAGGTGGTGCCCAGAACACGGCAGAAGTTCGACCAATTCTACCTGCCGCACCGCAACAGCTACCTTGTATACGAATACCGCCGTGAGGCGGGCGATGTCTGTCAGGCGGTGCTCACCCGCAAGAGCGAGGGCGGGGTGGAATATCGCTTCGTCGGCGCGCCCTATCGACCCGAGGACTATCTGTTCGTGAGCGAGGGCGGTGTAACCGCCCTGGAGTATGCCCAGTGGGCCAACGGGCTGCGTCGCCAGAGCATTGAGGTATCCCAGAAACTGGGCGCCAGCTCCGAATATCGCTCGGTGATCCAGAACGATTTCACCCAGCAATACGGCAACAGCCGCGAGGCACTGCGTCTGCGTCAGATGGCGGCCCGGTTCAGCCTGGTGCGTCCGGGGCAGCGCATCCGCCATATGGAGAAACTGGTCTCGGCGGTGCACGCCAAGGAAGGCAAGATGGACACCCTCAAGACCATGCTGGCGGCCATCTTCGAGGAGGATGGCGTTGAGCTGCCGGTGACCCGTATCCGCAACACCAAGGCGCGGGAGTGGATCGCCCGCATGCGCCAGTCCATGCGGCTGGGACCGCTGCAACGTGCCCTGGTAGATCTGCAGCGCCTCGACCGCGAGATTGCGGATCTGGAGACTTCGTTGTGTCAGCTGCGGCCGCAGCTCAAGGCCGACCACCACCGTGCCGAGCGGGCCCGCGCCGATCTCGACGGTCAGCTCAATGAGCGTCGGCGCGGGTTTCAGGCCCGAGAACGGGAACATGAGGAGGCCCGCGGCGCCCTCAACGACCGGATCAGCGAACTGGACAGTGAGTTGAAGCGGACTCGCCTTGAGCTCGATGACCTGCAGCGCCGGTTCGAGGCCTTCAAGGAGGCCGATATGCCCGGGCTTGAGCGTGACCTCCAAAGCCTGCCCGATTGGCGCGAGGAGCTTCAGCAGCTGCGCGAGCACCTGGAACTGATGCAGCAGGCGGCCCAGGAGAGCAAGGCGAACCTGGATGCGCGGCTGGTGGAGCTTGGCGATCTGCTCGAACGGCGCAGCGAGGAGACCCAGGCCCGTATCGATGCCCTCGACAAGGAGAAGGAAGCCTGCCGCCAAGCCCGGGATGAACAGGCACACTGCCTGGAAGCCGACCATCAGGGTCGCCGAAGGGCGCTGGACGATGATTACCGCAGCCGCCTGGATGAAGGCGCCACGAGGCTTGCCGAGCTCAAGGCCCGGCTGGCCCATGACGGCCAGACGACGGAGGAGGCCCGCGAGTCCGAGCAGGCCCAGGCCCGGGTGGATCAGGCTCAGGATGAACAGAATGCCGCCGCTGGCGCGGTGGAGGCGGTGCGCATCGAGCTTGATGATCGCAAGCGCGAACGCGAGGGCGCCGAGGGGGATCTGGAGCTTGCCCGTCAGCAGCGTTCCCGGTCCCAGCTGCGGCTTGACGGGTTGCTGATCCAGCGTGACCCCGCCCAGGGCAGCCTGCGCCACTTCCTGCGCCATCATCGTCCCGGCTGGGAGCAGAGCCTGGGCAAGGTGATCGCTCCGGACCTGCTTGAGCGTCGCGACCTGGCCCCGCAGTTCAACGACGATGGCAGCGACGATCTTTACGGGTTGGTGGTGGATCTCGCTGCCGTTGCCCTGCCGGACCATGCCCGGGACGAGGCCACCCTGCTGGCCGAGATCGATGCCGCCCAGCAGGCGCTGGATCAGGTCCGCAAGGCCGAGGAGGTTGCCGAAAAGGGGCTCAAGTCCCGTCACGAAAAAGTGCAGGACGCCTCCGCCCGGCTGGATCGTGCCCGCGCTGCCCATCGCCGCGCCTGCGAGGAGACGAACTACGCCCAGCAGGCGCGCAGCCAGTGCCGGGAGCGCCACGAGGCAGCCCGCAAGGCACGCCAGGCCGCCTGCCGCCAGGCCCTTGATGAACAGGAGGCCTCGCAGCAGGCGTTGAACCAGGAGCGGGAACAGGCCCTGCAGGCGCTGGCCGATGCTCACCGTACCCAGCGCCAGGCCTTGAGCGACGAATTCAAGGGGCGGCTTGCCGGCTTTGATGAGCAGATCGCCCAGTACCGTGGCCAGTTGGCCGAGTTCAAAGAGGAGAATCGCCGTCAGCGCAAGGAGCTCGAGGCGGCCTTCGAGCGTGAACTGGCCGAGCAGGGTGTGGATACCGCCAGCCTCAACGAGACCCGCTCACGCCTCAAGGCACTGGAACAGCGTATTCACCACACCGAGGGGCGTCGCGAGGAGCTCGAGGCCTACACGCGCTTCATGCGGGTGGAGTGGGGCGAGCGCAAGCCGCATCTGGTGGCGCGTGAGGCCGAGCTGAGCCGTGAGCATCAGGGCGCCGTGCGCGAGCGCGAGCACCTCAAGCAGCAGTTCGACACCGCGCGCCGGGAGTACCGGGAGGCGGTCGCCGATCTGGAGAAGCAGCGTAGCGCTGAACAGCAATTGATCGACACCCTCGCGCCGCTGCTCACCCGGCTGGATGCATTGCACCTGGGACAGGCACCGGCCTCCCAGGGCGAGGCCCCGGGGGATGCCAGCGAGCGCATCGAACGTGTCCGCCAGGCGCTGACCGACCATGCCCGCACCCAGGATGAGCTGCGCCGGGGCTGCGAGAAGATGGAGTCCGACCTGATCAAGGGCGCCAGCACCGATTTCCAGGAGACCCTGGAGGCGGAGCGAACCCGGCTTGAAGACACCAGCCCCCGCCGCCTGCTGGGGGTGCTGGCCGGCATGCTCCAGTTGCTGGAGGGTCGGCAGGAGCAACTCCAGCAGGAAGGACGCAACCTGGGCGACGACCTGGACAAGTTCTTCACCGTGTTCCGCGACCTCAACCGACGCATCAACGCCCAGAGCCGGCGTCTCTCCGATGAGGTGGCCGATGATCTCAAGCTGGAGGGTATTGGCCGCGCCGAGGTGAAGATCCAGTCCACCATTGATGAGCTGGGCTTCTGGGAGCCGCTCAAGCGCTTCACCCAGCACTACCGCGACTGGCGCGACTCCGGCCGGCCGCTGCCTGGGGATGACTACCTGGACGCCCTGGCCGACGTGGTGGAGCTGTTGCGCAGTGACCAGCAGTACAGCTTCGAGAGCCTGCTGCGGCTGGAACTGCATCTGAACGAGGGCGGTACGGATCTCGTGATCAAGAGCGACCGCCAGCTGCTGGAGTCCTCCAGTCACGGCATGGCCTATCTGATCCTTTGCAAATTCCTGCTGGCCTTCACCCGTTTGTTGCGCGGTGACGCCCAGGTGACCATCCACTGGCCCATCGATGAGATCGGCACCCTGGCCTATCACAACGTGGAGAAGGTCTTTGATGCCTGCGACAATAACCGCATCCATATCGTCGGCGCCTTCCCCAACCCGGAGTCGGACGTGCTGCTGTTGTTCCTCAACCGCTACCTGATCGACCGTGACGAGGCTGACCCGGCCAAACGCCGGCTCAAGCGCATCGAACCGCGCCTGAGCCGTCTGGCCCAGCGCCTGCAGGCCCGCGCCGAGGCGGTGACCCCATGATCGAGCACGGCCCCCTGCTGGAGCGCCTGCTGGCCGGCGACTTCATCTGCGCGGTGAGTGACGAGACCGCATTCCGTCATCTGCAGGATGAGGCGATCCGTGAACGGATCGACGCCTATCTGCGTCCGCTCAACCGTCGGCTGGCCACCAACACCGATGCCAGCGTCTATTTCCTGGCCTGGCTGCGGCTCGACGAGTCGGCCCGGGAGCAGCTCTCCCGCCAACTCGGTGACACCGTGGGCAGCCTGATGCCCATGCTGGAGTGGTTGCAGCTGGTGCAGGAGGCGCTGGGCCGCGATGGCCTGGCGGCCCCCGGTGACGTGCTCAAGCCCGCCGACTTCAGCTCCCGTTGCGAAGACCATCAGGGTCTGCGTGAGCGCCTGGAGCGGTTGGCCTCCGATCCCTTCTTCGGCTCCCAGAGCGACCAGCTGGACGCCCAGCTCAAACAGGTCTTCAAGCGCCTCAAGGAGCATGGTTACCTGCAGCAGCCCCACGCCGAGCGTCAGTACTACGTGGTGACCGGCAAGATCGACTACCTGATCGACCTGGTGCGATTCATCCGCGACGAGGAGAATCTGCCCATCGACGATCAGACGGCCACTCAGCAGACCCTGCTATGAGCACCAGCGACCCCCATGCCCTGGAGAGCCGGCTGGTCAGCGCCGGTGTGGAGCGCCTGGCGCTGCTGGGCAAGCACGCCGAGACACTCATGGCCGGCTACACCTGCGACGAGGTGCCTCTGGAGGGGCTGAGCACCACTGCGCTGAACCGCCTGTTGGCGGCGCGCATCCTGTGGCGGCCGGATGAGCAGGGCGGCGTCAAGCTGGCCCCCAAGGTGCGTGAACTGATTGCCGAGATGCTGGCCGACGAGACCCGTCGCCACGTCAATGCCGACGTGGCCGAGACCCTCGAACTGGTGCGCACGCTGGTGCAGAGCTACCGCGAGGCCCGGGATGCCGGTGAGTACTGGCGCCAGGAGCAGCAGCTTCTGCGTCTGCGCCAGGAGGTGGATGATCTCAATGGGCGCTTTGCCGACGCCATCGACAGCCTGTGGCGGCGGCTCAATAGCGACTTCGGTTTCGTCAGTCGCCTGGGCGACAAGATCCGCGAGAACGAGCGCGCCCAGAAGCAGATCGTGCGTCTGCTTGATGGCCTGGCGCTGATCGACTTCGATGAACTCATCGAGCTGGTGGGCAGCGATGGTGCCCTGCGCAAGCTGCTGGTCAGTGGCCTGCAGCAGCAACTCACCCACCACTTCACCAGTCTGCGCGAGGTGCAGCGGCGGCTCATCGAGCTGATGGCGCGCTTCCGTCAGCAGCAGTCGCGCAGTCGCCTGGTGGCCGGCATGGTCGGCTTCCTGCGCGAGCACCCCAACTTCGTGCCCGGCAACTACGCCCTGCGCAGCGAAGTGCCGGAACTGATCAACCGGGCGGCCCCCATCATGCCTGCGGGGGCCGTGGCCCTGGACCACGATGCCGATGCCCGTCTGGCGGCCGAACTGCTCCACCGTCTGCCCCGGCCGGCTTCACGCCCCGAGGCGGTCACTGCCGCCGGCGCTGCCCAGTTGCCCGAGGACACCCGGGTGGCCGCGCGCCAGCAGGCTCTCAAGGAAGATGTGGAGGGGTTCTATCTGACGGTGGTGGATCACGACGGCGAGGGGCTCAGTGCCCTGGAATATCTGCAGGGCAGCGGTCTGGAGTGGGATGAGGAGATCTGGCTCTTCCAGGTGATCTCCGAGTATCAGGGCCTGCCCCGAAGCGAGCAGCGCGCCTTCCGGCTGCGTCAGGTGGAAACCCAGGCCAGCCCCTTTAATCATCTTTACCTGATCCACGACGTCCAGTTGCAATTGGCGCCGCCGGCATGAGCCTGTCACCGGGTGCCTACAGGCTGCTGCGTGAGGTGCGCAAGAAGCTGCTCCACGAGCCCGGTGTGGCCAAATCCCGCAGTGGCAAGGTCATGGCGGAGATCGAGGCCTGGTGCCATGAGCACGACATGGTGCTGGGCATGCGCTGTTCCACCCGTACCTTGCGCTTCGACCGCGAACTGCTGGCGCAGATCGAGGCCACCCTGGTGGCCTCGGGGCTGCCGTCCATCGACGCCAACCTCAGTGGCCTCACCACCGCCGAACAGGCCCGCCACGGCAACCGCGAGGAGAAGGGGGTGCGGGAAAATCCGCGGGACCATCGCGTGCTGGCCAGTCTGCCCGCCGGTTCAGCGCGGCCCGGCATCGCCGCGACGCCCCGCCATGTCCATGATCTGGACTGGCGGCAGATCCAACTGTCTGCCTTCGACGTGCTGGTTCAGGTGGAAAACCTGGACAGCTTTTACGGCCTGGCGCCCGATCTTCCGGCGTTGACCTCCTGGCCCCGCCCGCTGCTGCTCTATCGTGGCGACAGCCATTATGGCGGTGGTTTTGGCAGGCTGGCCCAGGCCTGGGCAGGCACACTCAAGCCGCATGTCTACTTTGGCGACTTCGATGCGGCCGGGATTCGCAACGCACTGAGCAGTGGCGCAACCGATCTGCTGCTGCCCTCCATCACCTGGCTGGCCGAGCGCGCCACGCCCGAGCATCTTCCGGCAGAGCAGCAGCATTACCAGTCGGCCCTGCATGACTACATGGCCCGTCTGCCCGCAGGACACCCCCTCACCGACTATCTGGCCATCCTGCTGGAGCAACAGCGCGGCCTGCGCCAGCAGTGGTTCGATGGGCAACTGGTCGTCGTGCCTTTGGGTGCGATCCGATCAGACGCCGACTCCCGTGATTGTCATATCCACATTCCGCGATGATTGGGCTCTGTCCGCCTGTATGCGGCTCTTGAGGCCCTGCAACCCCGATACCCTGAATTAATCAAGCTTCGAACCTATGTCTTCATGGGTTCCCTTCAGCCGCAGCTGGCAGAGTACATGGCCCGAAGGCCACACGGGTGCGCCTGGCCCAGCAGGTGGTGGAGCGGGCCTGTGGCTCCATGGTCATTCACCAGCGGGATCAGGGCGACCGGGAAAACTGCCGGGTGGCCTGGCAGGAAGTGATTCGCGGCATCACGCCGGATCATGGCTTGCTCATCAACCGCCAGAACCGTCGTGGTTCCATGATCTTGCCGGGCCCGGCGCAGACCAGTCCTCCCCCCAGCGGACACGCCAGATGACGTCATCCTCGCGATCACGCAGTTCGTCGGTCACGTAGGAGCCGCTGACCTTTTCGAGGTTGGTGAAGTCGAGGCAGTGGCGACGCGCACGCTACCCGATGGCGCAAGAATGTACTTCCAGCACAATGGCAGCGTGCCCCCACAGCTGTGGGGTGACCAGGATGCGGTCAGGAATCGTCAGGATCCAGGGCTTTCGACTGCAGCAACAACCGCTCCACCTCCTCGGCCGGTATGGGTCGGCTGAACAGGTAGCCTTGTCCCTGCACGCAGCCATGATCCAGCAGGAAGTCCCGTTGCACGGTGTTTTCGATGCCCTCGGCGATGACCTTCATGCCGAGGGTCTCGCCCAGTCCGATGATGGCGCGGATGATGGCGGCGTCCTCGGGATGATTGGCGGGGTCTTCTTCCATGTCGGAGACGAAGGATCGATCGATCTTGATGGCGTATACCGGCAGGCGCTTGAGGTAGTTCAGTGATGAGTAGGCGGTGCCGAAGTCATCAATGGAGATGCGCACCCCATGATCGTTGAGTTCGGTCAAGGTGCCTATGGTCTGTTCAATGGAACTCATGGCCGCGCTTTCGGTGATTTCGATCTCCAGATCGCTGGCCTCCAGACCGGTATCGGCCAACGCGCCGAGAATGCGTTCAACCACGCCGGGCTCCCGTAACTCACGTGCTGACAGGT
>NZ_JAJNQN010000024.1 GCF_022227845.1 Ectothiorhodospira lacustris | reverse complement strand
GCGCTATATTTAATAACCCCAAATTTTTTAAACTACACACGGGGGGGGGGCATGGGTTATTAATCCCCCTTGCCCCGCGGGACACTAAGTTATTCCCTCATGTCTTCCACGGCTTCTTCGGCTTCCTCCATGGCGCCGTCGATTTCACGACCGGTTCTTTCCGCCGGGCCAGGCTCATTCACGGCATCGCCGGCGGCTTCGGCGGCATCGTCCACCGCCTCTTTCGTGGCGTCCACAGCATCTTCGTAACGTTCCTGGGCTTCTTCCATCACCTCGTCCACCGTCTGACCGGCTTCTTCAGCGGGGCCTCGGTCGGAACAGCCTATCAGGAAGGCCAGAGGGAAGACGGACAGCGCGGCAATTAATGTGTGATGTTGCTTCATGCAAACCTCCTACACGATTGATTGGGTAAAGAATCCATTGGCCAGAAAACACCTGGGAACTCCGTGATTAAGGACAGAAGACCCATTTCTATGGATTCCACGATACAGCTTATGTTCCCTCGACCATGGATTCGGTGTCCTGTCTCAAGCTTTGGGAGAAGGAGGTGGTTATTTCTGTAAAACGTAACCGGCATAATGACCGGCATGGCTGATGCGATCCCTTCCGTGAATCTGGCCCCGCTGTCTCTGACCCTCATCCTGCTGGGCGGCGCCTTGGGCGGGCTGGCCCGTTACTGGATGACCGGGTGGGTCAGCGCAAGCGCAGGGGTGTCCTTTCCCTGGGGCACCCTCGTGGTCAATGTCAGCGGTGCCCTCCTGATCGGTATGGCAGCCGCCGCGTGGATGCCGCCCGGTGGTCTGAGTGAAGCGTGGATCCCCATGTGGGCTTGGTTGGTGGTGGGCATCCTGGGTAGTTACACCACCGTGTCTTCCTTCAGTCTGCAGACCCTGATCCTGTTGCGCGACGGGCGACCGATGCAGGCCCTCCTGAATATTCTTCTGTCCGTGACGCTCTGCCTGAGCGCTGCCGCGCTGGCCTACACTGCGGTACGGGGTGTGATTGGTCGGGTGAGCCTCTGATGATCAGTCAGCGCCCGATCTATCTGGCCGTGGCTCTTGGCAGTGGTCTGGGTGCCTTGTCACGACATCTGCTGTCGGTGGCCGCCCTCGCCCTGATGGGGCCGACCTTTGCCTGGGGCACGTTGGTGGTGAATCTGCTGGGGTCCTGGCTGATCGGCTTCTACGCCGCCTTGACCGAGCCGGGCGGCTCGTTTGCGGTCAGTCCTGCCACTCGTCAGTTTGTCCTCACCGGATTTTGTGGTGGGTTTACCACTTTTTCCATCTTCAGCCTGGAGGCGCTGATCTGGTTGCAACAGGGGCGCGTGGGGATGGTGGCGGGCTATGTGGCCGGGTCCGTGACGCTGTGGATGCTGGCGGTGTGGGTAGGTTATCTTCAGGGCATGGGGATCAACAGGCTTGAAAGGCGCGCGCGATGACGCCAGGAACTCCGTCACGTAAAAAAAGTGTTGACACACTGAAACAGGGATGTAGAATACGCGCCATCAAGTGATGCGGGAATAGCTCAGTTGGTAGAGCACAACCTTGCCAAGGTTGGGGTCGCGAGTTCGAGTCTCGTTTCCCGCTCCAGACATGTCATTGTAAATCAAGCAAAAAAGCCGCCTTTAAAGGCGGCTTTTTTGCGTTTCCAGTCCAGGGAAGGGCTGTTTCGGCCGTCGGGAAGATGATGCGGTCGGCGCAGTGCAGCAAGCGGGGGGTTGCCAAGTAGAGGGCATCCGGATAGAATCCGCGCTTCACTTGTCGATACCCATGGCTGGGTGGCAGAGTGGTTATGCAGCGGCCTGCAAAGCCGTGGACGCCGGTTCGATTCCGACCCCAGCCTCCAAATTATTGAAGACGTCTTTGTCGTCCTTCTGAAAAAAGGCCCGCTTGATTGCGGGCCTTTTTTCGTTTGCGGTGCTGTTGGTGGAGTTTGAAAAGGCCGGATAGTAAGATCACAACGGAGGATCGGCCTGGCTTCCGGTCAATACTGGGGTGAAAGGACATTGCTCAAGAAGATCCGTGTCGAAGACCTGAGATTGGGTGTGTACATCGCGGAATTTTGTGGTTCATGGATGGATCATCCCTTCTGGCGTACGCGCTTCTTGCTGTCCGATCCCCATGATCTAAAAATCATTCGGGCCAGCCATATCAAGGAAGTCTGGATTGATAGCGCCAAGGGGAAGGATGTGGGCTGCACCCGGGAGTCAGCATCCCTGGATCATAGGAAGTCCGGAGTGGACGCTCAGCTTGAGAAAGCGGCGGATATGCGTCACCACCTGCCGCCGACTACCATGGAAGAAGAGCTGCTCCAGGCCAAAACAATCCTTCATTTATCCAAGAACGCTGTGGCGGAAATGTTTTCCGAGGCGCGCATGGGTAATGCCGTGGACATGAACGTGGCCTGGAATATCGTCGAGCAGATATCGAATTCCATTGTCCGTAATCCCAGCGCCTTGATCAGTCTGAGCCGGCTGAAGAAATTGGATGAGTACACCTACATGCACTCGGTGGCTGTCTCGGCCTTGATGATGGCGTTGGCCCGAGAGTTGAAATTCGACGATGCCCAGGTCAAGGAAGCGGGTATTGCGGGATTGATGCACGACCTCGGGAAGTCTGACATTCCACAGGAGATTCTCAACAAGCCGGGAAAGTTGTCGGACTCTGAATTCGAGCTCATGAAGTCCCATCCGCAGCGAGGCGGTCAAACGCTCCTGGCTCAGGGTGTGCCCGGCGACTCTGCCACGCTTGATGTCTGCCTCCATCATCACGAGAAGATGGACGGTTCCGGTTATCCGTATGGGCTGGTCGGTGATCAGATCAGCATACCGGCAAAGATGGGGGCGGTCTGCGATGTCTACGATGCCATTACATCAAACCGTCCCTACAGGTCGGGGTGGGATCCCTCGATCGCACTACAAAAGATGATGAGTTGGACGGGCAATCACTTTGATTCTGTGGTCTTTCATGCCTTCGTCAAGGTACTGGGAATCTATCCCGCGGGCTCGCTGGTGCGGTTGAGTTCCGGGAAACTGGCGGTTGTCATGGAGCAGTCGGAAGGTTCACTGCTCAAACCCGTCGTCAGGACGTTTTATTCGGTGAACCGGGCACGGAAAATATCTCCGGTGGTAATGGATTTATCCCGCCCCGGGTGCGATGAATCCATCATCCAACGTGAGGACCCTCGGGACTGGGATCTGACCGATGTCCATGCCCTGTGTTTTGGTGATGTACTTGATGACTGATCCGGGGGTCAGATCACCGCGCGCACGATGGCGGCTACGCCGGCGATACCGGAAAACCATAGCACGGCAGGCCGCAGCCAGTGACGGTCCAGATAGCCGGCCACCCCGACGGAGATTCGGAATCCCACCAGGATGGCCGGCAGCAGTGACAGCCCCAGCAGGATCTCGGTACCCCCGAATCGACCCAGCAGACCGAGTGCGGTCAGGGACAGCAGGCCGGCGGGCACGAAAATGGCCGACAGGGTGCCCCGTAGCCGGGGACCGGTGACATTCTGAAAGGCCAGGGCTAAGGGTGGGCCGCCGATGGACGTGATGGTGGCCATGAAACCGGACAGCCCCGCTGCGCCCACCAGATGGGCCGGTTGCGGCTCGGGTACCCGGTGTACCAGGCTCAGGGCTACGGCCAGCAGCACCAGACTGCCCAGTAATATCCCCATGACATCTTCCGCGATGCTGCCCAGCAGGGCGGCGGCCAGCACCGTGCCGGCCAGACTGCCGGGTAGGGCCCAGGCCACGTCCCTGGGCCGCACGGCGCGCCATTCCCGGGACAGGATCAGCAGCGGCAGGGTCATGCCGATGATGATCATGGGCGCGGGAATCAACTGGGGATGGATCAGGTAGAGCAAGGGCGCCCCCAGCAATGCCACGCCGTAGCCGATGCCGCCCTGGATGACGGCGCCGATGACGATCACGAGACTGGCCATTAACCACTGAGAGATGTTGAGGGGGAAATCCATCTGACCTGGGATAACTTGCGGGTGAGAGAAGCAGAGTGTATCCCGCCCCCGTGACAGGATGAAAACGCCGCATATGCCGAGGATTTTCTGAAGAAGTCATTCCCGCGCAGGCGGGAATCCGAGGCCGTCAGGCAGATAGCGATGCTCCGAGTATCCGTCATTCCCGCGCAGGCGGGAATCCAGTCACGGGCTGAGCATTCTGGGCTCCCGCTTTCGCGGGAGTGACGGAAGGGACGGAAGGGACGGAAGGGACGGAAGGGACGGAAGGGACGGAAGGGACGGAAGGGACGGAAGGAGACCTGTTCAGCGTTTCCCTAAAGTGGCTTGATCAGATCTCTGGCCACCGCCTCGGCCACGCGGATACCGTCCACCCCGGAGGAGAGGATGCCGCCGGCATAGCCGGCCCCTTCGCCCGCCGGGTACAGACCCTTGAGGTTCAGGCTTTGCAGATCCTGGCCGCGCGTGATGCGCAATGGCGCGGAGGTACGGGTCTCCACCCCGGTGAGTACGGCATCGCCCATGGCGAACCCCTTGATTTGCCGATCAAACATCGGCAGGGCCTCGCGCATGGCCTGAATGGCGAAGTCCGGCAGGGCCTGGGCCAGATCCGTGGCCGTGACGCCCGGTTTGTAGGAGGGTTCCACACTGCCCAGGGCACTGGAGGTCTGGCCGGCAAGGAAATCCCCCACTCGCTGGGCCGGGGCGTGATAATTGCCACCCCCCAGCCGATAGGCCTGGGATTCCAGCCGCTCCTGCAATTCGATGCCCGCCAGCGGACCGCCGGGATAATCCTGCGTCGGTGAGATACCCACCACAATCCCCGCATTGGCGTTTCGTTCGTTGCGGGAATACTGACTCATGCCGTTGGTGACCACCCGCTCCGGTTCGGACGTGGCGGCCACCACGGTCCCGCCCGGGCACATGCAGAAACTGTAGACCGAGCGCCCGTTGTCGGCATGGTGGACCAGCTTGTAGTCGGCCGCGCCCAGCTTGGGGTGCCCCGCATACTTGCCCAGGCGGGCCTTGTCGATCAGGGATTGGGGGTGTTCGATGCGAAAGCCCACCGAGAACGGCTTGGGTTCCATAAATACCCCGCGGGCATGGAGCATGCGGAAGGTGTCCCGGGCGCTGTGGCCCAGGGCCAGGACCACATGACGGCTCAGGATCTCTTCCCCGTCCGCCAGCACTACCCCCCGCACGCGGCCGTCCTCCATCAGCAGGTCCGTGACCTTGTGCTGAAAACGTACTTCGCCACCCAGTCCCTTGATCTCTTCACGGATCTGCGCCACGACGCCGGCGAGGCGGAAGGTGCCGATATGGGGTTTGCTGCTGTAGAGGATCTCTTCCGGTGCCCCGGCCTTGACGAACTCCTCAAACACCTTGCGCCCGTAATGCCTGGGGTCCTTGATCTGGCTGTAGAGCTTGCCGTCGGAAAAGGTCCCGGCCCCGCCTTCTCCGAACTGGACATTGGATTCCGGGTTCAGGACCTCGTTGCGCCACAGGCCCCAGGTGTCCTGGGTGCGCCGGCGGACTTCGGGGCCCCGCTCCAGCACGATGGGTCGAAAGCCGCCCTGGGCCAGGATCAGGGCGGCGAAGATGCCGGCCGGGCCGAAGCCTACGACCACCGGGCGCTCCCGCAGACCTTCCGGTGCATGCACCTCCGGCCTGTAACGCATGTCCGGTGCCGGGCCTACATGCCGATCCTGGGCCAGTCGCTTGAGCAGGGCCGCTTCGTTGCGGACCTCTACGTCCACGGTATAGATGAACTGGATCTCGCTGTGCTTCTTGCGGGCATCGTAGCTGCGCCGGAACAGACGAAAGCCGACAAGGTCCGCCGCGTCGATCCCCAGGCGCGTCACGATGGCCTCGCGCAGGGCCGCTTCGGGATGATCCAGGGGCAGCTTCAATTCGGTGATGCGCAGCATGGGGCAGGTCCGTAATCGGAAGAGGGGCAAGGGCGGAATTATACCTGCCGAATTTCACCCATGCGCCGGTGCAGCCAGGCCAGCCCCAGCAGTGACAGACCCAGTCCCATGAAGGAGGCCACCCGCCACAGGCCGTCCAGGCCCGATAGATCCACCAGGAACAGCTTGGCAATGACGATGATCAGCAGGGCCATGCCGGCCCGGTACAGCCGGGTGCCGCGCCAGTAGCCGCCGGCAACGATGGCGCCTGCCGCCAGGATCAGCCAGGCGGCGGAGTAGGTGTAGAGCTCGCCGTTGCCGGTGGGCAGGGTGATGGACAGCGCCCCCCGCTGCCAGAGGTGGCGGATCTCCAAAGTGATGAACAACCACAGGCCCAGACCCGCGATGGCCAGGGCGGCGGGACGAAAATGCGCTTCGTGGTAGCGGGCCACCAGCAGGGCCATCACCACCGGCAGGCCGTAGGCCAGGAGCAGCAGATTGGCGATGGGGCGGGTGGCGACGGTTTCCAGCCCCCACAGGGGATTGAGGGCCGTGACCGCCAGGGCATAGCTGCCCAGGGCCATGAGCAGCAGGAGCCTGGAACAGAGCCGGTAAAGGTTGGCAAGCGACATACTATGGCGAGCTCGCTGCCGGTAGGTCAGAGCCAGGCCCGACCAGAGAGCGGCGTTGATGGCGGCTTCCGTCAGGCTGTAGCGGGCAATGAAAATGTCGCCGTCATAGAGTTGGTAACGGACCTCGGCCCCCAGGGTGAGGACCAGCAAGTGCAGGGTGCCCGCCTCCAGCCAGCGTTGCAGATCGGGCCGGGAGCGGGTCTGCCAGGCGGCCAGTGCGCAGAACAGGGTGGCGCCGCCACCGGTCCACAGGGACCAGTGCAGCTCGGGCGGATAGCCCAGGATCCAGGGATTGAAGGTGAGGCGGATCACCACCAGCACCAGGATGCCCTTGATCAGGGTATCCAGCCAAGGCAGTTGATAGCGCTTCATCACCCAGGCCAGAGACAGAAGCTGGGCCGACAGGGCCAGGGTCAAACCGGCCTCGCGGAACATGACGGCGGCGGCCAAGGAGTAGGCCAGATGCCCGCCGATGACAAACCAGACCCCGGCACCGGCCTCACCCGGGCGCCGTTCCAGTCGCCAGGCGGCGATGGCGCCGTAGATCATGCCCATCAGGAACAGGCCCGCGGCCCAACCCGGTGAGCGGGACAGGTCTTCGGTCAGCAGATAGGCCAGGGCCACCCAGGCCAGCGGGGAGACAAAGGCCAGGGCGGCCCAGGGGTGGGAAAATCCCCGTCCCCGCAGGTGCAGGGCCGCCATGACCGCATAGAGCAGGGCCATGAGCGCGGCAAATTGCAAAAAGGCCGGCTGCAGATCGGCGTCAATGCCGATCAATCGATACTGCCCGCCTATCCAGTCGAAGACCATGGCTCCGGCCATCCAGGCCGACCACTGCACGCCCAGGGTCATCCAGGGCAGCCAGCGCAGGCTGTCCCGATGCCGGGCAGCCAGGGCCGACAGCAGCACCATCGGCCCCCATTGCCACAGGGCCTGGTCGTCAAAGCCCTGTTGCCGGATGGATAGACCCCAGGCCAGGATGATGAGCACGAGGGTGATCTGGTCCAGCCGAAACACCCGGCCAAACAGGCTTATGGGTCGATGTCCGGGCCGGGTATCGGCGGGCTCGCCGCGATCCAGGCGCCAGTCGAAGGTGGGGATGGCCAGCACGCCCCAGGCCAGCAAGGCCAGATACAGGCCCCGGAATCCATCGGCCTGGGGGATAGTCAGGGACAGCAGCCACCAGCCCAGGGCGCCGACCACCACGCCCCACCAGAGCCAGGTACGAAATATCCGCCGCAACAGCAGCAGGGCGGCGGCGCTGATGATCAGGGCGTAGAGCAGGGCACTCAGGATGTTGCCGCTCTCTTCGGACACCAGCAGGGGAACCCCATAGGCACCCACCAGACCCACGGCCGCCAGGGCAGGGCCGTGGAGCAGGGACTGCATCATGGTGAACAGGGAAACCAGGGCCAGCAGGGCGAAGACCAGCCTGGGGTCCATGAGGTCGTACAGGTGGAGGGCGGCCAGCAGAGCGGCGTAGAGGGTGATGCTGGCGCCGCCGGCCAGGGCGGCGATGGACGGGTCCGGTCCGTTCCTGCGGCGTAGCCATTCGGCCAGGACGTGCAGGCCGATCCCGGTGCCCAGCCCCATCATCACCCGTCCCCAAGGACCCAGCAGCCCGGCATCGATGCTGTACTTGACCATGAAGACGCCGGCCAGGGCCACGCACAGGCCGCCCAGCCAGATCATCCAGTGCCGGGACAGATGCTCCAGCCAGGCCGGGCGTCCCGGCGCCCCATCGGTGGACCACGAGGGATCCGGGGGTGGGGCGGATGGGGGCGTAGCCGTGACCAGTTGCGGATCCGGCGGGGGTGTTTCCGCCGCCTGATCGGTTTCAGGGGGCGGGATCGGTGCCGTGGATTGCCGACCGGCCAGTGCCTGCTCCAGCCGGAAGACCCTTTGCCGCAGGGCGCGTACGTGAAAGAAACCCACCCAGCCCAGGACGGCGCCGATGATCGCGCCCAGAAAGAGCAGAAAGGACAGGAGCGAGATCAGGTCCAGGGCGGTCATGTAGGGCTCAGGAAAGTTCGGCAAGTACGGTCTGGTTTCTGCCCTCGGCTTTTGCCTTGTACAGGGCGCGATCTGCACGCACGATGAGCTGGTTGAGGTCTTCCCCCGGGCCGGCCTCTGCCAGTCCCAGGCTGATGGTAATCCGTCTCAGGGGCGGCACTCGCAACCTGGCCACTTCTCCCCGCAGGCGTTCCGCCAGCTTCAGGGCTTCCTGTCGATCCGTATCCGCCGCCATCACCATGAATTCCTCGCCACCCCAACGTGCAACAACATCATTACAGCGCACTGTATCCTTGAGTGTGTCCGCCAGTCTTCTCAGGACCTTGTCACCCACGTTGTGTCCGAACTGGTCATTGATCTTTTTGAAGTGATCCACGTCCATGATGATGATCGAAAGCGGACTGGGCGTGCGTAAGCGGCGGGCCGCCTCGTTGGCCAGACATTCCTGCATCCAGCGGCGATTGGACAGCCCCGTCAGCGGGTCTGTACGAGCCAGGCGCTGAACCTCTTCCAGGGCCTCGCGCAAACGCTGATTGACGATTTCAAGTTCAGCCTTGGCCTGTTGTACATGCTGATAGTGTTGTTGCCTGGCCAGGGTAGCGGCAAAGTTTTCCGCGGCCAGACTGAGCATGGCCCTCTCCGTGGAGGAAAAGTCCCGTTCTTCCTCGATATCGTCAAAGCCCACGAAGCCGAGCAATTCGCCGTCCGTGAGCAGGGGATGGAGGATCACGGAGCGAATGCCCTGCATTTCCAGAAACTTCCGGAAAGTGCCCTTATCGGGAGGCAGATTATCCAGGCTGGTGACGATGAAGGGCTCTCCCTGCTGAAAACCATCAACCATGCCGGGGGCACAGTCGAAGGGCACGTGCTGGAGTTCATCAATATAACCATTTACACCGGGTGCACACCATTCATGGGTGTTGCTCCAGTACCGCTCAACCAGGTTATTGCTGAACAGGTAGGCTCGGTCTGCATCCAGGAAGTTTCCCAGGATGCCCAGACACTCATTCAGGCCCTCTTCCATGCGGTCAATGCGAAGCCGGGCATTGGCGGTGGCCAGACGGGCCGCGGCATCGTGGAAGCGATTGAGCTCTTTGAGAATCTCCGCCTGCTGGGCGGCATGCTGGTTCAGGGTGGATTCGTGAATGTCGATCAGCGAGCCGACGACGCGAATGGGGTGCCCGCCGACATCTCGTTGGGTATCGCCGGTGGCCCGGAACCAGCGATAGTGCCCGTCCCGGCATTTCAGACGGTATTTCAGGTCGTAAGGTGTCAGGTTGCTCCGGTCCAGCAGGTGTTTGTGGAAGGCCTGCAGGGTGCGGGCCTTGTCGGCGGGATGCAGGCGGGAAGACCAGCTTTCCAAGCGATTGGGAAATTCTTCTTCAGTCTCAAAACCTAAAAGCCTGCGAAAGCTCTCCGACCAGAAAAAGACGTTATCGGGGTTGAGAGGATCCGCCTCCACCACGGACATGTCCCACAGGCCCACACCGGCATACCGGCAGTACAGGCCCAGGCGTTGCGCCTCGACGCAGAGCCTTTCAGGGGCGCGACCGGAATCGCGCAGCCACTGACGATATGCGGGTGTTTCCGTACACGGCTTGAATTCAGGTGTGGGCCGTTCGTCGCCTTTATCCACATCACCCTCCTGAGAGTGGGATACGCATGTACACTCAATTTACTGGATAGAGCGATTAATGGATCATAAAAAGTAACTGTTCAGGCTCCCCGCCTGCAGTCTGCCCATTTTTCCCTCGATAGGCTATCTTGTCCTGTATGAAGCTCCAGCGCCCTACGCAAGCGGAACTCGACGGCATGACCCATGCGCAGAAGGATGACGCTGATTATGCAGTTGTTCGATGCCTTGGAGATGCTGAGTGTCCGATTGGCGGCCAAGCCGGTCAAAGTGCCTGCTGATGGCAGCTGGCGCCGTATCAAGCAGCATCCCGCCACCAACCTGCTCGTGAGGCTGCGTGACTTTCGCGAGTCCATCCGGCGCTTCCCCTTCGAAGACCTGCGGTTGGCTGCGACAGCCTGAATAGCTACCATAAAACTTGGTTATAAGTGACATGACCGTTTTCGGCAGGGGCAATCTAACGTGACCGCGACCTCTTCGGGATGGAACACCAAGTCTCCCTTCTGTACTACTCAGAAAGCTGAAAATTAAAAACTATATATTACTGCGGAAAGACATCTTCCAATAATAAATGAGCTGATAGCTCATACGGAAAACGAAGTTGAAGTCCTTGCTGAATTTTTGGAGCCGGAGATCTTGGAATCACAGATATCCGTCCAGCGGGTTGATGTCGCGCAATTTGTCCAGTTCTTTGGCTTTCCTGAGATGAGGTCGTGCGGGCAGGTGTTTGATCTTGCCGGAGTGTCCCGGGAACTGCAATGAATCAGGTGGCGAGGAAGGATTGATGACCCATTGTCTCGACGCTGTCGCGAACGCCCGGCTTCCCGGGTGTGGGGGGGCTGTACTGTCTGACCGTCGGCAACGCGGATACCGCGGTGCAGGGCCTCTGGCATAATGGACGTTTCGGATGTCAGAGGCGCGCAGCTTATGGCGGTCCCCTATGGTCGAGGTTGGAGCATTCAGCGTGATTCAGATTGCCAGTATCCCCGCCGAGGGGCCGGCCTTCGAGGCCTTTCTCGACTTCCCTGAGACGATCTATGATCGAAACTCGCCCTGGCGAGCACGCCCCAGTGTGCGCACGCGGCAGTTGCTCGATCAAGCGCGAAATCCCTACTGGCGGCAGGCTGAATATGCCCTTTTCATGGCCTGGGAGGGCGTGCGCCCAATCGGGCGGATCAGTGCCGTTCGGAGGTTCCCGGCAGGGCAGCGCGGGGTAGGGGAAACGGATGGTTTTTTCGGTTTCTTTGAATGTATTCCGGATCTCGCAGCCGCCCGCGGATTGCTGCAAGCCGCCGCGAACTGGCTGCTGGAGCGGGGTTGCACCCGCATGCTGGGACCCTGCCAGCCGACGCCGGATTACGACAGCTACGGCTTGCTGATCGAGGGCTTCGATCAGCTTCAGGTCAGTGGAGAGTCGTTCAATCCCGAGTATTATCCCGGGTTGTGCGAACAGTTCGGCTTGCGTAAGGAGCGGGATTTTATCTCGGTGATGAACCGGGTCGATGGAAATCCGATCTATGATCGCGCCATGGCGCAGATGGGGCGCTATGGCGCGCGCCATTCCGCCGCCAGGGTCCGCGACTTCGATGTGACCCGCTTCGATGAGGAGGTGGAGGTCGTGCGGCACATTTTGACCCAGGCCTTCGCGGATCGGCCGCTCTATGCCGAACTCGATGGCGCCACCCATGGCTTCCTGCTCCAATCCATCGCACGCCGGGAAGACCTGCATTGTTTCTCCATCGTTGAGATCGACGGCCGACCGGTGGGGCTTAACCTGACGGCACCGAACTATGACGAGGAGTTGCGCGGCAGGCCCATTCAGTGGATCCGGTCCAACGAATTTGCCGTTTTGCCCGAGTATCACCGCACCCACGCGGCTGTGCCGCTTTATCATTACAGTTGGCTCAAGGTGCAACGCGGCGGCTATGCTGGGGCATCCATTGGATATTTGAGCGAACACTCCGACAGCATGAGCCGGATGACGGAAAAGGTGGGTTCCGTGCGGGTTAAATGTCACCGGCTGTATCAAATGCCCCTGAACGTATCGACCGACCCGATCAGTATCGGGCTTAAGTCGGCACCCCCTCCCGATGTCTGCGCGCCTGGTGAACCTTGATGTCGGCCCCGAACAGCGAACCCTTGCGCAAGCAGGAACGCGCGATTTTACTGAGTTTTCTGCTGGATCTGGCCGGTTTTCTGCCGACGATTGTGATCGCCGTATTTTCGGGGTCGATCCTGCTGATGAGCGATCTGCTGGCCTATGGCCGTGGACTGTTCACGACCTTCATGGGGTGGCAGATCCTGCGCTCCATCCGACTCGGGCGCATCCAGGGCTACGATTACGGCACGGACAAGATCCAGGCCTTTGCCGGCGTGATCGGCTCTGCGCTGTATCTCGGCACTCTGGGTCTGTTTGCGATCTGGGCGATTGGGCGGCTCTTTGAGCCCAGCGAGCCGAACTATACCTTTATCCTGCTCGGCGTACTGTTCCAGTCGATCGATGGTGCGAGCAGCGCTTGGCTATGGCAGCGGAATAAAAGAATGGCGCAGCTGGAATTTTCGCCAGTGATGGAAATGCAATGGCGGGCCAATCGCGCGGATGCCCTGTTGTCGTTCGCGGTCGTGATCGGTCTGTCAGTGACGCTGCTGCTGCGCGATTTGCCCTGGGCGGTCTATCTCGACCCTATCCTGGCGCTGTGCTTCATCACCTATGTTGGCCTGTCCTTTCTGCCTATTCTCGCCAATGGGGTCAATGATCTTCTCGATAAGACGCTGCAGGAAGACCTGCAACTGCGCATTGATCGGCGCCTCGCTGAGCATTTTGACGATTTCGATGCCTTCCACGGCGTGCGTTCTCGGCGCGCGGGTGGGCGCATCTTCATCGAAATCGCCCTTGGCTTCGATTCTGAAACGACCATGGAGGCTGCGCAGAACACCGTCAGGCAACTGTGTGAGAAGCTGGAGCGCGATATTCCGGGTAGCGAAGTGCGCGTGGTGCTTATGCCTTGAAAGGCCTTGTGCTCGTGTTCAGGCGCCGGTGCAGCGCTTGACGAGGCGCAGGCGGTTTTGTCCCCGCTCGAAACGGTAGCTGACTTCATCCATGGTCTGGCGGACGAAATGAATGCCCAGTCCGCCGATCCGACGCGAGTCGAGGTCTGCATCCAGGTCCGGTTCCGGCGCTTCCAGCGGGTTGAAGGGGATGCCATCATCGATCAGTTCGGCCTCGACCCGGTCATCCACCCGTCTTAGTTCAAGGCTGAATGAATGGGTCTGTCCGTCGGGATAGGCGTAGTGGATGATGTTGGTGACCAGTTCATCGAGCGCCAGATTGAGAAAGTGGATGGTTTTTTCTTCAATACCCTGCCCTTGGCCGAAGGTTGTCAGCCACTGTGCCAACCGGGCCAGCTCAGACAGGTCGTTGGTCAGCGTCAAGGTGCTTGTCGGGTTCATCTGCAGTTGCCCCGTCGATGTCCGTTGGAGGGCAGGGGGGATTGTCGGTGGTTTTTCCGGGCAGGCATGAGTCCGTGATCTCAATGTCGATTAACTCAGGCGCCGGAACATCATCATGGTGATGTCGTCGAACTGCTCGGCTTCGCCGGTATGCGCGAGGATGTCCGCCAGTAAGGCATCCAGCGTTTCGCGACAGCTCAGCGACTGGCTCGCATGCAGGCGCTCAAGCAGGCGCTCGTTGCCGAAAAGCTGATTGTCCGGATCCGTGGCCTCGTTGACGCCATCGGTGTAGAGCAGCAGGCCATCGCCGGCGGCGAGTTGGATGTGGCCGGTGTCGTACTGGAGCCCGGCCATGGGTCCGGCAGCGATGCCCGTGGGGCTGTCGATCCACTCGATGCTTCCAGTGGTGCGCAGCCATAGCGGCGGGTTATGCCCGGCATTGGCATAGGTCACGGTGCCGTCGGACAGGCACACCACGGCACAGAACAGTGTGACGAACATGCAGGCGTCATTGTGCTCGGCCAGGGTATCGTTCAGGCGCTCCAGCATCCGCCCGGGGTTGCGGTCGATCTTGGCCTCAGCCCGCAGCAGGCTGCGAGCCACCGCCATGAAGAGGGCCGCCGGGACACCCTTGCCCGAGACGTCGGCGATGGCCAGGAAGACATGCTCCTCGTCCAGGAGCATGAAGTCGTAGAAGTCTCCCCCCACCTCGCGCGCCGGTTGAATGATGGCGCACAGGTCCATGTCGTTGCGTTCAGGAAAGGCCGGGAAGGTCTTGGGGACCAGATCCATCTGGATGTCGCTGGCGATGCGCAGTTCGCCGTTGATGCGCTCCCGAGCGGCTGTGGTTTCCTCAAGATCGGCAATGTACTGCTTCAGACGATCGCGCATGGCATGGAAAATCGTAGTGAGCCTGGCAATCTCATCCTGTCCCTTGGGCGCGGGCAGTGGTGCGTCGAGATTCCCGGCGGCGATGCCGGGCGCGGCTTCGCTGAGGGCGGTGATGGGGCGGGTGATGGAACGCGCGATCCAGCCTACCGCCAGGAACAGCAGGATCAGGCCGCCGCCGCCGGCAAGCGCCTGGAGCTGGGTGAGCCGGGCGATCTCACGGTCGAGTTGGGTTTGGGAAATCACCACCGCAGAGGTCCATCCGGTGGTGGAAAGACGACCCCAGGCCAGCCAGCTCTTTTCTCCCGTGGCCCAGCCGATCCAGGGTCGCATGCCCGGATCTCCGGACAGCATTGACTGGCCCACCTGACGCAGTCCGGGGTCGCCGCGCGCCTCGGCCAGGCTGAATACAGACTCCCTCATGGCGATGGTGTCAGTGGGATGGCTGATGTAAACGCCATTGCGACTGATCAGCAAGGCATAACCTTGCTCGCCCAGCGGCAGGTCGGCCAGCAGCCGGTCGAGCCAGTCCAGCTCGATGTCGCTGGTGACAACGCCGGCGAGGAGGGGGCCGTCCGGCGACGCCAGCCACACGGGCACCGAGTAGGTCACCATGCGTTTGCCGGTGTAGTGGATGTAGGGTTCGGTCCAGACGGCGCGGCCGAGAAAGCGCGGCAGGGCGAACCAGTCCTCGTCAAGATAATCCAGGCCGTCATGGGCGAGGTCGTGATAGGCCAGCCTGTCGCCGTCGCGGTAGCTGAAAGGTGCCAGCGCCCCCCAGTCGGGCGGCTTGCGTTCCGGCAGCCACGCGAAGGTGGTGCCGTAAAGCCCGGGCTGCTGGTGCAGGGCTTCCCGTTGCAGGGTGCGCATCTGCTCGAGTGTCAGATCCAGCGAGGTGGCACTGAGGCTGAGGGCCATGCCGTCGACGAGGCTCTGCAGACCGCTCAGGGTGGCGTCGATGCGATCCGCCGCGCCATCGGCGAGAAAGCGCGCGCGGACTTGCGCCTCCTCCGTCAAATGTTCCCGAAAGCTCAGGTAGTTCCACAGTAGCAGGCCGCATAGAATCAAGCCCGCGATGCCCACCGTCGACACGAGCAGACGGTTGCGCAGCCGCGCTTTGGCCGGAACCGGGCCAATGCCCAAGTCGGCCGGGTTCATGCGTTCAGCAGGGTTCATCAGGCCCATCCTCCGCGCAACAGTCAGGACAGAAGCGCGTTAAGGGAAGCGCTTCGGAGATCAACCCTGAGGCGATCAGGGCTTGCGCGGTGGCAGTATAGGCCGCGGGTGAAAGGCGACCCGCGGTGGGCGATTCACCGGCGGTCTCGGGGAAGATGGACGCGAGCAGATGTTCGAGCATCCAGCGTTCGTGGGGGCGGTTGGTCAGGACTCGGGCGCGCTCGGCCTCTGCCAGCACCAGGTCAACGGCCTGTTCCGGGTGGGCGCGGGCGTATTCCCAGCCGGCCAGGGTGGCCTGCCAGAGACGCTGTGCCAGCGCGTGGTTGTGCTGTAGCCAGTCCGAGCGGGCGTATAGTCCATCCTCCGGGAAATCGAACCCAAGGTCACGCAGCAGGAAACCGGTGAGGCGGTCCTCGTCCACGCCCGCCTGCCAGATGCGATGGTATTCGTTGTACTCCATGGCAGCGCAGGCGGCAACGCCCCCGTGCAGGAAGAGGTTCACCGTTGCGTTTTGCGGGATCGGTTCGTATTCAATCTGCCGTTCGGCCAGCAGGGTGCGAATCGCGGCTGAAAAAGGCCCTGTCCACAGGCTGATCCGATGGCCGCTCAGGTCTTGCAGGTGCTCGATGCCTTGATCCTTCCATGCCAGCAGCATCAGGTTGGAGCGTTGCACTAACTGGCCGATCAGCACGGGGTGCGCGGCGTTGGGGCTGTCATGGGCACCCGCGGCGGCGACCATGGCGTCGGTCAGAAAGACGGTGGCAAGCTCAGCCTCTCCGTCCTGCAGGTGTTCCAGCGAGGAGCGCCGGGCATTGGCGTGCACAAAGGTCACCTCCGCGCCGGCTGCGGCGTAAAAACCTTGCTGTTGGGCCAGGTAAAAGCCGGCGAACTGGCTCTGCGGTATCCATTGCAAGGCGATGCGCACCTGAGCCGGTGGGGCGGCGTGATCCTGGGGTTGCAGCGTCTCGCCAAGGCAGGGTTGGAATACCGCCATGCCCGCGAGCAGGACGAGCGCACGCACCCAAAAACCGTGAGCGGGATTGGCATGAAACAATGGATTCACCCTCGGGCGTGATGAAGCGCGCTGATTGTCAGCCTGCGTGGTGGCCGTTCATCGTATTCGATGGCCCGGACTGGCATGATGGCCATGCTCAGGCCGGCGATGCGAGTTTGGCGAGCGCCTGTTCACGCGAGTTGAAGGTTTCGATGATGGCAATGAAACCGCTCAGTTTAAACACCTCAAGCACTTCATCTTTCAGGCTGCAAATACCGAATGGGCGTCCGGCTTTTTTGCATTGTTTGGTGGCGAGCAGCAGCACCCGCAGTCCCGCGCTGGCCATGTAATCGAGCGCGGAGCAATCGATGATGATGGTGGAGGCGGTGTCCAATTGGCTGATCAGTTGCTCCTGCAACGCGGGGGCCGTGCTCCCATCAAGGCGTCCGCGCACCACGAAGATCAGTGCATCGGATTGCTTTTCGCAGAAGATATCCATCGATCAGTTTTCCTTCATGGAGGTTGTGGCGTTGAGCGTCCGAATAGTGGTTGTCCGCGGGCGAATCGCCCCGCGCCACTCGCTTCTGGAGCCGGCGCGGATGGTTGTTCGATCTTGCCGGAGCAACCCCGGAACTGCAACGGATTAGGGCGTCCTGTTGTCAGGCACCCGGGTGCATGGGTGGTTTTCGATGGTGATGAAACGCCGGTTCAGGATTTAGGCGGCCGGTATCCACAGAAAGCGTGGACAATCCTGTGGATAATGTCGGGATACCCGCCCGGATGCCTTGAAGAACATGGGGGCCTGAACGGATTGGTTATTTAATGACCAATCCGTTCAGTGCCTCGGTCCCACGGTGCCTCCTCAGGGAGTTTCCAACTTGAAGGAGATGGTGGTGACCACCCGCACCTTCTTGATTTCAGGCGTGTAGCTGTCCAGATCTTCAATGCTGAACAGGCCTTGGGTGGCGGTGAGGATACCGCCCACCCGGCTGCCTGAGTCCTGAGCGAACTGTTCGGCGGCGCGGCGGGCATCACGGGTGGCTTCAGCCACCATGTCCGGCTTGACCGTTTCCAGTTCGGTGAACAGGAACTGGGGCCGGTGTTCGTAGCTCTGTGTCAGGGCGACGCCGGCGGTCACCAGGGTGCCGGTTTCACGCATGGCCTGGCTCACCCGCCGGGCGTCATCGGTGCGTACCAGCACCACCACGTCCGCCCCGAATCGATAGGACGGGCGGTGTTCCCCGTAGATGTTCTGCTCCCGGTCGGTGATGGTGGGCGGCACGATCCGGATCTGTTCCCTGTCAAATCCCTGGTTCAGCAGAAAGTCGATGACCTGACCTCGCTGGCCGTCGATACTCTGCTGCAGTTCATCCAGGCGCTGCGCCTGGACCTGGAACACCACGGGCCAGAGGACCAGATTGGCGGGAATTTCCCGTTCCGACAGGCCCCGTACCGTCACCTGCCGATGGGCGCTGGTGATCTTGTCGGCGGAGGACGTCATGCCCTGGCGTACTTGGGAGCCCAGCAGGGCCGGTCCCAGGATCAAGCCCACGCAGGCCAGGGACAGGGCCAGGATGGAAACCAGCAATAGCGAGCGTTCTTTCATCATTCCTCCTTGACAAAAAGAAATTTGTGCGGAAAGGGAAGGGGGTGTGGGCAGGCTTGTTGTTTCATAAGGTCATATAAAAAATCTATTTATAACTTTATCGAACATCCTGTGGTCACAGTGTTCCGGTATCAACTCGGTATCTTCGTTGTGTGGATCGATGTTGATGCCGATCCATGCATATAAGGTTTATCGTAGTGAACCACCGGGGCCGGCACAATGCTGACCCCTCACGAAAGTCGGCCCCGTTCGAGGCCGCCGGAAAGTGGAGCAAGCACGATGAAGGCCTTGCAGGAAACCCTCTCCATCGCCCTGGCGGCAGCTCCATGGCTGCTGCTGGGCCTGACCATGGCCGGGCTCGTGAAGGCCCTGATTTCTGAAAAGATGCTCGGCAAGGCGTTGGGGGGAGACGGGGTGAAGCGCGTCGCCCTGGCGGCGGTGATGGGGGCTCCGTTGCCCCTGTGTTCCTGCGGCGCCATACCCACTGCCCTGGCCTTGTATCGGGGAGGTGCGGGACGGGGCCCGGCCACCGCCTTTCTCATCGGCACGCCGGGCGTGGGGGTGGATTCGGTAGCGGTCACTTATGCCCTGCTGGGGCCTTTCATGGCTGTGGCCAGGGTCATGGGCACCATCGCCACCGCCATCGCCACCGGACTGCTGGTGGCTGTTACCGGCAAATCACCCGCGAGGGCCGCGGCGGGCAGCACCGGTTGCCAGGGATCGGGATGCTGTGGAGATGCCCATTCACACCTGCATGAGACGGATCAGGTCCGCCAACCGCTGGGCCGGCGCCTCAGCGGGGGGCTGGCATTTGCGTTCAACGATGTGCTGGACGATATCACCGTGTGGTTGGTGATCGGTCTGGTGGCTGCCGGCGTTCTGATTGCCTATGCCCCTCCTGAGACCATGATGACCTACGGCAGCGGTCTGCCGGCCATGCTGATGGCAGCCTTGATCGGCATCCCTCTGTACCTGTGCGCCACGGCGGCGACGCCGATTGCGGCAGGCATGATCGCCAGCGGCATATCACCCGGCACGGCGCTGGTATTTCTGCTGGCCGGGCCCATCACCAGTTTGGCGACCCTGGGTGTGTTGCGCCGGGAATTCGGCGGCACCGCCTTGGTTCTCTACCTGACGGGCATCGTGGTTACGTCCGTGATGGCCGGCCTGCTGGTGGATGCCTGGGTGCGATGGATGGAACTGGATCTGATCGCTCAGGTGGCGACGGTACGGGAACTGCTTCCGCCGTGGTTGGAATGGTCGTCGCTCATCCTGCTGCTGATATTGATGTTACGCCCCCTGGGTCGTCGGCTGGAGATGAATTCCAGCGTGAACCAATAAGGTCAACCACTACCCGACCCGGCGTACCTCTGCGGAGGACTGCTGCTGCAGGGTGCGAAGCAGATCCAGCCCCTGCGGCCAGGGGCCGAAGCCGGATGCCACGTTGATGTGACCGGCGCTGCCGATGTTGATGACCGGAGTGCCCCATCGGGTGGTCCAGGGAAGCAGCTTGGCCATGGGCATCCAGGGATCGTTGGTGCTGGCCACCACCAGACCGGGAAACTCCAGCGGGCGGGAGGGCAGCCGGGAGGCCAGGCTTTCGGCCGGGCCTGATGGATCTCGCGTGCCGAAGGGAGAGAACCGGTCCGGGTCTGCCGGCGCCACCAGCATGACCCCGGCCACCTGCGAGGACAGACGACTGGCGGCGGTGACCGTCGCCAGGCAGCCGAAGCTGTGCGCCACCAGCCAGACCGGCCCTGTCGAACGGATGATTTCGTTGCTCACGGCCTCTGCCCAGCGGGACAGGACCGGCGATTCCCAATCGATGCCGGTGACCCGGCGAGTATCCGGAAGCGCCGATTCCATCCAGGTTTGCCAGTGTTCGGCTTCACTGCCGTGAAAGCCGGGTACGATCAGTGTGGTGTGGGCCATGACGATACTCCTGAACGATCCTGACCCCGACTTTAAGGGGATTGTTGCTTCATCAATAAAGAATAAATTTTATTCTATTAATTCCTTTTTTGAATTTATGGTGTCCTGATTGGATTGAATACCGCCTACCCAAGGGATGTGACGGCACCCATCATTCAGAACACATCCTGGCAGGGATGCGTAGCCCGGCGTGTGCAGTGAAGGTGTGTGACGCTGCATCCCGGTTGCTTTCAACGGTATGATCGCGAGGTGGCATTCAACAGCGCATGTCCCTGACGCAGATCAAAGATACCCATGGCTATCCGGTGGGTGATCAGGTCCTGATCCGTATGGGCCAGACTCTGGCCGACAGTCGGCTGGAGGGACTGAACAAATTTATCCATGGCTTTACCGGGGATGAGAAGCCCTTCACCGCATCAAACCCTCGCACGCATGAGCAAGCGCTAATGGACGACACCTATGCCCGAAAGATCCCCGACCCCATCGAGGAGAAGTCGAATGGCGGAGCTCTAAAGAAGCATCCCGGGCCTGCCAGGAACGGGCGGAGGCCGCGAAGCCGCATGGGACAACCAGCGCAGGCGTCGGCAATCCATGGTGCAGGAACCCCTGGGCATCAAGGGCGGAGTTTGGTTCGAACCTGGGGCTTTTCCCGGGCTCGAGTGGCCGGACTTATCTGCGCCATGTCCCTGTGCTGCGCAGTCTTTGCGATCAACTCGGTTGCTGCCCAACAGGCATACGGTAGCGAGGATAGGCCGGTGCGCTCCAGTGCGCCTGATGGCACACCCGAGCCCCCGGGTAGGGTCGAGGTCCAGCGCGTCGCCAAAGATGACCAGATCCGGCAACGGATCACGGACATTCTTAGAGCGACAAACTGGTTCAGCGAGCCCGAGGTCACTGTTCAGGAAGGGATCGTTTTCCTTAAAGGAACGACGGCAAATGAGGAATCCAAGCAATGGGCCAGAGATCTGGCGAAGAATACGGAGGGCGTCGTTGCAGTCGTCAATGAAATCGAGGTGGTCCCCACCACGGTTTGGGATTTCGATCCCGCCTTTCAGGTACTGAACGATTTAGCACGGGGTCTCGTTCGATCGCTGCCCCTGATTGTGGTGGCGGTGGGCGTCATCGTTATTTCATGGATCCTCGCCCGGTTAACGGTGTTCGTCCTGCGTCGTCGGCTGCTGGCGCGACCCCTCAGCCAGCTTTTGCGGGAAGTATTGGCTCGGGCTGCCGGAATGCTTGTCATGCTTGCCGGCCTATATCTTGTGCTCCGTATCGCCGGGCTCACCCAACTCGCGCTGACGGTGGTGGGCGGCACAGGCCTGATCGGGTTGGTGCTGGGCATCGCATTCCGGGACATCACCGAGAATTTTCTTGCCAGTCTCTTTCTGAGTCTGCAGCAACCGTTTCGTGAGGGCGATCTGGTCGAAGTGGCAAACGTCACGGGTTACGTTCAGCGGTTGACCTCTCGTACCACGGTGCTGATGACACTCGACGGCAATCAGGTACAGGTCCCCAATTCCACCGTCTTCAAAAGCACACTGCGTAACTTCACGAGCAATCCCAATCGCCGCGATGATTTCATCGTGGGGATCGGCTACGAGAATTCCATCTCTTCTGCCCAGGAAGTCGCCTTGAAGGTGCTGGGTGAACATCCGGCCGTTTTGCATGAGCCCGAACCGATGGTGCTGGTGGAAGAGCTTGGGCCATCCACGGTCAACCTGCGCGTGTATTTCTGGATTGATGGCGGTCGCCACAGCTGGGTGAAAGTGAAATCGTCCGTCATTCGACTCGTCAAACGGGCCTTCCAGGACGCCGGCATCTCTCTGGCGGGCGAGGTTCGCGACATCACCTCAGCTGAGGGGATGCCTGTCGGTATGATGGAAAGCGAAGGGCATCCAGAACCAGTCGACTCAGTCCTGGTGAGGTCGACCGTCGAGCCCAAGACAGTTGCGACCTCTGCGGAAGCCGGTCTGCAAAGCGAAGCCCAGGAGATCAAGGAACAGGCACGCAGATCCTGGACCCCGGGGGAGAATCTCCTAACCTCCTCGTCGTCTGCGGATACCCATTGAGGGTACGTGTGGGGGATAAATGCATTTTCCCGCTGGTAGCCGCAGATCGGTTTGAGCATTTCACCGTCGCGGTATAGCCTGCCAATAGGTGTTTGCTGAAGCCATTTCGAAGGAGAGATGACATGAGGATCCATGCCGGTAATCTTTGGGCAGGTGCGACCCTGTGGCTCGCCCTGGCCGCGGCACCCGCCCTGGCCGAGGAGGTGGTGGAACGAAGCATCAGCTCTGAATATCAGTCCATGCGTCTGGTCAAGGTGGTGGATGGCCTGACCCACCCCTGGGCGGTGGCCTTCCTGCCCGATGGGCGCAAGCTGATCTCCGAGCGCCCCAATGGACTGGTCCTGGTAGACCGGGACGGGCGCAAGGCACCCCTGCAAGGGTTTCCCGCCTTCCATGCCTTCAACCAGGGCGGGGTGCTGGATGTGGTGCTCCATCCCCGCCATGAGGACAATGGCTGGATCTATGTGACCTATTCGAAGGGCGATGCCCGGGGTACGGTGCCGGCCCTGATCCGTGCCCGGCTGGACGGCGGCCGGCTCACGGCGGTGGAAAATATCTTCGAGTCCAATACGTACACTCAGCCCGGGCGCCATTACGGTTCCCGCTTGCTGTTTCTGCCTGACGGCACCCTGCTGATGACCATCGGTGACCGCGGCGCCCATCCTCCCAGGGCCCAGGACACCCTGGACCACTCCGGCAGCATCGTGCGCCTGAACGACGACGGTACGGTGCCCGAGGACAATCCCTTCGTGGGGCAGGAGGGGTATGCCCCGGAGATCTACACCTACGGCAACCGCAATATCCAGGGCATGGCCCTGCATCCCGCCACCGGTGAGGTCTGGGTCACGGAACACGGCCCCCGGGGCGGGGATGAACTGAACCTGATCGAAGCGGGCAACAACTACGGCTGGCCCGTGGTGACCCTGGGGCGGGATTACCGGAGCGAGGACCGGTTCCCCGATGCCCAGGGCCGTCAACGGGAAGGCATGGTGGACCCGGTATTCGAGTTTCTGCCCACCCTGGCGCCCTCCGGGCTGGCGGTGGTGGACAGTGCCCACTTCCCGCGCTGGCAGGGTAATCTGCTGGCGGGCGGCCTGCGTGCCCAGCGCATCCTGCGCCTGGTGGTGGAGGATCATGCGGTGGTCCATGCCGAAGAGCTGCTGCGGGACCGCGTGGGCCGGGTCCGGGATGTCCGTCAGGGGCCTGACGGGTATCTCTATGTGCTTAATGACGCCCCCAACGGTGCCCTTTATCGCATCGAGCCGGCCCGCTGAACCACGGCGTTGCGTGGACGCACGTCAAACCGGGAGGAACCCGTGTCGAGAAATTGGTCTTCTTCCTCTGTTCCCAGGATTCGGATCGGCAAGATTCGATCCTCCTGATCCACCCAGCCAGGCCGATGCAGATGAACCGCGCCATAGAAATGATCACCGGGCTGAACGTCATCCAGCGACCAGGTGACGTCCAAGGGGAAAGGGTCCTGAGAGCGCGATACAGGATCAACGCTCAGTGTGCCGGAAGCGGGGGTATTCGGCGTGATGATCATGTAGTGGAGACTGTAGTGATCATCCGTGCGCATGGGCGCCAGGTTTTGCCCGACCACCCACCAGGTCCCGGGTTCCGGGTTCGTGATCACGAGCCCCTTGCTGTTCAGTAAAACTCCCGTGTCCAGTGTCTCGACGGGGTCGTCTCCCTTGCCCACATGGAATTCCATCCCCGGAGATTCCGTTATTCCCAGATCCACGAACAGGACCCATGCGCCCTCGGGCACGCTGATGGATTCCATGAAAACCCCGCCATCGCCATTGAATGGATATTCCGGCGTGGGGTCCGAGTCCAGTACCCCGGAAACCTCGATTCCCCTGATCAGTCCGTGGGTCGCAAATTCGACATCCGGTAAGGCCTCTACGCGCTCGTAGCGACGAGTGTCCTCGCGCTCCAGGGTATGAATCCTGATGTCCCGGGGCAGATGGGCCATGGTGTCCCGGATGGAAATGGGCATGGTCAGGGTCCGGACAGCGCCAGCGGCCTCCGTCAGTGTCAGGGAGCCATGTCGAAAGACGCCCAGCTCCCCGCCTTCATGTTGGGTCGCAACAAGCCGCAGATCTTGACTCTGCCCGGGCCTCAGGGAAAAACTGCGGGGCGAAACCTCCATGGGGCGGCCATCCTCCAGTTCCGCGACCGCCTCCCAGTGGGTGGTCTCACCGGAGACGTTGGTCAAACGGCGGCTCCATCCGCAGTCAAGGACGCACGCCCCACGCCCTAGACTGGCCAGATTCAACCGGCTCGGGTCGCCCACATCCGGTGAGGCATTTTCCCAACGCAGGCTTGGGTTTGCCGCTTCATAGCCTGGTCCGGTCTCGTCCAGAACCAGTGGTGCACTGATGGCCCCGGCGGCATCCACCCGCCCGCTCCCTCGGTCAAAGGGGGTGGCCGGCTGGTCATCGTGATTTTTGATGCCCTCCGGCCGGGCTGTGGTCATGATGGCGGAGCGGGCCTGTGCAGGTGTCCAGTCCGGGTGCAACGCGGTGATCAGGGCCAATACCCCGGCCACATGGGGGCTGGCCATGGAGGTGCCGTTCCAGACGGCGTAGCCCGCGCCATCCACCACCGGGGCCAGGATCGCCGACCCGGGTGCCACCACATCGGGCTTGATCACGTCGGGCACCTGCCGGTTCCACCCACGCGAACTGTACGACGCCACCCGGTCCGCACCCCCGGGATCATGCCGTACTTCAGTCCCCGACAGGCTCCCCGTCAAAGGTTCACCCGCTTCCAATGCCTCGCTCAGCCACTGCGCCAAACGTTGGGCGTCCCCATAGGTGATGTGCACGGCAGGCAAGAAGTGTGGGTCCGCCGCCAGCGCCGATTCATCACCGGGCTCCACCTCGACCAGGATCATCCCGACGCCACCATTGTCCAGGACATGTTGCCCCTTCTCCACGCGAGCATTTTCACCACGATCACAGATCACGATTCTGCCATTGAAACGAGAGTCAAACTCCCCTTCACAGAACCGGTCACCGAAATCCACCGCGTGGACGATCGGGGCAGGGTCCAGGCCCCGGGTCAACGCCGCCCCCGTGATCCGCTCGCTCCTGTCGCCCCAGGACAGCTGCAGATGGTTGACGTAACTCAGTGCGTGCGTACTGGAACCGACCGTGAACACCCATGGTGCGTCACCGGGCGTATCCACGGTGGCATTCCCGGGCCCGTCATTGCCCGCGGAGACCACCACATGGATCCCCAGGTCGATGGCCGACAGTAAGGGAAGGCCCAGCACGGAATCCTGCCAGGGATCATACTCCCCACCGCCCAGGGAGAGATTGAGCACATCCACCCCATCCATGACGGCCTGTTCCACGGCGGCAATGAGGGCTGAATCGCGAAAAAAACCACCGTCTTCGTAATAGGCATGATAGGCAATGAGGTTGGCATGGGGCGCCACGCCGGAGAGATTGGCTATCAGGCGCAGCCCAGAAGGGGCGTATACCGTCGCCTCCCGGACAAAATTCCCCACCGCCGTGGCGGCCACATGGGTGCCATGGCCATGGCGGTCCACGGGGTTGTACCCTGCATCATCCAGCGCCCAGGCACCAATCAATTTATTGTTACAAGGGAAATTGGGGTTGTAGAGGCGAACGTTGCCGGGATCGCAAACCCCATAAAAACGTCCCCGAGGATTGTCATGCTCGTAGCCATCATCACCGACTTGCGCGAATGACGGGCTGTGAGGATTGATGCCTGAATCAATGACCCCCACCACAATGCCCTCACCCATGGTGGGCGGCAGACCCGGGTGAGCCTTGCCTGACCAGACAGCGGGGGCGCCGATCAGGGCCGCGCCGGGAGACGCGAACTCCGCCCCGGGCAGATTAAGCCGAACGCTGCCGCCTCCGCCGGAGTTGAAACAGGCCGGGAGCATGACCACAACCCCCGCCGTCGTCAGCAGGAATAAGGTGGTACGGGGACGTCCATGGCGCCGATAGATCCAGAAGGCCGTGATGAATATCAGCATGGAAAGCCCGAGCCACGCCAAGGGCGACGCGGATGTTGGAGGCGTCTTTTGTTCGCCTTCGTATATCCACCGCGTATCGTCGGCCATCCCCCGCGGGCCGGTGACGCCTTCGCGCTCCACGGACAGGATGTCGGGGTGCTCCCGAATGCGCCCCGCCTCGACCGTGCTCAGAGGCACGGCCAATCCATGCATCGTGACGTCATATATCCGCACAATGGTCAGGGGCCTCCCAAGGTCGGATTCCAGGTCCCGGATGATGCGTTGACGTTCCCCCCGCAGGTATTCACGGTATTGCTGGACGGAGGCCTGTTCCATGTCCAGTCGCCGTACACCGGCTGCCCTTGGGTTGGTGGGAGGGTAACCCGCAATACCACCCTCATAGCGGGCAATGGGTTCACCGGAAAGCGTCACGATATACAGCGGATGCTCCCCGGCCAGGGCGATGACGGGCAGGAGCCATAACGCGAGGAAAACAAGCCAGCATTTCGCCGGCCGGGTCCGAATTCTATTCTCAACACTGCCTTTCATCGGTCGCCCGCCCGTTGCTGACTGGTTCTTCTTGCGGACGATAGCACAGGCTCCATGGGTGAGATTCCACAACGACGAAGAGGAAGGGAAGGGCGCCTTTGAAAAAGCCGATGATCAGCAGGTTTTGGAAAAGCTCCCGTGCGGCTGCTAGAGTTGATAGGAGTGCTTGTAACTCGTCACAAGGAGAGCGTCATGATCCATTGGGCACTGATCTTTCTGATCGTGGCTATCGTTGCGGGGGTCTTGGGGTTGAGCGGTATTGCCGGCGTGGCCACGAACATCGCCTGGATCCTGTTCATCGTTGGTCTGGTGGTCGCACTCGTCTTCCTGATTACGGGCAGAAACCCGCGGATCTGACCCTGTAGACGTATCGCTCTTGACCCTGATCCTGATCCCGATCCAGGTGGGATGCGATGAAAGGCCTCTCTTGCCGTCACTCCCGCGAAGGCGGGAGTCCAGGGTTTTCGGTCTGTGACTGGACTCCCGCTTGCGCGGGAATGACGAGGGTGGTGGGAATGATGATGGCGGGAATGACAAGGATGCGGGGGTGACCAGGCATGGCGGGAGCGCATGAGCGAGTAAGAGGCTTAAAAGCGATACACATCCTTTCGATGGCGGTCACATACCCACGGATTCAGGATCTGCCGGTGTGCGTCCCGGTTCCACGAAGACGCGGCCGTTGAGTGGCCGCACCCAGGTGTTCGAGCCCTGGGACAAGCCCAAGGACCTGAGCCGGCTCTTGGGCAACTCGGCATGGATCAGGTCCCGGGCGCCAGCCACCTTCAGTTCCAGGCGGGCGGTCGGCCCGACCACCGTGATGCCTTCGACCACGGCTGCAAGTGCGCCTTGTGCGCTGTCGTCCGCCAGGATCTCGATGTCGTGGGGACGCACATAGGCCAGTCCGTGACCTTCCGGCTGATCGCCCGTTGCTGCCGTGGGCAGGGCCAGGTCGCCGATGCGGGCCTGTCCGTCCTGCACCCGGGCATGGAACAGGTTGACCTGGCCCAGGAAGCTGAACACGAAGGGATTGGCCGGGTGATCGTAGACCTCCTCCGGGGTGCCCTCCTGTTCCACCCGGCCCTGGTTCATCACCACGATCCGATCCGATACCTCCAGGGCCTCTTCCTGGTCATGGGTGACGAACACGCTGGTGAGGTGGATCTCGTCGTGGAGGCGGCGCAGCCAGCGGCGCAGTTCCGCCCGCACCTTGGCGTCCAGGGCGCCGAAGGGCTCATCCAGCAGCAGCACCTTGGGTTCCACCGCCAGGGCGCGGGCCAGGGCGATGCGCTGGCGCTGTCCCCCGGAGAGCTGGGCGGGGAGGCGGTTGGCGGTCCAGTCCAGCTGGACCAGTTCCAGCAGGCGCGTGACCCGGTTGCGGATCTCGGCCTTGCTGGGCCGCAGGCGCCGGGGTTGGACCGTCAGACCATAGGCCACGTTGTCGAACACCGTCATGTGCTTGAACAGGGCGTAGTGCTGGAACACGAAGCCGACGCCGCGTCGGCTGACGTGGACATCGGTGGCATCCTCGCCATGAAAGCGGATGCGGCCCGAATCGGGGAACTCCAGGCCGGCGATGATGCGCAGCAGGGAGGTCTTGCCGGAGCCGGACGGCCCCAGCAGGGCGGTGAGCTGGCCCTCGGGGAGGGACAGGGTGACGTCGTCCACAGCCACGAAGTGGCCGAAGCGCTTGTTGACGTGTTCGATTTCAATGCTCATGGGCTGTCCGCAGGATGTGGTTTGTCTGAAGGTGAAAAGGGTTGGGGTCACGCCGCTGCCTGGTGGCGTTGGCGTTCATCACGCCAGTCCACCAGGCTCTTCACGGCAATGGTGACGATGGCCAGTCCCGCCAGCAGGGATGAGACGGCAAAGGCGGCGGTGAACAGATACTCGTTGTAGAGCACCTCGATGTGCAGAGGCATGGTGTTGGTCTCGCCGCGGATGCGTCCGGAGACCACGGCCACGGCACCAAACTCTCCCATGGCCCGGGCATTGCACAGGATCACCCCGTAGATCACCCCCCACTTGATGTTGGGCAGGGTGACGCGCCAGAAGGTCTGCCAGCCGTTGGCGCCCAGGGTCAGGGAGGATTCCTCCTCCTCCTTGCCCTGCTGCTGCATGAGGGGGATCAGTTCCCGGGCCACGAAGGGCATCGTGCCGAAGGCGATGACGATGATGATCCCCGGCACGGCGAAGATGACGCGCAGGTCATGCTCCGCCAGCCAGGGGCCCAGCCAGCCCTGGGAGCCCAGCAGGATGACGAAGATCAGGCCCACCACCACCGGCGAGATGGCAAAGGGCAGGTCGATCAGGGTGATCAGCACGGATTTGCCGCGGAACTCGAACTTGGCGATGGCCCAGGCCGCCATGACCCCGAACACCAGGTTGATCGGCACCACGATGGCCACCACCAGCAGGGTGAGGCGGATGGCGGCCTGGGCATCGGGTTCCGTGATGGCGGCGTACCACACCTGCAGGCCCTGCTCAAAGGCCCCATACAGCACCACGGTCAGGGGCAGGACCAGAAACAGGCTTAGAAAACCCAGGGCGATGCCGATGAGCAGGCGGCGGACCCAGGCGGGCTCTTCGGTGGCCCGCCGCCAGGTGGGTGCGGCCGCCCGAGTGCCGTGTATGTGCGAAGCGATGGTACTCATGGGGGATCTCTCCGGCAGGGTCAGCGGCGGCTGTGGCGGGCGGTCCACCACTGCAGGGTGTTGATGAGCAGCAGCAGCACGAAGGCGGCCAGCAGCATCACGGTGCCGATGGCGGCGGCCCCCGGATAATCGTACTGCTCGGCCTTGGCCACGATCAGCAGCGGCGTGATCTCGGTACGAAACGGCAGATTGCCGGCGATGAAGATGACCGAGCCGTATTCCCCCAGGGCCCGGGCGAAGGCCAGGGCGAAGCCGGTGAGCAGGGCGGGCAGCAGGGCCGGCAGGATCACCCGCCGCAGGGTCGTCAAACGGTTGGCCCCCAGGATGGCGGAGGCCTCTTCCAGCTCCCGCTCCAGGTCTTCCAGCACCGGCTGCACGGTACGCACCACGAAGGGCAGGCCGATGTAGGTGAGGGCCACCACCACACCCAGCTGGGTATAGGCCACGCGCAGACCCAGGATCTCCAGGTACTGCCCCACCCAGCCCGTGGAGGCGTAGAGGGTGACCAGGGCGATGCCGGCCACGGCGGTGGGCATGGCAAAGGGCAGATCCACCAGGGCGTCGATCACGCGCTTGCCGAAGAACTGATAGCGCACCAGCACCCAGGCGACGATGGCGCCGAACACCAAGTTCAGCAGGGCGGCGATCAGCGAGGCGCCGAAGGACAGCTTGTAGGAGGCCACCACCTGACGATGGCTGACGGCCTGCCAGAAATCCGCCCAGCTCATCTGGGCGGTGTACAGCAGGAATGCGCCGATGGGGATCAGCAGGATCAGTCCCATGTAAAACAGGGTGAAACCCAGGGTGATCCCAAACCCCGGAATCACGCTGGGCTGTCGCAAGGCCAATGTCATCACTCATGCTCCATGAGATAAGGTTTGATCGGATCCCATCGCCCACAAGCGGGCCGGCCCCCACGGGTGGGAGCCGGCCCCCCGGTGAACCGGTCTCAGTGGATCTCGGCCAGGATGCGGTCGAATACCCCACCATCATTGAAGTGGGTTTCCTGGGCGTTGCGCCAGCCGCCGAACCATTCATCCACGGTGTGCAGGTTCACCTCGGGGAAGCGCTCGGCGAACTCCGCCAGGATCTCGGGATTGGAGGGGCGGTAGTAATGCTTGCCCGCCAGCCGCTGCGCCTCGTCGGTGTACAGGAACTCCAGGTAGGCCTGGGCCAGCTCACGGGTGCCCTTGCGGTCCACGTTGCGATCGACCACGCTCACCGGCGGTTCGGCCAGGATGCTTACCGAGGGCACCACGATCTCGTACTGGCCCTGCCCGAGCTGTTCCACGGCGAGGAAGGCCTCGTTTTCCCAGGCGATGAAGACGTCGCCGATGCGCCGCTGCACGAAGGTGTTGGTGGCGCCGCGGGCGGCGGGGTCCAGCACCGGGACATTGGCAAAGATGTCCCGCACGAACTCGTAGGCCTTATCTTCATCGCCAAACTTCTCCAGGGCGTAGCCCCAGGCCGCCAGATAGTTCCAGCGGGCACCGCCGGAGGTTTTGGGGTTGGGGGTGATCACCTGGACGTCCTTGCGCACCAGGTCATCCCAGTCGCGGATGTTCTTGGGATTGCCGGCCCGCACCAGCAGGACGATGGTGGAGGTATAGGGAGAACTGTTTTGCGGCAGGCGGGTTTGCCAGTCTTCGGGGATGAGTTGGGCCCGGTCGTGCAGGGCGTCCACGTCGTAGGCCAGGGCCAGGGTGACCACGTCGGCATCCAGGCCATCGATGACCGAACGGGCCTGGGAGCCTGAACCGCCGTGGGACATGCGCACGTTCACCCGTTGGCCCTTTTCGGCTACCCAGTGGGCGGCGAAGGCGTTGTTGTATTCCCGATAGAACTCCCGGGTGGGGTCGTAAGAGACATTCAGCAAGGTAGCGGCCTGCTGGGCCAGGGCGGCCCCTGACAGCCCCAGTGCCAGGGCGGTGACACCGGCAAGGGCGAGACGGGAAAAGCGGGATCTGGGCATGACGTATGGACTCCGAAAGCGTTGTGTTGTGATGCGTTAGGGAAGCACTGAACAAGCCCCATTCCGTGACTCCCGGAACAAGCCCCCTGCCGTCACTCCCGCGAAGGCGGGAGCCCAGAATGTTCAGTCCGTGACTGGATTCCCGTTTGCACGGGAATGACCTGTTCAGAACACCCATGGATATTCTCGTTTTTTCTATAAAAGAAAATTTACTTACACTTAAGTGAATATCAAAAGGCGTGCCAACTAAATAAATGCCGCCATAACAATGATTTATAAAAAGCAGCCAGAAAATTTTTCTGAAATCCGTCAAATAAAACGAAAATTTTCGTGATATAAGACGTGAATCGTTTTATTTGGTGAAATGTGCGATGGAATCCTTGCTCCTGACAATCTGGAACGATGTTGCCTCCCACGAGCCCATCGCATCCAAGCTGGAACACCTGCGACAGTCCCTGGGACTGCAGGTACCACTGTGCCAGCTGCAGCTATTCCAGCTTCAGGATGAGCATCGCCTCACCCGGGTGGCCTGTACGGGCGATGGGGCGGCAAATGGCGCTGCATCGAACCTGGAGATTCCAGGGGTGGCGGCGTGGTGTCGTACCGGGGACATGCTGGAAACCGGTGGGGGCGGACGGACATCCCCGATGGACCGGTCCTTCGCATCCCTGCATTCCGGGGTGGCGCTGGTCTGCCCTCTGAGGATTCAGGACCGTCCCGTGGGGGTGCTGCTGGTAGTGCCGGAGTCCCGGGTGGGGCTTGTCCCGGAACAGCGTCAGTGGCTGGAAGCCGTGACCTTGCCCCTGGCGGTGATCCTGGAGCGGCATCTGGAGGCGCGCGCCCGGGATGCCCTGGAGCGGGCCGTTCAGGTGGATCAGCAGGCGCTGGGTCAGCGGCTGGGCGGGCGCACCGAGGATGGGCGCATCGTTGGGGCCGAGGGCGATCTAAGGCCTGTCATGGAACGGATCGGGCTGGTGGGCGATTCGGATCTGTCGGTCCTGTTGCTGGGCGAGACGGGCTCGGGCAAGGAAGTCATTGCCAGGGCCATTCATGAAGGTTCACGGCGTTGTGGGGCGCCGTTTGTTCGCGTCAACTGCGGTGCAATCCCGGCGGAGCTGATCGACTCCGAACTGTTCGGCCACGAGCGTGGCAGCTTCACCGGTGCGCTATCCCAGAGACAGGGATGGTTCGAACGGGCGGATGGGGGCACCCTGTTCCTGGACGAGATCGGTGAGTTGACCCATGCCGCCCAGGTGCGTCTACTCCGGGTGCTGCAAGAGGGCGTGATCCAGCGGGTGGGTGGTCACGACGCAGTGCCGGTGGATGTGCGTATCGTGGCGGCTACGCATCGGGACCTGGCCGCCATGGTGGCGGCCGGCAGCTTCCGGGAAGATCTGTGGTATCGGGTGGCGGGTTTCCCTATCCACATACCGCCTTTGCGTCACCGTCCCAATGACCTGCCCGCCCTGGCGGAGCACATGGCCTGGCGCTCGGCCCAGCGCCTGGGTCTGCCGCTGGTGCTGCCCAGCGCGGAGGACCTGCGCCTGCTGGCGGCCTACTCATGGCCGGGCAACGTGCGGGAACTGGCAGCGGTATTTGACCGTGCGGTGGTGCTGGGGCAGGGCAAGCAGCTGGTGCTGGCCTCCGCCCTGGGGCAGGCTTTGCCGAGCGGGAGTGTGATGGAGTCACGGCCGAGTGAATCCAACCCGGGAATGCCCGACCAGGCATTCCCCACGCTGGAGCAGGTGCAGCGCGCCCATATCGAGGCCGCCCTGGTCCGCACGCGGGGACGTATCTCCGGCCCCACGGGGGCGGCAGCCCTGCTGGGCCTTAATCCGAATACCCTTCGGTCCAAGATGCGCAAGCTGAAAGTGAGCCGGGCAGGGTAGGGCTCAGTGTTTCGGCACATCTGATGGGGTTGGCGGAGAGAGAATTTGTTTAACGCTCAAATCCCTGCCCATGCGCGTGATCGCGCAGGTCCACGGCATGGCTTCGGCGGCGGGCTGCCAGACTGGTGGTCTGTTGCGATCTCGCCGTGGCGGGCCGCTCGGCACGATTTGCAGCTCCTGGGGTCAACATCGGCCTGTTTTGCTCCACCCCCATGGTGCCGCTGTCCCTGGCAGTGCGGGTAAGGTCATGTTCAAGCAAGGATGAGGATGATCTGGGCCAGCAGGATCTTGGCAATGGTGGCCATGGGAAAGACGGTGGCATAGCCGATATGGGGCAGATCGTTACCTGCCTGCTCTACCGCGTAACCCAGGGCTGCAGGCTGGGTATGCTGTCCGGAGACCACCCCCAGCATGACGTTCATGGGCAGTTTCAGCAGTTGATACCCTACCGCCAACGTGGTGGCCGCCAGCGAGAAGGTGAGCAGGCCACCCATCAGGATGAGGTCCAGACCCTCGCCGGCTTGCAGCGTGGATGCGAAGGCATGACCGGAATTGGTGCCCACGGTCGCCAGGAACAGCAGCAGACCGAATTGGCGCAGGGTGAGGTTGGCGGAATAGGGCAGGGTCCAGACCACCGACCCCGTATGACCGATGGCCCCCAGCAGCAGCCCCATCAGCAGGGGGCCACCGGCAAATCCCAGTTGCAGTGTCAGCCCGCCGGGCAGGGGCAGGGGTATCAGACCCAGCAGCAGTCCCAGACCCAGGCCAATGGCCAGGATCGGGATATTGATTTCCGACAGGGCCTGGTAGGAGTCCCCGAAGAATCGGGTGACCTTGTCCATGTCATCGCGCCGGGACACCACCCGCACCCGGTCCCCCAGTTCCAGTCGCAGATCCGCGGTCGGCAAAAAATCCATGTCCCCCCGACGCACCCGGGTCACGACGGCGCCCAGGCGCTGGGGCAGGGCCAGTTCTCCCAGGGTGCGGCCGGCCACCTGGGGATTGCTGACAAACATGCGTCGAAAATCCAGGCGGGAATGGTCGAAGATGAGGTCTGTATTCACCACGTCACCCAGTCGGGCGGCGGTGCTTTCCAGGTCGTTCCGGGCCCCCACCAGGCTGATCTCATCACCCGGTTCGAGCACGGTGTCCGGCTGGATCAGTTCCACCACGTCACCACGGCGGTAACGACCGAAAATGACATGCCAGCGCTCCCGTTCCCGCCATGCCTGGATGGGCATGCGAGTGACTTCATGGCAGGTGATGCGCACGGTAATGTGGGTCAGATGCTCACCGGTGGCACCATAGTCGCGCAGCCCTGCCGCCTCCCGCGCATAGTCGATGCGCCAGAGACGTTGCAGCACGATGATGGCCAGGATGATACCCAGGACGCCGCCCGGATAGGCCAGGGAATAGGCGATCACGGGGGCCGATAGGCTGGCCTCGTTGGCGCTGTCCCTTAGGGTTTCCAACACACCGGCCAGGGCGGGTGTATTGGTCGTGGCACCGGCAAAGAGTCCGGCGCTGGTGGGACCGTCCAGGGGCAGGGCCCAGGCCAGCAGCAATGTCACACCGGCCCCGGCCAGCAGTGACAGCAGCACCAGTCCGTTGGCCCGCAGCCCCCGGCTGTCGAAGGCCCGAACAAAGGCACGGCCACTGGCC
>NZ_JAJNQN010000023.1 GCF_022227845.1 Ectothiorhodospira lacustris | reverse complement strand
CGCCAGCAGGATCCCGCGTACCAGCCATTGCCGGTTCCAGCCTGTCATGGGCTGCGGTACCACCGCGCCAGGGCATGATCCAGGGAGGCCCTTCCCGGCCCCCAGGTCATGATGGCCAGCAGCATGGCGGCCCAGGGTAAATGGTGCGTGGCCCATGCATCGGGAATGGTCAGCTGGATGACCACGGTCATCAATAACAGCCCCAGGGCCGCAAAACGGGTGCCCAGCCCCAGGATCAGCAGGATCGGCAGCAGGATTTCACCCATGGCGGCCAGATACACACTGAGAACGGGTAGGGGCATGGGATAGGTGTTGCCCAGCAGGTGCAGCTGAAACTCGTGTTCGAACAGCCAGCGTGCCCCCGGAGAGAGCTGCAGGCCATCCCACTTGGTGAGCCCGGATCGCCAGAAGGGTATGGCCACGGCGATCCGCAGCAGCAGGGCCGGCAGCGAGGCGGGCAGATACTGGAACCCTCGCGCGCTGGCATCGATCAGCCGCATCAGGGTCTGACCGGTTGATCTGCCCGCATGGTGGATGGACGTGTTCATAGGCACTCTCCTCTGCTAGGGGCCACCCGTCGCCGGTGCGTCTCGGCTCAGGACAGGGACTTTTCATCGATGGGGGTCGTCGGCAGCAGACGGTGTTGATATTCGCTGCAGGCCAGGGCCAACCGAGCCAGGTGGGATGCACCCTTGGCCCCCATCTTCTGCATGAGATTGCTGCGATGGATCTCCACGGTGCGTACGCTCACATCCAGGTCGCGGGCGATCAGCTTGTTGGGCTTGCCATCCAACAGTCCCTCGAGTACATCGCGTTCCCGAGGGGTCAGCGAGTCTAGCCGCGCCTGCAGGTGCGCCACCTCCTGGGCACCCGCGCGTTGCTCGGCATCCCTTTCGAGGGCGTGTCGTACCCCTTCGATCAATGCCTGATCGCTGAAGGGTTTTTCGAGGAAATCCAGTGCTCCCTCACTCAGCGCCCGCACCGCCATGGGGATGTCCCCATGGCCGGTGATGAACACGATGGGCATGCGGATGTCCTGTTCCTTGAGCCGGCGCTGCAAGGTGAGTCCATCCATGTCCGGCAGACGCACATCCAGGATCAGGCAACCGGGCGTTTGAGGTGTCACGAAGTCGAGCACCGCCTGGGCATCGGCAAAGGCGCGGACATGAAAGTCCTCGCTCTTGAGCAGCAGGCTCACCCCGGCGCGCACATCCGGATCGTCATCCACGAGGTGAATATGGGGTCTATGGGTTGGCATGGTGAGTCTCCAAGGGGAGAGTGAAATGAAATTCGGCCCCGCCTTCGGGCCGGTTGCGCGCGATCAACCGACCACCGTGGGCCTCGACCAGGGATCGGCTGATGGAGAGACCCAAGCCCAATCCCCCTTCCTTCCAGGTGGCAAAGGGATCGAAGAGCCGTGCCAGCCGCTCCGGCGGAATGCCCGGTCCGGTGTCGGTGACGGTCATGGTCACGCCCTCGCGGGTGGATGCCACCTGAAGATCGATGCGCGCCGGTCTCAGGCCGTGGACGGCATCCATGGCATTACGCAGCAGATTGATCAGGATCTGCTCCACCTGCAGGGGGACCACCGAGACCCTGGGCAGCGTGTCGGGAAGGTCCACTTCCAGTCGGATGTGGCGTCGATTCAGCTCCGGTCGCAGCAGTTCAAGGACCGGGTGGACCAGATCACGGGGCGACACCGGTTGTTGCTCGGGGGTCTGGCCGGCCGCAAAGGCCCGCATCTGGCGCACCGTTTCGGCGGCCCGATGGGCGCCGGCGTCGAGTTGACCCAGCGCCTCCTGAAGGTCTTCCATTTTGCCTCGGGCCAGCAGGCGTTTGCAGGCCTGGGCATAGCTGGAGAGGGCACACAATGGCTGGTTGAGTTCATGGGCCAGACTGGAGGACAACTCGCCCAGCGTGCTCAGTCGTCCGGCGCGGGCGAGATCCTCCAGGTACTGGCGCGCCCGGGCTTCTGCCGCCGCGCGCTCATGGCTCAGGGCATTGAGTACCAGTCCGGTCAGGACCAGCAGGGCCAACTGGGCATTGAGGGACAACAGGCTCTCGCCCAGACCCATGTCAGCGAAAGGACCCAGACCCCAGCCGGTTCCCGACAAGGCAATGGCACCGGTGATCAGGATCAGCCCTGAGGTGATCTGAATCGGGCAGCGTACGGCCGCCAGCATGATGAGCGGGAACACTGCGTAGGAGAGTGGCATCGCCACCATGGCAGGCAGTATGCCGGAGTACACCAGGGTGGTGATGCCGGTAATGGCGAGGCCCAGCGCCAGGGCCGCGAGCCGCACTGATCCCGGCAGGCGCGTGGGCGCACCCAGCCAGGTGATCAGGGCCGGGGCCACCAGCACCAGTCCCATGAGGTCTGCCACCCAGCACAGCCACCAGGTCTGGCTGAACCGCACGTCATCCATGCCAACGGCCATACCCCAGGCCCCAGCCAGGGCGGCCAGTCCCGATGCCGCCACGGCGCCAACGCTCAGCAACAGCCACACATCCCGCAACCGGTCCAGTCGCGGCCTCATGGTCAGGCGCCGCAGCAGGTACCCGCCCAGGGCCACACCCGCGACCGTGGCCGCGACGATCCCGACCGATTCGAGCAGGGGAACCGCTGCTGAAGTGAACTGCCAGGTGATCAGGGCGGAGGCAACGCCCACGGCGGGCAGCATCCCGTAGCCATAGAGAAACACGAAGGCCAGTCCCACGCCCGTGGCGGGCCATACCAGCGGAATACCGTGGGCATCCGGGGTGAAGACAAACCCCCACATGCCCACCGCATAGTAGAGGGTGATGAGCATCAGGCTGCGCAGTAACAGGCCCATGCCGCTGATCGACACCACCCGGCGCCAGTAGCGTCGGGTCAGGGAGGGGGAGAATGTATTCATGTGCATGGGCCTGGTCCCGTCAGAATCGAAACGCAGTGATGCCGCCGCTGCTCAGCAGCGCCACAAGGCTGGTTTGCAGATTGAAACCGGGCTGTTCCACAGCCTGGGTGGTCGCCTGTTCCAGCTTGGCCCCCGTGCTCAGGGTCCGTACCAAGGCCGCCGTGCCCAGGGGAACAGCGCAGACCAGGACCTCCATATCGGGTCGGCAGACAAGGGTGGCCTCACCGCCGCTGTCCCGATCGATACGTCTCACCTGGGCATCGTGGCGATTGGTATGCCAGATGGAAAGCGCCGGCCAGGGGGAGTCCAGTACCTGCAGGGATGGATGCAATCCAAGACGCAGGTGTCCTACTTGCGCGGGGGGTATTCGGGCCAGGGCCTGCGGTGGCAGGGGTGTTTGGTCCTGGGCATGATAGGCACGGTGCCAGGCCCACTCGATGCGGGCCACATCGCCAAGATAGGGCAGGCGAGCGGCGGGTTCAAAGTGGTCGAGAAAGTCGGGAAACGTCTCCCCGTAGTCGATCAGCACCGGGCTGTCGGGCAGCACCTGCCCCACAAAGCGGCGTGCAACGGCCTGAAAGAATGCTTCTCCCACCAGACGCTGCACCACGGGATAGAGTCGGGTCACGGCCTCTACCAGGCTGACGTGGACATTGTTGCGATAGACGCCAAAGCGCAGCGCCGGCGGTTGAGATCCAGGGTGGCGCACACCTGCGGGCGGCGGTATCCGTGGCTGGCGCAGGGCCTGCACGAAATCGGCCTCGTATTCAGCTTGCGAGGGCATGGCCCGCCTCCGGATGCTGGATGTGCCGATCCAGCAGGCGCTGGGCCCTGCGGGACTCATCGAACAAGGCCGACCATGAAGGGATGTCGTTGTCCCACTCGATCAGCACGGGCAAGGGACCGGTGAGGGTCAGGGTGTGTTCCAGCAACTGCCACACGCCGTCGGTAGCCGGGCGGTCATGGGTGTCGATCAGCAGGGGCCGGCCTTCGTCGTCCTGTTGCTGGTCGTGGCCGGCCACATGGATCTCGGTCACCCGATTCATGGGGAACGCATCCAGATACGCCTGGGCCTCAAACCCATGGTTGGTGGCGCACACCTGGACATTATTCACATCCAGCAGCAAGCCGCAGCCGGTGCGATGCGACACGGCGTCGAGAAACTGCACCTCGCTGATCGTGCTGTCGGCCAGGTGAACGTAGGTGGAAGGATTCTCCAGCAGCAGGCGTTGTCCGAGCACCTCCTGCACCTGATCAATGTGGCGGCAGACCCGATTCAGGGTCTCGTCGGTGTAGGGCAGGGGCAGCAGGTCGTTCAGGAATCCACTGGAGTGAGTGGACCAGGCCAGGTGTTCTGAAAACAGTCCCGGACGGTAGCGACGGACCAGATCGGCCAGGCGGCTGAGATGCCGGCGGTCCAGCGCCCGCGCGCCGCCAATGGACAGACCCACACCATGAACGGACAAGGGATAGCGCTCGCGGATGGCGGTCAGATATCGATGGGGTGGCCCTCCGGCGCCCATGTAATTCTCGGCGTGGATCTCGAACCAACCCATGTCGGGCCCCTGTTCAAGGATCGTCCGATAATGGGCTGGCTTGAGCCCTACACCGGCGGATCGGGGGACGGCATCAGGGCCGGCCAATGTCAGGGGGGGCGTCAGATCAGACATGGAACCTCCTGCGACGGATCAGAGTACCGCGTCCCTGCGGTAGCGATGTCACGATGGGGTCAGGGCCGGTATCTCAGGACTGCCTCGGCAGGTCCCGGTCCAGTGGCTCCAGGCTGCCTTGTCGGTCGCCCGGCAGCTCAATGTCTTGACAGGTGCCGGCAGGCACCAAGGTCCAGGCGTTTCCCTGGTAGTCTTGGGTGGAGGTCCCTGAGCAGGACGTGCCGGGTCCGGCGGCGCAGTCATTTTCCCCGGCGGGTGAAACACCGTAGCATTTTTCCATGGTGGACGACGACGCCGCCGCGCTTGGCGCAACCATGGCGCTAGCCACGGCCAGTGCAAAGGCACCGGCCACGCTGGCGGTGGAGAGGGATGGTGTGGTCTTCTGGGTCATGGTCGTGCTCCTTAATCAATGAAGAGGGCTCGCGGGGCCTGGGTCTTGGTCCAGGCTTGCGATTAGATTAGGGGGCACGACCGGAAGGGGTAATGCGTAGGAATACGTAGATCGCTCACACACATCGCGCAGTGGGCATCCTGCCGGTCATGAACACCAGACAGGTGTCGCCAAGCTTCGAGGCCACCTGATCGGCGTAGCGCTTGAGGATGGGCGAGAGGTACGCGTCCACCACCGTGGCCAGTGCCACTGAACAACCGGTTCACATCCTATCTGCGTTGGATGCGTACTACGGACCGTTGAAGGCCTGGCTGTGCGACTTTGAGGATCGGAAGGCATCGGGCGTAGAGGTCAGGCATTTACCGGCGATCAACGAATCAGTTGCCGGTACAGAAGTGGCAGCGCGTTGGCCAGGCCGGCCGGACGGGTCACGATGGCGTAGCCCGAGCGGTCGAAGATGGCTGGAAAGTACTGGCGGGCCTCGGCATCGATGGTCACGCCGAATACGGCCAAGCCCTCGCGCCGCGCTTCCCGCACCGCCATGCGGGTGTCTTCCACGGCGAAGCGGCCCTCGTAGTGATCGGTGTCGTTGGGCTTGCCATCGGTCAGCACCAGCAGCAGCCGGTGCCGGTTCGGGCGTCGGCCAAGCTCTCCGGCCACGTGGCGTATCGCCGCGCCCATGCGCGTGTAAAGGCCCGGTTCCAGTGCGGCGATGCGGCGCTCCGTGGCAGCCGTCACCGGCTCCTCGAAACCCTTGATCTGCCGAATGTCCACGCGATGGCGCCGGCGCGAGGTGAACGTGTAGATCGCCTGATCATCGCCGCAGGCCTGAACGCCGTGTGCCAGTGCCAGCAGCGCCTCTTTTTCCACATCCAGCACCCGGCGATCCGCCACCCAGGCATCGGTCGATAACGACACATCCACCAGTGTGGCCACGGCCAGGTCGCGGGTTTGGTCGCGCCAGCGCAGGTAGACGTTTTCCGAGGGGTGTCCGCCGGCAGCACGCTCGGCGATCGACTGGACGAGTGCATCCAGGTCGATCTCATCGCCGTCCACGTGGTGGTGCTGCAGTTCGCGCCTGGGCCTAAGCGCCTCGAACTGCCGCCGAACGCGGTTGATGCGCCGGCGCGCCTCGGCGTCCGGCGCTGCGCCTGGTTCGCCGTTGGGGGCCATTTCCGGCGCGATTTGGGCATAGACGGCGCAGTACTCTTCCAAGTACCGGTTCTTTCGGTAGTGCCACTCCGGGTAGGTCCTGGGGGCGCTCAGCGGTGACGCGTCGACGTCCGTGCCGGCAAGCTCCAACTCCATCTTCAGCCGCGACGCGGCCTTGCGCTCGTGTTGGGTCACGGTGATGCGTTCGAGCTGGTCGGCGGCCTGACGCGCGTCGTCTTCCTGATTATCGTCGATCGGCCGATTGACGTTGACCATCTCGGACCACGACAGCATCTTCTCGAAGGGGTTGAGCATCAGCGGATCATCGCGCTCGGTCTGATCCAGGCGGCGCCGCTCGGCCTTGCGCCGGACGCCATCGGAGTCGCTGGCCGCCTCCTGGTCAATCTCGGGATCGGACTGCGACGCGGCCGGCGAGGTGGTCTCGTCTGTCCAGGCATACCCCCACAGGGGCACCGGTAGGGGCGGGCGGTAGCCGCTTGGCGCGCCATACCTGGCCAGTTCTTCACCCGCAACAATCCTGCGCAGCAGCCTGCCGGGTGATACCAGTGCATCCGATTGACCCAACAGGTGCCGGATCAGCGCCTCGACATCGGCTTCGATGGGCGGTAGGGCACGTTCCGGGCGCATGTCGAGGAGAACAGCGCAGAGCCGCCGGTAACGGACCGCGAGCCCGGGAAGGCGTTCGCACAGTGCATCGCTTGCGCGGGCCGCCTCGGCAATCTCGATCAGGTCGCATTGAAGCGGGTCGGCGGGCGCCGGCAGTTGGCGAACCTCGGCCAGGAATGCGGCCAGCCAGAAGTACACGTCGCGGTTCAGCGCGGCTTGCGGGAATAACGCCATGCGTGCCGGCAGCACCACGTTCTCGGCGTCGCGGCGAGCGCGTTCCATCGGCTCGGCCTCCAGCCCCAGGCGCTGGCGCAGGGTCAACCGGTGCCGGGAATCCTGCGCACTGGCGGTGACCAACGCCAGCGACCGACCGCCCCCCATGGCGCGAAAGTAGACCGCGAGCGTATCGCGCAAGTCTTCGAAACGGACTTCGGCTTCAGGGTGTTCGGGGTAGCTGATCGCCGAGGCCGCCCAGTGATGCCACCAGCGGCCGACGTGCTCCTCGAATTCGTACCAGGCCGTCAACCGAACGCGTGCCCGACCAGCTCCTCGAGCGCGGCGATGACATCGGGTTCGTCGCTGAGCGGGTCGATCAGGGTGTGACGGGCGGCGCGCGCCATGGGCATGCCGGCCTGGACCAGGGTGGCGCAATAGACCAGCAGGCGCGTCGATACACCTTCTTCCAGGTCCTGGCCCTTGAGCGCACGGATTCGCTGGGCCAGGTTGATCAACCCGGCGCACAAATCCTTCGACAAACCACTTTCGGTCGAGACGATCTCGATCTCGATCTCGGGGGGCGGAAAATCGAAGGTGAGCGCGATAAAGCGCTGGCGTGTACTGGGCTTGAGCGATTTGAGGATGTGCTGGTAGCCGGGGTTGTAGGAGACCACCAGCATAAACTCCGGCGGCGCCTGCAACAGTTCGCCGGTGCGCTCCAGCGGCAGCACGCGGCGGTCGTCGGTGAGCGGATGCATGACCACGGTGACGTCCTTGCGCGCCTCCACCACCTCGTCGAGGTAGCAGATGCCGCCTTCGCGCACCGCCCGGGTCAGCGGGCCATCCGCCCAGCGCGTCTCGCCGTCGATCAGCAGGTGGCGGCCGGTCAGGTCGGCGGCGGTCAGGTCATCATGGCAGGAGACAGTAAACAGCGGCCGCCCGAGCCGGGCGGCCATGTGCGCCACGAAGCGGGTCTTGCCGCAGCCGGTCGGCCCCTTGAGCAGCAAGGGTAGACACTGCTCAAAAGCCTTTTCAAACAGTGTGCATTCATAGCCGGTTTCACGGTAGAACGGGATCCCGTTATCCGCTGCGGGCTGCGCGAGCTCGGTACTCATGGATTGCCTTTGACGCCACCCCCGGCAGCCAGGTGCGGGGCACCGGCGGGCAATTGCTCGCGCGCGGGCCCAAGCATCGCGTAGATGTACATCAGCACCGCGATGGCCACGACCACGCCGGCCCCAAGGCGCATGGTATAGAACAGGCCCAGGTCGTCCTGGACATCCATGTAGCGCTGACCGACCACACGCTGCATGTGGGTCTGGATCACGCCGGCGAAGGTGAGGACAAAGGTCATGAACGCCATGCCGCTGGTCATCAGCCAGAAGCTCCACATGTTGAGCACTTGGTTATACGGCTGCTTGCCGCGAAGCTGCGGCAGGGCGTAGGAAAAGATCGCCAGGTTGAGCATCACGTAGGCGCCGAAGAACGCCAAATGAGCGTGGGCCGCGGTGATCTGCGTGCCGTGACTGTAATAGTTGACGAACGACAGGGTGTGCATGAAACCCCAGACGCCGGCGCCGAAGAACGCCATCACTGCGCAGCCCAGTGTCCACAGGATGGCTGACTTGTTGGGATGGTTCCGGCTGCCGCGCCAGAACATGTAGAAGACGAAGATCACCATGGCAAACAATGGCAACACTTCCAGCGCCGAGAAGAAACTGCCAACAGGCTGCCAATAGCCCGGCAGGCCGATCCAGTAGTAGTGGTGGCCGGTCCCCAGCAGCCCGGAAAACAGCACCAGCCCGACGATGACATACAGCCATTTCTCGATGATCTCGCGGTCGACGCCGGTCATCTTGATCACGAGATAAGCCAGCAGCGAGGCCATGATCAGGCCCCACACGCCCTCGACCCACAGGTGTATCACGTACCACCAGTACATCTTGTCCAGGGACAGGTTGGCCGGGTTGTAGAACGCGAACAGCCAGAAGATGGCCGCCAGCCACAACCCCATCATCAACACCACCGAAATGGCGGTCCTGCGACCGTTGATCAGCGTCATGGTGCCGTTGTAGAGAAACATCAGAAACGAGATGGTCATCAGGATCTTGACCCACAACGGCTGTTCCAGGAACTCGCGCCCCTCATGGATCCCGAACTGGTAACCCACCAGCGCCGCGGCACCGGCAAAGACAAAAAGCCCGAGCTGGACATAGGCCAGATTCGGGCTATAGATCTCGGTTTCCGCCTCTTCCGGCAGGAGGTAATAGGTTGCGCCGAAGAAACCGATCAGCAGCCACACGATCAGCAGGTTGGTGTGGCTCATGCGAACGATGTGAAACGGCATGGCTTCGCTGAGCAGGTTGGGCCAGACGTAGATGGCGCCGGCGACCACACCGAAGATGACCTGCGCGGCAAACAGCACCAGCGCGGCAATAAAGAATGGATAGGCGACTTTCTGGGTTTGATACCTCATTTCCTGCCCCCCTGGGTGCGGTGAGATTCTCGTCAGCGCTCAACCGGAAATATTCGGCGGCCAGCCCTGCGTATCGATTCGGCTGGTCCATTCCAGGAAGTCGATCAACGCATCCAATTCTTCTTCGGTGAAATCGTACCCCGGCATCTGTCGTCGTCCCTCGATGCCGGTCGGCTGGATCCGCATCCAGATCTTCAGTGCATTGCGCGCACCGGCTGGGCTGTGTTCGCCACCGTAACGCTTCCACACGTTTCCGAGTTCGGGCGCAAAGTAGGCCCCCTCACCGAGCAGACTATGGCAGTTGATGCAGGAATTCTGTTCCCAGATATGTTTGCCATGCTTGACCGAATCAGTCAGACCGGCATGGTCGGTGGATGTCGTGACGACGTAGTAGTGGCTATGCGCGGTCAGGCCGATGAAGACCAGGAAGAAGAACAGCGACCCGCCGAAGAAGATGTTGCGAGCGGCATTTCGAGTGAGACCCTCAATCATGTCCGACTCCCGTGGGGCATGAGTTCGTAGCAACGCCTCAGCGCCGCAGGCTTTGCAGACGGCGAATCGGGGACATAGGAGACAATGTGCGTGGTGCACTGTCCGGGACATGGCGTCATTGTCAAGCGCATTCCACACAATGCTCTGGTGCATTGTCTGTGCGTTACACCACAGAACCGGCCGTTTCAGGAAGCCTGCCTGCATCTCCGTGGTGGCACGATCGTCGCGGTGTGACAGATGATCGGCACCCAGCAGGCATTCAGGGCACCTGATGGCATTCATCCATGAATTTTGAGCCCTTCCGCATTCCATGACGGCGTCCATCGAGGGGATATGTCCCGCAGGGGAGTCACCCCGGCCTGCCACAACCCGGTGAGCAGAAGACAGGTGTCCACCACATGAGGGAACGGTCTACACTCACCCGAGGCGTCCATGAAAAGCCCTTGGCTGGAGAATCGGGATCAAGGATGAACCAAGATCAAGCGTATTGCCAAGCGGCGCGGGTGTGAGTGGTGATGAAGAGGTGAAGTCCCTGGGGCGACTCCCCCCGGCTATCGGGCGCAGTGCGGGATTGAAACAATTTGCCTTATTGGAAGGTTAGGTCGGTCAACAGGGTGGGGGTGCCGATCCGGGTGCGAGGCCGATTGTGCCCCCGGCGGCGTGGGGATTCTGTAGGGGGAGTGGAGGACGTGCGGATGCGCATAGACAATTTCCGGAAGCAGTCCCATGATCCGGCTTGGCTTGGCTTGGCTTGGCTTGGCTTGGCTTGGCTTGGCTTGGCGACAAGATCAGACCTCACCTGAGGTGCTATCCCGTGAACACTCGCCAGCAAATCCCTTGGGAACGGCCATGAAGCTTGCCCAATTTCTCCAGACGCAAATGGATCGGTTGCTTGAAGACTGGGAAGAGGCCGCGCTGGAACTCGCCCGGGAATCTTTAGGCGAAGAAAGCATCTCCCTGAGGGACCATGCCCGGGAGATGCTGCAGTTCATCATCCAGGACCTGTTGACGGCCCAGACCACGGAAGAGTCGACCCGCAAGTCCCTTGGCAACGCCGTAATCCCCGTTTCCTTCGCCGGTGAGCAACATGGCCTTGGCCGCCTGGAGCAGGGCATGACCCTCCTACAGGTCATACTGGAACTGCGGGCGCTGCGGGAGCGAGTAACCCGGCTCTGGGGCGATGAGCAGCAGGGCCTCACCACCGAGGACATCTACGATCTGGTGCGTTTCAACGAGGCCATCGACCAGTTGATCGCCAACTCGGTGTCGAGCTATTCCGCTCGCAAAGACCAGGACAAACGCCTGTTCGAAGCCGTACTGAACGTCTCCCCCGACCCCTTCGCCCTATTCGATCCCGACGGCAAGCTCCTGGTCCTTAACAAGCCGATGGCCAATCTGGTCGGTACGCCGGCCCAGGACCACGTTGGCAAAACTGCGCTTGAGTTGGGTCTGGCCTTTGCTACCCAGGTACACGATGCGATTGCCGCAACCGTTGCCACCAGTCAGCCCCAGCGCGGGGATTTTCATGGCCATTTGCCGTCAGGCCGAGAATTGTACTTTGACTCACAATTTATCCCGGTGTGTAACGACCGGGATGAAGTGGAAGCCGTCGCCCTGATGTCACGGAACATCACTGCGCGCAAAAAGGCCGAACATCAGGTCTGGCGAAGCGCTAATTTCGATTCGCTCACGGGCATCCCCAATCGGCGTCTGTTCCAGGATCGGCTCGGGCAGTGCTTGCTGGAGGCCGAACGAGGTGATCGCTCCTTTGCGCTGCTGTTCATTGACCTGGACCGCTTCAAGGAGGCCAATGACCGGCTGGGCCATAAGGCCGGCGACCGCCTGCTGGAGCAGGTGGCCAAGCGGTTAGCCAAAAACGTCCGGACCGTGGATACCGTGGCTCGTCTCGGCGGAGACGAATTCACCGTCATTCTCAAAAACACTGGCAGGGAAGGTGCCATGAGGGCGGCCAAGGCACTGCTGGCCGATCTTGAACGGGCGTTTGACGTGGATTCCCAACGAGTTCACCTTTCCGGTAGCATCGGCCTGACCCTGTTCCCCGATGATGGCAAGGATGGCGACCAGTTGATGCACAATGCCGATCAGGCCATGTACGCCGCCAAGAAGCAGGGGGGCCACCAGATTCAGATCTATCAGTCCTGGATGGAGCCGAACGAGTCAGAGCGCATGCGGCTGCACAGGGAACTGGGCGATGCCATCAGGGAGGACCAACTAGAGGTTTACTACCAGCCCATCATTGACATCCGCACGGGAGCCATATCCAGGGCGGAGGCCTTGCTCCGATGGAATCATCCGGACAAGGGGCAACTCACTCCGGCCACCTTTCTCATCATTGCCGAACCCGACGGCATGATGGACAGTATCAATAGCTATGTCCTGAAGCAGGCTGTGACCTGCTCGCTCCGGTGGCGCAACCAGGAGGACGAGCCCTTTCCGATCCACATTAACGAGTCACCCGCCTCCTTTTTCACCCCAACCCTCGTGGAACAATGGTGGGCGCGGTTGATGGAAAGTGATCTCGAGGGCAGCCGGATCACCATTGAACTGACCCCCATTTCCCTGAGCAACCTCGTCGCCTGCGGTATCGATCCGGTCGAGAGCTGTGGTTTGGCAGATTTGCGGCTACGCTTGGCTATCGACGATTTTGGCATTGAGCCGTTCTCCATCGCCGCGCTTCAAGACTGCCAAGTGGGTAGTATCAAGGTGGGCAGGACACTGATCAATAAGACCGGCCAGGATGGTGATGCCGACCGCATACTGAAGGCCATTATCGGTATGGCTCACGCCATAGACATTCAGGTGGTTGCTGAGGGTGTGGAAAGGGAGGCACAGTTGCAATTCCTGGCCCGTGAGGGCTGCGACTACGCCCAGGGCTACCTGTTTTCCAAACCCCTATGCCAGGACGATTTCGAGGCATTGCTAGGACGGCTCCGTCAGTAAAGGCGCTACTACTCGTGATGGCGCGTTTTATGGTGTCAATAATTCGACGGCACGAGCCCCAGTGCTGGCTTGTGTAAAGTTGCGGGTTAACCATGCGACGTTTGGGCGGCGGGCGGTTTGGAACAATGTTTGTGCAGAAACGCAGGCACTTGTTCTGGTGGCAATGGCCGGCTGATCAGGAAGTCCTGCAACTCGTCGCAGTGCTAACGCCTCAAGGAAGCCGCCTGATCCTCGGTCTCCACGCCCTCGGCGATGACCTTCACATCCAGTGAATGAGCAAGAGAAGTGATCGTCGAGACGATGCTCATCCCCTTGGGGGCCACCGCCATCGTGGCAATAAACGATCGATCGATCTTCAGTGCAGTGAGTATCCGTCCGGTAGCCCCCGATATCCGCCCCTTCGTCGCAGGAGGCCACCGTGGGCCTCAAGAATGGTCGAATCCGTCACCGCTTCAGCTTCCGCATTCGGCTCGTGACGATCGCTCAAGCCCGACACGCTTCCGGTCTTTCGGTGTCCCCAGGGCGGCCGGCGAGTGAAGTCATACTCAATTGGCTCATTCCGAGTATGGCAGGCATCCCGCGTTATGCCCGACTAGAATTGTAGGTTAAAGGCCTTGCAACAGCTTTCCCTCGCCCTTTCATTTCCGCCTGGACACCTGAAGAGCGACTGGGGCGACCGCTGTCGCTGCGGTAGCATGCATTGGACCTTGGGCCGGACGGAAAAACGGTGTTTATTCGTCCTGTACTCCGGCTTGAGATTCCGATAGCCCCAGGTAAACCGGGCCTTGAGGGCGTACAATGGAGAGATTTACCCCGCTATGGGGTCGCGAGGTTTCCAGTGACCAGCAGCCGCTTGCAAACCAAGGCCATGGGTGCCCTGCTCGTGGTCATGCTCGCCATGATGCTGGTCATCGGTCTGTCCAGCATGGCGCTGATCCGGGATTTCTCCATGCGCTCGGCCACCGAGCACACCCGCACGGCGGCGGAGATGATCCGTGTCTCCCTCACCGAGGCCATGCTCAATGGCACCATTGACCGGCGGGCCTCCATGCTGCGGCGGTTGGCGGAGGTGAACAGCCTTAACGAGGTGCGGGTGATCCGTGGGGAACGGGTCATCGCACAGCACGGCGAAGGCCTGCCGATGGAGACCCAGGCCGATGATATCGACCGCCGGGTGCTGGCCAGTGGCGAGCCTTACTTCGGGTTGATCGGCGGACTGCTCGGCGATGAGTTCCGGGCCACGATTCCCTACATCGCTTCCTCCAATGGAGACATCAACTGCATGGCCTGCCATCAGGCCCCTGAGGGTGTCGCCCTGGGCGCTGTCACACTGACTGTCTCCGTGGACCACATGAAGACCGCCGGCATAGGCGCGGCCCTGTTCCTGGTGGTCATCATGGGCCTGTTCGCCGTGCTGTCCATGATCTTTCTGGGGCGTCTGCTTCGTCCTCTGGTGGAGACCACCCAAGAGGTTCGCAAGGCCGCCAGCCTGGCCAGCGGTGGAGACTTCAGTCAACGGGTGCGCAGTCGCAGCCGTGACGAGATCGGGCAGATCGCGAACCACTTCAACCAGATGGCCGACGCCATCACCCACAAGTTGACCGAGATCCGCGACCATGTGGCCCAGTTGGTCAATACCATTCCGGACCCCAAGGCCAATCTGCTGGAGGAGACCGCCGCCACGGTCTCGGGCCTGGTGAAGGTGGCCCAGTTCAAGCAGGCCATCGAGGAGGACCAGAACACCGAGGAGGTGTTCGTCCGCATCAGTGAGGTCCTGCACACCGAATTCGGCATGGAGCATTTCTCCATCTATCAGGTGGACCGGGACAAGCGCTTGATGGATACGGTGATCGTGGACGGGGTGACTCGCGACGACATTCGTTGGTGCCACCCCGACATCCTGGAACACTGCACCACCTGCCGGGCCGTGCGCACCGGTCATGCCATCGATGGCGTCGAGAACCGCCACCTGTGCCGTGCCTTCGCCAGCGAGGCCTTGGCCGACGGGTACAGCTATCTGTGCCTGCCCATCATCCAGTCCGGCGGCGTGGGCAGCGTGGTGCAATTGGTGGTGGCGCCCCAGAACATCCCGGCGCTGATCCGTGCCCGCCCCTTGATCAGCGCCTATCTGCGGGAAGCGGCGCCGGTGCTTCAGGCCAAGGGCCTGATGGCCAGCCTGAGGGAATCCAGCCTCAAGGACGCCATGACCGGCCTGCACAACCGCCGTTTTCTGGAGGAGTATTCCGACAGCCTGGTGGCCCAGTGCAAGCGCCGTCAGATGCCCATGACGCTGCTGATGCTGGACTTGGATTATTTCAAGACCGTGAATGACACCTACGGGCACGATGTGGGCGACGAAATACTGCGGGAACTGGCCCAGATTTTCCAGGCCCACCTGCGCGAATCCGATCTGGTCATCCGCTACGGCGGCGAGGAATTCATGATCATCCTCCTGGACACCGGCGCCGAGGCGGCGATGGATGTGGCCAACAAGATCCGCCGGGCCGTGGAGGCTCACCCCTTCAAGGTGGCCGGCGGCGAGCTCCACAAGACCCTCTCCATCGGCCTTGCCGCCTACCCGGACGACGCCCAGGCCTTCTGGCAGGTGCTCAAATACGCCGACGTGGCCCTATACGCGGCCAAGGAGAACGGTCGCAATCAGGTGGTACGCTTTGCGCCGGAGATGTGGCCGTCGGGTGGTGAGTATTGATTGAACATCGGCAAGCCAGAGAAACATTCGCCAACCACGGCGCGTCCGGCCGCGGCACGCGAAGCCCGGATGTGGCAGGCCAGAAACAGCGTTGCAGGAATTATAGAACTCATCCGCCGATGCGTACGGTTCCTCCTGGGTGATTCTCCGGCCGTGCATCATCACCCCATGCTTAATTTTCCCGGCGCCTTGGGTTACATTGCCTCCACCACCCAAGGAAGCAAACCGAATAACGTTATCTCCGCCCGGTCCCTGTCGGGCGCGGGGATGGCCGACAATAACGAGGCAAAGACCCATGGCAAAACCTGATCTGATCGCGCCCTCCATCCTCTCCGCCGACTTCGCCCGGCTGGGTGAGGAAGTCACTCAGGTGCTGGCCGCCGGTGCGGACATCGTCCATTTCGATGTGATGGACAACCACTATGTCCCCAACCTGACCATCGGCCCCCTGGTGTGCGAGGCCCTGCGCAAGCACGGCGTCACTGCGCCCATCGATGTGCATCTCATGGTCAAGCCGGTGGACCGCATCATCCCCGATTTTGCCAAGGCCGGTGCCGACTACATCACCTTTCATCCCGAGGCCTCCGAGCACATCGACCGCACCCTGCAGTTGATCCGCAGCGAGGGCTGCAAGGCCGGCCTGGTGTTCAATCCCGCCACCCCGCTGTCCCACCTGGACTACGTGATGGACAAGGTGGACATGATCCTGCTCATGTCCGTGAACCCGGGCTTCGGCGGCCAGAGCTTCATTCCCGCCACGTTGGCAAAGCTCAAGGAGGCCCGCCGCCGCATCGATGAGTCCGGGCTGGATATCCGTCTGGAGGTCGACGGCGGTGTGAAGGTGGACAACATCGCTAAGATCAAGGCCGCCGGTGCCGATACCTTCGTGGCCGGCTCCGCCATCTTCGGCGCCGCCCGGAAGGAAGACCCGAGCCGCTATGACAGTATCATCGCCGCCATGCGGGCTGAATTGGCCAAGGTATGAAGCCCATGACGATTCCGCAGCCCAAGATGGTGCTCATCGACCTGGACGGTACCCTGGTGGACAGCGTGCCGGACCTGAGTTTCAGCGTGGACCGTATGATGGAGGCCTTGGGCATGCCCGTGCGGGGCGAGGCCAAGGTGCGCCTCTGGGTGGGTAACGGGGTGGAGCGCCTGGTCAAGCGCGCCCTTACCGGCGACATGGAGGCCGAGCCCGCCGCGGATCTCTACGAACGGGCGCTGGCCCTGTTCATGGAGATCTACCGGGACAACAACACCGGCCGCAGCCGGCTCTATCCCGGCGTGCGCGAAGGTCTGGAGGTCCTGGCACAGTCCGGCCTGCGGCTGGGCTGCGTGACCAACAAGCCAGCCCGGTTCACGGCGCCCCTGCTGCGGGCCATGGAGATCGATCACTTTTTCGAACTGGTGGTGGCCGGCGATACCCTGCCGCAGAAGAAGCCCGATCCGGCGCCTCTGCTGTATGCCGCCCATCAGTTTGACGTCCATCCCAAGGATGCCCTCATGGTGGGGGATTCCCGCAGCGACGTGAAGGCCGCCCGTGCCGCCGGATTTGGCATTGTGTGCGTCACTTATGGTTATAATCACGGCCAGGATATCCGGGAGCAGAAGCCGGATTCGGTCATCGACAGCCTCGATCAACTGCCGGGGCTCATGGAGCAGATAGCCTGATGCCTGGGATTCTCATTCTAGTCCGGTCGACGCGATGGCGTGGGTGACAGCAGCCTGTCCACCCACTGTGCCGACCTGTCCACCGGAAATGTCCCATGAGTCCCGAACAATTCGATGATCTGATCCGCCAGGGTTACAACCGCATCCCCCTGGTCCGCGAGGTCCTGGCCGATCTCGACACCCCCCTGAGCACCTACCTGAAGCTGGGTTCCGGTCCCTATTCCTACCTGTTGGAGTCCGTCCAGGGGGGCGAGAAATGGGGCCGTTATTCCTTCGTCGGTCTGCCCGCCCGTACCGTGGTACGGGTCTGCGGGCATCAGATCTGCGTGGAGGAGTCCGGCCAGGTGGTGGAAGAGATCCGGGTGGACGATCCGCTGGCTTGGATCGAGACCTTCCAGACCCGCTTCCGGGTGCCTGATCTGGCGGATCAACCCCGTTTCACCGGGGGGCTCGTGGGTTATTTCGGTTACGACACCATACGCTACATCGAGCCCCGCCTGGGGGGCGTTGAGAAGCCTGACCCCCTGGGTGTGCCCGACATCCTGCTCATGGTCTCCGACGAGGTGGTGGTCTACGACAACCTGGCGGGACGGCTTTACCTGGTGGTCCATGCCGGTGCCGGGGAACGTGAGTCCGCCGAGCGACGCCTGGAGGAACTGCACGAAAAACTGCGCCGGATCACCCATCTGCCGCCGGTCCACCCCGCGCCCCGCAAGGTCAGCGAGTCGGACTTCATCTCCGGCTTTACCGAGGATGGCTTCAAGGCGGCGGTGGATCGCTGCAAGCAGTACATCGTCGATGGAGATGTAATGCAGGTGGTGCTGTCCCAGCGCCTCTCCATTCCCTACGGTGCCCGCCCCCTGGATCTCTATCGGGCTTTGCGCAGTCTCAATCCTTCCCCCTACATGTTCTACCTGGACCTGGGCGATCACCACGTGGTGGGCTCCTCCCCGGAGATTTTGGTGCGCCTGGAGGACGAGGTGGTCACGGTGAGACCCATTGCCGGCACCCGCCCCCGCGGCGAGGATGAGGCCGATGACCGGGCCCTGGAGCAGGACCTGCTCGCCGATCCCAAGGAAATCGCCGAACACCTCATGCTCATCGACCTGGGCCGCAATGACGCCGGTCGCGTCTCCCGCATCGGTAGCGTCCAACTCACCGAGCGCATGGTGGTGGAACGCTACTCCCACGTCATGCACATCGTCTCCAACGTGGTGGGCCGGCTGCGGCCCGGCATGACCGCCATGGACGTGCTGCGGGCCACCTTCCCGGCGGGTACCGTGAGCGGTGCCCCCAAGATCCGCGCCATGGAGATCATCGACGAACTGGAGCCGGTGAAACGGGGCATCTACTCCGGTGCCGTGGGCTACCTGTCCTGGCAGGGCAACATGGACACCGCCATCGCCATCCGCACCGCCGTGATCAAAGACCAGATCCTGCATATCCAGGCCGGCGCCGGCGTGGTCCATGATTCCGTGCCCGACAACGAATGGGCCGAGACCATGAACAAGGGCCGTGCCGTGTTCCGTGCCGTGGCCATGGCGGAGTCGGGGCTGGAGATCCAGCCCGCCTCGATGCGCGGCAAGGGCCGATCCTGATACCGCTGTCGCCGCCCTTTCCATCTCCCGGCCAACCTACTGGGGTACGGCACACATGCTGCTGATGATCGACAACTACGATTCCTTCACCTACAACCTGGTCCAGTATCTGGGCGAGTTGGGGGCCGATGTGGAGGTGCGGCGCAACGACGCCATCACCCTGGACGAGATCGAGGCCCTGGCCCCGGCGCGGATCTTCATCTCCCCGGGCCCTTGTGCCCCGGATCAGGCGGGCATCTCCCTGGCCGCCATCCGTCGTTTTGCCGGCAGGGTCCCCATCCTGGGGGTCTGCCTGGGGCACCAGTCCATCGGCCAGGCCTTCGGCGGCCGCATCGTGCATGCCCGGGAGATCATGCACGGTAAGACTTCCATGATCCATCACAAGGACATGGGGGTGTTCCGGGGGCTGGCCAATCCCTTCGAGGCCACCCGTTACCACTCCCTGGTGATCGAAAAGGCCTCCCTCCCGGACTGCCTGGAGGTCACTGCCTGGACCGAGACCCCGGCTGGGGCGCTGGACGAGATCATGGGGGTGCGCCACCGCACCCTGGACGTGGAAGGGGTTCAGTTTCACCCGGAATCCATCTTGACCCAGCATGGCCACGACCTGCTGAGAAACTTTCTGGAGGCCCCGGCCCGGGTTGACCCATCCTCGGGTGGCCGCAACAATCCAACGACACACGACGACAGGGGGCGGGCTACACCATGAACATGCAGGAAGCCATTCGCGCAGTCACTGAACATCGCGACCTTTCCGGACCCGAGATGGTCCACGTCATGCGCCGGATCATGACCGGCGAGGCCACCCCCGCCCAGATGGGCGGCTTCCTGGTCGGGCTGCGCATGAAAGGGGAGACGGTGGATGAAGTGGCCGCCGCCGCCTCGGTGATGCGTGAATTGGCCACCCGGGTCGATGTGGAAGCCGAGCACCTGGTGGATACCTGCGGCACGGGGGGTGACGCCTCCGGCAGTTTCAACATCTCCACCGCCTCCGCCTTCGTGGTGGCGGCCGCCGGTGGGCGGGTGGCCAAGCACGGTAACCGCTCCGTTTCCAGCAAGTCCGGCAGTGCCGACGTGCTGGAGGCCGCCGGGGTCAACCTGGAACTGGCTCCGGAGCAGGTGGCCCAGTGCATCAACCAGGTGGGCGTGGGTTTCCTGTTCGCCCCCAAGCACCACGGCGCCATGAAGCACGCGGTGGGTCCCCGGCGGGAGATGGGCGTGCGCACCCTGTTCAACGTGCTGGGACCGTTGACCAATCCGGCCGGCGCCCCCAATCAGGTGCTGGGGGTGTTCAGCACCCACTGGCTGGAGCCTCTGGCCCAGGTGCTCAGGCTGCTGGGTAGCCGGCATGTGATGGTGGTGCATGCGGAGGACGGCCTGGACGAGATCAGTATCGGCGCACCCACCCGGGTGGCGGAGCTGCGCGGCGGCGAGGTGACCACCTGCATCATCGCCCCTGAACAGTTCGGCATGCGGCGTACCCCCCTGGATGCCGTCCGGGTGGGCAGTGCCGAAGAGAGCCTGGCCCTGATCCGTCGGGTCTTTGCCGGTGAGCCGGGACCTGCGCGGGACATCGTCATGCTCAATGCCGGGGCCGCCATCCATGTGGCGGGCCTGGCGGATTCCATGGCGGCGGGGGTTCAGCGTGCGGGCGAGGTGATCGACAGTGGGGCTGCTGCGGCCCGCATGGACGAGTTGGCCCGTGTCTCCCAATCCCTGAAGGCGTGAACCCCATGACCGATACCCCTGATATTCTCAAGAAGATCCTGGCCCGCAAGCGCGAAGAGGTGGATGAGCGCAGTGCCCGGACCTCCCTGGAGGATCTGGCTCGTTTCGTGGACGCCGCCCCGGCGGTGCGTCCCTTCCTGCAGGCCCTGGAGGATAGGGTGAACGCGGGACGGCCTGCGGTGATCGCCGAGATCAAGAAGGCCAGCCCCAGCAAGGGCGTGCTGCGGGAGGACTTTGATCCCGTGGCCATTGCCCGCACCTATGCGCAGCACGGCGCCGCCTGTCTGTCGGTGCTGACGGATCGTGACTTCTTCCAGGGGCATGAGGCCTATCTGGAAGATGCCCGTGCCGCCTGTACCTTGCCGGTGCTGCGCAAGGACTTCATCATCGACCCCTATCAGGTCTACGAGGCCCGGGTGATGGGGGCCGATTGCGTGCTCCTGATTGTGTCCGCCCTGGACGACGCCCGGCTCTCCGAGTTGCTCAAGCTCTCCCATGATCTGGGCATGAACGTCCTGGTGGAAGTCCATGATGCCCATGAGCTGGCGCGTGCCCTGGCCCTGGATGTCTGCATCATCGGCATCAACAATCGCAGCCTGCGAACCTTCGAAACCCGCCTGGAGACCACGCTGGATCTGCTGGCGGCCATCCCGAAGAACCGTCTGGTGGTGACGGAGAGCGGTATCCACACCCCCGAGGACGTAGCCCGCATGCGCCGGGCCGGGGTGCATGCCTTCCTGGTGGGCGAAGCCCTGGTCAAGGCGCCGGACCCCGGCCTCCAGCTACGCGCCCTGTTCGATGCCTGATCCGAGGGCCGTGCTAGACTCGCTGTTGCAGGCTACATAACAACAAGGCTGGGTTTTCCCGCCACGATCAGGAGGTTTTGATGGCTCGTTACACTCTTGTTCCCTCCCATGCCCTCACCGATGACGCGGTGGTGCATCGTTTCCGTCAGGGGTTGCCGCAGCGGGTCACCCTGGAAGACCCGGCCGTGGATGTGATGACGGACTTTCGCCGGGTGGAGGCCGTGACCGTCTCTCCCGAAACCGCCATGGATGCCGCGCTGCAGAAGATGATCCACTCCGGGGTGCGTCTCTTGATCGTGGTCTCCGATGACGACCAGATCCAGGGTGTGGTCACCGCCCGTGACATCATGGGTGAGCGCCCGGTGAAGGTGGTGTCCGATGAGCGCATTGCCCACAACGAGCTGTCGGTGAAGCATGTGATGACCCACCGCAACGACATCAGCGCCATCGATCATTACGACGTGGTGCTGGCACGGGTCGGGGATGTCGTCACCACCTTGCGGGAGGCTGGACGTCAGCATGGCTTGGTGGTGGAGTTCGAGAGCGGGCGGGAAGTGGTGCGGGGCGTGTTTTCGCTGACTCAGATCGGGCGCCAGCTGGGGGTGGAGATCTCTGCCGAGGGGCCGGTGCAGAGTTTTGCCCAGATCGAGAAGCTGCTGAATCGATAGCACAAATGAAGAACCCCGCCAATGGCGGGGTTCCTGTCTGCGGATTCGGTGTATACCAACCCGACGGATCGAGTACGATCCATGCGGATCAGGATCCAGCCATCCCTGACTTCAGGCGGGCTTGACGTTGGAAGCCGCCAGACCTTTCGGAGTTTTCTGGGTTTCGAAACTCACCTTCTGGCCTTCGGCCAAGGTCTTGAAACCACCGCCTTCGATTGCGGAGAAGTGGACAAAGATATCTTTGCCACCGTCGTCGGGCGTGATGAAACCAAAGCCCTTGCCTTCATTGAACCACTTCACGGTACCAGTCAGCACTGCGTATTACCTCGTAGGAAAAAATATACTCGCAGCGTTCCTGCCGTACCCGGCGGCGGTAGAGGCCTTGAGAATACAGGCTGACTTCCGTGCATGGCGAATAACAGGGCGACTGCGCCTCTCATCATACGCCCGGCCTTGGCGGGGCGCCATCACTAATTTGCCTTTATTCCGTTTCAATTTCTTGATATTTGTCCGGAAATTGCAAACTCCGTCACAAATAGGGCAATCGACCATGCGCTCCCCGCTTCATAAGGAAACGTAGCCATGCCGCCATCTCCTTCTCTGCATCGCCACCTGATCTGCCTGGAAGCCCATGATGTTTCAAGGATTCAGGCCGCGCAGTGGTGTGCAGCCCTGCCTGCCGACGCCCGCGTGGTCTGGGTCGGGGGGCGACTCCCGGTTGCCGTCGAGCATGTTCCGTTACCCCAGGCCGACAGCCTGCTGGGCAGGGATCTGGACGCCCTGGTCTTCGATGCCGTCGACGGGCTGTCCGCCGATGCCCTGGGCGCCGCCTCCGGGGCGGTGAGGGGTGGGGGTGTCCTGTTGCTGATTCTGCCTGCTTCGGAAGGTGCTCCGGCGTCTCTGTTTCTGCACCGTCTCCGGCAGCAACTCCATTGTGCCGATGTGCCGATCATGGGGCCGGACGCGGCCTTGCCATCGTGGCCTGTGCCGAAGGCCCGCTCCCCTCACGTGCCGGCCGAGGACCCCTGTCTGACCGAGGATCAGCGCGATGCCGTACAGGCACTGCAAACTCTCACTGCGGGCAGAACACCGACGGCGCTGGTGGTCATGGCCGATCGCGGTCGGGGCAAAACCGCCGCCCTGGGTATCGCCGCAGCACGACTCATGATGGCCTCCCGGCCAAGCGGCGATGGTGTCCATATCGGTGTGACGGCGCCCCGGCTCTCGGCCCTGGGGCCGCTGTTCGAGCAGGCCGTACGGTTACTCCCGGACGCAGTGGAGCGAGGGCCGGGCCGGCTGCGCCTGGGGTCGTCAACGCTGCAGTATTTCCCGCCCGATAGCATCCCCGAGCCGGTCCCGGGTCTGATGCTGGTGGATGAGGCTGCAGGCATCCCCGTGCAGTGGCTGAATCAGTGGCTGGAGGCCTGTCTGGCGGCCGGCTGTCCAATGGCCTTCACGGGTACCGTCCACGGCTATGAGGGGGGCGGGCGGGGGTTTGCCGTGCGCTTTCTCCGCATCCTTGCGCAGCGCGTGCCCGATACCCGTCACCTGCATCTGGAAACCCCGGCGCGCTGGGCCGCGGATGATCCGCTGGAAGCCCTCATGGCCCGCTGCCTGTTGCTGGACGCGCAAGCGGTGCCGGATGCGTCCATGGCCGGTGCCCGGCCTGAGGCCTGTGGGCTGAAGCCGTGGTCCCGTGAGCGCCTGGCCGGGGATGAAGTTTTGCTGAGAGAGATCTTCGGCCTGCTGACCCTGGCCCATTACCGCACCCGTCCGTCGGATCTGCAACGGATGCTTGACGATCCTGGTCTGCGGGTGGTCACCTGGGTATATCAGGGGCGGGTGGCCGCCGTGGCCCTGGTGGCGGATGAAGGTGAACTGGACGCGGGACTGTGCCGGGCCGTATGGCAGGGCGAGCGCCGCCCTCAGGGGCATTTTCTGCCCGTGAGCCTGATGCTGTACGGGGGCATGCCGCCCGAGGGCGGCCGGCTGCGTTATCGGCGCGTGGTACGCATCGCCGTTCATCCTGCCGCTCAGGGGCGCGGATTGGGCCGTGCACTGGTGCAGTGCCTGGTGGAGAAGGCACGCGAAGACGGTATCGACCTGGTCGGAGCCGGCTTCGGCGGCACGACTTCATTGCTGCGTTTCTGGTCCGGGCAGGGGTTCATGCCCGTGCGGGTGGGGGTGAAGCCGGAGGTGAGCAGCGGCGGCTGGGCCGTGACCGTGCTGCAGGCGTTGACCGCAGAGGGGCAGGGGATGCTGGATCAGGTTCAGGCCGAGTTTGGCCGCGCGCTGCCCCTGCTGTTGTCCGATCCCCTGCGGACGATGGCCCCGGACCTGGCGGCCTCCCTGTTCCATGGCCTGGACATCCCTCCGTTATCCCGTGAGGATCGCAGGGTGTTCGCCGCCTTCGCCCATGGTCGGCGGGTCCATGAGGCCTGCCTACCTGCCTTGCGTGCAGGGGTGATCCGCGGCCTGGCGGGGGCCGCCGCACCCCTGGAGGGCGCCGGTACGGTGGAGCGGGATGCCCTGGTGATGCGGGTGGTCCAGCAGCGCCCCTGGGAGGAGGTGGCCCGGTATCTGGGGGTGTCCGGCCGCAAGCCGGTGATCGCGGTGCTGCGGCGTGCCGTCGCCTGTCTGCCGGTCGGGTGAATGGCTGATTTTCCCTTGCGATCTTCGTCATGTCTGCCTAATATCAGGCTCAAGCTCTCAACAAAACCTGAGCAATCCAGACACATGATTCACAGCGTAGTCAGCTTCCTGGTACTGGTAGTCGTGGACACACCACGGCCCGGGGGCTTATTGCGCTGACGATCCAGCAACACTGATCAGAATCCAAAAAACCCCGGGCCTGAAAACCCGGGGTTTTTTATTGTTCATTTTTCGCCCGCAAACAGACCGCCACCGCAGGAGATACCGGCCATGCCAGCCGACGCCGACACCGCCTCACCCCACCGATCGCCGGACGGCCGCCCCGGAAACGGCGCCTGGGCCGTTCTGGAGGTGCTCAAGCGCCATCAGGTAGAGACGGTGTTCGGCTATCCCGGCGGCGCCATCATGCCCCTTTACGACGCCATGGCCCAGGATGCCTCGCCCATCCGCCATATTCTCACCCGCCACGAACAGGGGGCGGCGTTTGCCGCCAACGGCTATGCCCGTGCCTCCGGGCGCCTGGGTGTCTGCATCGCCACTTCAGGACCCGGGGCCACCAATCTCATCACTGCCGTGGCCGATGCCCACATGGACTCCATTCCCCTGCTGGTGATTACCGGTCAGGTGCCCACGAGCCTCCTGGGCACCGATGCCTTCCAGGAGACCGATGTGCTGGGCCTGAGCCTGCCGATCACCAAGCATAGCTATCTGGTGCGCCATGTGGGTGAGCTGGAAGCGGTCCTCGAAGAGGCCATTCACCTGGCCCAGGAGGGGCGTCCCGGGCCGGTGTGGGTGGATATCCCCAAGGATGTGCAACTTGCGTCTGTCAGGTTGTCCGGTTTCGTCCCGGGCGTGAAGGCAGCCGGCGAGGCCGGTACGCCGGACGAGGATGCGTTGGAGCGTGCCCACGAGCTGCTGGCCGCCGCCCGGCGTCCGGTGATCTATGCCGGTGGCGGTGTCGCCCTGGGCCATGCGGTGCCGGCGTTCCGTGATTTTGTCGCCCGTACCGGTGCGCCGGTGGTGACCACCCTGAAAGGGATCGGTCTGTTGTCACCCGATGATCCCCGCAACCTGGGCATGTTGGGCATGCATGGCGCCCCCTGCGCCAACCGGGCGGTGCAGGCCGCGGATTTGCTGGTGGTGGTGGGTGCCCGTTTCGATGACCGGGCTACCGGCCGCCTGGCGGCATTCGCCCCCGAGGCTCAGGTGATCCACCTGGATGTGGACCCGGCGGAAATGGCCAAGCTGCGGCCTCCCGAAGTGGCCCTGGTGGGGGACCTCAATCATCTGCTGCCGCGGTTGGCCCGGCCGCTGGCCATCGAGGCCTGGCGTGACCAATGTGCCCGATCTCGGCAGACAGAGGGGTTCAGGCTGCCGCCGCAGCGGCCCGAGGGTGGTTTTCCGGCCCTGCGGTTCCTGGATGCCCTGTCCCGTCGGGCCGGGGATCAGACCTATGTGGCCTGTGATGTGGGGCAGCACCAGATGTGGGTGGCCCAGTACTACGGTTTCAGCCATCCTCGCCGCCACCTGACCAGCGGCGGCCTGGGGGCTATGGGTTTCGGCCTGCCGGCGGCCATCGGCGCCCAGCTGGCCCATCCCGACGCTCGGGTGGTTAACGTCAGCGGTGATGGTTCCTTCATGATGAACGTGCAGGAGCTGGCCACCCTGGGCCGCTACGGGTTGCCGGTGAAGATCGTGCTGTTCGACAACCAGTACCTGGGTATGGTGCGTCAGCAGCAGGCGCTGTTCTACGAGGGTCGTCTGTCCTCGGTGGATCTTTCCGACAACCCGGATTTCGTTCAGGTGGCCCAGGCCTTCGGTATTCCGGCCCGCCGCTTTGAGGGGGCGGATGCCATGGAGGCGGCCATCCGGGCCTGCCTGGAAACCCCCGGGCCGCTGCTTTTGCACCTGCCCATTGAGCGTGAACAGAATGTCTGGCCCATCGTCGGGCCCGGCATGTCCAATGACCAGATGATTCAGGAGGACGTGGCATGAGCCATCAGTTCCAGTTGTTCGCCCGCCCCGCCGAGGGCAGCCTTGAGCGGATCCTGCGTACCGTGCGTGCCCGTGGGTTCGAGGTGCAGGACATGAGCGTGCGCCTGGAAGGCGGGCGTTACCATGTGCGCCTGCGGGTCGGCGGGCAGCGGGATCCGGGGATGCTGGCCCGTCAGCTGGAGAAGCTGTGGGATGTGGAGCACCTGGCGGCCCTGCAGGCGGCGCCGGAGGCCCGCGAGCCCATGGGTAGTCGGGTGAGCGCGGCATAGTGGGGGCATATCTCCGCCCCGTTGCCGAGGGCGCTGGGGCGGGGGCGGCGACTCAGGCCTTCACCCGCCCCAGCGGGTCATCGGGGTCCACCTCGTCCCGGAACGGTTTCTTGCGGTCGATGTGGGTGTACTGGTAGACGTTCCCCATCCAGTTGTTGATCACCGCCTCGGCGGTATCATGCCAGGTGTTGTCCAGGTGCTCGCAGATCAGCTGTTCCGGAAAGTCCGGCGGCGCGGTATCCCGTTGCAGGGCCAGGTCCAGGCGGTCCCGGTATTCTTCCAGGATGGCCTGGCTGCGGGGGCAGAAGTAATTGTCCACGAAGGGTGGATAGTCCTTGCGCTCGCCCCGGGCATAGCGGGCCACCTCCCGCTTGTATTCCTTGAGCAGACTGATGATGTCGTACTCCGGATGTCCCTGGAAGAAGACGATACGGAATTCGTCTTCGCTCACCGCCAGATGCACTCCGGCTTCATCACTTTCCACCAGCACCTTCAGGCCCGCAGTCTCGAACTGCTGCCGGGAGATGTGATTGAAGCGCGAATGAGGGACATCGAAGCGGGTGTTGACCCCGGCCACCAGGGGATGGGTGCGCTCCACCACCCGATGGGGGTAGACCCCCCAGCGTTTGGAGGGTAGGGGGCTGCGGGTCTGGCCGTAGCGGAACTGCATCACCGCATGGGTGGCCAGGCAGGAGCACAAGGTGGAGGTGACGTTGGCGTAGGCCCAGTCGATGACTTGGGCCAGAGGTTCCCAGAAGGGCTCCAGGGACAGGTCCGGCTGGGTGACGTTGGCCCCGGTGATGATGAGGGCGTCCAGCCCCTGCTCCTGGATCTTTTCCAGCGGCTCGTAGTAACGGGCCACATGCGCCTGCCCCTGGGGACCCCGCTCCAGGGCGTCCAGGGTGAAGGGGTGGATGTAAAACTGGGCGATCTGGTTGCTTTCCCCCACCAGGCGGCAGAACTGGCGCTCCGTGGCCGCCAGGGCGGCATCGGGCATCATGTTCAGCAGCCCGATGTGCATGGCGCGGATGTCCTGCTTCAGGGCGTAGTCCGAGGGCAGTACCGTCTGGCCTTCCTGCTTGAGACGCGAGAAGGTGGGCAGTTCCGAGTGGGCAACGAGCGGCATGGCGGGTGTCCTGACTGCGTATGTGATGAGGGATGGCGAATGCCGTGGCTTCAGCGCTCCGGGCGCTGGCTATCCAGCGCCTGTTCGATCAGACGGTTGAAATCGGCCTCGGTGCGTACTTGTGCGATCTCGTCGGAGCTGATGGTATAACCGTGGCGCCGGGTGAGGGCCTCGTAGCGGGGCAGGCGGTCCCGGAACAGGCGCGGGAACATCCAGCGCACGAAATCGTCCGGGTCGATCTGGGCTACGTATTCCAGCTGATTCTCCGCCAGATAACGGGCCAGCTCCCGGTCCAGGAAGTCTTCCCGATAATAGAGGGGCTTGGGGCTTTCCTCGGCACGGCGGATCAGATCCTGTTCGTTGGCTTCGGTGGCCTTGATGTAGATGATCAGGGTGTGTTCCGCCAGCAGTTCCATGACCCCGGGGTCATCCAACTCGCAGACGCTGCCGCCGGCATCGTTGATGACGTTATCAAAACCGTAGATATCCTGGGCCTTGAGGATGAATTCGGGCACGTCGCGCATGGCGGCCACTTCGGCGTCATGGTGCAGGCGCTGGCGGCGCTTGAATTCCTGCAGGGAGAGTCCGCCCCGCTCCGGGTTGCCCAGCTTGCCGAGGAAGCTGGAGACCGGCTGCAGGTTGTCCACCGACAGGTTGTTGACGATGCTGATGGAATCGGAGCGCAGCAGTTCCTTGAGGAAGGGAATGTGCATCACCTGGCGCTTGATGTTGTCCAGGATCGGCTCATCCAGATAGCGGCTGCCGATGCGGTAGTCCCCGGAGAAATGGAACCAGTGGGCGCGGCGGAGCTGATGGGCGAGGCGGGTCTTGCCCACGCCGGACATGCCCAGCAGGGTGATGGACTTGTTCTTCCAGTGCCGGTATTCGGAGGCCGTGAGTCTCAAGGGGGGGTCCGTCATGAGTGGGTGATCAGGCCGTATTTTACGGGATTACGCCTGCGGAGTGGCTACCATCCCCGCCCAATCCCCGGGCCGCCCTGCGTTACAATGGGATTTTACTTTCCGGATGCTTCCATGCCTCTGCTCGTCTTTCGCAACATCAAACTCGGTTTTGGCCGACATCAGCTGCTGGACGGTGTGGATCTGTCCATTGAGCCGGGAGAACGCCTGTGTCTGGTGGGGCGCAACGGCGTGGGCAAGTCCACCTTCATGCGCCTGATCACCGGGGAGATGCAGGCCGATGACGGTGAGATCGTCTGCCGGGACGGCCTCAGGGTGGCCATGCTGGAACAGGCGGTGCCGGAGGGGCTGGAGGGCAGTGTCTTCGACGTGGTGGCCGATGGCCTGGGCAATGTGGGTGAGCTGGTGCGGCGGTACCACCGGCTGGTGCATGACCTGGGGGAGCGTCCCGACGATCCCCTGGCACTGCAGGCCCTGGAGCGGTGCCAGCATGAACTGGAGGCAGTGGGCGGCTGGACCCTGGAGCAGCGGGTGGAGACGGTGCTGTCCCGTCTGGAGCTACAGGGGGGGGCACCCTTCGACAGTCTCTCCGGCGGCCTCAAGCGCCGTGTGCTGCTGGCCCGCGCCCTGGTGACGGCGCCGGATCTTTTATTGTTGGACGAGCCGACCAACCATCTGGATGTGGACGCCATCCAGTGGCTGGAAGGCTTCCTGTTGGGGTTCGAGGGCAGCCTGCTGTTCATCACCCATGACCGGGCCTTCCTGCGCCGCCTGGCGACCCGGATCATCGAGCTGGATCGGGGGCGGCTCACCAGCTGGCCCGGTGACTATGACACCTATCTGCAGCGCAAGGCCGAGGCCCTGGAGGCCGAGGAACGCCAGAACGCCTTGTTCGACAAGAAGCTGGCCCAGGAGGAGGTCTGGATTCGCCAGGGGATCAAGGCCCGGCGAACCCGTAACGAAGGCCGGGTGCGCGCCCTCAAGGCCCTGCGGGCCGAGCGGTCCGAGCGTCGGGAGCGTCTGGGCACTGCCCGCCTGCAGACCCAGTCGGCGGCACCCTCCGGTCGCATCGTGGCCGAAGCCGAGAACCTGTGCTTCAGCTACGGGGGCAAGCCGGTGATCCGGGACTTCTCCAGCCTGATCCTGCGCGGTGACAAGGTGGGCATCATCGGCCCCAACGGCGTCGGCAAGACCACTTTGCTGCGGCTCTTGCTGGGGCAGTTGCAGCCCGATGCGGGCACGGTGCGCCTGGGGACCCACCTGGAAGTGGCCTACTTCGATCAGCATCGGGCCGCACTGGACGAGGAGGCCAGCGTGGTGGACAACGTGGGCGAAGGACGCGACCGGGTCACCGTGGGTGGCGAGAGTCGTCATGTGCTGTCCTGGCTGCAGGATTTTTTGTTCGAGCCGGCCCGCGCCCGCCAGCCGGTGAAGGCCCTTTCCGGTGGTGAGCGCAATCGGCTGCTGTTGGCGAAGCTGTTCACCCGGCCTGCCAATGTGCTGGTACTGGACGAGCCCACCAATGACCTGGATGCGGATACCCTGGAGATGCTGGAGTCCCGTCTGGTGGAGTTCGACGGCACGGTGCTGTTGGTGAGCCACGACCGGGACTTCCTGGACAACGTGGCCACCAGCGTGATTGCCTGGGAAGGGGAGGGCCGATTCGAGGAGTATGTCGGCGGGTACGGCGACTGGATGCGTCAGCGTCCGGTATCTCGAGTGCAGGTGGCCGAGCCTGCACGACCGGTAGCCGCGCCCAAATCTGCGCCGAAGCCGAAAGCGGCAAAACTCGGTTACAAGGAGCAGCGGGAACTGGAGGCGTTGCCTCGGCAAATAGAGGTCCTGGAGGATGCGCTGGCAAAGATCCAGACCGCCTTGGGTGACCCGGCCTTCTACCAGCGGGGTGGCGACGAGATCGCCGCCATGCAGGCGGCATTGACGGGTAAGGAGGCGGAACTCAATGCCGCCTATGCTCGCTGGGAAGACCTTGAAGGTCGTACAAAGGGATAGTGTTGTTCTGCACTCACCGGTATCAGGCCGATTTTTGTTCCAGCGCGTTCGCGTCCGGGTCAAACCTGAGCTTGTCGCCACAACTACGGCAATAGTAGATCCGCTCTCCCTGCTGGGCGTTGCGGTGTCGCCTCACCCCCAGTGCATAGACCCGGCAGGTGCAGCGATAGGGATAGGTCGGTGCCCGCCGGATGGGGATCAGGCTGAGGTCGGTATCATGGGTGACCCGGGGTTCAAATCCCAGCCGGGTCATCACTTCCCGCCATTCCGGGCCATGGGGGCGCCGGCGTCCGGGACCCAGGCCGAAGCGACGGTAGATCACGCTGTGGGCCACCTCGTGGGCAACGGTGTCCGGGAAATGATTGCGCCAGTCCAGGGCAAAGATATGCGGATTGAAGCGCAGCGATTCCCGGCCGGCCGTCACCCGCCATTGCCCCGCAGCCCTTCCACGCAGGTCCAGGCGCACCTCCGGAGGTGTTTCCGGAAGCCGGTAGAGCCGTGCCGCACGGGCATACAGTTCCCGGGCCTTGTCCTGAATGGCTTGCTGTTGTTCGGGTTTAAGGGGCATGGCTGGTCGTTCTTCAGGTCGGCATGAAGGGGGATTGTGAAGTCAGGGGGGGAGGATCGCAACGGCAGCTTTGGACGCCGCACGGGTCTTTCATGGGCCGAATGCGTACTGTCGATGCTTTTCAGCGCATGGCGCATATGCCGGTCATGCACTATTAATTTAGTTTTTGAAGATAATGTCGTAGCCCGGGCGGCATCAGGCTCATCTGTTTGAGCACACGGCGGTTTTGACATTTTCAATGGGGTCGCGGAAAATGCCGCCACTCAGGAAGAGTCCTTTCCGGCTTTACAAATCATGTATGCCTAAAGTGCATCGGGTTTTTTGGAACCCGATGCACTTTTTGTTTTCAAAAAAATCGAATTAAAGATCTCATTTGCAGGAGTTGTAAGAATGAACAAGACTTTGGACAGCATGTCTGCCGAAGAACTCTATGAGCTGGCCCGTCAGCGGGAAGCGCAGGAGAAAGAGCACGCGGCACAGGAGCGCCGTGAACAGCTGGAAGCCCTGCAGGTCCGGCGCAAGGACATGATGGCCCGTCAAGCGGCCGAGTTGGCGGCCATCGACAAGGATATCCAGGCATTGGGCGGGCGTACGGCGCCACGCCGCAAGGCTACGGCGAAGGGTGGCGAGGGCCGTGGTAACGGCAATCCCAATTTGAGTCGCATGGTGGTTGAGATCATCAATGAGCAGGGCGAGATGAGTACCAAGGCTTTGAAGAGCCGACTGGCGTCCCAGGGTGTCGAAACCCGCAACATCAGTCAGACCCTGGCCTACCTCAAGCGCAACGGTCGCCTGCGCAACACCGGGCGGGGAATCTACGCCGCCGCCTGAGGCGGGTGGTGGATAGTTGTTCATGCCGTGGGCGCCCGGTCCCGGGCGCCCCGTGAGGGACGCTTCACGGCGTCGAGACCGCCGGCGGCATATTTTTTTGTCTTTCATGCACCGTCTTTTCCTTCCCGCTCGATTTCGGCAACGATTTGATGCAAGGGAAAAAAAACCATTTTTGCCACGGGGCTTTCCCCGTTTATAGGCTCGGGGGCGTGCATAACGCTATAGCATGTGAGCCGCTAAGCGGATAGACTGGCTCCTGTGTAGTGGTGCAGGTTGTCCGTTTAACGTCGGCATGGGAACCGCTGCATGAAGCTGTAGTTAACTTGAAAGATCAGATTGAGGTTTAGTCAATGTCTACCGGTACTGTTAAGTGGTTCAATGAAACGAAGGGTTTTGGCTTTATCGCCCCTGCAGACGGCGGTGCCGACGTGTTCGTGCATTATTCGGCCATCAACTCCGATGGCTTCAAGACCCTGGCCGAAGGCCAGAAGGTCAACTACCAGGTTCAGCAGGGTCCCAAGGGCCTGCAGGCCGTCAATGTGACCCTCGACGCCTGAGTTCTGTCCTTGCCTGAGCTGGGGCCTGCATCTTGCGGGTCCCAGCTTTTTTTATTGCTTCCTTTTGCTTTTTCCGGCCCATCGGCATGGGCCGCCGGTAGCTGACGCCGGACCTCTCTGACGCGCATTTGGACAGGGATGTTCTCCCGTATCCTGAAAAGCAGCGAGGGCGCTTCCTTGCGCCCTCTGTGTCATTCCGTGCCCTTAGTGATCGTTGGCGGCGCCGGCCCCATGGGCGTGGCCGTGGTCCAGCTCTTCGGGGGTGGCGTCCCGTACCTCATGGATCTTCACCTGGAAATTCAGGGTGACGCCCGCCAGCGGGTGGTTGGCATCGATCACCACGTCATCCCCGTCAATGGCGGTGATGGTGACCACCTGCATGCCGCCGTTGTCGCCGCCGGCATGGAACTGCATCCCCACTTCCAACTCCTCCACCCCCTGGAACTGGCTGCGGTTGAGGGTGTGAACGAGGCTGTCGTCCCGTTCTCCATAGGCCTGTTCCGGGGCCACTTTCACTTCCAGTTCATCACCGGCCTGCTTGCCTTCCAGGGCCTTTTCCAGGCCGGGAATGATGTTGCTGGCGCCGTGGAGATACGCGAAGGGCGCCTGTTCGGATGACTGGTCGATCACACGGCCTTCTTCGTCGGTGAGCGTGTACGCGATGCTGACTACCTTGTTGCTGCCGATCTGCATGAGGCCGGTCCTCTAGGTCTTTGAATGAAGTGCCAGTTTAGCGTGCCTGACACGTATAGATCACCTGCGGGACTCAAGAACCCCGTCAATCCAGATGCAATTGCCCCGATTTCACCCCCATGGCCAGCTCTCCCTGCAACCATTGCTGCAGGGTCTTTCCTGCCAGGCGGGCACGCCAGCCCTTGAGCAGGGCACATTCGGGATCGCCGGCGACCAAATTTTCCACATCCTTGCGGGTGGCGATGGCCGCTGGGCTGATATCGTTTTGCTGGGCCTGATGGCGCAGCAGCCCCATGGCCACGTCCGCCAGGGCCTCCTGGGCAGGGGACAGCTGGACTCGGGGGGGCAGTACGGGCCATGCTTCCTGTGGGCACGCCAGGCCTGCCCGTACCAGGTCCAGCAGGGTTTGGCCGTGACGGCGCAGGGTCTGTTCCTGCAGGCCGCGGATACGCTCCAAGTCTGCCTGGGTGGCGGGCTTGCGGCGAGCCAGGTCCAGGATCACCTCATCCTGCAGCAGCCAGCGGCGGGGGCGGTCTGCCCGCATGGCCTCCTGCTCGCGCCAGCGCGCCAGCTCCCGGGCGATGGCCGGCTGGACGCCGCGCAGGGTGTTGATACCCTTGAGGCGGCGCCACATGGTGTCCGGGGCGGGTTCGTAGCTGGCCGGGTTGGTGAGGCGCCGGAAGTCCTCTTCCAGCCAGGACAGGCGGCCGCTGCGCTCCAGTGAGGCATGGATCAGCGGGTAGGCCTGGGCCAGATAGCGGACATCATCCGCGGCATAGGCCAGTTGCTGAGGGTCCAGGGGCCGCCGGGCCCAGTCGGTCCGGGAATGGCCCTTTTCCAGGTCCACCTGCAGCACGGCCTGGATCAGCTTGCCGTAGCCGATCTGGTCGCCGTGTCCCAGCAGGGAAGCGGCCACCTGGGTGTCGAATATGGGCGCGGGTACGGTCCCGTCCCGATGGTAGAAGATCTCCAGGTCCTGTCCTGCGGCATGCAGGACCTTGAGCAGGTCGGGCCGCTGGAGCAGCCGGGTGAGCGGTGTCAGATCTTCCAACACCAGAGGATCGATACAGGCCACCAAGTTCAGCGTGGCAACCTGGATCAGACAGAGCTGGGGATAGTAGGTCTTTTCGCGGATGAACTCCGTATCCAGGGCAAGCCACGAGCAGGTTTCCAGTTCGCGGCAAAGGGCTTCGAGTGCCTCGGGGGTATCGATAAAGCGTGCATGGTCCATGGCTGAGTCACGGTCTCCTGCCGGAGGGGCGGGTGGCTGTCTCCGGTCTGTGGGCTTGGCCTGGCGGGCCTTCGGGGCGATAGTATACCGTTGACAACGCGACCTTCCCTCGGTTGCACAAGGATCCTGCCCATGTCTTTGCATCGATGGTTGTTCCGTACCCTGTGGTTCATCGCCCTGTGCCTGCCCTTGCCGTCATGGTCCGGGCAGGAGTGGCTGGCGCCCCATCTGCAGGGTCACCCCCTGGCGGGGCAGCGCTGGTCTCACCATGATCCGGTCCGGGATGCCGAGACGGATCTGATCGGCGATCTGCGCCGGGCGGATTTCCTGCTGCTGGGGGAGGTCCATGGCAATCCGGATCATCACCGCCTGCAACAAATCCTGGTGGAGGCCATGACCGATCTTGAGCCGGCCCTGGTGTTCGAGATCTTCGACCTGGAGGATCAGTCGGCCATCGATGCCTATCGGGCCGAGGGGGGACGCGATGCGGATGTGCTGGCGGAACGGGCCGGGGTGAGTGGGCGGCAATGGCCTTGGGACGAATACCGGGGCCTGGTGCAGCATGCCCTGGACCATGATCTGCCGATCATCGCGGGCAACCTTTCCGGCGGCGCGGCCCTGGCGGTGGCTCGTGAGGGCTTCCAGGTCCTTGATGAGAATCCGGCTGCGCTGGGACTGGACGAGCCATTGCCCGGGCCGGCCCTGTCGGCCCTGACCCGACGCATTCTGGAGGGGCACTGCGGCTACCTGCCCGAGTCTCGGGCGGCGGGCATGGTCAAGGCTCAGCGCGCCCGGGATGCCTACATGGCCCGGCGCATGGCATCGGTTACGGGGCGGCCGGTCATCCTCATTGCCGGCAGCGGCCATGCCCGGCTGGACCATGGTGTGCCCCTGTACCTGCAGCGTCAGGTACCGGAGCGGATGGTGCTGAGTCTCGCCTTTGTGGAGGTGAGGGAAGGATCTGCGTCGATCACTGAGTATGAGCCCGCCTCGCCCCTGGCCCATCACTGGGTCTGGTTCACGCCGAGATTGCGCATCACCGATCCCTGCGACGACTTTCGCGAACAGCTGGAACGGATGCGGTCGGGCTGACGGCGTCTGCTCAAGCCAGACTCAGGCACCAGCGGCGGCGGATTCGCCGCAGGAGCACGAAGATCAGCGGCCACAGCAAGATGCTGCCGGCCACCGGGGCCCAGTACAGCCAGGTGCCCGGTGCGTGTCCCGTGATGCCGTAGACCCACAGGACCATCAGCTTGAACAGGGCCAGCAGTGCGCCGACGGTGATGGCCTGTTGCCACAGGGGATAGACCCGGATCCGCTGATGCACACGGATGCTGATCCAGGCGATCAGCGCCATGGCCAGGGCATGCTGGCCCAGCAGGGCCCCTTTGGTGACATCCAGCAGCAGGCCGAGGATCCAGGCGGTGCCGACACCCACCCGCCGGGGCAGGGCCATGTTCCAGTAGATGACCGTCATGGCCACCCATTCCGGACGCCAGTGGATGGCCCAGTCCGGCAGCGGCAGGATGGTCAGTACAAAGGCCGCAAGGATGGTCAGCGGAATGACCAATAGCAGACCGCGGAGCTTATCCATGGTCCTCCTCCGTGGCTACCGGGGTGTCTGACTCCGCCGGTGGTGTCGGCGCGGTGGATCCTTCCCTGTCGGCGGGCCACAACAGCAGCACCTCCCGGGACCGGTCCAGTCGGGCCATGGGGCGTGCCTCCACTACGGCGAAGGGTTCGCCGGAGGGACGTTCGACCCGGGTGATTTTCGCCACCGGATAGTCGGCGGGGAAACGCCCGCCCAGCCCCGAGGTGCTGATGATGTCGCCGGGCTCGATGTCTTCGCTGGGGGGGATGAATCGCAGCGTCAGGCGCTCCGGATGGCCGGTGCCGATCGCCAGCGTGCGCAGGCCGGTGCGATTGACCTGGACGGGCAGGGCATGGCTGGGGTCCGAGATCAGCAGGGCGACGCTGTGCACGGCATTGACTTCCAGGATCTGTCCCACCACGCCGGCGGCGTTGATCAGCGGTTGTCCTGTATAGACACCGTGAAAATGTCCCTTGTTGACCAGGACCTGCTGCCGGAAGGGGTCCAGGTCCACGGACAGCAGCTCGGCAATCACCACCTGTTCCCGCAGTCGCGAAGAGGTGTCCAGCAGTTCCCGCAGGCGGGCATTTTCCGTTTCCAGGGCCTCAAAGCGCAGCAACAGGCTGCGCATCCTGAATTGCTCTTCACGCAGGGTGCGATTTTCGGCAATCAGGGTCTGATGGGTGGAAAACTGTTCCATCAACCAGTCGCCGGCCCGTACCGGCAGGTCCGCCAGGTACTGCACGGGATATACCAGCAGGGCCAGGGTGGTTCTGGCCTGCTGTAGATGGTCGTGGCGGTGATCCAGGGTCATGATCACCAGGGACAGGATCACGCACAGCGTCAGCCGGAAGGCGGGAGACGGCCCCAGGTTGAAGAGCGGCTGTTTGATAGCAGGCCCTCCTGCGGCAATGAATCCATGGGGTGCTACGAGGCGGACCCGCCAGGGGCCGCCCGGTTGCGGGGGTCTGTGTGAGTGCCGGTGACCGGCGCTATTCGATGGACAGGAAGTCGGCGCCGTGATCGTCCAGCATCTCGAGCACCTTGCCGCCGCCGCGGGCGACACAGGTGAGGGGGTCGTCGGCCACTACCACGGGGATGCCGGTTTCCTCCATCAGCAGGCGGTCCAGGTCCCTCAGCAGGGCGCCGCCGCCGGTGAGTACGATACCCCGTTCGGCCACGTCGGAGCCCAGCTCCGGTGGCGTCTGTTCCAGCGCCGTGCGCACGGCACTGACGATCCCATGCAGGGGTTCCTGGAGGGATTCCAGGATCTCGTTGCTGTTGAGGGTGAAGGCCCGGGGTACACCCTCGGCCAGGTTGCGGCCCTTGACCTCGATCTCCAGCAGTTCCTTGCCTGGATAAGCGGAGCCGATCTCGTGCTTGATGCGCTCGGCCGTGGCCTCACCGATGAGGATGCCGTAGTTGCGGCGCACATAGGAAATGATGGCGTCGTCGAAGGTATCCCCGCCGATGCGCACGGAGGCGGAATAGACGATGCCGTTGAGGGACATGACCGCCACCTCGGAGGTGCCGCCGCCGATGTCCAGCACCATGGCACCGCGGGCCTCGTCTACCGGGATGCCTGCGCCCACGGCAGCGGCCATCGGTTCTTCCATCAGGTAGACCTTGCGGGCGCCGGCCCCGGCGGCGGACTCGCGGATGGCGCGCCGCTCCACCTGGGTCGCACCGCAGGGTACGCAGACCAGTACCCGTGGGCTGGGCCGGAACAGGTGGTTGCTGTGCACTTTGCGGATGAAGTGCTGCAGCATCTTCTCGGTGGTGGTGAAATCGGCGATGACCCCGTCCTTCATGGGCCGGATCGCCTGAATGTTTTCCGGGGTGCGGCCGATCATCTTTTTGGCCGCCGTGCCCACCGCCTCGATGGAGCGGGGGCCACCGGGCCCGCGATCCTGGCGGATGGCCACGACGGAGGGCTCGTTGAGCACGATACCCTTGCCACGCATGTAGATCAGCGTATTGGCGGTACCAAGATCAATGGAGATATCGTTGGAAAGGAGACCGAGTATGCGGCTGAGCATGATGGTTTTGGGGCGTCGCCTGCGAAAGGCGCTACTCTAGCAACCGGGGGAGGCTTTGGGCAAGGCATGGACTATGCTACTTTAATCGGCTTAACAACGAATATCGGAAAACATTCCGGAGCGCGCCATGTCCCTGTCACAAGAACAGGTCAAGAAGATCGCTTATCTGGCACGTCTGAACGTGCAGGAAGAGGACCTGGGTATTTATGCCCGCACCCTGTCGGACATCCTGGACTTCGTGGAGCAGATGGACGGTGTGGATACCGAGGGTGTCGAGCCCATGGCTCACCCCCTGGAACTGTCTCAGCGCCTGCGGTCCGATGCGCCCACCGAGTCGGATCAGCGGGCGCATTTCCAGCGTATCGCCCCGGCGGTGGAAGACGGCCTCTATCTGGTACCCAAGGTCATAGAATGATCAGGGACGGTCTCCCGCTGCCGCCCGCCTGACCTGTCCAACGGCCCCAAACACGGAATTTCCCATGCACGACAAGACCATCGCTGAACTCGCCACGGCCCTCCGGGGCGGCGAAGTGTCCAGTGTTGAACTCACCGAGCACTATCTGCGGCGTATCGAATCCCTGGATGGCTGTCTGAACAGCCTGATCACCGTCACGGCGGAGCAGGCCCTGGAGACGGCCCGGGCTGCCGACGACGCCCGGGTCCGGGGCGAGGCCGGTCCGTTGACCGGTGTGCCCATCGTTCACAAGGACATCTTCTGCACCCAGGGTGTACGCACCTCCTGCGCCTCCCGCATGCTGGACAACTTCATCTCCCCCTATGATGCCGGGGTGGTGGAGCGCTTCAAGGCCGCCGGCTGCCCGGTGCTCGGCAAGACCAACATGGATGAGTTCGCCATGGGGTCTTCCAACGAAACCAGTTTCTATGGTCCGGTGAACAACCCCTGGGATACCGAACGGGTGCCCGGCGGTTCATCCGGCGGCTCCGCTGCCGCGGTGGCGGCGCGTCTGGCCCCGGGGGCGACGGGGACCGATACCGGCGGCTCCATCCGTCAGCCGGCCGCCCTCACCGGCATCACCGGCCTCAAGCCCACCTATGGACGGGTCTCTCGCTGGGGCATGATCGCCTTTGCCTCCAGTCTGGACCAGGGGGGTCCCATGGCCCGCACCGCCGAGGACTGCGGCCTGATGCTCAACGTCATGGCCGGTTTCGACGCGCGGGATTCCACCAGCCTGGAGCGCCCGGCGGAAGACTTCAATGCCTGTCTCAACAGCACCCTCAGGGGCCTGAAGATCGGTCTGCCCCGCGAGTTTTTCGGCGAGGGCATGGATCCGGGCGTGGCCCGCGTGATCAATGAGGCGATTGATTTCTACCGGAAGCTGGGTGCCGAGTTCGTGGACGTGGATCTGCCTCACTCCGGTCTGTCGGTGCCGGTTTACTACGTGGTGGCGCCGGCGGAGTGTTCCTCCAACCTGGCCCGCTTTGACGGGGTGCGCTACGGTCACCGTTGCGAGGCGCCCAAGGATCTGATGGATCTTTACATGCGTTCGCGGGGGGAAGGGTTCGGGGCTGAGGTGCAGCGTCGCATCATGGTGGGCACCTACGCCCTATCGGCGGGGTATTTCGATGCCTATTATCTTAAGGCCCAGAAGATCCGACGCTTGATCGCCGATGATTTCCGCAATGCCTTCGAGCAGGTGGACGTCATCCTGGCTCCTGCCACGCCGACCACCGCGTTCCGTCTGGGCGAGAAGACCGCCGACCCGGTGACCATGTACCTGTCGGACATCTATACCATCGCCGTCAACCTGGCCGGGTTGCCGGCCATGTCCCTGCCCGCCGGGTTTGCAGAGGGACTGCCCGTGGGCATGCAGCTGATCGGCAACTACTTTGACGAGGCTCGCCTGCTGGGGGTGGCGCACCAGTACCAGATGGGTACCGAGTGGCATCAGATGGCCCCCGCGGGCTTTGAATAACTGTTTAGCAGACCTGGGGTCTCATAATGATGGAATGGGAAACGGTCATCGGGCTTGAAATCCACGCCCAGCTGTCCACGAAGTCCAAGATCTTTTCCGGCGCCTCCACCGCCTACGGGGCCGAGCCCAATACCCAGGCCTGTGCGGTGGATCTGGGGCTGCCTGGGGTGCTGCCGGTGCTGAACCGGGAGGTGGTGCGCATGGCCGCCAAGTTTGGCTTGGCCATCGGTGCGCCCATTGCGCCCCGTTCGATCTTCGCCCGCAAGAACTACTTCTATCCGGATCTGCCCAAGGGTTACCAGATCTCCCAGTACGAGCTGCCCGTGGTCGGTCGCGGTCAGGTGGAGATCGAGTTGGAGGACGGCGCGACCCGCACCATCGGCGTCACCCGGGCCCACCTGGAAGAAGATGCGGGCAAGAGTCTGCACGAGGACTACCACGGCATGACCGGGGTGGACCTGAACCGTGCCGGCACCCCGCTGCTGGAGATCGTCTCCGAGCCGGACATGCGCTGCGCCCGCGAGGCGGTGGCCTACATGAAGAAGATCCATGCCCTGGTGCGCTATCTGGAGATCTGTGACGGCAACATGCAGGAAGGTTCCTTCCGCTGTGACGCCAATGTCTCCATCCGCCGCAAGGGCACCGACAAGCTCGGCACCCGGGCCGAGATCAAGAATCTGAACTCCTTCCGGTTCCTGGAGCGCGCCATCAACTACGAGGTGGAACGCCAGATCGACATCCTGGAAGGGGGCGGTGCGGTGGTGCAGGAGACCCGCCTGTTCGATCCCGACAAGGGAGAGACCCGCTCCATGCGCTCCAAGGAAGAGGCCAATGACTACCGTTACTTCCCTGACCCGGATTTGTTGCCCCTGGACATCCAGGCCGATTTCATCGAGCAGGTCCGGGCTTCCCTGCCCGAACTGCCGGATGAGAAGAAGCACCGTTTCATGAACGAGTACGGCCTGTCTGCCTATGACGCCGGGGTACTCACCGCCAGTCGCGAGATGGCCGAGTACTTCGAGCAGGTGGCGGCCGCCCTGTCAGGCCAGGCCAAGCTGGCAGCCAACTGGGTGATGGGTGAACTGACCGGTGCCCTCAACCGGGAGAACCGTGAGATCGGCAACAGCCCCGTGTCTGCCAAGGCGCTGGGCGGGTTGCTGCTGCGGATTCAGGACAACACCATCTCCGGCAAGATCGCCAAGGAGGTCTTCGAGGCCATGTGGGCCGGCGAGGGTGATGCGGACCAGGTGATCGAACGCAAGGGATTGAAGCAGATCACCGATACCGGTGCCATCGAGCAGGTGATCGACCAAGTGATTGCCGAGAATCCTTCCCAACTGGAACAGTATCGCAGCGGCAAGGACAAGCTATTCGGCTTCTTCGTCGGGCAGGTCATGAAACGCACCGGCGGCAAGGCCAACCCTGCGCAGGTGAACGAGTTGCTCAAGCAGAAGCTGTCCTGACTCGCGGAAAGCTTTCCCCCTCAGGAGAGAGGGATGGTCACGCCACCCAGGCGCCTCAACCAGGATCAAGCCCCTCTCCCCTTGGGGGAGCGGGGTTGGGGTGAGGGGAGAGGTGCCAACCGGCGGGATGCGGTAGCCCGTCACCCCCCCTCGCCGCAGACGGTGCAGCCCGGGTCCTTCCTGACCCGGATGCTGCGCCACTCCATCACCAGGGCATCCAGCAGCAACAGCCGTCCCCGTACCGTGGGCAGGCCCAGCAGCAGTTTCAGGGCCTCGGTGGCCTGCAGCGACCCCATCACCCCCGGCAGACTGGCCAGAACCCCGTTGCGGCTGCAGGTCTCGGCGGCCTCATCGCCTTCCCCATAGAGACACTGGTAGCAAGGGCTGTCCGCCACCCGGGGTTCGAACACCGACAGTTGTCCCTCCAGCCGGATCACCGCCGCCGACACCAGCGGGGTGCCCGTGGCCACACAGGCCCGGTTGACCGCGAAGCGGGTGGCAAAGTTGTCGGAGCAGTCCAGCGCCACATCCACGCCGTCCATGACCCGCGCCAGGGCGTCGCCTTCCAGCGCCTGATCGATGCACGTCACCTGCACCAGGGGATTGATCCCGGTGATGGATTCTGCGGCCGAGACCACCTTGGAGCGGCCGATGCGGTCCGTGCGGTGAATGATCTGGCGTTGCAGGTTGGACAGATCCACCCGGTCAAAATCCACCAGGGTGAGCCGGCCCACGCCGGCGGCGGCCAGGTACAGGGCCACGGGACTGCCCAGACCGCCCAGGCCGATGATCAGGGCATGGGACCGCCCCAGCCGTTCCTGACCCTCGTAGCCCACCTGAGGCAGGAGGATCTGGCGGCTGTAGCGCAGCAGGGTCTCGTCATCCATGGTCGGGTTGTGCCTGCGTGCCGGTATCCAGACCATAGGCAGCCGCCTGCCGGTCCGCATGATAGGACGAGCGCACCATGGGGCCGCTGGCCACCTGGGAGAAACCCAGCGCGTAGGCCGCTTCGGCCAGGCGATCGAACTCCTCCGGGGTGACGAACCGGCTCACCGGCAGATGGTGTCGGGAAGGCTGCAGGTACTGGCCCAGGGTGAGCATCTCGCAGTCATGGTCCCTGAGGTCCTTGAGCGTGGCCTCCACTTCCGCCGAATCCTCACCCAGGCCCAGCATGAGTCCCGATTTGGTGGGGATGTCCGGGTGCCGGGCCTTGAAGGCCTTGAGCAGTGCCAGGGACCAGGCGTAGTCGGCACCGGGCCGGACCTGGCGGTAGAGCCGCGGGACGGTCTCCAGGTTATGGTTGAAGACATCCGGTGGGGTCTGAGCCAGGATCTCCAGGGCGATCTCCATGCGGCCGCGAAAGTCCGGCACCAGGGTCTCGATGCGGGTATCCGGGCACAGGGCTCGGGTTTCACGGATACAGTCGACGAAATGGGCGGCACCCCCGTCCCGCAGGTCGTCCCGGTCCACCGAGGTGATGACCACGTAGCGCAGGCCCATGGCTTGCACCGTGCGGGCCAGATTCACGGGTTCTTCCGGATCCAGGGGGTTGGGGCGGCCGTGGGCCACGTCGCAGAAAGGGCAGCGCCGGGTGCAGATGTCCCCCATGATGATAAAGGTGGCCGTGCCGTGGCCGAAGCACTCCCCCAGGTTGGGGCAGGCCGCTTCCTCGCAGACGGTGTGCAGATGGCTGTCCCGCAGTACGCGCTTGAGGCGCTGAACCTCCGGGCCGCCCTGGGCGCGGGCCCGAATCCAGGGCGGCTTGCGCTGGACCCGAGTGGTGGGGGTCACCTTGACCGGGATGCGGGCCACCTTGTCGGCGGCGCGCAGCTTTTCACCCTGGATTGGGCGATGAGGGGTATGGCTCATGCTGTGTCCTGTCGTCCTGTACGGCTGAGGGAGCGTGACGGGCTCGGGGCCGCTTCAGCCCACGGCCACACCCTTGAAAAAATCCATGACCTCGCGGACTTCCTCCTCGGCTTCGCGGATGACGTCGATTTTCATATCGGCGTCAGGCTCGGGGAGCCCCAGCTTTTCGTAGGCGGATACCTGGTGATAGCGCGGGGTATCGCTTTCGTTGCGGTCATGGGCCCTGCGGTAGAGGTCGGCGACCTGGACGACGTCACAGTAATCCGGGGTGCTGTGACCGTTACGATCCAGATTGCCGCACTCCCGCACCACCAGGCAGATGTCCGGACCCAATCCCCAGTAATTGATGACCAGTTCTCCCACCACCGGGTGCAGGCGGGTGAGGATGCTGTCCACCTCGGTATCGGTAATGTCCCCATACCTGCGCCCGATATGGTCCAGCAGGGGTACCATGCCGACCTGATAGAGCAGCCCTGCAAGCATGGCATGCTCCGGGTCGAAACGCCGGGTATGGCGGGCCAGCACGTAGCTCAGGGCGGAGACATGGACGCTGCGGTCCCAGAGTGCCTTCATCCGTTGCTTCAGGCCGGGTACGTCCGTCCTGAAGACCTGTTTCATGGCGATGCTGATGACCAGCTGGCGAGTGACGTCAAAGCCCAGTCTCACGATGGCATCACGCACGCTGCCGACCGGGCTTGCCCCGCCGTAGAGGGCGCTGTTGGCGGCCTTGACCAGGCCGCCGGTCACGGCCAGATCCATCTGGATGATCCGCGACAGCCGGTAGGCATCGGCATCAGGGGCGTTGATCGCCCCCTGGATCTTGAGGGCCACCTCCGGCATGGCCGGCAGGTCCAGGCGGCCGGTGACGATGTTCTGGTAGATCTTGGCGAAAAGGGCGCTTTCCGTGGGGCTGAGGATGGTTTCTTCCACCTCGAAATTCGCCTCCCGCTGCTGCTGACCGAGGGATTCGTACATGTTGCGGTCAATGCGCAGGATCTGAGCCTGCGTGGCGCATACCGCAAAATCCCGCAGGTTTTGCCCGCTGAACAGCGGTTGCTTCGCCCGGGGGCTGCCTGCCTCGATCAGCGTCGGTTTGTCACTGGCCACGAAGGTGAAGCGTCCTTCCAGGGCGTAGATCATCCAGCGGTTTTCTTCTGCGGCGGTGATCCGCGTACCCGCCTTTAGGGTTGCCACGGTGGCTTTGCTGGCCAGGCTGCGGCGGGCTTGTTCTCCCAGTTCCTGCAATGGCTGCAGGTCGGCCAGGGTATCTGCAGAGATGCTGTCAGCCATGGAGTATGTTCCTGAGTGCGGCGATTTCCTGTTCGGTTTCCTTGAGCAATCCCAGGCTCATATCTTCATCAATGGGACCCAGGTCCAGTTTCCGGAAGGCGGGAACCTGGTCGAGGGGCGGCAACGTCTCGCCCTGACCGGCGCCCTGCTTGCTGAGCAGCCGCGACACGATCACCAGATCGCAGTAGTCACCGGGGTTCGGGTGTTCCCGTTGCCAGTTGCCCGCATGTTCCGCCACGCTCACCAGCTCGGGGTCCATGCCCCAGTAGTTCAGTACCATGACGCCGGTCATGCCGCGCAGTTTGGTGATGGTGTGCTCCAGCTGCTCATCGTTAAGATGGATCTTGTGCCGGTCCAGATAGTTCAGTATCGGGATGGTGCCGATCTCGTGCATCAGGCCGGCCAGCTGGGCACGGTCCGGGTCGAAACCCTTGAGGTGTCTGCCCAGCACGTAGGCGATTGCGGAGATATCGACGCTGCGGTCCCACAGTTCGTGCATGTGCTGACGGGTTCTGGGAGAGCGGGCCTGGAAGGCCTGCCGCATGGCAATGTTGAACGCCAGTTTCTGGGTGGCATTGAAGCCCAGGCGTATGACCGCGTCGCGGATGTTGTTAATGGGCTTGCCGGCCCTGAACAGGGGGCTGTTGGTGGCGTGCATGATGGCGCCCGCCACTACCGGATCGGTCTGGATCACCTGGGTGATCTCGGTGACCCCGATGTCCGGGTCCTGGGCCATGCGCTGGATGCGCATGGCCACTTCGGGCATCGGCGGCAGCTCCAGGCGGCCATTGATCGTGGCTTGGTAGAGGTCTCGGAAGATGGAGCCCTGGGTTTCGTCCACATCCACGTCCACCACCTCGACACCGGCCGTGCGTTCCCGGCTCAGCAGGGCGGCGAAGATCTGTCGGCTGACGCGCAGGAGAATACAGTCGGTTTCCGCAACGGCAAACTCCCCCTGATGCCGGTCGGAGAACAGGGGTTGGCAGGCCCGCTCCATCCCGCCGCGCACCTCTTCGGGCACACCACGGGACACCAGGCTCAGGCGACCGGACAGCAGGTACACCAGGTCCGTCGCATCATGGCCGGGGCTGAGCTTATTGCCGGCGCGCAGGACTCCCTTGCGCAAATGGATCCTGAGCTGGTTGCGCCCGGCTTCGGAAAGCTCGTTGATGGGAACGAGATCCTCGAAGCGGGGGGCATCGGTGCTGGCTGCCATGGTGACGTGATTCCTGATGGCGGATTGGACGCGGACCGGGCCGGTAGCCGCATTCAGCCGGCGGCCGCCAGGGCCTGGTCCAGGTCTGCAAGGATATCATCCACGTGTTCGATGCCAATGGAAAGCCTGACCATGTCCTCGGAAACACCGGCCTTTTGCAGCTCTTCCGGCGACAGTTGGCGATGGGTGGTGGTGGCCGGGTGGCAGGCCAGGGTCTTCGTGTCGCCGATGTTCACCAGGCGCACGGCCAGGTTCAGGGCGTCGATGAAGCGGGCACCCGCCTCGCGGCCACCCTTGATGCCGAAGGACAGGATGCTGGCGGCGCGGCCGTCCATATACTTTTGCGCCAGGGCATGATCCGGATGGTCCTCCAGACCGGCAAAGCGTACCCAGCTCACGTTCGGGTGTTCCTTGAGGAAACGGGCCACCGCCATGGCGTTGTCGCAGTGCCGGTCCATACGCACCGCGAGGGTTTCGATGCCCTGCAGGATCAGGAAACTGTTGAATGGGGACAGGGCCGCGCCCATGTTGCGCAGGGGCACGACCCGGGCGCGGCCGATGTAGGCGGCGGCACCGAAGGCCTCGGTGTAGACCACGCCATGGTAGGACCGGTCCGGTTCGCACAGGCGAATGAAGCGGTCCTTGTGCTCGGCCCAGGGGAAGTTGCCCGAATCGACGATGGCTCCGGCCACGGTGGTGCCGTGTCCGCCCATGTACTTGGTGAGGGCGTGCACTACGATGTCGGCGCCGTGCTCGAAGGGGCGGCACAGGTAGGGGGTGGCGACGGTACTGTCCACGATCAGCGGCACGCCATGGGCGTGGGCCATGTCCGCCAGGGCTTGCAGGTCGGCCACGTTGCCGGCCGGGTTGCCGATGGATTCACAGAACACCGCCCGAGTGTTGTCGTCCATCAATGCGCGCATGCCGTCCAGGTCGCCGGGGGCGGCAAAGCGGACCTCGATGCCGTAACGGGGCAGGGTGTGGGCGAACAGGTTGTAGGTGCCGCCGTAAAGGGTGCTGGTGGTGACGATGTTATGTCCCGCCTCGGCGATGGTCATGATGGCGTAGGTGATGGCGGCCATGCCCGAGGCCAGGGCCAGGGCGCCCACCCCGCCTTCCAGGGCGGCCAGGCGCTTTTCCAGGACGTCCGTGGTGGGGTTCATGATGCGGGTGTAGATGTTGCCCGCCACCTTCAGGTCGAACAGGTCCGCCCCATGCTGGGTGTCGTCGAAGGCATAGGACGTGGTCTGGTAGATGGGCACGGCCACGGCCTTGGTGGTGGGGTCGGGGCTGAAGCCGGCGTGAATGGCCTGGGTCTCGAATTTCATGGGGGGTTTCCGTAGGTTCTGCGGCGTCGGTGAAATCAGGCGTTCGGATGCTTCTGCGCCCATTCCTCAGGGGTCATGGGGCGGATGGACAGGGCGTGCAGGGCACCACTGGTGATTTCCTGTCTGACGGTGGCATTGACCATCTGTTCCCGCTTGAGGCGGCTGAGTCCGGCGAAGGACGCGCAGACGACCACGGCCTCGAAATGGCCTTCCTGACCGCTGACGGTGACTTGGGCGTCGGGCAGTCCGGCGGCGATGAGCGTTTGTACCTGTTCTGGAGTCATGACTTGATCAATGGCAATCAGTGGTTCAGGGTCCCTGATCATAACGGATCGGGGTTCGGGACGTCAGTCGTCGTCGGCGCTCCAGTCGGCGGGGGCTTCCCCGGGATGAAGATAGTGACGGATGACGGCCAGCTGGGTCTCCAGGACGTGAGTCATGCTCGGTGACATCAACCGCTCACGATCCACGCCCTCCACCCAGCCGTAAAGGGAATGACGCAGGTCTTCCAGGTCATTGACGTTGACATGGATATCGTGGATGACCCGGGCGTATTCGTTCAGGTTGGGATGCAGTTGCAGGGCCTCGAAGAGGGTCCCGAGTGCCTGCAGCAGGGTGCGAGCCTGCGGCGGCAGGCCGAGCGCTTCCGGTGTCAGTGCAGGGGCCTGCACCTCGGGGTCCACCCAGACCTTGAAACTCATCTGCCGCAGGCTGTGGAACAGGGGCTCGTCGGAGATGAGAAAGATCAGCAGATGACCCGGATGGGCCTTGAGGGGGAGATCGCCGGCATACCAGAACCCGGTGCGGATGAATTCCGCCAGTCGCAGATGCTCGGCAAAGGGCGCCCGGTGGAGCTGGTCCAGGATCAGCAGGGCCGGCTCTCCTTCGCTGCGGGCGCAGGCCTCGCCCAGGATCCGGTCCACAGGATCCGCCGGGTATTCTCCGGCGCCTTCCTCATCCGGATCGACCGGGATGCGCACGGGGGCTTCCGGTCGCGGCGGGGTGTATTCGTGGTACAGGATATGCTCGAAAGCCAGTGCCTGTCCAAGGGCGTGGGCGAAGGCCGCACGGCGTCGCCCGCTGGTGCCCTCGATGTTGAGGCAGCGCAGGTGCTCCACCCGGGCGGAGAGCAGGCATCGCACCGGATAGCTGTAATCCTCGTTGGCGATGAAGCCGAATTCGGCCAATCGATGTCTGAGGGAGATCATGAGGGTTCGTCAGGTTGTGGATTCAGCGCTTTTCGAGCAGTGTCTTCAGTTCACTCCGCAACTGATCCGTCGCCGGGCGGGACTGTTCGAAGATGCTCTCGAAGCGATGGAACTCCAGTACCCGCACATTGCTGATTTTCGGTCGGATCAGGATGTCCGGCCGGACCCGTCTGAGCTTTTCCTCCAGGATCGAGAACTGCATGATCTGGAAGGTGTTGAAGCTGTTGTCGAAATAGGACGGGTTGCCGTTGCCGCCCCCATTGTCACTGCCATTGCCGGGCTCGCGCATGCCCAGTACGTCCACGGCGATGGTGATGTCGCAATCCTCCAGCAGCAGGTCGTAGGGGACGGGATTGGTCAGGCCGCCGTCCACCAGAACCTTGTCGCCCAGGCTGACCGGACTGAACAGTCCCGGCATGGCCATGCTGCCCTGAACCGCGGGCCAGATCTCGCCGCTGTCAAAGACCGCCATGCGCCGTTCCCAGAAGTTGGTGGCAACCACCTGCAGGGGTATCTTGAGTTCCTCGAAGCGGTTGACGCCGGCGGTCTCGCCGAGAAATTTGACGAAGGCGTCCGATTTCATCAGCCCGCCCTTGGCGCCAAAGGGCTCCACGAATTTGATCCAGCGGGTCCATTCCCGGTTCAGCAGGGAATCGAACCAGGATTCGTCGTGGGCCACCGTGAGGGTGTCGATGGCATCGTGAATATCTCCGGACGACAGGCCCGCCGCGTAGAGCGCCCCCATGATGGCGCCGATACTGGAGCCGGCGATCCGGTGCGGGGTCACGCCCAGTTCTTCCAGCACTTCGAAGACGAGGACATGGGCCAGGCCACGGGCGCCACCGCTTCCCAGCGCGAGGCCGACGCGAGGTGCATGGGCCGCGCCGGCCGGGCCGGGCAAGCCGGAAAGCGCGGGGACGAGGGCGCCGGCAACCAGGGTCTTGAGGGCGCGACGACGGCCGGGGTCGATGACAGCAGTCATGGGTAAGCGCTCCGTTTGCAAAATGCTTGTACCGATCATACCGTGTCCTATCGCCGATGCCGAAGCGGACCCGCTGCCGGTCGTCGGCCCGATTGCCTGCCAAGTCCGCGGAGAGACGCATGGCTCTGGAACTGTTGCTGATGCCCCCCGCAAGCCCCTTGATCCTCGTGGTGACGGGGTTGTTGTTCCGGCGCACATGGATGGGGAGGGGGCTGGTCGTGCTGGGCTTGTTGCTCCTTTACGTGGCCTCACTGCCGATGGTGTCCCATGCCCTGACCGGCGCCCTGGAAGAGCGTGCCCGGGCCGTGGAGGTCGCCCCGGCCCCGGCCCGCGTCATCATCATCCTGGCTGGGGGGCGGCGAGTGGATGCCCCCGAATACGGCGCCGACACGGTGAACCACTTTTCCCTGGAACGGGCCAGGTACGGTGCCTGGGTGCACCGGCAAACCGGTCTGCCGATCCTGGTCAGTGGCGGTCGGGTGGGGGGCGATGAACCTCTGAGCGAGGCGGAGCTGATGCAGCAGGTGCTCACCGAGGAATGGGGCGTCCCCGTACGCTGGGTGGAGGATCGAAGTCGCAACACCTGTGAGAATGCCTTGTTCAGCGCCGAGTTGCTGCGGGCCGAGGGGATCGAGCACGCCGTTCTGGTCACTCACGCCGTGCATGTGCCCCGGGCCCGCTGGTGCTTCGAGCAGACGGGGTTGACCGTGTCCGCCATGCCCACCTATTCCCGCCGCCCGGATCAGCAGGCGGCGGCCGGGTTCGACGGGCGCGGCCTGATTCCCCAGTCAGCGGCCCTGGAGCGCACCCGTTTTGCCCTGCATGAGTATCTGGGCATGGTCTGGTATCGGTTCAGGTATCGCTGAGCACTGGTTTCAATCGTCGGCGTTCGTCGAGAACTCACCGGACTGCACGGCGCCCACCAGCCGGTGCACCAGATCCCGCCATGCCACCTGACGGGTGAAGCCCACCACCTGAATCCGTGGCAGCCCCGCCCCCTGGACGATGAAGTACCCCCCCGTGGGCGCCGGCGCCACTCCGCTCATCTCGCACACGTCTCCCCGCAATCGGCAGGACAGGCCCAGCTGCCGGTAAGCGAAGGACTCGAAGAAGCGCAGGAAGCCGGTGCCCAGCACCCCGCCCACCCCGCCGCCCAGACTCACCAGATTGTCCACCGCCCGCTGGCTGATGCGGCGCCGGAACGTGCCTTCCAGCGGGGTGTACAGGGCGGCGTCGAAGTGGACCGGTTCCCAGTTCACCAGCACCAGGTCATGCACATGACCCTGCAGCCGTCCCTCGATCCTGCCGAAGGCAAAGGTGCCGGTGAGGGCAGCCAGGTCCAGATGGTTGATGTCCATGTCGCCGGACAGCACCGGTGCCACCCCGAAGGGGTCTTGCAGACGCAGGTTGCGCATCATGATCAGCCCGTCGAAGGCATGGATCAGGAGTCGCCCGCCGACACTCAGTTCGCCCCCCTGGTAACGCACCTGGGGGATGACCCCGGCCAGGGTGCCCGTGAACAGGGGGCGGTCCACCGCGGCGGCCAGCAGTTCCATGGCGATGGGGGTGATCCGGCCATCGAACACCACCACCGGGTCACCGCCGGAGAGGGACTGTGCCTTGAGTGTCTCCACCTCCAGCGCCCCGTCCAGGATGGGTATCCGGGCCGGCTCCAGCAGGCGCAGGCCGTCCTGCTCCAGTTGCAGGCGCAGGCGGGCGTTTCCCAGGGGGATGCCGTAGACATGCCCGCCCAAAAAGCCCAGGCTGCTGGCGGGCGGGGTTTCCTCTGCAGCCCACAGGAAACGGCCGTCCATGCCGTAGAGGCCCAGGCGGCCCAGGCGGTCATCCAGATGCACGTCCACGGCGGTCAGCACCGCTCGGGATAACTCGCCCTCCCTGACCTGCAGCAGGGCCGAGACCAACCCCAGGGTCTCCAGGTCTTCCAGTACCGTGCCGTAGAGGAAGGGCTGGAGAAAGGTCTCATAGAGGACCGGGAGGCGCCCCCGGCTCAGGATCAGGTCGGCCTCCCGCAGGGGCTGAGCCTGCCGGGTATCCAGGCGCAGCCTGCCCACCACCTGCAGTGCCTCTCCCCAGGTCAGGTCCAGCTGCTCCACCTGCAGATCGCCGGATTCCGAGGCTCCGCGAAAGGACAGCCCCAGTCGGCCGGGGGCCTCGCGGGAGGCCTCGGCGTAGACCGGATGGACGTAGCCGCCTCCTTCGGTCCACGCCAGGTCCAGCCGACCCTGCCAGCGCCCGGCCTGTTGCCGGGCCTCCAGCTCAAGGTCCACGGACAGGTCTTCCCCCGCCAGCATGCCGTCGGCCCCGGCAAAGGCGCCGGATCGCCAGGACACTCGGGCAGAAAGATGCTGCAGACCGTCATCACCACCGGCCGCCCGGAGGCGGCCGGACAGGGCGCCCCGCAACAGGGCACCATCCAGGGGGGAATCCTGAGTGGAAGGAGACAGAGTCATGATCAGGGGCAGCAGCCCCTCTGCGGGCAGGTTCTGCAGGGTCATCGTGGCCTGCCATTGCTCAGGACCCTGCAGCAGACGCACCTGGAACCGGCCCATCGATTCCAGGGTGAGGGTCAGATCCAGGTCCAGACGTCCGTCCAGGCGCAGGGTCATGCGGCCCGTGCCGGTGCCCTGTCCCAGGTCCGGGTGGCGCCACATCACCCGGACCTGGGGGCAGTCCAGGGTGATGTTGTCCAGCCCGCCGCCCTGGCAGTGCAGCCGGACCTGTCGCAATGTCCCCAGTGGTTCCGGGAGCCGGAGGCGTTCCACCTGGAGGTCCAGGGCATCCCGCTGCCCCAGGCTCAGGTCCAGGCTGACACCTTCCATGGACCAGCCCTCACCCTGGATGTCCCCGATGCCCAGGCGCAGGCCGTCCAGGGCCAGGGCCGGGCCGGACAGGCCCGCGGCCAGCAGGATCAGGACTGGGAGGAGAAGGCGTCGCAAGGTGCTTGGGGCGTCTGCAGGTCCATGTACCGTACCACCAGGCCCAGGTCGTAATTCCCCTCGGGCAGGGGGATCCGGACCCGGTAGCCCGCACCCGGTGCCTCCGGCATCGCGTCTCCCGCGAGGCTGAACAGGGCTCCCAGGACCAGTTCGCGACTGCCCGCCGGGGTCATCACCTCCAGGCGATCTCCCACCGCGAACTTGTTTTTCACCTCGACCTCCGCCAGTCCGGTGTCGGGGTCAAAACCCAGGATCTCCCCCACGAACAGCTGCCGGGAGGATTCCGAATGTCCCCGGGCGTAATTCTGCGCCGTCCGGTCCCGTGCCCGGGTCAGGAAGCCGTCCGTATAGCCCCGGTTGGCCAGTCCTTCCAGATGATCCAGCAATCGCGGATCGAAGTCTCGTCCCGCCGCCGCATCGTCGATGGCGCGGCGATACACCTGGGTGGTGCGGGCAGCGTAATAGTGGGACTTGGTCCGGCCCTCGATCTTCAGGGCATCCACCCCGATCCGGGCCAGCCGCTGTACATGCTCCACCGCCCGCAGGTCCATGGAATTGAGGATATAGGTGCCGTGTTCATCCTCCTCCACCGGCATGAGCTGTCCGGGCCGTTCCCCTTCCTCCAGCAGGAATGCCTTGTTTGCCAGGGGATGACGTCCTCCGGTTGCCTCCTCGACCGGCTGCAGGTCCCCGGTGGCATCGGTCCGGGCGGGGTGCAGGCGGTAGCGCCACCGACAGGAATTGGTGCAGGCCCCCTGATTGGCATCCCGGTGATTGAAGTAGCCCGACAGCAGGCAGCGCCCGGAATAGGCGATGCACATGGCCCCGTGCACCATCACCTCCAGTTCCATGTCCGGGCAGTCCTGACGGATGCGGCTGATCTCCTCCAGGGACAGCTCCCGGGACAGGATCACCCGAGACAGACCCAGCCCCTGCCAGAAGCGAACCGAGGCCTGGTTCACTGTGTTGGCCTGCACCGACAGGTGCACCGGGATCTCCGGCCAGGTCTCCCGCACCATCAGGATCAGGCCCGGGTCCGACATGATCAGGGCATCCGGCGCCAGGGCCACCACCGGACTCAGGTCCCTGAGGAAGGTCTGCACCTTGGCGGGATGGGCGGCAATGTTGGTGGCCAGGAAAAAGCGTCGGCCCGCGGCGTGAGTGGCCTCGATCCCGGCCTGCAGTTGCTCCAGGGTGGAAAAGTCATTGTTGCGCACCCGCAGGGAGTAGCGGGGCAGGCCGGCGTATACCGCATCGGCACCATAGGCCAGGGCATAGTGCAGGTTTTTCAGGGTGCCGGCGGGGGCGAGGAGTTCGGGGGTCTTCATGGAGAAATGATACTCCAAGGCGATTCAGTCTTCCCGAGTCCCTTGGTGTAGAATCCCAGGATTACACTCTGAAACCCCGAGGAAGGCTTGATGTCCCAGGTGTCCCGCGCGCAGGTTGAAACGGCTCTCAAGGAGATCCAGGATCCCTACATGGACAAGGACCTGATGTCCGCCAAGGCCGTCAAGGATATCCAGGTGGAAGGCGACAAGGTCAGTATCCAGCTGACCCTGGGCTATGCCGCCGCCGGCTGGCACGGTGCGCTTACGCAGGCCGTGACGGAACGGGTGGGGCGCATCGAGGGTGTCGGCGCGGTGGCGGTGCAGGTGGAGACCCGCATCGTCTCCCATGCGGTACAGAAAAACCTCAAACCCCTTCAGGGGATCAAGAACATCATCGCCGTGGCCTCCGGCAAGGGTGGGGTGGGCAAGTCCACTACCGCCGCCAACCTGGCCCTGGCCCTGGCGGGCGAGGGGGCCAGCGTGGGCCTCCTGGACGCCGATATCTACGGCCCCAGCCAGCCCCGCATGCTGGGCATTTCCGGCAAGCCGGAGACGCGCGACGGCAAGACTATGGAGCCGATGGAAAACCACGGTATCCAGGCCATGTCCATCGGCTTTCTCATCGACGAGGACACGCCGATGATCTGGCGTGGCCCCATGGTCACCCAGGCCCTGGAGCAGTTGCTGCGGGACACCAACTGGAAGGCGCTGGATTATCTGGTCATCGACCTGCCGCCGGGCACCGGCGACACCCAGCTCACCCTGGCCCAGAAGATCCCGGTGAGCGGTGCCGTCATCGTCACCACCCCCCAGGACATCGCCCTGCTGGATGCCCGCAAGGGTCTGAAGATGTTCGAGAAGGTGGACGTGCCGGTGCTGGGCGTGGTGGAGAACATGAGCATCCACATCTGCTCCAATTGCGGTCACGAGGAATACATCTTCGGCCAGGGCGGCGGTGAGCGCATGGCCCGGGACTACGGCGTGGAGTTCCTCGGCGCCCTGCCGCTGGATATCCAGATCCGTGAGCAGGCCGACGGCGGCCGCCCCACCGTGATCGCCCAGCCCGACAGCCGCATCGCCGAGATCTACCGGGAGATCGCCCGCCGCACCGCCGCACGCCTGGCCGCCCAGGCCCGGGACTACAGCGCCAAGTTCCCCAACATCGTCATCCAGTAAAAGGCAGGTCGTTTCATGTCGATCAAATCGGACAAGTGGATCCGCCGCATGGCGGCGCAGGGCATGATCGAACCCTTCGAGCCGGGACAGGTGAGGTATGCCGGGGAGGAGCGCATCATCTCCTACGGCACCTCCAGCTACGGCTATGACGTGCGCTGCGCCGACGAATTCAAGGTGTTCACCAACATCAACTCCACCATCGTGGACCCCAAGTCTTTCGACGAACGCAGTTTCGTGGACGTGAAGTCGGATGTCTGCATCATCCCCCCCAACTCCTTCGCCCTGGCGCGGACGGTGGAGTATTTCCGGATTCCTCGCAATGTGCTGACCATCTGTCTGGGCAAGAGCACCTATGCCCGCTGCGGCATCATTGTGAATGTTACCCCTCTGGAGCCGGAGTGGGAGGGACATGTGACCCTGGAGTTTTCCAATACCACCCCCCTGCCGGCGCGGATCTATGCCAATGAAGGGGTGGCGCAGATGTTGTTCCTGGAGTCCGACGAGGTCTGCGAGACCTCCTACAAGGACCGGGGCGGCAAGTACCAGGGGCAGCGGGGCGTGACGTTGCCCAAGACCTGAGCGGCCCCCGGCCGCGAATGGCGAGGTTGACCGGCGGCACCGGCCAAGACTGATTCCAGGGCATGACAGCGCCCGCCAATTCATGTTTAATGGCGGCTTTCCCGGCGAGCCCACGCCGCGGTTTCGGGCGTCGGGTCGCGGCCCCGACCCCGGGCCGCAAGCCAAGAGGTAGCTTGAAGATGCAGCAACAGACGGCCGACCACCACGCAGACCCCGTGGTGGGCTACAGCCTACACAACCGCCGTTACCTGAACGTCACCAACCGCTGCACCCTGCGCTGCGCCTTTTGCCCCAAGTTCAACAAGACCTGGGCGGTGCAGGGGTACCCCCTGCGGCTGTACCAGGAACCCACGGTGGCGCAGATGCTGGATGCGGTGGGTGATCCGAAGGATCACGAGGCCGTGGTCTTCTGTGGTCTGGGCGAACCCACCCTGCGGCTGGACGCCATCCTGGCCGTGGCCCGGCAGCTCAAGGCCCGGGGCGCACCCGCCATCCGCATCAACACCGACGGCCTGGCCAATCTGGTCCACGGTCGGGACGTGACCCCGGAGATGGCCGGCTGCATCGATGCCCTGTCCGTCTCCCTCAATGCCCAGGACGCCTTCACCTACGAGCGGCACTGCCGGCCCAAGCTGCCCGGCGCCTATCCGGCCGTGCTGGATTTCGTCCGTGCCGCCCGCGCCCATGTCCCCCAGGTCACCGTCACCGCCGTCGACGGCCTGCCGGGGGTGGACATCGAGGCCTGTGAAGGCCTTGCCCGGGAACTGGGGGTGGATTTCCGTCGCCGCTTCCTGGACCAGGTGGGCTGACCATGTCCACCCTCACCGACCACGTCAACACCCTGGGCAGCCACCTGCGGGCACGGTATGGCCAGCGGGTGCACAAGCTCACCGTGAGCGCCGGTTTCATCTGCCCGAACATGGACGGCACCAAGGGCCGTGGTGGCTGCAGCTTCTGCAACAACGCCAGTTTCGCCCCCCAGGGGCAGGACGGCGGCGCCGTGCGCCGACAGCTGGCGGAGGGCAGGGACGTGGTGGCCCGGCGCACCGGTGCGCGCCTGCATCTGGCCTATTTTCAGGCCTATACCAACACCTATGCCGAGGTCACCCGCCTCAAGGCCCTCTACGATGCCGCCCTGGAGCAGCCGGGAGTGGTGGGGCTGTCCATCGGTACCCGGCCCGATTGCGTGCCCGACGAGGTGCTGGATCTCTTGGTGTCCTACCAGGAACAGGGCCATACCCTGTGGCTGGAGCTGGGCCTGCAGTCCGCCTTCGACGAGACCCTGGTTCGGGTCAACCGGGGTCACGGCTTTGCCGAATATCAGGACGCCGTCCGGCGTGCCCGCGGCCGGGGCCTGTCCGTCTGCACCCACCTGATCATCGGCCTGCCCGGCGAGACCCCCTGGCATCAGCGGGAAACCCTCTCCCGGGTCTTGAATGAAGGCACCGATGGCCTCAAGCTTCACCCCCTGCATGTGGTCCGGGGTACCCGCCTGTCCCGCCAGTGGCGGGCCGGTGAATACCGGCCCTGGACCCTGAACGAATACGTGAACACGGCGGTGGACATGATCGAGATGACCCCGCCTGAGGTGGTGTTCCATCGCCTGACCGCCACGGCCCGCAAGCCCCTGCTGCTGGCACCGGACTGGTGCGGCAGCAAGTGGACGGTGATCAACGCCATCGAACAGGAGCTGACACGGCGAGGGACCCGGCAGGGTGCGCGTCCCTTACATTCAGACAGTCACCTTCCAGGAACCCAGGAGAGTTGTTGATGAACCCAGATCGTATGGAGCTGGTCTGTCCGGCGGGCGGCTTCCCGGCGCTCCGGGCAGCCGTGGACAACGGCGCCGATGCCGTTTATCTGAGCCTGCGCGGCGAGACCAATGCCCGTAACTTCCCGGGCCTGAATTTTGATCGCAAGGCCCTGCAAAAGGGCATTGCCTATGCCCGGGGCAAGGGCGTGAAGGTCTACATGGCCCTCAATACCTATCCCCAGCCGGATATCTGGGCCGCCGCCACCCAAGCGGTGGATGTGGCCGCCGAGGAGGGCGTAAATGCCGTCATCCTCGCCGACATGGGCCTGCTGCGCTACGCCGCCGATACCCACCAGGACCTCACCCTGCACCTGTCGGTTCAGGGGTCCGCCACCACCGCCGATGCCCTGAACTTCTACCATGAGCGCTACGGCGTGGTACGGGCGGTGCTGCCCCGGGTACTGTCCATGTCCCAGGTGTCCCAGGTGATCGAGCGGGCCAAGCTGGACATCGAGGTGTTCGGCTTCGGCAGCCTCTGCGTAATGGTGGAGGGCCGCTGCATGCTGTCCTCCTATGCCACCGGCGACTCCCCCAATACCAAGGGGGCCTGCTCCCCCGCTCACGCGGTGCGCTGGATCGAGACTGGCCGTGGCCGCGAGGCGCGTCTGAACGGCGTGCTCATCGATACCTTCAAGCCGGGCGAGAGCGCCGGCTATCCGGTCATCTGCAAGGGCCGCTATCAGGTGGGCAACTGCGACGACACCATCTATGCCATTGAGGAACCCACCAGCCTGAGCACCCTGGACATCCTGTCCGATCTGCTCAAGATCGGCGTCAAGGCCATCAAGCTGGAAGGCCGTCAGCGCAGCCCCGCCTATGTGGGCCAGGCCACGCGCGTCATGCGCCAGGCCCTGGATGCCTGTCACGCCAACCCCGATGCCTATACCCCGCGGCCGGAATGGGCCTCCCAGCTCGCCGGCATGTCCGAAGGACGCACCCAGACCCTGGGTGCCTTGCACAGAGCCTGGCAATGAAACTTTCCCTGGGACCCATTCAGTATTACTGGCCCCGCGAGCGGGTCATGGAATTCTACGCCGCCGTCGAACAGTGGCCGGTGGACATCGTCTACCTGGGCGAGACGGTCTGTTCCAAGCGTCGTGAACTGCGCGCCGCCGACTGGCTGGAGGTGGCCGACCGTCTGGCGGCCGCCGGCAAGACCGTGGTCATGTCCACCCTGGCCCTGATGGAGGCGGAATCCGAGCGCCTGGCCCTGGAGCGTCTGGTACAGAACGGGCGCTTCATGATCGAGGCCAACGATGCCACTTCCCTGGGTCTGTCCCAGGGCAAGCCTTTCGTCGCCGGCCCCAACATCAACACCTACAATCCCGGTACCCTGCGCGAGTTGCGCGACATCGGTGCCGTGCGCTGGGTGATGCCCGTGGAGCTGTCCCGGCATATCCTGGAAGGCATGCACAAGGCCCGGCCCGACGGGCTGGAAACCGAGGTACTGGTGTTCGGTCGTCTGCCTCTGGCCTTCTCCGCTCGCTGCTTCACCGCCCGTGCCCGCAACCTGCCCAAGGACAGCTGCGAGCTGGCCTGCCTGGACTATCCGGCGGGCCTGCCCCTGGCGACCCAGGACGGCAGCGGCTTCCTCACCATCAACGGCATCCAGCTGCAGTCCGCCGACCCCAACAACCTCATCGGGGTCATGCCCGAGCTGCGGGCCATGGGGATCGACGTGGTCCGTGTCTCACCGGAACCGGAAGGTACTGAGGCCGTGGCCAGAGCCTTCCGTGGCTGCATCGACGGCAGCCTCACCCCGCGCCAGGCCCTGGACGCCATGAAGCCCCTGTTCCCCCGTTTCTGTGACGGCTACTGGGAAGGTGACGCCGGCATGAACTGGCGGGAGAGTGTATCGGCATGACGGTTCGGCCCTGCCGGGTCTGGACCGAGGGCATCGCGCCGGGGATCGAGCAGGTGGCTCGGGACCATCGCCATCTGGCGGGTTCCGTGGCGGCCGACGAGGCCCGGCTGCGATTCCACCGTTATGAACCCACCGCGAGCCTGGGTCGTCACGAGGCCGTCTGTCACGGGGTGCGCATCGCCTACTGTGACCAGGCGGGTATTCCCGTGGTGCGTCGGCTCACCGGCGGTGGTGCCCTTTATCTGGCCCCGGGCCAGTGCTGCCTGAGTCTGACCCTGCCCCGCCGCTGGCTGGGGGAGGGCGATACCCTGACGGCGCTGATGGCCCGGCTCAACCGGGCCCTGGTGCGCGCCCTGGTGGACCTGGGCATTCCCGCCCATACCACCTTTCCCAATGACCTGGAAGTGTCCGGGCGCAAGCTGGGGGCGGGTTTTCTGGCCATTGAGGCCGAGGCCATCCTCTACCAGGCTGTGATCCTGGAAACCCTGGATACGGAAGTCCTGCTCAAGGTGTTGCGGGCGCCCCGGGAAAAGCTCAGCGCCCAGGGCATTCTCAGTGCCCGCAATCGTTTCATCACCCTGGGGGAACTGCCGGTCACGGATCCGGACATGGAAGCCCTGAAGGCGGCCGCCGCCCGCTCCCTGCTCGGGGAACTGGCACTGACGGCCATCGAGGGCGTGCCGGACCTGGTGCAGGAACAGGCGCAGGGATCATGGCCGCCGCCATCCGTGGACCCCGCCCTGGATGAGGACTGGTCGGCAACGGCGGATGAAAGCTGGCAGGCCTTCCTGCCTACGCCCGGGGGGATCCTGCAGTTGCGCCTGGTGCCGGACGACACCGGCCGGATGATCCGGGCGGCCCAATTCTCCGGCGCGGTGCATGTGGCGCCGCCCGATCTGTTTCTCTCCCTGGCCGAGACCCTGGCCGGTGCGCCCATGGCAGCGGCTGAAGTGCGCATGATCCGCCGTCTGCGGGCCGAGGACGTCCAGCTCCCGGGATTCGGTCCCGATGAATTGTGCCGGCTGCTGCGTCTGGCCCTGGGGCGGCGTGCCGAACAGGGGCTGGGTCTGAGTGCGGGGCAGGCCAACCGCCTCATGGTGCATCGGCCCGGCGGCGTGGAAGAGGTGAAGGATATCCTTGGCCGGGCCTCGGTCCTGCTGGTACCTTACTGTGCCAAACCTGCCTGGTGCGACTGGCGCCACGAGGACGCCTGTCCCGAGTGTGGCGGTTGCGATGTGGGGGAGGCCTATCGTCTGGCCCGGGAGCGGGGCATGAAGGTGGTGACCATCACCCGCTACGAGCATCTGTGCCAGGTGCTGGAGCGGATGCAGGCGGAGGGTGAGTCGGCCTATGTAGGGATGTGCTGTCGGGATTTTTATCAGAAGCGTATCCACGCCTTTCGTGCCGCCGGCATCCCGGCGGTACTCATGGACATCACCGGCGCCAACTGCTACGACCTGAACCAGGAAGAGGCCGCCTACGCCGGCGAGTTCACTGCCGAGGCGGCGCTGGACATGGGGCTGGTGGAGAAGGTGATGGTGTGGGTGCCGAAGAAACCGGCGGATTGATGCCGTTGTTTCCGTCGCTCTCCCTCCCCCTCAATCCTTTTCGCCCGGCCCTTCTGCAGGCAGGAACAGGGCCACCAGATCGTTCAGGAATTGCCGCCCGGTTGCGGTTGCCACCAAACGTGCCGGGTCATCTTCCAGCAGTCCCCGGGCCACCGCCTCCGACCTTGCCGGTTCCAGGGCCTCCAGCCCCAAGCCCGTATGGCGGGTGAACAGGGTTGACGGCACGCCCTCCACCAGTCGCAGGCCATTGAGCATGAACTCGAATGCCGTCTCCTGCGGACCCAGTATCCGCTCGCCGTTCAGCGCCCGCCCGGCCCGTGCCCCCGCCATGAAGGCTGCGGGCTGGCGGTGACGCCATCGACGCAGGATGCGTCCCTCCGCCGGTAGCGTGAGCTTGCCGTGGGCCCCGGCGCCGATGCCCAGATAATCCCCGAACCGCCAATAGTTGAGATTGTGTCGGCACTGTCGCCCATTCCCGGCATAGGCTGAGACCTCGTAGTGCACAAACCCCCGGGATGCCAGGCGGGCCTGACCTTCGGTCATCATGGCCCACTGGGTGTCCTCGTCGGGCAGGGCGGGGGGCGCGGCGGCAAAGGCCGTGTTGGGCTCCAGGGTCAGTTCATACCAGCTCAGATGTTCCGGCCCCAGATCCAGGGCCGTGTCCAGGTCGGCCATGGCCTGGGCCACCGTCTGGCCGGGTAGGCCGAACATCAGGTCCAGGTTCAGATTCTCGAATCCCGCCGCCCGTGCCGTCGCCACCGCCGCTCGGGCCTCCCGTCCCGTGTGGATGCGGCCCAGAGCCCCGAGCAGGGCATCGTCAAAGCTCTGGATACCCATGGACAGGCGGTTCACCCCCGCCGCCCGGTAGCCCTCGAACCGGGCCTGCTCCACGGTGCCGGGGTTGGCTTCCAGGGTGATCTCCGCATAGGGACGGCAGATGAGGCGGGCACGGATCGCCGACAGCAGGTGTTCGACGGCCTCGGGACTCAGCAGGCTGGGGGTGCCGCCGCCGATGAAGATGCTGTCGATGCACCGTCCCCAGACCATGGGCAGTTCCGTCTCCAGGTCCGTGATCAGGGCCTCCACATAGGCCTGTTCGGGAATCTTGTCGGCGGCATGGGAGTTGAAGTCGCAGTAGGGGCACTTGCGCACACACCAGGGGATGTGCACATACAGGGTCAGAGGGGGGGGAGGCTGGGCAGAGAGCATGGGATTCCATCTTGCGGCGGCAAGGTTCGGTCTCAAGTGTGCCGCACCCGGTTACCTTTTGTAATCCTCCAGGGAAATGCTGAGCAGGCCCCTCGCCGTCATTCCCGCGAAGGTGGGCGTTTCGGCAAGTTCCCCATTGTCACTCCCGCGAAGACGGGCGTCTCGGCAAGTTTTCCACCGTCACTCCCGCGAAGGTGGGAGTCCATGGTTTACGGTCTGCGAATGGATTCCCGCTGGCGCGGGAATGACGGGTTCGGATTATCCCTAAAGTCTCACCCATGCCTGCCGATAAACCCATCAGGCCCATAGTATCCGGCACAGGTGGTCCATGATCCCGCCCGTCTCCACTCCCGTCCTTCAGCCCACCACCCGATCTGCCGCGCCGGTGCCGGCCGTGCCGGACGGGGAGGCCGCAGGTGTCCTGGCCGACAAGGAAACCCGGCTCAACGAACATCAGGACTATCGCATCATTCGGCAGGTTCTGTTGCGGGATCAGCCGAAGCTCGAAGCCGGGGCCGGTGCTTCCCCGGAGGCCTCATCTTCTTCCTCCGAGCCGGCATCTCCCTCCGGGTCACCCGCGTCCGGGGCGGCCCCCGACCGTGGTGTGGAACTCCAGTGGCAGCAACTGGGCGTCTCCCGGCTGGACGTGAACATCCGGGGCACAGAGACCGGCGAGGCGGTGCGCATCCGCTTTGAATCCGTGCGCATGGAGCGTCTGCAGATCAGTCTGGGCGGGGCGCCGCAGCAGGCCGATCCCTTGGTGCTGGACCTGGGCGGCGAGGGCATCACCACCACCGGGGTGGATCGCGGTGCGCGCTTCGACATCACCGGCGACGGGCGGCAGGAGCAGGTCAGCTTCGTCGCCGGCAACAGCTGGTTCCTGGCCCTGGACCGCAACGACAACGGTGTCATTGATGATGGCCGGGAACTGTTCGGGGATCAGCACGGTGCCGCCCACGGCTTCGAGGAGCTGGCCAAGTTCGATGATAACGGCGACGGCGTGATCAACGCCCAGGACAGCGTGTTCGAGCGTCTGCGCCTGTTCCAGATGGGTGCGGACGGCAGCCAGCGGCTCAAGACCCTGGAGGAGGCGGGCGTGGCCGCCATTCACCTGGGCTATGATCAGACCGCCCGGGCGCTGAATGCCTATGACGTGGTGGCCCAGCAGGGGCAGTTTGAGCGGACCGACGGCAGCAGGGGCGAGGCCTCCGACGTGCTGTTGGGCTATCGTGACTTGACCGCCTGAGAGAAACACTGAACAAGACGCCCCCGCCGCTCCTTGCAGAGGCGGGCGTCCCGGAAGTCCCCCACCGTCACCTCCCGCGAAAGCGGGAGTCCATGGTTTACGGTCTGCGAATGGATTCCCGCTTTCGCGGGAA
>NZ_JAJNQN010000022.1 GCF_022227845.1 Ectothiorhodospira lacustris | reverse complement strand
TTGCACCGATTCGTATCCGAGGCCCTTGAGACGGCAAATGTGGAATTGCCCTGATCCCGGACGAAGACATGACGTGCGGGCCGCATCGGGATAAGATGCGCGGCTCAACGCAGACACTTGCCGGAGTTCTCCATGTCCGTCATCCGCCAGGAAGACCTGATCCAGAGCATTGCCGATGCCTTTCAGTTCATCAGCTACTATCATCCCCAGGACTATATCCAGGCCCTGAGCGCCGCCTACGAGCGCGAGCAATCCCCCGCGGCCCGGGATGCCATGGCCCAGATCCTGATCAACTCCCGCATGTGCGCCGAAGGCCGGCGCCCCATGTGCCAGGACACCGGCATCGCACTGGTCTTTCTCAAGGTGGGCATGGACGTGCGCTGGGAGGCGGACATGAGCCTGCAGGCCATGGTGGACGAAGGGGTCAGACGGGCCTATCAACACCCGGACAACCCCCTGCGGGCCTCGGTGCTGCTGGACCCGGCCGGTGAGCGCAAAAATTCCCGCGATAACACCCCGGCGGTGGTCCATATGGAGATCGTGCCCGGGGATCACGTGGAAGTGATCTGCGCCGCCAAGGGCGGCGGTTCCGAGAACAAGTCCAAGCTGGCCATGCTCAACCCCTCCGACTCCATCGTCGACTGGGTCCTCAAGACCGTGCCTACCATGGGCGCCGGCTGGTGCCCACCGGGCATCCTGGGCCTGGGCATCGGCGGCACACCGGAAAAGGCCATGCTGCTGGCCAAGGAATCCCTCATGGCCCCGGTGGATATCCATGAACTGATGGCCCGTGGCCCGCAGAACCGGGTGGAGGAACTGCGCCTGGAACTGTACGAGAAGGTCAATGCCCTCGGCATCGGCGCCCAGGGACTGGGCGGCCTGACCACGGTGCTGGACGTGAAGATCCTGGACTACCCCACCCATGCGGCTTCCCTGCCCGTGGCCATGATCCCCAACTGTGCCGCCACCCGTCATGTGCATTTCCACCTGGACGGCAACGGCCCGGCGGTCCTTACGCCACCCTCCCTGGAGGACTGGCCGCAACTGGACTACGACGCCTCCAAGGGCAAGCGGGTGAACCTGGACACCATCACCCGAGAGGAAGTGGCCAGCTGGCAGCCGGGCGATGTGCTGCTGCTCAACGGCCGCCTGCTCACCGGCCGGGATGCCGCCCACCAGCGGCTGACCCGGATGCTGGACGAGGGCAAGTCCCTGCCAGTGGATTTTGCCAACCGCTTCATCTACTACGTGGGTCCGGTGGACCCGGTGCGGGATGAGGTCATGGGTCCGGCCGGTCCCACCACCGCCACCCGCATGGACAAATTCACCCGCCAGATGCTGGAACAGACCGGCCTGCTGGGCATGGTCGGCAAGGCGGAACGGGGACCGGCGGCCGTGGCCGCCATCAAAGACAACCAGGCAGTCTATCTCATGGCCGTGGGCGGCGCCGCCTACCTGGTTTCCAAGGCCATCCAGGCCTCCCGCGTGGTGGCCTTCGAGGACCTGGGCATGGAAGCCATCTACGAGTTCGAGGTCAAGGACATGCCCGTGACCGTGGCGGTGGACAGCCAGGGCACCTCGGTGCATGAAACCGGGCCGCGGGAGTGGCGAGGTCGTATCGGCAAGATCCCCGTCGTGGAAGCTTGACCAAAAGCCGATGTCCCTGTCCGGGGATGGACAGGGACTGCGTCCATCCCTGCGGGATACGGACAACGGCTATGGTGCATCCGGCGGCGGTCCTTCCGCCAGCCCGTAGAACCTCGCCACCCGCACCGCAAAATCGTAGATGGGCTGCGGCGATGCCGCGTCGGGCATGCCGTTGATGATCTTGCGCCCGTCCCGCAGGTTCAGGCAGACCACATAGCGGTGCCCCCGGTTGAAGGGATAACGCTCGATGCTGATGCGCTCCACGCCGGCCAGGGCATGTTCCAGATACTGACTGCGGCCAAAAGGCCGCCAGTGCTGAATACTGACCTTGGCCGGTGAATGCTGGAAACGATAGGCGGACACGGGCGACAACCGCCACAGGGAGGCGAGCAGCATCCCCACCAACACCAGCAGCACCGCCAGGCTGGCCATGGGCGGGACATACCCCCCCACAAACTCCCGGGCGAAGAAACTGCCGTAGACCACCAACGCAACGATGGGCAACCCCAGGATCAGGACTGCCATGGGATCCCAATGACGAATGATCATCGAGACGCGATCTCGTGCATGGCCTTGTCGATATCCGGATACAGGAACTCATATCCTGCCTCCAGCAATTTGCCACCCGAGATGGTCTGTGAGTCCAGTACCACAGTGGACATCTCACCCAGGGCCGTGCGCAGCATGAAGGCCGGCGCCGCCACCACGGCGGGTCTGCCCAGGGCATGGCCCAGGGACTTGGAGAATTCCCGGTTGCTCACCGGTTCGGGCGCCACGGCATTGTAGACACCGAACATGGCGTCATCGGTGAGGGCACGAGTGATGACGCCGACCACATCCTCCAGGTGAATCCAACTCATGATCTGGCTACCGTCGGAGACGGGGCCGCCCAGGCCCATCTTGAATACCGGCAGCAGCTTTGCGATCACGCCGCCGTCCCGCCCCAGCACCACGCCAAAGCGCAGGATCACCACCCGAGTGCGCTCATGCATGTGGGTGGCTTCCTGCTCCCACTGGCGGCAGATGTCCGGCAGAAATCCGTCGCCTGGCTCACTCTCCTCGGTCAGTCGATCCGGCAGATTGACGGGGTAATAGCCGATGGCGGACGCGGAGACCAGGACCTTACACTGGGGAGCGTGTTCATTGAGGCCCTCCACCAGATGCTGGGTCGGTTCAATGCGCGAGTTGAAGATGCGCTTCTTCTGCTCGGGACTCCAGCGGCGGCTGGCCAGGCTCTCCCCCACCAGGTTCACCGCCCCGTCCACCCCTTCGAAGGCCTCTTCCGGGATGGGAGAACGGGTATTCCACTGGATGAACCGACAGCCTGCGGTACCGAGCTTGCGCCGGGCGTTGGCCGTATTGCGGGTCAGCACCACACATTCATAGTCCTGGGAGACCAGGCGTCTGATCAGGTGGGACCCCACAAAGCCAGTGCCCCCGGTGATGAGGATTTTCATGCCTTCTCCGTTGTTGATCAGTGGCTCGACAGGGCGCGTCGCCCGTCAGTCCTGTTTTTGATTGTCGGATTTTTTCTGTTCCTCGGCGCGTCGACGGTCACGTTCTTCCCGGTCCCGGCGCAGGGAACCAAACTGCCAGACGGCCAGGGCCACCACCCCGCCGATGATCAGCAGGCCTTCAAGCATCTTGAAAGTCGAGGCATCCACGGTATGTCCTCCGGTCATGGGGCGCCACGGGATCGGGCCACGTCCCAGACCTTGAAAACTACGCCCCGGACCGCACCCGGTCAACCGGCGAGCCGTGCTCAGTCCTTGCCCTTGAGCAGGTCCCCCAGGGCCGCGAAGGGATTATGGCTCGCCCCCTTCCCGGCAACGCCGGCACCCCCCGCCCCGCCGCCGTGACCGGACATGGCCTCGGTCAGGCGCTGATGCTCATTGTCATGGCAATACACGCACAGCAGTTCCCAGTTGGAACCATCCTGAGGGTTGTTATCGTGATTATGATCCCGATGATGCACCGTCAACTCACGGACATTGCCGTGATCGAAAGTGCGCCCACAACGCCCGCAGACCCAGGGATACATCTTCAGGGCCTTGGCCCGGTAACCCTGTTCCCGCGTCGCCTGCTCCTTGTGGCTGTTGGCCACGATCTGATCCAGACGCTGCCTGGATGATGAATTTGAAGACATGTCACACCTCGAAAAAATCTGAAATCCGTGCCCGTGGCAGTTACCGATCTCGTCCTGCCGTTGCCTCGGGACGCCCCATGCCCAGCATACGCCAGATCCAGCCATCCGGGCGATTGTCGCCGGTCACAAGATAGCGCAGGGCCCGGTGATCCCGCAGCAGGTGATGCAGATAGTCTGCGGCCCGGGTACGGCCGCAGAGCAGCAGCCGGTCACCGTGCTCGATAAGGGCGTCCTCCGACGGCGTCAGCACCTCTTCCCCCTTCCGGCACAGCATCAGGGGCACGCAGTTGAGAAATGCATAACGTGCCTGTCCGGCCTCCAGTAACCCACCCAGCGTGACCGGAAAGCCCTCGCGGATCAGCGCATGCAACGCCGGAGCCTCCTTGGCCGTAACATGCACTCGCCAGACCTCCGGCACCCGCTCGTCCGTGACCCCACTGATCCGGCTGAGGAGTTCGTTGGCCCAGGCGTCACCGTGGCCCAGACTCAGTTCCAGAAAGCGAGCCAACAGGGGATTGCCCAGGTGGGCCAGGATGGACTCCACGATCATCTCGCTGGAGCGCATGACCAGGGCGGGCTGCGCCGCATGGAACAGATCCTGATTATCGCAATGATTCTGGCGGGCTACCATGAACAGGTCCGGCTTCAGGTCCCGGGCCGTCATGATCACGGAGAGGTTGTTGGTGTCCTGCTCCGTCCCGGCCACCAGGCCCACGGCCTGGTCGATCCCCGCCAGACGCAGGGTATCCGCCTCGGTGCCGCGACCCTCCACGCAGGGGCCGTCGCATCCGGCACTGGACGGGTCGATCTCGATCACCACCGTGCTCAGTCCCTGCGCCACCATGGCCCGCCTCACCGCCTTGCCGAAGCGCCCGAACCCCACCAGGATCCAGGTACCCTTCGGCGGATGCACCGGCTCCTGCAGGCTGGATCCGGGTACGCTGGTCAGCCATTCCCGCAACAGATACAACCCCGGTGAGCGCAGGGCCAGCCCGAGACGCTCACCGAACGCATCAAAGGGGTTGATGATGTGATCGGTGCCGAAGGAGCCCATGTTGTCCTCGGTGGCCCGGGTATGGGCGCGGCAGATCACCGGCAGATCCGGGTTCAGCAACTTGCTGGTGATGGCGATCTTGAGATTGGCCTCCTCGTCATCGGTCAGGGCCACCACACCCCGGCACAGTGGATGCAAAAGCCCCGAGGCCTTGAGATGTCGCGAGACACTGGCATCCCCCAAAAGTCCCGGCACATGCAGGGTCAGATCCGCCAGTTCCAGGTCATTGATGCGATCCGGGTCATAGTCGATCACCACCGCGTGACGTCCCCGCTGCACCATGGCCCGCACCAGCATGGAGCCGGTATCCCCGTGGCCGCAGACGATGTAGAACGGGTCCTTCATGCGCCGGACGGCCCGATCGAAGGTATGGGAACTGAGTGCCTGCTTGAAGGCCGGATCCTGGATCAGCGTGAGGATCTTCCCGATGGCATAGAGCCAGGCGATGATAGTGAGATAGATGCTGAAAGTGACCCACATCCGCTGGGCATCGGTGAAGGCGTAGGGCACCTCGCCGAAACCGGTGGTGGTGGCGGTGTAGCTGAGGAAATAGAAGGCGTGGAAGATGCTCATACGCCAGGGCTCGCCCTGGTCGTCCACACCGGGAATCAGCAGCAGGCCGGTACCGGACACCGTATACGCCCCGATCAGCACCAGCAGCGGGGTGCGCATGCGCCTCAGGAACAGGAAGATGACCTTATCCACGGGGCCGTCCCTCGGCGCCGGACTAGCGGCGCAGGTTCACGGTGTCGATGATGACCAGGACCACCGAGACGATGTTGGCCAGAAGGGCCCCCGCCGCCAGCGAGACGATGCTGGCCATGATCACTGCATCCACGCCCGCGGCGCTGACATGGGCCGCATAGCCCCACACCACCCCGGCCACCACCAGCTGCAGCACGGCCACCAGCGAACTGGCCAGCAGCAGCGCCCCGGTCTGGGTGCGGTCACCGAACTTGAGTACGGTGGCAATGAGGTTGACCACGATCACCGCCAGCAGCTCATAGCTGTGGTGATGGTCCGGATTGTCGAACTCCCCCAGGACAAAACCGAAGTTCAGGGTCAGGGCCAGAAGGATGAAGAAGCTGAAGACGACCTTTTCCAGGGACATGGTTCACCGGTGTGGGGAATGGGTGCCGGGTTCGCGGCGGTTTCACAACAAGGTGTAATGGCTGCAAGCACCTGCGTTTCAGCAGCGAGTGCCTTTCGGTTCGCTGCACAACTTGATTATCGTCTGGAAGCGTTCTTCGACTACGCGGCGGTCCTCTTCCTCGGGCAGCCCCTCTCCGGCCCCTCGGGCGATCATTTCAGCGTGTAGCAAGAGAATCGCGCGGTCCTCCGGACGACGCGTGAAGCCGGCGACCACACCGATCGTTTCCAGCACGCGGATGGTCACCGCAGCACTGGAGCGCCCATATTGCCGGATCTGGGTGAACGCCGTGTCCACAAGCTCCCGGAAGGTATCGGCACGCGCAATCAACCGAAGCTGATTCTGGTGGTCATAGCGATAAGGTGATGGTATGTCTCGTGCCGCGAGACGACACAGAGCCGACCCGAGATGGTCCACACATGCGATCGCCGTGAACGGGTCGTTGAGCCCTGGGGAGAGGGCTCGGACCGCCATCTCCACCAGTTGGCTCACCCCGAAATCGATGTCCTGGTCGGAAGTCCGTTGGTTGCCCATGACGAAGAGGGACTGGACCCGCTTTGCGAGTTCATCGTTCACCTGGCTCCCCGGCGAGATCAACACCAGGGGACAACCGGCGACAACGTAGCTGCCGGGCTTTCGCTCCATTCGAACGACCAGATCCTTCTCCATCGCCAGTACCGTCAGGGCGTCCTCATCAATGAGCTGAAGATAGCCATCCCCGTCCGCGACGACCGGCTGAGCTTCCCGCTCGAACGCCCCGATGAAGCCCGCGTCGGGAGGGCCCACCGGGATCCGTGGCCCCTCCGGCCCGATGTGCTCCGGGAATAGATCGTCGATGCTCTCGATCAATTCCTTGCCGATTCGTCCGGCGATCTCGTTGGCCTGGATGGAAACAGACACATGATGGATGAAGTAAATCAAGACCCCTACACTCGCCACCGCAAGTGCAACGCCCAGGCTGACCGACAGGTGCGGGACGAACTCGACCTCCTCCACACGGTGGATCGTGCGAAGGACGAGCAGGCAATACAAGAAGGTGGCGATGAAGGTTCCGAGCACGACCTGTGTGCTGGTATCTCTCATGAAGGTGCGCAGCAAACGGGATCCCAACTGGGAAGAAGTGAGCGAGAGGGCTACCAACGTCATAGAAAAGACCACACCGGCGATGGTAATCATCGATCCAGCGATGATGCCCAGGACGGCGCTCGCGCCTTCCGCTCCACCCTTGAACGTCCAGCCCAGGTTGAGCGCCAACCACGCCGTCACCGGCTTGTCCACGGCGGCACCCAGGGGAGCCAACAGCACGGCCAAGGTGGCCATGACCGTCGGCACAAACCAGAAACTGGAACGCACGCGTTTCCAGTACTTGACGAACTGCAGCGGCGACACCTCATGATTCATTCGCGTTTCCTCCGCGACCGAACATGTAAGTGTTTATCGGCCATACGCAGCATGGCGGATAAACACTTTTGGGATAAAGCCATGTAGCGCACGTCTTTATGGTGGAGATTGTATTGGCCGGGGGGGGCGAACAGGCCACGGGCAGTGCTTGGACAAGCACCGAACGCCTTCACTGGTTCCTTCAGGCACTGTGGGGCCATGGTGGGGATATCCTTGGCGGTCGTGTCTGGCTCAACATAGCCTGATTTCAGGACCTCTTTCAATGTTTCGCACATAAGTCGTTCCCGCGAAAGCGGGAATCCAGTCAACGACTGAAAGTCCTGGACTCCCGCCTTCGCGGGAGTGACTTGGGGTGAATGTGATCAATCTCCAGAGGCACGCCTGGACTCCCGCCTTCGCGGGAGTGACGGCAGGGAGGACGACTCGGGGAGAGGGGCTGGGGACGTCCCGGGATGAGGGCAAAGAAGGCAGGGACCTATGGGGTCCCGGGAGCCGTAGGGCTTATGGATACGGCTGGTAGGCCGCCTTCCAGCCGTCATACTGACTGACCAGGTCGTCCACCACGTCCTGTTCGAAGGGTCTCAGGCCGGAGATGACCAGTTTCTTGCGGCCGGTGCCCACCTGTTCGCCGGAGGCGGTGAGAGCAAATTCCAGAACCACGTCGCCGCGCTTGCCGTTGACCGTCATGGTGGCGTTGGTGAAACTCAGCGCCGGTGCCTCCGTGGGCAGGCGGGTGAACTCCAGGGCCATGCTTTCGTAGAACACCAGCGGGCGCTGGGGATTGACCATGACGCCGTGTGCCTTCATCAGGGGCACCATCACATGGGGGAAGTTCTGCCCGGAGAAGGCGGCGTACTGTTTCGTCAGGCCTTCCAACAGGGCAGCGTCCCGAGAGACCTCGCCGGCCCGTTCCACCTTGAGATAGACCCGCTCACCGCCGTCGGTGATATCCAGGTTGGCATCATCGGTGTCGGGGAAATGCAGGCCGACACCGGCGCCCACCATGCTGGTGAAGCTGAAGGCCATGCGGGCGCTCACCCCGTAGCGTGCCAGGACCAGGCAGAACAGCAGATCGCCGGGGACGCAGAAGCGCTTGGCATCGGGGTCATGAATCGGGTTGAAATCCCCGGCCACTTCCTTGGCAAAGCGGCTGGCCTGTTCGGGCGTGACGCGCACCAGACCGTTGTCGACGGTGTGAAATTCATCAAGATAGCTTGGCACCGGTGATCCTCTCTGGCCTGACGGATGTTTTTTGAGGGGGCGTAGTGTAGCAAGCCGGGGCGGCAAAAAGGCATGTAGCCCGCCAGACTCCTGGCCTGCTGCCCAATCCGGTCGCGGCGGGTCTGGACCCACGTCATCCCCACCCATGTCATCCCCACCCATGTCATCCCCGCGTAGGCGGGGATCCATGTGCGGACCGGGAATTCTGAATTCCCACCTGCGAGGGAATGACGATTGGTGAACATCCCGGTCAATAGACAACCTTCACGAACCATCCTGCCGCGGGGTCTCGTCAAGCCGGGCGCGGCGGGTCTGGAGGGCGTGCCGCACCAGGGCGCCCACGCCCAGAAACAGGGTCAGGATGAGCAACGGCGCCACCGAATCCAGGCCGAACGCCTCCGCCCCGGTCCCCACTTCCACCAGGGTATGCACCGCCGCGGCGTAGACCACCCACTTCACCGCCAGCCCCAGGGCGGCGGCCGCCAGGAACGGCAGCAGGGGCAGTCCCAGCATTCCAGCGCCGTAGTTGATCACCGAATGGGGAAACCCCGGCAGTACCCGCAACACCAGTTGGGTGAGGAAATCCCCCCGCTCCTTGAGCAGGTTGACCACGCGCCCGACATCCACATCCGGTGGCCGCCGGCCGCGCAAGTGCCGGGATATCTCATAAGCGCCGAAGGCACCCAGGACGCTGCCGGCCGTGAGCAGTCCTGCAGCCATCAGTGGGGAGTAGATGGGGGCCACCACCCAGAGCATGAGGGTGCCGGGCAAGGCCAGGGCGAGCAGCAAGGCCTGCACCAGCACCAGCCCCACGGCCACCAGGGGATGGGCGCCGGCCTGGTGGCCGAAATCCAGCAGGGCATCCAGAGAGATGGGCTGCCAGAAGGCCAACAGCAGCCCGATGATCACCGGGATCAGGGCCAGCCAGAGGCGGGATTTCCTATTCAGCGCCAGCTCTGCAGACGCTGGGCGGCGTAGCGGCCCTGCTCGGTCTGCGTCCCCGCCATCTGCACATAGCGCTGATACTGCTGCGCCGCCGCCTGGCGGTTCTGCATGTTCTCGTGAGCCACGCCCTGCAGGAACACCGTATTGGGATTGCCCGGCAGCACCCGCTCATAACGCTGGAAATGGCTCAAGGCCGCATCCGGTCGATTTTGTGCCAACTGGTTGATACCGCTCAGATGAATGGCCTGCCCTTCGTCCGGATAGGCACTGCGGGCCTGCTGCAGATAACGCTCCGCCTCCCGGTGCTGTCCCCGGGCGGTTTTGGCTTTGGACATGAGCAGTAATCCCGGATAGTCGTTAGGTGCCTGGCGCAGGGAGGTGGCAAAATGCTGTTCCGCCTGGGCGTACTGCTCCCGGGCCATGCGGGCCTCCCCGGCCTGCTGCTCCTTGATGGCCGGCTTGATGCGCCGCAACGAGGCGGTGTTGTCCATGTAACGCTCCCGCCCCACGTTGCGGTTGAGATCCGAGGAATAGCGTGAACGGGCCTCCCGCTGGGCGGTGTCGAACCGTTCCTGGCTCATGGGATGGGTGGAGAACATGGTCTCCAGGGCATTGGGCTGACGATCCGACATACCCTGCAGCATGTCCATCAGGTCTACCATGCCCTGAGGGTTCTGGCCTGCCTTGGACATGTATTCCAGCCCCAGGGCATCGGCTTCCCGTTCGTTCTCGCGGCTGTAATGGGCCAGCAGGGCGGTGGCGCCCACGGCGCTGACCGCGTAAATCAGGTTGCTGTAGCCGGACAGGCGCTCGGACTGGGCCGCCGCAATCCCCACGCCCCCCAGGACCACGGCGGCAATGATGCCCGTGGTCTGGCGGCGGGCGGTATGACGGGCATTGACGTGACCGGTCTCGTGCCCCAGCAGGGCCGCCAGGGCGGCCTCGTCTTCCATCTCCACCATGATGCCCCGGGTGCAGGCCATGGTGCCGCCCGGAAAGGTGTAGGCATTGATATAGTTGGCATTGACCACATTGAAGGAATACGGCATGTGGGGCCGGTGGGAGACCTCGGCAACGGAATTCCCGACCTGTGACACGTAGTTGTTGACACGATTGTCGCGCAAGAGACCATAGTCATTGGAGAACTGGTGGGGGGAATGCTGCCGGTCCACAGCGATCTCCTCCTGCTCGGACATGAGCATGAGCCGCTGCTGACCGGTGACCGGATCGACGGCGCAGCCCTTGAGTGCCGGCAGCACCACGACCCCCGCGGAACCGGCGGACATCAGCCAGAGAAAATCACGACGGGTCATGCGGCGCCGGAAAATACGGTGACCGGGATTGTGGTCCATGATGGATGGCTCCTTCGTTCCGGGAGAGCGGACGGATTTCAGTCTAACCGCTTTCGGGATGGCTTCAAGCTTTCTTCACCTATCGGGTATCAGACAAGGCCGATCAAGATATGTCACTGCGACTCCATCACAAGATCATGGGCAGCGGCCCGCCCCTGCTGCTGCTGCACGGCCTCTACGGGTCCGGCGTCAACTGGCAGGGGCACGCGCGAACCCTGGCGGCGCGTTACCGGGTACTGCTGCCGGACCTGCGCAATCATGGACAGTCTCCCCATACCCTACAGATGGACTACCCGGCCATGGCAACCGATCTGCTGGCATTGCTGAACCGGGAAGACCTGGAACAGGCCCTGGTGGTGGGGCACAGCATGGGCGGCAAGGTGGCCATGACCCTGGCCCAGCACCATCCCGAGCGGGTCCGGGCCCTGGTGGTGGCGGACATCGCCCCGGTCGACTACGCCCTGGATGACCGCGAACACACCCACATCCTAGACAGCCTGCAACACCTGCCCCTGGCTGACCTATCCCGCCGGGAAGATGCCGATATCGCCCTGGCCCGGGCCATTCCCGAAACCGCGGTGCGCCGGTTCCTGCTCATGAACCTGGAACGAGGGCCGGAAGGGTTTCGCTGGCGGATCCCCCTGGACATCCTGCAGCAGGCCCTGCCCACCCTGGTGGGGTATCCGGGTATCGACGCCCGCTACGAAGGCCCTACCCTGTTCATTCGCGGTGAACGCTCCGACTACGTCAAGGATGAGTACCGTCCCCTGATCGAGGCCCGCTTTCCCCGCGCCCGGCTGATGACCCTGAAGGGCACGGGCCACTGGCTGCATGTCCAGGCCCCCGAACCCTTTGGCCGGATCCTGCAGGGTTTCCTGGACCGACACGCAGACAACGATAAAGGAGAAGGCCCATGATGCCTTGGCGCCGGTTGATGGATGCAGTACTCAGGCCCGATCCGGCACCGGATCTGGAAGAGGAGATTGCCGCCGGTGCCCGTGAACAGGCCCCGGTGCTGTGGCTGCTGGGCAAGGTGCAGTCGGGCAAGACCTCCATTGTGCGGGCCATCACCGGCGATCCGGCGGCGGAAATCGGTAATGCCTTTCAGCCCTGCACCCCCAGCGCCCGGATCTACGAGTTTCCCCCCGATGTACCGGTGGTGCGCTTTCTGGACACTCGCGGCCTGGAGGAAGCGAATTATGATCCGGCGGCGGATCTGGCGGTGGTGGAAGGCCATGCCCATGGGGTCATTGCCGTGGTCCGCGCCATGGACCCACAGCAGGACGCCCTGCTGGCCGCCCTCGGACAGATCCGGCGCAGACACCCGGACTGGGCCGTGATCCTGGTCCAGACCCGGCTCCATGACGCCTATCCGGACGGCCGGGATCACCCTCCCAGGGGCGCCTGGCGCCACGAACCGGCACTGGTGGATCTGGATCGGGTCCTAAAGGCCCAGGCCGACACCTTTGCCCGACTGCCCGGTGACGGTACGTTCCAGGCGGTTCCGGTGGATCTGACCCTGCCGGCAGAGGGATTTTCGGACACCGACTACGGGCTGCCGGAACTGCTCGAGGCCCTGGACGAGGCCTGTATCCAGGGCCGCGCCGGGCTGCTGATGGATCTGGCCCAGCATGGCCGGGATGCCCGGCAGGCTCGTATCCACCCCCATATCCTGGGCTATGCCACCGCCGCCGGGGTCTGCGATCTGGTGCCCGTGATGGGGGTGGTGACGGTCCCCACCCTGCAAGGCAAGATGCTGCACAGCATCGCCCGCGTCTATGCCCTGCCCTGGGACCGTCGGACCCTCAAGGCCTTTCTGGCGTCCCTGGGTACGGGCACGGCCCTGGGCATCGGGGCCGGTTTTGCCGCCCGCCAGCTGGGCAAGCTGATCCCGGTCTATGGACAGGTGGCCGGGGCGGCGGCGGCCGGTGTGGCCAGCGGGGCGATCACCTATGCCCTGGGCCGGGCCGCCTGCCATTACCTGGAACAGCGACGACAGGGGATCGACACCCCGCAGGGGGTGGCCGAGACCTTTCGCGGCGCCCTCAAGGAGGCCTATGTGATGTTCAGACAGCCCCGTGAAGGAAAGACGATCACCCCGGCGGAGTCCGGGCGATGAAGCGGAACGAAGGTCCCTGGGAACGCTGGGGCGCCCTGGTGTCCGCCCTGGGACTGGCGGTGGCGCCCTTGCTCGTCCTGATCCCCTTCGGTGCCCTGTGGCTCTGGCAGCAGGGCTGGCTGCTGCACTGGCTGGGGATCGCCGCCGTCCTGGGCGGGCTGGTCTACGGCACCGGCTGGTGGCTGCAGCGCCGTGCCCTGCAGGGCCGGGACACCACCACCGATGACGAAACCCCGGTCTCGGCGCCGGATGACGACTGGTCCGGGCGGGATCTGGCGGCCTGGGAGACGGTCCAGCGCCTGGCCGGTGAGGTGGAACCCCGCATCCTGTCCGATCAGCATTTGATGCTGGCCACGGCCCGGCAGACCATCGAACAGGTGGCCCGTCACTATCACCCCGAAGAGAGACATGCGATCTGGGGCTTCACGGTGCCCGAGGCCCTGCTGCTGACGGAGCGGGTCAGCGCCCGACTGCGGCGGGTGATGCTGGACCATGTGCCGGGTGCGCACATGATCCGGGCCAACCAGGTGATGCGCCTGTGGGAACTGCAACCCGCCGCCCTCACCGGCGCCCGCTGGCTGGGTCATCTGACACAGGTCTACCGCACCGTGCGCTGGATCAACCCGGCCACTGCGGTCCTGGCTGCGGCCCGGGAAAAGATGATCTCGGCCATGCTGGGGGAGGCCGGTGAGTATCTGCGTCGGCGCGGGGCGCGGATCTGGGTGGAGGAAGTGGGGCGGGCCGCCATCGAGTTGTACTCGGGGCGCCTGCGGGTGGATGACCGGACCGAGGACGCCAAAGCCGCGGCCCAGGCCCGGGGGCCGGGCGTGCCGCCGGCCCCGCCACCGGGGCCGGTGCGGGTGACCGTGGCCGGGCAGACCAATGCCGGCAAATCCAGCCTGGTCAATGCCCTGCTGGGCACCCGGGCTTCCGGCGTGGACGCCCTGCCCCTGACCCGGACGCCGGGCAGCTTCGTGCTGCAACGGGACGGGGCGGAAGAACTGGTGCTCATCGACACCCCCGGACTAGAAAACCGGACGCAACTCGTTGCCCTGGTTGACACCCTGGCGGAGAGCGACTGTATTCTCTGGGTGGTGCCGGCACACCGGGCGGATCGTGCCCTGGATCTGGAGGCGCTGACCACCCTGCGTCGGACCCTGGAGCGGATGCCGGGCCGCATCCTGCCCCCGGTGGTGGTGGTCCTGAGCCATGTGGACCGGCTCTCGCCGGCACGGGAATGGGCACCGCCCTATGATCTGGAACACCCGGACCGGCCCAAGGCCGCGGCCATGCGGGGGGCGATGGAAGCCGTGGCCCGGGATCTGGACATCCCTCCGGCGCTGATCGTGCCGGCACGGCTGGACAGCCTGGAGACCGCCTGGCAGGTGGACCGCATCTGGGCCGTGCTGCTCGGCCAACTGGATCGTTCCCACCGGGCCAGGGCCCTGCGCATCGCCCGCGCCGCCCTGGGCGGTGACTGGAAACGGGTGTGGCGACAGGCCCGCCGGGCCGGGATTGAGGTGACGCGGCAGTTGATCAGGAAGGAGTGAAATCCGCCAGAAAAGGACTGGGCACCCCGGAACAGGATACGAACAGAATGAACCACGACGACCTGCAAAACCTGCGTCGGATGCATCCGGCATGGCGGCTGCTGGTGGCGGACAACGCCCCCATGATCATCAGCTTCCTCCACGGCAGCTTCGTCGCCCCCAATGTCCGGGTGCTGGCGGCCACCGACCTGGAAAACCGGTTGGAAGATTTCCTGTTTCACCTGCGCGGTCAACTGGGCGAGGATGCCTATCCCCGGGCCGCCCGCGCCTACCTGTCCGACTGGTCCGCCGATGAACGGGGCTGGCTGCGGCGCTATTACCCGGAACACGGCGACGAGCCCCATTACGACCTGACGCCGGCCACGGAACAGGCCATCCAATGGCTGAAAAGTCTGGAGCAGCCTCACTTCATCGGGGCGGAATCCCGTCTGACCCTGGTTTTCGACCTGCTGCAACAGATCCTCCAGGGCGCGGAGAGCGACCCCGAGGCCCGTATCCGGGATCTGGAGGCGCGCAGGGATGTCATCGACCGGGAGATCAAGCAGATCCGTGCCGGTCACATCAATCTGATGGACCCGACCCAGTTGCGGGAGCGATTCCTGCAGATGGCGGGCACGGCCCGGGGCCTGCTGGCGGACTTTCGTCAGGTGGAGGAGAACTTCCGTGCCCTGGATCGACAGGTGCGGGAAAAGGTGGCCACCTGGGAAGGCGGCAAGGGAGAAGTGCTGGACGAAGTGTTCAGCGAACAGGACCGCATCACCGATTCAGACCAGGGGCGTAGCTTTCGTGCCTTCTGGGATCTGCTCATGTCACCGGCACGCCAGGAGGCACTGTCGGAGCAACTGGAGCGGGTACTGGCGCTGGTGGAGGTGGCCGAACTGGAGCCGGACCCCAGGCTGCGGCGCATCCACTACGACTGGCTCGCCGCTGGTGAATATACCCAGCGCATGGTGGCCCGTCTGTCGGAGCAGCTGCGCCGTTATCTGGATGATCAGGCCTGGCTGGAAAACCGTCGCATCATGACCCTGATCCGGGAACTGGAACAACACGCACTGGCCCTGCGGGAGCACCCGCCCGAGCTGACGCTGTCCCTGGACGAACCCTCTCCCTGCATCGAACTGCCCATGGAGCGCCCCCTGTTCAGTCCGCCGATCCGGCCCCATATCCGCCAGCAGCAGCTGGAAGCCGGAGAGAGCCATGCCACCCCCGATGCCCTGTTCGATCAGACCTGGGTGGACCGGACCCTGCTGCGGGGTCGTATCCGCCAGGCCCTGCAGACACGGGACCAGATCACCCTGGCGACCCTGCTGGACGAACATCCCCTGGAACACGGCCTGGCGGAACTGGTGACCTACCTGAGCCTGGCCGCCGAGGATCACCGCAGCGTGATCGATGAAGCCCATCCCCAGACCGTGCACTGGCAGGATGCCCGGGGTATCCTGCGTCGCGCCACCCTGCCGCAGATCATCTTCACCCGCGCACACTGATGACCGATATCGAAACCGACTCGACCTTTTCCGCCATGCTCATCACGCTCTTCAGGGGCGTACTCTACAAAGATCAGCAGCCGCGCCACTGGCAGGCACTGCAGGACCACCAGGCCCGGGTGCGCGACCATGTGGCCGTGCTGGGCCTGGAACTGATGCTGGACGACGCCGAAGGCCATGCCTGTCTCCGGCAGCGCCCGACCCAGGACGACGAAACGGAACTACCCAGGCTGGTGCAGCGCCGCCAGCTCAGTTATCCGGTGAGTCTGCTGCTGGCCCTGCTGCGCAAGAAACTGGTGGAACACGATGCCGGCGGTGGTGACCCGCGCCTGATCCTGTCCCGGGAACAGATGGTGGAGATGCTACGGGTCTTCCTGCCCCCCACGGCCAACGAGGCCCGGCTGGTGGACCGCATCCAGACCGACATCAACAAGGTGGTGGAACTGGGGTTCCTGCGCCGATTGCGTGGCCAGGAGGACCAATACGAGGTGCGCCGCATCATCAAAACCTTCATCGACGCCCAGTGGCTGGCGGAGTTCGATCAGCGCCTGACCGAGTACCGCAACCATGCCGGGGAGGCCGACGATGGCACTTGAACTGGAGTTTGCCGCATCCGACGAACACACTGGTTTTCGCCTTCAGCATCTTGAAGTCTACAACTGGGGCACCTTCCACAACCGGGTCTGGTCCCTGCGCCCGGAGGGTGACAATGCCCTGCTCACCGGGGATATCGGCTCGGGCAAGTCCACCCTGGTGGACGCCATCACCACCCTGCTGGTACCGGCCCAGCGCATCACCTACAACAAGGCGGCCGGCGCCGAGGCCAAGGAACGCAGCCTGCGTTCCTATGTACTGGGGTATTACAAGTCAGAGCGCAGCGACACGGGTCTGATCAGCCGTGCCGTGGGCCTGCGGGATCACAACAGTTATTCCGTGATCCTGGGGCATTTTTACAATGAAGGTTTCGATCAGCATGTCACCCTGGCCCAGGTGTTCTGGATCAAGGATCAACAGGGGCAACCGGCCCGGTTCTTCGTGGTGGCCGACGGCGCCCTGCGCATTACGGACCACTTTGCCGACTTCGGCAGCGACCTTACCCGGCTGCGCAAGCGCCTGAGGGATACCCCCGGGGTGGAACTGTTCGACAGCTTCCCGCCCTACAGCGGTGCCTTCCGGCGACGCTTCGGCATCGAGAACGACCAGGCCCTGGAACTGTTCAACCAGACCGTATCCATGAAATCCGTGGGCAACCTCACCGAATTCGTGCGCAGTCACATGCTCGAAGCCTTCCCGGTGGAGGATCGCATTCAGGCCCTGATCACCCATTTCGACGACCTCAACCGGGCCCATGAAGCGGTACTCAAGGCCAAGGCCCAGGTCGCCCATCTGGAACCGCTGGTGGCCCGCGCCGACACCTATGCCGAACGCTGCCGGGAGGCCGAAGCCCTGCGCGCCTGCCGGGAGGCACTCAGGCCCTGGTTTGCCTCGCTCAAGGCCGGGCTGCTGGACCGGAGACTGGACCATCTGCACAAGGATCTGGCCCGTCTGGAGCATCGCATCGAGCAGCTCCATCGCCAGCAGCGGGAACAGCGGGCCCGGCGCGATGAACTCAAGCAGGCCATTGCCGAGAATGGGGGCGATCGGCTGGAGCGCATCAAGGTCGAGCTGGAACAAAAGCGCGAGATCCGCGACCAGCGGCGGCACCGGGCGGAGCGGTACCGGGATCTGGCCCAGCAACTGGCACTGCCCGATGCCGCCGACCTGGCGGTCTTTCAGGACAATTTCCAGACCCTGACCCAGGCCCAGGAAGACGCTCAGCGAGAGCGGGATGACCTGCAGAACCGGATCACCGAGGCGGGAGTGGCGTTGCACCAGCAGCGGACACACCACCAGGAACTGGAAAGCGAGCTGACGTCCCTGCGCCAACGTCGCTCCAACATCCCCGCCGCCATGCTGGGCATCCGCGACGCCCTCTGTCAGTCCCTGGATCTGCCGGTGGACGACCTGCCCTTCGTGGGCGAGCTGTTGCAGGTGCATGAACAGGAAACCGACTGGGAAGGGGCCATCGAACGGGTCCTGCACAACTTCGGCCTCTCCCTGCTGGTGCCCGACGCCCACTATGCCCGGGTGGCCGAGTGGGTGGATCGCACCCATCTGCGGGGGCGCCTGGTGTACTTCCGGGTACGGGAGACGCGCCGGAGCCAGCCCCAGGATCTGCATCCGGATTCCCTGGTGCGCAAGCTCTCCATCCGCCCCGACTCGGTCTTCTACGGCTGGCTGGAACAGGAACTGGCCCGGCGCTTCGACTATGCCTGCTGCGTCGGCATGGATCAGTTTCGCCGCGAGCAAAGGGCCATCACCCGGGCCGGGCAGATCAAGGCCGGGGGCGAGCGTCATGAAAAGGATGATCGTCACCGTCTGGATGACCGCACCCGCTTCATCCTGGGCTGGAGCAACGAGGCCAAGATCGCCGCCCTGGAGGCACAGGCCCAGACCCTGGCCCGGCAGATGCAGGCACTGGGTGACCGGATCGGCGGCTGGGAACAGGCACGCAAGGCCTCAGAGGCCCGGCGGGACCTGATCGTCGCACTGTCCCATTACCGGAACTTCCACGACATCGACTGGCGCCCCCTGTCCACGGAGATGGCGGCCCTGGAGGCGGAGTATGCACAGCTCGCCCGGGAGTCGGACATGCTGCGCGCCCTGGAGACCCAGTTGCGTGAACTGGAACAGGTCATGGAGGACACCGACAAGGCCCTGGGTGAGGCCCAGCGGGAGTGCAGCCAGGCACAACTCAGGCAGGAGCAGGCCCAGGCTCAGCGGGACGAGTGTGCCACCCTGCTCGATGCCACCCCCCGGGAGGCCCGGGACGCCTACTTCCCCCGTCTGGAGACGATGAGGGACGAGGCCCTGGGCGAGCATACCCTGAGCGTGGAATCCTGCGACAACCGGGAGCGGGAGATGCGGGAATGGCTGACCCGGCACATCGACAACGCCGACAGGAGTGCCGCCGGTCTGAGGGACCGCATCATCGACGCCATGCGCGGCTATCAGAACGCCTGGCCCCTGGACAGTCGGGAGGTGGACGTGAGCATCGAGGCGATGGGGGAATACCGGGCCATGCTCGAAGCCCTCAAGTCCGATGACCTGCCCCGTTTCGAGGCCCGTTTCCGGCAATTGCTGCAGGAAAATGCCATCAACGAGGTGGCGGCGTTCCAGAGCCGACTGCACGGGCAGCGGCAGACCATCACCGAGCGCATCGAAAGCATCAACCGCTCCCTGCGGGAGATCGACTACAACCCCAACCGTTACATCACCCTGTTGGCGGAGACCGCCGCGGACCCGGAAATCCGGGAATTCCAGCAAAACCTGCGGGCCTGCACCGAAGGGGCGGTGACCGGTTCCCAGGATGAACAGTATTCCGAGGCCAAGTTCCTGCAGGTCAAGGCCATCATCGAGCGTTTCCGTGGCCGGGAAGGCACCACCGACCTGGACCGGCGCTGGACCCGCAAGGTCACTGACGTGCGCAACTGGTTTGTGTTTTCCGCCTCGGAGCGCTGGCGGGAAGACGACCGGGAACACGAGCATTACACCGACTCCGGCGGCAAGTCCGGCGGCCAGAAGGAAAAACTGGCCTACACGGTGCTGGCCGCCAGCCTGGCCTACCAGTTCGGTCTGGAATGGGGCGAAACCCGCTCCCGCTCGTTCCGCTTCGTGGTCATCGACGAGGCCTTCGGTCGGGGCTCCGACGACTCGGCCCGCTACGGCCTGGACCTGTTCCGGCGCCTGCACCTGCAACTGCTGATCGTCACACCGTTGCAGAAGATCCACATCATCGAACCCTTCGTGGCCAGCGTGGGCTTTGTCCATAGCGTGGAGGGCCGGGAATCCATGGTGCGAAATCTCACCATTGAGCAGTACCAGGCCGAGAAGGCGGCCCGGCAGGCATGAGCTGGACCACCCCCGCCGAACTGCGTGCCCAGCTACAAAAACGCTGGGACAGCGGTCAGATACTGGCCGCCACCCTGACGGGAGAGGCCCTTTTCCCCCTCCCCTTGCGCCTGCGCCGTCCCGGGTCCCGGGAGCTGGCGGAAGACTTTGCCGCGGTGGGGCACTGGGCGCGAACCCTTCGCGCCAGTAGCCGGGAGCAGCGGGGGCACGGATACGAGATCCGCTGGGAGCGGGTGAATCACCGTGTCCACGGCGCCAATGACCTGCCCGCCGGGGTGGCGGTGCCCAGCGAGGCCGACGCCCTGCAGTGGCTGGGAAAGACCCGGGAGGCACAAAACTTCCATGCGCTGGCCGAGGAAACCCTGGTGCGCTTCCCGGCACTGCGGGACTGGCTGATCCGACACCCCCTCACACCACTGGAACAGGCCGGTGACTGGCCCCGGATCCTGGCGGTGCTGGCCTGGTTCCAGGCGCACCCCAGGCCTGGTATCTATCTACGGCAGATGGATCTGCCGGGGGTGGATACCAAGTTTGTGGAAAGTCGCCGCAAGCTGCTGTCGGAACTGCTGGATGCCGTGCTGCCTCCCGATGCAGTGGACGCGCGGCACAGCGGCGGACGGGGCTTCGAGCTGCGTTACGGGTTGACGCCCAAGCCGCCCCTGATCCGTTTCCGGATGCTGGACCCGGCCCTGTCGCTGCACGGGCTGTCGGACCTGTCGGTTCCGCCGACGCAGTTTGCAACCCTGGCACCCGCCGTGGCGCGGGTATTCATCACCGAGAACGAGATCAACGGCCTGGCCTTTCCCGACACCCCCGGTAGCCTGGTGATCTTCGGCCTGGGTTATGGTCTGGAAAGACTGGCGGACATCCCCTGGCTGCGACAGGTGGAGATCCACTACTGGGGCGACATCGACACCCATGGTTTTGCCATCCTGGACCGGCTTCGCGCCCGCCTGCCCCAGACCCGTTCCCTGCTCATGGATCGGGCGACCCTTGCGGCCCACCGCGACCTGTGGGGGCAAGAGCATCCGCAGCAACGTTTCACCGGCACCCTCACCCGACTGACACCACCGGAGCAATCCCTGTTCGAAGATCTGCGGGAGAACCGGCTGGGAGAGTGCATCCGGCTGGAACAGGAGCGCATCGGCTACGGAGAATTGCTCAAAGTGATCAGCACCCCGTCGCAGGTGCTCCAACCACAGAGGCAACCGATAGTCGGCGCTCGTGAGCCCTCTCTCAAAGAAGTGTAATGTTCAACCTGGGAACCCGGGACAAGAGCTACGATATCGTTGGGGATCGCATGGTGGCCTTTGCCCGGACACCCGGGCACGAAACCTATAACGGAATGGGCTGATTCGGTGCCATCAAGTACCGGATGTAAATCACCCTCCTATTGAAAGGGACCTCTCCGCCTTGTCAAAGTGGGCTCCACTATACTCAGGCAGGAGCATTCCCATGACTACCTTCCCGAATCCGCCTGACGACGCAGTAACCCACCCACCCGATAGCCCCCACTGGCTGCGGGCTCACCAGCATTCAGCCTGTGGGGTGGGTGTGTTGGCCCATCTGGATGGGCACCGGAGCCACGGGCTCATCGAAGATGGCTTCGAATGCCTGGAAAACCTGGATCACCGGGGGGCCCGTGGCGCGGAGGAAAATACCGGCGACGGGGCCGGCATGCTGCTGCAGAAACCCCATGCCTTTTTGTCGGCCCTGGTGCCGGAACTGGGTGGATACGATGACTATGGGGTGGCACAGGCCTTCATGCCCCGGGATGAGGATCGCCGGACGGCCATCCGGGCACTGATCGCCCGGCGCTGCCAGGCCGAGGGATTCGATCTGATCGGCTGGCGGCAGGTGCCCACCCACAACCAGGGGCTGGGCCGGACCGCGCTGGACAGTGAACCGCTCACCTGGCAGTTCTTCATCCGGTCGAGTCAGCCGGTGGGGCCGAAAGTCCTCGATGTGCGTCTGTATGTCCTGCGCCGCACCATCGAAAACGAAGTGCTTCATCGAAATCTGGTGGGCGCGGGGCACGAGACCTTTTACATCTGCTCCCTGTCGCGAACCACCGTGGTTTACAAGGGCCTGCTCACCTGCGGACAGTTCCGAAGCTACTTCCCGGATCTTTCGGATCCTCGGGTCACGTCTTCACTGGTGTTGGTGCATGCACGCTTTTCCACCAATACACTGGGGGCCTGGGACTTGGCCCATCCCTATCGCTATCTGGTCCATAACGGTGAGATCAATACCCTGCGCGGCAACCAGAACTGGTTGCAGGCCCGGGAAGCGACGTTGGCGTCGCCTCACCTGGGCAAGGACATGGACAAGGTCAAACCCCTGACCGGAGAAGGCCTCAGCGACAGCGCTCAACTGGACAATGTGGTGGAATTGCTGGCACTGACCGGACGCAGCCTGCCCCATGCCCTACGCATGCTGATTCCCGAGGCCTGGGAAAAGAATCCCGCAATGCCGGCAGAGCGCCGGGCCTTTTATGAATACCACAGCGCCCTGATGGAGCCCTGGGACGGCCCGGCCCTGGTGGTGGCCACCGACGGCCAATGCATCGCAGCGGTCCTGGACCGCAACGGCCTGCGGCCCTGCCGTTACAGCCTCACCCGGGACGGACGCCTGATCATGGCCAGCGAAACCGGGGTGCTGGATATCCCGCCAAGCCGGATCCTGAGCAAGGGGCGGCTCAATCCCGGGGCGCTGTTCGTGGTGGATCCGGAACGCGGGGGCATCGTTCCCGAAACGCAGATCTTCTCGGAACTGGCCGGGCGCCCCTACGGACAATGGTTGCAAGAGCATTGTCTGACCCTGACCGCGGACCTGCCCCCCGCGCCGGCTTCCACACCCGGGGCACCGCCGCCCCACCCCTTGAGCCGGTATCAGCGGGCCTTCGGCTACACCCTGGAAGGCCTGAGAGTGTTCCTCAAGCCCATGGCGGAATCGGGGCGGGACCCCATCGGGGCCATGGGCAACGACACGCCCCCGGCGATGTTGTCGTCAAGCGCCCGTCCCCTCAGCCATTACTTTCTGCAGCAGTTCGCCCAGGTCTCCAATCCGCCGCTGGATTATATCCGCGAGGCCTTGGTGACCTCGCTGGGCGCCTATATCGGCCCGCGGGCCAACCTGCTTGAGGAAGGACCGGATCATTGCCGTCAGCTCTACCTGTCGTCCCCGATCCTGAACAGTGCCCAGGCCCACGCCATGCGGCAGATCCTGCGTGAGGATCTGCGTCCGAGATCCATCGACATCACCTACCCCCGGGGCCTGCCCCTGCGGACCGCCATCCGGCGCCTGCACCAGACGGCGGAACAGACCATCAAGAAAGGCGCCGGGATCCTGCTGCTGAGCGATACCGACCTCGGGCCGGAGCGCGTGGCGATCCCGGCCCTGTTGGCCGTGTCATCTTTGCATCATCACCTGATCCGGACCGGCCTGCGCATGCAGACGGCCATCGTGCTGGAGGCAGGCCAGCCTTGCGCGGTACATGACGTGTGTGTCCTGATCGGCTACGGCGCCGATGCCATCCACCCCTGGCTCGCCTATCAGAGCATTCGCGCCCTGATTGCCGAGGGCATGATCGAGGCTGAGGCTGACGCCGCACTGGCGCGATACCGCCAGGCCCTGGAGGGGGGACTGCTCAAGGTGATGTCGAAAATGGGCATCTCGACCCTGCAGGCTTACAAGGGGGCACAGATCTTTGAGTCCCTGGGTCTGGATCATGAATTGATTGATACCTGCTTCACCGGCACCACGGCCCATCTGCCCGGTGTGGGCCTGGCAGACATCGAGCAGGACGTCCTGTCGGCCCATGGGCGCGCGTTCGGCCCGCCCATCGCCGGAGAGCCGGCACTGGAGCCTGGCGGGCATCTCTACTGGCGTCGGGACGGCGAACGGCATCACTGGAACCCCTACAGCATCGGCAAACTGCAGCAGGCCGCGCGCAACAACGATGTAGCGGCGTACCGGGATTTCGCCCGCCAGGCCAATGAGCAGCCCGGGGGACTCATGAACCTGCGCGGCCTGCTGGAATTCTGCCGGGATGAGGCCGATGCGATCCCCCTGGAGACGGTGGAACCGGCCGAATCCATCATGCGACGTTTTTCCACCGGTTCCATGTCATTCGGGGCACTGAGCCAGGAGGCCCATGAGGCACTGGCCATTGCCATGAACCGGATCGGCGGGAAATCGGGCACAGGCGAAGGGGGTGAACAGCCCGAGCGCTTCAACACCGAACGCGAGTGTTCCATGAAGCAGGTGGCCAGTGGCCGTTTCGGCGTGAGCGCCCACTATCTGGCCCAGGCCCGGCAGATCGAGATCAAGATGGCACAAGGGGCAAAGCCCGGTGAGGGAGGCGAACTACCGGGCGGCAAGGTGGACGAGGCCATTGCCCGGGTGCGGCTCACGGTCCCGGGGGTGGGCCTGATCTCACCGCCGCCGCACCATGACATCTATTCCATCGAAGATCTCCAGCAGCTGATCCATGATCTCAAATGTGCCAATCCGGCGGCCCAGATCCATGTCAAGCTGGTGGCCAAGGCCAATGTGGGTACCATTGCCGCCGGGGTGGCCAAGGCTCGGGCCGATGCGGTGCTGATCAGCGGGGATTCCGGCGGTACCGGCGCCGCGCTGAAGACCTCCATCAAGCACGCCGGCACACCTTGGGAACTGGGGCTGGCGGACACCCAACGGGTGCTGATGGCCAACGGGCTGCGCTCGCGGATCACCGTGCGGGCCGATGGCGGGTTCCTGACCGGACGCGACGTGATGATCGCCGCCCTGCTGGGGGCGGAGGAATATGGTTTTGGCACCGCGCCATTGGTCACCCTTGGCTGCGTCATGCTGCGCAAATGCCACTGCAATACCTGCTCGGTGGGGGTGGCCACCCAGGACCCCCAACTGCGCGCACGATTCCAGGGACGCCCGGAGCATATCGTCAATTATCTGCGATTCGTGGCCGAAGAGATGCGGGACATCATGGCAGCCCTGGGCTTTCGGACCCTGGATGCCCTGATCGGCCGGGTGGATTGCCTGCAGGCGCGCCATGTGGACCACCCCAGGCAGATCAAGCCCGATGTCTCGGTCTTGCTGCGACGGGTGTGCTCCCAGGGCAGCCCCCGCAAGGTCCGGGAGCAGGATCATGGCCTGGACCGCAAGATCGATCATCAGGTCATTGCCCAGGCCGATGCCGCGCTCACCTCGGGGGAGCCCGTGAGCGTATCCATCCATCTGCGCAACCGTGACCGCACCTTCGGCACACTGCTCAGCTACGAGGTCACTCGCCGCTATGGGCGCGATGGGCTACCGCCGGGAACGATTCAGGTGCACTGCACGGGCACGGCGGGGCAAAGCTTTGGCGCCTTTGTGTGCCGGGGGATCGCACTGCACCTGGAGGGAGATGCCAACGACTACGTGGGCAAGGGGCTGTCCGGCGGCATCATCAGCGTCAGGACACCCAGGGATGCCCCCTACGTGGCCGCCGATAACACCCTCATCGGCAATGTGGCTCTGTTCGGGGCCACGGCCGGGGAGGCCTATTTCAACGGCCGCGGCGCGGAGCGCTTCTGCGTGCGCAACTCCGGGGTGCTGAGCGTGGTCGAGGGGGTGGGTGACCATGGTTGCGAATACATGACCGGAGGTGTGGCGGTCATCCTCGGCCCCATCGGCCGCAACTTTGCCGCCGGCATGAGCGGCGGGGAGGCCTATCTTCTGGATGAGGAGGGACACGTGAAGGATCTCATCCATGCCGAAGGGCTTCGCGTGGACCCCGTGACCGACCTACGGGATCAGGCGCTGCTGCAGCGCCTGCTGGAGAATCATGTGGCCTGCACCGGTAGCGAGAAGGCCGCGCAGGTCCTTGCTCAGTGGCCAAAGATCTTGGGCATGTTCGTCAAGGTAGTGCCCGAGGCCTATGCCGATGTGGTGGCGGACCATCTGTCTCAAGGACAGGACATCCGGACGCAGACACCGGCGCCCATTGCCTGAGGTATCACGCCATGTTCGAGAACCATCCAGATGGATTCCTGCGTCATCTCCGGCGACCCATCGGCTATCGCGAACCTGCCTTGCGGGTGGCGGATTTTCGCCAGATCTCTCGTTTTCAGTGGGACCCGGGGCAATTGCGTACCCAGGGAGAGCGATGCATGGACTGCGGCATCCCTACCTGCATGGCGGGTTGCCCTATCGGCAATATCATTCCGGACTGGAACGATCTGGTGTCCCGGGGCGCCTGGCGGGAGGCACTGGCACGACTGCATGCCACCAATAATTTCCCCGAGTTCACTGGTTACACCTGTCCGGCGCCCTGCGAGACAGCCTGCACCCTGGCCATCAACGATGACGCCGTAACCATCAAGGATATCGAACGGGCCATCGTCGACCGGGGCTGGGAGGCGGGCTGGATACGTCCCCAACCGCCGTCACAGCGTACCGGCAAGCAGGTGGCGGTGGTGGGCAGCGGTCCGGCCGGCCTGGCGGCGGCCCAGCAACTCAATCGCGCCGGACATCGGGTCACGGTGTTCGAACGGGATGACGCTATCGGCGGCCTGATGCGCTATGGCATCCCCGACTTCAAGTTCCCTAAAGAACAGGTGGCGCGCCGGGTGCAGCAACTCCATGACGAAGGTATCAAGTTTCGCTCGGGCGTGACCGTGGGCGAGGATCTCTCCATCGATGAACTCAAGGGGCAGTTCGATGCCGTCTGCCTGGCCATCGGGGCTCGACGCCCCCGCGATGTGCCGGTACCGGGTCGTGATCTGGCCGGCGTCTTGTTCGGGATGGAATACCTGTGCGCCGAAAACCGCCACCAGGCCGGTGAACCCCTGCATGCCCGCATGAACGCCCAGGGGCAGCGGGTGATCGTCCTGGGAGGTGGGGACACCGGTGCCGATTGCGTGGCCACCGCCCACCGTCAGGGGGCGCAGTCGGTGGTGCAGATCAGCATCAATGCGCGTCTTCCCGACGTGCGGCAGCCCGACAACCCCTGGCCCGGGTCACCGCAGATCCATCGACAGAACTACGCCTTGCAGGAAGGCGGCGAAGAGGCCTTCAGCCTTAATGTGGTGGCCTTTCTCGATCAGGATCAGGACGGCAAGGTCGACGCCCTGGAGTTGGAGCGGGTGGACTGGGGGCGCGATGATCAGGGTCGGCGCACGGAAAAACTTGTGCTTGAGGCCGGCATTGTCATGCCGACCGAGCGGGTCCTGATCGCCATCGGCTTCGAGGGCCCGGAAGCCTCATGCCTCAACGATGCGCGCCTGACTCTGACTCCGCGCCACACCCTGGAGGCCGACGCGCGCAAGATGACCCCGGTGCCCGGTGTCTTTGTGGCCGGCGACGCCGGGCGGGGCCAGTCCCTGGTGGTCTGGGCGATCGGCGAAGGACGCGATGTAGCCCGTCAAATCGATCTGTGGCTGATGGGGGAATCGCGCCTGCCCGCGAGCCTGCAGACCGCGTATCCGCCCCTGCCGCCCCGAGGGCTGTAGGATAGGGTTTCATCGCACTATTCCTGTGGCCACAGCCCAGGCCGGCACGTCGATAAGGCTGTGCTGAACAAGTCATTCCCGAGAATCAGGCATCAGTCGTTCCCGCGAAGGCGGGAATCCAGTCAACGTCTGAAAGTCCTGGACTCCCGCCTTCGCGGGAGTGACGGCATGGGGACTTCATGAGGTCGACGGCATGAATGGTGTCGACTCAATCCTTCTTTTCGGCCTCCACATCCCCGGCCTGCCCAGCTGTCGAATCCGGTGGCGCGTCGTAGGTGCTCCAGCCGTAGGGACGGCCTGTAGGCGGCAGTTCCGTTTTCTTTTCCGGGTGGCGGTGCAGGTAGGCCTTGGCCACGAAGTGGGCCGTCACCGGGGCGGTGAGGAACAGAAAACCCGTGATCAGCACCTCATGGATGGACACCTTGCCCTCGATCCCCCAGAAATACAGCATGGAGGCCACCAGCGCCCCGCCCACTCCCAGGGTGGTGGCCTTGGTGGGGGCGTGCAGACGGCTCATCAGATCCGGCAACTTCACCAACCCCACAGACCCCACGATCACGAAACAGCCCCCGATCACGATCAGCAGGGAGATCACCAGTTCAAGCAGGAATTCCATCGTCATGTCCTCCCGATCACTCGATCACGTCGCCGCGCAGGATGAAGCGGCAGTAGGCGACGGTGGAAATGAAACCGAACATGGCCAGCAGCAGGGCGGCCTCGAAATAGAGGGTGGTCTGCTGCTGGATGCCGTGGAGGATGATCAGGGCGATGGCGTTGATCATCATGGTGTCCACCGCCAGCACCCGGTCCATCAGGCTCGGTCCCTTTACCAGGCGCCAGAGATTGAGCATCAGGGCCAGGCAGACGGCAAAGAAGCCGAAGGTCAGTGCATAACCGATCATGGGAAGATCTCCTTGAGCCGGGCTTCGTAGCGGGTCTTCATCTGCATCACGGCCTCTTCTGCATCCGGAGCATCCAGGCAATGCACCAGCAGGCTGCGGCCGTCGGCCGACAGGTCGCTGCTGACGGTGCCCGGGGTCATGGAGATGGTGCCGGCCAGGACCGTGATGGCCTCCGGGGACTTCAGGTCCAGGGGCACGGTCACCCAGCGGGTCTTGAGGCTTTCCGGGGGGCGGAACAGGATCAGGCGGGCCACGATGGCGTTGGCCACGACCACATCCCAGGCCACCAGGAGCATGAAGGACAGGGCCTTGCCGTAGGCCCGGATGGGGGGGCGTTCCGGCCAGAAGCTGCTGGTGATGATGGGGATGACCACGCCCAGGATGAGACCCACGACCAGACCACCCAGGGTGAAGCTGTTGAGCAGCAACATCCACAGGAGCACCAGGGTCAGGGTCATCAGGGGGTGGGGCAACCACCGCTCCCAGAATGTCCGTTTGTGCCGTTTGTCTGCCATGGGACGGATACCTGTCTAGAGGATACGGTAAGGATGTGATGGGGCCGGCGGCACTAGTCCAGTACGGCGCCGATATAGGACCGCGTCTCGAACAACTGCGCCGCCGTCGCGTCCAGATAGCCCGTCACCGGTCCGGCAAAGACCGTCAGGAACACCAGCGCCGCCAGCAGCAGACCCACGGCCACGAAGGATAGCGCGCCCGATTCCGGGACCCCGTCGGTCTCCAGGCGTCCTGCCACTGCGGAACTCTTCCAGAACAGGGTGCTCCCGCCTCGGCCGAAACCGATGATGGCCAGCAGGGAGGTCGCCAGGATCAGGGACCAGATCCAGACCACGGCATCGGTATCACGGGCCGCGTCCAGGATCAGCAGCTTGCCCAGAAAGCCTGCCAGGGGCGGCATGCCCACCATGGCGATGGCCGCGAGGAAGAACCCGCCCGCGATCAATCCCGCCTGGGCGAAGGTGGGCGCCACCACCAGATCGTCCCCCAGACCGGGGCGCCGGTCCACCACCAACCCCACGATGAGGAATAGGGCCGCCGCCGCCAGGGTGGAATGCAGCAGGTAGTAAAGACCCGCCGACAGGGCCGCGGGGGTGAACAGGGCCACCGCCGCGAGCAGGGTACCCATGGAACCGATCACACCGAAGCTCACCATCTGCCCCAGGCTGCGGGAGGCCAGTACGCCCACCATGCCCACCACCAGGGTGACCAGGGCCGCCGGCAACAGCCAGTCGGCGGCAATACCCGCCATCTCCCCTGCCCCGTCACCAAAGACCAGGGTGTACATGCGGATGATGGAATAAGCCCCCACCTTGGTCATGATGGCGAACAGGGCCGCCACCGGCGCCGGCGCCAGGGCGTAGGTGCCCGGCAACCAGAAGTGGACCGGCACCAGGGCGGCCTTGACGCCGAACACCAGCAGCAGCAGCAGTGCGCCGGTCTGCAGCAGGGCCTGCTCGGAGGCCCCTACTTCCGGCACCCGTACCGCCAGATCCGCCATGTTCAAGGTGCCGGTGACGCCGTAGATCAGACCAATGGCCACCAGGAAGACCGACGAGCCCACCAGGTTGACGATCACGTACTGCACCCCGGCCCGCATCCGGGCCGGACCGCCGCCATGGACCATCAGGCCGTAGGAGGCAATCAGCAGGATCTCGAAAAACACGAACAGGTTGAACAGGTCGCCGGTGAGGAAGGCGCCGTTGATGCCCATGAGCTGAAGCTGGAACAAGGCATGAAAATGCCGCCCGTGCCGATCCCAGCCGTCGATGGCATAGAGCAACACCACCAGTCCCAGTACCGCCGTGAGTACCAGCATCAGCGCCGACAACTGGTCCAACACCAGGACGATGCCGAAGGGCATGGGCCAGTTGCCCAGGGCGTACATCTGGGTCTGTCCGTCGGCGGCCATGCCCATGAGGATGCCGCCCAGCAGCAGCATGATCACCGCCGAGGCCACCGAGAAGATACGGGCGAGGACGATGTCGTGACGCACCGCCAGCACGATCATGGGTGCCACCACCGCCGGCACCAGGATGGGAAGAATGATCCAGTGATTCATGAATGATCCGCCTTCTCGCTACCCTCGGACCGGCTCAGGTCCACGTGATCGCTGTCGCTCTCCAGATAGGCCCGCAAGGCCATGGCCACCACCACCGCCGTCATGCCGAAGGAGATGACGATGGCGGTCAGCACCAAGGCCTGGGGCAAGGGGTCCGCATAGCCCAGGGCCTCGTCACTGATCACCGGGGGCAGGTTGACGGACAACCGACCCATGGCAAAGAGGAAGAAGTTCACGGCATAGGTGAGCAGGGTCAGGCCCAGAATCACCGGGTAAGTCCGGGCCCGCAGTAGCAGGTAGACCCCGGCGGCGGTCAGCACGCCCACCGAACTGGCAACGATAAATTCCATACGCTCGTTCTCTCTTGATCAGCGGGACCGCACCGAGGACACCTGGGCGGAGGGGTCGACGTCCATGGGGCCTTCATTATCGGGCCGGTGGCTGGACAGACTGCCCAGGCGGGACAGGTTCGCCAACGCCAGCATCACACCCCCGACCACGGTGAGGAAGACACCGATATCAAAGGGCAGCGCACTGGCCACTTCCACTTCCCCGATCAGGGGCAGGTGGACATAGGTATGGGCCGAGGTGAGGAAGGGGTAATCCCACAGCATGGCGACGATGCCGGTGGCCCCGGCCAGGAGCACCCCGGCGCCGATCATGGCGTCGTAGTCCACCCGCACCTGTCGGGCGGTCCACTGAAAGCCACTGGCCATGTACTGCATGATCAGGGCGATGGAGACCACCAAGCCGCCGATGAAACCGCCGCCCGGCATATTGTGACCCCGCAGCATGATGTACAGGCCCACCATCAGGGCCAGCGGCAGCATGACCCGGGTGGCCACCACCATCATCATGGGATGGCGATCGGCCGACTGGGGTTGATCCGGCACCCAGGCCGCCAACCTGGCACCGGCGCGGCCATGGAGCGCCCCTTCCAGCAGGGCGTAGATGGCCAGGGCCGCGATGCCCAGCACGATGATCTCGCCGAAGGTGTCAAAACCGCGGAAGTCCACCAGGATCACGTTCACCACGTTGGTACCGCCGCCACCGGGCACGGACTCATCCAGGAAGAAGGTGGAAATGCTGGAGAAATCGCGGGTGATCACCGCCCAGCACAGGGCACCCACCCCCAGACCGGCCAGGGTGGCGATCACACCGTCGCGCACCTTGCGGGCACCATCGCTCTCGGCGGGCGTCTCTTTGGGCAGGAAGTACAGGGCCAGCAGGATCAGGATGGTGGTCACCACTTCCACCGAGATCTGGGTCAGGGCCAGGTCCGGCGCGGAGAAGTACAAAAAACCCACCGAGACGATCAGTCCCGCCACGCTCACCGCCACCAGGGCCAGCAGACGCTGGCGGTGCAGCAGCAGGGCCACGGCGCAGACCCCCAGCAACAGCAACCAAGCGACCACCGCCACCGGCGTGGCCGGCAGCAGTTCGCGGCTGCCGGCGCCGTGGGAGGCGTTCATGAAGGCGGCAAAGCCCAGCACCACGAAGCCGCCGACCATGAAGGCCAGATAGCGCTGCAGGGAGCCGTTATGGAGGCTCAGGGTGCACCACTGGGCGGCGCGCACGAGGACGGCAATACCGGCATCGAACATACCTTTGGCATCGGGGTGAGGTCCGGCCTGCCAGCGGGCACGCACCAGGGTATAGCGCCAGATCAGGAACAGGCCGCCCGCCAGCGCCGCCATGGACATGAACAAAGCCGGGGTCAGGCCATGCCAGATGGACAGGTAAAAGTCCGGCAGGGGCGCACCGGTGACCGCCGTCGCCGTGACGCGCACCAAGGGACCGACCAGGGTCTCGGGAAACAGACCGATGAGGATCACCAGGGTCACCAGGAAGGCCGGCGGCAGCCAGAACCCTGCCGGCGGATCGTGAGGGGTATGAGGATAGTCGTCCCGCTTCGGCCCCAGGAAGACATGGGCGATATAGCGGAAGGAATAGGCCACTGAGAACAGGGCGCCCAGGGTGGCGGCCAGGGGGATGACCCAGCCCTGCCCGGCCCAGGTGGCATGCACCGCCTCTTCCAGCATCATTTCCTTGGACAGGAAGCCGTTGAGCAGCGGCACCCCGGCCATGGAGGCGGCGGCCACCATGGCCAGGGTGGCGGTGATGGGCATCAGGGTCATCAACCCGCCCAGGCGTTTGATGTCACGGGTACCGGTCTCGTGATCGACGATGCCGGCGTTCATGAACAGGGCTGCCTTGAAAGTGGCGTGATTGAGGATATGGAACACTCCGGCCACAGCCGCCATGGGCGTGGCCAGGCCGAAGAGCATCGTCACCAGACCCAGGTGGCTCACGGTGGAATAGGCCAGCAGGCCCTTGAGGTCATCCTTGAACAGGGCGATGCCCGCGGCCAGCACCATGGTGAAGAGTCCGGTGGTGGTCACCAGATAGAACCAGGCATCGGTGCCCGCCAGCACCGGCCACAGGCGGGCCAGCAGGAAGATCCCCGCCTTGACCATGGTGGCCGAGTGCAGGTAAGCGGACACCGGCGTGGGCGCAGCCATGGCATGGGGCAGCCAGAAATGGAACGGAAACTGGGCGCTCTTGGTGAAGCAGCCGATCAGGATCAGGATCAGGGCCGGCAGATACAGGGGCGATGCCTGGATCAGTTCAGCATGCTGCAGAATCACCGTCAGGTCATAGGAACCGACGATGTTGCCCAGGATCAGCATGCCGGCGATCATGGCCAGGCCACCGCCCCCGGTCACCGCCAGGGCCATGCGGGCGCCCTGGCGCCCTTCCGGCAAATGCTTCCAGTAGCCGATGAGCAGGAAGGACGACAGGCTGGTCAGCTCCCAGAAGATCAGCAGCAGCAGGATGTTGTCCGACAGCACGATACCCACCATGGCGCCCTGGAACAGCAGCAGGTAGGTATAGAAGTTGCCCATGGGGTCCTTTTCGGACAGGTAGAACCGAGCATAGATGATGATCAACAGACCGATGCCCAGGATCAGGCTCGCAAACAGGAAGCCCAGGCCATCGAGGAAGAAATTGACGTTCAGTCCCAGTTGGGGGAGCCACTGCCAGCCCACCTGCACGATCTCGCCGCGAAACACCGCCGGGGCATGGGACATGAGCAGGCCGAAGGCCAGCAGGGTGACCGAGCCGGTGGCAATGGCGCAGGCATTGCGTCCGGCGCGGATCATCAGCGCAGGCAGCAGCGCGCCGAGGAAAGGCAATATGACGATCAACGCAAGGTTCATTGGGTCACCCGATCGAGGGACGTGCACGGCAAGCCACAGCCACGAACACCACAGTGTTCCGGCGCTGGATTGCCTGAGAATGTATTAGGTTGGAAGGGACAACCGCCCCGGCCCGGGCGGTAACTTTACCCAATCGGGACGCACGACACCACCCCGGAAATTCGGGTTTTTTCAAACCTGTCCAAAGAGATGCCATAACAGGAATCCCCCATACACCCCCAGCAACACCAGACTCAGGATGGTGATGGGACGCACCCCCTTCTGCTCCGGCACCGGCAGCCCCCGGGCCTGTAGCCGTCGATGCTGCAACCAGCGTTTCAGGCGCCACCAGGCAAACAGGATCAGGATCAGCAGGGTCAGAAATTTGAGCATGCCTCTTTTGGCCCTCGCAATATTAGCAATGAGTGATATACTTTAGGAGCCATTTCCAACAAGGAGTACCGCTTACCATGAAGCACCTGAAGACTGGATTGATCGCCCTGGTGATGCTGCTGGCCCTGGCGCCCCTGGCCCAGGTGGCTGCCACCGAAGACAACCGCGTCCTGGTGACCGTCAACAGTGGTGAACCCCAGACCCAGGCCATGGCCATGATCCTGACCCGCCAGCTGGTGGAACGGGGCGCCACGGTACAGGTTCTGCTGTGCGACCAGGGCGGCGTGATGGGGACCAAGGCCTATGACGGCCCGGTGATGAAAGGCCCCGATGCCACCGCGCAGCAGATCATGCGCGGCGTGATGCAGGCCGGCGCCAAGGTCAGCGTCTGCGCCCTGTTCCTGCCCAACAGCGACTTCACTCGGGATGATCTCATTGACGGCGTCGAAGTGGCCACCCCCCCGCAGATGGGTGAGTTCATGATCAAGGGCACCCGGTTCCTGAACTTCTGATCCCGCCTTCGGGCAGTCCCTGACAGCCCACCCGTTTCCGGGTGGGCCTCTCCGTTGGCGAAGTGACACAACCTCAATCGTCGGGGGCAGCCCCGACGCAGTCACGCCCCGCCTCCTTGGCGCCATACAGGGCATCATCCGCCCTTCTGAGCAGGGTCTTGCGGGTATCGTCCTCTCTGCGAGAGGACACACCGAGACTCAGGGTGACATGCCCCACAACCGGGTGAGCATGGCGGCCAATGCCTGCCCTGACCCGCTCAGCCAGCTCCACCGCATCCCGCAGATCTGTCTTGGGTATCAGGATCAGGAATTCCTCGCCGCCCCAGCGAATGGCCGTATCCGAGCGTCTGACCAGATCTTGCAGCAACTGCCCCATCCACGACAGCACCTGATCCCCTACCTCATGCCCATGCTGGTCGTTGATGGCCTTGAAGTGGTCGATATCGGCCATGATGAGACTGAATCCCTCGGCGTAACGCCCGGCCCGGTGCCACTCCCGCTCCAGCAGCTGCTCGCCGAAACTGCGGTTGGGCAGGCCGGTGAGCAGATCGATGGTGGCCATCCGGCGCAAGACCTGCTCCATGCGCACCCGTTCGCTGATGTCCTTACCCGTGCTCATGTAGTGGGTGATTTCACCAAGCTCGTCCCGTACCGGGGTGATCGTCTGCTCCAGATGGAACAGGCTACCGTCCCTGGCCTTGTTGACGAAGGTGGCGCGAAAGGGCTGACCGGATTGGAGGGTGTCCCAGAGTTCCTTGTAGAACGTACCGTCGTGGTGACCGGATTTCAGGATCCTGGGGTTCTTGCCAAGCACGTCCTGGCGGCGATAGCCGGTCTGCTTCTCGAAGGCGCGATTCACGTACACGATATGACCTGCCCGGTCCGTCATCACCACCTGGTCCGAATTGGCTTCCAGGGCGTTAGCCATCAGGTTGCGCTCGTATTCGGCGCGAACCTTTTCCGACAGGTCTCGCTGCACGGAAACGAAATGGGTGATCAGCCCCTTGCCGTCCCGGATGGGCGAGATATTCCACTCCACGTAATAGCAGCTGCCGTCCTTGCGGTAATTGACCGTGTTGCCGATGAAGAACTCCCCGGCCTTCACGCACCGGCGCAACCGTTCGATGGTGTCGGCATCGGTGCGCGGCCCCTGCAGGATGCGCGGTGTCTTGCCGATAAGTTCCTGCGCCGTGTAACCCGTCATGTCACAAAAGGCCCGGTTTACGTAGAGGATCTGCGGTCCAGGCATTTCCATCTGGGCGGTGGTGATGACCACGGCGTTGAATGACTGCTCGACAGCGGTCTTGAGTATCTGGTCGGACAGGGTCAGGGCCATTCGGCACTCCGGATCGAACTGCACGCGGACTTCCATGCGTGGATTTCCATCCGGTTATCATACCCCACCACGGCCGGCCAACCGTCAACCAGCATCAGCCAAACGCTACCGTCAGGCCTTGCGCGATCGCTGTATAATCACCCTTCTCACGGTTGAGGGCCTTGTCTTCTCCGATTCAGCCTCAAGGATTTCAAGCGAGTTGCCAATGATGAACACTGAATACCGCAAAAACCTGCCGGGAACAGCGCTGGATTATTTCGACACCCGCGCCGCCGTCGAGGCCATCCAGCCCGGCGCCTACGACAAGCTCTCCTACACCGCCCGCATCCTGGCGGAGAACCTGGTGCGCCGCTGCGAGCCCGAACGGCTGACCGACGCCCTCAAGCAGATCATTGAGGGCAAGCGCGAACTGGACTTCCCCTGGTTCCCCGCCCGCGTGGTCTGCCACGACATCCTGGGCCAGACCGCCCTGGTGGATCTGGCCGGCCTGCGGGACGCCATCGCAGACAAGGGCGGCGATCCGGCCAAGGTTAACCCGGTGGTGCCCACCCAGCTGATCGTGGACCACTCCCTGGCGGTGGAACACGGCGGCTTCGAGGCCGATGCCTTCGAGAAGAACCGCGCCATCGAAGACCGCCGCAACGAAGACCGCTTCCACTTCATCGACTGGACCAGACAAGCCTTTCGCAATGTGGACGTGATCCCGCCCGGGAACGGCATCATGCACCAGATCAACCTGGAGAAGATGTCACCGGTGATTCAGGTTCGCGACGGCGTGGCCTTCCCGGATACCTGCGTGGGCACCGACAGCCACACCCCCATGGTGGACGCCCTGGGCGTGATCTCCGTGGGCGTGGGCGGCCTGGAGGCCGAAAGCGTGATGCTGGGTCGGGCCTCCATGATGCGCCTACCCGACATCATCGGCGTCGAGCTCACCGGCAGACTGAAGCCGGGCATCACCGGCACCGACATGGTGCTGGCCCTGACCGCCTTCCTGCGGCGGGAGCGGGTGGTGGGTGCCTATCTGGAATTCTTCGGCGAGGGCGCCGATGCCCTCACCGTGGGTGACCGGGCCACCATCGCCAACATGACACCGGAATACGGCGCCACCGCGGCCATGTTCTATATCGATGGCCAGACCATTGATTACCTCAAGCTCACCGGCCGTGACGATGCCCAGGTGGCCCTGGTGGAGACCTACGCTAAGGCGGCTGGCCTGTGGGGCGACAGTCTCAAGGGCGCCGAGTATGAGCGGGTGCTGCGTTTCGACCTGTCCGCCGTGGAACGGACCTTGGCCGGTCCCTCCAACCCCCATGCCCAGCTACCCACTCGGGAGCTGGCCGAGCGAGGCATTGCCGGGGCCTGGACAGAGGAGCCGGGCAAGATGCCTGACGGGGCGGTGATCATCGCCGCCATCACCAGCTGCACCAACACCTCCAACCCCCGCAACATGGTGGCGGCGGGCCTGATCGCCCGTAATGCCAATCGCCTGGGCCTGACCCGCAAGCCCTGGGTCAAGTCTTCCCTGGCCCCCGGCTCCAAGACGGTGAAGATGTATCTGAGTGAAGCCGGCCTGCTGCCGGAACTGGAGCAGTTGGGCTTTGGCGTGGTGGCGTTCGCCTGCACCACCTGCAACGGCATGTCCGGCGCACTGGACCCGAAGATCCAGCAGGAGATCATCGACCGCGACCTCTACGCCACCGCCGTACTCTCCGGCAACCGCAACTTCGACGGCCGCATCCATCCTTATGCCAAACAGGCCTTCCTGGCCTCGCCGCCCCTGGTGGTGGCCTATGCCATCGCCGGCACCATCCGCTTCGACATCGAGAAGGATGTGCTGGGTCACGATGCCGACGGCAACCCCGTCACCCTCAAGGACATCTGGCCCAGCGACGAGGAGATCGATGCCATCGTGCGTGCCAGCGTCAAGCCCGAGCAGTTCCGGAAAGTCTACATCCCCATGTTCGAGGCCCGGGACCAGGGCACCGAGCGCGTCAGTCCCCTCTACGACTGGCGCCCCATGAGCACCTACATCCGCCGCCCCCCGTACTGGGAAGGTGCCCTGGCCGGTGAACGTGCCCTCAAGGGCATGCGCCCGCTGGCGGTGCTGGGTGACAACATCACCACCGACCACCTGTCGCCGTCCAACGCCATCATGGCCCGCAGTGCCGCCGGCGAATACCTGGCCAAGATGGGCCTACCGGAGGAAGATTTCAATTCCTACGCCACCCATCGCGGGGATCACCTGACCGCCCAGCGGGCCACCTTTGCCAATCCCAAGCTGCTCAATGAAATGGTGCGGGATGAGGACGGCAAGGTGAAGCAGGGCTCCCTGGCCCGCATCGAGCCGGAAGGCCAGGTCGCCCGCATGTGGGAGGCCATTGAGACCTACATGGCCCGCAAGCAGCCCCTGATCATCATTGCCGGTGCCGACTACGGTCAGGGGTCTTCCCGTGACTGGGCGGCCAAGGGCGTGCGACTGGCGGGGGTCGAGGCCATCGTCGCCGAGGGCTTTGAGCGCATCCATCGCACCAACCTGATCGGCATGGGGGTGCTGCCCCTGGAGTTCCAGTCGGGCACCCACCGCAAGAGCCTGGGGATCGACGGCACCGAGACCTATGACGTGATCGGTGAGCGCAAGCCACGCAACACCCTCACCCTGGTGATCCATCGCCGCAACGGCGAGCGGGTGGAAGTGCCGGTGACCTGTCGGCTGGATACGGCGGAAGAGGTCTCCATCTACGAGGCTGGCGGTGTCCTGCAGCGCTTTGCCCAGGACTTCCTGGAAGCGGAAAACGCCGCCTGAGCCGCTGCAGGCCCCGCTTTCCGGCGGTTGTAGGACCATAATAAGCCCTTCTCCCCCAAGGGGAGAAGGGTGCTCACCCATCCAAAGCCCTGATGTTGTTGCCAGGATTTCCAGGAGACATCTTCGTGAGCCACAAACCCCAGATCAGGATCCCCGCCACCTACATGCGCGGCGGCACCAGCAAGGGCGTGTTCTTCAACCTGACGGACCTGCCCGAAGCCGCCCAGGTCCCCGGGCCGGCCCGGGACGCCCTGCTGCTGCGGGTGATCGGCAGCCCCGATCCCTACGGCAAACAGATCGACGGCATGGGCGGCGCCACCTCCAGCACCAGCAAGACCGTGATCCTGTCCAGAAGCACCCGCCCGGATCACGACGTAGACTACCTGTTCGGTCAGGTCTCCATCGACAGGGCCTTCGTGGACTGGAGCGGCAACTGCGGCAACCTCACCGCCGCCGTCGGGGCCTTCGGCATCAGCACCGGCCTGGTGGACCCCGACCGCATCCCCGACAACGGCATCGCCACTGTGCGCATCTGGCAGGTCAACATCGGCAAGACCATCATCGCCCATGTGCCCATCACCGACGGCGCAGTGCAGGAAACCGGCGACTTCGAGCTGGATGGGGTCACCTTCCCCGCCGCCGAGGTGCAGATCGAGTTCCTGGACCCGGCCGATGATACTGGCGGCTCCATGTTCCCCACCGGCAATCTGGTGGACGACCTGGAAGTCCCGGGCCTGGGCACCCTTAAGGCCACCATGATCAATGCCGGCATCCCCACCATCTTCGTCAACGCCGCAGACATCGGCTACACCGGCACCGAACTGCAGGAGGCCATCAACGGAGACCCCAAGGCCCTTGAGATGTTCGAGACCCTGCGTGCCCACGGCGCCCTGCGCATGGGCCTGATCAGTGACCTGAAAGAAGCCGCCAAGCGCCAGCACACCCCGAAGGTGGCCTTCGTGGCCGGGCCGAAGGATTATCTGTCCTCCAGCGGCAAGCCCGTCCAGGCCGAAGATGTGGACCTGCTGGTGCGAGCCCTGTCCATGGGCAAACTGCATCATGCCATGATGGGCACGGCCGCCGTGGCCATCGGTACCGCCGCGGCCATTCCCGGCACCCTGGTGAACCTGGCGGCCGGCGGTGCCGAGCGCACCGCGGTGCGTTTCGGCCATCCCTCCGGCACCCTGCGGGTGGGTGCACAAGCCCGTTGCGAGAACGGCGAATGGACGGTGACCAAGGCCATCATGAGTCGTAGCGCCCGGGTACTGATGGAAGGCTGGGTCAGGATTCCCGCGGACAGTGCCTGATCTCCCGGCGGCTGGACCGGCTCCCCGATGATGCAAAAAGCCCCGGCCTCGTCCGGGGCTTTTTGTCGAACCCGCTCCATTATTGCGAATAATTATCGTTTGTGTTTTCATGTCGGCACTTGAGACCTTTCATCCCGACACTGGAGGACCACTCCCATGGCATCAGCCATCCACGAGACCGTCACCGACCTGGAGCAGATACGCACACAGCTGGCCCAATCGGCGGACGGGATTCTTGAAGACATGGCCCGGCAGGCCCGCTGTTCCATGCGGGACATCATCCACTGCCTGCCCCGATCCCTGTGGACCGAGGTACGCGGCAGACACTTCATCAACGTCATGCATGCCCTCTCCGACTGGGGCGATCTGGTCACTGTGATCCATAACCAGGACGTGATCCTGGAATTCAAGGGTCCGATCCCCCGCGGCAAGACCGGCCATGGTTTTTTCAACCTGCACGGCGGCACCGGCCTGTCCGGTCATCTGCGCCCGGAGCGTTGCGCCCATATCGTCCTCGTCAGGCGTCCCTTCATGGGCATGGAGACCGCCTCGATCCAGTTTTTCAACGAGACGGGCGAGTGCATGTTCAAGGTCTTCCTCGGACGTGATGAACAGCGGCAGTTGCGCCGGGACCAGTTGGATCTGTTCGAGCGCCTGCAAAAGGCCCTGCTGAATCTGGATCAGGCCGACCAGGAGGCCTGCGCATGACCCCCGTCCTCATCTTCGGTGCCGGCCGCGGGGTCGGTCTGGCGCTGGCCCGGCTGCTCCGGCGGGATGACATCCCGGTACTAGCCATGGTTCGCCCGCGCACGGACGCCCTGCCCCTGCTGGAGATAGGTGCCGACATCATGCCCGGTGACGTCCTCGAACCCGGTGATGTGAAACGGGCCTTCGATGCGCTGGATGATCAGGGCATCGTGGTTTCCACGGTATCGGGCCGAACCGAAGACGGCCGTTTCGTGGACGACGACGGCAACCGGATCATTGTCGATGCCGCCGCTGCCCGAGGGGTTCGGCACTGCATTCTGGTGACCGCCATCGGCTGCGGCGAGATGATGCCGTTCCGCTCGGCACGGGCCATCGCCGCCTTCGGGGACGTGGTGGATGCCAAGACCCGGGCGGAAACCCATCTCAAGGCTTCAGGCGTGCCCTTTACCCTCATTCGTCCCGGCGGTCTGGGCAATGAACCGGCCACGGGTCGGGGCATGCTGTCGGAAAACCCCGCCATTCACGGCTTCATTCAGCGAGCAGACGTGGCGCTGCTGATCCGACAGGTGATGTCCGATCCCGGCGCCCTCGGCAGGGCTTATGCGGCCGTGGACAGGGATCGCGCCCGGATCGATCCGATCCCGGCAACCGGAACGGGATGACACCCTTGACTTGCAAATAATAATCAATATCATTTGATTGTTCCCGTTTCCCATCGCGGAAACACCTGAGTCCACTTGCAGCTCAGCCCGCCACCGACCCTGTCGGCAAGCCAGCCAGGCCGCCTTTTCAAGCTTGGGACGGAGTGCGCCCACTTCGTCGGGTCCTGGAGGTTTCATGACGCGTCAGCGCCTGTGCATGCTCACCGCGGCCATCGCCGCCGCCCTTTCCGGTACGGCCCACGGGGGGGATCCGGCCGGGGATCCTCTTCATGCGGCAGTGCCCCTCCCCTCCCTGGTGATCGAATCCACCCGCATGCCGGCACCGGTGGAGCAGGTCAATGCTCCCGTGGCCGTGCGTGACCGTGAGTCCATGGACCGGGACCAGGCCGCCGACCTGGCGGACATCATGCGCATGCTGCCCGGCGTCGGCATCGGCGGCGGCGCCCGGTCCATCGCCATGGAACCGGTGATCCGCGGTCTGAGTGGAGAACGGGTAGTGATCCGGGTGGACAATGCGCGCCAGAATTTCGGCGCCGGCCACAAGGGCAGAATCTTTCTGGACCCCCTGCTGCTGGAACAGGTGGAAGTGCTCAGGGGACCGGCCTCCACCCTGTATGGTTCGGGCGCCCTGGGCGGGGTGGTGAATTTCCGCACCCAGGATGCCGATGATTTCCTGGATCCGGACGCCGATGCCGGCGGCCGGGTGAGCGCCGGCTACCAAAGCCAGGGGGATCAATCCCTGTTCTCGGCCACCGCCGCAGGACGAGGAGAACGCCTGTCACTGCTGGCCAACGTGCTCAAGCGGGAGCAATCCGACCAAAAAGACGGCGATGGCAAATCCATCTATTACACCGGAGATGAGATCACCTCCGGCCTGCTCAAGGGCACCCTGACCCCGGCACCCGGGCACCGTCTGACCCTCAGTCTGCAGGCCTTTCGGGATGATCACGAAATCCCCTCCAATGCCAACAGTACCGGCACCGGCAGCACCGCCATCATCGTCGACCGGCGCACGGACAATCGAACCCAGACCCTGCGCTACCAACTGCATCCCGATGACAGCCACTGGCTGGACCTGGATGCCACCCTCTACGGCAATCAGGTGGAACTGGACGAAACCCGCACCGACACCAACCGCAACGATGTCACCCAACTCAATACCCTGGGGTTGGATCTGACCAACACCCTGCGGTTTGAGACCGGCCCGGTGGATCATCTGGTGGTCGTGGGTCTGGAACATTATCGGGATCGCCAAAAAGGGGAGCGGGATGGCGAGAGCCGTCCCATGCATCCCGATGCCCGCCAGACAGTCACCGGAATCTTCCTGGTGGATCGGCTACTCGTCACGGATCGCCTGGAGATCGCGCCCGGCCTGCGTTACGACCACTTCAGGAAGGATGCCGACGACCACGACCGTCTGACCGAATCCGAATGGTCCGGACAGATCAGCGCCACCTATACCCTGGCCCCCGACTGGGAACTGTTCGCCGGCTATTCCGAGGCCTTCCGCGCCCCCTCCCTCACCAACCTGTACGTGGGCGGCATCCACTTCGGCAACAACCGGTTCGAGCCCAACCCGGACCTGCGGCCGGAAAAGGCCCGCAACAAGGAACTGGGCCTGACCCACCATGCACGGGGCCTGTTCCATCCCGAGGACCGGTTGCGGGCAAGACTGTCGGTGTACCAGAACGACGTGGAGGACTTCATCGACCAGATCGTGGAGTTGGAGATGCCGGCCTTCGGTCCTCCCATCCCCGGTGGCCGCACCTACTTCGAGAACGTCAGCGATGCCCGCCTGCGGGGGCAGGAACTGGAGATTCATTACACCCATCCGGATCACTTCATCACCCTGAGCGCCGCCCGGCAGCGGGGAGACAACCGCACCGAAGGCGGCCCCCTGTCCGGCATTCCCGCCGATAACCTGGCGCTGGAAGGGGGCGTGCATGTCATGCAGGGTCGGCTCACCCTGGGTGGCCGCGTGACCCATGCCTGGTCCCAGGACCGGGTACCGGACGACGCGGACACCGCCGACAGCTACACCCTCACCGATGTCTTTCTGACCCTGCGACCTGGCGCGGACCGGGACCGGATGCGGGTGGATTTCGGCATCGACAATCTCACCGACAAGACCTACCGCCCCCACCTGTCATCCATGAACGACCCGGGGCGCAACATGAAGATCCAGGCCAGCTATCGCTTCTGACATCAAGGAGACCCTGCCATGAACCCGCTGAACACCCGCAGCGACCGAGGTCGACATGCACCGTCGTGAACTGCTGCGCCTGATGGGCGTCATGGCCCTCGCCGGTCTGCCTACCGGCCTGTGGGCCATGCAGCACCGTGCCGATGACGGACTGAGTGAGGGGCACCGCCTCATCACCGTCGGTGGCGGACTGACGGAGACCGTCTTCGCCCTGGGGGCCGGCGGCCGGATCGTGGGTACCGACAGCACCAGCACCTACCCGGTGGCCGCCGAGGCCCTGCCCAGGGTGGGCTACCAGCACACCCTCACCATCGAGAGCCTGCTGGCCCTGCGGCCCCACGCCCTGATCCATGACGGCAGCGCCGGACCCGAAGGCACGCTGACCCGGGCCCGGGAGGCCGGCGTAAGGATACTGACCGTCCCCGGGGAACCGAGCCTCGAAGGGTTCAGGGCCAGGGTACGGACCCTGGGACAATGGCTGGACGCCGCGGAAACCGCCCGGCGGGTCATCGACGATGTGGACCAGGACCTGGCCCGGGCCAGGGATCTGCAGGCGGGATTTCCCCGCCCGCCCGCCGTGGTGGCCCTGATGGCCCACGGCCAGGGCAATGCGGTGGCCGCGGGCCGGGACACCAAGGCGGATGCCCTGATCCGCCTGGCCGGCGGACGCAATGTTTTCACCGACTTTGCCGGCTATCGGCCCGTGTCCCGGGAAGGCGTCATGGCCAAACGCCCCGATGCCCTGGTGATCACCGGGGCGGCGGCGGCGGACTTCGGCGGCATGCTGGGGCGGGTACCGCAATATGTGGGCGACACCCTGTTCCTGCTGGGGTTCGGCCCGAGGCTGGGCGAGGCCGTGCTCACGGTCACCCGTTTCCTGGCGGGTGAGTCACACACCCGCCGGGACGCCCGCTTCACCGATATCCCATCCCCATGAGCACCGTGGCTTCCCAAATCCCCGCCACCGGGACCCTCTCGGCGCCCGGCTCCCGCTCGGCCCGTGCCCGCTGGGTGGTGATCGCCCTGATACCGGCGGTCCTCGCCGCCGCTCTGCTGGGACTGACCACCGGCGCGGTGGAGGTGAGTCCGGCGGAAGTTCTGTGGGTATTGACCGGACACCTGGATGACCCGTTCCTGCGGGAAGTCATTCTCAACCTGCGCCTGCCCCGGGTGCTGGTGGCCATCACCGTGGGTGCCGCCCTGGCCGTGAGCGGGGTGGCCCTGCAGGGCCTGTTCAGGAACCCGCTGGCCGACCCGGGCCTGATCGGGGTATCCGCCGGCGCGGCCCTGGGGGCGGTCAGCGTGATCGTGCTGGGCACCACCGTGCTGGCCCCCCTGGTCATGGCCCTGGGCGTGTTCACCCTGCCGCTGGCGGCGTTTGCCGGCGGTCTGGGGACCACCTGGCTGGTCTACCGGCTGGCCAGTCACGGCGGGCATACCTCGGTGGCCACCCTGCTGCTGGGCGGTATCGCCATCAATGCCATTGCCGGCGCCGCCACCGGCATGCTGGTGTACATGGCCGACGACCAGCAACTGCGTACCCTCACCTTCTGGAACATGGGCTCGCTGGCTCACGCCGGCTGGACCCTGTGGGCCGTCAGCGCGGGACTGGTCCTGCTGGCCCTGGCCTGCATGCCCCTGGTGGCCCGTGCCCTCAACGGCCTCATGCTGGGGGAGTCCGTGGCCACCCATCTGGGCTTTCCCGTGCACCGGATCAAGACCCTGGTGGTGGTCATGGCCGCCCTAGCGGTGGGTGCCTCCGTGGCCATTGCCGGCATCATCGGTTTCGTCGGGCTGGTGGTGCCCCATCTGCTGCGCCTGACCATCGGCCCGGACCACCGTTATCTGCTGCCGGCCTCGGCCCTGGGGGGCGCCCTGCTGCTCCTGCTGGCCGATGCCCTCGCCCGCATCATCGTCGCCCCCGCGGAGCTGCCCATCGGGCTGCTCACGTCCCTGCTGGGGGGACCATTTTTCCTCTGGCTGCTGCTGCGGCAAAAAGGGAGGCTCGGATGAACACACAGGCCCTGGCAAGGATTTCCAATCTGGTGGTGGAGCGGGGAGGACGGCGTCTGCTGGATCAGGCCGGGCTGGAAGCCCACCCAGGCAGCGTGCACGTGCTGGTCGGGCCCAACGGCGCCGGCAAGAGCACACTACTGTCTGTGATGGCCGGAGATATGCCGCCCAGCAGCGGCGAGGTCACCTGGTGCGGACAGGCACTGGATCAGTGGTGTCCCCATGCCCTGGCCCGCTGCCGGGCCGTGCTGCCCCAGGAAAACGTGGTCACGTTCCCGCTCACCGCCTGGGAAGTGGCGGAGATGGGTCGCCTGCCCCATCGCACGCCGGACCGGGACGCCAGGATCGTCCGCGAGGCCCTGGACCGGGCCGGTGTATGGCACCTGTCGGGCCGGGACTACCGCAGTCTTTCCGGCGGGGAACGCCAGCGGGTGCAGATGGCCCGGGTACTGGCCCAGGTCCATGACACCGGCCCGGACCAGCCGGGCCTGCTGCTGCTGGATGAACCCACCTCGGCCCTGGACGTCAGGCATCAGCTGCGGCTCATGGAACTGCTGCGGGTGGACGCCGCCCGGGGCCGAACCATCCTGGTGGTGCTGCACGACCTGAATCTGGCCGCCGCCTACGCGGACCATATCACCGTGCTCAAGGACGGCAAGGTGGTGGCCAGCGGCACGCCGGCCCAGGTCATGCGCGCCGAAACCATCACCCACGCTTGGGGGGTGGAATGCTTGGTGGAAAAGGACAGTCTCACGGGATGCCCCTGGGTCCGCATGCGCTACGGCCTGGGTTGCGCCACCGCTCACCGGGAGCATGCCGCATGACCACCATCGCCACCGACATGCCCGGTCTGTCCATGCCTGCCTTCAGCGAGGATCTGCCCTACCCCCGGCGCAAGCGCAGCCATCATGACGCCATCATGCCGCTGCAGCCCCTGTGCGAGGGCACCGCGACCCTGGGTGAGCACCTGCTGAACCGGACGGTGGACCCGCGCCCTAGGGCCATTTACCTGCACATCCCGTTCTGCCGCCGGATCTGTCATTTCTGCAACATGCGCCGGATGAAGGGCAGCCCCGAGTCCCGCTATGCCGATCTGCTGATCCGAGAAATGGAAGCCGTCACCAGGATCCCCTATGTCCGTGATGGCTGTTACGGGGCCGTATATTTCGGCGGCGGAACCCCCAGCACCCTGTCCACGCCCGACCTGCAGCGGATCCTGCAGGCACTCAGGACACATTTTCAACTGACGGATGATGTGGAAATCACCCTGGAAAGCAGCCTCTCCGATCTAGATGAAGACAAGCTGAGGGCGGTCATGGCGGAAGGCGTCAACCGTCTCAGTCTGGGCGTGCAGACCTTCCATGATCGCGGCCGGGAACTGCTGGGGCGGTTGAAAAACGGGGAATGGGCCAAGGCCCATATCCGACGTTTCCGCGCCCTGGGGCTGGACAACCTGGGCATGGACCTGATCTACCACTACCCCATGCAGAGCGACGGGGAACTGGCCCACGACCTTGCCGCCATCGCCGAGCTGGATCTGGCGGGTTTTTCCCTGTATTCCCTGATGATCCGGGAAAAGAGCCGGCTGGCCCATGAACACATGGCCCACGCCGCCCAGACTCCGCGGACCCTGGCCCGGGAATGGCAACTGTTTTCACGGATTCTGGAAGCCGGTCAACGGCAGGGATTCGAGGTTCTGGAACTGACCAAGATGGTCAGACCCGGCAGGGACCGTTACCGGTATGTGGCATTGCGCTACCAGGGTGGAGACACCCTGCCCCTGGGCGCCGGTGCAGGCGGGCGACTGGCCGGCATGATGCTCATGAACCCCTTGTCCCCGGAGGCTTACGCCCAGAGTTTAGAGAGGCTCACCGACCGCGAGGGCATGACCACCCGTCCGCCCTATGATGCCCTATATCGATTCATCGGCGCCATCCAGTTCGGCCATGTGACGCCGGACACGGTGCCGGCAGTGGCACATGCGGACCTGCTGGCGCGATGCGAGCAGCGGGTGGATCAGGCGCTCCTGAACCCCGTCAAGGACGGTCGTTATTCCCTGACGCCGAAGGGTATTTTCTGGGGCAACAACCTGGCGGCGGAACTGGCCAGCTGCGTGATGGAACAACTTTGAGCACCGGGCCTGCCCGACGTGGACCTCATGATATCTGCTGATCCATCGAGGCGCCGACCGGCTTTGCCGGGGGACTGGATCCAGGACTTTCACAAAATATTGTGCCTGCTATAATCCGCAGCACCATATCTAGTAGCCCAAAGGATCCCGTCTTCATGGAACCCCTGCCTTCCCGAATGCCCGCCCTGCCCACCCAGGTCATCAAGCGTGACGGCCGCCGTCTGCCCTTTGATGCCGTCCGCATCGAGTCCGCCATCCGCCGGGCCGGCCAGGCCACCGGGGAATTCGGAGACCATGAGGCCAACCTGCTCACCGCCCAGGTGGTGAAGGTGCTGGCCCATCGCTTTGCCCAGGGTCAGTGCCCGGACATCGAAAACATCCAGGATGTGGTGGAGCAGACCCTGATCAGCGCCAACCACCTGCTTACCGCCCGGGCCTACATCGTCTACCGGGAACAGCACAAGGCCCTGCGGGCCGACCGCCGGACCCTGGTGGACGTGGACGCCTCCATCAGCGAATATCTGGACCGTTCCGACTGGCGGGTGGCCGCCAACGCCAACCAGGGCTATTCCCTGGGCGGCCTGATCCTCAACACCTCCGGCAAGATGATCGCCAATTACTGGCTCAACCACGTCTATCCGCCGGAGATCGGCCAGGCCCACCGGGACGGCGACTACCACATCCATGACCTGGACATGCTGGCCGGCTACTGCGCCGGCTGGTCCCTGCGCACCCTGCTGGTGGAAGGCTTCAACGGCGTGCCGGGCAAGGTGGAGGCCGCGCCGCCCCGCCACTTCTCCTCCGCCGTGGGCCAGATCGTCAATTTCCTGGGCACCCTGCAAAACGAATGGGCCGGCGCCCAGGCCTTTTCCAGCTTTGACACCTACATGGCCCCGTTTGTGCGCGTGGACCGGCTCGACTACGCCCAGGTGAAGCAGTACATGCAGGAACTGATTTACAACCTCAACGTCCCGTCCCGCTGGGGTTGCCAGACGCCCTTCACCAATCTGACCTTCGACTGGGTCTGCCCGGAAGACCTGCGCGAACAGGTGCCCGTCATCGGCGGCCGGGAACAGCCTTTCTGCTACGGGGACCTGCAGGCGGAGATGGACATGATCAACCGGGCCTACATCGAGGTGATGACCGAAGGGGACGCCCGGGGGCGGATCTTCACCTTCCCCATCCCCACCTACAACATCACCTCGGATTTCCCCTGGGAAAGCGACAACACGGAACGGCTGTTCGCCATGACCGCCAAGTACGGTCTGCCCTATTTCCAGAATTTCCTCAACTCGGAACTGTCGCCCAACATGGTGCGCTCCATGTGCTGCCGGCTACAGTTGGACCTGCGGGAACTGCTCAAGCGGGGCAACGGCCTGTTCGGCTCGGCGGAACAGACCGGCTCCCTGGGTGTGGTCACCATCAACTGCGCCCGCCTGGGCTTCACCCATCGGGGCGACGAAGCCGGTCTGCTGGCCCGACTGGACCGGCTACTGGAACTGGCCCGCAACAGTCTGGAGATCAAGCGCAAGGTCATCGCCCGGCACATGGAGGACGGGCTGTTCCCCTACACCCGGCGCTACTTGGGGACACTGCGCAATCATTTCTCCACCATCGGCGTCAACGGCATCAACGAGATGATCCGCAACTTCACCGATGATGCCGAGGACATCACCACCGGTTCCGGTCACGCCATGGCCCTGCGCCTGCTGGATCATGTCCGCGCCCGGATGCTGGAATTCCAGGAAGAGACCGGCAACATGTACAACCTGGAGGCGACCCCGGCCGAGGGCACCACCTACCGCTTTGCCCGCGAGGATCAAAAGCGCTATCCGGGCATCATCCAGTCCGGCACCCCGGATGCCCCCTACTACACCAACAGCTCCCAGCTGCCGGTGGGTTTCACCGCCGATCCCTTCGAGGCCCTGTCCCGCCAGGAAGCACTGCAGACCCGCTACACCGGCGGCACCGTACTGCATCTTTACATGGGCGAGCAGATCTCCTCCCCGGAGGCCTGCAAGCGCCTGGTGCGCCGGGCCCTGGAAAACTTCCGCCAGCCCTACATCACGATCACACCGATCTTTTCCATCTGCCCCAAGCACGGCTACATCGCCGGTGAGCACACTTTCTGTCCGCATTGCGACCAGGAAATCATCGCCCGCAAGCAGGCCCAGCCCGCTGCCGTGGCCTGAGTCAGTCGCCTTCTCCAACCCTTCCCAAGGACACCAAATCATGAAAACGAACCACCACGCTCCTGCCGAGGCCACCCTGAGCGACGAAGAGCGCACTCCCTGCGAGGTCTGGACCCGGGTCATGGGCTATCACCGCCCGGTGTCCGCCTTCAACAAGGGCAAGCAGTCGGAACACGCGCAGCGCCGCTACTTCGAGGAACCCGGCGTCACGAGCCATGCAAACCGCTGAATGTACCGTGACGGCCACGGCGGCCGAATCGCTGCGGGTGGGGGGAATGACTCCCCTCACCACCATCGACTATCCCGGTGAGCTGGCGGCCGTGATCTTCTGCCAGGGCTGTCCCTGGCGCTGCGGGTATTGCCACAATGCCCGGCTACAGCCCACACGGACGGATGCCCCGGTGGGCTGGGACCAGGTGACGGCATTTCTGTCCCGGCGCCGCGGGCTGCTGGATGCCGTGGTGTTCAGCGGCGGTGAGCCCACCCTGCAGGGCGGGCTGGCACGGGCCATGGTCCAGGTGCGAAAAATGGGCTTCAAGGTGGGGTTGCACACCGCCGGCGTCTATCCCGAGCGCCTGACCCGGGTGCTGCCCTTCACCGATTGGGTGGGCCTGGACATCAAGGCCCTGCCCGAAGACTATCCGGCGATCACGGGTGTGCCGGGTTCCGGCGAGGCCGCCTGGGACAGCCTGTACCGGGTGCTGGCCACCAACGTGGCCCTGGAGGTGCGCACCACCGTGGTGCCTGAACTGGAAGCACAACTGCCCGCCCTGCAATCCCGCCTGGCCCGGGCCGGGGTCCGACGGCACCAGCTGCAGACCGCCAGGACCCCATCCATCGTTTGAGCATGAACTGGAATCGGTCTCGAACGTGCTAACCTTGCGAGTGGGATACTCCAAGCCAGGCCCCCACCGCATCATGACTCTCAAACGCTACATCATCCTGCTGCTGGGTTCGGGCCTGTTGCTGCTGCTGGCCATCCAGTGGTGGCTCACCTATCAGGCCGCGGAAGCGATGTCCCTGCGCCTGCAGACCCGCCTGGCGGAAGAAGTGAGCAGTCAGGTCCACGACAAGGTACGGCAGTTCTTCGAAGTCCCCCGACAGGTGGTGAGCCTCAATGTCGCCCTGATCCGTCAGGGGGTGATCGATCCCCGTGACCCGGAGGCCCTGATTCGCAACTTCCTGCTGCAACTGGAGCAGCAACCCGTGCTCACCTTTCTCTCCACGGGCACGCCCGAAGGGGAATATTTTGCCGCCAGCCGCCCCCCGCTGGGCGAGGATCGCAGCCTGCGGATATTGCAGGCCAGCATCGACAACCACCGTGTCATGTCCCTCTACCGCGTGGATAAACGCAATCTCCCGGGGGAACTGATCGATGCCGGCAACGACCACTACGATGCCCGACTCCGTCCCTGGTTCATGACAGCCCAGACGATGGGCCGCATGAGCTGGTATCCAGCCTATCGCTATGCCATCAATGACCCCGCCGGTGACTACAGCGCCATGGGTCTGGGTATATCGGCCCCTCTGTACGGCGCCGATGAGCAGTTCGTGGGGGTGATTTCCGCCGATCTTTCGATTGTGCAACTCAGCCGATGGCTGACTGAAGTGATGGAACGCTCCGGGGGCGTCGCCTTCATTACCGAACCGGACGGAAAACTGCTGGCAAACTCGACCCCGGACCCGGTCTATTTCCTGAACCGTGACGAAACCCGCAGGATCAGTCTATGGGAAAGTGATTCTCCTCTGCTCAGGGAACTGGGCGAACTGCTGGAACGACAAGCCGACCCCGGACAGGGACGGGTACTGCATCAGATCGAAGATGAACGCTACCTGGTGGACTGGGTGAGTTACTCACTGCAGGACGGCCCGACCCTACGGATCGTGCAGGCGATCCCCCAGAGCCAGTTCATGGCGCCGATGCTGGATTTGTTGCGGCAACTGCTGCTGGTGGCCGCCGGGATCCTGTTGCTGGGAATGATGCTGATCACCCTCATCAGCATCTGGGTCACCCGCCCCCTGGTGGCCTTGAGCCGCTGGGCAATCCGTCTCGGGCGGGGAGACTGGACCTTCCGGCTGGACATCCGGACCCCGGTGGTGGAAGTCAGCCAGTTGTCCCTGGCACTGGGGCAGATGGCGAGGCGCCTGGAGCAGCAGACTCATGGCCTGGAACAACAGGTGGCCACGCGCACGGCGGAGCTGGAGCAGGCCAACCGGGAATTGTCCCGGCTGTCCCGAACGGATGCGCTCACGGGCCTGGCCAACCGACGCAGCTTTGATGAGGTGCTGGCAAGGGAATGGGGCAGAACCCGTCGTTTCGCCCAACCATTGAGCCTGTTAATGCTGGATATCGACTGGTTCAAGGCCTACAACGACCATCATGGACACGTGGCCGGGGATCACTGCATACAGGTGCTTGCCGACGTGCTGCGGCAGCATACCCAGCGGGCCAGCGACCTGGCGGCCCGCTACGGCGGCGAGGAATTTGTGATCATCTGCGGCGGCCTTGACCATGCGGAAGCCCTGGGACTGGCGGAAGACATCCGCGACATGCTGGAACAAAAGGCACTGCCCCACGAAAACTCCCCCTTGCAGGTGATCACGGTCAGCATCGGGGTGGCGACGCTAGGACAGCGGGAAGCATGTTCGCCCGAGGAACTGATCAAGGCGGCGGACCTTGCGCTCTATCGCGCCAAGGCCTCCGGCCGCAACCGGGTTGTCTCATCGCCAGAGCATCTATCGACCTGACGCCATCACCCCGTCCAGGGTGACGAAAAGACCAAAACGGTCCAGCAATTGGGGGCGTAGCCTGCCCTCCCACCCGCCCCCACAGAGGTTACCCAACCAGAGCGCCCTCCCGCCGTCATTCCCGCACAAGCGGGAATCCAGGGAAGGAGTCGAACCCGGACTCCCGCTTTCGCGGGAGTGACCCTCTTCGTGCTCTTATCGCCACCACACACTGTGCCCTGCCCTCATCGAGGCATCACCCGCACCGGTGCGATCTCATGCAGGGGCCGGGGTCTGCCGATGTGATACCCCTGCACGAAATCCACACCGATCCGGCCCAGGACCGCCAGTACCTCCTCGTTTTCGACGAACTCGGCGATGGTCTTCAGGCCCATTTCATGGCCGATGGTATTGATGGCCCGTACCATGGCCAGATCAACCGGGTCATGGGCGATATCCTTGACGAAGGCACCGTCGATTTTCAGATAGTCCACCGGCAGATTTTTCAGGTAGCCGAACGAGGACAGGCCGCTGCCGAAGTCATCCAGCGCAAACAGGCATCCCAGATGTCTGACTTCCCGGATGAAATGGATCACCTTGGAGAGATTGCCGATGGCCGCGCTTTCCGTGATCTCCAGGCAGACGGTACCGGGCGGCAGGGCCAGCCGTTCCAGCGTGCTCTTGAGACTGTCCCGGAAACGATCGTCCGACAATGACGCACCCGACAGATTGATGCACCAGGTACCTTCCAGGCCACCTGGTTTGCGACAGGAATCACTCAGCCAGGCCAGCACATTGCGCACCACCCACTGGTCGATGCGGGGCATCATCTGATAGCGCTCCGCGGCAGGAATGAAACTGCCTGGGCTGATGATCTGATCACCCTCCAGCAGTCGCACCAGCACCTCGTAGTGTACCGGCAAGCCTTCACATCCCGGCATCAGGGGCACGACGGGCTGCACATAGAGACGGAACCGGTCTTCATCCAGGGCGGACTGCAGCCGGGAAACCCATTGCACTTGTCCATGGTGTTCCAGCAGATGCTGGTCATCCGGCTGATACACATGTACCTGACTTCTACCGGCCTCCTTGGCCGCATAGCAGGCCGAATCCGCGGCGGACAGCAATGTCGCCATGGACCCGTGCCCCTCATCAATACCCACCAGACCGATGCTGACCCCCAGGCTGAAGGATTTGTCCTGCCAGGCGAAGCGAAAATCATGTATTGCCTGACGAATGGCCTCGGCCACCCGGCGGGCCTTGTCCATCGGGCAATCCCTCAGCAGCAGACCGAATTCGTCGCCGCCCAGCCTTGCCAGCACATCCGCGGCCCGTACATGCTGGCCGACAAGGGCGGTGATCTGACGCAAGGCTTCGTCCCCTGCTTCATGGCCACAGGTGTCATTGATGACCTTGAACTGATCCAGGTCCAGATAACCGAGCACATGATGACTGCCGGGCTCGAAGGGGCTGTCCAGCAGGTGATGGAGACATTGCTCAAAGGCCCGGCGGTTGAGAATCCCGGTCAGCACATCATGTCGGGCCTGATAGGTCAGTTCGCGGGACAGGTTCAGGGTGACGGTGACATCATGGATCACCAGCACCACCCCCATGATGAAACCCTCGTGGGAACGGATGGGCGCGGCGGAATCCTGAACCGGGATTTGCCTGCCGTCACGGCGGCGCAACAGACCATGCTCATGACGGCGGATGGGGTGCCCCCTGGAAAGCACCGAACGGACGGGATTTTCCATCATCCTGCCGGTCTTCTCATCCACGAGACGATAGACCGCCCCGATATTCTGGCCACGGGCCTCGTTCAGATCCACCCCCGTCAGGCGCTGGGCAACGGGGTTGATATACTGGATCACACCGGACTCATCGGTGGTGATCACCCCATCGCCGATGGATGCCAGCGTGACCCTGGCCAGATCCCGCTCCCGCTGTAATTGCTCTTCCACCTGCCGCCGATCAGTCACATCCCTGACCAGGGCCGTGAACATGATTTGGTCGCCCACCTGACTCTCCGTGACGGAGACCTCCACCGTACGCCGATTCCCGTCATCCCCCTTGAGTCGATAGGCCTGTCGCTCCCCGGGGTTCGGCAAGACGGCGCCCTCGCCGGTTTCGGCCCTGGCATCACGCCCCTCGAACAGCAGATGTACCGGTTTTCCGACGGCTTGGGAGGAAGGGATGCCGAAAAGATGTTCGGCACCGGGGTTGATCCCCGTGAGCATGCCATCCCGGGTGAAGGTCATCACACCTTCCTTCATGTCCCGGATGATGGCCCGGGTCTGATCCATGGCCCTGGCCAGGGTGTCCATCAGGCGATTGTAGTGGAGCGCGATCTGACCCACTTCGGTAAAGGGTTCCACCCTCGCACGCCGGTCCAGTGTGCCGCTGCTTGCCTGTCCATCCATGGTCTGTATCAGTTCGGCCAGTTCATCACGAGCGCCATGTTCAGAGACATTCAGACCCAGGCTTTCATCCCGGGCACTGACCCGCAGCGGCATGAAACGATCGATCAGTCGCAGCAGCAGATAGGCCGTGAAAAAGGACCAAAGGCCACAGACCAGGATGCCCAGCAACTGGACCCCCACCTGCTGATAACGCTCCAGTCCCGTATTCAAGGCGGACAGATCGCCGAACAACCCCACCGCCAGAGTCCCCCAGATGCCGGCTGCCAGATGGGCGGGGATCGCCCCCACCGCATCATCCACCCGCAGACGCAGCAGCAGTTCATGGCAAAGCACCATGAGGATGGCCCCCACCCCACCCACCATCAGTGCATTGGCGGCGGAGAGGACATGGGCGCTGGCGGTAATGGCCACCAGACCGGCAATGGCCCCATTGAGGGCATAAAGCACCTCCGGATAACCCCGGAAACGCCAGCCGATAAGGAGTCCGGTAAGAATGCCCCCCACCGCGGCCAGGGTGGTGTTGACCAGGATGCCCGGCACCCGGCCATCCATCGCCAGGGTACTGCCCCCATTGAAACCGAACCAGCCGAAGAACAGGATCAGCAGGCCCAGCATGGCCATGGGCAGATTGCCCGCGGGAATCACCCGGGGCCGCTCGCCCACCACGAAACGCCCCGCCCGACTACCCACCACGATGACCGCAGCCAGCGCCACCCAGCCGCCCAGGCTGTGCACCACCGTGGAACCGGCAAAATCCACGAACCCCATGTCCGCCAGCCAGCCTGATCCACTGCCCGTTGCCCCACCCCAGGCCCAGTGGCCGAAGACGGGATAGATCAACCCTGCCACCAGCGCAGTTACCACCATGTAGCTGGCAAAACGCATGCGCTCCGCCACGGCACCGGACACAATGGTGGCGGCAGTGGCGCAGAACATCACCTGAAAGAGGAAGAACGCCGCCAACCAGGGTGCGCTGCCCAGCCCCATATCCGGAAGAAATCCATCCAGTCCGATCCAGCCCCCCATGCTGTCGCCGAACATGAGGGCGAAACCGAACAACCAGAACAGGAAAGCGGCCAGGGCAAAGTCAGCGACATTTTTCAGCGCCACATTGATGGCGTTCTTGTTTCGGGTCAGCCCTGACTCCAGGCAAAGAAAACCCGCCTGCATGGTAAAGACCAGGCCGGCACAGAGTGTGATCCAGAGAATGTCGATCTGGCTGACTTGCATGGCGCTCTCACGGTTTTTACGGGGGCAGATATCGGCGCAATCACTCTTCAAGACGCCCCATTCTGGTGCATGCCTTACCCAATCCCATTCAGAAGACAAGGGATTGAATACGCTGCCCGGAAGAGACGGGACACATCGGGGATAAAAGAGCACAAGACATGCCATTTGAACGCCTGATGTCCCATTGGACAGGTTAGCGACGCCCTGCAGGCGGGTCCCTTTGACCCGTTACGCCGCTTGACCTAAGTCAGGAGAGCACGGAGTAATTAAATAAAAAAACAAAAATGCTATAAATTATAAGAATCATTATTATATTTAAAACAGCCAGTGATGCCCTTGCAGCGGCTAGCCAGCCAATTCCGTCCCATCCCTATTGACGGCAAGAGGTGCGTCATGAAGCTCGTCTCCCTTCCCACCACCACGTTGGCACTGTGTCTGCTCGGCGGGCCGGTCCTGGCCCATACTCCGCTGTTCGCCTGTTACGACAACGGCGACGGCACCATCCTCTGCGAAGGCGGCTTCTCCGACGGCTCATCCGCCGCCGGCGTGACCATCCGCGTGCTGGACGGCAATGACGAAATGCTGCTGGAAGACCAGCTCAACACCCTGAGTGAAATCGAGTTCGACAAGCCCGAAGGCACCTATACCGCGGTGTTCGATGCCGGTGAAGGTCACCGCATCGAGATTCCCGGCAGCCGCATCTTGCCCTGACCCCGGTTTCAACCCAGGAGAACCCCCACATGCATCGCCCATTCCTTGCAGCAGGTCTGGCCGCCCTGATCGGAATCGCCGCGCCGGCACAGGCCCACTTTCAGCTTCTCTACACCCCTTCCTTCATCCATGACAGCCCCACCACCCTGCCCTTCCGCCTGGTCTTCACCCATCCGGCCGGCAACGGGGCGGTGATGGACATGGGCAAGCCCGAAGAATTCTTCGTGGTGCACCAGGGACAAAAGACGGACCTGATGAGCACCCTCGAGCCGATGACCTGGCAGGGCGCCCAGAATCAGGGACGCGCCTTCACAGCCAAAGTCCCCATCCGGCGCAACGGTGACTACGTCTTTGCCCTGGTGCCGGCACCCTATCTGGAGGAAGGGGACGGCTACATTCAGCAATTCACCAAGACCATCGTCAATCGCGGCGGCGCACCCTCCGACTGGGACAAGCCCCTGGGTCTGCCGACCGAAATCGTACCGCTGGTGAAACCCTATGCCCTCTATGCCGGCATGCTCTTCAGTGCCCAGTTGCTCTCCGACGGCGAACCGGTGGCGGGCGCGGAGATCGAGGTGGAGTTCATGAACCACGACGTAATCATGGACAAGAACACTCTGCATAAGGAAGGACACCTGAACTTCCCCTCTCCCGCGTTTGAAACCTTCGTCACCCACACCGATGCAAACGGGATCTTTCACTTCGCCCTGCCCAAGGCCGGGGTATGGGGCTTTGCCGCCCCGGATTCCGGTCCCGTGACCGAATACAAGGGCGAACCCCTGAGCCAGGAGGCCGTGATCTGGGTACAGGTCCATGAGCTGCGCTGAACCGGATCAGACCCTGGACCAGGTTCAGCCCGGCCAGTCCTGCCGCATCCTCCGGCTGACCGCCGCGGGATCGATCCGCCAGCGACTGCTGGACATGGGGCTGCTTCCCGGTCGCCGGATTCAGCTGGTGCGACTCGCCCCCCTGGGCGATCCCCTGGAAGTCCGCCTGGATGCCGGCGACAGTTTCGTGGCCATCCGGCGCCAGGAAGCCTTTCACATCACGGTAACCCTTGAAGCATGCACACCATCCCGCTGACCACTGCCCGCCCCGGCGACATCCGGGGCGGCATCGCCCTCATCGGGCAACCCAATTGCGGTAAATCCACCCTGTTCAACGCCCTCACCGGCCTGCGCCAGCACGTGGCCAACTATCCGGGCGTGACGGTGGAAAAGAAGCAGGGCCCGATGCATCTCGGGGATCGGCGCCTGAATCTGGTGGACCTGCCCGGCACCTACAGCCTCACCGCCTTCTCACCCGAGGAGCGGGTGGTCAGAAGTTTCCTGCTGGACTCGCCGCCGACACTGGGCATCCATGTGCTGGACGCCGCCCAGTTGCAACGGGGTCTGTCACTGACGTTTCAACTGCTGGAGATGGGCCTGCCGGTGATCTGCGCCCTCAACATGAGTGACGTGGTCCGGCGCCAGGGCCACACCCTCGACCCACGGCGGCTTGCCGAACTGCTGGGCGTACCGGTGGTGGAGACCGTGGGCCGGCGCGGTCAGGGCCTGGATCAACTGAAGCGGGCGGCCATCAGTCTGCTGGATGGCGAGCACCGCATTGCCGCCAGACTCCCCCGCTACGGTGCCCTGGAACCCCATGTCCGTGCCATGCTGACGGCCCTGCCCGGCAGCCTGAAAAACCGCTGGATGGCCTTGCGCCTGCTGGAAAACGACCCGGAAGGCAAGTCCCTCCTGTTGCGACATGGACTGGCACCGACGGAGGTGGAAACGCTGCTGGAGGATGCGCGCACCCGCCGCAGCCAGTTCCAGCAGAGTAGCGGTCAGGACCTGGCCGACTACGTCATCACGATGCGGGACCGGCACGCACACGACATCACGACCCAGTGTCTGAACACGGACAGCGGCGGGCAACGGATCAGCTGGACCGAGCGGGCGGACCGCCTCCTGCTCAATCGCTGGCTGGCCCCGGTCTTCCTGCTGGCCACCATTTACGTGATCTACCACACGGCCATCGTGCAGGGTTACGAACTGACCCAATACACCTGGCCGTTGCTGGCGGGGATCCGCAATCTGGCGGCGGACTGGCTGCCAGCGGCGGGCTTTCTGCATGATCCGTTGTCCCGATCCCTGGGACTATGGCTCATGGACAGCGTCAACACCCTGCTCAACTATGTCCCCATCTTCCTGATCCTGTTCGCCCTCATCGCCATACTGGAAGACTCCGGTTACATGGCACGGATCGCCTTCATCCTGGACCGGGTGCTGCACCGATTCGGACTTCACGGCCAGTCCACCCTGCCCCTGATCCTGGGCGGCGTCTTTGCCGGCGGCTGCGCCGTCCCCGGCGTGATGGCCACCCGGGCGATCCCCGATCCCAGGGCACGGCTGGCCACCATCCTCACCGTGCCCTACATGAACTGTCTGGCCAAGATCCCCCTGTACACCCTGCTCATCGGCATCTTCTTCGTCGATCACAAGGGCCTGATCATGTTCTTCATCGCCACCATCACCATCATGGTGGCCCTGCTGGTGGCCTGGCTGCTGACCCGCACCCTGCTCAAGCCCATGGAGACCGTACCCTTCGTGATGGAGATGCCCCGCTACCACCTGCCCACCGCCGGGGGTGTCATGCGCCGTGCCCTCGACCGGACCTGGCTCTACATCAAGAAGGTGGGCACCATCGTGCTGGCGGTGGCGGTGGTGATCTTCGTCCTTTTGAATCTGCCGGGGCTGTCAGCGGAAGAACAAGAGAACTTTGAACAGCGCGCCCAGATCGCATTGAACCAGTTCCATGACCAGATCCGTGACAACCCCCATGCCCACCTGTTTCAGACGCCTGAACAGCTGATGCAGGCCCTGAGTCTGTCCAATGCCTACCGGGCCAGGCGCATGAACCTGAGCACGCCGGAGGCTGTCCAGTCACTGGACCGGCGCTTCGAACAGGCCGATCCGGTGTATTTCTCCTTTGTGCGCCCCGGCGGCGGCGACCGGGATGTCCGCGCCATCAATCGCGCCCTGCGCACCCTGGACCAGGAGCGCCGGCTGCTGCGCCTGGAAATACAGGAAACCCGCATCCACAACAGTCTGCTGGGACGCACGGGGCAAGCCCTGGAGCCGCTGACCCGGGCGGCGGGATTTGACTGGAAGATCAACGTGGCACTGCTCAGTTCCTTCGCCGCGCGTGAAAGCGCCGTGGCCACCCTGGGAGTGCTGTTCCAGCAGGAAGAAGGGTCCAATCAACCACTGGAAGAGCGCATGGGCACAGCCATGGGCACCACCGACGGCGCCCTGGTAGCCCTGGCTCTGCTCGTGTTCTTCGCCATCTACCCCCCCTGTCTGGCCACTGCCATCATGGTCAGGGTGCAGACCGACTCCACCGGCTGGATGCTCTTTTCCATCGTCTTCCCCGCCGCACTGGGGCTGCTGATTGCCAGCGGCATCCACAGCCTGGGGCAGGCGCTGGCGCTGGATGCCATCCACATGATGGTCGGTTTCTGGACCCTGATACTGATCCTTCTACTGGTGGTGGGTCTGTGGCCCCGACGGATGGTCAAGCCCGGACTCGCCACCGCATCACCGGGAGACCGTGCCGATGGAAGCCCATGACGTCCTGGTTCAGGCCCCCTCCGTCACCTGGATCGACATCCTGGTGACCGGAGGCATCGTGCTGGCGGCGATCATCTTTCTATGGCGACGCCTGTGGCCGCGAAGGGGCAACCAGAAGTGCGGTGGCTGCGGTGGGAAATGTCGTTAGGAAAACTCGGGTGGCACTCGCTGCCGTCACTCCGGCACCCACCGTCACTCCGGAGCCCACCATCACTCTCGCGCCCCTCTGCCGTCACTCCCGCGAAAGCGGGAGTCCAGTGACAGACTGAAAATCCTGGACTCCCGCCTGCGCGGGAGTGACGCGGGAAAAAGAGAACAGGAAAAATTAAGGAAAAACAAGCATCTCATAAAGAAAGGCGCTGAAATGCCGAAAGTGAGCTTGGCTCAAGGGACCGGCTGGAAAGTAAAAGGCATGGCCGGCACGAAGGCATCCGACACCTCGCCCGAGAGGATGCGCTCCATATCCACACCCAAGTCCAGCTTGCGCACCGGCGCGCCCGCGGAAAGGTCGAGATTCTTCAGATCCACCCAGAAGACGCTGGGCGAAAGTACGGATTCAACGTAATAACGCAGCTGCTTGTGGTCGGCCACCACGCGCCAGCGAGTCGTCGAGAGGTTGGGCTGGTCGGCGATGCTGATGCCCCAGGGCACAGAAACCTGACGGATCACGCTGAACACCGAGGCCGCGGCAATGCGCGGGTCGGCACTTTGCACCACCGCGTTCACATAAAAATGCGCCCGCACGAAACGATCGGTGGCGCGTACCGTGCCGGGCATGAACTCCCGTGGGTTCACGCCCTGCCAGTATTCGAGGATCGCAAGCTGCCGCTCGTAGGTCGGCTCATTCGTCATGACCTGATGGGCGCGGTCATGGTGGATAACCATCTCGCCGGCGATGAACTCGATGACCGCGCTATCACCGCCGGCGTCCGAAAGCGACACATGGACGGTTGCCTCGCGCCCCGGCGGCCCCACCGGCACCTCACCCGACACCACCAGCACGGGATTTTCGCGCAGGTCGGCCACCGCCTCTGCCACGGAGGCATAACGGTCCAGCAGGTATTGCGGGAACACCGAGACCGAGATACGCGGCGTCGCCCCATCGTCTTCGGGATAGGTGGCCTCCACCTCCCACAGAAGGTTGGCCACCAAACCCGCCTCGTTGATGCCATCGGCGGTGGAAATGTCGTAGCCTGACACGATCAGGCTGCCATGGGTGGCCGTCCATTGCACCGAACGCGGGCCGGCGGCACCGTCCCGCGCCATGCCGCGGGGAAATGCCCAGAGATTGCTGAGCATCGGCAGCTTCCAGTCCATGCTGCGGCCGGTAACGATACGATCCTCCGGCCCAAGGTACACCACCCGGGTGCAGCTATTGGCCTCCGGGATGATCAGCATCAGCGCCGCGATGACGGCCGTGCAAAGGGTTTGGATCAGTCGATGTTTCATCATTTTGCGCGAGAAACCCCCGCCCACTCGCCAGTATTAAAACCCACAGGCTTGTAGTTTCTGTTAAGGAGAACCCACGAACCATCTTCTTGTTTTTGTATGCGGTATGGAAAATACACTGCACGAACATTTTCAATTGCCATATCGTTCTCCTTGTGGCCTAACGCCAGCGCTCAGCCGCGCGGCTTCATGCGTCGGCTGGAGCGCCTTGTTGTGCCCCATTTCGCCTGCATTTGTCGTAAACAAACTCCGGATCAAGATCTATTCCAGAGTCCCACTCAACCGTATCAAAAGATACCCGGACACGCTCAAAAGCATTTCGGTCCTTCAGCCGCTGAAAAACACCGAAGTCGAGATACGGCTTCATATCTAGTATCCCGCGCTCGCCATTGTCAAAATCGACTTGCAGCGTATAGTCGTCAGAAGGAGTAACGTTTGTGACTGATGGATGCATTTTGTTCACCTTACTGAAGTGGCTGAATCTTGAATGGTTCCTCACCATTCATGACCAACTCCCAATCGGCCATCAACTCGTCTTGGCGAAGCTCCGCCCATGCCAAGGCAAGTTTCGTTTGTTTCTTCGGAAGATTGCCTTCGATAATCTCGCACGTACGGATATCCACTATCGCCTTGTATTCGCCGTAGTAGACATGAAAGTGTGGCGGCGGATGCTCCTTCGGCGCGAAGTACATTCGCACAATAATCCCGTAGAACATCGATATTGTTGGCACTTTGGATCTCCCCTCGGTTACAGTGTTGGCCCTTCAAGCACAACGCCTGCATAAACGGCGCCCGACTAGGGCGTCCGGTGGAGGCCCATCGGGCCGGAACGAATTTAATGCACTAGTTATGTGGTGGCGGTTCACGTTGGTAGACCCTCAAACTTTGACACCTCCTCCAACCGCTCATCCCAAACAGCTTTGCTGGATGAGAAGATATGCGCCGTAGGCAACATCGTTATTTGAGAGTCCAAACACCCTGCCGGAACAACAAGCAAACCCGCGACCTGTGTATTTGGCAATGCTGAACCACACAACTTGCAAAAGCTTTTGTTATGACGAGTGCCAGGAAGCGTAAAGGAAGCTACAGCATCTGAACCCGATTGCCAGACCAATTTAGCGGAATGCGAGAATAGATTTGCCGCATGAGCCGAACCTGTGTCTTTTTGGCAATGCAGACAATGGCACAGGTAGAAGCTATCGAAATCACCTTTTACCTTAAAACTCACTGTGCCACACAGACAAGAACCGAAATGATCAGTCATTAGAACCTCTTCCGTGGCCTAAAGGTGAAGTCCACATAACGCCGCAATCACGCGCTAGTCGCGTGCATTGCTTTGTTAGCATTTGCTCCGATAGAAACGCCAAATTTCCCAAGTCTTCTAGAGACCCGATCAAATAGATCGGTATCAAAAAAGTACTCTTTTTGATATGACAACCTAAGTGCTAATTCAACCTTCTTTACATCTGTATTTCTATCAGTGGAAATCGACTTTTGCCGATAAATTATCGCTATTAAATTTGCTACATCATGACCACAGCAAACCTGTATCCCGTTTTCATTTCTTTGGGTATAAATATCAATTTCGGACATTAAATAAGTATAGTCAACAAAAGGTGGTTTCAGCCTACTCCTCTCAAGCAGGGTGTTTACAAGAAACTGCATGTCGATGGTAACATCTAAATTATCTATACTGGAAAACTCATTAAAGTTCAGCCCTTTAAAATTCAAATTAAGCTTCTTCTCATAATTAATCCATCTCAATATGCCGATTGGATAAGCTGCCTGAAGTACCATATCAAAAAGGCTCTTTTTCATAGTATCAATATATTCAGAGGTTGAGTATTCATAGATGAAAGACTCAAGTGCCGGCGACTGCATCATCATAAGCTCAGCATCATGACAATCTGTCATGTACACGGAATACTGCTCTGCCATCTTAGCAGTTCCCGTTAAGTTTTCATGATCCGCATCGCATATTGCTAACACTTGCTCTGGATATTCTATAGATAAATCATTCATTGCAGACAGCAGTTCTTTTTTACCATCGATGGGTTCAACTTGGGTTCTTTCACAGTGGAAAATCCCTCGAAACAAACGGACATCTGACCCGCCCTCGACAATGATTATTACTTTATCTCTGTATAGTGGGTGTCTAAACAACATCCTTATTTCGTTCTTTTTATCATTTTCATCGACATACCTCCTCATATTGATCCACCCCCTTCTAAATCCACAGTAAGATCCCAATTCCCATCAATAATCTGTGGCGAATGAGTAGCAATCACAACAGGCATGTTTTGGATCTCGATAATCTCCTTGAGATCTTTCAGGAACTCTTTCTGCCATGCAACGTGCAATGAGATCTCCGGCTCATCGATTAGAACCAAGACATTTTTTTCGGTTTTAAATATAAGCTCATACAAAAGAACCACTTGGTGCTGCTCACCTGAAGATAGCTGGGTTGGCTTTAAAGGTTTTCCTTTTTCAGTTTCGAAGTAAAACCCGCTTTCGGAGTTAACTTTAATTTTTTTAAATGAAAGTCGTTTAGTATTTAATATACGAGAGAACAACTCAATTTTTTTGTAGATTTTTTCGTACGCAGAAAGTTTTTCGATCGTATCCTGTACGTATAGCGTCAGAACCTTTTTGTCTTCGTCTTTAATTTCGTCTAGAACCTGAAGTGCTGGCAAATGCTGTTCAGATACGAGTAAATTGAAAGCAGACAGCTCTGACCTTTTTTCCTGAAGCTTTTGGAGCTCATATTTGAGCTCTTCTTTATTCAAAAGTGGAGGAGATTTATCTTTTCGTAGCAACCTTACAGGAAACGTTGTGTCAAGCTGTTGGGAAACCTGAGCAGACCTAAAACCTGATTCTCGGATCAAGTTCGAAAGCTCATCAGCATACTTCTCGATTGTATCAACAAAGCTTTTTCTTCTCGCATGGTGAGGAGAGTTAATCTTCCTTTGTATAAGCCTCTGGTCCTGAATGAAGTGAGCATTTAACGAATCGCTAAAATCTAGATACCATTGTGGTAACGTTTTAGTAGTAAACTCTTCAGGCAGATACTCTGAGAAATTTTCTATCACCTCTTCAATGCTAAATATTTCATCTGTCCTATGATCCTCCCACTCTCTTGGTCCAACTCGATGCAAGAATGGGATAAACTTATCAATGGATGAAATTGATATTTTCTTGGATTTAGAAAACTCATAGTCTTTCGAATATTCATGCGGGTCATTTATCTCACTGTGACCCAGCACGATGCTGCTGCCGTTTTCTTCATCACTTTTATCGATAACTATAATCCCTTGAGAGGTGTGCATCTCAATCGACTTGAAGTGTAGATCACACAAGAATGAAAGCTTTCTGTTGAAAATTGCATCAATGACCTTTAGGCAAACTGTCTTTCCGTAGCCATTCGGTGCGGTGATTATTGTAATATTACCGTCTTTAAAATTAACTTTGTGATTAAAGTGACCGAATAGTCCTTTAATCAGAAGAGTGTATATTTCCAATTTGCTACTCCATTGATTATTAATAATTCACTTGATTATCGGATT
>NZ_JAJNQN010000021.1 GCF_022227845.1 Ectothiorhodospira lacustris | reverse complement strand
GGCGTAGCCGGTAGTGTCGGCGGTGGGCATGAACGGGAAAAATCGTGCGCGAGCGACCATACTCCTTGGGTCCTGGTCTGCATACGCCATACGTTCCGCAGACTTTCAGGCATGGCGGTCAGCGCCTTGACGGACTGACCCGGCTTGTCCGGAACCCTGTTTGCCGCACGACACGCGGAGGTGATCGGCCATGAATCTGGCCACTGTTCGCTACATCGCCATCAGCAAAGGCATCGACCCCGGGGCCCTTCCCAAGGGGGAACTGATACGCACGATTCAGATCACGGAAGGCTATTCCCCCTGTTTCGGCAATGCCGAAACAGGGGGCTGTGAGCGCATGGAATGTCACTGGCATCTGGATTGCCTAAGGATATCCGCTCGCAGGGACAACTGACGGCCCCCTTGGTTGGGGGCTGATGGAGACGCAGTAAGAACGGCTCAGGCAGCCTGGGTAGCAATCTCGTCACCGGTGCCGGTGACGTGGTTGTGTTCGTTCAGATAGACCAGGGAAGGCTTGAACAGGTCCGCCTCGGCCGCCGTCATCTGAGCATAGGCACAGATGATCACCCGATCCCCCGGGCTGGCCTTGTGGGCCGCGGCGCCATTAACCGAGATCACCCGACTGCCCGCTTCAGCCCGGATGGCATAGGTGGTGAAACGTTCCCCATTGGTCACGTTGTAGATCTGGATCTGCTCATAGGGGCGAATACCCGCCAGTTCCAGGAGATCCGAGTCAATGGCACAGGAGCCTTCATAGTCCAGCTCGGCGTGGGTCACCGCCGCCCTGTGGAGCTTGCATTTGAGCAGAGTCAAGAACATGGTTTCAAACATCCTCCAGGCATTACGCCCCTTCGAGTCCCCGAGGGGCTGTCATTATCATCCCTGCACACTAAAAGAAGTACGACCGATGCCGGTCGTTACCATACAGGACTCCGCTCATCCAGCCGATGAGGGAAGATCCAGACACAGATTGTCAATGAGCCTCGCCCGGCCCAGCCAGGCGGCCGCCAGAATCACCAGCTGAGTGTCTCCCGGCTGTGGCAACGACAGATCCCGCCTTCGCCGCACTGCAACATAATCGGACCGCAGGCCCCGTTTTTCAAGTATTTTCTCTGCCTCCCGCTCCAGTGCGGCATAATCACGCTCACCCGCCTGCAGTCGCGCGGCCAGTTCCGACAGGGCCTGATGGATGGCCGGCGCCTGAGGGCGCTCACCGGCCCCCAGATAGGCATTGCGCGAACTCATGGCCAGACCGTCGGTTTCCCGGACCGTAGCCAGTCCCTCAATACGCACCGGGATATCCAGATCGGCAACCATGCGTCGGATCAGCAACAGCTGCTGAAAATCCTTCTCGCCGAACACGGCCACATCCGGCTGCACCAGATTGAACAGTTTGCAGACCACGGTGGCCACGCCGGCAAAGTGGCCTGGCCGATGGGCGCCCTCCAGCAAGGCGGACAGTCCGGGCACTTCCACCCGGGTCACCTGCCCCCGCCCCGCCGGATACAGTTCGTTTTCGGGCGGAGCAAAGACAAGATCCGCGGCCTCATCGGCCAGCAGGCGGCAGTCCTGCGCCAGGGTGCGGGGATAGGCCGCCAGATCTTCCGCCCGGTCGAATTGCAGAGGATTAACGAAGATGCTCACCACCACCCGGTCCGCCAGCGTTCGGGCATGACGTACCAGACTCAGGTGGCCTTCGTGAAGATTGCCCATGGTGGGTACCAGGGCAACCATGCAGCCCTCCGCCTGCCAGGCCCGTCGTATGCCTCGCAGGTCCGTTACGTGATGTACGATATCCATGATCAGGAAAGAAAGGTGTGTTCCGCAGCGGGGAATGCCCCCGATTTGACCGCCTGCACGTAGGCCGCCAAGGCGGCCTGCACGCCGGGCCGGCCGGTGAGAAAGTTCCTGGCAAAACGGGGTGCATGAGCGGTCATGCCCAGGATGTCCTGCACCACCAGGATCTGCCCGTCACACTGAATACCAGCACCGATGCCGATGACGGGAATCCGGGCCATGGCACGGATCTCCGCCGCCAGGGTGGACGGCACGCACTCCAGCAGCAGCATGTCGGCACCGGCCTCCTGCAGGGCCATGGCATCCTTGATCATGCGCTGGGCCGCCGCCGCCTCCCGCCCTTGGACCCGGTATCCGCCCAGCTTGTGGACGGACTGGGGCCGCAACCCCAGGTGGGCACAGACAGGGATGCCGTGATGGGACATGGCGGTAACCACCGCCACCTGCTGGGCATCCCCCTCCAGCTTGACCATCTGCGCCCCGCCCTCCTGCATGAGGCGGGCGGCGTTGTGCAGGGCCTGATCCACCGACCCGTAGCTCATGAACGGCATGTCGGCCATCAGCAAGGCACGGCGCAGACCACGGGCAACGGCCCGGGTGTGATAGATCACGTCATCCACCGTCACCGGCACCGTGGTTTCATGGCCCAGCACTACCATACCCAGAGAATCTCCCACCAGCACCAGGTCCACACCGGCCTCGTCCATCAGACGGGCCTGAGTGGCATCATAGGCGGTGAGACTGGCAATGGGTTCCTGCCTCTCACACAGGCCCTGCAGGTCCCGCAGGGTCAGCCGCTTTGTCTGGGAGTGTACGCTCACGCTATATCCGCGGTTATCAGAATGAAGATGGGGGACTGCGCCGACGGCCGCCGCCGTTCAGATGGCGGATGGCAGCGGGTTGAAATAGTGACGCCCCGCACGCACCGTGCGCATGAACGCCAGCAACTGCTGAAAATCCTCGTCCCGTTTGACCCAATCGATCTCACCGGCATTGACGATCAGCAGCGGGGCCTCCGCATAATGATAGAAGAAACTGGCATAGGTATCACTCAGGCGCTGCAGATAGACGCTGTCCATCATGCGTTCGAAGCTACGCCCCCGCAATGCAATGCGCTCCCGCAAGACTTCGACAGGCGCCTGCAGGTAGATCACCAGATCCGGCCTGGGGACATTTCTGTCCAGCTCGTTGCGAATCTGCTGATAAAGCCGGTATTCGTCCGCATCCAGGGCCACCTGAGCAAACAGGTCATCCTTGGCCAGCACGAAGTCCACCACCCGGACCGGGTGATGGCCGGCATCCTGCCGGGCCATGCTGCGCAACAGCGCCAGGCGCTGCATGAGAAAGCAGAGCTGGGTAGGCAATGCGGTACCGCGAGGATCCTGGTAAAAGCGCTCCAGAAAGGGGTTTTCCTCGGGAGACTCCAGCACCAGATCCGCATTGAGGGTCTCAGCCAGGCGCTGGGCCAGGCTGGTCTTGCCCACCCCGATGGGACCCTCAACGGCAATATAAGTCGGTTCTGCTTCTGTCATCCAGACTCTTCCACCAGTCTTTCCAGACCGTTCCGGGGGCATCGGGCCAACAGGCCCTCCAGCGCCCCCAGATCGGGGATCCAAAGGTCAGGCGCAATCTCCGCCAAAGGATACAGGACAAAGGCCCGCGCCTGCATCCCGGAATGAGGCACCGTCAGATGAGGCTCATCGATGATTCGGTCACCGTAGAGCAGGATGTCCAGATCCAGGGTCCGCGGCCCCCAGCGCTCACCGTCACGGACACGGCCATGTCGGCGCTCCAGTTCCAGCAAGGCCTGCAGCAGGGCCGCCGGAGCCAGGCGGGTTTCCAGTTCGGCCACCGCGTTGATGTAGTCCGGCTGATCCACCGGCCCCATGGGCGGGCTGCGGTAGAGTGAAGACTGACGTAGCAGGCGGGTATGCGGCAAGCCCGCCAAGGCCTCCAGAGCTTCAAGAACCCGGACCCGCGGCGTCTCCAGATTGGCGCCGATACCAATATAGGCCAGTACGGGTGTCATGACGTCAGGCGTTGCCGGATGACTTGCTGCGGCGCCGACGGCGGGAACGGGGTTTCTTGCCGGACACCTCCACCATGGAGCGCTGCTCCGCTTCATCCACCTCCTGCAGGCGGGTCCACCACTCGCAGCCTTCCGTGAGCGCCTCGCCGGAGCGGGCACGCAGGCAGTAAAAATCGTAGGCAGCCCGGAACCGGGGATGGGTCAGCAGGCGCAGGGCACGGGCGCCGCGACGTTGCTCAAAACGGGGTTGCAGTTCCCAGATCTCCCGCATGGGCAGGGCGAAGCGCTTGGGGATCAGGATGTGTCGGGCCTGCCGGGACAGTACCATCCCGCCGGCATGCTGTAGGGCAGGCAACTCGGCTTCGCCCTCATCCATGAAACGCCGGGCGGCATGACGTACCGGCTCCCATAGCAGAACTGCATAGAGAAACGCCGGATTGACACCCTTGCCGGACTGAATGCGCTCATCGGTATTGCGCAGAGCGTTGGCCACGAAGGTGATGGGAAAGCCCTCCTCCTCGTGGGAAAGGGCTTCTTCCGTCAGCGGGAACATGCGACCGAAGAGGTCATGGTGCCGCAATGCCTCGAAGGTCTGCAGACCGCAACCGGCATGGAAGAGCTTGATGACCTCATCGAACAGACGCGCCGGCGGCACGTCCAGCAGCAGATCTCCCAGACGGGAAAGACAGGATTCCGTCGCTTCATCCAGACGAAAACCCAGTTTGGTGGCAAATCGCACGGCACGCAACATGCGCACCGGGTCTTCCCGATAGCGCACCTCGGGATCACCGATCAGCCGCACTACCCCCTGCTTGAGATCATCCATCCCGCCGGTGTAATCCACCACCGAAAAATCCCGGATATCGTAATAAAGGGCATTGATGGAAAAATCCCGGCGCCAGGCATCCTGTTCGATAGTGCCGTAGACATTGTCCCGGATGATGCGGCCATCCTCGATCAGGGCCTCGGCAACGCCGTCGGCATCACCGTCATCAACAAAGCTGTCATGGGGTGCACGAAAGGTGGCGACTTCGATGATCTCGGACCCGTAAAACACATGGGCCAGACGGAAGCGCCGACCAATGAGGCGACAATTGCGGAACAGACGCCTGACCTCCTCCGGATGGGCATCCGTAGCCACGTCGAAGTCCTTGGGTTCACGACCCAACAGCAGATCCCGTACCCCGCCACCCACCAGGCAGGCACGAAAACCGGCATCCTTCAGACGGTAAAGGACCTTGAGGGCGTTCTCGCTGATATTGGCGCGGGAAATGCCGTGCTCTGCACGGGCATAGATGCGATAAGCACCGGCACCGAATTCAGGCTGGATTGGGTGAAGTTCGTTGGACACACATGTCTTATGCTGCTTATTGTGGGCGCTATCATAGCAGCTTCGTATTGACATGAGGACCTTACCCAATAAAGCCGGTACCCATGGACGGGATCTCCCCGCCCGGCAGCTTCGCGCCACGGGTTACATGGCCATTTCGGAATACGGCAGCATCGCCACCTGACGGGACTGTCGAGGTCCCTTCACTTCCGCCAGTAACGTACTGCTCACCTTCTGGAAGCGCTTGAGGTCTTCACCGGCCAGACGCTCACTGCGGGGCAGTTCGGCCCGCATAGCATCGACCGGACGACCACTCACATGCAACTCATAGTGCAGATGGGGGCCGGTGCTGCGTCCGGTATTGCCGGACAAGGCAATGCGCTGCCCACGCGCCACCGTCTCACCGGGACGCACCAGAGGGCGGCTCAGGTGGAGATAGCGGGTGGTATAGCCCTGGCCATGCTCGATCACCAGGAAGCGGCCGGCATAGGGGTGCGAATCCACCCTCACTACACGCCCGTCGGCAGGCGCCTGAATCGGCGTACCAATGGGCATGGCGAAATCCGTACCATGATGCGGGGCGACGGTACCGGTCACCGGATGGCGGCGCCGCAGATCAAAGGGAGAACTGATCCGGTAGTTGCCGGCAAAGGGACGCCGGTCAAAGGGCGGTAACAAACTGTGACCTTCAGGGGTGTAGAAACGCCCATCCACATGGCGCGCGGCACTGATGTTCAACTGAGCCCCCTGATAATCAAAGGCCAACAGTCTCAGTTCGATGGGTTCGTTATCACCGGCCAGGGTCTCCTGCTCCACCAGCAGGGAGAAGACATCCCCGCTACGGGCATGCATACGCACCGGCAGATGGCGATCGAGCAACACCGCCAGGGCGGCGGCGGCCCGGCCGGAGAGTTCCTCCCGACCGGCAAGCGCGGCGGAAATACTGCCCTCGACCCGCGCCGTAATCACCATATGAGTAATCTCGCGGCCACTCTCCACCTCACGGCGCTCAAAGTCCCAGCCTTCCGCGGCACGCTCCCATTCCACGCCCTTGCCACGGTCGGTCCAGATGCGCAGGCGGGTCAGATACCCCTCATCATCGGTCTGCCACTCCACCTGCTGACCCACTCGCAGACGGTTCAGCACGCGGGCATTTTCGGCATCGCCCAACAAGCGGTACAAGGTGGCCATGGGCAGCCCCCAGTCACCCACCCAGAGGGAAGACAGGCGATCACCACGGGCGATGGTGTACTCGAACCACTCGGAAGCCTTGGACACCTCTTCCTCGTCACCCAGGCTGAAGGACTCATAGGAGGTTGGATTTTCATCCGGTCCCGTTGCAGGGTTCAGCCGCTCCTGAGTCATGAAGGAGGTCCGATGCAACTCACCCTGCCCCGCCTCGGCAGCCGAGGCCACCGCGATCCGGCGCCGCTCCTTGGGCTCGGCGGCCGTCACGGGGACGGCATGTCCCGCGCCCGACGGGCCGGCAGGGATATCCAGGGTCTGGATGAGGGCTACGGATGAAGACGAGCCATTGCCACCGAATCCGGACAGGATCTTGGGATATAAGGCAATGATGATCAGGAAAACAGCAAGGATTCCCATCACCATCGAAAAACTTGGTTTTGAAAACGGCATAGATGCCCCCGTAATTTGCTCACAATGCCTTGCCCTTGTCCCGCCGACTTCTGACGGCACGCATGTCATCGGGCGCGGGGCCTTTTCCGGTCACGCCGGCAAGACCCGGACGGTCAAAGCGCTGGAGACATCGGCGGCGCCGACTCCCCTTTGCGGGCGATTTCCCAACGCCCGCCGGACAGGGCGGAAATCCCCTGCACGGGTCTTTCCGCTTAACCCCAAAACACGGGGGAGAATAGCATCAGATAAAAGCGGGTGCGAATAAATATCATCAAATCAAGCGTTGAGGATGCATTTTTACCACATCACTTTCAATTTTTTGTGACATCCATCACGCTTCAGAAAAGACGCCGACCACAGAAAACGGGCCCCGAAAACGGGGCCCGTACGAGACGCGAGTCTCAGCCGATGGGGCGAACAACGGCCTCAGAAGGAGGTGAACAGACCACCGTTGACCGGGATGTTGGCACCGGTGATGTAGCCCGCCTCTTCGTCGCAGAGCATGGCCACGGTGAAGGCGATGTCGGCCGTGGTGCCCATGCGCCCGGCTGGAATCTGGGCAACGATGGCATTGCGCACATCTTCGGGCATGGCATCGGTCATGGCCGTCGCCGTGTAGCCGGGAGACACCGTGTTGACGGTGACGCCCTTGGCGGCCGTCTCCTGGGCCACCGCCATGGTGAAGCCGTGCATGCCGGCCTTGGCGGCGGAATAGTTGGCCTGACCGAACTGACCCTTCTGGCCGTTGACGGAAGAGATATTGACGACACGGCCGAAACCGCGGGAGGTCATGCCCTCCACCACATGGCGGGTGACGTTGAACACGCTGTTCAGGTTGATGTTGATGACATCACGCCACTGGTCTTCGGTCATCTTGCGCAGCGTCTTGTCCTTGGTGATGCCGGCACAGTTGACCAGAATGTCGATGGGTCCCAGACGGGACTCAATGTCCTGGATCATGTCGGCACAGGACTGGAACGAAGACACATCACCGGCGGCGATGTGCATGTCCAGACCTTCCGCCTTCATCTGCTGCTGCCAGGCCTCGGCCTCGGCCTGCAGCGCGGGCAGGTAATTGGCCACGACCACATGCCCCTGACGGGCCAGCTTCTTGCAGATCTCGGTGCCGATACCGCCGGTACCGCCGGTCACTAACGCTACTCGCTTGGTCACTCTTCGGACTCCTTGTTTCTTGACTGGCCTTGAGGGCTGCGAAAAAGGAAATCAGGCAGCCTTCTTGGCGACAGTGCTCACGTGCCTGACGGTTTCTTCCGCCGCTTTGACGGAGTCATCCATCAACTGGGTCATGGAATTGCGGGCGTCGTCCAGGATCTCATGACCATTCTTGTAACTGACAACCATCTTCCGGCTGCAATCACGCAGCAGGTCCGTCTGCAGGGTCAAAAGCTCCTGATACCCCTTGGCCTTGCCCGCCTGATCAAGGTGTTTCATGCTCACATCCACCAGGCCCGTGGTCAAGTCCAGCTGCTGCTCCAACAGCTTCTGAAAGGCCTGTCGGTTGATGTCACTCAGCTTGCGGAAGGTTTCAAAGCCGCTCTGGTTGGCCTTATTGAACAGCTCGATCATGTCGTTCATGGTGCGCTCTCCGGTGTTTGGGGTGCATGGACACAGCATCCAGCCTTGCCGCTGCTCATGCTGCGGCGCAACATATAACCCCATCCGAAAACGGCGTCAAGGCGACGTGCCGATTTTGCGACACAGGCCCGTCTGCCGTCACCGTCGGCCTCTAGATCTGCCGGGTCATTTCCGCTTTTTACCCACCCCCTGCTCTGCGTCCGCGGCATCTGCGGCTGCATCCTTCGGCGGCTTCTCACCCAGCGGCTCGGCCGGATCTTGCTTGGCCTCATGGCCTGAGCCCGGGAATACTGCGGCCTTGAAGAATTGATCCTGCATGCCCTTCCAGAACTCCAGGTTGCGACGGGTCATCTCCGTAATGTCCCAGGTAGCCCGCCCACCCAGCACACCGCGCATGCGGTCATTGAAATCCCGCTGCTGATCGGCAAAAAACCGCAAACTCTGGTCCAGGTAGCCGGAAAAGGCCTCGTGGACCGCCTCATCGTAGAAACGGATGAAACGCACCAACATCTCCGTGGTGAAGAGCGGCTCTCCGGCCGTCTCCTGCTCGGTGATGATCTGAATCAGGATACCCCGGGTGATATCCTTCCCCGACTGGCTGTCCACCACCTTCACATCGATCCCGCGGCGCACCAGCTGCTGCACATCGGCCAGCGTCACATACCGGCTCTCCTCGGTATCGTAGAGGCGGCGATTGGGGTATTTCTTCACTATCCGCGGTTCATTCACCCGCTTCTCCCATCAATCTTTCACATGGACTGCATGCAGGAGACCGGACCCGACGACAAGTCCGCCGGACCCGGCCGGGGCCTCGCCCCTGTCAGACCGCTTCCACTGCCAAAGCCACACCCTGACCACCACCGATGCACAGGGTGGCCAGACCACGTCGGGCACCGGTACGCTTCATGCCGTGCAGCAACGTCACCAGCACCCGGGCACCGGAGGCGCCGATGGGGTGACCGATGGCGATGGCACCGCCGCTCACGTTCACCTTGGACAGATCCCAGCCCAGCTGCTGGTTGACGGCGATGGCCTGGGCGGCAAAAGCCTCGTTGGCCTCCACCATATCCAGATCGGCAGGACGCCAGCCGGCCTTTTCCAGGCACTTGATGGTGGCGGGGATGGGACCAGTACCCATGATCGCCGGGTCCACGCCCGCAGCGGCGAAGGAGACGATACGGGCCAGCGGGTTGAGACCCAGCTCACTGGCCATGGATTCACGCATGACCATCACGGCAGCGGCACCATCATTAATGCCGGAGGCATTGCCCGCGGTCACCGAACCGTCTCGACTGAACGCCGGCCTCAACTTACCCAGACCCTCTGCCGTGGTGCCGTGACGGGGAAATTCGTCCGTGTCAAAGACCTTCACTTCCCCCCTCTTCTGAGGGACCTCCACCGGCACGATCTCATCCTTGAAATAGCCCGCCTTCTGGGCGGCTTCGGCCCGCTGCTGGGACTGGGCGGCAAAAGCATCCTGCTCCTCCCGGCTGATCCTGAACTCGCCAGCGATGTTTTCAGCGGTGGTGCCCATGTGATAGTCATTGAAGGCACACCACAGGCCATCCTTGATCATGGTGTCCACCATCTTCCAGTCGCCCATCTTGGCGCCCTGACGGGAACCGGGCAGCACATGGGGAGAGGCGCTCATGTTCTCCTGGCCACCGGCGATCACCACATTGGAATCACCACACAGGACCGACTGCCAGGCCAGATGAACCGCCTTGAGGCCACTACCGCAGACCTTGTTGATGGTCATGGCCGGAGAGGAATAGGGAATGCCGGCTTCCACGGCGGCCTGACGAGCGGGATTCTGGCCCACGCCCGCCTGCAGCACCTGCCCCAGGATGATCTCGTCCACCTGCTCAGAGGACAGACCGGTGCGAGCCAGCAGGGCCTTGATGACCATGGCCCCCAGGGTCGAGGCCGGAATCTGGGACAAGGAACCGTTGAAGGTACCGACCGGGGTGCGCGCCGCATCGACGATGACAATAGATTCAGCCATGTAAATCCTCCTGATCAGGGGCGTATTCTGAGATGGTATGCCTGTGGCCCGCCCCGTGACCGGATCATGATGCCCGGCACCGGGGGTGGCTCGCACTTTCAGGGCACTTGGTCTTGCTTTCCTGGCATATTTGATCCAAAAGGGAGACAGTCTCGGGGATCAATGAATCACTCCGGCTGTTTATACCAGAAGCGGTGCGCCTATGACCAACCATGACGCACCACCCCGGCGGAAATGTTGCACCGCACAACTTCTATGCTAACCTTATCCTCATAATGCTGTACGCTGTCGGATCGTCCCAAGTGCTGACAACCCAAGCCCGGAAACCTCCCATGGGCCCGGGTTTCCGATTGGCCGGTCGCGACAGCCCTCCGGATGATAACCACCTGGCCCAGAATGGACCCAAAGGAGATGATTGATGGCTGACTCAAACCCCTTTAACCCTGAAGACTGGATGGAAGCCCAGCGCAAGTACTGGTCTGCCTGGATGGACATGAGCCGCAAGTCCATGGGTGGCAGCGAAGGTACCACCAACTGGGGGAACGGACTGGACCAGTGGTGGAAGACCGCCTCCACCGGCATGCCCTTGTCCGGCAACGATGCCCTGGAACAGATGATGAACGTGGGTCGCGGCTATTTCTCCATGGCCGAGAACCTCTATCGCGGCAACAACGGGCAGCAGAATGCCGCCGAAGCCGTGAACAAATGGCTGGACCAGATGAGCAATGCCTTCCAGGGTTTCACCAACATGCCTGGTGCCAGCAAGGATGCCAAGGCCTTCTGGCAGATGCCCCTGGACACATGGAGCCGCGCCACATCCTCCTTCATGCCCATGCCGGGCGACTTCATGCAGGCCCTGCGGCCACCGGCCCGCGCGCCCTATGGCGATGCGGTCCAGGAACAGCTGGACCGCTTCCTGTCCGTACCCGGTGTCGGCTACACCCGCGAATCCCAGGAGCAGTACCAGAATCTGGCCAAACTGATGGTCAACTACCAGCAGGCCATGCAGAACTACCAGGGCGCCTTCAACAAGGTAGGCATGGACTCCATCGACCGTTTCCGGGCCCGACTGGACGATGCCGGCCGTCAGGACAAACCCATTACCTCCATGCGTACTCTCTACGATGAGTGGGTGGACGTCTGTGAAGAGGTCTATGGCGAATTCGTCATGTCCGAGGAGTACGCCAAGATCTACGGCGAGATGGTCAACAGCCTGATGGCAGTAAAGCGCCAGGGCACCCGTCTCATGGACGAGGTTACCGAAAGCCTGAACATGCCCACCCGCCGCGAGGTCAACACCCTGCACCGCCGCCTCCAGGAAAGCCGTCGTGAGATGCAGGCCCTCAAGACCGCCGTGCGCAAACTGACCGAACAGGCGAACGGCGATGCCACGCCGGCGCAGGCTGAAGCCAAGGCTGAAAGCAAAGGGGTCGCTGAAAGCGGAGAAAGTGCCGCAACCGGCACCCGCGGGCGTAGCACGGCCACCAAGCGCCAGACCGCATCCACCAAGGCCAAGCAGAGCGACTAAAAGGAGAGACGGCCAATGATTCCGATTCAGATCAGACCCGATCAGGTCATGGACGAGCTGACCACCTTCCAGAACAAGCTCACCCAGGGCTTGCAGAACCTGGCCGACGCCGGCGACATCCCTGCCGGCGTGACGCCCAAAGAAGCGGTCTACAAGGAAGACAAGCTCACCCTGTACCGTTTCCAGGCACCGGCCTCCGTGGTGCAGCATCCGGTACCGGTGCTGATCGTCTACGCCCTGGTGAACCGCCCCTACATGACCGATCTGCAGGATGACCGCTCCACGGTCAAGGGTCTGCTGGACGCCGGCATGGACGTCTACCTGATCGACTGGGGCTACCCGGACCGGGCCGACCGTTTCCTGACCATGGATGATTACCTCAACGGGTACGTGGACCGCTGCGTGGATGAGATCTGCCGTCGCCACAAGCTGGACAAGATCAACCTCCTGGGCATCTGTCAGGGCGGCACCTTCAGCCTGTGCTACAGCGCCATGCATCCGGAAAAGGTGCAGAACCTGATCACCATGGTGACTCCGGTGGACTTCCACACCCCGGGCAACATCCTCTCCCACTGGGTCAAGCATGTGGATGTGGACACCCTGGTGGACACCATGGGCAATATCCCCGGTGAACTGCTCAACTGGACCTTCCTTAACCTCAAGCCCTACCAGCTCATGGGCCAGAAGTATCTGGACATGGTGGAAGTGCTGCAGGACAAGGACAAGCTGGATAACTTCCTGCGCATGGAGAAGTGGATCTTCGACAGCCCGGACCAGGCGGGCGAGACCTATCGCCAGTTCATCAAGGACTTCTACCAACAGAACAAGCTGATGAACGGTGGCCTGCACATCGGCGAGCACGAGATCGACCTGGCCAATGTGACCATGCCGGTGCTGAACATCTTTGCCGAGCAGGATCACCTGGTACCGCCGGATGCCTCCAAGGCCATGGCCGGAAAGGTAGGCACCAAGGACTACACCGAACTGTCCTTCCCCGGCGGCCATATCGGCATCTATGTGAGCGGCAAGGCACAAAAGACCGTACCGCCGGCCATCGGCAAGTGGGTCAAGGAACGGGGTTAATCAATCCCCCCTCCGCCCCTCTCTCCCATCGGGGGAGAGGGAACTGCCATGAGTCCCTGCGGGAAGCGCTGAATCACTCCCTCACTGCATCTACAGTCCCTCTGGCCGTCACTCCCGCGAAAGCGGGAGTCCAGGGTTCCCAAGCCGCGAGTGGATTCCCGCGTACGCGGGAATGACTGATTCAAAAACTGACGACCGACTCAGCACGGATAATGACAGACTCAGAGGCGGGAATGGCTCACGCCAAGGGATGATGCATTCAGAACGACCTTAGCGGAGCCACCCGGCCCGTGCGCCGGAATTCCAGATAGTCATCCAGTATCCGGCGATGATCGAAGGCCAGGGGCCGGTCCACCCGGTCCGGGGCCACGACCCAGACCGCCTTGGCATCATCCGCCGCCACCGGCATCCCCCGGGCCACCGCCGCATAGACGGCACTCACCGTATGCCCCCGTTCATCCCGGCCAGGGTCCGAATAGCAGCCCAGCAGGGCCTCCAGTCGCACCACCAATCCGGTTTCCTCCCGGGCCTCGCGGACCGCGGCCTGCTCTAGTGGTTCCCCCACATCCATGAAACCGCCGGGCAAGGCCCAGCCATGGGGCGGATTCAGGCGCTCGATCAGCACGATGCGATCGGCCTGATCCTTCAGACGAATGATCACGTCAGCGGCGATGAGCGGTGTCACGGGTCTGGGCACGGGTCTACTCCTTACCGATGAAGCGGCGGATATGACGCCGGTCACGGCGATCCGGGCGATGCTCCGTATGGGGCACGGCCAGCCGGGCCAAACGCCGTGCCTCGGCCTCCTCGGCACGTCGAATACGGCTCTCTTCCGACTCCCGGTACAGGGCCTGAGCCTCAGTGGCGGGCCGGCGCCGGTCGTTCAGCCCCAGCACCGCCACCTCCCAGGCCTCGGCATTGCGCGTGATGCGAAGCTGATCGCCCACCTTGACGGTCCGGGCCGGCTTGACCCGCTGCCCGTTCACATGGACATGTCCTCCGCTCACCGCTTCGGCGGCCAGGGCGCGAGTCTTGAAGAAACGGGCGGCCCAGAGCCATTTATCGATTCGCACAGCACTCAATGCATCACTCATGAACCAGGTCCGCGTGGATTGATACACTGGACAGCTTACCAAACCAGGGACCCGCACCTCTCCATGCACTTGAGACTCATCAGCTTCGAACTCTGCCCCTTCGTCCAGCGCAGCGTCATCACCCTGCGCTACAAGCAGGCCCCCTACGAGATCGACTATATCGACCTGGAACACCCGCCGGAATGGTTTCTCGCCCTCTCCCCCACCGGCAAGGTCCCGGTGCTGCAGGTGGACCAGCGGACGGTCCTGTTCGAATCCGCCGTCATCAACGAATTCATCGATGACATCACCCCACCCGGCCTCAAGCCCACCGACCCGCTGACCCTGGCCCTGAACCGGGCCTGGATCGAGTTCGGCAGCCAGGCCATCATCGACCAGTACCGGCTCATGATGGCTGAAACGGAACATGACCTGGAACAGCATCTGGCCGCCGCCATCGCCGGACTGCGCCGCCTGGAAGCGGCCCTCGGTGAAGGCCCCTGGTTCAACGGCGAGGCCTTCTCCCTGGTGGATGCCGCCTACGCCCCCCTGTTCATGCGCTATACCCTACTGAACCGGGCCATACCTCTGCTCGACGGGGCCGACTTCCCCCGAATCCAGGCCTGGGCGGACCGACTCAATGCCCTGGATGCAGTCAAGACGTCCGTGGTGCCGGATTTCGCCGCCCGCCTCAAGGCCTATCTACAGACCAAGGAGGGGCACGGCCCCCGGCAGTTTGCAAGGATTCCGGGTTGAGAAGGAGCGGTCAACCCGGCCCGTCTTGGCAGGGCCAGATGACGATCCGGGTCTGCCAGTCATCCCGCATCCTCTGCTCGCAGAGGATGCGGCCTTGCACGGACACGCCCGCCCGATGGACGCTCTCCGGATCACCGGTAAGCAGAGGATGCCACGACGGCAGCCCCCTACCCTCATGGAGGCGGCGATAGGCGCAGGTAGGCGGCAGCCACGCCACCTGGGTCACTTCAGCCGGGGTCAGCCGGACACAGTCCGGTACCTGAGACAGGCGATCCTCATACCGGCTGCAGCGGCAGCTCTGGGGGTCCAGCAGACGGCAGGCCACGTCCGTGTAGTAAATCTCGTCGGTATCCTCGTCCTGCAGCTTGTGCAGGCAGCAGCGTCCGCAGCCGTCACAGAGTGCTTCCCATTCATGATCGTCCAGGTCGGCCAGCGGCCGGCCTTCCCAGAAACCGGGCTTGAGCAATGCCCCGGTCATGGCTGCAGCCGATCCAGGCCCTCGCCGGCCAGGATGCGCCCCTGGGCCTCGTCGAAACGGGCCGGTGCGACGTAGTGCAACACATCCCGGCCCCGGCGATTGAACATCAGCACCAGCCCCTGCTCCGGATACAGCCAGTAGCGGCGACCATCATCCATGGGCAGGCGCTGGTAGGGCTCACCAAAACGGGCCAGCACGGATTCCTCATCATAACGGGCCCTTGGCACATAGGTGATCTCCGCCACCGGCAGCGCCAGCGCGGCCCGGGTGTCGCTTTCCGACAGTTCCAGACGGCGTGCGCCGCTGGGGGTGGCCTTGCCATGGACCGCCCGCTCGGCAAAGCCTGACAGGATCTCCTCATCCGCCACCAGTACCGCCAGGAAATTGGCCTCGAAGGGCCCCAGTTTCACCGGCCCGAAATAGGCCTCCAGGCTCTTCCCATCCTCCCGGGTCTGAAACAGGGCCAGGCTGGGAAATGCCATGAACCGTTCCCGCAGGTCCGACAGCGGCGTCTGTTCCAGGTGAATGCCGAAGACGCTGGAGGTCCCGTCGGCATGGACCTCCACATCCCAGGGCAGATCATCGTAATGGGTCCGGGGCGGCGAGCCGGTCAGCAGAAAGGCCAACCCGAAAAAGGGGATGGCAACGGATAGGGTCAACAGGATCTTTTTGAACATGATGTGGTCACAGTGGGAAGCGCCGTGGAATGGGCAAGATTAACATCCCCTGACCGGGGGGCGGGCGCGGCCGCCGGACGGCGCGAAGAATCCGCCCGATGGGAAGACATTCGCCCATCATTCAACTAGACTTGTAGTAAGCCTCAATCCAGAACAAGCCAATGGTCATCACAACCGCAAGCTACAGTGCGCTGTCCGGGATCCACACCGGCATGCAGGGGCTGCGCGGAAACGCGGCGGAGATCGCTGGTGCCGGACAGATGAACGGCACGGCGCAACGCAGTCTGATGGAACCCCTGGTCGAGCAGATTCAGCATGCCACCCAGGTGGAGGCCTCCGTCAAGGTCCTGCAGACGGAAGACCGGATGCTGGGCACACTTATCAACGTGAAGGCCTAACGGCGAGGAGTCCAAGCCATGATGGTCACGACCCCAGTCATGAACCCCGTCCAACCGGTGATTCCCAACCCGGTGATCCCCGCCCCTGTGGAACGTGAGGGTGGCGGCGGCACGGTGACCCCTACCGAATTCGATCGGGCCGTGCTCAATAGCGAGGAGGTCGAGCAAGGCCGACCCGACGCGGCACGCTCCCAGGAGGAGGCCATTGCCCGTCAGCAAGGCGGTAGCGAACTGGCGGCCCAGGCCCGGCTCCAGGCGGCCCGCGAGGCGGAAACCGCCCCGGCCGGCTTTGGTGTCGATCCCGCCCAACTGGCGGATCCCGAATCTGCCCGGCAAGCACCCGCAAGCACCGCAGGTGATGCCGCTGCCGCAGCGACCGGTCCCGCACCCGGCGATGAAACCGGCCGGCCCGGCGTGACCGAGATGCAGGAACGTCTGGAATCACGCATTGTTCGGGACATGTTCCCCGATCCCAACCGTCCGGCGGAATCCAGTCGGTTCTTCGATGTGACCTGAGATCAATAACGTGTTCCTGCCTCAAGCCCCCTGTTTCAGGGGGCTTTTTTGTTGACCTCTCGACGCCTCGCCCATATTGGCGCCGCCACGACCTCCCCCGTATACTGAGCGGCTTCCCCCAAGCACGCATCAGGCAATGACTGAACCGGACATCCAGGGCCCTACCCACTTCATCCGCAACCGTATCCGCAAGGAGCTGGATGCAGGCCAGTATCAGCAGATCGTCACCCGTTTTCCGCCGGAGCCCAACGGCTACCTGCATCTGGGGCATGCCAAATCCATCGCCCTGAACTTCAGCGTGGCCGAGGCGTTCGGCGGGCACACCAATCTTCGCTTCGACGACACCAACCCGGCCAAGGAGGAGCAGCGGTACATCGACGCCATCAAGGAAGATGTGCGCTGGCTGGGCTACACCTGGAAGCACGAGCGCCACGCCTCCGACTACTTCGAACAGCTCTATGCGTGGGCCCTGCACCTGATCGACCATGGCCTGGCCTACGTGGACAGCCAGGATGCGGAGAGCATCCGCGCCCAGCGCGGCACCCTCACCGAACCCGGCGTGGAAAGCCCCTTCCGCAATCGCCCCAGCGAGGAAAGCCGCGACCTGTTCCAGCGCATGCGCGCCGGCGAGTTCGCGGACGGCGCCCACGTGTTGCGGGCGAAGATTGACATGGCCTCCGGCAACATCAATCTGCGGGACCCGGTCATCTATCGCATCCGCCACCTGACCCACCCGCGCACCGGTGACCAGTGGTGCATCTATCCCAGCTATGACTACGCCCATGGACAAAGTGATGCCATCGAGCACATCACCCACTCCCTGTGCACCCTGGAATTCGAGGATCACCGCCCCCTCTACGAATGGCTGCTGGCGCACCTGCCGGTGCCTTCCCACCCGGTGCAGATTGAATTCTCCCGGCTCAACCTGGACTTCACCGTCCTCTCCAAGCGCCGCCTCACCCGCCTGGTGGACGAAGGCCATGTCAGCGGCTGGGATGACCCCCGCATGCCCACCCTGGCCGGGGTGCGTCGTCGGGGCTTCACCCCCGAAGCCATCCGCACCTTCTGTGCCGAGATCGGCGTCACCAAGTCCGACTCCATCATCCCCTTCGGCGTGCTGGAAAACGCCCTGCGCAACGATCTGAACGAACGCGCCCCCCGCACCATGGCCGTCCTGCGTCCCCTCAAGCTGGTGCTGACCAACTTCCCCGAAGGCGAGACGGAATGGCTGGACGCGGCGGTCCACCCACAGAAGCCGGACATGGGCACCCGCCGGGTAGCCATGACCCGGGAGATCTACATCGAAGCCGACGACTTCATGGAAGAGGCGCCCAAGAAGTTCTTCCGCCTCAAGCCCGGCGGTGAAGTACGCCTGCGCAATGCCTTCATCATCCGCTGTGACGAGGTGATCAAGGATACAGGCGGCCAGGTGGTGGAACTGCGCTGCAGCCTGGATCCGGACACCCGTTCCGGCCAACCCGGCGCCAACCGCAAGGTCAAGGGCACCATCCACTGGGTCTCGGCCGTCCACTCGGTGCAGACCGAAGTCCGGCTCTACGACCGTCTGTTCCAGGTGCCCGATCCCGCCGGCGACAAGGCCGTAGACTTCACCGAGCATCTGAACCCGGAATCCCTGGTGGTGATCCCGGATGCCCGCATCGAACCCGAGACGGCCAAGGCCCGGCCCGGCGACTCCTTCCAGTTCGAGCGCCTGGGGTACTTCGCCGCCGACCCGGACGGCACCCCGGAGCGGCCGGTATTCAACCGGGCCGTCACCCTGCGGGATACCTGGGCAAAGATCGAGGGCCAGGGCGCCTGATCCGGGTGCCCCCACAGGCATCAACCCGCTAGGCGCATCTAAAAAAGCCCCCGCCGATGATCCATCGGCGGGGGCTTTTTTCATGTCACATCATTTCATTTCCCATCAGCCGCACTTGCTGTCGCCGCAGTTCAGGCAGGTGAGGCAGTTGTCCATCACCACCACGGCCTTGGTGTGGCACTTGCCGCAGAGCTGGGCACCGGGGGGGAAGCTCTCCCGGGCCTGGGGATCGTCGCTGGCCTGATGCACGCTGGCCTCGTACTGGGCGCGCTTTTCCTCCACCAGGCGGCGCTGATGTTCGTCCAGACCCTCATCCTTGATCAGACCGATCATGCGCATGTGGCTCTCGATGGCATCGCCGATCTCGGCCACCAGGGAAGGCATGTACTTGCCGCCCTTCTTGAAATAGCCGCCCCGGGGATCGAACACGGAGCGCAGCTCCTCCACCAGGAAGGTGACGTCGCCACCCTTTCTGAATACCGCCGAGATGATGCGGGTCAGGGCCACGATCCACTGGAAGTGATCCATATTCTTGGAGTTGATGAAGATCTCGAAGGGACGCCGCAGCTCGTGCTCGGTGCCCGGGTTCAGGATCACATCGTTGATGGTCACGTACAGGGCATGCTCGGAGAGCGGGGTCTTCAGCTTGTAGGTGGACCCCAGCAGCATCTCAGGCCGTTCCAGCTTCTCATGCATGTGCACCACCTTGGGGGCCTTGTCGGCCGTGTCCACGGCCGGCGCCGCTGCGGGCGCCGGTTCCTCTTGGGGTATCGCCGGCGGCTGGCTCTCGCCATCGGGGCGAGGCTCGCGGCTGATGCCGAAATCCACGATCTTGCTACTGATCTTGATGGTCATGATGATGCCCTTGTTCAGAATTTACCGTAATACCCTTCCTTCAGGGCATCGTAGAGATTGGCGGCGTTATGGGTCTCGCCGTCGTATTCGATTTCTTCATTGCCCTTGGCCAGCACCACGCTGCCGTCTTCCAGCACGAAGCGATAGGTGGTGTTCTCCAGATCCTTTTCCTTCACCAGCACGCCCTGGAAGGCCTCCGGATTGAAGCGGAAGGTGGTGCAGCCCTTGAGCCCCTGCTCATAGGCATACATGTAGATGTCCTTGAAGTCGTCGAACAGATGGGCCGTGGGCACGTTGATGGTCTTGGAAATGGACGAGTCGATCCACCTCTGTGCCGCCGCCTGCACATCCACATGGGCCTTGGGATCGATCTCGTCGGCGGTGATGAAATACTCGGGCAACTGGGCCTTGGGGTCTTCCGCATAGGGCATGGCCTCGGGATTGACCAGGTGCCGGTAAGCCAGCAGTTCGAAGGAGTACACGTCCACCTTTTCCTTGGTCTTCTTGCCGGAGCGGATCACGTTGCGGGCATAGTGGTGGGCGAACGAGGGCTCGATCCCGTTACTGGCATTGTTGGCCAGGGACAGGGAGATGGTCCCCGTAGGCGCGATGGAGGTGTGGTGGGTGAAACGGCAACCCTGGGCCGCCAAGACCTTCACCAGCTCAGGGTCCACCTGGGCCACCTGCTGCATATAGCGGCTGTAGCGGGCATGCAGCACCTTGCCCTTGATCCGGTCGCCCACCTTGATGCCGTCCTGCTCCATCTCCGGGCGCAGGCGCAGCATGGTGGGGGTCACTTCGAACTCTTCTTCCATGATGGGCGCCGGTCCCTTCTCCCGAGCCAGGGACAGACCGGTGCGCCAGCCCGACAGGGCCATCTCCCGGGTGACGTCCTCGGTGAAGCGCAGGGATCTTTCCTCGCCGTACTTCATGCCCAGCATGGTGATGGCGGAGCCCAGCCCCAGGTAGCCCATGCCGTGGCGGCGCTTGCGGATGATCTCCTCCCGCTGCTGGGGCAGCGGCAGGCCGTTGATCTCCACCACGTTGTCCAGCATGCGGGTAAAGACGGCGACGGTCTCCCGGAACTGTTCCCAGTCGAACCGGGCCTTGGCGGTGAAGGGCTCGCGCACGAACTTGGTGAGGTTGATGGAGCCCAAGAGACAGGCGCCGTAGGGCGGCAAGGGCTGCTCGCCGCATGGGTTCGTCGCCCGGATCTGCTCGCACCACCAGTTGTTGTTCATCTCGTTGACCTTGTCGATGAGCACGAAGCCCGGCTCGGCATAGTCATAAGTGGAGGTCATGACCACATTCCACAGCTTGCGGGCAAGCAGGCGTCGGTAGATGCGGCAGGCCACCAGGCCATCGTTATTGGTGATGTAGTCGGCGGGATCGGGCCAGTCGCGCCACAGCACCTGCGCCGGATCATCCAGGTCGATGCCGTCCTGCTCCGCCTCCTGCAGGGTCATGGGGAAGGCCAGGGGCCATTCGGCGTCATCCTTCACCGCCTGCATGAAATCGGCGGTGATGAGCAGGGAGAGGTTGAACTGGCGCAGGCTACCGTCCGCACGCTTGGCGCGGATGAAATCCACCACGTCCGGATGACCGATGTCGAAGGTGCCCATCTGCGCCCCCCGGCGCCCCCCGGCGGAGGACACGGTGAAGCACATCTTGTCGTAGATATCCATGAACGACAAAGGCCCGGAGGTATAGGCACCGGCGCCGGAGACATAGGCCCCCCGGGGACGCAGGGTGGAGAAGTCATAGCCGATACCGCTGCCGGCCTTCAGGGTCAGCCCCGCCTCGTGGAGTTTCTGCAGGATGTCGTCCATGGAGTCATGGATGGTGCCCGATACGGTGCAGTTGATGGTGGAGGTGGCAGGCTTGTGCTCCCAGGCACCGGCATTGGCGATGATACGCCCGGCCGGGATCGCCCCCTGGCGCAGGGCCCAGAGGAACTTGCCGTACCATTTTTCCCGCAGTTCGGGGGTGGCCTCCACATCGGCCAGGGCCCGAGCGATGCGCTTCCAGGTGTCATCCAGGGTCTCATCCAGGGTCTCGTCGGTGCGGGTCTTGAGACGGTACTTCTTGTCCCAGATATCCAGGGAGGCCGGCTGCATCGGCACCTCCCGTGAAGATGGATTCGCAAGGGCTTGTTCGGCCTGGAGTTTCATGGGGGCGTTCCTTTTGAAGATACAACTTGTTGTGCCTTGTGGAATGAATAGGCACAACATAGGGGAATTTCGTGGGGCAAGACTAGACTCTGAGAGAGAGAAATTCAAGCTGGAAAAACGGTGGGGAATAGGCTATGTGCAGGCACAAAAAAGGACGGCTCTCTCAGTTTGAGGCCCTGCACCGGCAACAGCGGCGACGATCTGCGGCCTGACGGCCTTCCCCACCGAGTTTGATATTGGCCATGGTGGGATGCGGTTTCTGAGCCCTTGCGACAGCCATCAATGTGGGCCAGCGAACGGAAACTACGGCGGCCACAATCTAGAGTGAGCGCCGATGTGCGGGTGTGCCGCACGAGGCATGTCGGGCCATCGACGGTCACCGTTTCCACCAAGAGCACATCACCAGATGGCGCTGGGTGGCCGTTGAGCGGGCAAAAATCCCTGCAAGGAGACCACATGGCCTTGGATCACAATAGCAAAACAGCGACCCTCTACCGGATGGTCATGCCCGACCATCTTTGCCCATTTGGGCTCAAGTCGAAGGATCTCCTCGAGCGGCAGGGCTTCATCGTCGAGGATCACCCGCTTACGACGCAGGACGAGACCGAAGCGTTCAAGAAGGAGCATGGCGTCGAGACGACCCCGCAGACCTTCATCGATGGAGATCGGATCGGCGGCTATGAAGATCTTCGCGCCCATTTCGGCAAGGAGGTCAAGGACGCGGACGAGACCAGCTACGGGCCGGTCGTTGCGATTTTCTCGGTCGCTTTCCTCATGGCCCTGTCGGTCAGCTGGTACACGTTCGGCACCGTGTTCAGCGTCAGGACTGTGGAGTGGTTCATCGCGATCAGCATGTGCATCCTCGCCATCCAAAAGCTCCAGGATATCGAGAGCTTCTCGACGATGTTCCTGAATTACGATCTGCTGGCGCGACGCTGGGTCCGCTACGGGTACATCTATCCCTTCGGCGAGGCACTGGCCGGTGTCCTGATGATCGCCGGCGCGCTGATCTGGATCGCGTCTCCCGTCGCGCTGTTCATCGGAACCGTCGGCGCGGCCTCGGTCTTCAAGGCCGTCTACATTGACAGGCGCGAGCTCAAGTGCGCCTGCGTGGGCGGCTCGAGCAACGTACCGCTCGGCTTCGTCTCCCTGACGGAGAACCTGATGATGATCGCCATGGCCATCTGGATGCCGATCCGAATGCTCTGGCTGGGGTAATCCTGGTTTTGGGGTATTCGTGAGGGGCCTGTCCCTTCTCCCCCGCTGCGGGAGAGAAGGGCATGATCAACGCCGTCAGCCGCTGGTGATCAAGGCGTTCAGACGCCGCACGAAGCCCGCGGGGTCTTCCAGCTGGCCGCCTTCGGCCAGAATCGCCTGATCCATGAGCAGCCTGGCCCAGTCGGCGAAACGGGCGTCGTCGGTCTCCTCGCCCATGCGCTCGATGAGGCGATGGGCCGGGTTGACCTCCAGCACCGGACGGGTATCCGGCAAGTTCTGGCCCGCCTGCTTGAGCAGCTGCTGCATGTACAGGGCCATGTCGTGCTCGGAAAGGACGATACAGGCCGGGGAGTCGGTGAGACGGTGGGAGAAGCGCACGTCTTCCACCCGCTCCTCCAGAGCCGCCTTGATGCGCGGCAACAGGTCCTTGACCTTCTCCTCGGCGGCCTGCTGAGCCTGCTTTTCTTCCTCGGTCTCGGTGTCTCCCAGGTCCAGTTCGCCCTTGGCCACGGACTTGAGGGATTTGCCCTCGAACTCGTGCAGGTGGGACACCAGCCATTCGTCCACCCGGTCGGACAGCAGCAGCACCTCGATGCCGCGCTTGCGGAAGACCTCCAGATGGGGGCTGTGCAGGGCTGCCGTGTGGCTGTCGGCGGTAATGAAGTAGATGTGCTGTTGCCCCTCCTTCATCCGCGCCACATAGTCCGACAGGGAGACGATCTGGGCGGCATCACCGGTGTGGGTGCTGGCAAAGCGCAGCAGACGGGCGATCTGCTCCCGGTTGGCGTAGTCCTCACCGGGGCCTTCCTTCATCACCCGGCCAAAGGCGTCCCAGAAGCCCTGGTACTTCTCGGGCTCGTTGGCGGCCATGTCCTCCAGCAGTCCCAGTACCTTCTTCACCGAACCGGAGCGCATGCCGTCGATGAGCTTATTGCTTTGCAGGATCTCGCGGGAGATGTTCAGGGGCAGGTCGCTGGAGTCCACCACGCCGCGCACGAAGCGCAGATAGGTCGGCATCAGGTGCTCGGCGTCGTCCATGATGAACACCCGCTGTACATACAGTTTGATGCCGTGGCGACGGTCCCGGTCCCACAGGTCGAAGGGCGCGCGGGCGGGGATGTACAGCAGGGAGGTGTATTCCTGTCGACCCTCCACCCGATTGTGGGTCCAGACCAGGGGATCTTCGAAGTCGTGCCCCACGTGCTTGTAGAAGGCCTTGTACTCGTCGTCGGTGATCTCCGATTTGGGACGGGTCCACAGGGCGTTGGCCCGGTTCACCGTTTCCCATTCATCGTTGGGTTCGCCCTTGTCATCGGTGCCCGGCATGCTGATGGGCAGGGGGATATGATCGGAGTAGCGGGTGATGATGTGACGCAGCCGCCACTGATCCAGGAACTCGTCCTCGTCCGCCTTCAGGTGCAGGACCACCTCGGTGCCGCGCTCGGCCTTTTCCACGGTCTCCACGGAGAATTCGCCGGAGCCATCGGAGGTCCAGCACACACCATGCTCCGGGGTCATGCCGGCACGGCGGGTGGTGAGGGTCACCTGGTCGGCGACGATGAAGGCGGAGTAGAAGCCCACACCGAACTGGCCGATGAGATGGGCGTCCTTCTTCTGGTCGCCGGTGAGCTTGCCGATGAACTCTCGGGTGCCGGATCGGGCGATGGTGCCGATGTTCTGAATCACCTCTTCCCGACTCATGCCGATGCCGTTGTCACGCACGGTGACGGTGCGGGCGTCCTTGTCGAAGCTCACCTGGATCTGCAGGTCGCCCTGCCCTTCCATCAGGGCATCATCGGACAGGGCCTCGAAGCGCAGCTTATCACAGGCATCGGCGGCATTGGAGATGAGTTCGCGCAGGAAGATCTCCTTGTTGGAGTACAGCGCGTTGATCATCAGGTGCAGCAACTGGCTGACCTCGGTCTGGAACTGTCGGGTTTCCTTGTGGGTATCGACGCTCATGGATGCTCCGCGGTTAAGGATTTTGGGTCTGATCGAGCGTGAGATATCTGGGGACGATCAACGAGGTTTCAAGGGGGTTATTTCAATGCGCTTGCGGGGACACCCCGCCACGCCAGCGTGCTGCCCCCCTGCCCCTGCGGGTCCAGACACGCGTGCAGCCAGGGCTGAAGCTCGGCCAGGGTCCGATCCAGCTGCCAGGGCGCATTGATGACGGCCATGCCGGAGCCATTGAGCCCCATGGGCGTCTCCGGCGGCGCAACGCACAGCTCACTCACCAACAGATCCTTCACCCCGCCCCGCACCAGCCCCTGGACCAGGCTTCGGTGGCGTCCCGCCGCCAGAATGGGATACCAGATCATGAAGACCGCCGTCGGCCAGCGACGATGGGCCTCCAACACCAGGTCCAGGGTCACCCGGTAGTCCCGGTCCCGCTCATAGGGTGGATCCACCAGCACCAGCCCGCGTCGGATGACCGGCGGCAGCAGGGACCGGGGGACTTCGCGGGCGTCCCGCTGATGCACGGCCACCTGCGGGTCATCACTGAAGTTGGCCCGCAGCACGGCATGGTCCGCCGGATGCAGTTCGTTGAGGATCAGCCGATCGTCTTCGCGCATCAGTGCGCGGGCCACTTTCGGCGAACCCGGATAAAGCTGCGGCTCCCCGAGCAACGGATTCAGGGCACGGATAATCCCCAGATAGGGCGCCAGGGCCGGAGGCGCATCGGGTGCAGTCAGCACCCGCAAGACCCCCATCCGGTATTCGGCGGTCTTGAGTGCCAGCGGATCCTGCAGGTCATACAGACCGGCCCCGGCATGGGTATCCACCACCGCCAGGGGCTTGTCCTTGCGGGTCAGGGCCGTCAGCACACAGGCCAGCAGCGCGTGCTTGTGCACATCGGCAAAATTGCCGGCGTGAAAGCCGTGACGGTAACTCAACATATAGGGGCTCTCTCGAGACTTGCGGCAAGGAAGATGGCACGGACGAAAACCGGCGGACAGACACGGCCGCCCACCGGAAAGCCCGATGTACTCGGTGGGAATGATAGAGCTTTTGCAGCAACCAGGGGGAAGATTAGGGACATCCCTGTCCCCGGCGTGACCATTATCGGCTGTGGCGGACATTCACCGGCGACTGCGGATCCAGCAGATAGGCCATGATGTGGGAGATGCTCTCCTGATTCAGGAACTGGCTGACACCAAAGCGAGGCATCTGGGTGCAGGGAAAATAACTGTGGGGATTATAAATCATGTCATAGACGAACCTGCGCACCGCCTCGCTGTCCCCCCGCAGGGCGCCGTAGGCGGCCAGGCTGGGGCCCAGATTGCCGAAACCCAGTTCATCCGGGTCCAGCTGGTGGCAGGCGTAGCAGTTCCCGCCCACGGGCCGGCTGTGGTCATCCACGTTGTGGCCAATACGGAACCCCGTCCCGCTGCGGGCCAGTTCAGCCCCCTGGCGCCAGTCTCCCAGCTGAATCCCTCCCTCGGGATAGACGATGCTGTCCCGGGCCGCACCGACGATACGCACCGCCATCTCGGGCTGGGGACGGTTACGAGCCTCGCTGCACATGCGCTGCAGGACATCCTGCGCCATGCGATCTGCCGCGGTGCCGCCTTCCTGGGTCTCCTGGGCGAGATTGAAACTGCCCGAGCGGAAGATCAGATACTCGGCATAGGCCTCCGGGGAGAGACGACTGAAGTCCCGTTCGGCCTGGGTATCCGGCCTGGGCTGGGCACAACCGGCCATCAGTGTCACCGAAACCAGCGCCATGCCGATAGCAATGAGGGTATGTCCGACAATATTGTTCTGTTTGTTCATGGTCTGCGCCCCCCATTATCAGCGCTTGAGATCAGGCAACGTAGCCACACCACCCTGGGCCTGATGGGTCCAGTAGGAAATGATGGCAATGGAGGCATCCGAACCGAACTGGATGCCGGCCTGGCGCATCTGGTAATAGCAGCCCCGGACCCGGTGCTGGGAAGTGCGCACCACCCCATGACCGATGCGGTAGGCAGGCCAGGAAACGGCCTTTGACCATTCCTCAACGTTGGATGCCACCGGCAGGAAGGACAGCCGGATACGCTTGCGGGGTGTGGAGTGACAGGTGGCGCAGGCAAAATCCATGCTGCCGGCACGACGATGGAACAGCACCTCCCCTGCATTGCGGGTCAGGCGTTCCATGGGGTGATTCATGGGAGGGTTCCATTTCATGCCGTTGGACTGACTGGCAACGTAGGTGTAGATGGCCACCAGGTCCGCCTCGCGGGTATCACTGGAGTGCTTGCGGGCGACAGGGTCGTCCTCGTCGGTAAAGCCTTGCAGGGTCTTCATGCAATGGATGATCCTGGATTCCAGGTCCATGACCTTGCCTGCGTCCTCGAACCAGCGCGGCATCCTCACATAGGCCCCTTTCAGCACGCCGGGCCCAAGGCCGAAATCACAGCGTTCCAGGGACACATTTTTCGGCCCCCGAACCTCATGAAACAGTTCTTCGCCACGCCACAGGGTCAGTTCCGCCGGATTATCGTCGGCCAGCATCAACAACTGCTCGCGCCCGGTCAGGTACGGCGAGTCGGAGGCCATGGCACCACCCACCAGCCCCCCGGCCAGCGCCACGCCGGCCAAGAATTTTTTGAGCATACCCCTGTCCTCCACACGTTTTTTCAACGTCTTTGTTGTGTTTTCGAGTCTCCCGTAACCCCTGCAACCAGACACCCGAAGCCCTGCCCCATAGACTGCGAGCAACATGGACAAATGTCAATAAAAAGGAAATATCCTAAGAACCGCAAGGAATGACCCACTACGAAAACCCCGACAGTGCTCCCTCGTGAACCAGCAACCAGGACTTGACCTCCAGTCCTGCCCCACAGGTTGCCCCCCCATAGCCACCCAGGCCACCGCGGGTCGATATCACGCGATGACAGGGCACGATCACGGGGAGGGGATTGGCCCGGCAGGCACCGCCGATCGCACGGGGACCGGACCCCACCAGGCGGGCAAGCGCCCCATAGCTGAGCACCTTGCCACTGGGAATACGGATCAGGGCTGACCAGATACGCTGCTGAAACGGGGTCCCCTGCAGATCCAGAGGCAGATCGAAGACGAAGGAGGGGTCCTTGAAATAGTGCCGCAGTTGCTCCGCGGCCTGGGAGGAAAGGGTATTGCAGGGATCGCGCAGGGGCACTTCGTCGGCGACATAATCCAGCGCCGTCAGACCCTGCCCGGAACAGCGCAGGGCCAGTCGCCCCAAGGGCGAATCCAGTACCAGATCGTAATCGGGACTGCGGGGCATGGGTGAGGCCATGCCCACAAGCCTACTGCTGTAACTGCAACTGCTGCAAGCGCTGCCGGAGCATCACCCGGCGCTCCGGCTCCGGGGTACGACGGATCAGGTCCTCGTAGATGACCCCGGCATCCCCGACCAGTCCCGCCTCGCCCAAGGCCTCGGCTGCCTGGAACCGGGCGCTGAGCGCCCACATGTCGGTACTGTCCCCCAGCAGGGCGGAACGAAGATACAGCCGGGCGGCCTGCTCATGCTCCCCCAGGGCACCGTGGGAATCGGCTTGCCAGAACATCAGCTCCCGCAACCTGCGACGCTCCGTCAATCGGGGAGCGACCACCTGGAACAGGTTCAGGGCGTCCTGATGACGGCGGACCGCCTGCAGATCGAACAGCACCTGCATGAAACGGTCCGCCGCCTCCCCTTCCAGCTGTCGAACAGCGGACAACACCCGGTAGAGACCATCGATACCCGCCTCTTCCTGCCCGCCCAGGATCAGGGTACGTGCCCGACGCAAGCCCCACAGGAAGGGGTCCACCCCGTCGGGCGCCCGGTCCAGCCCGGCCATCAGGCGGGAGGCGGTATTCAGATCTCCTTGGCTCAGGGCGGTTTCCGCCAACAGATGGCGCACCGGTGCCGGGACACGATCGGCCTGTCCGAACGGGCCATCGCCAAGGTAGAGGGCCTGCAGCAGCGGCTCACCCAATCCTTCGATACCCGCCAGTTGCTCGCTCAGACGGCGGTGGGCCCGAGCCTGCCCCTGGGGCATGGGGCTTCTCAAGGCCACAACCGCCAGCAGGCCACGGAAGGCCAGGGGCTGCCCGGCCTCCAGGCTATCCGCCAGTTTGAACCAGGGCTCATCATCGCCGATCAGAAGCTGACGCTCGTTGGCCAGTCGCTCCCCCAGGCGCAGATAACTCTGCCAAAGGGGCTGTGCCGTCAGCCGATACAGGTCATCCCCAGCACCCAGCCGAGATTGCGCCACCAGGGCGGATTCCAGCACCGGAATCTGCTGCATCGGGTCCCGTAGCGACTGGGCCGCCATGGCCGCCACCGCCAGGTAGCGAGCTGCCACCACCGAGTCCTTTTCCTGTACACGAGCGGCGCGACCGGCCTGACTAACCGCATCCTCGGCGGAAAGCGCGCCGGCCCGGAACCGGGCCAGGATTCGCAGAGCACCGGCCTCGTGACCGTCCACGCCGCTCAGGGCATTGACCGCTTCCTCATGCCGCCCCACCGAGAGCAGGATGCGCGCTTCCAGCAACGCGGCATCTCCGGCCTCGCGGCCGTAATCCTGGCGGTAACGGCGCAGCGCGGTCAGGGCGTCTTCCGGCCGACCATCCAGACTGTAGGATTCCGCCAGCATGCGGCGCCAGGCCCGAAACCATTGTTCCGTGGCATTGGGGGCGCCAAACCAGATCAGGGGTCTGAGTACATCCCGCGCTTCCCCCCCTCGTTCCAGGGCGATGAGGGCGTGGGCCTGTCGGGTGCGGGTCCAGATCACGAAATCCACCGGCAGTTCCACCGGCACGCCCCGAGCCCGCTCCACCACCTGTTCCCAGCGCTCGCTGGTCCCGAGGATCTCGATACGCGCCTGTTCCCGGGCCATCCAGCGTCCCGGCTGGGCCTGGTGATCCAGCGACTGCCTCGCCAGCACCCCCAAGGCCAGGTCGGTAGCGCCCAGGCGTGACAGGGCCATGGCCTCATCCACCACCGGGTCGGCAAGGACCCGCGGCATCCAGCCCAGCACCAGACTCATCAGGAAAAAGACCAGGAAAACCTTCGGCATCAGCAAACCAGGCATGACGATACTCCTTGACCACATCCTCCGGCGGCCCATTCATGCAGACGAAAAAAAAGCGCCCCGGTTTCCCGAAGCGCTTTCTTCATGCCCCTCAAGGCCATCAATGTTACTTGATGTCTTCCTTGATGCGGGCAGCCTTGCCGGTACGCCCACGCAGGTAATACAGCTTGGCGCGGCGCACGGCGCCACGACGCTTCACTTGGATCTCGGCCACGACCGGGCTGTAGGTCTGGAACACGCGCTCCACGCCTTCGCCATGGGAGATCTTGCGCACCGTGAAGGCGGAATTGATGCCGCGGTTGCGCTTGGCGATGACCACGCCTTCAAAGGCCTGCAGACGCTCGCGGCTGCCTTCCTTCACCTTCACCTGGACGACAACGGTGTCGCCTGGCGTGAAATCGGGCACCTCGCGGTTCATCTGCTCGGCTTCCAGTTGCTGGATGATGTTGCTCATGTTTCGACCCCTGTCAGTCACTGCTCGGCGCGGCCTGCGCGTCCGCCAGCTCGCGTTGATATTCTTCCAGCAGGCGGCAGTCCGCCTCGCTTAATTCCAGTTGTGCCAATATGTCGGGCCGCCGTTCCAAGGTTCGACCCAGGGCCTGCTTGCGACGCCAGCGCTCGATTCGGCCATGGTCGCCGCAACGAAGCACCTCCGGTACGCCCAATCCGTCCACCACCTCCGGCCGGGTGTAGTGAGGACAATCCAGCAGTCCCTGGCTGAAGGAGTCCTGCATGGCGGACAATTCGTCCCCCAGGGCCCCGGGCAAGAGCCGGGCGCAGGCATCGATCACCACCATGGCCGCCAACTCGCCACCGGACAGCACGTAGTCACCGATGGACCATTCCTCGTCCACTTCCAGCCGGATCAGCCGTTCATCAATACCTTCGTAGCGGCCTGCCAGCAAAATGACCCTTGGCAGGGTTGCCAGCTGCCGCACGCCGGCCTGATCCAGAGGCCGCCCCTGAGGGCTCATGTAGATCACCCGGGCCGGTACCTCGTCATCGGCCCGAGCAGCCCAAATGGCCTGCCGCAGGGGTTCTACCTTCATCACCATGCCGGGACCACCCCCGTAAGGGCGATCATCCACGGTCCGATGCCGGTCGTGGGTGTAGTCCCGCGGATCCCAGCAGTGGACGGACAACAGTCCGCGTTCGCGGGCGCGGCCCGTAATGCCCCAGTCGGCTACCGAGGCAGCCCACTCGGGGAACAGGCTGATGACATCGAATCGCACCGTGGCGGGCCTAGAAATCCGGATCCCAGTCCACGCGAATGATACCTGCCTCCAGATCAATCTCCAGGATGACCTGATCCCTGACGTAGGGTATCAGACGTTCCCGATCACCACTCACCACCAGGACATCGTTGGCGCCGGTCTCCATGAGGTGATCCACCCAGCCCAGACTGACGGCCTCCAGGTTGATCACCTCAAGCCCGACCAGGTCGGCCCAGTAATACTCGCCTTCCGGCAAGGGCTCCAGCTGTTCCGGACGAATGCCGATCGGAGCACCGACCAGTACGGCCGCTGCGTCGCGATCGTCGATGCCTGTCAGCTTGGCCACCACACCCTTACCATGGGCCCGGCCGGACTCCACACTGAGGACTCGCCACTCGCCGTCAATCTGGATGGACAGCGGGTTATAGGCCAGGATGCCCTCACGGGGCTCGGTCTCGGAAAACAGCTTGACCCAGCCCTTGACGCCGTACACCCCGGCAATGCGTCCCAGTATGATCCAGTCCGGACGGTTCATCTGCGGGGCGACTCGAACGGGCCGTCGCCTCAGGCGGCGGCAGCGTTCTGCTTGGTGAATTCCTTGATCAGCCTGGCGGCACGGTCGGAAGCCGCAGCGCCCTTGGACAGCCAGTGCTCCACGCGCTGGGTATCCAGGTGCAGACGCACCTCCTGACCACGGGCCACGGGGTTGAAGTAGCCCACACGCTCAATATAGCCGCTGTCGCGGCGGCTGCGGGAGTCGGTCACCACGATGTGGTAGAAAGGCGCCTTCTTGGCGCCGCCGCGAGCCAGTCGAATCGTTACCATCTGCTGTTAGCCCTGCTTGTCTGGTATCGTTTGGGGGACATGCCCCGGAAAAGCGCGCCATTATACACGCGCATCGTCAAGGCACAAGCTTCAGAAGGGCAAACGCCCCCCCGGCATACGTCCCTTGAGGGATTTCATCATCTTACTCATGCCGCCCTTGGAAAACTGCTTGACCATCTTGCTCATCTGCAGGTGCTGTTTGAGCAGGCGGTTCACATCCTGCACCTGGGTCCCGGACCCGGCGGCGATGCGCCGCTTGCGTGAGCCCTTGATGATATCCGGATTGCGCCGCTCTTTGGGGGTCATGGAGTTGATGATGGCCACCATGCGCTGCAGATCCTTGTCATGGGACTTGTTCTTGATGGCATCGGGCAGATCACCCGCCCCGGGCAACTTCTCCAGCAGTGAGCTCATCCCCCCCATCTTGGACATCTGACCGAGCTGATCCCGCAGGTCTTCCAGATCAAAGGTCTTGCCCTTCTTGATCTTGCGGGCCAGCTTCTCGGCCTTGTCCTGATCCACCTGACGGGAAGCCTCTTCCACCAGGCTGAGGACATCCCCCATACCCAGGATGCGGGAGGCGAGGCGGTCGGGATGGAAGGGCTCCAGGGCTGCGGTCTTCTCCCCCATGCCAAGGAACTTGATGGGCTTGCCGGTGATATGACGCACCGACAGGGCCGCACCACCCCGGGCATCACCATCAGCCTTGGTGAGCACCACCCCGGTGAGCGGGAGGGCGTCATTGAAGGCCTTGGCGGTGTTGGCGGCATCCTGGCCGGTCATGCTGTCCACCACGAACAGGGTTTCGGCGGGATTCAGGCGCTCGTGCAGGCGACGGATCTCATCCATCATCTCCCCGTCGATGTGCAGGCGACCGGCGGTATCCACGATCAGCACATCCTGGTGCTGTCTGCGGGCCTGCTCCAGGGCGGCGGCGGCAATATCCAGGGGGGCCTGACCGGCCTCGCTGGGAAAGAAGTTCACGCCCACTTCGCCGGCCAGGGTCTGCAGCTGCCGGATAGCGGCGGGACGGTAGACGTCACAGCTGGCTACCATCACCTTCTTGTCCTGACGCTCCTTGAGCCAGCGCGCCAGCTTGGCCACGGTGGTGGTCTTGCCCGCTCCCTGCAAGCCGGCCATGAGGATCACCGCCGGCGGCTGCACATTGAGCTTGAGGCCGTCATTGGCTTCGCCCATGACCTTGATCAGCTCGTCGTTCACCACCTTGACCAGGGCCTGGCCCGGGGTCAGGCTGGCCAGCACCTCCTGCCCCACCGCCCGCTCCTTCACCCGGGCAATGAATTCACGCACCACCGGCAGGGCCACGTCTGCTTCCAGCAAGGCCTTGCGGACCTCACGAATGGTGTCCTGGATGTTCTCCTCGGTCAGGCGAGCCTGGCCGCGAAGGCGCTTGATGGTGCCCTGAAGGCGTTCTGAAAGGCTGTCAAACATAGGCTTGGGAGCGCCGCGGCGCCGCATGCAACCGGTTGGAAGGGTCAGGGATTATATCGTGAAAATATCACCACTGCAGAGCCGCAGCAGATCACGCCCGGTGACCTGGGCCTCCAGCGCCTCAAACACACCGTCTTCTTCACCGGGCTTGAGATGGGTGATACCGACACGAGGCGCATGGCGCAGCTTGGCAAGATCCTTTGCCAGCAGCGACGGACAGTAATGTCCGGCTCGCTGACCCAGAGCCTGATCCCGATCAGGGAAAGCACATTCCACGAACAGCAGATCCAGGGCATCATGGGCGTTGAGGGCATCCCAGAAGACGTCGTTGCTGGTGGTATCACCGCTGAAGGCAAACGCCACCCCGTCCCGCTCCACCCGGTATCCTACCGCCGGCACCGAGTGGGCCACCGGCAGCATGTCGATACGACGCCCGTCCAGATGGAGGGGAATATCAGGCACCATGGCATCGAACTGCACCACCGGGCGCTCCCGCTCCGGCAGCTCGAAGAAATCCGGCCAGATCTGCCAATTGAAAATGTGATCATGGATAATGTGCATGCAATCTGCGCGGGCATGGATCACCAGCGGCCGGGACTGAAGCCGACTGAACAGGGTATCCACCAGCAGCGGAAGGCAGGCAATATGATCCAGGTGGGTATGCGTGATCAGCAGATGCCTTATCCTGGCCATGGCTTCCAGGGAAAGATCACCCACCCCGGTACCACAGTCGATGAGGATGTCGTCATCGATCATGATGGAAGTGGTACGACGGCCGTCGCCAATGCCGCCGCTGCAACCCAGGACCGTGATCTGCATGCTCCTTGCGCACCTTGCTGGACCAGAACATTGGACCCGATCGTAACACGCTGTCCGCAGGGACCGATATCAAGATTGATCCCTTCACCGAGAAGGGAATTTATGCAATGATTCTCAATTGAAATCTAAGGTTTGGTGCTCATAAATGTTCGTAGCCGCCATCGGATTTATCACCACCGTGCTCTACTTCACAGGGGGCGCCCTGCTCATGCAGCGGCTGCGCAAGGGTTCCGGTGGCGCCGCGCCGCCCGCCCGGGGCAAGATACTCCTGTTTTCCGTTTGGGGGGGTGCGGTCGCCCTGCACGCCCTGCTGCTCTACCTCCACATATTCAGTGCCAACGGCACCGGCATGGGGGTCTTCAGCGTGGTCTCCATGGTGGCCTGGCTCATCGCCTTCTTCCTGCTGGTGGCCTCCATCCGCTACCCCATTCATATCCTGGGGATCCTGCTGCTCCCCTTTGCCGGGGTCACGGTCTCCCTGGAACTGGCCCTGGCGGGCGACCTTCACACCACCGCCGCCGCCGACCCGGGGCTTCGCGCCCACATGCTGCTGGCCATGATCGCCTTCAGCCTACTGACCATTGCCGCCATCCAGGCCGCCCTGTTGACCCTGCAGAACTACAGCCTGCATAACCATCGCCCCGGCGGGCTGATCCGCGCCCTGCCGCCGCTGTCCACCATGGATTCCATGCTGTTTCATGTCATCGGCTGGGGCTTCATCTTCCTGACTGCCGCCCTGTTGACCGGCCTGTTCGTGCTGGACGACCTCTTTGCCCAACACCTGGCTCACAAGGTGGTGTTCGCCATCATTGCCTGGCTGATCTTCGCCGCCCTGCTGATCGGCCGCTTCCGCTTCGGCTGGCGAGGCCGGCTCGCCGCCCGCTGGACCCTGATCGGGTTTGCCCTGTTATTCGTGGCGTACGTGGGCAGCAAGATGGTCCTGGAAATGGTGCTGGGCCTCTGACAAGACCGACGACTGCCCCCCGGCGGCCCGGGCCACACGGCCTCGGCCTGCCGTCCCGGGGCATTTCCCCCTTGACATCCCCCTGATCCGGCACGTGTAATTCCACAGGTGTGCAACCCCCCCGTGGTACCGGACCTCCCTTGGAACAAATACCCTTAAGTGTACTGGCCATATTGCTGGTGACGCTGTTCTTGTGCTCCGCCTTTTTCTCCGGCTCCGAAACCGCGCTGATGTCGCTCAACCGCTACCGCATGCGCCATCTGGCCCAGGCCGGACACGGCGGCGCCGGCCGAGCCCAGCGGTTGCTGGACAAACCGGACCGACTCATCGGCCTGATTCTGCTGGGTAACAACTTCGTCAACATCATCATCACCCAATTGGCCACCTACATCGGCTTCCGGGTCTACGGCGATGCCGGCATCGCCATCGCTACCGGACTACTGACCCTGGCCCTGCTGGTCTTCGCCGAGGTGGCCCCCAAGACACTGGCGGCCTTGCACTCGGAGAAGGTGGCCTACCCGGCCGCCTACGTCTACACCCCCCTCATGGTCGTGGCTTACCCCCTGGTGTGGACGGTCAACCTACTGTCCAACACCGTCCTGCGCCTGCTCGGCGTGCGCGCCCAGACCCGTGCTCAGCACGCCCTCTCCAGCGAGGAGCTTCGGGTTGCCGTGAATGAGGCCGGCGCCCTGATCCCGGCCCGGCATCAGCGCATGCTGGTGAACCTGCTGGATCTGGAAAAGGCCACCGTGGAAGACATCATGGTGCCCCGTAACGAGATCGTGGGCATCGACCTGGAAGATGACTGGGACGAGATCACCCAACAGCTCATCCACAGCCAATACACCCGGCTGCCGGTGTTCGAAGGCAACGTGGACAACATCCTGGGCTTCATCCATCTGCGCCGGGTCCTGCCCATGGTCTACCGCAATGAACTGGCCCCCGAACAGTTGCGCGAGTCCCTGCGACCTCCCTATTTCATTCCCGAGGGCACCAACCTCAATCGCCAGCTCCTCAACTTCCAGCGGGAGAAACGCCGCATCGGCCTGGTGGTGGATGAATACGGCGACATTCAGGGACTGGTCACCCTGGAGGACCTACTGGAAGAAGTAGTGGGCGAATTCACCTCGGACCCGGGCGCCATCACCCCGGAAGTCCTCCCCCAGGCGGACGGCAGCTACCTGGTGGATGCCACCATCCACCTGCGTGAACTCAACCGGCTACTGGGATCCCACTTCCCCCTGGACGGCCCCCGCACCCTCAACGGGCTGCTGCTGGAACACCTGGAAACCATCCCCGATGCCAACATCAGCGTCCTCATGGATGGCTACCCCATGGAGATCGTGCAGGTGAAGAACAACGCCATCCGTACCGTGCGCATCAGCCCGCGCCTGCCGCCACACCCGACGGGGCAGGACTGAACCGCCCCATGGCCAAGCCCAGGACCCAATACCAGTGCACCGCCTGCGGGGCACTGTCTCCCAAGTGGAGCGGCCAGTGCCCGGACTGCGGCGCCTGGAATGCGATGGAGACCGCGGTCTCCGCTCCAGCCGCCGCCGTCGGCAGCCGTTTTGCCGGCTACGCCGGCATCGCCGCCCCACAGGTTCGCCGCCTGGGCGAGGTCACCGGTGGCGGACAGGCCCGTACCAGCACCGGCATCTCCGAACTGGACCGGGTGTTGGGCGGTGGACTGGTGCAGGGCTCGGTGGTCCTGATCGGCGGCGACCCGGGCATCGGCAAGTCCACCCTGCTGCTGCAGACCCTGGCCACCCTGCCCGACCTGCGCAGCCTCTATGTCACCGGCGAGGAGTCACCGGAACAGGTCTCCCTGCGCGGACACCGTCTGGGCCTGCCCTGTGATGACCTGCGTCTGCTGACCGAGACCTGTGTCGAGCGCATCACCACCCACGCGCAACAAGAGCGCCCCCAGGTGATGGTGGTGGATTCCATCCAGACGATCTATTCGGAACAACTGCAGTCTGCCCCCGGCTCGGTCGCCCAGGTGCGGGAGAGTGCCGCCGTCCTGGTACGCTACGCGAAGCAGACGGGGACCGCCCTGTTCATCGTCGGTCATGTCACCAAAGAAGGCCAGATCGCCGGCCCCCGGGTACTGGAGCACATGGTGGATACCGTACTCTATTTCGAGGGTGATCCGGGGGGACGTTACCGGGTCCTGCGGGCGGTCAAGAACCGCTTCGGTGCGGTCAATGAGCTGGGCGTGTTCGCCATGCTGGAAACAGGCCTCAAGCCGGTCACCAACCCTTCGGCCATCTTTCTGTCCCGCCACGAAGCCCCCGTCTCCGGCAGCGTCATCATGGTCACCCGCGAGGGGACCAGGCCGCTGATGGTGGAGGTCCAGGCCCTGGTGGCCGAGAGCCACGCCCCGCAGCCCCGCCGCATCACCGTGGGCCTGGAGCAGAACCGTCTCACCATGCTGCTGGCGGTGCTCCATCGCCATGGCGGGCTGGCCCTCTATGATCAGGATGTCTTCGTCAACGTGGTCGGTGGGGTCAGGGTCACCGAGACAGCGGCGGACCTGCCCATGCTGCTGGCGGCCCTGTCCAGTTTCCGCGACCGCCCCCTGCCCCACGAACTGGTGAGCTTCGGCGAGGTGGGACTGGCCGGCGAGATCCGCCCCGTCCCCAACGGCGAGGAACGCCTGCGGGAAGCCGCCAAGCACGGCTTTACCCGAGCCATCGTGCCCATGGGCAACGCGCCCCGAAAGCCCATCGACGGCATGGAGGTGATGTCTGCCAAGCGCCTGGGTGACGTGCTGGACTGGATCTGATCCGTCCCAGGACAAGCAAACTCACCGCCGGGCTTTCCCGCCCCGCCGGATTCCTATAAGTTAGCAGCCTTTCAGGTACATCCCCTTTCAGGCAAGGATCAGAAGTGATGGCGAAAAAGACGCCCCCGCCCACCGACCCCGCCGCCTTCGAGCAGGATCTGGAGGCACTGGAGGCACTGGTCGCCCGCATGGAGCAGGGGGAACTGAGCCTGGAGGCCTCGCTCAAGGAATTCGAACACGGCATCGCCCTTACCCGCCGGTGCCAGCAGGCCCTGACCCAGGCTGAACAGAAGGTCCGCCAACTCACCGAGAGCGGCACCGATATCGACTTTGACACGCCGGGCCAAGGGTCCGATGAGGAAGGAGAACGCTGAGTGGAGTCACGCATTTCCGAACTGCAGCAACGGTTTGAAAACGCCCTGGCCGGTTGGCTGCCGGGGGATGCCATCCTCCCGGCGCGCCTGCACGAGGCCATGCGCTACTCGGCCCTCAACGGCGGCAAGCGCATTCGTCCCATCCTGACCTACGCCACCGGCACCGCCTTGGGCGTCCCCCTGGAACGTCTGGATGGCCCTGCCTGCGCCGTCGAACTGATCCACGTCTACTCCCTCATCCATGATGACCTCCCGGCCATGGACGACGACGACCTGCGCCGCGGTAAACCCACCTGCCACAAGGCCTATGACGAGGCCACCGCAATCCTGGCCGGTGACGCCATGCAGGCCCTGGCCTTCCAGATCCTGGCCGGGGACCCTGCCATGGTGGACGATCCCAGGGCCCGGCTGCGCATGATCGAGCACCTGGCGCGGGCCTCCGGCTCACGAGGCATGGTCGGCGGGCAGGCCATCGATCTAGGCTTCGAAGGACAGACGCCGGATATCGCCCAACTGGAGAACATGCACATCCACAAGACCGGCGCCCTGATCCGGGCCGCAGTGATGCTGGGTTTCAGCAGCTGCCCGGGGGTGGACGAGACGCTGGCCGGCAAGCTGGACTGCTTCGCCAAGTCCATCGGACTGGCCTTCCAGATCCGTGACGATATCCTCGACATCGAAAGCGACACCCAGACCCTGGGCAAGACCCAGGGGGCGGACCAGGCCTTGGGCAAGGCCACCTATCCGGCGATCATCGGCCTGGAGGCGTCCAAGCAGCAGGCCCGGGAACTGGTGGATCGCGCCCTGGACAGCCTCACGGATCTGGATGAAGGCGCCGACCTGCTGCGTTGGATCGCCCGCTACATCATCGAACGCATCCATTGAGCCACCGCCGCGGCACCCAGACCCTGCAGGTTTCGGCTTGCGTGGCTGGGCGCCCCCCCGGATAATGCACTTTTAGCCGGTCGACAGTGAAATGACACAAACCGTTTCGTACCCTCTGCTGTCTCGCATCCATTCGCCGGAAGACGTGCGCAAGTGCTCGCTCAACGAGCTCCCCGTACTGGCGGACGAGTTGCGCGCCTTCCTGCTGGAATCGGTCTCACGCACCGGCGGTCACCTGGCGGCCAATCTGGGCACGGTGGAACTGACCATCGCCCTGCACTACACCTTCGCCACGCCGGAAGACCGACTGGTCTGGGATGTGGGTCATCAGAGCTACACCCACAAGATCCTCAGCGGTCGGCGCGATGCCATGCATACCCTGCGCAAGAAGGATGGCCTGGCCGGCTTCCCCAAGCGGGAAGAGAGTCCCTACGACGCTTTTGGTGTCGGTCACTCCAGCACCTCCATCGGCGCAGCCCTGGGCATGGCCCTGGCGGCCCGCCAGAAAGGGGAAAAACGTAAATCCATCGCCATCATCGGTGACGGCGCCATGACCGCCGGCATGGCCTTCGAGGCCCTCAACCACGCCGGAGATGAAAAGGCCGACCTGCTGGTCATCCTCAACGACAACAACATGTCCATCTCGGCCAATGTGGGCGCGATGAACCGCTATCTGGCCCGTCTGCTGTCCGGCCCCATCTACTCAACCATGCGGGAAGGCAGCAAGAAGGTCCTGGAACACATGCCGCCCATGCGCGAGTTCATGCGCCGTGCCGAAGAGCACGTCAAGGGTATGATCATCCCCGGCACCCTGTTCGAGGAATTGGGCCTGAACTATTACGGCCCCATCGACGGTCATGACGTGGTCAGCCTGGTCAAGATGCTGCGCAACCTGCAAGCTATGGACGGGCCGTTGCTGCTGCATGTAGTGACTCACAAGGGCCGCGGCTACGCCCCGGCGGAAGAAGACCCCTGCACCTACCATGGCGTGGGCAGCTTCGATCCGGAACAGGGCATCCAGAGCGGCAAGAGCGGCGGCGGCACCCCCACCTACACCCAGGTCTTCGGTGACTGGCTATGCGACCAGGCCGCGGCCGACGAGCGCATGGTGGCCATCACCCCGGCCATGTGCGAAGGCTCGGGCATGCGGACCTTCGCTTGCAAATATCCGGAGCGCTACCACGACGTGGGTATCGCCGAACAGCATGCCGTCACCCTGGCGGCCGGCATGGCCTGCGAGGGCCTCAAGCCGGTGGTGGCCATTTATTCCACCTTCCTGCAACGTGCCTACGACCAGCTGATCCACGACGTGGTGCTGCAGGACCTGCCGGTGTTGCTGGCCATCGACCGGGCCGGCGTGGTGGGTCCCGACGGTCCCACCCACGCGGGCAGTTTCGACCTCTCCTTCCTGCGCTGCATCCCCGGCATGGTCATCATGACCCCCTCCGACGAAAATGAATGCCGCCGCATGCTGTCTACCGGCTACCTGCTGGATCAGCCGGCGGCGGTGCGCTATCCCCGCGGCAAGGGAACCGGCGTGACTGTCGACGAAGGTCTGATCCCCCTGCCCTTGGGCGAGGCCGAAATCCGCCGCAAGGGCAAGGACGTGGCCATCCTGGCCTTCGGCACCCTGCTTACCCAGGCCCTGGAAGTAGCCGAACGCCTGGATGCGACAGTGATCAACATGCGTTTCGTCCGTCCCCTGGACGAAACCCGGGTGCTGGAAGCCGCACGCCGCCATGGCCTGATCGTCACCATTGAGGACAATGTGGTCGCCGGTGGCGCCGGCAGTGCCGTGGCCGAGTGCCTGGCACGCCATGACGTGGCCGCCCGCCTGCTCCACTTGGGCCTCCCCGACCGCTTCCAGAGCCATGGCACCCGCGAGGAACTCCTTGCCGATGCGGGGCTGGACGCGGCAGGCATTGAGGCCGCCATCAAGGCACGCCTGTGATCAGCCGGCTTGTGCCGCTCATGACAGTCGCGTAATATCCGACAAAACTGGTAAACAATAGTCCCCCGTGCCCAAATATACACTCAAGGTGCTGACCGATTTCGCGTCGGCACATACGCTCCGTGATTATCCGGGGAACTGTTCCCGCCTGCATGGTCATAACTGGAAGGTCGAAGCCGAAGTGGAGGCCACGGTGCTGGATCCCCTGGGCATGGCCGTGGACTTCAAGACCATCAAGTCGCTGGCAAGAGAGATTGCCGGCGAACTGGATCATACCTATCTCAACGATCTGGCACCCTTCCGGGACGTGAATCCCACGGCCGAAAACATTGCGGCCTGGTTCTTCCGGGAGATGGCTGCCCGCCTGAACGCACCGGGCGTCCGGGTCAGCGCCATCACCCTGTGGGAGACCGAGCGGGCCTGCGTCCGCTATACGGAAGCGTAGTCAAAGGACACCGTCATGAGCACACCCCTCTCCCCGGCCCGCACCTCGGCCATCCCCGACGTGCAGTCCAGTGCCGATACCCGGCGCATCCCCATCAACAAGGTGGGCATCAAGGACATCCGCCACCCGGTACGGGTGCGGGATCGCACCGGCAAGGAACAGCATACGGTGGCCTCCTTCAACATGTACGTGAACCTGCCCCAGGACTTCAAGGGCACCCACATGTCCCGCTTCGTGGAGATCCTCAATACCCACGAATACGAGATCACCGTGGACTCCTTCAAGAGCATGCTGCATGAGATGGCGGAGCGCCTGGAAGCCGCCACCGGCCACATCGAGATGCGCTTCCCCTTCTTCGTCAACAAGGCGGCACCGGTATCCGGCGTGCAGAGCCTGATGGACTACGAGGTCACCTTCATCGGCGAGATCAGTGACGGCAAGCCATGCATGAACATCCAGGTAGTGGTGCCGGTCACCAGCCTCTGCCCCTGTTCCAAGGGCATCTCCGAATATGGCGCCCACAATCAGCGTTCCCACGTCACCGTCAACGCACGGGTGGAACAGTTCGTCTGGGTGGAGGAACTCATCGACCTGGTGGAATCCCAGGCCTCCTGCGAACTCTACGGACTACTCAAGCGCCCGGATGAGAAGCATGTGACGGAACGGGCCTACGACAATCCCAAGTTCGTGGAAGACCTGGTGCGTGACATTGCCATTCGCCTGAATGCGGATGAGCGGATCAGCGCTTATTCCGTGTCCTCGGAGAATTTCGAGTCCATCCACAACCATTCCGCCTACGCCCTGATCGAGAAGAACAAGGCAGGCTAGCAGGGGCATGGCCATGCCCCTGCTTTCATGGACGCATGGCCCTACCTACCCTTCGCCCCCGGGACTAAACTCCTGCTCGATCCGCTCCAGTACCGCCGCAGCCTCGTTGGCGGAGAGGGCCTGCCCGGTCTGTGAGCGTGGGATCACTCGCACCCACTCACCCGCCTGCCGCAGATGGATCTGGTACTGGGTATCCGACCGTAACCTGGCACTCTCTCCGGTACTGAACAGGCGACTGAGGAACCCACCACCCCGGCGCTCATGGGCCTCCGGCCGGAAGGTCACGTAGTACACGCCTTCACTGCGATCCTGGTCATCCACCAGCAGGGCGGCACGATCCAGCAACACCCCCATGCGGCGCCACAGTCCGGCGAACTCTCCCCGAACCTCCAGGGCCATTTCTCCGTCCGTCTCACTCAGGCGAAGGCCTGGGGTGAGATCGGGAGCCCGTCCCAGCGCCTCGGCGGCCTGCTCGGGTTCCAGCCCCAGATGCACCATCAGGCGCACCAGCATCTCGGCCTCGGCTTCCGGATCGGAGGGGCGGACGCGCCAGCGCACGATGTCTTCCCGCTCGGCCACCTCCTCGACACTGCGGTGACTGACAAAGATCGCCGTGCCGGAATCACCTTGGGGCTCCACCCGCATGCGGTACTGATCCCGAGTGCTGGCATCATAGAAATCCCCGAACAGCCTTCCCAGCAAACCGCGTATACCGCCCTGCATGGGGACCTGAGCACGGGCCTGGAACCACTCGGTTTCCAAAATCCCGAGCACCGGCTCCTCCCGGTTCAAGGGCAACGCCTGAGCCTGGAAGAAGGCCCGCAGCTGGGGCCAGAGATCCACAGGCGGCGTGTCTTGCACCTCCAGCCAGCGTACATTGCCTTCACGCCGAAGCTGCAACGTGGCCGCATCCACCAGGACCGGCGTCCGGACCTGGGTGATGGGCGCGTCCCCCCGTACCGGCCGGCGGTCATCCAGGGCACTCGCCCTGGTCGCGGTCTGATCGGGAATACGGAAGCTCGGATCCACGTTCGGGGCCACCAGATCAGGCGGGATCTCCAGGGCACGGGTTTCTTGACTGTCGGCATGACCGTCGCGGGAGCCAAGGCTCCCGCAGGCAGTCAGTACCATGACGGCAGTCAGGCCCGGCAGCAGTATCCAGGCCTTGGCCATAATGCGGTATGTCTTCATGCAGGATAGGTACTCAAAGGTATGCCGGCGGCCCGCAGGGCTTCCCGCAGGGGCTCGCGCAGGTTTTCGGACAGGGGCGTCAGCGGTAGACGAATCCCCTGGGGGATCAGTCCCATCTCGTGCAGGGCCCACTTGACCGGAATGGGGTTTGACTCCAGGAACAGGGCCTCGTGCAGCCCCTTGACGGGAGCATCGGCGGCAACAGCGGCCTCCCTGTCACCGGCCAGTGCCGCGGCACACATGTCGTGCATGGCGCCCGGTGCCACGTTGGCCGTGACCGAGATGACGCCTTTGCCGCCGGCCAGCATGAATTCCAGGCCGGTGGCATCGTCACCACTATACAGATCCAGACGGTCCCCGCACCGTTCCAGCAGGAGGCGAGCACGCTCAAGGTCACCCGTGGCCTCCTTGAGGCCGACGATGTTGGAGATATCCGCCAGGCGTTCCACGGTTTCAGGCAGCAGGTCCACGGCGGTACGCCCGGGAACATTGTAAAGGATCTGGGGGATGGGCACCGCATCGGCGATGGCACGGTAGTGACGGTACAGACCTTCCTGGGTGGGCTTGTTGTAATAGGGGGTCACCAGCAGGCAGGCATCGACGCCCATCTGCATGGCCACCCGGGTGAGGTCGATGGCCTCGGCCGTGGAATTGGCCCCGGTACCGGCAATCACGGGCACGCGACCGGCCGCGAACTCCATCACCAGACGCAGGACCCGGCAGTGCTCGTCCACATCCAGGGTGGCGGACTCCCCGGTCGTACCCACCGCGACGATGGCGTCGGTCCCCTGACTGATATGGAACTCCACCAACCGCTCCAGCGCCGATTCGGAGATGAAGCCATCCTCCTCCATGGGTGTGACCAGTGCCACCATGCTGCCGTGAAACATCGAAACCTCCGCGCTGAATGCAAGCGGACATAGTAATGTCCGCCCTCCTCACCATCAAGCCATGGCGGTGATGCCTGCAGGATTGTTTCCGCGCTGCCGGCGGCGATGTTCTACCGCCGGCCTTGATAGGCGAGGCAACCGGAAACTGATACCCTTTGCTCCATCATCATTGCCTGCCCGTGACCATGCCCCAGCCCACCAAGCATCCACGCACGACCCATCTGGTTATTTCAGCCATGGGAGATGACCGACCGGGACTGGCGGAACACTTGTCGCGGGTGATCCTGGAAAGCGGGTGCAGTATCCAAGACAGCCACATGTCGGCCCTGGGCGGTACATTTGCCGCCCTGATGCTGGTATCGGGCAACTGGAACACCCTGAGCAAGCTGGACGGCGCGATGGCGGCCCTGGGGCGACAGGCGGATCTGGAAATCCTCTCCCGGCGCACGGGGCCGTGTCAGGACACGGGGCCAAGCCTGCCCTATTCCGTGGATGTGGTTTCCCTGGACCAGCCGGGGATCGTGCATCAACTGGTGGGCTTCTTCACCGCCCGCGGGGTGGGCATCCGGGAGCTGAACAGCCACGCCTATGTCGCCTCCCACTCCGGGACACCCATGTTCAATGCCCACATGTCGGTGGAGATCCCCACCACGGAACACATCGCCTCCCTTCGGGAGGATTTTCTGGATTTCTGTGATGAACTGAATCTGGATGGTGTCATCGAACCCATCAAGGGGTAGGTTCGCACCACGCAACGCCTCCCCGCCCGGCTGTTTTTTCAGTGATGGCATGCCCAGGAGACCAGGACCATGACGGACAGCGTGATCGAAACCGGCAAGGCAGTGCCCGATTTTGAACTCCCCGCCACCGGCGGTGAACCCATCCGGCTCTCCAGGCTGCTGGCGGCGGGACCCGTGGTGATCTACTTCTACCCCAAAGACGATACCGCCGGCTGCACCACGGAAGGCAAGGATTTCACCGCCCGGCACGAAGATTTTCGCGCCGCCGGCGTCGCGGTGATCGGGATCTCCCGGGATGCCCTCAAGTCTCACGAAAAGTTCAAGGCCAAACACGGCTTTCCCTTCGAACTGCTTGCCGATGAGTCCGAGGCGGTCTGTGAGCTGTTCGGAGTCATGAAGCTGAAAAACATGTACGGTAAACAGGTACGAGGTATCGAGCGCAGCACCTTTCTCATCGATCGTGACGGCATCCTGCGCCGGGAATGGCGCAAGGTGAAAGTGGCCGGCCACGTAGACGAGGTGCTTGAGGCCATCGACGCGCTCTGACCCACCCTCCCCCGTCCCGGAGCCCTCCCATGGTCAAGAAGGAGATCCACGGCAAGCGCCTGTTCGTGTTGGATACCAACGTGCTCATGCATGACCCGGCGGCGCTGTTCCGCTTCAAGGAGCATGATGTATTCCTGCCCATGGTCGTGCTGGAGGAACTGGACAAGGCCAAGAAAGGGGTCTCGGAGGTCGCCCGCAACGTGCGCCAGGCCAGCCGTTTCATCGATGAACTGATGGCTGATGCCAGCCATGCCCAGATTGCCCAGGGACTGTCGCTGGCCGGCGCACGCCTGGGCGATATGGACGCCGCCGGCGGCGGCCGGCTGTTCTTCCAGACCCGGGTATTGTCTTCCCACCTGCCGGACAGCCTACCGGGACGCACCCCGGATCACACCATCTTGGGCACGGCACTGGCCCTGCAGGGAGAACGTCCGGACGAGGCCGTCACCCTGGTCTCCAAGGACATCAACCTGCGCATCAAGGCGGCGGTACTGGGCATCCATGCGGAGGATTACTACAACGACCAGGTCCTGGACGATGTGAATCTGCTCTACCGGGGAACTTGCGAACTGCCGACGGATTTTTGGGACAGCCACGGCCGGTCCATGGAGTCCTGGCAGGAAAGCGGCCGCACGTTCTATCGCGTCACCGGCCCCATGGTGGGCCAGTGGTACCCCAACCAGTGCCTCTATCGGGAAGACGATCCTTCGTTCACCGCCATGGTGCGGAGCCGGGAGGGCGATGCCGCAATAGTGGAACTGGCTCGGGACTACACCGGTTCTCGGCACACGGTCTGGGGTATCCACGCCCGCAACCGGGAGCAGAACTTCGCCCTGAACCTGCTCATGGATCCGGCGGTGGACTTTGTCTCGCTGGTCGGTACCGCCGGCACCGGCAAGACTCTGCTTACCCTGGCGGCGGGTCTGGCGCAGACCCTGGAAGACAACCGTTACCGGGAGATCATCATGACCCGGGTGACGGTACCGGTCGGGGAGGACATCGGCTTTCTGCCCGGCACCGAAGAAGAGAAGATGACCCCATGGATGGGGGCCCTGATGGACAATCTGGAGGTGCTCACCCGCTCGGAAACCGGGGGGGACTGGGGCCGGGCGGCGACCAACGACCTGATCGGAAGCCGGATCAAGATCCGTTCCCTGAACTTCATGCGTGGACGCACCTTCCTCAATCGCTTCATCATTCTGGACGAGGCTCAAAACCTCACCTCAAAGCAGATGAAGACCCTGATCACCCGGGCCGGCCCCGGGACCAAGGTGGTCTGTCTGGGCAACGTGGGTCAGATCGACACCCCCTACCTGACGGAAACCACCTCGGGCCTGACCTATGTGGTGGATCGTTTCAAGGACTGGGCCCACGCCGGCCATGTACTGCTGCAACGAGGTGAACGCTCACGGCTGGCGGATTTTGCCTCTGAGCATCTCTGAACGTCGGTTCAAACCGCCTCATCGTCGTAGCTGGCCGCCTGTTCCTCATGATCGTTTATGTTGTCGTAGCGGGGCCAGGAACGGATCACCGCCTGGATCAGAGTGGCCAGCGGGATGGCGAAGAAGACCCCCCACAGCCCCCACAACCCACCGAACAGGATCACCGCGGTGATGATGGCCACCGGATGCAGGTTCACCACCTCGGAGAACAGCAGGGGCACCAGCACGTTACCGTCCAGAAACTGGATCACCGCATAGGCGATGAGCACATAGGTGAACTCGCTGCTCACCCCGAACTGGAAATAGGCCACCACCGCCACCGGAATGGTGACCAGGGCGGCGCCGATGTAAGGGATGATCACCGATAACCCCACCATGAAGGACAGCAACAGGGCATAGTTGAGGTTGAAATAGATGAAGGTCAGGTAACTGGCGGCCCAGACGATGAGGATCTCCACGAACTTGCCGCGCACATAGCTGGCGATCTTCATGTTCACCTCGGCCCAGACCTCGTTGGCCAGTCCCCGGTCCCGGGGCAGGAAACCGGTGATCCAGCCCAGAATGGCATCCTTGTCCTTGAGCAGGAAGAACACCATGATGGGCACGATGACCAGATAGACCATGATGGTGACCGCATGCATGGCCGATGCCAAGGTCAGGTTCACCACCCGCTGCCCCAGGGCGATGGACTCGGCGCGGATGGCGCCCATGATCTCTCGCACCTGCTCCTCGGTGATGAACTGGGGATAGCGCTCGGGCAATTGCAGCAGGATGTTCTGTCCCTGCACCACCATATTGGGCAGCTCGCGCACCAGCTGTGTGATCTGCTGGCTCATTACCGGCACCACCACCAGCAGGGTGGCCACCAATAGGGCCATGAACACCAGGAAGACCAGGGTGACCGCCGCCATTCTCGGAATACGCCAGCCGTGCAGGCGGCGTACGGCCCCCTCCAGCAGATAGGCAATGATGATGCTGGCCAGCAGCGGCGCCAACAGCTTGCCGGCAAACAGTACCACGGCAAAACCCACCAACAGCAGGAACGCCAGGATCACCACCTGGGGATCGGAAAAATGGCGTTCGTACCAGCGACGCAGGACCGGGATCATTCAGGCTTCTCGCACAGACGCTGATAATGGCGGGCAAACACCGCCTCCAGTTCATCAATCACTTCCACGGCCCCACGCCCCTGCATCACATGTTGCGTCATGAGCTGAGAAGTCTCGTTGAGCAGACGCGCCTTGTCCAGCGCGGGATAGGTGGCCGACAGGCGCTTCATGGCCCGGATCACCGTTTCCTCGGCGGGGCGGGGAATGGGTTCCGGTAAGGGGATGGAGACCGGCACCGCCGGAGTGCGGCCGGCAAGAAACTCCGCAAAGGCCAGCAGGGTCTCCTGATCCGGGGCCGACAGGCCACGATACAGGTCCCGCAGACGTCGTTCGGAGGCCGCAGGGGCGCGATGGGTGGAAGGGGGGGGCAGACTCACTTAGGCTCCAGTTTGAGATTAAACACGGGCATCTTGCGACGTTCCTGCATCAGGCCCAGCGCGGTCACCAGGGCCGCCACCACCTGCGCCGTCAAGTCCTGCATCCCCGGCCAGGCCTCTCGGGCCTGCACCAGCAGTTCGGTGATGTTCGGCGGCGGGTTGTGGCCCGGCTCCATGATGATGTCCTCCAGCATGCCCGGCTTGAGCTCGGGGCGGAACAGCAGGCCGTAGGTCATGGGGTCCGGTCGTATCGCCAGCCAGCGGCCCGAGTCATCCACCAGGATCGGGGTGAGTCCTTCAGGCAATGCCACACTGCCGTGGTGCATGACCAGCACCTGCCGCCCATCCACGGCTTCCGCCAGCGGATCACCCTCGCCTGTCACCGTCTTGCGGGCGGTGACGAAACCCGCCCTGAAGGCAGGCTCCCGCGAGGCCTCGCCACCGGACGCCTGCGCCACCAGCAGCCCCCCCATGCCCAGCCCCACCACCGGACGCCGAGCCTTCTGAAAAATACCGATCAGATGCAACTCGTCGGGCACCTGGGGATTGTGGGTCTCGTCGGCGGTGGACCAGGCGCCACCCAACAGCCAGAGGCCATCGAACGGGGCGGCGGAGCCCGGCAGTCCCTGCCCCACGAAGGGACGGAAATAACTGAACCCAATGTCCCGCCGCTCGAGATGGCTCTCGATCAGCCCGAGAAATTCCGCATAGCTGTGCTGTACAACCGCGTAGTTCTTCATGGCGGACTCCCTGCAGGGTCTCGCGGCCTGAAAACACCCGGTCCCGAACCTGCACGATCAAGAAGACAGACAGCGCTCCCCTTCAGCAGCGGACTGGGTTTCGCAGTAATCGCGAGCGAAGGAGAGCAACTCCTCCATGGCCCGCAACCGGAACTTCTGACGCTGATGCACGAACGAAAACTGCCGCGTCAGGGGCGGCTCCAGCGGGATGCCCACCAGACGCGCCAGGGCCAGTTCCTTGTCGATGGTGGAGCGGGAGAGGATGGATACACCCATGCCGGCCTCGACAGCGCCTTTGATCGCCTCGGGGCTGCCCAGTTCCAGGCAGATGGCCAGGGCATTGCGATCCACATCCTGGGCCGCCAGATAGTCCATGATCACCTCGCGGGTGCCGGAGCCTTCCTCCCGGCAGATGAACGGGAACGGCAGGACCTCTGCGATGCTCACGCAATCCTTCGCCGCCAGTGGGTGAGAGGGCGGCACGATGACCACCAGCTGATCCAAGCGACACACCTCCACCTGAAGGTTGCGGTTGGAAACAGGTCCTTCCACCACCCCCAGATCGATGACGTTGTTCTCCACCATGGAGACGATCCCCTCGGAATTGGACACCTTCAGGCGCAGGCTCACCTCCGGGTACTTCTGCTTGAAGTTGCCCAGCAGGGCCGGGAGCATGTACTCGGCAATGGTGGTGCTGGCCCCCAGGGTCAGGGCCCCGGTAATATCGCCCGTGATCTCCCGGATGGCATTATCCATCTCCGCATAGGCCTCGAAGATACGCTCGGCATAGCCGTAGGCGGTCCGGCCGGCCTCCGTGAGGCTGACCCGGTTATGGGTACGATCGAACAGCCGCGTATTGAAATGCTCTTCCAGCTGGCGGACCTGGAAGGTGACCGCCGGCTGGGTCATGTGCAGGGCCTCCGCCGCTTTGGTGAACGACAACAGTCGCGCCACCGTATAGAACACCTGCAGTCGTCGGTCAGCCATGATGGGATATCCCTGATTTCGTCCTACACTCTGATGGTCGGCATCTTGATTGCAGCAGGAGGATACGCATGGGCCGAGACTGGAAGCGCCTGGACCTCAAGGGGGCAGGTCTGCAGCAGATGAATGCCCGCTACGTCCGCGACATGCGCCGCCCTATGGTTGCTTACGGTCTGATGGCCGGTTTCCCGCTGGGCCTGCATCGATTCTATTTGAAGGAGCCCCTCGGCGGGGCGGCTTATCTGCTCCTGACCCTGTGGCTGCTCGCCGGCCTGTTCCTCGGGACCCGGGTCTGGCTGCTGCTACCGGGCCTGGGCCTGCTGGGCGCCCTGGTCTTCGACCTGTTCTGGATCGACCGCCGTATTACACACCTCAACAAGGCCCTGCGCATGCGTCACTTCCTGCAACCGGGACACCGGCCGCCACCGGGCTATCAGGGGCGAAGGGACGCGCCGGAAACGGCAAAGGATCCTTCTCTCGGGGAACAACCGGCTGCGTTCAATCAGCAAGAGGCCATGCTGAGGGCACTGTTGAAGGCCGACAAGGGTCGGCGCACATCGCGTGACAGGACCTGAAAACCATCCGGGAGATCACGGATCGCCCGGACGCCAGATACCGAAGGCCTCCTGAGGGGCGTGTACAGGTTCCGGCGGCACTTGGCGCTGCTGTGCCGCCACGTCCTCGAACACACTCCCCATGAAGGACTGCAGTTGCTCCAGAAACTCCCGGCGCCGATCATCCGGCACATGCTGGCAGGCCAGTAAATAGCCGGTAACGGCGGCCATGTACTGGACCGCGACCAGAGGGTCCCCACAGCGGGGATCGTGACTCGCCAGCACCTCCTGAAGCTGCTGGACCAGTTCACCTGATAATTGCAGTGTTTCGCTCATGGACGAAGCATATGATGAAATGGAAAAATGGAAAAGCCCGAAGGGCGGTCCACCCGCCCCCTCCCCGGTCCTTTTTTCCTTCAGCTCGGACGATCCTTGCCGAAGGTCAGCCCCTCCCCGGCGCAATCCACCACCACGGCGTCACCGGGATGATACTCGCCCCGCAGGATACGCTGGGCCAGCGGGTTTTCCAGTTGCTGCTGAATCGCCCGCTTCAGGGGTCTGGCCCCGTAGACCGGATCGAACCCGGCCTCGCCCAGCCGGTCCAAGGCCGCCTCGGACACCGTGAGCTGCAGGTCGCGCTCCGCCAGGCGGCGGCGCAGATAATCCAGCTGGATGGTGGTGATGGCGCGAATCTGTTCCCGACCCAGAGGGTGGAAGACCACCACCTCATCCACACGATTGATGAACTCGGGGCGGAAATGGGTGCCGACCACCTCCATCACCGCTGCCTTCATCTCGTCGTAGCGTTCCTCTCCGGCCATCTCCTGGATCAACTGGGAACCCAGATTGGAGGTCATCACGATCACGCAGTTGCGAAAATCCACGGTGCGACCCTGGCCATCGGTGAGACGGCCGTCATCAAGCACCTGCAACAGCACGTTGAAGACGTCCGAATGGGCCTTTTCCACCTCATCCAGCAGGATCACCGAGTAGGGCTTGCGCCTGACCGCCTCGGTCAGATAGCCACCTTCTTCGTACCCCACATAGCCCGGCGGGGCACCGATGAGCCGGGCCACGGAATGTTTCTCCATGAATTCCGACATATCGATGCGCACCATGGCCTCTTCGGTGTCGAACAGGAACGCAGCCAGGGCCTTGGTCAGTTCGGTCTTGCCCACCCCGGTGGGGCCCAGGAACAGGAAGGAACCATTGGGGCGGTTGGGATCGGAAAGCCCTGCCCGCGCACGGCGGATGGCGTCGGCGACGGCCTTGACCGCCTCGCCCTGACCCACGACGCGCCGGGTGAGGGCTTCTTCCATGCGCAGCAGCTTTTCCCGCTCACCTTCCAGCATCTTGGAGACGGGGATGCCGGTCCAACGGGACACCACATCAGCGATTTCTTCCTCGGTCACCTTGTTGCGCAACAGTCGCATCTCATGCATTTCCGCCTGGGCGGCCATGTCCAGTTGCCGTTCCAACTCGGGAATGCGGCCGTACTGCAGCTCGGACATGCGGCCCAGGTCGCCGGCCCGGCGGGCGGTCTCCAGTTCCAGACGGGCCCGCTCCAACTCCTCCTTTATGGAGGCGGTGCCGGACAGGGCGGCCTTTTCCGCCTTCCAGATCTCATCCAGGTCCGAATACTCCCGCTCCAGCTTTTCGATCTCCACCTCCAGGGCCTCCAGACGCTTGCGGGAGGCTTCATCGGATTCTTTCTTCAGGGCTTCGCGCTCGATCTTGAGCTGAATCAGACGCCGTTCCAGACGATCCATGCTCTCAGGCTTGGAGTCGATCTCCATGCGGATGCGACTGGCTGCCTCATCCACCAGGTCGATGGCCTTATCCGGTAGCTGCCGATCCGTGATGTAGCGATGGGAGAGGGTCGCGGCGGCGACGATGGCAGGATCCGTGATGTCCACCCCATGATGGACTTCATAGCGTTCCTTCAGGCCGCGCAGGATGGCGATGGTGTCTTCCACATTGGGCTCGTTCACCAGCACTTTCTGAAAACGCCGCTCCAGGGCGGCATCCTTTTCCACGTACTTGCGGTATTCGTCCAGGGTGGTGGCACCGATGCAGTGGAGCTCGCCTCGGGCCAGGGCGGGCTTGAGCATGTTGCCCGCGTCCATGGAGCCTTCCGCCTTGCCGGCACCCACCATGGTGTGCAGCTCGTCGATGAACAGGATCACTCGCCCCTCCTGCTTGGCCAGGTCGCTGAGCACCGCTTTGAGACGCTCTTCGAAATCGCCGCGGAACTTGGCCCCGGCGATGAGTGATCCCATGTCCAGAGACAGCAGCCGCCGGTCCTTGAGACCCTCGGGCACCGCGCCGTCGACGATGCGCTGGGCCAGCCCCTCAACGATGGCGGTCTTGCCCACGCCGGGCTCACCGATGAGAACGGGGTTGTTCTTGGTGCGGCGCTGCAGCACCTGAATGGCACGGCGGATTTCCTCGTCACGACCGATCACCGGATCCAGCTTGCCCTGCTCGGCCCGCTCGGTGAGGTCGATGGTGTATTTTTCCAGGGCCTTGCGCTGTTCCTCCGCGTTGGGGTCCTCCACCCGCTGACCACCGCGCAGATCGTTGACGGCCCGGTCGATGGCCCCCTTGGCCGCCCCGGTCTTTCTGAGCACTTCTCCCAGCTGCCCCTGATGTTCCAGGGCCGCCAGCACGAACAGCTCGGAGGAGATGAACTGGTCCTTGCGATCCTGCGCCAGCTTGTCGCACAGATTCAGTAGCCGGCCCAGGTCGTTGGAGATATGCAGGTCACCGGCGGCCCCCTCCACACTGGGCAGGCGCTCCAGGGCCTCCCCCAACTGGGACCGCAGCAGGTTCACATTGACACCGGCCTGGGCCAGGAGGGGCCGTACCGATCCCCCCGCCTGGTCCAGCAGGGCGATCATCAGATGTATCGGTTCGATCATCTGGTGATCACGGCCCACCGCCAGGGACTGGGCATCGGCCAGTGCCATCTGGAACTTGCTGGTGAATTTGTCCATGCGCATGGTGGCAAAACCCCTTGAGACTATGTCAGATTAATCCTGGATATTGGGCCGGGGCAGCGGGCTTTCAAGCAGGACTGACTTGCAACCCATTTTTATTAACATATAGCTGACCCGGTGATCCATGATGCCGCTATCACGGCATTTCGGAACGTCCCTCCTGTGGCACAATCCAAAGTGATATAAGTCATATCTGCCCTCATTAACCGGTTTTTATAATTTTCGGCGGGCGGCGCTTCACGACGGCGACGGATCCTGCCCGCCCCCCGGAGCCGCCGGGCGATCCGGAACGGGAGCGCGAGGCCGGCCACTTGTTCAGAGGATGTACCGTGTCATCAGTCAGTCAATATCCGGTATCACTCGACCAGCCCCTGGGCGCCGGTACTCCGGGCGTGGGCCGAGATGCCGGAGGCGACTGTCTGGATACCGGCAGCCCCCTGCATGGGGCGGTGGAAACCCTGCTGGGCCGGATCAAGAACTGGTCCTTCCGCAGCGACCACCTGCTGCACCTGAGCGTGCCCGTCCCGAGGACCAGTCCCTTCCGCTGGCTGCAGGCCGCACCGGCCGGCGAGCGCAGCCTGTGGCAGAATCGGGAAGGGGACGAAAGCATCGCCGGCATCGGCATCGCCGTGGAGCTGAGCGCCCGGGAAGCCGCCGCCTATCCTGCCCTGCTGCGCCGGGTCCATGACACCCTCGGTGGACAAGCCACCGCCTTCATCGGCGGCCTCTCCTTCGACGGCCTGCCCGGACGGGATGACTGGGAGGGGTTTCCTGCGGCCCGCTTCGTGCTGCCGGCCATCGAGCTGCGCCGACAGGCGGGACAATACCGCCTGGGCGTCAACCTGCTGGCGGGCTCGCGGCGGGATTTCATGACCCGCAAGACGCGACTCATCGCCGCCCTGTGCCACCTGCGTCAGACAACGGCGGACGGTCCGCTCCCTCCGCCGGTCCGCATCACCCGGCGCGTCGATCACATGGATTTTGACACCTGCAGTCGGCATATCGGCAACATCCTCACACACATCACCCAGGGCCTCATCCGCAAGGTGGTGCTGGCCCGACGGGTGGATCTGCAGCTGACTGCCCCCCCACCTGCCTTCCTGACCCTGGAGCGCTGGCACCAGAGCAACCCGGGCAGTTTCTGCTTTGCCATGGAAAACGGAGAACGGTTGTTCATGGGATGCTCCCCGGAGCGGCTGTTCAGTCGCGTGGGCCGCCACGTGTTCACCGAATCCCTGGCCGGCACCGTACGCCGCGGCGGCACGGCACAAGAAGACACGGCACTGGAGCGCATCCTGCTGCAGGACCCCAAGTTAATCCATGAGCATGAACTGGTCACCCGGTATGTGCGCGAGCAGATCGCCCCCTGGATCACACAGATCGAGGGTCCCGCCCAGGCCCGCATCTTCAAGCTGGACCGCATCCAGCACCGTTACCTGCCCATTCACGCCACCCTCAGGGAAGGTGTGCGCGATGACCAGTTGCTGGCCGCCCTGCACCCCACCCCGGCGGTCTGCGGCTTTCCCCGCAGCGAGGCCCGGGACCTGATCAGCCGACAGGAGACCGCCCACCGCGGCTGGTACAGCGGCGTGATCGGCAGGATCTGTCCGCAGCGCTCGGAATTTGCCGTGGCCATCCGTTCCACCCTGCTCCATCGCAACCAGGCACTGTGCTACTCCGGTGTCGGCATCGTGGAAGGCTCCGATCCCGAGGCGGAATGGAACGAGCTGGAAGCCAAGATCGAATCCTTTCTCGCCGTGCTGGAATCCTGAGTGTCGATCATGCGGGCAGCATTCACTCATATCAACGAGGCGTGGGCGCACCTCCTGATAGACCGTCTCTATCAGCACGGCGTCCGCGATATTTGTCTGGCGCCGGGCAGTCGCAGTGCACCGCTGTCCCTGGCGGCCGCCCGCTATCGTGACGACCATCCCGACCTGGGGCTGCATACCCACTTCGATGAGCGGGGCCTGGCCTTCCTGGGTCTGGGGCTATGCAAGGCCGGGCAACGTCCGGTCGCCCTGATCACCACCTCGGGCACCGCCGTACCCAACCTGCACCCGGCCCTGGTGGAGGCCTTCCAGACCCATCAGCCCCTGGTGGCGGTCACCGCCGATCGCCCTGAGGAACTGGTGGGCTGCGGCGCCAACCAGGCCATCGTCCAGCCGGGGATCTTCCAGAGCCATACGCGGGCGGCCCTGAATCTGCCGCCCCCCGACGCCACGCTGTCCGGCGGCTGGCTGGCCCAGCAGCTGGATGCGGTCCTTGCCCGACTGCGAGGACCTGACCGGGGGCCGGTCCACATCAATGTGCCGTTTCGTGAACCGCTCTACGGCACCTCGGACTCCATCGACTTCGGTCCCTGGCTGGCCGACGTGCCGCCGGTGGAAATGTCTCCGCCCCCGCATCCCGGTTTCAGCCTGCACCGGCTCAGGGAGCCGGTGATCTTCGTCGCCGGCCAGCTGGACACCGAAGAGGCTGAGGCGGTCCTGGCCCTGGCCGAAACGGCCTCAGTGCCCATTCTGGCCGACATCGGCAGTCAATTACGTCTCCGGGAGCACCCCTGCGTGCTGGCCCATCCGGACCTGCTGCTGGCGATCACCCACGTCAGGCGCCGTCTCAAGGCCATGCATCAGGTGGTCCAGTTCGGCGGCCGCATTACCAGTAAGCGAATCAACCAATGGCTGGCGTGCTTCCAGGGCCAGTACTGGCTGGTGAGCCCCCATGAGGACGGCCTGGACCCGGAGCACCACGCCACCCAGATACAGGCCTCGATTCCTGAGTTCTGCAACCAGCTCCGAGTCCCGCCTCAGCGGGGGCTGGGTATCGAATCCCTGCAGTCCCAACTCAGCGAACATCTGGAGCTGACGCTGACCTATCCCTTCTCGGAGCCGGCCGCTGCCCGCATCATCGCCGACATGATCCCCGAGAACATGCTGCTGCTGCCCGGCAACAGTCTGAGCATCCGGCTGCTGGACATGGTCGCCCGGCCTGGACGGGGCAATCGCTGCATCACCAACCGGGGGGCCAGCGGCATCGACGGGCTGGTGGCCACGGCCATGGGCCTGGCCATGGGTCATCCAGCCGGGGCGACCCTGCTGATCGGCGATCTGTCCCTGCTCCATGATCTGAACAGCCTGGCACTGGCACCCCGCTGTCACCACCCGCTGATCATCGTGGTCCTCAACAATGACGGCGGCGGGATCTTCAATCTGCTACCCGCCGCGGAACAGAAGGAGCATTTCCAAGCCCTGTTCCAGTTGCCCCATGGCCTGACGTTTCGCAGCGCGGCGGCCCTGTTCGGCCTGGCCTACGCAAACCCGGATTCGGCCGCCGGTTTTGAAAAAACCTATAGCGATGCCTGCCGCAAGGGCGGTGTTACCCTGATCGAACTGAACTTTCCCCACAACCAGAGCAGCCGGATCATCAAGGGCCTGATCAGCGCCCTGGTGGAAGTCCGCTATGAGACATGACCCGGCAACCCGTCATAGCGTCACTGGGCGCCGTCCATCACCCCACCCTGGTCCTGCTCCACGGCTTCATGGGCAGCGGCCATGACTGGCTGCAAACGGCCCGGCTACTTTCAGACCGGTACCACTGCCTGATGCCCGACCTGCCGGGCCATGCCGGTCAATCCCTTTCCGCGGACCTGAACTTCGAGGAGTATTGTGAACGGCTCTGGCAGCAACTGGCGCCAGCACTGCCTCCGCACGTCGGCCTGGCGGGCTATTCCATGGGTGGGCGCATAGCCGCCTGGCTGGCAATCCGCCATCCCGAACGCATCGCCGTCCTACTCCTGGAGGGCGCCCACCCGGGCCTGAATAGCGAAACGGAGCGGCTGGCGCGGCGGCGCCATGACGAGGCCTGGGCCCGGCGGCTCGAACAGGAACCCTGGCCCCGGGTCCTGGAGGACTGGTATCAGCAACCGGTGTTTGCCGACCTGTCCCCCGCCCAGCGTGATGCCTTCGTCCAGGCCCGATCCTGTCAGAACCCGATGACACTGGCCCGGGTACTGCGTGCCGCTGGTCTGAGTGGTCAGCCGGATCTTCGCCCCGGTCTGGCTGGACTGACCTGTGCCCGGGCCTTCATCGCAGGCACCCGGGACACCAAATTCAGCGCCCTGGGGCAGGGGCTGACCCATGCCTGCCCGGGGCTTGAACTTGTCAAACTGGACGGTCTGGGGCATAACTGCCACGCTCAGGCACCCGAGCAGGTGGCCGCCGTCATGCGCCGACTCTGCCATCCCATGCACTTCACACAAACGAGTACAGCATCCTCATGAGTACAGCAGCAGTCTCTTCCATCACCCCGGCACTGGACTGGCAGGACCATTCGGCCCCTTATGAAGATATCCTGTACCACAAAGCCGAGGGCATCGCGAAAATCACCATCAATCGCCCGGAGGTCCGCAACGCCTTCCGTCCCCGGACGGTCAAGGAACTGCGCCAGGCCCTGTCGGATGCCCGCTTTGACGAAGCGGTCGGCGTCATCGTCCTCACCGGCCGGGGGGATCTGGCCTTCTGCTCCGGGGGTGATCAGCGAGTCCGCGGTGATTCCGGCTACCAGGATGAACAGGGCGTCCATCATCTGAACGTATTGGACCTGCAGAAAGAAATCCGCTCCTGCCCCAAGCCGGTGATCGCCATGGTGGCCGGCTACGCCATCGGCGGCGGCCATGTGCTGCACCTGATCTGCGACCTGAGCATTGCCGCGGACAATGCCCGCTTCGGCCAGACCGGCCCCAAGGTGGGCTCCTTTGACGGCGGCTTCGGTGCCAGCTATATGGCCAGTGTGGTGGGCCAGAAAAAGGCCCGGGAGATCTGGTTCCTGTGCCGTCAGTACGATGCCCGGGAAGCCCTGGACATGGGTCTGGTCAATACCGTGGTTCCGCTGGCGCAACTGGAGCAGGAGACCGTGGCCTGGTGTCGCCGGATCTTGGAGCACTCCCCCATCGCCCTGCGGATGCTCAAATCCGCCTTCAATGCCGGGGTCGACGGCCAGGCCGGCATCCAGGAACTGGCCGGCAACGCCACCATGCTCTTCTATATGACCGAAGAGGGACAGGAAGGCCGCAACGCCTATCTGGAGAAGCGCCAGCCCGATTTCCGTAAATTCAGACGCCAGCCCTGACCCGTGCCGGCCCCTCTTCATGGAGAGGGGCGCAAACCCGGGGCTGGCCACCGACAGGAACGGACCACCCATGGAAGCACGCCCCCCTCATGAAATGCGGCTCTGGCGTTTCTCCCTTCCCCTCAGGCAGCCATTGCCCATGCCGGGGCACCGCCTGACCCAACGAGAGGGACTGTTGCTGGAGTGGTGTCGTCCCCGCGCGGACAGCCTCTGGTCCGAAATCAGCCCCCTGCCCGGTTTCAGCCAGGCCACGCTGGATCAGTGCCTGCAGCAGATCCGGCAGATCCTGGACCGGGGCGGCGCACCGGCCGACCGCTTCCGTCATCTGCCGACCACGACCGCACCGGAAGTGCGTTTCGGCCTGGAAGCCGGGCTGCTGCAATGGACTCAACACCTGCCACCAGCGGCCTCGGTCCCGCGGTGCTGCCTGATCCGTCACGACGACGCCCTGGACCTTGCGGATGATCCGGAACCCCTTTGCTTCAAACTCAAGGTGGGACGTGACGCCCTGGCGACGGATATCGACAGGATCCAGCATGTGGCGGCACAACTTGCCGAAGGCCAGTGGCTGCGTCTGGATGCCAACCGTTCCTGGAACCTGGAACAGGCCGAAACGCTCTGTCAGGCCATTGACCGGCAACGGATTCAATTCATCGAGGAACCCCTGCGGGCCGGCAGCGACTACCGACAGTGGTGGCCGCACACCGGCATCCCCTTCGCCTGGGATGAGACCTTGAGAGAGGGGAAGACACCCGATCTGTGGACACCGGGACTGGGCGCCCTGGTCATCAAGCCCATGCTCACCGGCCTGAACCGCAGCAGCATCCTGGTTCATCAGGCCCGCCGACGAGGCATTCCCGCCATTCTCAGTGCCGCCTACGAAAGCAATCTCAGCCTGGACCTCTATGCACGCCTCGTCCACCACTGGGACATCCGGGGTCCCCAAGGTCTGGATACCTTCGGTATATTTGCCCGGGCACTGCTGATGCCCATTCTCAGCCAACCGGAACACCACGCATTGCCGATCACACCACAAGCCGAACTGGAATACCTTGGATGCTGGACATGAGCCCCCACCCGCCCTGTGCCGACATGCCCTGCCTGCTGCAGAAGGCAGGCAGACGTCATGCCGAAGAACCCGCCATCATCACCCCCGAAGACAGCCTGAGCTTCGCCGAGTTGGAGGCACGGGTGGATCAGCGGGCCATAACCTTTCTGGCCCGGGGTGTTCAGGCCGGAGACTGGATTGCCCTGCGCACCCGGGCTACGGTGGCCGGCGTCATCGACCTGCTGGCCGTACTCCGCAGCGGCGCCTGTCTGTTACCCGTCAATCCGGCAATACCGGAAACCCCGCTGGGCACATTGCTGCAAGAACAGGGTATCCGCTGGCTGGTTCGGGAGCCTGGTCGGCCCCTCCAACCAAGCGTCAGGATCGATCGGGATGTCACCACCTCGGCCTCGCCACCTGCCGCCATGGCGCTACGCCACCGATTTCAGGCACACACACCTTGCACGGGCATCCTGACCTCCGGCTCCACCGGCCGGCCGAAGCTGGCCGTCCACAGCTATGCCAACCATGTCCTCAGTGCGGCCGGTTCTGCGGCACTCATCCCGTTGTGGCCGGGAGACCGGTACCTGCTATCCCTGCCTACCTACCATGTGGGTGGCCTGGCCATCGTGTTTCGCTGCCTGCTGGGGGGCGCAGCCCTGGTGCTGGACGGGCGTGCCGAGAATGCCGGCTTTCTGCTGCACATGGGCGTCACCCATGTCTCCATGGTGGAAACCCAGCTACACCGTCTGCTGAAGCAGGGAAACCCTGCTTCTTCGACCCTGCGGTGCCTGCTCTTGGGGGGAGGACCGGTGCGTGCCTCCCTGCTGGAACAGGCACGCCGGCAGGGCCTGCCCTGCTGGACCAGCTATGGGCTGACCGAAATGAGTTCCCAGGTGATCGCCCAGCCCCCGGAAGGGCCGGCCCGCATCCTGCCGCACCGGGAATGCCGTCTGGACGCCGATGGCGAGATCCTGGTCCGCGGCGGCACCCTGTTCCTGGGGTATCGGGACTCGGGCGGCATCCTCCCCTCGACCGACGGGGAAGGCTGGTTCCATACCCGTGACCTGGGCCGATGGGAGGACGGCCGTTTCCAGGTGGTGGGGAGACTGGACAATCAGTTCATAAGCGGTGGTGAAAACATTCAGCCGGAAGCCATTGAGCACCTGCTGCATACCCACCCCGATATCCTCCGGGCGGTGGTGGTGCCGCGACAGGACGCAGAGTTCGGCCACCGTCCCGTGGCCTTCATCCAGTCCAACGCGGAACTGGACGACCATGCCCTGCGCACCTGGCTCAGGGAACAACTCAAGCCCTTCATGGTGCCGACGACCTTCTTGCCCATGCCGCCCACCGGCGATCTCAAGATTCAGCGCCGAGAATTGATCCGGCTGGCCAATACCCCGCATCCTCGGGAGCGCTGACCATGATGCCACTGTGGCAACGCCCCATAGACCTCGAGGCGATCAATGCCGTCCACCAGGGCACCCTCATGGAAGCCCTGGGGATCGAGATCACCCGAATCACCGACACGGCCCTGTTCGGGACGCTACCTGTGGACGCACGTACCCGCCAACCCCATGGTCTGCTCCACGGCGGTGCCTCCGTGGCCCTGGCCGAAACCCTGGGCAGCGTGGCCGCCAACCTGGCGGCGCCTCCGGGATGGATGGCGGCGGGCATGGAGATCAGCGCCAGTCATCTCAAGTCCGTCCGCCACGGCCGGATCCTCGGCTGTGCCCGGCCACTACACCTGGGACGCAACACCCAAGTCTGGGAGATCCGGCTGGAGGACGAGGCAGAGACAACCGTCTGCGTCTGCCGACTGACGGTGCTGCTCAGGGAACGATCTTCCTCGTCGGCGCCCTGACACCCAAACCTGTCAAACACAGACGTTCATCAAGGCAGGAGAAAAACCCCGTATAGTAAAGTGACAAGCCCTCACCGGAGATCTCCCATGGCGACACCCGGCACCTCGAAGACACCCGCAGACAATGCGATCAGCCCGGATGCCCTGACCCTGGTTTTCGGCGCCAGCGGCTACATCGGCAGTAATCTGGTACCCCGCCTGCTGGACCGGGGCATCCGGGTTCGGGCCTGCTCACGTACGCTGAGCGTGCTGGAGGCCCGGGGCTGGACGGGGGCCGAACTGGTCCCGGCCGACGCCCTCAAGCCCGAGACCCTGGGGCCGGCCCTCAAGGATGTCCAGATCGCCTACTATCTGGTCCATTCCATGGGTGCCGGTAAGTCCTTTGGCCGTCTGGATCTGGAGGCGGCAAGGAATTTTGCCCAAGCCGCCGCCGAGGCCGGTGTCCGGCGCATCGTCTACCTGGGCGGGCTGGCCCCGGCCTCCGCCCGCAGCGAGCATATCGTCTCCCGGCGCCTCACCGGTGACGAACTGCGCAAGGGCAGCGTCCCGGTCACCGAACTGCGCGCGGGCATCATCGTCGGCCCCGGCTCGGCGGCCTTTGAAGTGATGCGCGATCTGGTCCTGCATCTGCCGGTCATGGTCACCCCCAAGTGGGTCTCCCGCATGTCCCCACCCATCGCCTTGGATAATCTGCTCGACTACCTGGAGCGCGCCCCCCGCATCCCGGAGGCCGCCGGCGAGATCCTGGACACCGGTGGTCCTGAGTACCTCACCTACGCGGACATGATGCGCACCCTGGCCGAGGAGGCCGGGCGCAGACCGCCACGGATCGTCCCGGTCCCGCTGCTGTCACCCAAACTGTCCTCCTATTGGCTGCGCCTGGTCACCTCCGTGCCCACCGCCATCGCCCAGGCGCTGATCGAAGGTCTCAAGGAAGACTATGTGGCCGATGATGTGCGTACCCGCAGTCTCATGCCCCAGGACCTGATGGATTTTCGCACTGCGGTGCGCGCCACCTTCGCAGCCGAACAATCCCACGCGGTCGCCGCCCGCTGGACCGAAGGGGCATTCATGTTCCGTGACTACCGGGTGGACTACGCCTATTACGCCAAGCGGGCCTGTGGCAGCGCCCTGGCTCGGGCGACCCCGACCCAGGTCTGGGAGGTAGTCAGTCGCATCGGCGGAGAAAATCGCTACTTTGCCTATGAGACCCTGTGGAAGCTCCGCGAAGGCATCGACTGGCTGCTGGGAGGCCCCGGCCGCAACTATGGGCGCCGTCACCCAACCGAACTGCGCCTCGGCGACATGGTGGACTCCTGGCGGGTGATGGCCATCGAACAGGAAAGACGCCTCACCCTGGGATTCGGGATGCGCGCCCCCGGGGCGGGTGTCCTGGAAATCGAACTGATGCCGGAGGACCAGGGAACCCGGATCACCGTTACCAACTACTGGCACCCGGCCGGTGTGTGGGGGCTACTGTACTGGTACCTGATGGCACCGGCCCATGCCTTTGTCTTCAAGGGGCTGGCCGAGGGGATCGCCCGGCGGGCCGAAACCGTCCCGTCTCTTGACCCATCCGGCGGTGTTTGACATAACCACGCGGGGTCTTTCTTACCCCGCCGTTCATGGGAGCTGATTACCAGATGCCGGTCGTTGATCATGACATGCTGTTTCCGGCGGAACAGGAAGAAGTCTTCGGGATGATCCGTCGAGTGGATGAGTTTCCGCGCTACGCCGATGCCGTGGAATCCGTCACGCCCCTGAACGAGAAGACCTATCGCTGGCAGGTCCGCGCCAACGGCATGGTCTTTCATTGGGATGTGACCATCGTCGACGAGAAGCCGCCGCACATGATCCGCTGGCAGTCCCTCAGCGGTATCCGCAATACCGGGCACTATCGCTTTTCCTCCGTCCCCGGAGGCACTCGGGTGCAACTCACCATTGAATACCATCTGCCCACCCGACTGCTGGACAAGACCGTGGGCCGAGTGGCCAGACCGATCATTCATCACATCAGTCGCCAGGCCTTCGAACGCATCCGCCGTTCCTTGATCGAAGACCAGGCGGCGCAGCGCCGCAATGGCCCGCCCCCATCAAAGACATAACGTCGCGGCGCACGTCACCCTCCCTTTGCACTGGAACCCTGCATGGACAAACAGCAACGCATCATCCAGATGTTCAACGACATCTCCCCTACCTACGACAAACTGAACCGCATTCTCAGCTTCGGGGTGGACCGGCAGTGGCGCCGCAACGGATGCCGGGCAGCCATGCAGATCCACGGCGGTCCGGTGCGGCACCTGGTGGATGTGGCCACCGGCACAGGCGACCTGATCCTGTTCTGGCGCGAAGCGGCGGCATTCTGTGGAACGACCATCGAACGGGCCACCGGCGTGGACCCGGCGGTAGGGATGCTGGAACTGGCCCGCCGTAAGGTGGATGATGCGACGTTCATGGAGGCGCCGGCCACTGCCCTGCCCCTGGAGGATGGGAGCGCCGACCTGGTGAGCATCAGCTACGGCATTCGCAACGTGCTCGACGTGGAAGGCGCCCTGAGGGAGTTTCACCGGGTGCTGGCACCGGGCGGGCTGGCGGTGATCCTGGAGTTCATGAGCCATGAAAAACTCACGCTGATGGATCGGATGAACCGCCTGTACATGAGCAAGGTGCTGCCCCGTGTCGGTGCCATGATTTCCCGGGACAAGGAGGCCTACACCTATCTGCCGGAGTCCATCCAGGGCTTCATGAGCACACAGCAACTCTGTGACAAACTCACCCAGGCCGGGTTTGAGTTGGTGGAGGTCAAGGATGAATTTCTGGGAATCTCGACGCGCTTCATCGCCCGCAAACCGGGGGCATCCGCCACCATGTGATGTGCCGGATGTCAGGGCACATGATCCGATTGCCATCAAGCATTTCAGGCTGAATCGCGGCCTGACAACATCGATTTCAGAGACAAAATAGGGAGACACCCATGCGGGTAGCCATTATCGGGGCCGGTATCAGCGGTCTGGCCACGGCCTTTTATCTGCAACGCGCCCGAAGCGATGCGGAGATTGTAATCTACGAAGCCAACCCCCACGTGGGCGGCACCCTGCACACCATTGACATCGAAGGCTTTCGCTTTGAGGAAGGCGGCAACGGTTTTCTGAGCAACAAACCGGACATGCTGCAACTGGTCACGGACTGCGGCGCCGGCGACGTGCTCATGCGCAGTCAGGATGCCTCCCGCAGACGCTTCATTTACACCGACCGCATGCACCCCATGCCCGACTCTCCGGGCAAATTCCTCAAGACCGAACTGCTCAACTGGCCGCAGAAACTGCGGGTGATGGGCGAGTTGTTCATCCGCCCCAAGCGGGATGACAGCGATGAAACCCTGCAGTCCTTCGGCTACCGTCGTCTGGGCAAGGCCTTCACCGACATCTTCCTGGATGCCATGACTGCCGGCATTTACGGCACCACCGCCGACCGGGTCTCCGTGAAGGCCGCCTTCCCCCTGGTGACGGAGTTGGAACGTAAGCATGGCGGCTTGTTCAAGGGCATGATCGCCCGCCGCAAGCAGAGCGCCGGCCCCGGCGGCGTGCTGATGAGTTTCAAGGGTGGCATGAATGCCCTGACGGAACATCTGCATAAGACGATCAAGGCCGAATGGCACCTGGACACACCGGTGGAAGCCGTGGTTCAAGAAGGCAAGGGTTTCCGGGTCGAAGCCGGCGACCAGTCGGCTACCGTGGATCAGGTGATCCTGGCCGTGCCGGCCCATGTGGCCGCCCGCATCCTGGCAGGGTTGGATCAGGAACTGGAACGGCAGTTGGATGCGGTCAACTACGCCCCCATCGCCGTGGTGGGCTTCGGCTGGAAGCACCTGGATCATCCTCTGGACGGCTTCGGGGTACTGACCACGGCTGCCGCCCGCATGCCTTTCCTCGGCATCCTTTGGGACAGTTCCATCTTCCCTGATCGCGCCCCGGAAGGCATGAAATGCGTGCGCGTGATGCTGGGCGGACAACGGGATCCACACATGGTCGACCTGGATGACGACGCCCTCATTGCCCACGCGCGCGACGGCGTCAGCAAGGCCCTGGGGATCGATGTCTCGCCTGACGTACAGTTCGTGAAGAAATGGCCGCGGGGTCTGCCTGGGTATCCGGTGGGTCACATCGAAGCTATGGATCGTCTGATGGCACACGTGGGCCGTTATCCGGGCCTGCACCTGACCGGCAACGCGTACCGGGGCATCGCCATGAACGACTGCGCCCGCAACGGCCGCCTGACCGGCGAGGCCGCCGCCCTGCTGGGAGAGAAAAAGTTCTGAGTAGGCCCTGAAAAAGCCCCTGACCGTGACGCCCGAGAAGGCCGCATGCCCCCGACGGAAGCGCTCCTTACCGTCGGTCCCACCCTTTTGCCTTCTGCCCTCTTGCCGTCGCTCTGCTCTCTTGCCGTCACGCTGCCCTTTTGCCGTCACGCCCGCCCCCCTGTCATCACTCCCGCGCAAGCGGGAGTCCAG
>NZ_JAJNQN010000020.1 GCF_022227845.1 Ectothiorhodospira lacustris | reverse complement strand
GGCCCTCCGCCCCGGCCGGCGGCCGGCCTGGGGGGGGGGGGGGGGCCGGGGGGGGGGGGGGGGGCGGGGGGGGGGGGGGGGGGGGGGGGGGCGGCCCCCCCCCCCCCCCCCCCCCCCCCCCCCCCCCGGGTTCGGTCAGGGGCGGCGTCAGCCTTCCCGCTGCGCCCGTTGCACCTCGTCGAACTCCCGTTTCATGTCCTCGGTCGGGCCCTTGCCCACCCGGCTGAACAGGAGGATGGCCAGGGTGGCCAGGATGAAGCCCGGCAGGATCTCGTACATGTCGAACAGGCCGCCCTCGTAACGTTCCCAGATCAGTACCGTGAGCGCGCCGGTGACGATCCCCGCCAGGGCGCCGTTGCGGTTCATGCCGCGCCAGAACACCGACAGGATGATCACCGGCCCGAAGGCCGCGCCAAAGCCCGCCCAGGCATAGGACACCAGATCCAGCACGGCGGCGTCCGGATTCAGCGCCAGCAACGTGGCCAGCACGCCGATGCCCAGCACCGTGCCCCGGCCGATCCAGACCAATTCCGTGTCCGAGGCACCGGGACGGAAGAAGCGCTTGTAGAAGTCCTCGGACAGGGCCGACGAGGACACCAGAAGCTGGGAGTCGATGGTGCTCATGATGGCCGCCAGCACCGCCGCGATCAGGCATCCGGCCACCCAGGGATTGAACAGGGCCTGAATCAGCAGGATGAACACCGTTTCCGGGTTCGTCAGTCCCGCTTCGCCGAAATAGGCAATCCCGGCAAAGCCCGTGAGCATGGCGCCGAACAGGGCCACCACCATCCAGGTGATGCCGATGAAGCGGGCCAGGGGAATGTCGCCGGGACTGCGAATGGCCATGAACCGGGCCAGTACATGGGGTTGCCCGAAGTAACCCAGGCCCCAGGCCATCAGGGAAATGATGCCGAACAGGGTGATGTCGTGAAAGGCATCCAGGGCGCCGGGATTGAGCTGCGCCACCATCTGGCTGGTTTCGGTCCAGCCGCCCAGGTTCATGATGGTGATGACGGGCACCAGGACCAGGGCCACGAACATCAGAATGCCCTGGATGAAGTCGGTCCAGCTCACCGCCAGAAAGCCTCCCAGCAGGGTGTAGACCAGGATCACCGCGGCGCCGATGGCCAGGGCCAGTTCATAATCGATGCCGAAGGTCCCTTCGAACAGGGTACCGGCGGCCACCAGACCGGCGGAGGTGTAGAAGGTGAAGAACACCAGAATCACCAGGGCCGACACCACCCGCAGGGCCGAGGTCTCGTCCCGGAAGCGGTTCTCGAAATAGGCCGGAATGGTGATCGAGTCCCGGGCGGCGGCGGTGAACCGCCGCAGGCGCTCGGCCACGAACTGCCAGTTAAGATAGGCGCCGATGGTCAGCCCGACCGCGATCCAGAGCTGGTTCATGCCGGCCGCATAGACCGCTCCCGGCAGGCCCAGCAGCAGCCAGCCGCTCATGTCCGAGGCCCCGGCCGAGAGGGCGGCCGTGCCTGCGCCCAAGCGCCGTCCACCCAGGATGTAGTCCGACAGGTTACTGGTCACCCGGTAGGCCAGCAGGCCCACCAGGATCATCAGGATCAGATAGACGATGAGGGTCGCCAGCAGGGCGAAGTTGATTTCCACGCTACCGGTCATCACCCGTGCCTCCTCAGGCTGTGGCGCAGCAGGCTGACGAGTGACAGCAGCACCAGCAGGGGCATGGGTACCAGCAGCCAGAACCAGGTGGCGGTGGTCAGGGTTTCTTGCATCACGGACTCCCGTTGAGAAGGACAGGTCAGGATCGTGGAATGATCCTCATGCGAGCGGCTATTCTAAGAAGGACACCCCGTCGGGGCCAACCGCAGCCCCCGGCATGGCGCGCATTTGCAATAGGACAAGAGAAATTATGAGCCGATACGTCTATCCGGACCTCGCCGCACTGTCCATCCAGGACCGTGAGCCCATGATGTCGGCCTGTCGCATGGACGAAGCGGAGGCGATGAAGGCCCTGCTGCCCCGTGCCGAGCTGGAGGCAGAGGCGGCGACCCGGGTGCGCTTCCTGGCCCGGGGGCTGGTGCGGGGCATGATCAAGGCCCAGGAACGACAGTCCGGCATCGGCGCCCTGCTGCATGAATATGACCTCTCATCGGAAGAGGGTATTGCTCTCATGTGCCTGGCCGAGGCCTTGTTGCGAGTACCGGACAAGGCCACCGCGGACCAGTTGATCCAGGACAAGCTCTCCGCCGCCCACTGGGATGCCCACCTGGGTAAGGGCCAGCCCTTTTTCGTCAATGTCGCCACCTGGGGGCTATGGATCAGTGAACGCATCATCGATACGGAAGACCGCCGCCACTGGCTGGGGGGGGCGGTTCACCGTCTGCTGGCGCGGGCCGGTGCCCCGTTGGTCCGCTCCGCGGTGCGTCGTGCCATGGTCATGCTGGGGGATGCCTTCGTGTTGGGACGCACCATCGACGAGGCGATGAAACGGGCGCGTCCCCAGGAGCAGGCGGGTTACTGCTATTCCTATGACATGCTCGGGGAGTCGGCCCGCACCGAGGAGGATGCCCGGCGTTACTTCGAGGCCTATCGGCATGCCGTTCATCGCATCGGTGATGGGGTGGATCTGCGCGTACCGTTGCGGGAGCGGCCGGGCATTTCGGTGAAACTCTCCGCCCTGGATGCCCGCTATGAGCCCGGCCATGAAAGCCGCCTGCAGGGTCGGCTCATGCCGCGCATCCTGGAACTGTGCCGGCTGGCACGGGATCAGGGCATCCCGCTTTGCATCGATGCCGAGGAATCCTGGCGCCTGGACCTATCTCTGGACGTGATGGAGATCCTGATCGCTGATTCGGATCTCAATGCCTGGGACGGCCTGGGTATGGCCGTACAGGCCTATCAGAAACGGGCCTGGGCTCAGCTGGGTTGGCTGGAGCAGCAGGCCGCCCGGCATCGCCGTATCGTCATGGTACGCTTGGTGAAGGGGGCCTACTGGGACACGGAGATCAAGGACAGCCAGCAGCAGGGATTGTCCGATTACCCGGTATTTACCCGCAAGGCGGCCACCGACGTGTCCTACCTGGCCTGTGCCCGCCGCCTGCTCCATGACAGCCCGCATCTCTACCCCCAGTTCGCCACCCACAATGCCCAGACGGTGGCGGCGGTGATGGAAATGGCCGGCAACAAGGCCTATGAATTTCAGCGCCTCCATGGCATGGGGGAGGGGCTTTACGGGCAACTGGTGGAGCGGTCCGATTCGGGCCGCCTCCATTGCCGGATCTATGCCCCAGTGGGCAGTCACGAGACCCTGCTGCCCTACCTGGTGCGCCGCATGCTGGAAAACGGGGCCAATACCTCCTTTGTCCATCGTCTGCACGAGGAACACCTGGAGCAGCTCATCACCGATCCGGTAACGACCCTCAAGGGCTACAGTACCTGGCGCCACCCCCGCATCCCGCTGCCCGCCGCCCTTTACGCCCCCGCCAGGCGCAACAGCCGCGGCCTGGACTTCGCCCATCGCAAGACCCTGCACCAGCTGGCGGCAGACATGAACAGGATCGGGGCGCGTGCCCCCTGGAACGGCGGTCCCGTCTGCCGCGGGCGGCTCCGGACCGGCCACGGGCAAGGGGTATACGCACCCTCCGACCGCGGGCGGGAAATCGGTCGTATCACCTTTGCCAATGACGAGGACCTGGAGACGGCCCTGGCGGCCGCTCACCAGGCCTGGACGGCCTGGGATGAACGCCCGCCGGCCCAGCGGGCGGCGATCCTGGACCAAGTGGCCGACCTGCTGGAGCAGCACACGACGGAGCTCATGGTCCTGTGCGTGGAAGAGACGGGCAAGACCCTGCGGGACGCCCAGGCCGAGGTGCGCGAGGCGGTGGATTTCTGTCGCTATTATGCCGCCCAGGTCCGGGAGCGGTTCATACGGCCCCTGTCCCTGCCAGGGATCACCGGGGAGTGCAATGAGCTCACCCTGCGGGGCCGAGGGGTGTTTCTGTGCATCAGCCCCTGGAATTTCCCGCTGGCCATCTTCACCGGCCAGGTGACGGCCGCCCTGGGGGCGGGCAATGCGGTGATCGCCAAGCCCGCGGAACAGGCCGGCCTGGTGGCGGTACGGGCCACCCAGCTCATGCACCAGGCCGGTGTCCCCTCCGCAGTCCTGCACTGTCTGCCCGGCCGGGGAGAGGAGATTGGTCCCAAACTGGTGGCTGATGCGCGTATCAGCGGTGTAGCCTTCACCGGCTCCACCGCGACCGCCCGCCTGATTCACCGGGGGTTGGCCGCCCGGGAGGATGGTCCCATCGTGCCCCTGATCGCGGAAACCGGCGGCATCAATGCCATGGTGGTGGACGCTACCGCTCTGCATGAACAGGTGGTCATGGATATCCTGCGCTCGGCGTTCTTCAGCGCCGGCCAGCGCTGTTCGGCGCTGCGGGTGCTGTGTGTCCAGGAATCGGTGGCGGATGCCTTGCTGGAGATGCTCCAGGGGGCCATGGATACTCTGGTGGTGGGAGACCCTCACTGGCTTTCCACCGATGTGGGGCCGGTGATCGATGACCGGGCACTGGCGGCCCTGCAGGCCCATGATGAGGAGATGAGGCGCAAGGATCGCCTGCTCCACCGTGCCCACCTGTCGGGCGGCTGCGAGCGGGGCAGTTTCATGCTCCCGAGCCTGTATCAACTGGACCGGCTGGATGAGTTGCCGGGGGAAGTGTTCGGGCCCATGCTGCATGTGCTGCGCTGGCGTACTGGTGAACTGGACGGGTTGATACGGCAGATCAATGCCACCGGGTATGGTCTGACACTGGGGATCCATAGCCGGATCGATGCCGTTGCCCACCAGCTGGCCCGCAAGGTGCGGACAGGCAATGCCTATGTGAACCGGGACATGGTGGGCGCGGTGGTGGGCAGTCAGCCCTTCGGCGGCGAAGGACTGTCAGGGACCGGTTTCAAGGCCGGAGGTCCCCACTACCTGCTGCGTTTTGCCACCGAGCGGGTGCTGACGGTGAACACCGCGGCGGCCGGCGGTAATGCCGTCCTGCTGGTGATGGGGGAGGAGCGAGATACCGGACGCGGCAAGGGGAGAATCTGACCGGCATCAAGTGAGTCGTGCAGTTGCCGTCTGCATCCCCTGTGGGAGTCGGCCTTGCCGGCGAAAGCGGTGTTTCCGGTGGTGCCGCTGTTCGCGGGCAGGCCCGCTCCCACAAGGCAGAGTTCCCGTGAAGCAGTATCAGGAAGAAGTGTTGCTGCCGGAGGCTGAGGTGCTCTTCTTGGCACGGGGACGGCGCGTGCGGGGCCTGGGTTTGGGTGCCGGCGCTTCCTCCTCGTCCTCGTCATCGTCCAGTTCCGCCTCAATCACCCGGCCTCGGGCGGAAGTGCCGGCGCTTCTCTGGGCACCGCTGCTCTCCGCCGGCCAAAAACCGCTGCGGGCACGGTTGATCCAGCCATTGATATGATCTTCGATCATATCCTGGGTATCCTGAGGCAGGTCGCGGAAGATCAGGGTGGCTGCCACCACGATCACGAGTATGCCACCGAGGAAGGTGAGCAATGGCTGGAAGAAGACGATGGCCACGAAGGCCGCCGCAGCGATCAGGATCATACGTGTTCTGGCAGGCATGGTCTCTCCAGGAGTCAATGGGATCAGTCGGATTTCAGGTGTCGACAGCGAGTTTGCCAAAGGTCGGTACCCGAATATAAAAACACTATATAGTGTGCATGAATTGCGGCCCTGTTCCTAGTTTCGGGTGGTTGCACACGCGCCGGCATCCATGCGCTTCTTGACCCCAAGGCCCTGTTCCGCGGCAATGATGATGTCCATGCCCACAAGACGACAGCAAATCGTGGCAGTGATTGTCCTGCCCACGATCCTGGCGTTGGTCCTGATGGGACTGGTGCTGCGCACCACCATGGACGAATGGGCGGTCCAGCGCTGGTCGTCCGATCATGCCGCGCTGGCCACGGGACTGGCCCGATTGATCGACGAGGACATCCAGCGGGCTTCCGCGCTCCTGGAGCTGGCGGCCCAGGCGCCGGAGCTGGGCGAGCTATGGCCTGATCCACTGCCCACCGGTCAATATGCCCATGTGCCGCCATCGGCCCAGGACCAATGGCTGGAGCGGCTGTATCGGCACGGCGGGTTTTCGGTGGTGTTCATCCTCACACCGGAAGGGGACTTTCATCGGCTGTATCCCTGGCCCATCCCCCTGCAACGCAGCAACCTGGCCGACCGGGATTACTTTCGTGATACGGCGCAAACCGGTCGGCAGGTGGTCTCCGACAGCTTTCTGGGGTCCGATGGCTTGCGGGCGGTGACCATCAATACGCCCGTCAAGGGACCCGATGGGCGGATTCGCCTGCATCTGGGCGGGGTGCTGCACCTTCAGCATCTTTCCCAGTTGCTGACGCCGGAAAGGATTGCGCCATTTGCCGTGGCCACGGTGCTGGATCGTCAGGGCCTGCCCATTGCCGATACCCGGTTCGGTTGGCTGGAAGGGGAGTCGCCGCAGCCTCCGGCGGATCATCCTTTCCTGACTCTGTCTCCGTTCACCGATGATCCATCCATGCACCATCGTCCCGATGCCGCGGATTGGCTGCACTTTGAGACCATGCTGGACCTGGGCTGGCAGCTGCATCTGTTTCAGACCAGGGACCATGTGCGCAGGGACATCGCGCCGCAGATTCTGCGCACCACGGCGTTGGCCTCCTTACTGGTGATTCTGCCCAGTCTGGTGGGGTTGGTCATGGCCATGCGCCTGGGGCGGCGCTGGCAAAGGGCGGAGGGGGCCTTGCGTGATGCCAACGCACAGCTCGAATCCAGGGTCATGCAACGAACCGAACAACTGCACCGCTCGGAAGTCCGTTACCGGGCGCTGTATGAATCCACGCCCGATGCGGTGTTCATTCTCCATGACGGCATCGTCGTCGAGTGCAACCCGGCCATGCTGCATCTGTTCGGGGCACGGGAGACGGACCAGATCATCGGCCGGTCCCTGCAAGCCCTCTCCCCCGAATATCAGCCCGACGGAGAGTCCTCCGAGGTGTCGACCCGTTACCGTGTCCATCAGGCGCTGGAGCAGGGGCATGTGGGGTTCGAGTGGACTCATCGTCGGCTGGACGACGGCACCGAGTTTGTGGGGGATGTTCTGCTCAATCGCCTGGAAATCGGCGATCAATCCCTGCTGCAGGCAACGGTCCGGGACATCACCGAGCGCAAGCGCATCGAGGCCCAGCTGATCCTGGCGGCCAGTGTGTTCGAACATGCCCGGGAGGGCATTCTCATCACCGACGGTAACGCCCGTATCATGGATGTGAACCGGATGTTCTGCGACATCACCGGCCATGCCCGGCAGGACGTGATCGGCCTCAATCCCTCCCTGCTCAAGTCCGGCGTACACGATGTGTCCTTTTACCGAAAGATGTGGAATACCCTGACCACTCAGGGCTGCTGGCACGGAGAGATCTGCAATCAACGCAAGGATGGCAGCCTGTTCATGGGGCTGATCACCATCAGCGCCGTGCAGGATGACAAGACGGGGCAGACGAGGAACTATGTCGGTATCTTTTCCGACATTACCCAGCAAAAGGAGAATCAGCGGCGTCTGGAACACCTGGCCCACTATGATCCGGTCACCGACCTGCCCAATCGGGTACTGCTTTCGGACCGACTGCAGCAGTACATGGCCCGCGCCCGCCGTACCGGCGATCCTTTTACGCTGGCCTATATCGATCTGGATGGTTTCAAGAGCATCAATGACCGCTACGGCCATGAATTGGGGGATCACCTGCTGCGTGCAGTGGCCGGTCATATCCAGACTATCATGCGCGAGGGCGATACTCTGGCCCGCCTGGGGGGAGACGAATTTGTCGCCGTGCTGGAAACCGAGGATCTGAATCGTGCCGGACAGCAGCCGCTGATGGATCGTCTGCTGGCGGCCATCGCCAAACCCGTCGCTGTGGACGGCTGCTTGCTCAAGGTGACGGGCAGTGTTGGGCTGACCACCTATCCCCAGGTCGATGAAGTGGATCCGGATCAGCTGATCCGGCAGGCGGATCAGGCCATGTATCAGGCCAAGCTGGCGGGCAAAAACCGGTGCCATGTCTTCGATGCCGAGCAGGACAAGACCCTGCGCGGGCTGCACGAAACCCACGATCGCATTGCCCTTGGCATCATCCGGGACGAGTTCGTACTGTATTACCAGCCCAAGGTGAACATGCGCACCGGTGAGATCCTGGGAGTGGAAGCCCTGGTCCGCTGGCAGCACCCGCAACGAGGGCTGCTGCAACCCTTCGTGTTTCTGTCCGTGATCGAAAATCATCCGCTGGAGGCCCGGCTCGGGCGGTGGGTGCTGGATGCCGCGCTGGTCCAGGTGGAATGCTGGCGGCAACAGGGCATTGAGCTGACGGTGAGCGTCAACGTCTCGCCCTACCATCTGCAGCATCCCGATTTCGTCAAGGACCTGAAGGCGTTGCTGGCGGATCATCCCCAGGCACCCCCCCATCTGCTGGAGCTGGAAGTGCTGGAAACCAGCGCCCTGACGGATATGGGGCACGTCTCCCAGGCGATCGGGGCCTGCGTGGCGCTGGGTATTCAGTTTGCGCTGGACGATTTCGGTACCGGCTATTCATCCCTGACCTATCTCAAGCGGGTGCCGGCGGATGTGGTGAAGATCGACCAGAGTTTCGTGCGCGACATGCTCCACGATACCGATGACCTGGCCATTCTGGAGGGTATCCTCGGTCTGGCCCAGGCATTCAAGCGCACGCCGATCGCTGAAGGTGTGGAATCGGAGGCCCACGGGGAGCTTCTGCTGCAGCTGGGTTGCGAGCTGGGACAGGGATACTGCATCGCCCGACCCATGCCCGCGACCCGGGTGGTCGACTGGATACGCCGGTGGCGGCCACCGTCGGTATGGCGGGCCGCTGTGCCACTGGTGGGAGACCTGCGTCTGGTGGTCTATGCCATGGTGGAGCATCGGGCCTGGATCATGGCGCTGGAAGACATGCTGGAGGGCCACCGTGCCGTGCCGGACCCGGCGGAGCTGGATGTCTGTTTTTTCTGTCGCTGGCTGGATGAAATGGATCCGCGCGGGCCCGAAGCATCGGATACGCCGCTGGCGGCGGCGCGGATCATGCACGATGAGATTCATCGGCTGGCACGGGACATGGTGTCGGCCCCGAACCCGGAGACCTCGCGGGCCACCTATGGGGTCCTGGTGAGAAAGAGCAAAGCCATGCTCTCGCATCTGTCTGCGTTCCTGCGCGGCAATCCCTGAATTCACCATGCAGGCCCCCAACCCGGTGCCGGGGGCCTGTAGAGGCTAGGCCGGCAGCCCCGCCTCCCTGAGTACCTGCGCAATCTGTTCCAGTGACTCCGGATTGGCCAGCGCGCTGGTGTTCTCACTCATGGATGCCTTTTGGAGCATCCTTGCTACCGCCAGTTCCACCTTCTTGCCGCTGCGGGTGTAGGGGATCTGGGGCACGCCCAGGATCCGCGCCGGAACGTGCCGGGGGCTGGCGCTGGAGCGGATACGGGTGCGAATGGTCCGCTCCAGTTCCGCCGTCAGGATCTGGTCCGCGGCCATGACCACGAACAGGATGACCTGCACGTCTCCCTCCTGATCCGGCGCCCCCACCACCAGACTGTCCAGTATTTCCGGGATGGTCTCCACCTGACGGTAGATCTCCGCCGTGCCGATCCGGACCCCGCCGGGGTTGAGGGTGGCATCGGAGCGGCCGTGAATGATGGCGCCGCCGTGGGCGGTGAACTGGATGAAGTCCCCGTGGGCCCAGACACCGGGGAACTGCTCGAAATAGGCGCCCCGGTAACGACTGCCGTCGGGATCGTTCCAGAATCCCACCGGCATGCAGGGCAGGGGCTTGAGGCAGACCAGTTCCCCCCGTTCCGGGCCGGCATCACTGCCGTCCGGGAGAAAGGCATGGGCATCCACTCCCAGTTGCGCGCACTGGATCTCGCCCCGGCGCACCGGCAGCAGGGGGTTGCCGCCCACAAAGCAGCCGCAAATATCCGTGCCGCCGGAGATGGAAGCCAGCATCAAATCCTTCTTGACACCGTGGTAGACCCAGTCGAAGTCCTCTGCCGACAGGGGGGAGCCGGTGGAGAAGATCACCCGCAAGGCGGACAGATCGTGGCTCCTGCCGGGAGTGAGTTCCAGCTTGCGGCAGTTGCCCAGGAATCTGGCGCTGGTGCCGAAGTGGGTGACGCCTTCCTCGGCCACCAGATCCCACAGCCGGTTCATGTCGGGGTGGCCGGGTGAGCCGTCGAACAGCACCAGCCTGGCGCCGGTCAACAGGCCGGAGGCGAGCCAGTTCCACATCATCCAGCCGGTGGTGGTGAAATAGAAAAAACAGTCATCGGGGCCGATGTCCCCGTGCAGCAGCAGTTCCTTGCTGTGATTGAGCAGCATCCCGGCGGCACCGTGCACGATGCATTTGGGCACGCCGGTGGTGCCGGATGAATACAGGATATAGACCGGCTGATCAGACGGTCCCTGCACGAACACCGGCTCGGCGTCGGCATGGACGGCCATGATCTCCTCCCAACTCAGGAAGCGGGCATCCTCCGGATGGCCCAACTCCGACACGATGGGCAGGGAAATCACGCCGGCCAGGGTCGGCAACCCCGCGGCCAGGTCCAGGTTCTGTTGCCTGCGATCAAAGCACTTGCCGTTGTAACGGTAGCCATTGGCGGCCAGGAGCACCTTGGGTTCGATCTGGCCGAAGCGATCCAGGATGGCCGCAGTACCGAAGTCGGGGGAAGCGGAACTCCAGATCGCCCCCATGCCGGTGGCCGCCAGCATCCCCACCAGAGACTCATGGGTATTGGCGACCACGCCGGCAACCCGGTCCCCCGGTTCGACCCCCAGGGATCTCAGGCCTGCCTGCAGGGCGGCCACCCGTGCCAGCAGTCCGGCCCGGCTCAGCCGCAGAGGCGAGCGGGATTCGCTGACCTCGGTGATCGCTTCCCGGTCATCCGGCTGGTCGATGACGTGGCGCAACAGGTTTTCGGCAAAATTCAGCCGTGCCCCCGGAAACCAGCGGGTGCCGGGCATGGCCGGGTGCTCAAGGACGCTCTTGTAAGGTTGGCCGGCGCGGACCCGGGTGAAGCGCCAGATACTCTCCCAGAAGGCCTCCAGGTGTTCCACGGACCAACGATGCAGTTCGGCGTAGTCCGCGAAACGGCCGTAACCTGCCTGAGCGAGCCAGGCCCGGTAGTGGGCCATCCCGCTGTCCTTCAATGCTCGTGTTCCCGGTTGCCAGAGGATTTCAGCCTGAGTCGCCATGATGTCTCTCCGCGGACCTTGTTTGATGGGCGTGCATGGGTTTGCATCAAGATTACCGTTTACGTTAAGGAAAATAAATATTGACGTTAGCGTAAACGTAATCTAGTTTTTAGCCCGTGCCTGGTCTCGGCAGATCGGCGCACCCAGACAAGAAGCACCACCAAAGAGAGCTATGGGAGGAGTCAACGATGGGTATCAGACCCAGCCACCTTGCGTTGGCCGGCCTTTTGGCCGTGCCCGGCGCCCAGGCCGTGGAATACAAGTTCAACGGCGATATCGACGTTCGCGGCTTTGATCGCAGCATGGCCGCCGGCGGCAACCAGAACGGCTTTGAGCAGCGCCTGCGCCTGCGCACGGACATCCGCATCCAGGACGGGGTGAGCGTGCATGCGGGCGTCAACCTGATCAACGACACCTGGCGCGGAGATGCTTCAGGTGATCTGAACGGACTTCAGCAGAGCAAGCCCTTTACCGACGGCCGGGATCACCGCACCGTGACCTTGGATTACGGCTATGTCAGCGTGCCGTTGGGGGAGGGCTGGCAGTTGCGGGCGGGCCGACAGATCGCCAACTGGAACTTCGGCATCACCGTGGCGGACGACCGCCGTGACCGCATCATCCTGCTGGGTCCTGTGGCCGGCGGGGTGACCTTCCTGGTGGGGGCTGACCAGCGCCGCAAGGTGTCCCTGGATGACAACAAGGACGACGGCTACCTGCTCTATACCGGACTGACCGGCAGGAACAGCGGCTGGGCCTGGGGGGCCTTGCTGGGCTACTACCTGGGGGATGATGAGAAGGATGCCACAGGGGACTACGAATCGGATCGGTTCTATAACGTGCGCGGCGGCACCCTGATCTCCCCCTGGGTCCAGGGCAAGGTGGGCGAGGTGGAACTGACGGCCGGTGCCCACTATCTGGGCGGCGGGGATGCCCTGTTCACCAATGACACCTATGCAGGATTTGTGCGCGGCGGTTTTGACGTCACCCCCGCCTTCAAGCTGGAAGGCCAGTACTTCTTTAACCTCAACGGCTCACTGATCGAGCCCGGGTTCGACAGCTTCTCCAGCCTGATTCAAAGCAGTCCCCGCCACGATGCCACGGCCACCCGGATCGACGCCCTGAGCATGACCGGACTGGGCAAGGGAGCCAGGGAGTTTGCGAACGTGCGACAGGATTTCGACCGTCATCTGATCGCGGTCCGGGGCACTTTCAGTCCCCGCGACAGCTGGCAGCTCAAGCTGGCCGCCGGTTGGGTGCAGTATGACGGTCTGGCACGGGATCTGAACCAATCCGAGGACGTGGTGTTCGGTGACATCCAGCTTCACTACAACGTCACCCAGTCCACCCGTCTTTGGGCCACTTACGGCTTTGCCGATACCGCTGATCTGCTGCCCGAGCGGGACAGCGTCAACGCGGTGAGCCTCAATCTGCAGACGCGATTCTGATCGCGAGCCATCCTTCGGGGAGCCGAATGGCTCCCCTTTTTTCGTAACGGATTTGATAGAGATGGACTTGCAACCACCGGACCCTGCCGGCTCCCTTGCCTCACGCTACGCCCCGTCGGGGCTTGAACAGATCCTGCGTCAGGCCCTGATCCAAGTGGGGCTGAACCCGGATCGACTTGCCTGCGATGATGTCGCCGCCATCGACCAACTCCATTTGGGCGGACGGGCGGCCAGCCGACGGCTGGCGGGTCGGGCGGGTTTTTCCCACGCTGAGCGGGTGCTGGATCTGGGCTGCGGCACCGGGGGCGCGACCCGTCTGCTGGCCCATGACCATGGGCTACGGGTCACCGGCCTGGATATCACGCCGGATTTCGTGTCCACCGGCCGGTGGCTCAGTCGCGCCACCGGGCTGGCCGCCAGGACTGATTTTGTTCACGGCGATGCCCAATGCCTGCCCTTTGCCACGGCTACCTTTGATGCGGTCTGGGCACAGCATGTGTTCCTGAACGTGCCGGACCTGCCGCAAGCACTGGATGAGATCGTCCGGGTGCTGCGCCCCGGCGGGCGACTGCTGATCCATGAAGTGGTGGCAGGGTCGGGGGAGGGGGCGTTGCAGTTACCCGTACCCTGGGCGGACCTGCCCCGGCACAGCCATCTGCCGGACCTGGCAACCCTGAAAGTGCGGCTGGAGACGATCGGACTGCGTCCCCTGTTCATGGAGGATATCAGCGAGCAGGCGCTGCAATGGCGCCGCAAGCACACCGGCCGTGAGGCCCGGGGCGAGTCCGGGGCGCTGAACCCGTCATTGATCTTTGGTGAGCGCTTCTTCGTGATGGGTCGCAACGTGATGGAAAACCTGGCCGCCGGTCGGATACGGATCATTCAGGGCGGGTGGGAGCGCGCCGGCTGACCAGTCTTCAGGTATCACAAGGCGCCATGGCCCGGGCCACCCGCGAGTTCACGGGCCGCCCCAACTGTCCGCAGATCCAGTGGGCTGTTTCCACCAGGGCCGCCAGGTCCACGCCGGTGTCGATACCCATGCCGTGCAGCATGTAGACCACGTCTTCGGTGGCCACGTTGCCCGAGGCGCCCCGGGCATAGGGACAGCCCCCCAGGCCCGCCACCGAGGTGTCGATGGTGCGGATGCCCAGTTCCATGACGGCATAGAGATTGGCCAGGGCCTGGCCGTAGGTGTCATGGAAATGGGCCGCCAGTTGTGCCATGGGCACGACCTCGGCCACCCGCTCCACCATGCGCCGGGCCTTGAGGGGCGTACCGGTGCCGATGGTGTCTCCCAGGGAGATCTCATGGCAGCCCATGGCATGAAGTCGTGCCGCTACCCGGGCTACGGCCTCCGGCGGGATCTCGCCTTCGTAGGGACAGCCCAGGGTGCAGGAGACATAGCCCCGTACCGGGATGTCCAGCGCCCTGGCCCGTTCCATCAGCGGGGCAAAACGGTCCAGACTGTCGTCGATGCCGCAGTTGATGTTCTTGCGGGAAAAGCTTTCCGAGGCCGCGGCAAAGACCGCAACGTCCCTGGCGCCCGCGGCCACGGCGGCCTCCAGGCCCTTGAGGTTAGGCGTGAGCACCGGATAGCGCACCCCGGGTCGGGGCGCCAGGACGGTCATGATCTCTCCATGGTCCGCCATCTGGGGCACCCATTTTGGGGAAACGAAGGCGGTGGCCTCGATCCAGGTCAGGCCCGTGTCGGCCAGGCGCTCGATAAGACCCAATTTGACGGCCGTGGGAATGGTGCCCGGTTCGTTCTGCAGACCGTCCCGGGGGCCGACCTCCACCAGACGCACGGAAGATCCGGGCAGGTTCATCCGGCGATCTCCCCGTCGCGGGCGCGCACCAGCACACTGGGCTGGAGTTCGACCACCACTTCGTCATGTTGGTTGATACCGGTCCACTGCACCCGCACCACCCCCCAGCCGGGCCGGGATTCCCGCGGGCGGGCCTCCAGAATCTCCAGGTGCAGCCGGATGCGGTCACCGGGGCGAACCGGCTTGGCGAAGCGGATCCCTTCCACGCCCACGCCGATCTGACCTTCCGCCAGGGGCATGCCGGAGCGCACCGCCAGGGCGGTCATGACGCCGATGGTGTGCCAGCCACTGGCCACCAGACCGCCGAACAGGGTGTGACGGGCGGCCTCCGGGTCCACGTGGTGGGGCTGGGGGTCGAATTCCCGGCCGAAGCGGATGATGTCCGCTTCGGTCATGGTGGTGGCCTCGGTCTCGAAGCACATGCCGGGACTCAGGTCTTCCAGGTAATAGGGGGTCGTGATGTGTGCCATGGCTCATTCTCCCTGGCGAATGGTCAGGAGCTGGGCGCCTTCGGTCACCTGTTCGCCTTCACTGTAGTTCACGCTGTCGACGATGCCGTCGGTGAGGGCGCTGATCTGATACTCCATCTTCATGGCCTCCAGCACCATGAGGGGATCGCCTTCCTGCACCACGTCACCTTCCTTCACATGGACGGCGACCACCAGGCCCGGCATGGGGGCCATCAGGCTGCCTTCCTGGATCTCGTCGTCCATGCCTGCCGCCAGGGGATCATGGATCACCAGGTCACGGGTGTGACCTGCCATGAAGACACTGAGGCGGCGCCCCTCCTGCAGCACCCAGGCATCCTGATGCACGCCGTCCACCTGCATACGCAGGCGACCGTCGGGCTGCAGATGGCCCTGGACCCAGTGTTCGCCATGCCCCAGGTCCAGGCGAAAGCCCGTATCCAGATAATGGGCCGCGACCTTGAGATCCCGGTCCTGAGCCGAGTCGAAAAAATGCAGGGAGCGATGGCTGTCGGTGTTCAGGCGCCAGCCGGTGGTGGCATGCCAGGGAGAGGTGGTATCGCCGGACTGCTGCGCCCGTGCCCGGGCTGCCTGTTCCACCCGCAGCAGCTCATGCAGGGTGGCGGCACAAAGCTGTCCGTCAGTGATCGGTGGTACCGGCGGCAGCAGGTCGGCCCGGTGGATGTCGATGAAGCCGGTATCGATCCGTGCCTCGGCAAAGGCCGGGTGGCGGGCCAGTCGGGACAAAAAACCCACATTGGTGGTGGTGCCGACGACGATGAAGGATTCCAGGGCCGTCGCCAGGCGGCGCAGGGCGGTGGTCCGGTCCTGATCCCAGACCACCAGCTTGGCGATCATGGGGTCATAGTGGACGCTGATCTCGTCACCTTCCTGTACGCCGGTATCGATGCGCACGTGCCGGCTCGGCGGCGGGGTCCGCAGGTGGCCGATGGTGCCGGTGGCGGGCAGGAAGTCCCGGTCTGCGTCCTCGGCATAGATGCGGGCCTCGAAGGCGTGACCCCGGATGGCCAAGTCCGCCTGTTCGCAGGGCAGGGGGTGGCCGGCGGCCACCCGGAGCTGCCAGGCCACCAGGTCCTGACCGGTGATCATCTCGGTGACCGGGTGCTCCACCTGCAGGCGGGTGTTCATTTCCATGAAATAGAATTCGCCGCGACTGTCCATGATGAATTCCACGGTGCCGGCGCCCACGTAGCCGATGGCACGGGCGGCGGCAATGGCCGCCTCGCCCAGCTGGTGCCGACGGTCCTGGTCCAGGCCGGGGGCGGGCGCTTCCTCGATGACCTTCTGATGGCGCCGCTGCACCGAGCAGTCCCGCTCGAACAGGTGGACCACCCGGCCCTGGCTGTCCGCAAAGACCTGGACTTCCACGTGGCGGGGCTGGAGCAGGTACTTTTCCACCAGCACCCGATCATCGCCGAAGGCGGAGCGGGCCTCGCGCCGGGCCGCTTCCAGGGCCTCGCGGAACCGGGCCGGATCATCCACCCGTCGCATCCCCTTGCCGCCGCCACCGGCGGAGGCCTTGATCAGGACCGGATAGCCGATCCGGGCGGCCACGTCGGCCAGCAGGGCGGGGGACTGATCGTCGCCGTGGTACCCCGGTACCAGGGGCACGCCGGCGGCTTCCATGATCGCCTTGGCGGCACTCTTGGAGCCCATGGCCTCGATGGCCCCCACCGGGGGACCGATGAAGACGATGCCGGCCTCGTCGCAGGCGCGGGCAAAATCGGCGTTCTCGGACAAAAACCCATAGCCGGGGTGGATCGCCTGGGCGCCGCTGCGTCGGGCCGCCTCCAGGATGCGGGGGATGTTCAGGTAGCTATCCCGGGCCGGTGCCGGGCCGATGGGCCAGGCCTCGTCGCAGGCCTTGACGTGCATGGCCTCCCGGTCCGCCTCCGAATAGACGGCCACGGTACGAATCCCCAGCTCGCGGCAGGTGCGGGCAATGCGGCAGGCGATCTCGCCCCGGTTGGCAATCAGTATCTTGTGGAACATGCTCGATTCCCTGCGGTTGGGGGCCATCAGGCCGGCTCGGAGGGGCACCAGGCGGGCTGCCGTTTTTCCTGGAAGGCACCCAGGCCCTCCTGGGCTTCCCGACCGGCCCGGATACGTGCGATGCGCCCGGCGGTCTCGGTCACCAGGGCAGCGTCGACGGGGCGATGGCTCACGTCCCGGACCAGGGCCTTGGCGGCGGTCATGGCCTCGGGGCCGTTGCGACGGATCTGGTTCAGGGTCTGGAGGATCTGTGCATCCAGGGCGGCCTCGTCCGCCAGCACCTGATGGATCAGGCCGATGCGCATGGCCTCTTGGGCATCAATGCGCTCGGCGGTGGTGAAGTAGCGCCGCGCCTGACGTGCCCCCATGGCCTCAATCACGTAGGGGGAAATGGTGGCCGGGATCAGGCCCAGGCGGACCTCCGAGAGGCAGAAATGGGCCTGCTCCGTGGCCAGGGCCAGGTCGCAGGCGGCCACCAGGCCCACGCCGCCGCCCAGGGCGGCACCATGGACCCGGGCGATGGTGGGCTGGTTCAGGCGATAGAGGGTGTCCATGAGTTCCCCCAGGGCCTGTGCATCTGCCAGGTTTTCCGCCTCGGTGTAGCCGGCCATGCGCTTCATCCAGCCGATGTCGGCGCCGGCGGAAAAGCTCTTGCCGGCGCCTGCCAGCACCAGGGCGCGTACCGCCGGCGTCGCCGACACCCGGCGCAGGGTCTCGGTGAGGTGACGGATCAGGGCGTCATCGAAGGCGTTGTGCCGCTCGGGACGGTTGAGGGTGATCCAGGCGATGTCGTCCCGGATCTCGCAGGTCAGGGCTGAGGTGTCGGGCATGAAAGGGCTCCTTGCGACTACATGCGGAACAGGCCAAAGCGGGTCTCGCGGATGGGGGCATTCAAGCTGGCGGAAATGCCCAGTCCCAGCACCATGCGGGTATCCGCCGGATCGATGACGCCGTCATCCCAGAGCCGGGCGGTGGCGTAATAGGGGTGGCCCTGGCGTTCGTACTGCTCGCGGATGGGGGCCTTGAACCGTTCCTCTTCGTCGCTGCTCCAGGTCTCGCCGCGACGCTCCAGGGTGTCCCGCTTCACCTGGGCCATCACGTTGGCCGCCTGCTCGCCCCCCATGACGGAGATGCGGGCATTGGGCCACATCCACAGGAAGCGGGGCGAATAGGCCCGGCCGCACATGCCGTAGTTGCCGGCGCCGAAACTGCCGCCGATCAGGACGGTGAACTTGGGCACTTGGGCGCAGGCCACGGCGGTGACCATCTTGGCGCCATCCTTGGCGATGCCGCCGGACTCGTACTTGCGCCCCACCATGAAGCCGGTGATGTTCTGCAGGAATACCAGGGGAATGCCCCGCTGGCTGCATAGCTCGATGAAATGGGCGCCCTTGAGGGCCGATTCGGAGAACAGCACCCCGTTGTTGGCGATGATGCCCACCGGGTAGCCATGGATGCGGGCAAAGCCGCAGACCAGGGTAGTGCCGTAGAGGGCCTTGAATTCGTCCAGCTCGGAACCGTCGACGATGCGGGCGATCACCTCGCGCACGTCGTAGGGCTTGCGGCTGTCGGCGGGGATGATGCCGCCGATCTCGGCCGGGTCGTACAGGGGCGGGCGACTGGGGCGAATGTCCAACTCCACCCGCTTGCAGCGATTGAGGCGACCGACGCTGCGCCGCGCCAGCCCCAGGGCGTGGGCATCGTTGAGGGCGTAATGGTCCGTGACCCCGGAGACGCGGGAATGTACATCGGCCCCGCCCAGTTCCTCGGCGCTGACCACCTCCCCGGTGGCCGCCTTCACCAGCGGCGGCCCGGCCAGGAAGATGGTGCCCTGTTCCTTGACGATGATGCTTTCCTCGGCCATGGCGGGCACATAGGCGCCGCCGGCGGTACAGGAACCCATCACCACCGCGATCTGGGGAATGCCCTGGGAGGACATCACGGCCTGGTTGTAGAAGATACGGCCGAAGTGATCCCGGTCCGGAAAGACCTCGTCCTGGCTGGGCAGGTTGGCGCCGCCGGAGTCCACCAGATAGATGCAGGGCAGCCGGTTCTGCCGGGCGATCTCCTGGGCCCGCAGGTGCTTCTTCAAGGTCATGGGGTAATAGGTGCCGCCCTTCACCGTGGCGTCATTGGCCACGATCATGCACTCCTGGCCGCAGACCCGCCCGATGCCGGCGATGATGCCGGCGGACGGCACTTCATCGTCGTACATCCCCAGAGCCGCCAGTTGGGACAGTTCCAGGAACGGGGAGCCCGGGTCCAGCAGGACCTGGATGCGTTCCCGAGGCAGCAGCTTGCCCCGGGACAGATGCCGGTCCCGGGCCCGTTCGCTGCCCCCCTGGGTGATGCGGGCCACCCGGGACCGCAGATCTTCCACCAGGGCGCCCATGGCGGCCCGGTTGGCGGCAAACTCCCCGGATCGGGTGTCGATCTTGCTCTTGATGACGTTCATGGTGGTCCCTGACTCCCCTGTGCTGGCATCCCCGACAGTGACCCGGCTGAAGCAGGCTCAGCGGGTTTCCTTGAACAGTTCGCGACCGATCAGCATGCGCCGGATCTCCGAGGTGCCGGCGCCGATCTCGTAGAGCTTGGCATCCCGCAGCAGGCGCCCGGTGGGGTACTCATTGATATAGCCGTTACCGCCCAGGCACTGGATCGCCTCCAGGGCCATCCAGGTGGCCTTTTCGGCGGCAAAGAGGATGGCGCCGGCGGCATCCTTGCGGGTGGTCTCGCCCCGGTCGCAGGCCCGGCCCACGGCATAGACATAGGCCCGGGAGGCGTTGAGGCCGGTGTACATGTCCGCCAGCTTGGCCTGCATGAGTTGGAACTCGCCGATGGCCTGCCCGAACTGCTTGCGTTCATGCACGTAGGGGATGACCACGTCCATGCAGGCGGCCATGATCCCCAGGGGACCGGCGGCCAGCACCGCCCGCTCATAGTCCAGCCCGGACATCAGCACTTTCACCCCACCGCCTTCCTGGCCGAGGATGTTGTCCGCCGGGATCACGCAGTCTTCAAAAATCAGTTCGCAGGTGTTGGAGCCGCGCATGCCCAGCTTGTCCAGTTTCTGCGCGGTGGAAAAGCCCGCCATGCCCCGTTCCACGATGAAAGCCGTGATGCCCCGAGGACCGGCTTCGGGGTCGGTCTTGGCATAGACCACCAGGGTGCCGGCCTCGGGGCCGTTGGTGATCCACATCTTGTTGCCGTTGAGGATGTAGCAGTCGCCTTCCTTGCGCGCCCGCAGGCGCATGCCGACCACGTCGGAACCGGCGCCCGGCTCGGACATGGCCAGGGCGCCCACATGCTCGCCGGTCATCAGTTTAGGCAGGTACTTGCGCTTTTGCGCCTCGGTGCCGTTGAGCTTGATTTGGTTCACGCACAGATTGGAATGGGCGCCGTAGGACAGGGCCACCGAGGCCGAGGCCCGGGAGATCTCCTCCATGGCGACCATGTGCGCCAGGTACCCCATGCCGGTACCGCCGTACTCCTCGCCCACCGTGATGCCCAAAAGGCCCATTTCCCCCAACTTGGGCCACAGATCCTGGGGGAACTGGTTCTCCCGGTCGATATCCGCCGCCCGCGGGGCGATCTCGGCGGCGGCGAACTCGGCCACCGCATCCCGCAGCATGTTGATCTCGTTGCCCAGGGCAAAGTCCAGGGTAGGGAAATGGCTCATGGAAAGTCCCTCTGTGTTGGGTGGTTGAGATGGAGCTTAAATTCCGTTGACGTAAACGTCAATATTTGGGCGTGCTTATTTTACGGAATGGTCAAACTTTTGCTTTTAGAGAGGGGCGCGGGGTGCGGGATCATGCCGACCCGATGCGGCCATCAGGGCGGCATGTCGGCGTGGAAGCGGGACGCGGGACGCGCCCCTGCCGTCAGTCTTCCATCCGGGTGGCGGCGGGTGAGGGACGCGCCTGACGGGACGCGGCGGCAGTGCCGTGGTCCTTCACCTTGTGCTGTTCCTGCTGCGCCAGCAGTTGCTCGCAATGGGCGTAGGAGTGATCCAGTTCACGCAGGGTTTCTTCCAGATCTTCCCGCTGGCGGATCAGGTGCTGGCGCTTTTCCTCAAGCACCGACAGGTAATAGCGCAGCTGGTGGGCCTCGCCATGAGCCTCGTCGTACAGATTGAAGGTCTCGCGGATCTCCGCCAGGGTGAAGCCGAGGCGCTTGCCCCGCAGGATGAGTTTGAGTCTGGCCCGGTCACGGCGGCGATACAGACGCTTGGAACCGATGCGTACCGGGCTGATCAGGCCCTCATCTTCGTAGAAGCGGATGGCGCGGGTGGTGATGTCGAATTCCTTGGCCAGTTCTCCAATGGTGTAGGTGGTGCCGTTGAGGTCGTGTTCCCGAATCGTCGGCAGGGGATCGCTCATGGTGGTTTCCTGTTGGCTATCGATACTTCCGGATAGTGATGACGCTCTATGCCGGTCAGGCCTGGGTTTGGACCTGCTGGAATCGGGCAGGTTTCCGTTAACGGAACATTTTACGCAATCAATGTCTGCCCTGCATGGGTTTTGTGCGCTGCACACAGAAACCCTGGTGTATACATGGAAAAAAATAGTTGACGTGGACGTAAACGGTAAATAAATTGGCCATAACTTCATAACCAGACTGGCATCATTCGGAACGTCGGCGCTCCGGAGGAAGGAGAACATGAGCCATCCTGATTACAGTTATGTGCACGGCGCGGGCGCAGAGCCGCTGCAGGGCACCACCGTGGGTGACTGTCTGCGCCGTCAGGCGTCCACCCGGCCGGAGGACCTGGCAGTGGTGGATTGCACCCATGATGTGTGCCTGAGTTGGCGGGAACTGGATGCCGCGGTGGACCGGCTGGCCGTTGCCTTCCTGGCGCTGGGGCTGGAGCCGGGGGACCGCATCGCCATCTGGATGATGAACCGCAGCGAATGGACCCTGACCCAGCTGGCTGCGGCGCGCCTGGGCATGATCTCGGTGAACATCAATCCCGGGGCGCGCAAGGCGGAACTGCAGCGTTTCCTGAACTTGGTACAGGTACGGGCACTGGTGACCCAGGATGTCTTCAAGACCAGCGACTACATCCAGATGTTACAGGAACTGTTGCCGGAACTTGCCGACGCTGAAAACGGCATCCTGAGCGCAGCCGCCATCCCGTCACTGCAGCGAGTGATCCGTGTGGGGGAGGCGGAAACCCCGGGCACGCTCAATTTCTCCCGCCTGATGCAGGCCGAATGTACCCCGCAGGCCCTGGCCCGGGTGGCCGAAATGGCCGCCCGGGTGGAGATGGACGACCCGGTGAACATCCAGTTCAGCAACGCCATGGGCGGCGAGCCCGCCGGCACCACCCTGACCCATCACAATATCCTCAACAACGGCCACATGGTCGGGCAGAGCCTGTGCCTGGGTGCCGATGACCGGGTCTGCATCCCGGTCCCCCTGTTCCACTGCTTCGGCATGGTGATGGGCAACATGGCCTGCCTGGGACATGGGGCCGCCATGGTCTATCCCGGCGAGGCCTTCGACCCGCTGGATACCCTCAAGGCCGTGGCCGGTCAACGGTGCACCGCCCTCTACGGGGTGCCCGCCATGTTCAAGGCCATGCTCGACCATGAACGGTTCTCTGATTTTGACCTCGCTTCCTTGCGCACCGGCATCATGGCCGGTGCCCCCTGTCCGCCGGAAACCATGGATCAGGTGATGCGCCTGATGCACATGGCGCAGGTCACCATCGGCTACGGCATGACCGAATCGTCCCCCATCTCCTTCATGAGCGATGTGAACGACCCGGTGGAACGGCGCCTCAACACCGTCGGCACCATCCGTCCCCATGTGGAGGCCAAGGTCATCGACAGCGAGGGCCGCATCGTCCCCAGAGGGGTTACCGGTGAGCTGTGCGTGCGGGGGTACAACGTCATGCGCGGGTACTGGGACGATCCGGAGCTGAGCCGGCGGGTGGTGGATGCCGCCGGCTGGCTGCATACCGGCGACCTGGCGCAGATCGACGGGGCGGGTTACTGCCGCATCGTCGGCGGGGTCAAGGACATGATCATTCGCGGCGGCGAGAACATCTATCCCCGGGAACTGGAGGATTTCCTGCGCACCCATCCGCAGATCCGGGATGCGGTGGTCGTGGGCATTCCCGACGACCGTCTGGGGGAGGTGGTCTGCGCCTGCGTGGAACTCGGAGCAGGAACGTCGCTGACGGAGGCGGCGGTCAAGGACTTCTGCAAGGGTCAGATCGCCCATTTCAAGATTCCCCTGCACGTGCGCCTCTATGAGGCGTTTCCCCGCAGTACGGGGCGTGCGCTCAAGTTCATGCTTCGTGACGAAGCCCTGGCGGCGCTGGGCATTCACGCTCCGCCGGCGACCTGAAGGCGGTCCGGCCCCGCCGCAGGCATGCAAGGGGCTGATCACGGAAACAGTGACCGGTACCGAGCCGCCCCGGCGGCCACGGGCCGGCTGCGGCCCATCAACGCAACACACCGCCGGCAGCCTGGCCGCCGGCAGTCAAGATCACCAGGCATCGGGAGGGTTAAGGCGTGACACAGACTCAGCATGACGCCGACCAGGACATCGTACTGGAATGCGACCAGGTGAATCGCTGGTTCGGCGGTCTTCAGGCACTCAAGGGCATCTCCCTGTCGGTACGCCGGGGAGAGATCTTCGGGCTGGTCGGCCCCAACGGCTCGGGCAAGACCACCCTGGTCAATGCCATCACCGGCTTCTATCCGCCCCAGCAGGGCCGGATCCGATTTATGGGTGAACCCATCAACGGGCTCAAGCCCCATTGCATCGCCCGGAAGGGCATCGCCCGCACCTTTCAGAACGTGGCCCTGTTCCGAGGCCTGAGCGTGCTGGACAACATCCTGCTGGGCCGTCACATCTTCATGCGCCCCAGCGTCATGGCCTCCCTGTTCTACTGGTGGTGGGCCCAGAAGGAGGAGGTGGCGCACCGGGTCAAGGTGGAGGAAATCATCGACCTGCTGCAGCTGGAGAGTGTGCGGGACGAGCCCGTGGATGTGATCCCCCTGGGGATGCAGAAGCGGGTGGAGCTGGCTCGTGCCCTCTGTGCCGAGCCCCGTTTCCTGGTGCTGGACGAACCCATGGCCGGCATGAACCAAGAGGAAAAGGAATACATGGTGCGCTTCATCCTGGATGCCCGGGAGGCCATGGGCACCACCATGCTGCTGATCGAGCACCACATGGACGTGGTCACCGCCATCTGCAACCGGGCCGTGGTGCTCAACAACGGCGAGAAGATCGCCGAAGGCCCCACCCGCGAAGCCATCAATGATCCTGCCGTCGTCACGGCCTATATCGGGAAGGTCAAAGATGCTGCCTGAAAAGATACATCAGAACCTGGAGACCTCCAGGGCCATGCACCCCGGCTGGCAGGATAAGGACCACCTGATCCGGCAATTGGTGAACAATGCCCGTGACCATGCCGACCAGATCGCCCTGCGGGAGCGGGACCGGGGCATCTGGCAGGAGTATACCTGGCGGGATTACCTGGAACGGGTCATGGCTCTGGCCGCGGGTCTGGAGACACTGGGGGTGGGTCCGGGGGATCGAATCCTGGTGGTGGGTGACAACCGGCCGGCACTGTATTTCGGCATGCTGGCGGCGGTGACCCTGCGGGCCGTGCCGTCCCCGGCCTATCCGGACACCAATCCGCAGGAAATCCAGGCCCAGATGGAGGCGGAGTCCATCCGCTGCGCCCTGGTGGAGGACCAGGAGCAGGTGGACAAGCTGCTGGGTATCCGCGTTGCCGGCTACGGCCATCTGGATCACATCCTGTTCGATGATCCCCGGGGGCTCAAGGACAAGGAACCTCGAGGGGCGCTGGCCCTGGGAGATCTGCTGGCCCGGGGGCGTGCCCGGCTGGAACGGGAGTCGAACCTGGCCCAGGACCTGCAGTCCCGGCCCTCGGTCCATGACACGGCGGTACTGCTGCATTCCTCGGGTACCACCGGCGCCCCCAAGGGCATTCCCCTCAAGCATGGTCATATCCTCTCGGGGGTGCGCAATGCCTCGCAGGCCGGCTATTTCCGCGAAGGCGAGGTGCACATGGCCTACCTGCCCATGGCCTGGGTGGGTGACTTCATCTTTACCATCGGTGCCGCCCTGGTATTACGGTTCTGCGTCAACATCCCCGAGCGTCAGGAAACCGCCCTGCACGATCTGCGGGAAATCGCCCCCACCCTGTACTTCGGTTCGCCCCGGGCCTGGTCCAACATGCTGACCCGCATCCAGGTGGGCATCAATGAATCCACCGGTCTCAAGCGTCGCCTCTATCACCATTTCATGCCCTTTGCGGTGGAACTGGAACGGCGTCGGCTGGCCGGTCAGGCGCCCACGGCGGCCGAGCGTTTCTGGCGCGCCGTGGGGGAAGTGCTGATCTTCGGACCCCTCAAGGATCAGTTGGGACTGGCCCGGGTGGAGCGACCCTATACCGCCGGCGAGGCCATGGGGGAGGACGTGTTCCTGTTCTTCCGCGCCCTGGGCCTCAACCTGCGCCAGTTCTACGGCCAGACCGAGAACTGTGCCCTGTGCGTGGCCCAGCCACTGGATTCCATCAGCCTGCACACTGCGGGGCGGCCTTTCCCGGGGGTGGCGCTGAAGATCAGCGACGACGGCGAGATCCTGGTGCGTTCCGACAACATCTTTGATGGTTACTTCAACAACCCCGAGGCTACCGCCGAGACCCTCCAGGACGGCTGGATGCATACCGGAGATGCGGGTTATCTGGAGGAGGACGGGCAGCTGGTGGTACTGGGCCGGGTGTCCGAGGTGGTCCATACCCGGGCCGGCGAGCGGTTCATCCCCACCTACGTGGAGAACCGTCTCAAGTTCAGTCACTACATCAAGGATGCCTGCATCCTGGGCAAGGATCGTGACTATCTGGCCGCCCTGATCGTCATCGACATCGACGCGGTGGGGCACTGGGCGGAGGAGAACGGGGTGGCCTACACCTCCTTTGCCGACCTGTCCCAGAAGCCTCAGGTCTACGAACTGGTGCGCAAGGAAGTGGCCCATGTGAACGCGGTACTGCCCGATGCCCTGGAGATTCGGCGCTTCGTCAACCTGCACAAGGAGTTCGACCCGGACGACGGCGAGGTGACCCGAACCCGCAAGCTGCGGCGCAAGGTCATCGACGCCCATTACGCCCCCATCATTGAGTCCCTCTACGACGGCCGCAGCGCCATCGAGTTCGAGGCAAGAATCAGTTACGAAACCGGCGAGTCCGGCATCCTCAAGCGCCACCTGGCGGTGGCGGACGTGGTCGGTGCCCGGCTGGCGGAGGAGGTGTGATCCATGGATTTCCAGTTTCTAATCGAATTGACCATCAACGGGGCGCTGACCGGGCTCATGTACAGCCTGGTGGCCCTGGGCATTGTGCTCATCTACAAGTCTTCCGGGGTGCCCAACCTGGCCCAGGGGGCCATGGTGATGATCGCCGCCTATCTGGTGTGGATCTTTGCCGGCCTGCTGGGCACGCCCATTCTGGTGGCCGTTTTCCTGGCCCTGGTGGGCATGTTCCTGTTCGGCATGCTCACCGAGCGCTTCTTGCTGCGCAAGATGGTGGGTCAGCCCATCATCATGGTGGTCATGCTCACCCTGGGTCTGGAGAGCCTGTTGCGGGGCATCGGCCCCGGCCTGCTGGGGGCGGCGCCCAAGAGCCTGGACCTGGGCCTGGACATGATGCCCATCATCATCGGTGACGTGTTCATCAACCGGGAGTATCTGGTGGGCGGCCTCATCGGCGCGGCCATGGTGGGCCTGTCCCTGCTGTTCTTCCGCACCCGCCTGGGCACCAAGCTGCGGGCGGTGTCCGACAACCACATCTCCAGCTGGTCCGTGGGCATCTCCGTGGAGCGGGCGGTGGCCGTCTCCTGGGGGCTGGCAGGGATCTCCGCGGTGGCCGCCGGGGCCATGTGGGGCTCGGTACAGGGGGTCGACTGGACCCTGACGGCCTTGCTGTTCCCGGCCGTGGCCGTGGTCATCCTGGGCGGTCTGGACAGCATCTACGGCGTTCTCGTCGCCGGTCTCATCGTCGGCATCCTGGGCAGCGTGATCCCTGGTTACGTGGACCCGCTGGTGGGTGGCGGCACCCGCGACGTGGTCACCTCCCTGATCATCCTGCTCACCATCATGTTCCGTCCCCACGGCATCTTCGGCCGTGAAGACATCGAGAGGGTCTAAGCGCCATGTTCTATCGACTGTCCGGCATTCACCATACCCGTTACGAGTCGGCGCGTGCCCTCTGGCCCGTGACCGCCGACCGGCGGATCATCCAGGGACTGTTGCTGCTGGCACTGGCGGCCCCGTTCCTGCTCTCCGACCTCTACCTGACCAGCTACATGCTGCCCTGGCTGATCTGGACCGCGGCGGCCCTGTCCCTGACCTTGCTGATGGGCATTGCCGGCCAGCTGCACTTCGGCTTTGCCGCAGTGATGGCCATCGGGGCCTATACCAGCATTCATCTGACACGAGCCGGGGTGCCCTTCGAACTGGCCTTGCTGGGTGCCGGCCTGATGGCGGCCCTGATCGGTTGCCTGTTCGGGGCGGCGGCCCTGCGGGTGAAGGGGCTGTACCTGGTGATGGCCACCCTGGCCATGCAGTACCTGGTGGAGTGGACCATCATCAACGTGCCGGCCATCTCCGGCGGTGCCCAGGCCACCCTGAGCACTCCCGACGTGACCTTCCTGTTCGTCCCGCTGCAGAGCGATGGTGCCCTCTACTACACGGCCCTGCTGTGGACGGTGGTGGTGACGCTGCTGATCATGAACATCAAGCGCAGCAGCTTCGGGCGTGCCCTGGTGGCGGTGCGGGACAAGGATTTTGCCGCCTCGGTGATCGGCGTCAACCCGCTCAGGTACAAGCTGCTGGCCTTCTTCGCCAGCTCCTTCCTGGGCGGCGTGACCGGTGCGGTGCTGGCATTTTGCTACTACCAGGCGGTGACCCCGGAGCAGTTCGGGTTCAACGTCTCCATCCAGCTGGTGGCGATGGTGCTGGTGGGGGGGCTTGGCAGCGTCATCGGCGCCTATCTGGGGGCCGGGTTTGTCCTGCTGCTGCCCATTGTGCTCACCAACCTGCTGGCCTTCGTGGCCCAGTTCGACCTGATTCCCATCTCCTTCAACCTGCTGTCGCACATTCCATTGATGGTCTACGGGGCACTGATCATCGGTGTGATTCTGTTCGAGCCCCTGGGACTGGCCAAGATCTACGACAACATCCGCAAATACTTCCTGGTCTGGCCGTTCCGTCATACCCAGAGCTGATATCAACCAGGCCCCATCGGGCCAGATGATCATAATGAGGAGTATGCCATGAAGACATTGCTCAAAGGGCTGGCCGGGGTGGCCGGTGCCGTGGCCCTGGCGGTGGGAGGGACCGCCAGTGCCGACAAGGAACCGATCAAGTTCGCCCTGTTGCAGGACTTCACCGCCGTCTACACCTTCGTCTCCAGCGAGTACAACCAGGGCCAGCAGGACTACCTGCGCCTGATCAACGAGACCGGCGGCGTCGAGGGTCACCCCATCGAGACCATCATCCGTGATACCGCCAACGAGCCCCAGCGGGGTCTGGAGGCCTACAACCGGGCCCGGCGCGAGGGCGCCGTGCTGGTGGACTTCTTCAGCACGCCGGTATCCCGGGCGGCGGTGAATCGGGTGCTGCGGGATGAAGTGGTGATGATCACCGCCCTGCACGGGCGCGGCGATGCCTCCGACGGCGAGACCTTCCCCTTCGTCTTTCCCATGATGGCCACCTACTGGTCCCAGGCCACGCTGCTGGCGGACTACATCGAGCGCCATCAGGGCGGCCTGACCAACAAGCGCATCGCCCTGGTACACATCGACTCGCCCTTTGGTCGTGAACCGTTGCCGGTGCTGCAGGAGCTGGCCCAGCAGAAGGGCTTCCAGCTGCGCAGCTTCGGTTATCCCAGCCCGGGCGCCGAACAGTCCGCCACCTGGTCCGATGTGCGCCGTTACCGACCCGACCACGTGATCATCTGGGGTGCCGGCGGCGGTCAGCAGGTGTCCGTGCGCGAGGCCATTCGCAACGGCATCCGTCCCCAGAACATCCTCTCCGTGGTGTGGCTGTCCGAGACCGACGCCCGCAACGTGGGGGGCAACCACATGAACGGCGTCAAGCGCTTCGAGGCGGTGGCCTCCGGCCGGGAGCCGGCGGTGATCCAGGACATCGTCACCCACGTGGTCGAGCCGGGCCTGGGTGCCGGTTCCGCCGCCAATGTGGGTTCGAGCTACTACAACATCGGCGTGGCCACCATGGCGGTGGCGGTAGAGGCCGCCCGCCTGGCCATTCGTGAGTTCGGAGCCCCCCTGACCGGTGACACCCTGCGGCGCGGCTTTGAGATGATCGATGGCTTCGATGCCCGTGGTTTGATGCCCCCGGTGACTCTCACCGCCGCCGACCATCAGGGCGGCGGTTATGGTCGTGTCTCCCAGTGGAACGGCCAGACCTGGGAACCCCTGACCGACTGGAGCAACGCCTTCCAGGAGATCGTCTGGCACGAAATCGAGAAGGATGCCCAGGGTTTCAGGGACGGCCGCTAGTGCGTGATCGGCCACCCCGGTGCTGCCTGGGGTGGCACTCCCCGGAACCTTCCACCACAGACAGGAAAACGGTGTTCCCATGCTGACATCATTGAATACCGCCGTGCCCCTGCAGGATACGGCCCGACCCCTGCTTGAACTGAGCAACGTGGAAGTGGTGTATGACCGGGTGTTCCTCGCCATCAAGGGCGTGTCGCTGAAGATCGAGCAGGGGCAGATGATCGCCCTGCTGGGCAGCAACGGCGCCGGCAAGAGCACCACCCTCAAGTCCATCAGCGGTCTGCTGGCACCGGAACGGGGTCTGGTCACTCGCGGCAATCTTTGGTTCAAGGGGCAGGACATGTTGCCGCTGACGCCGCCCAAAAGGGTGGCCGCCGGTCTGGTCCACGTGCTGGAGGGACGACGCATCTTCGAGCACCTGACCCCGGAGGATAATCTGCTGGCGGCCTTCCCCCTGCGGGGCAGCCGGCAGCGCTATCAGGAACTTAGGGAACAGGTGTTCACCTATTTTCCCCGCCTGAAGGAGCGGGCTCGCACCAAGTCCGGTTACCTTTCCGGCGGCGAGCAGCAGATGCTGGCCATCGGCCGCGCCCTGATGACCGAGCCGGACCTGATCATGCTGGATGAACCCAGTCTGGGCCTTTCCCCGCTGCTGGTGCAGGAGATCTTCGAGATCATCCGCAAGATCAACGAGGAACAGGGTATGAGCGTGTTGCTGGTGGAACAGAACGCCACCGCCGCCCTGGCCGTGGTGGACTATGCCTACCTGCTGGAAAACGGTCATGTGGTCATGAGCGGTGAGGCCGCCGTGCTGCGGGAGAATCCGGATGTACAGGAATTCTATCTGGGCGGTGCGGGCAAGGTGGATTACCTCAACGTGAAACATTATCGACGCCGCAAGCGCTGGCTTGCTTGAGTCGCGCAACGTCCTTAACAAGGAGCCATGTCATGTCTGCTGCCGTCACCATTCCGCTGGATTCAAGCGTCCGCTCCCAGGCGGCCCTGCGGCCGGGGCTGTCACTGGCCGGTCAACTGGGCCTGCGGGTCCGTCTGGCCTCAGTGGTGTCCCGGGACCAGGATGCCGGCGAACGCAAGGCCCTGTTGCAGAGTATCCTGGCGGCCCGGGGACTCAATGATGGCCTGGTGGAAGTGATCACCCATGCCTCGGTCACCGACGGGGTGATGGAACTCATCGGCCGGGACCCGGACTCGCCGGTGGTCATGTCCACCCATGCCCGCGGCCTGGTGGGGGAGGCCGTGGCCGGCAGCGTGGCCAGTCACATGGTCAGGCACACCCACCGGCCCCTGCTGTTCACCGGGCCGGAGTTTGCCGAGGACTGGACCGGCCCCATCCGCACCCTGCTGGTCTGCCTGGATGGTTCGCCCCTGTCCGAGGCCATGCTGCCGGAGGCCGTCTCCTTTGCCCGCGCCATCGGCGCCGACATCCGTTTGATCCAGGTGCTCAAGCCGTCTTTCGGCGGGGGTGGCGGGGCCGACTCCGGTGAATGGGTCTACCTGCGTCGGGTGGCCGATCACGTGCCGGATCTGTACGGCATGTCCGTCAACTGGGATGTCCTTCACGGCAAGGACGTGGCCCAGGCGGTGGTGGACTATTCCGCCCTCATCAAGGGCGCCGTGATCGCCATGACCACCCACGGGCGAACCGGCCTGCAGCGGGCACTCATGGGCAGCTTCGCCCGCGAGGTGGTCCGCGCCGCCCGCTCGCCGGTGCTGGTGATGCGTCCCGAAGACAAATCCTGAAGGAGAATGCCCCATGAAGGTACTGGTACCGGTGAAACGGGTCGTCGATTACAACGTGCGGGTGCGTGCCCGCTCGGATGGTTCCGGTGTGGACCTGGCCAATCTGAAAATGTCCATGAACCCCTTTGACGAGATCGCCATGGAAGCGGCCGTGCGCCTGAAGGAGGCGGGGCAGGTGAGCGATGTGGTGGCGGTGAGCATCGGCACCGATGCCTGTCAGGACGTGCTGCGCACTGCCCTGGCCTTCGGCGCCGACCGGGCCATCCTGGTCAAGACCCCGGAAGCCGCCCTGGAGCCGGTGGTGGTCAGTCGCATCCTCAAGGCCATCGTCGATGAAGAAGCGCCGCAGCTGGTGCTCATGGGCAAGCAGGCCATCGATGACGACTGCAATCAGACCGCCCAGATGCTGGCGGCCCGTCTGGGCTGGGGGCAGGGCACCTTTGCCTGCAGGCTGGTGTTGGCGGACGGCGAGGCCCGGGTCAGCCGGGAAGTGGATGGCGGTACCCGTACCGTGGCTCTGCCGTTGCCGGCGGTGGTCAGCACCGACCTGCGGCTCAATGAACCCCGCTACCTGAAACTGCCCAACATCATGAAGGCCAAGAAAAAACCACTGGACATCAAGCCCCTTGACAGCCTGGGCGTGAATACGTCCACCGACATCCGCTGTCTGGGCGTGTCGGAACCGCCGGCACGCAAGCCCGGGGTGCGGGTGGAGAGCGTGGAAGAATTGCTCCATCGGCTCAAGCACGATGCCCAGGTGATCTGAAAAGGAGAACAACCATGACAGTCCTGGTAGTGGCGGAACACGATCATAAAATCCTTTCCGATGCCGGTCGACGGGCGGTGGCGGCGGCGACGGCCCTGGGGGAAGACATCCGGGTTCTGGTGGCCGGTCACCACTGCCGTGCCGTGGCCGAGGCCGCGGCACGGCTGCAGGGTGTAACACAGGTACTGCTGTGTGATGACCCGCTGTATGAACACCAGCTGGCGGAACCCCTGGCGGTACTGATCGCCGCCCTGGCTGCCGACCATCAGGCGGTGGTGGCCGCCGCCACCAGTCACGGCAAGGACGTGATGCCCCGGGTGGCGGGCCTGCTGGACGTGGGGCAGGTATCGGACATCACCGCGATCGAAAGCCCCACCGTCTTCCAGCGTCCCATCTATGCAGGCAATGTCATGGCCCGGGTCTGTTGCGAGGAGCGCATCCGGGTGCTGACCATCCGCACCACGGCCTTTGCCCCGGCCGCAGAAGGTGGGCAGGCAGAGATCACGACCATCGCGGCCGGCCCCGATCCGGGAGTGTCCCGGTTCGTGGAGGACGCCATGACCCGCAGCGAACGGCCCGAACTGGGCGCGGCCCGGGTGGTGATCTCCGGTGGGCGGGGCGTCGGTAGCGCGGAGGGCTTTGGATTGCTGGAGGCGGTGGCCGATGAACTGGGCGCCGCCATCGGTGCCTCCCGAGCGGCGGTGGACGCGGGGTTCGTGCCCAACGACTATCAGGTAGGCCAGACCGGCAAGATCGTCGCCCCGGAGCTGTACATCGCCGTGGGCATCTCCGGCGCCATCCAGCACTGGGCCGGCATGAAGGACAGCAAGGTGGTAGTGGCCATCAACAAGGACGAGGAGTGCCCCATGGTGCAGACCGCCGACTATGCCCTGGTGGGGGATCTGCTGGAGATCCTGCCGTCGCTGCGGGACGGACTCAGACAGATGAAGGCCTGACCCACCACCCTCACCCGGAGAAACCCGCCATGTCGGAACGTGAAAGCATGGAATTTGATGTGGTCATCGTCGGCGCTGGCCCGGCCGGCCTGGCGGCGGCGATTCGTCTACGGCAACTGGCCGCGGCTGCCGGTCGGGAGCTGTCGGTCTGCGTCCTGGAAAAGGGCTCCGAGGTGGGTGCCCATATCCTCTCCGGGGCCGTGTTCGACCCCCGGGCTCTGAACGAACTCATTCCCGATTGGCAGGCGCGGGGGGCACCCCTGCACACGCCGGCCACCGAGGATGCCTTCCTGTGGTTGGGCCGGGAACGGTCGGTCAAACTGCCGTTGCCGCCCCAGATGCACAACCAGGGCAATTACATCATCAGCCTGGGCAATCTCTGCCGCTGGCTGGCCCAACAGGCCGAGGATCTGGGGGTGGAGGTCCTGCCCGGTTTCCCGGCGGCGCAGATCCTGTTTGATGATCAGGGCGCGGTGATGGGCGTGGCTACCGCCGACATGGGCCGCCTGGCCGATGGCAGCGAAGGCCCCCAGTTCGAGCCGGGGGTGGAACTCCACGCCCGCCAGACCCTGTTCACCGAGGGCTGCCACGGTTCACTGACCAAACAGCTGATGGCACACTTTGATCTTCGGGATGGCGTTGATCCTCAGACCTACGGCCTGGGGATCAAGGAACTCTGGGAGGTGGACCCGGCCCGGCACCGGCCCGGCACCGTTCGCCACACCATCGGCTGGCCGCTGGACCACGGCACCTACGGCGGTGGATTCCTCTATCACCTGGAAGACCATCAGGTGGCGGTGGGTTTCATCGTCGGACTGGATTATCGCAACCCCTATCTGAGCCCCTTCGAGGAGATGCAGCGGTTCAAGACCCATCCCGCCATCCGCGAGGTGCTGGAGGGCGGGCGCCGCATTGCCTTCGGGGCCAGGGCCCTGGTGGAGGGCGGCTGGCAGAGCATTCCCCGTCTCAGCTTCCCGGGTGGCCTGTTGGCCGGAGACGCCGCCGGTTTTCTGGATGTGCCCCGCATCAAGGGTAGCCACAACGCCATGAAGAGCGGCATGACGGCGGCCGAGGCAGTGTTCGATCTGCCGGCCGACGGGGCCGGGCGGCGGGGCGAGGCCGTCGATTACCGGCAGCGTCTGGATCAGACCTGGGTGATGCAGGAGTTGCATGCGGCTCGCAACATCCGTCCCGGTTTTCGTTGGGGCCTGTGGGGTGGTCTAGCCCATGCCGCCCTGGAAACCTACGTGCTCAAGGGCAGGGCGCCTTGGACCCTTCACCATCATCCGGACCATGCCGCCCTGCAGCCGGCGGCATCCTCGACCCCCGTCGAGTATCCCAAGCCCGACGGCACGCTCACCTTCGACCGGCTTTCCTCGGTGTTTCTGTCCAACACCCACCACGAGGAAGGCCAGCCGGTCCACCTGCAACTGCGGGACCCGGCGCTGCCCCTGTCACTGAACCATGCCCGCTTCGCCGGTCCCGAAACCCGCTACTGCCCTGCGGGGGTCTATGAATACGTGCAAAAGAACGGTTCGGGTGCGCGCCTGCAGATCAACGCCCAGAACTGTGTGCACTGCAAGACCTGCGACATCAAGGACCCGGGCCAGAACATCAACTGGGTGGCGCCCCAAGGGGGGGATGGCCCTAACTATCCTGCCATGTAGGGCCATCTCGGGCCGGATCAGCCTTCGATCCGGGCGGCGATCGCTTCGCCCAGGGTACGGGTGTTGCCTTGTCCGCCGATGTCGGGGGTCAGCACCCGGGAATCTCCCTCGGTCAGCACCCCTTCAAACGCCGTCACGATGGCCTGGGCCGCCGCCTGGTGGCCCAGGTGTTCCAGCATCATCGCCGCCGACCAGATCTGGCCGATGGGGTTGGCGATCCCCCGGCCGGCAATGTCCGGGGCACTGCCGTGTACGGGTTCGAACAGGCTGGGGAAGGTGCCGTCGGGATTGATGTTGGCCGACGGGGCCACGCCGATGGTGCCGGCACAGGCCGGTCCCAGGTCGGAGAGGATGTCGCCGAACAGATTGCTGGCCACCACCACGTCGAACCAGTCGGGGTGAAGCACGAAATTGGCCGTGAGGATGTCGATGTGATACTGGTCCACCGCCACCTGCGGATAGCGCTCGGCCATGGCCTTCACCCGCTCGTCCCAGTAGGGCATGGTGATGGAAATCCCGTTGGACTTGGTGGCGGAGGTCAGTTTGCGACGGGGGCGGCGATCGGCCAGTTCAAAGGCATACTGCAGCACCCGGTCGACCCCGATCCGGGTCATCACCGTCTCCTGGATCACCACCTCCCGCTCGGTGCCTTCGAACATGCGGCCGCCGATGCTGGAATACTCGCCTTCGGTATTTTCCCGCACCACGTAGAAATCCATGTCACCGGGGCTGCGTCCCGCCAGGGGGCTGCGGATGCCGGGCAGCAGCTTGCAGGGGCGCAGGTTGATGTACTGGTCGAAGGCGCGCCGGAACTGGAGCAGGGAACCCCACAGGGAAATATGGTCCGGCACCCGCGCCGGGTCGCCCACGGCACCGAAGAAGATGGCGTCAAAGCCCTTGAGCCGCTCGAACCAGTCCTCGGGCAGCATGCGGCCGTGGGCCAGGTAGTAGTCGCAACAGGCGAAGTCGAAATGGGTGTATTGCAGGTCGATGCCGAAGCGCCGGGCCGCGGCCTCCAGGGCGCGCAGGCCCTCGGGCATGACCTCATTGCCGATACCGTCGCCGGGGATGACGGCGATTGAATGTGACATGAAGAACTCCAGTTGCCGTGCCTGCCCTGGCCGGATAGTTGAGTGGGTTATTGAGTAATGGTGCAACGCACCCGGATCTGGCATATGGTATCGCCTGAATCCAAGGTTGTGTCACCGATGCACCGTTTCCTGGGAGGTTCTTCGCATGTACAAGTTCAGGGTGCCGTTGTCTTTGCTGGTTGCCGGGCTGTCCGGCACCGCCTGGGCGGGTCAGGTGGTGGAAGTCACCCTGTTTCCCGGTCAGGCCGGCGTGGTGATGGAACAGACGGCCACCTTGAGTGCCGGTCAGGGGGTGATCACCGTGGACCGGCTACCCGCCGATCTGGACACGGCCGGCCTTCGGGTCAGTGCCCGAGGCCCCGAGGGATTGATACTGGGCACCCTGGAGACCCGGGTGGTGCATGGTCGTGATCTGGCCCATCCCACGGAGCAGGCCCTGACGGAAAGACTGCAGGCGCTGGAGGATCAGCAGCGGGGGATCACCGATGAGATTCGTGCCGGTGAGATCCAGCTGCGTCTGGTGGAGCGGATGGGACAGGCCGCGTCGCCGGCGGAATCGGGCCTGAGCCCGGACCAGTGGCCCCGGGCCTGGCAGGTGGTGGGGGAGGGTGCCCTGGACATCCTGCGCACCATCCAGAACCACGAGCAGTCCCTGCGTGAAGTGGAGGCGGATATCCAGCGCATCCGTGACGAACTGGAGACCCTGCAACGAGGCCGTCGGGATACCCTGGAGGCGCGGGTGCATTATCAAAGCCCGGTGGCGGGAGAAGCCGTCCTGACCCTGGAATATCGGGTCCGCCATGCCGGCTGGCGCCCCCTCTACGAGGCCCGCCTGGATACCGCCACCGGTGAGCTGCGGCTGGTGCAGCGGGCAGAGCTGCGTCAGAATACCGGTCAGGACTGGAATGATGTGATCCTGCGACTGTCCACCGCCCGTCCCGAACTGGGCGGTCGGCTGCCGGAACTGCAGCCCTGGTATGTGGACGTGGCCAGGCCGACGCCGGCACCCACGGCACGACGTTCCCAGGAGGTGACCATGGATGCCCTGATGTCCATGGCACCGGCGCCGGAGATGAAGGCCGGTGAGCAGATGGCTGACCTGGAGGCAGCGGAGTTCAGTGCCCTGTACCGGATCGCGGGGCAGGTCAGCATCCCTTCGGACAACCAGCCCCATCGTCATACCCTGGCGGAGCATCGTCTGGAGGCTAGCCTGTCGGCCCGGGCCGTGCCCCGGCTGATGCCCCACGCCTACCTGTTTGCGGAAACCACCTTCGAGGGGGCGGCGCCGCTCCCGGCCGGACAGGTGAGCCTGTTCCAGGACGGTAGCCTGGTGGGAGGGGTACCGTTCCCGTCCCTGCAGCCCGGCAGTCCCCTGCGTCTGTCCTTCGGGGTGGATGAGCGCATCGGCATCCGCTACGAATTGGACCGGGACAGCCGCGGTCAGGAGGGGCTGATCCGCCGCCAGCAGCGGCTGGAGCGGGCGTACCTGATCTCGGTGCATAATGCTCATCCGCGTCCCGTGGATGTCACCGTACTGGATCAGCTCCCGGTGGCCCGCGACGAACGCATCAAGGTGGAACTGGACAGCCGGAGCACACCGCCCACTGAGCGGGACGTGGACGGCAAGCAGGGAGTGCTGGCCTGGCACCAGTCCCTGGAGGCGGATGCCCGGACCCGGATCCGCTTCGCCTATACCCTGACCTGGCCTGAGGACGTGGAGGACATCATTGGACTGCGCTGACCCATGAAGCGGCTAAGAACTCACTACGAAAACCTGCAGGTCACCGAGAACGCGAGTCCTGAAGTCATCCGGGGTGCCTACAAGTTCCTGTCCCAGAAGTGGCACCCGGACAAGAACCAGCATCAGCGGGAGAAGGCGGAGCGGATCACCAAGATCATCAACGATGCCTACACGGTGCTGTCCGACCCTGAGCGGCGCCGTGAGCATGATACGTGGATCGCCAATCAGCGTTACGCCCGCGGATTCCAGCAGCCGGAACCGGCGGCCCGGCCCAGCAGCGCCCGCCGGTATGCCTATCAGTATTCCTACGCCCTGACGCCCGCAGCGGTCGGGCGTGGCGAGCGTTTCATCGATCTGGCCGACGGCACCGTGATGGATCTGAAGACGGGCCTGCAGTGGTTTGTTCACTCGGTGGGGGAATCCTGGCTCGGCGGCACGGTGTACGGTAGCCCCGATGTCTTTTCCGCCGAGTCGGCCATGGTTCGTCTGCAACACTTCAACAGCAACGGGCACGCGGGGTTTCGGGACTGGCGCATTCCCAACAAGAAGGAACTCAAATCCCTCTATGCCCGCAGCTTGATCTCATTTCGGCGGGGTCTGGACGAGTCCGTTTTTTCCCGGGATTACAAGGCGCCTTACTGGACCCTCTACGATAACCCCTGGCTCTACGAGAACCGGCCCCGGGTCGTCTCCCTGACTACGGACAATTCCTCCAGTGACACCGACGAGCCCTTTGGCCGACTGCGCTGGGTGCGAGGACCCGACCCGGCCATGCTGGTCGAACTGCTGCATCAGATGGCCCGGGAGTGTATGAACCGGCGCGCCTTCGACAAGGCCATGGAGCACCTGGAGGCGGCATTGAAACTGTCGGCGGAACCGGGACGGGTGGAGACCGACAATCTCACGGTCATCCTGCGTGACCTGGCGGTGACCTGTTTCGAGGCACGGGATCATACGGCGGCGGAAGGTTGGCTGCTCAAGGTACTGGAGCAGAAACAGCAGACATACGGCTATGCCCACATGGAGGTGTTCCACACGCTGGTGGACCTGGCCGCCCTGCAGAAATCCACCGACCGGTTGCCTCAGGCTCGGGAGACCCTGCTGGAGGCCTACGAGCTCCTGTCCGGCCTGGATGAATATGACCAGGCCGCCCAGCTGGGGGTGCTATACGACCTGCTGGTACTGCTGATCTGGAGTCGGGATTTTGCCCGCGCGGAGGCCCTGATGACCGATTATGTGGAAGGATTGGGGGACGAGGGTTTCAGCGCCCTGCCCGAACGCACCATCCTTATGTTCCTGGTACTGGGACTGCTCCGGGAGACCATGGGTCAGGGGGAGAGCGCGGCGGATCTGTACCGCCTGTTCCTGCGGGTGGCACCCCCGCCCCTGGCGTCGGCGGGGGATTTCAAGCGGGTGGGGGACTCAGGCCCGCTCAGGCCACGGCCCTGATCATGGCGACCAAGGCGCACACGAGGCCGATCACCGCCCATATCCCCGCAATGATGGCGACAATAACGGCGGCGATCAGGTCGGTGACGCTGACCAGCATGCCCGGGACCAGGGCATGCAGAAAGGTGACGATGAGGGTCGCCAGCAGGGAACTCAGGACCAGCAGCATCAGGCCCCTGTTTTCCAGGAAGCGGGGATGGGCGGTCACCAGCACGCCGATGCAGACCAACTTGCAGGTCATGAGCAGACCGAGGACGACGGCGGCGCCGGCGGTGGGAAATCCGGCATAGCCCAGAGCCGCGTAGGCCACCGGTCCGAAGGGTACGGCCAGCAGCAGGCCGACGAGCAGCATCAGCAGGGTGAAGGCGGCAAACCCGGTCATCAGACAGGCAATCAGGACCAGAAAACTGAAGATCAGGGTCAGCACCCCCTGGATGCGTCCCGTGACCCGCTCCGGCAGCAGCAGGGGGGCGGTCATGAGCAGGGCGGTGAACAGAAGCTGAGCATCCAGCAGGGCCAGTGACGGTATTCCCCAGCCCACGGTGCCGGCGGGCAGTGCCGGAAAGAGGGCGCTGATCGCCGTGCCCAGTTCGATCAGCAGCACCAGGCCCAGGAGGGCCACCGCCAGCACAAAGAGGGGACGATACAGCGGACGGGGCTTCATTCCGGCCACCGTACCCGGCTGTTGCCCTGTCGGTTTTCCAGACGCAGTTGCCCGCCCTGGTCGTAGATGATGAAAGCCGGCGGGTCCCCACGGGGGTAATCGTCCGGCCAGATCTGGGGTTGGACGGATTCATCTCCGATCCGCTGGCCCTGAACCGGTTCATAGCGGATGCGGACCTGTCCTTCCACCGCGAGGACAAGTCGTCGGGTCCGGGTACCCGGTGCCGGCAGTACTTCGTAGACCACCGTCTGGTTGCCGCTCAGATGCAGCACCTGGGGAAAGCCCGCTCCGTCCCGGCGCAGATCCGTCGCCTGCACGCCGGGTCCGCCGGCCAGCCCCCTCAGGGTGGAAATCCATCCCGGAGGCTCGAATGTATCCGGCATGCCCGGTGATGATCCCCGAGCCAGCATCCAGGTAATCCCCACCGTGCACAACACGGCTGCCAGCACAAGCAGGAGTTGTAGTACCTTGGGGGGCATGTCCGTTCTCCTGACGGCCGTTGTGCAGATCCGTCCTTCAACGTTGGGGATTGGCGGGATTTATGATGATGGGATCCCTTAATGGGATGGGAGTTATTCCCCCGGGCCGTCCGCATTTCAGGTAAAGATCGACTTCGGAACCGATCGGCACCGGGGTGCCGGTGGCGGGATGGGTCCGCTCCACGTCCCAGAAGGGTCCCAGGCAAGTCCTGCCCTGGGCAAAGGCCATGCCGACTTCCAGTCCCGCTTCACGAATGGCCTGTCTGGCTGCAGCGATCCTCTGGTTCTCCACGTCAGGAATCCGTATCAGTTGAGGCCCGCTGGATACGATCAGATCGACCTGGCTCCCGGCGCTGACGCGCACCCCTGACTCGGGTTCGCCGCGGATTACCCGACCTGCCGTAATCTCGCCATCATGTTCAGGGGTTTGTGCTCCCGCCCGGAGTCCGGCTGCCTCCAGGTCGAGGATGGCCTGTGCCGGCATCAGGTCTTTCAGCGGCGGCACTTCGACCGGCTTATCTCTAGAGTTCATCCACCAGGTCAGCCCCCCGACGCCGACCGTCAGTACCAGGGCGAGTACGATGATGACCCACCAGGGAAAGCCCGCGGCAGCCGCCGGGGCCGGTTCGGTCACCTCAAAGGTGATCATGGGGCCCTGATCGTATTCCTCGTCGGTATTGTCCACGGACATCAGATCCAGGCGCATCCCGTAACGCCCCGGCAGGGTACCCGGCGGGATCGTGACATGTACCCGGAAGGTCTGGGTCTGACCCGGTTGCATCGCCCGTTGATCCGGTGATTCCAGTCTCAGCCAGGTGGGCAGCGTCCCTTCCAGAGGAACCGCCCGGGCCCGCGCCTCGACGCTGCGGCCACCCACGTAACGTACCCCGAAGCTGGCCTCGCCCTTGCCGCCGGTCAGCGTCAGGCGGTCATCGGTCGGGGTGATTTCGTAATAATTCGGCATTGTGCTTACCCCCTTGTTATCGGAACTGCAACTCTTTGCGGTCGTAGGTCACGTAGGCAGGCTTCTCGCTCTCGATGATGGTGTGGATCAGTGCCTCATGGGGAGCGGCCGCCGCCGGTGCCGTGACCCGCAGATGAAAGGGACGGTGTCGGCCTTCCCGATCCAGGTTCTCGTGGAGTTCGAAGCCTGTATGGCCGGTGGCGATCTCCAGAAACCGGATCAGGCCCCGGGGGGTGCCACGCAGGCGCGACAGGTCGGCCGCGGCACAGCACAGTTCCCGCAGGCGACCCAGCCCGCTGGGCAGCATCCCACCAGCGCCGTCATCGGCCAGACGGGGCAGAAAACGGTCCAGGTCCACCCAGCGGGCCAGGAACGGGACCATGGCTTCCGGTGTCCGTCGGGGGTCAAACAGGCTGTCCATCCGGGCCAACAGTTCCTCGCTGGGTTGGGGTAGCCGGGCCGCCACCTCCAGGATCGCATCCAGGGGGGAACCCGGCCGGATGGCCGCCTGGTAGACCGCGGGCAACAGGGCTTCAATCTCCCGGCGCCGCATCGTGACGGACCTCGATGACATGATCGCCGCTGCAGAACAGGAAACCCTCTCCCGCCGTTACCACGTCGGGATATTCCAGCCGGGAGGCAGGGATGAAGCCTTCCTCCCCGCGGGTGCCCGCAAAAATCCCCAGCGGACCGCCGCAAAGCAGGGTCGGCGGCCGGTCGACCCGGTGGTGCCGGGGGGCGATGGCCAGGGCATCCAGTCGGTGCAGCAGGCGTTCGGTATCCCTCAGGGGCAGGCCGCTGTCCAGTCGCGGCAGTTGCCAGAGGGCGTCTTTGGCGGCACTGTCCAGGGTGGCAATGCCGGCGTGAAATGTGGCGGCATGCACGTGCTCACCGTCGAAGGCCAGAGCGCGACAGGAGCCGCCGCGCCACTTCCGTGCCATGGCACGCCAGCCCTCAGCATCTTCCGGATCACGGCGCAGCTCCCAGTACAGGCAGCCGTCTCCTTCCTCGCCACCCACCGCCGCCAGCCCGGCCCAGAGGTAATGGCGAGGCCCCACGGTCTGAATCCGCAGGACTCTTACATCCCGACCCTTGAGGCCGATGTGACGAAAGCTCTGAATACGTTCGTCGTTGCACAGGTAAACGCCGCCGGTGGCGCGCGCGGCCACGGCGATCTGGGTGCCGATACGCGGTGCTTCCACGGTGGTGACTGCATACAGGGGCATGGCCTGAGCGGTCGCATCCACCAGCACCGGCATGGGTCCGCCCCCGGGAGGGAGCTGAAACAGCCCCTCGTCGGTGGCCAGCAGCAGGATGGCTTCACCGCTGCGTCGATACCAGGCGGCATCATGGATGGTGAAACCGAGATTGTGGGTGTCAGTCCAGTGACGGCCGCAATCCCGGCTCAGGCGAACGTTGCTGCCGTTGCGACCTGCCGCCGGTGCCTGGGTGATGAGGGCCGTCAGGCCGGGCACATGGGGCGAGCAGGTGATGCAGCGGATGATTTCCGCAGGGAATTCAGTCAGGTGTTCCCAGCCGGTGCCGTTATCGGTGGAGCGGAACAGGGCGCCCCCGGCCCCGGCCAACCAAAGCCCCTGATGAAAGGGGTCCGCCGCCAGGGCCGCCACATCCCGGTCGGGGGCCTGTTCCACCAGGAAACGGACCCGTTCGGCATAGATGACCCCGGGTTCGCCAAGGATGCTGTGATAGACGTCGGAGACGTGCAGCCGGCGTCGCAGGGCATGGGTGCCCAGGGGATTGATCATCTTGTGCAGTCGACCGATCACCCGCCGCCTGACCGCCTCGGGCGACTCCTGGGCATGCAGGATCAGCCGTGCGCTGACGGTGACGGGCTTGTAGCCGAACCAGTCCACACGGCAGACCGTGCCCAGAGGCCGACGCTGGTCAACGGCCTGTTGCACCCGGGCCAGGGCCTCCCGGGTCTGGGCCTGCTCCAGATCCTGCCGCCGGTGGCAGCCGCCGGTGCCGCCGGTCAGGGCCGGTACCAGCAGCAACTGCACGGTGCCTGGCGAGGCATATTGCCAGTGATCGGCCTGAGCCGTCGCCTGGGCACGGCCCACGCTGCCTTCACGCAGGGCCACAGCCTCGAAATCCCGGGCCGTCACGGCCCGGTGCAAGCTGTGCAGCTCCCGCGGGCCGCGTAGCATCGCATTGTCCAGGGTTTCAACCTCGCTGCCGCCCACGGCGGCTTCCGGATTGCACACCCTCAGTCCGGCGATGGGATCCTTGAGCACGACCAGGGTCTGCGCCGCCACATTACCGGCAAGACCACCCCCCCGGCGATACCAGGCCAGTATCTGTCGACCGGCCGCGGGGATGGCGGCCAGTGCCTGGGGTGCCCGCGGGGGGCCGGCAGCGGGCTGGACGCCGTCCGCCAGGTGGACCGCGGGGGCAAAGCTGACGATGCCATGGGTCCGGTCCACCACATAGGCGATGCTGTCCGCACGGGTTCGGCCGAAGTGTTCGACCTCGTTCCAGATCCGGTACTGTCGACCCTGGTGAACGAGGGCGGGGACGCGGGCGTCCAGGGGTGCCTCCGATTCCACCGCCACCACCAGATCCAGGGGGTCGCCGGTGGGGGCGATGACCGGCGGCCGGTGCAGCCGAAAACTCTGTCCGGGAAGGCCGCTGGAAAGGCCCAGGCACTCACCTTCCACGGCTTCGCAGTGAAAGGCCGTGACGGCGATCTCATCGACCTCGGGAGGGAGCGCCACCGCCTGTGCGGTGGCAAACACGGGAGGGGCTTCGCCGGGGGCGGTTCTGGTGACGGTGACCCGTGTCCCCCGGGGAATCGTGACGGGGCGGGTACTGCCTTCCGTCCGAGAAAACAGCAAGGTCACCCGGGCGGCGCCGGGTGGTGCCAGCCTGACACCCATCAGCCGCAGGAACTCCACCTGGGCCTTTTCCGGGATTCGGTTGATGCGGTACAGCATGACCTGGGTGAGAAAGGCATAGAGTTCCAGCAAGGTGGTGCCGGGATCCCCGGGACTGAGGTCCGTCCATGCCGGGCACCGTGCCAGCACCAGGCGTTTGGCCTCGGCCAGCAGGTCATCAAAGCTGCGATCATCCAGCCTGGGGGAGGGTAGGGTCATGGCGGTGGTGTCTCGTGCCCACCGATATCGTGCAGACCGCCCTGACGCAGGTCGAACCCCAGAGCCAGCTCTCCCTCTTCGCCGCTGTCTCGCAGGCGGTAGTGCAGCACGATGTCCAGGATGGCGGGGTTGCCGGTGTGATGCAGATCGGAACCCGCCTCAAGGCGGATGATCACGGCGCGGGGTTCCCACCGTCGAATGGCTTCCCCCACATAGTGAATGGCCAGGCCCGCGGTGCCCGTATCGTTGGGAGCAAAGACCAGGCGATGCAGCCGGCAGCCGTAATCGGGACGCATGACCCGCTCCCCGGGACAGGTGCTGAGCAACAGGAGAACGGACTGGCGCACGGCCTGCTCTTCCTCGATCATGGCGATACCGCCGCCGCTGGTCAGCCTCGGACCCGTGGCGGGTCCGACGGGGTCGGTGGCGGCCGCGTCCATCGGCAGCGCGAACCACCAGGCACGATCCGTGGGTCTTTTCATCGCTGCCTCACAAGGTGTTGGCCGCTGTCGCGCACCCGGTACTGCACATGACCGGGCGGGGTGCCGTCGGTGATGCCCGTCAGGGTGTCAAGACAGACCGCGCGTCCTTCGATCCTGATGAACGACGAATACCCTCCCATGACGCCGAGGGTGGTCTGACAGGGCTTGATGCTCGGCCCCAGATTGGGGCAACCACGCACGGGGTTGCCGGGGGGATCGCCCGCCACCAGTATGGGGTCATCCTGAATACGCACCCAGTGCTGGCTGGCCTTGACGGTGATCCGGCCCAGTTCGTGGGCACAGCGAAGGTCCGCGTTTCGGGTGAGAAATTCCATGGTCATGCCTGCTCCATATCGATGGTCCGGGCACGCAGTGTCAGGGGCTCTCCAGGGCTTTCCAGCACCAGGGTGCCGGCGGCGTGAAGCACGATACCCTCCGGGGTCAGATGTAGGTAGCTGCCACTGCGGTTCTGCAGCCGGATGGAACCGTCCCCATCGTTGAACTCGATGCGCTGACCACCTCGTGTCGTCAGAAGGTAGGGGCGCTGGGAGCGGCCGCGACGGGTCCGACCCAGGCCCCTCGGGGGGCCTTCGCCGCCATAGATCCCCCCCAGCACGATGCCCCTGGCGGGATCCCCCTCCGGCAGCGCCACCACCACCTGGTCACCGACCTCGGGCAAGGCCACCAGGCCCTTGTCCCTGCCCGCGCCGGGTTGTGTGACCAGCAGCCAGGGACTCACTGCCTCTGCGTAGCTGTCCAGCAAAACCTGCACCCGGCCTCGGGACTCCGGGTCAGCCACGTCGCAGACCTCGCCCAGCACCAGTGTCTGCATGGGTGAAGGTGGGTCCTGTGGCTGCGGGCGGCTGCTCAGCTCGCACTGATAACCTTGCCGGGTATCCACCGAATGCACCACCGCGGTGAGCAGAAACGGGGGCAGCCCACCTGTGGCCAAGCCTCGCGGGGTGACCCACATGCCTGGCCGCAGCTGGGCGTCGCCTTCGGCCACGCCTTCAAAGGTCAGGCCTTCATGGCGCAGCCGTACGGCCTCGCTGCGGGCCAGGGCCAGGGCCTCGGCCTCGCCGGCCAGCGGGCGTCCCGGCAGGGTGCGGGCCAGGGCCGGGCCTGGGTCGGGATCAGACCGGAACGGGAGGGGGGTGATGCCCTGCCGGGCCACGCCGGTATGGGGATCCCAGCCCAGGACCTGCACTGCGTCCACCTGGCGGAGCCGATTGTCCTCGATCGCGGCCTCGAAAAGGTCCTTGCCCAGGACCAGCTCCCTGTCCGCGGCGGTCGGTGGCGTGGGTGTGAAGAGGCACACCGCCCCCTCGCGCAGATGAAAATGCAGTCCACTGCGGCCGCAGTAATGGCGCAACAGGGCCAGATCGTGAGGGAATCGGGGGATGATGCGAGGCCACAAGGGGCCTTCTTCCTCCACCGCCTCTTCCACCGTCATGTCTGCCGCGGTGCACAGGGTACGGAGCAGTTCCGCGGTGGTCACCTCCACATGGGTACTGAGGCTCTGTCGGCGTTGCAGCCGAGCCAGGGCGTCATAGGCCCGCAGGCGCAGGGTAAAACCACCGGAGGGCTCGTGAAGGTATTCCAGGGCCGTGATCTCACCACTGAACAGGGGGTGGGATGCCAACGCCACCGTCAGCAGGCGGCCGATGGCGGGAAAGTCAGGTTGATCCCTCTGGTCCGGATCGGGCCAGGGTGTCGACCAGCAGAGTTCGCACTGGCTGGGGGCATCCAGGCGCTGCACCAGTCGAAGCGTGGCCAGGCAGAATCCGTCCGGCAGCTGCACGCCTTCCAGAGTGATGCGTGGCAGCGACTGGGCCGGCTTCATGGGGTAAATCCCATCAGGCGCCGGCTGAGCGCCTCCATATCCTGGGGCGGACCGGTGGCGGGGACCGATTCCGGCTCGACGTCGTTCACCCGCAGGAACCGCAGCCGCAACCAGGACCGGCGTGGTCTGCCGTCCGGGGTGAATTGCTCCAGGCGTTCCGCTGCCGCGCTGATGATGCCGGGGATGTTGCACCCGGTACCCCATAGCAGGCGCACGAGGGGCGGCCGGCCTCGACCACTCTCATGCCGGTTCTCCACCAGGCCCCAGAGCGGCCGTGTGAGCTGGCGGACATCGTCCAGTGGCGGGGTACCAAGGGGCTGGTAATGCAGGGACAGGTCAAACAGCAGCTCCAGGACAATCTCGGTGCGGCCGCCTCCGGTGTAGAGCACCGGGTCATCGCTCAGGTCGGACTGGCCGATGAGACCGGAGCGTGAGTGTCGGGGAACGACCCCGGCGCTGCGCCGGATCTCCAGGCGTTCGGGATTCATCAGGCAGCGAATCTGATCGCCGGTGTGTTCAACGAGCAATATCACCTTTTCCATGATCCCTCTCCCCGCATCGGTTCACCAGCCCATCTGTTCCCGGGCCAGTCGTTGCAGATGGGCAGCATCCTGCCCCGGTGCCGGCCCTGCCGTCTCCGGATCAGGTTCCGGTGGTAGTGACGGCCACCGATCCTCCCCGAGGGCGTCAGGGACCAGCTCGTGCTCCCGGACCGGTGCGGCGGTGAATGGTCTCCGGTCGGTGGTCTCGGGTTCCGTCCAGCCGGAGCGGTCATCTTCCGGGCTGGCCCCTGAGCGTTTCGAGAGGTCAACGAGATGGGCGGGGGCCGGCAATGGCCGCCCTTCAAGTGATAGCAAGCCTTCCATGCCTACACTCACGCCCCGTTGTCGCGGTTGCCTCTGGGGCAGGTGCAGGGCGGATTTAGAAAGGTTTGTGCCAGCGATGGCCGGTGGATTTGGGGGTATCCTGCTGCACGGGATGGACCTCGCTACGGGGTGTGCCCGCTCGCTTGACCTTTCGGGGCGAGGTATCGGGACTTGCTCCAGATGCCCGGGACCCATAGTCCCCGCCCGTGGGGCGATGAGGATTCTCTTTTCACCGGATCCAGGGAAGGGCTCGGTCTTCTCAGGGAAGGCTGTACGATGGTCAGGGAAGGCTGCACGATGGGGTCTTGAGGTCAGGTTCAATGCCTGGGCTTGAGATTCGGGCATACAGACGACGACCCCGGAAGACCCCGCGACTTCATCGGTGGGCCGGGTAACGGATGGTATTCGAGTTGCCGGCCGATCATGGGCCTGAAAACCCAGGGACGGGCCAGTGCGGTCCTGAGACGGGCGCCGGGCAATCGAGGGGCCGGCGGGCGTCCTCGCGGTGCGCTCCTGTCGGTCGGCCTCATGTCTCGTGATGAACGGCGTGGGTTGCATGGGCCGTGCGGGCCGCGTCTGTCCCAGGACCGAGCCGTGGATACTGGTACCCACCAGCCTGAGCCAGGCCTGGCGGCCCCGCTCCCGGGCCAGGCTCATGGCCAGCGGTCCCGGGGTTGAGGGACGCACCGTCCCGGCGTGGGGGCGGAAGCGCCTGAAGGAGGCCGACCAGCGCCGCCACCAGGCCTTGATGACCGCAAGCGGGCGTGCCGGTGTCATCACCCACCCCCTCCTGCGGCCACCACGCGCTCGAACTCTTCGAATACCAGCACCAGGCTCTCCACCGCCACCTGATTACCCAGCGCGTCCAGGGGGGTGCCGCGCCAGGAACGAGGCCAGGCGTTGCGAAGGTTCCATCGAGTCACTTCGGTGGCACCGTCATGACCGTACAGAATCACCGAGACATGGCGACGATCCACGTTGCCGGCAATGGAAGACTCCATCCATTCCCATAACTGGGTGGAAGAAGTCATTCCGTAGCGCAGGGTGAGGTCGGAATACTCCACCCGCCCGGGCAGACGGTGAACGATCTCATGGGCACCGGCCTGGCGGTAGCGGATGGCCTCCACGTCCACGCTGATGCTGCTGCATTCCACAAAGCGGGCTTCGGTCACGCCGTTGATATCGATGGCGAAATGAAACGAGGTGTAGGGATCGGTCCATTCGCCGGTGGCGCCCGCACCGGGGTTGTTCTGGTTTTTCGCCATGTCTGTCTCCCGAGTTTTTCAGTGCGACTGCAAGGGCCGTCATGGGCTGTGGGTGATCAGCCGCCGGCCGGAGCTTCCCGCTCCACGCCCCCAGACCCCTGTCCGATCTGGAAGATGACGAACTCGGCCGGCTTCACCGGGGCCAGGCCGATACGGGTGACGACCCGGCCGGCGTCAATCACTTCCTGGGGATTGGTAACGGCATCACACTGGACGAAAAAGGCCTCTTCAGGGGTGCCCCCCTGGAGGGCACCCTGGCGCCAGAGTAGGGTGAGGAAGGCGGAGACGTCCCGCACGATGGCCTTCCACAGGTATTCGTCATTCGGTTCGAACACCACCCAGCGGGTACTCAGCGCAATGGACTCCTTCACCATGTTGAACAGCCTGCGCACGTTGATATAGCGCCATTCGCCGGCGGCCGGGGCCAGGGTCCGTGCGCCCCAGACACGAATGCCCTCACCGGGAAAGAAACGGATACAGTTGACGCCCTGGGGATTGAGTTCCGCCTGTTCCTGCCGCGTGAGCCGGTAGCGCACGTCCAGGGCGCCCCGGATGCTCTCGTTGGCCGGGGCCTTGTGTACCCCGCGCCGGGCGTCACAACGGGCATAGATCCCCGCCAGATGACCGGAGGGGGGGGTGAACAGGGGATGGCCCGGACGGAAGGGATCGGCACAGACGATCCATGGGAAGTAGACGGCACCGTAGCCCTGGTCGGAATTCCGCGGTCGCAGCCCCTGTACCTGCTTGGGGTTTGCGGCAGGCTCCGCCTCTGCTTCCGGACTCCCGGCTTGGCGGCGTCGGCCCCCCTCGGTGGCTACCTGGATCAGCGCCTGCATGGAGGGGGCCTCGGGTGCACCGTCGAGGATGGCCACACGATTTTCCATCAGCTCGCAGTGGCTCAGGACGGCATCATAAGCGGATGCACCGGTCATGCCGGGGGCGGCCACGATGGCCACCTCGTCCACCGTCTCCAGGACATTCACACCCTGGTGGCTGCCGGTGAGCTGGTCCTCGCTCTGGCAATTGACCACGTAGCAGCGGCTGCCACCGTTGAGAAAAAACCCATAGACGGCCTGTGCCAGATGATTGCCGACGTGATCGCCTCCATTGGACACGAATTCCCGCAGAAACTGGGTCCAATTGCTGATGCCGACTGCCTCCTGGGGGTGCGCCGAGGGTAGTGGAGCGATGCCCACGAAGCCCGCCGTGCTGGTGCCCACCGCCTGAATGGGGCGGGCACCGGAGGGCACCTCTTCCACATACACCCCGGGTGCCAGATATTTACCCATTGCGCAGCTCCTGTGACGTTGGTGCCCAAGATGGACCGGCCGCAGGGGGCCGGATGGGGTGTCAGTTTCGCGTCTGTAGATGGACTTCCCGGACTCTGACGGGCGGTGCTGCCTGGAAGTCCTCATGACACGTGATGCAGGCTTCCAGCTGAAAGCCGGGGCGTGGCCTGGCCCCCTGGGCCAGCCACCAGACCGGAGCCGGGCTGGCGTCCGATACCGTGAAATCGGGTTCCAGTTCGGCCCATGCCAGGAGCTGGAGCAGGGCGTGGGCCGTCTGCCGATCGTCATCACCGCCCACGGAAACCAGGTAGCCGGCCCTGGCAACGGGGCGCACCATGCCCCGCCGCCGGGGCGAGGCCTGTGCCCGGCGGCGGGGTTCAGGCGCGATGCCCAGCAGGGTGGCGGCGACGGTCAGCGCCGGATCGATGGCATCCAGGCGGCTGCTCAGGCGGGCCGGCAGACCCTGCTGCTGCAGCTGAGCCACCCAGTGATCGAAGGTCTGATGAATGGCCGTCAGTTCCATATCCGTCTCCGGCAGGGGCAAGGCCAGCGCTGAGTACTACAGATGATGGCCGGAAAGTCGCCCGGCACGAGGGCCGGCCATAGCATGCTTATAGTCAACCCGCCTGAGACTTGCCAGGACGGCTTGCCGGGAGCGGAGCTGCGGCACGCTATCGGACGGTGCTGCAGGCTCGGCAACGTGGCTGTTTTCGCCTTGATGCGAGTCAAGGCCGGGCCGTCGGCCTGCTACCCATACTGCGACCACATTTTCAGATCCCTCCAGGAGCGCAGTCATGAATTGCAACCAGTGCGAACAGACCTTCCGCCAGACCGCCTGTGTCAGCTCGCCAGGCACCTGCGGCAAGGATGAGAACATGCATTCCCTGCAGGAGTTGCTGCTCTACGGCCTCAAGGGCATGGCCGCCTATGCCCACCATGCCCGCCGTCTGGGTCAGTCCGATCCGGAGGTGGCCGCCTTCATGGAGGAGGCCCTGTTCGCCACCATGACCAACGTCAATTTCGACATGGAGAGCCTGCTGGCGCTGTGCCTGCGCTGCGGACAGATGAACCTGAAGGTGATGGAGATGCTGGACCGGGGCCATGTGGAGACCTTCGGCCAGCCCGCCCCGGCCACCGTCAGACACGGTACGGTGGCCGGCCCCGGCATCCTGGTAACCGGCCATGACCTGCTGGATCTGTGGCACCTGCTCAAGCAGGTGGAAGGCACCGACATCATGGTTTACACCCACGGCGAGATGCTGCCGGCTCACATGTATCCCAAGCTTCATCGGCATCCGAACCTGGCCGGCAACTTCGGCGGTGCCTGGCAGGATCAGAAGCGGGAGTTTGCCCAGTTCCCCGGTGCCATCCTGGCCACTACCAACTGCGTGTTGATCCCGCCGGAAAGTTATCGGGATCGCCTGTTCACCACCCGGGCCACGGCGGTGCCTCAGGGGCAGTGCATCGAGGGTGATGATTTCTCGGCCGTGATCGAGGCCGCCCGGCGTTGCGCGCCTTGCCCCGCCGCCGTGACCGGTGAGTCGATGGTGGGTTTCCATCACAGCGTGCTGCTGGCCCACGCCGAGACCCTACTCGACGCGGTGAAGGCCGGTCAGATCCGGCGCTTCTTCGTCATCGGCGGTTGCGACGGGGCGGCCAAGGGCCGCAACTACTTCAGCGACTATGCCGAGGCCACGCCCCGGGATACCTTCATCCTCACCCTGGGCTGCGGCAAATACCGTATCCGCGACCATGACTACGGCGAACACCTGGGCTTCCCCCGTCTGCTGGACATGGGGCAGTGCAATGACGCCTACGGCGCCATCCGGGTGGCCACCGCCCTGGCCCAGGCCATGAACTGCGGGATCAACGAACTGCCGCTGACCCTGGTGATCAGCTGGTTCGAGCAGAAGGCGGTGGCGGTACTGCTGACCCTGCTGAGTCTGGGGGTGAAGGGGATCACGCTGGGGCCGAATCCGCCGGCCTTCATTACCCCCGACGTGTTTCAAGTGTTGCAGGAACGGTTTGACCTGCGTCTGACCGGGAGTGACCCCCGTGGAGATGCGGTCCGCGCCGTTGCCTGCGCCTAGCGGCGCAGGCGTCTGAGAAGCTCCAGGGCTGCGGGGTAGTCGAAGTGGTCGATATGCCGCTGCAGCGCCTGGGCTTCCGGGCCCAGGGTCCTGTGCAGCCAGTCCCGGTGTGCCTCGTAAACATCGACGATGTCGGTATCGTCACCGTCCAGCAGGACTTCCATCTGATCCAGCAGGCGCCGCCCATCCTCAGGCGCAATGGAAGGGATGTCATTGTCGACGGACTCGGGAGGGTGGGGGGCTTCACTTGCGGTCGGGAAGCCGGTCCTCAGGTTATCCAGGGTGTGTCGCAGTTGTTCACACAAGGTGTTCAGCATTTTCGTGTCCTGTGCATCGCGTCCCAGCCCTTCCAGCTCCCGGGCAATGACGGCAATGGTCTCGGCACCCAGATTGGCGGACGCCCCCTTGAGGGCGTGGGCGCGTCGGCTCAATGCCTCCCACTCGCCCTGGTCGGCCAGATCCCTGAACAGGGCGGGGTCTTCATCGTGATGCTGCAGAAAGCGGGGGATGAGTGCCCGATATTGTTCGTGGTAGCCGACGCCGGTGGGTAATCCTCGGGGCGCGGCATGCCCCCGATCCTGACCCGCTGCCTGCTCTGTTCCCGAACCGACGGTCTCTACGGTTTCTACGGTCTCTACCGTGCCCGGGTTCAGCCGACGTGCGATGGCCCGGTAGAGCAATTCCGGTTCCACGGGTTTGGGAATGAAGTCATTCATCCCCGCCGCCAGGGCGGCACGCCGGTCTTCCTCGAACACATTGGCGGTCATGGCCAGGATGGGGGTCCGGTCCCGGCCGGGCAGGGCGCGGATGTGTCGTGTGGCGGTCAGTCCATCCATGCCGGGCATGTGTACATCCATCAGGATCAGGTCATAGTCCGCCGTCGTTGCCATGTGCAAGGCCTCCCCCCCGTCCCGTGCGCTGTCCACCGACAGGCCGACCCGCTGCAGAAGCTCCGCGGCCACCTCCTGATTGATGGGGTTATCCTCCACCAGCAGCACTCGCTTGCCGGCATGTTGCTTGATACGCTCCGTGGCGGGGATGGCCTCGTTCCGCATGCCGTCAGCGACGGATCCGGGGGCGCGGCCTTGGTTGAGCCTGACGTCAAACCAGAACAGGCTGCCCTTGCCGGGTTCACTGCGGGCGCCGGCGCCGCCGCCCATGAGCTCCGCCAGTCGACGCGTGACCACCAGTCCCAGGCCGGTTCCACCATACTTGCGCGTGATGGAAGTATCCGCCTGTTCGAAGGGCTGGAACAGCAGGTCCAGGCGGCTTGCCTCGATTCCGATGCCGGTATCTTCCACCTCGAAGCGGATCCGCACCGTGTCTCCCCGGCCCGACAGTCGTCGGGCACGCAAGGTGATCGTCCCCTGTTCCGTAAACTTCACCGCGTTGCCCGCCAGATTGAGCAGGGCCTGGCGTAGCCGGGCCGGATCGCCCCGCAGCCAGACGGGGATCGTATCGGTGTCGGTGTCGGTGTCGGTCGTCAGGGTGAGACCCTTGGCGCGCGCCGTCTCGGAGATCACCGAGCGCACATGATCCAGGATTGCGGAGAGGTGGAAATCCTGCTGATCCAGGGTGAACTTGCCGGCCTCGATCTTGGAAATGTCCAGGATGTCGCTGATGATGGAGAGCAGGTGATGGGCGGCACTGTCCACCTTGTTCAGCCTTTCCCGTTGCGCGGGGGTGGCGTTCCCCGTACGCAGCAGGTGCACCAGGCCCACGATGGCATTAAGCGGAGTGCGGATTTCGTGGGTCATGTTGGCGAGAAAGGCGCTTTTGGCCTGATTGGCGGAGTCGGCTCGTCGGCGGGCATCTTCCAGCTGTGCCGTGCGGTCGGCCACCAGGGTTTCCAGCTGGTGTCTGTGACGATCGAGTTCCGCCGCGGTGCGTTTCTTTTCGGTGATGTCTTCCTTGACCGCGACGTAGTGGGTAATGTCGCCGTCCGGCTGTCGCAGCGGGGCGACATGGCCGAATTCGATGTATTCAGTGCCGTCCTTGCGCCGGTTGTAGAACTCACCCTTCCAGGGCTTTCCCTGCGTCAGTTTCTTCCACATGCGTTGGTAGTGCGTCGGCGGGGTGTTGCCGGACTGCAGGAAGCGCGGGTTCTGCCCCAGGACTTCATTGCGGCTATATCCCGTGATCTGCAGAAACGCCTCATTGACGTACAGTATCCGTGCCTGCAGATCGGTGATGACGATACTGTCGGGGCTTTGCTCGATGGCCAGGGAAAGTTGGCGCAGGTGGTTTTCGGACTGCTGACGCTGCACCCGGTGCCAGGTCTGTTCAGCGATCAGTCGCAGGGTTTCCGTATCGGTATCGGTGTAATCGGACGGTTTGTTACCCACCCCGGCCACCATGACCACGCGGCCCTGTTCGATCACCGGCACGGCCAGAACCCGTGTCAGGGGACAGTGACCTTGCGGTAGTCCCTTCCTGTCCGGCCGGCCGGCATAGTCATTGATGATCAGCGGCATTTTCCGGCGTGCGGCATCGGCCCATATGCCGGCCTGCGCCAGGGGATAATGGGGGGGGGTCTGACCCGCACGGCAGGCATCAGCCAGGGTCCGTTCTGACCAGGCGATCATTTCAACCTGGTCGCCGTCTTCATGCACGAAGTGGATGAAACCGACCCGGCTGTCGGTCAGGTCCTCTGCAATGGTCAGGGTATGTTGCAAAAAAGCGGTCTCCTCCAGGACCTCGGCGGCCTTGGGCAACTCGAGCAGGGCCTCCGCCCGCCGCGCCAGCAGGCGCAGGGTCCATGACTGGTGGTGACGTTCGGTGATGTCCTCTGACAGGATCATGATGCCGCCCACGTCGCCGTCGTCATGGAGCCATGGGCGTACCTCCCAGCGTAGCCATTGCACCATGCCGTCGGCATGCTCGAAGCGATCCTCTTCGGCATGGATGATCTCGCCGGCAAGGCCGCGCCGGTGGACGGCTTTCCAGGTCTCGCCGATCTCGGGAAAGACGTCGTAATGGCTGGCACCGGTTACTTCCCTTTCGCCGCGGCCATAGATGTCCCGCCAGCGGCGGCTGGTGGCCAGGTAGCGCATGTCCCGATCGAACATGGCCAGGGCCGCAGGGGCGTGCTCGATGAACTGCTGTAGCAGTTCTTCGCGTTCCCGCAGGCGCGCCTCCGAGGCCTGGAGCTGTTGCTGGTGCTGTTCGGCCACGGCCAGGCGCTCTGCTTTCTCCCGGCTGATGGCCTGCTCCAGTTGCAGCCGACGGCGCTGATTCAGGAGCATGGCCGTGGCCGTGGCGACAAGGAGGATCATCAGGACGACCATGATGGTCACGATGAGCCAGGAAAGCTCTCCGCCTGCATCCGGCAGCAGGGATTCATGGTTCATGCGGTTTCAGCGTCGGGATGGTGATGGGCGACGCGTGCGAATTCATCGTAGACAGCCATGAAGGCATCCGTCACGTCGGGATCAAAATGGCGTCCACGGGCATCGCCGATGAAGTGGCGGGCCTGACTCATGGGCAGGGCCGGTTTGTAGACCCGGGGCGAGGTCATGGCATCGAAGACGTCCGCCGCCGCCATGATCCGGGCCGAGACGGGAATGGCGTCCCCGGTCAGACCATCCGGATAACCGCTGCCGTCCCATTTTTCGTGGTGCCAGCGGGCGATCTCCTTGGCCAGGATGAGAAAAGGAACCGGGCGTTCCACATCGGCCTCCGCCCGCTCAATGGCATCAAAGCCGAGCCGGGCATGGGTCTTCATGATGCGCCATTCATCATCGGTCAGTGGCCCGGGCTTGAGCAGGATACTGTCCGGGATGCCTACCTTGCCGATGTCATGCAGGGGGGCCGACTTGGTCAGGAGTTCGATGTTGGCGGGTGTGAGGTGGGACACGAAACGGGGGTGGTCCCTGAGTTTTTCAGCCAGCAGTCTCACATAGACCTGGGTGCGCAGGATGTGGTTGCCGGTTTCGGGGTCACGGGTTTCTGCAAGGTGGGCCAGGGCGCGGATGCCGACCTGCTGGGCGATTTCGTGATCCACCATCCGGCGCGCGATCTCGGCTTCCAGAAAGGCATTCTTGTTCTGCAGAAAGTCACGGGCCTGCTTCACATCCAGCTGGGTGCGGACCCGAGCACGCAGCACGGCGGGTTTGATGGGTTTGGTGATGTAATCGTTGGCGCCGCATTCCAGGCCCCGTTCCTCGTCGACGGCATCGCTCAGGGCGGTGAGAAAAATCACCGGGATATCCCGGGTGTCGGGGTGGGTACGCAGGGTTTCCAGGACGGTGTAGCCATCGATCTCCGGCATCATGACATCCAGCAGGATGAGATCCGGAGGGGGGTTGGAGGCCGCTGCCTTGAGTGCATGGCGGCCCGAACCGGCCGCCCTGACCCGATAATCGGCACGCAGCAACTCTGTCAGCAGGGACAGGTTGACGGGTTCGTCATCGACGATCAGGACGGTGAGCTTGTCCACATTACCGGGCTCTGTGGCTACGTCTGAGCTTAGAGTATACCGGTGATCATCAGAATCGGTCCGCGCTATCGGCGTTTGGATTGCCTCAGGTCTGTTTTTGCTGGTCCGGTCCCGGGTCCTTGAACAGGGGCTCAATCGCGGATTTAAGCCATGAGAACGAGCGATTGCCGCCGCGCCCCCTGACCTTTCCGCCGAGTTTGCGTCCGGCCGGGGTCAACTCCAGTTGATCCTTTTGATTCCTTTTCAGCATGCCTTTGGATTCCATTTCGGCGAGGAATTCAGGCGTCTTCATCTTCAGTGCCGCGGCGATGCGGGAAGAGGGCTGACGATCGTCCTCCGCAGCGCGGGTGTCATTCGGTAGCGGCGTGTCGGCTGCCTCTTCTCCGGACGGCTGTGGGGTGGGTTCCGGCGGCGCCTCCTCATCCTGCACGGCGATGTCTTGGCCCCTCTCCATCTCGCCGTCTTCGATCTCTTCCGGAGATACCGGTTCCGGTTGATCCAGATCCAGGCGTTCTTCATAGTCCATCGGGGCAGGCTGGTGCCGGTCCATCAGATCGAAGCCGATCCGCTCCAGGGTGTTCAAGTCCACCCGGTTGGTGGCCCTGCGCACGAGTGCCTTCACGCCCTGGGTCAGTGGGGTCTTCATCCGCTGTTTGGCGTACCAGGGCAGGAAATCCCCCAGTTTGATGACGCGGGATGCATAGATGGCCGGATCATCCAGGACAATCCTGTCGTGATCGTCCACCACCAGGCAGGTCTCGATGGGATGCGCCAGGGGGATACCCATGCGTTTGGGCCACCACCCTGCGTCCAGGATCCGTCCCAGGATCTGCGCCTTTTCCTCCAGTTCCGGGAACGGCTGCCTGACGGCCGTCAGCCAGCGGCTATTGCCCTCGGGGCAGATGAGGCTTTCACCGGTCGCGGTGACTCGCAAGGATCCGCAGCCGATAAGAACGGAGTCCACCAAGGTGATCTGCAGGTTGCGGTTGATGAGCAGGTGATCGATCTCCACGACACGGCCTTCGTGCTCAAGGCGCAGGTCATGCAGGAGCACCACAGTCTCGTCGAGGGGATCCATCTGCATTTCCAGCAGTTCCGCGAACATGTGGATGGATTCGCGCAACTGCAGCCGCAGCAACTCCCGATGAATCTCGGCCGACTGCCCGGGATAGGACTCCATCAGTTCGTGGAGTGCTTCTGCATGATGGGAATGGTCGTCGGGGTGCTTGATCAGCATGGTGAAACGCCTTGGCCGCTGTGGATGAGTCCCGGCTGGACGGTCGATCGGTTATTCCATGGTCAGGGATTCACGCCCGGGACCGGCGGGAATCCCTGCGTTCAGTCCGGATAATACGGCGACATTAAATTATTGTCCCGCCGGGATCAAATGACACCCGTCAGGGTAGGTGGGGACTGGCCAGGTACGCCCGTGACTGCATCTCCAGCAGGCGGCTGACACAGCGCTGGTATTCGAACCGCAGTCGCTGTCCCTGGTAGATCTGCTCGGGACGGGCCTCGGCCGAGATGATCAGCTTGACCTTGCGGTCGTAGAATTCGTCCACCAGGGCCAGGAACCGCCGTGCCGCATTTTCCATGGCCGCATCCATGACCGGCAGCCCGGAGATCAGCACGGTATGGAATTCCCGGGCGATTTCCACATAATCCAGCTGGCTGCGGGGGCCGTCGCAGATATCCTTGAAGTGGAACCAGACCACCCCGTCGGCCAGTCTTTGCACCGGGATCTGTCGTCCTTCCACCGCCAGAGCACCGCCTTGGGTACCGGGCTCCGGCGCCAGGGACTGAAAGGCCTCGTTGAGACGGACCCCGGCTTCGTCATCCAGCGGGGCATGGTAGATTTCCGCCTGTTCCAGGGCGCGCAGCCGATAGTCCACAGCCCCATCCAGATGTACCACCTCCAGATGACGTTGCAGGATGTCGATGGCGGGCAGGAACAGTTCCCGCTGCAGGCCGTCCTTGTACAGCGCCCGGGGCGGGATGTTGGAGGTGGTGATCAGGGTCACCCCGTTTTCCATCAGGCCCGCCAGCAGGCGGTGCAGGAGCACGGCATCGGTGATGTCGGAGACGAAGAACTCGTCCAGGCACAGCACCCGCGCCGTGGCCAGCCGGTGGCTGACGATGCGGATGGGGTCGGGCTGGTCCTTGAGGGTCTTGAGTTCGGCATGGACCCTCTGCATGAAGCGGTGAAAATGCAGCCGCAGCTTGTCTTCCAGGGGCAGTGCCTCGAAGAACCGGTCCACCAGAAAGGTCTTGCCGCGACCCACGTCGCCCCAGAGGTAGAGGCCGCGGACGGGTTCGGCAGGTGTTGGTGCGCGGCGGAGCCAGCGGGTGAAGGCATGGCTGCGGGCGGGGCGGGGCGGGGCGGCGAGCAGGTCATCACGGATACGCTGCAGGTGCTGCCAGGCCTGTTCCTGGGCCGCGTCCAGGACCTTGTCCTGAACGTCATCTTCGAGCAATGGGCGATGTTGCGGCATGGCGCAGGCTCATTCAGACGGTCATGTAGCGGCGCAGCATAGCATGTTTTGAATTTGCCATAAGTAAATGCCTGTTTATTAGCAAGGTAATGGGGCTAAAACCCGGTATTGCCGCGGGCACTGTTCAGGTTGGGGCAGGGCGGTTAGCATTACGGGTTATTGACAGCCTGATCGATGTTTGAGTCCACCGCTGATTTTGAAACGAGAGTCGAGATCCATGAACAAAGCCCCGGCAACCGACCTGAAAGTCCTGCTTGAACAGTCCACCCCCGATGTCAATGGCTGTTTTGGTCCTTACGGTGGCCAAGCGGTGCCTCCTCATCTCAAGGCCATCATGGATGACATCTGTCAGGCCTTCCTGGATATTCGTCAGACCGAGGCCTATCAGAACGAGTTGGCGGAGCTCTACACCTACTATGTCGGTCGCCCCAGCCCCATCTACCATGCCAAGCGTCTGAGCGCCCATTGCGGTGGCCAGGCCGAGATCTACCTCAAGCGCGAAGATCTCAACCACACTGGTGCCCACAAGATCAACCATGCCCTGGGAGAGGCCCTGCTGGCCAAACACATGGGCAAGACCAAGGTCCTCGCCGAGACCGGTGCCGGCCAGCACGGCGTGGCCATGGCCACCGCCTGTGCCCTGGTAGGGCTGCCCTGCGAGATCCACATGGGGGCCGTGGACATCGAGAAGGAACATCCCAACGTCACCAAGATGAAGATCCTGGGTGCCAAGCTGGTCAGCGTCGAGACCGGCACCCGCACCCTCAAGGATGCCGTGGACAGCGCCTTCGAGGAATACATGAAGGACCCGGAGAACTTCTTCTACGCCATCGGTTCCGTGGTGGGTCCGCATCCCTTCCCCATGATGGTGCGGGACTTCCAGTCCATCATCGGCCGCGAGGCCCGGGAACAGTTCCTGACACTCAAAGGCAAGCTGCCGGACTATGTGGTGGCCTGCGTGGGCGGGGGTTCCAACGCCATGGGTCTGTTCTCCGGTTTCATGAAAGATCTGGCCGTGCGTCTGGTGGGCGTGGAGCCGTGTGGACGCGGTCTGGGACTGGGCGACCATGCCGCCACCCTGACCTACGGCACACCGGGCACCATGCATGGCTTCCACTCCTACATGCTGCAGGATGAGGCCGGTGAGCCGCAGCCGGTGTATTCCATTGCCTCCGGCCTGGATTACCCCTCCGTCGGTCCCGAGCACAGCTATCTCAAGGATATCGGCCGCGCCGAGTACCATGCCCAGGACGACGACGCCTGTCTGGATGCTTTCATGAGCTTGTCCCGTCTGGAAGGGATCATTCCCGCTCTGGAATCCGCCCATGCGGTGGCCTGGGTGATGAAGGCCGCCCGGGAAGCCGAGCCCGGCACCCGCTTCCTCATCAATCTGTCCGGCCGCGGTGACAAGGACGCAGACTTTGTTGCGGAGCGCCTGGGCCTCTGACCGGAGGGGTCGCTCCTGTGCAGGGGCAATTTCCTGTACAGGAGCGGCTGCTTGACCCTGAAAAAGCCACGCAGTAGCCTGCTCTCCTGACCGCTTTGTCCATCAGGACGATCCCGAGCCATGACGGAATCCCCGAAGGTTGACCCATCACACCAGGACCTGCCGGAATCCCTACCGGGCAAGGCCTATCGCCTCTGTACCGAAGGCGACAGACGCTGGTGCCTGCTGCGACGCCTGATCAACCTGCTGTATTTTTGGAAGATCGACTACTGCGCCGGCCGTCACTACGAGGACCTGCACCGCCGGCCGCTGCCGGGCCAGGACAGGGACGGCGGTCACTGACGGTACACTTCAGTGCCGCGATGGGGTGACCGAAGCCTCATCCAATCCAGTATCGGGTTAGATAAAACGATTACTGATGCCCCCCGGACCGGAAATGCCACTTTCCCCGGTGTCCGCGGTCCAATCTCATCATTTGCTGATGAGGAAGGGCCATGAAATCCATCATCGCCGAACACCCCAAGGCAGCCCTCCATGGGCGCATGGTGCTGCCTTGGGGCGGAGCCCTGCTGGCCGTGCTGCTGGTGCTGGCATTGCGTGATCCGGCTGCGTCGCAGGCCGTCGAAGCCGACACGGCCGCCCTGCTGAGCGGATTTGCCGGCCTCAAAACGGCGCTGACCCTGGGCGCGCTGACACTCGTGAGCTGGCGTCTTTTGAGACCCGTGGACCGCCGCTACCTACTGGGTTACACCCTGGCGGTGACGGCCATGGCCGGGGCCACGGCCATGGTCTGGCAGTTGTCGCATCTGGGGGCGGCGTCGCTGTTCTTCCATGGCGGACTGTTCACCCTGCTGTTCATGGGGTGGCGGGACGTGGATCCGCTGTCCGGCCTGGGGCGCAGCCGGCGGCCATGAAGTCCCCGGCGGCCTCTGGCGTCACTCCCAAGTTGCCGCCTTCACTCCCGATCCCCCTTCCCCTCACTCCCGCTTCCCTTCCCGTCACTCCCGCTTCCCTTCCCGTCACTCCCGCGAAGGCGGGAGCCCAGGCCTCGGCCTCAATATGCGCCCGTGCCGAGATCGGTCACTCCCGCGAAAGCGGGAGCCCAGGGGTTTTTGCACACACTGGATTCCCGCCTACGCGGGAATGACATACTATTAACCCGGCAATCAAAAGTCTTTGACTTAAAATCTCAAGCTATTGATTTCAATCGTTTAAAGTTGAAAATGATCATGCTTGTTTAATTGCCGGTTTGGTAATCAAACGTCTCCATCAACTTCCTGCCGGGGTAGGGCGCCCAGCAGACGCTCCAGATTCTCTCTGAAACGGGCCTGCTGCGACTCACCGGCCTCAAGGAACCGCACATCCTGCTGCACCAGCGCGGACATGATCCGCCCCGCCTCTTCCTGCGGACGATCCAGGAACGCCAGCACGGAACGGTTGAACTGCTCCTGCATCTCCCGCATGAGCTGTCCAAGACGCAGGCCGGGCCGGGCACGCTCGCCTTCCTCGATCTGCTGGGTCTGCTGATATCGCGCCGTGGCGGAATACTGCTCCACCCGGGTCATGCTCAGATCCATGGAAGCCAATTGGCTGCTGTCAAAGCGCAGATCAGGGACCATCTCGAAGGCTTTTTGCACATCTCCGTTGAAGAACTCATTGGCCAGGCCACTCACGTCCCGCACCAGGTTCTCGATGGCCTCCAGCTCCTGGGCATTGAGATCACCTTGAACCGAGAACCGGTAGCCGCTCTGCTTGGCTCGGCTCACATCCAGCCACTGCATGGACTGGTCACCGTCGCGGCTCATCCCGCCGCGTGCCTGGATGTCCGTGGCACTCTGGAACTGGACGGTCACCTTGTCGCCTTCGCGGGTGGTCAGGGTTAGTTCCAGGCTCTCGGCGCGGCTGTAACGCTGCATCACCGACAGATTGGTCAGGGACGACAGGGACTGTCCCTGACCATTGGGTGCCAGGGCCGTCAGACCTTCTAAGGTGAGCCGCTCCGTCTCATCCACCTGTTCGGCGATACGGCCATTGAGCAGGTTGAGGCCTTCCAGGATCTCGCGAGCTTCCTTGAAACCCCGTTCCACACCTTTCATGGCGCTGTCGTACATGGACTGCAGCTGTTCTTCGGAAGCCCCGCGGGCGCGGGCATTGGCCAGGCCCATTTCCACGAACTGGGTGATCCGGTCCGAGACCTTTTCCGGGGTGTAATCCTCTGCCTTTAGCTGCTTGAAACCGGCGGCGTTCAGACCGGGCGTATGCTTGGCCAGGGCCTCCAGGATGCGGTTCTGGAGGTTCGAGAGCGCGCGAGTGCTGTCGTTGTCGGTACGGCCACCAGCTTGGGACATCCCCTGGTTTCTGGTCTTGAAGTCGGGGGTGCTGGGAAGGACCGTGACGGGTGTGTTGATCTTGACCACGGTGAACTCCGGGAATGATGGGTATGCTGCTTGTATCGGCAGTCTCTTGAATGACTTTAGGCTTTTGAATGAGATTGGAGATATTCTGAATAAGCCATTCCCGTGCAAGCGGGAATCCATTGACGTGCAGGACCCCCTGGGCTCCCGCTTTCGCGGGAGTGACGGCAAGGGCGATCGGGAGTGACGGCAAGGAGGGGGGGGCTTCAAGGGGTATTCTGAATACGTCATTCCCGCGCAAGCGGGAATCCATTGACGTGCAGGATCCCCTGGGCTCCCGCTTTCGCGGGAGTGACGGCAAGGGCGATCGGGAGTGACGGCAAGGGCGACCGGGAGTGACGGTGCAGGCTGGGGCCTTCTCATCTCGTCCTTCGGCAAATTCATGGGGAAACATTTCATATTATGGCAGTCAGAAAAGCCATGCCCCTCGGCGCCACGGTGCGCTGGATGATGGGCGTCAATCCACCACCGGAGCAAAACCCGGAAAAGACCCCAGGAGGGACGGTGATCCCGCTGACCCATCACGAAATCCTCAAACTGGTGGCGCCCTTTTCACGGGACGGCCGCCGGGTGGACCTGGCGGCCACGGACCGGCAGGCACGAACCCTGGTCTTTCAGCCCGTCGAGCATGAGTCCGTGGGTCTGGCCGGCCTGACCCTGACGGAAACCCTCACCCTGGAAAACCCGAAGGCCGACCAGTTCCGCCTGGTCCGTACCCTGGCCCATCCCTCGGGACTCAAGGCCAGGCTTGAGGTGGAAGGACCTACGGTGGAAGGGGTCTACCGGCAACTCACCAAGGTGGCGCCGGCGCAGCAGTTCATGCGGGTGGACGGGGTACTGGCGGCTCTGGACTATCGCGTCCGCCGGGTGGTTCGGCGTCGGCTGCAGGGCGGTGAGATCTGGCCCATGCGGTTTGCGGGCGGCGAGGCCGTGGTGGCCGGTCGCCGCCTGTGTCTGGACGCCCGCCAGGTGGAAGGTCTGCCGGCCAAGCTGGTGCTGGAAAAGCCGTCTGCAGGGGAGGTGGCTTTGCCCGCCGACCTGTTGGCCGTGCGCGGCCGCGCCTGGCGGGCCTTGCAGGCGACGGACAGCGGATGGAAGTCCACGATCAAACTGGCCCATCGAGAGCCGGAGCGTTCTGAGGATGCCGAAAGCAAGTTTGCCCGGACCATTTCCCATCTGGTGGCGGTCTTCTCCCACCCCCCTGAGGACTTTCATGCTCACTTCCTGCGTCGGCGCTGGCAGGTGGTCTTTCGCCGCAGCCTCCCGGTCCAGGGGGTATTGGGCATCCTGGCTCTGGTACCGGTGCTTTACCTGCTGGGCCTGGGTCGCGAAGAGCCCTTGCCTCTGTGGACCACCGGCATCCCGCCGGTTCTGTTGCTGGCGGTCTTCTGGAGCTGGTCGCGGGAAGTTCCAGTGCTGGAGATCCCACCTCTGCCCAAACCCCTGGATCTGTCGGCCTGGGTCCGTGACACCGATTCTTGAACCAAGAGGATGGATTTAAAGCATGCAAGGCAACCCCATGAACATCCCCGCAGTATCCATTGCCGCCGCCAAGCAGGCCCTGATCGAGCAATATGCCGATCCGGTGCTACGGCGCCGGGCCTCCATGCTGTGGGGGACCCGGGGGGTGGGGAAATCCTCCATCGTCGCTCAGCTGGCGAGGCACTACGACGTTCCCTTGGTGGACCTGCGTCTGACCACCATCGAACCGGTGGACATTCGCGGCGCCATCTACGCCGATGAACAGCAGTCCCGCACCGTTTGGTTCCCACCGGAATTCCTGCCCGAGGCCGACACCCCGGAAGGAATCCTGTTCCTGGACGAACTGACTGCCGCGGACCAGCGCCTGCAGATCTCCGCTTATTCCCTGATCCTGGACCGCCGCGTCGGCCACTACCACCTTCCCGAAGGCTGGATGGTGGTGGCGGCCGGCAATGCCCGTTTCCACGGCGCCGTGAGCCACGACATGGGCACGGCCCTGGCGGACCGCATGTTCCATTTCAACGTGCAGACGGTGATCGACGCCTTTCTGGAACATGCCCTGGCGCGGGGATTCGCCCCCGAGGTCATGGCCTACCTCAAGGTGCGTGCCGACAAATTGGACGACACCCAGACCCAGCTGGCCAACGACTACCTGATCGGCGCCAGCCCTCGGGGCTGGGAGGATATCTCCAACGTGCTCAAGTCGGGCATGTCCGACAGTGCCAAGCGCCTGTTCGTTCAGGGGCGCATCGGCGCCGCCAACGCGGCGGAATTCTTCGGTGTGTTGCGGGAGATCCAGGCCGGGGTGGACGTCACCCGTCTGCTCGAAGCCGCCCCCGGCAAGGAGACGGCGGCCCTGCTGCCCCGCACCCTGGACGGCCTGTACGGCATGATCTATGGCCTTTTGGCGGCGGTGACCGGGGAGCACGGCATGGCCCGGGCCCTGGAGATCGTGGAGCAGTATCCGGACATCCGCGGCGACGTGCCCCTGCCCATCCGCGAAGCCCAGACCCTCACCATGGAACTGCTCATGCACCGGGCCCTGTCCCTGGGGCTGGAGAATGCCGTGCTGGGCAGTCCGGTCTACGGGCGCTACATGGAACAGCGTGGGGAATGAACACCCCCACCTTCACCACCGGCCCCACCCACCGGGGCACCCGCGCCATCCAGACCCTGGTGGAATTCGCCCCGTCCACGGGCGGCCTGGCCCTGTGGGTGCAGCACCGTGACCTGCCGGACGGGCGGGAGGCCCTGACCGTCGCCAACGACGGCCACACCATCTTCTACGGCCCCGCCTTCGAACGACTGCCTCATCCCCAGCAGGTGGGCCTAGTGGCCCACCAAGTGCTGCACGTGGCCCTGCGCCACCCCCAGCGTATGCAGGCCATCGCCCGTCTGAGGGGCAGCGTGGATCCGGCCCTCTTCAACATCTGCGCCGACGCCATCGTCAACAGCAGCCTCGGGCACCTCACCTGGATGGCCCTGCCCAAGGGCTCCGTCACCCTGTCCAGCCTGCTGGACGATGTGCTGCAGATCCAGCAGAGCGAGGAAAAATCCTTGCTGGAATGGGACGTGGAACGCCTCTATCGCCAGATCGACGACCGCCGGCCCAGTAGTGATTCGTCTTCCCGGCAATCCAGTCAGTCATCCCGGGAGGGTGACGGCGGCTCGGGCCCTGCCCGGGAAGGGCAGGGCGGTCAGGCCCAGGCCATGGAAGACGGCCCCCGGGCGGCCCGTGCCCGTCAGCTGGGGGCGGATATTCTGAGGGACCTGCTGCCCTCCGATGAGGATGCCCTCAAACCGGAAACTGTGGCAGAGCAGAGCCGGGAATGGGCGCAGCGCATCACCCGAGCCCACGCCGGGGACGGGGACTTTTCCATGCTGCGGGGCCTCATCGCCGATCTGCCCCGGGTGAAGGTGCCCTGGGAACAGGTGCTGCGTACCCGGGTCAGCCGGGGACTGGCCCGCCGACCGGAAGTGTCCTGGTCCCGGCCCTCCCGGTCCTACCTGGCCAATCGGGGGCGGGCACCGGGAGGGCGACGCATGCCCTGGGAACCGGGCATGGTCACCGCCGCCTCGGTGCCACGGCTGGTGCTGGTGGTGGACGTGTCCGGCTCCATCGACGAGGCCTTGCTGGGCCGTTTCGCCACCGAGATCGAGGCCATCACCCGGCGCACGGAATCCCGCCTGGTGGTAGTCATCGGCGATACCCGGGTGCGGGCGGTGGAAGAGCTGGAGCCGGGGGTATCCAACCTGCGGGACATCGTCTTCGAAGGGGGCGGGGGCACGGACTTCACCCCCTTGCTGCAGGCTGCGGACCGCTATCGACCGGACATGGGCGTGGTGCTCACGGACCTGCAGGGGCCGGCCGAGTTTCGGCCCGGCTGGCCCGTGTTGTGGGTGGTCTCGGCGGCCTTTCAGGACGCCGAGCCTCCCTTCGGCACCCGGCTGGTGCTGACCGACTGAGGCTTACGGCATCAGCCGGGTCAGCCCCCAGCCCGCCTCATCCCGGTGGTAGCGGAACCGGTCATGGAGCCGGTTATCCCGGCCCTGCCAGAACTCGAAGGCCTCCGGCACCAGCCGGAAACCGATCCAGCTCTCCGGTCTGGGCACGTCCCCGTCCGGATGGCGTTCCTGCACCGCCTTGAGCCGGGCCTCCAGTTCATCCCGGCCGGTGATGGGGGCGCTCTGGTGCGAGGCCGCCGCCGCCAGCCGGCTACCCAGCGGACGGCTATGGAAATAGTCCTCCGCCTCCGCCACGGGCAACCGCTCCACGATTCCCTCCACCCGGATCTGCCGTTCCAGCGGCGCCCAGTAGAACAGCAGACAGCCGCGGGGATTATGGGCCAGCTCCCGCCCCTTCTGGCTGCGGGTATCGGAGTACCAGCACAGCCCCCGGGTATCCAGATGCTTGAGCAGGACCATGCGTTGCGAAGGCTGGCCGTGGTCATTCACCGTGGCCAGGGCCATGGCGGTGGCATCGGGCTGGTTCTCCGCATCCGCCAGCCAGCGGCCCAGTTGCGCGAACGGATCGGCGGCCAGGTCCGCCCGGCGCAGGCTGCCCCGGCTGTAGTCACGACGGGTCTGTCGGTGGTCGATCTCGGTCATGACTGGCTCCGGCAACGGCCCAGGATCTCGCCGGCGGCGATGGTCCCGGACAGAATGGTGGGGGGCACCCCCGGTCCCGGCACGGTGAGCTGGCCGGCAAAGTACAGATTGTCCAGCTTGCGGCTCTGCATGCGGGGCTTGAGGAAGGCGGTCTGCATCAGGGTATTGGCCAGGCCGTAGGCGTTCCCCTTGAAGGCATGATAATCCTCGGTGAAGTCATTGTGGGCATAACTGCGGCAATACACCACATGCTCGCGGATGGACTGGCCGGTGATAGCCTCTATACGGTCCATGACGAGGGTGTAGTACCGATCGCGCACGGCCGGGGTATCCTCCAGCCCCGGGGCCACCGGGATCAGGACCATGAGGTTTTCCTGGCCTTCCGGTGCCACGGAAGGGTCGGTCTGGGAAGTGACATTGATGTACAGGGAGGGTTCCGTGGGCCACTGAGGATCTTCATAGATTTGCGCCGCATGGGCCTCAAAATCCGCATCGAACAGCAAGGTGTGGTGCAACAGTCCCTCCAGCTTCCTGTTCACCCCCATGTAGAAGATCAGGGAGGAGGGGGACATGACTCGCTTATCCCAGTAGGCCTGGTCGTAGGTGCGGGCCTCCCGGGGCAGCAGGACCTGTTCCATGTGGTGATAGTCGCCGGAGGCGATGACGAAATCCGCCTCGAACCGCCCCTGGTTCGTCTCCACCGCCACCGCCTTGCCGTCCCGGGTGTCGATGCGGGTGGCCTCGGTACTGAAGTGGAACGTCACCCCCTGTTCCTCCGCCAGCCGGTGCATGGCCCGGGCCAGCTGGTGCATGCCCCCCATGGGATACCAGGTGCCCAGCTTGATATCACCGTAGTTCATCATGCTGTACAGGGCCGGGGTGGTGCGGCCCGTCCCCCCCAGGAACAGGATGGGGAACTCCAGCATGCGCTGGATGCGGGGGCTCTTGAAGTAGCGGCTGATGTGGCTGCGGAAGGAGCGCAGCAGGTGCATGGAAAACAGATACTTGAGCAGCCGCAGCTGGGCGAACTCCATGATGGACAGACAGGGCTTGTTGGCGAACTCGCCGATGCCCACGGTGTACTTCACCTCGGCCTCCTTCATGAAGGCCCGCAGCTGCGCCCCGGCGCCGGGTTCGATGCCCTCGAACAGGGCTTCTGCTTCTTCCATGCTGGCGGGGATCTCCACGTAATCCTCCTTGCCGAAATAGATCCGATAGGACGGGTCCAGCCGTTTGAGCTCGAAATAGTCCGATACCCGACGGTCGAAGCGGGCGAAGAAGTCATCGATCACATCGGGCATCCAGTACCAGCTGGGTCCCATGTCGAAGGTGAACCCTTGCGCCGAGAACTGCCGCCCCCGTCCGCCGGGGATGTCGTGGCGTTCGATCACGGTCACGTCCATCCCTTCCCGGGCCAGGGTGGCCGCCGCCGCCATGCCGGAAAAGCCGGCACCGATGATGGTGATCTTCTTCTTGTTCGTCATGGGGTTATCCGAATCTCTGGTCGATGCGAAGAAAGGCCACACGATACAAGAAAACGGGGGAGTGGGGCGCCCAAAAAACGCAAAATCGGGAAACGGCCGGCATCCCTGCCGAACCGGACGGCAAGTTGGAGCTGAAACAGGAAATGGGTCACAAATCACACGATGGGCGCAGATACCGCTTACGCATTACAGTTGCCTCGGCATCGCGCCCAAGCAGATCAACGTTACCGGTGTGCAGGTCGGTGATCGACACACCGCCTGACGGTGGGGGGCCCCTGGCGATCAGCACGGAAAACCTGACCTGAAACATGAAGTGCGTCACAAAATGAGATAATCTCGACTCTAGGACCATGCATTGGAAAGGTCATGGAGTACAGGGAACCCGTGCGGCCCGAATGGGGTAGGGCCGCTGCATCGCACCACACACAATCTCCGGCCGGATTCCTCATCCGACACGCGGGGGTGTGGGCATTCCACCAGCCTCATGCCGCTCCCATAAAGCAGAGCGGCGATCATCTATGCAACGCCCCCAAGTTCGCCAAGCATGCGCCGCACCTCCTCTTCGCGCTTGACCGAAACTCGCCAGTATTGCCCTTCGAAAGTCACGTTCCATTCCGTGTAAGGTGGCTTATGCGGAGTCTGTATAGCACTGGCCGTCTGGGAGCATGGAATCAGCCTGATCTGGTGTCAGGGTACTGGTTCGGATTTGATTTCATTTTGAATCAGTTATTTACCGAAGCGGTGCCAGAAAATGCGTGCTTTGTTCCTGGGGGGAGGGGATGTGCTATACG
>NZ_JAJNQN010000002.1 GCF_022227845.1 Ectothiorhodospira lacustris | reverse complement strand
GGGGGCGGGGGCGGGGCCCCCCCCCCCCCCCCCCCCCCCCCCCCCCCCCCCCCACCACGGCAAACCCGCGCCCCTGCTCCCCGGCCCGGGCCGCCTCGATGGCGGCGTTCAAGGCCAGCAGGTTGGTCTGCTCGGCAATGCCTGTGATGACCTCGGTGATGCGCTGAATCTCCCCGGCCCGGCTCTCAAGACTCGTCATGAGCATGGAGGCCTGCTGCATCCGCTGCTTCATCTGCTCCATGTGGTTGAGGGCATCGGCGACACAGTCATGTCCTTCATGGCTGGCCTGATTGGTCCGACGGGAGCTTTGCACCGCCTCACCGGAGCTTTGCGCCGCAGCCTGCACCGTGGCTGAAATCCGGGCGGAAGAGTCGGCAATGCCGTTGACGCTGGTGACCTGAGCATGGACACGCTGCTTGAGGGCGGTACAGGAAAACGCCACTTCGGCCGCCGACACGGCGATGAGTGAGCCGGTTTCCGCCAGTTTGTCGGTCAAGCTCCGATAACGGATCAGCTGTCTGGATACGGCCTCGATCCGGGGGTCCACCCCATCGGGCAGGGGCCCCCCCCGTAGCTGCCCGTACAGGGCCTGCAGGTCACGCTCGCGAGGTGCAAACCAGAGGCGCTCCAGTAGCAGGAAGGTGAATGACACGGCCACCACGGCACCGAGCACGGCGGACAGCATGCCGGGACCCAGTAACCAGTGCGCCAACAGGGCGGATAGAACCGCCCCCCCGCAGACAGCCACGCCCCATGACAGGCGGATCAATATGGATCGGTCCATCCTTTTGCAGTCCCCTCAAGCATCGTGCCATGCAAAAATAGCATATTGAGTTATCACAATATCGGCATTGACTGCGTGGACTTGATGGTCGTGGCCGGGATCATTCGCCGTCCAGGCCCAGATCCTTCCATATTTCATCCACCCGCTGTTTCACCGCCTCACTCATGACCATGGGGGTACCCCATTCCCGGGTCGTCTCTCCCGGCCACTTGTTGGTGGCGTCAAAGCCCATCTTGGAACCCAACCCCGATACCGGCGAGGCAAAATCCAGATAATCGATCGGGGTATTGTCGATGGTGACCGTATCCCGGCCCGGGTCCATGCGGGTGGTCATGGCCCAGATCACATCCTTCCAGTCCCGGACATTGATGTCATCATCCACCACGATAACGAACTTGGTATACATGAACTGGCGCAGGAAGGACCACACCCCCAGCATCACCCGCTTGGCGTGCCCGGCATACTGTTTGCGGATGCTCACCACGGCCAGGCGGTAGGAACAGCCCTCCGGCGGCAGATAGAAATCCGTGATCTCCGGAAACTGTTTCTGCAGGATGGGCACGAATACCTCGTTCAGGGCCACCCCCAGGATGGCCGGTTCATCCGGCGGTCGTCCGGTATAGGTGCTGTGATAGATGGGGTTCTTGCGGTGGGTGATGCGCTCCACGGTGAACACCGGGAAGTCGTCCACCTCGTTGTAATACCCGGTGTGGTCTCCGAACGGCCCCTCCGGCGCCATGTCGTCGGGATGAATCACGCCTTCCAGGATGATCTCGGCGGTGGCCGGCACCAACAATTCATTCCCGATGCAACGGGTCAGTTCGGTGCGATCCCCACGCAGCAGCCCGGCAAAGGCGTGCTCCGACAGGGTATCGGGCACCGGGGTCACCGCGCCCAGGATGGTGGCCGGATCGCAGCCCAGGACCACGGCAACGGGGAAGGGCTCACCGCGATGATCGATCTGCCAGTCACGAAAATCCAGGGCACCGCCCCGATGGGAGAGCCAGCGCATGATCACCCGATTGCGTCCGATCACCTGCTGGCGATAGATGCCCATGTTCTGGCGTTCCCGCCGTGGTCCCTTGGTCACCACCAGCCCCCAGGTGATCAGGGGTCCGGCGTCTCCGGGCCAGCAGGTCTGCACCGGCAGACTGCTCAGGTCCACATCATCGCCTTCCAGAATCACCGCCTGACATTCACCGCCCCGCACCTTCTTGGGCGCCATGTCCAGCACCTTCTTGAAGATAGGCAGGGTCTTCCAGGCCTCCTTCAGCCCCTTGGGCGGGTCCGGCTCCTTGAGGAAGGCCAGCAGCTTGCCCACCTCCCGCAAGGCCTCCACCGAGTCCTCCCCCATGCCCATGGCCACTCGCCGCGGGGTGCCGAAGAGATTGCCAAGTACCGGCATGTCATACCCGGTGGGACGCTCAAACAGCAGGGCAGGGCCACCGGCCCGCAGGGTACGGTCGCAGATCTCGGTCATCTCCAGATTCGGGTCCACCGGGATCCGGATACGCTTGAGTTCTCCCTGGGCCTCCAGGCCGGAGATGAAGTCACGCAGGTCGCGATATTTCATAGATTTCCCATACATTCACGGATGGCACGGTACCCAGTAAAGGAAGTTCTGAAAAAGCCCCTCGCCATCACTCCCACGAAAGCACCCCGGCGTCACTCCCACGAGAGCACCCCATCGTCACTCCCGCGAAAGCGGGAGCCCAGGATTTTCAGTCTGCGACTGGATTCCCGCTTCCGCGGGAATGACCTACTGAAACTCAGGAATGACCTAACGCGGGAGTGGTGATACATATGCGCGAATGACCGATTCAGAACATCCCTGACAGGCCCGTATTGGATCACTGAAGTCCGGACATTAAATCACAGATCAAAACAGGCCAGTACCGGGGCATGATCCGACGGACGCTCCAGACGGCGGGGCTCCGGATCGATCTCAGAGCTCAGACACCGCTCCGCCAGCGCCGGGCTGGCCAGGATCAGATCGATCCGCAGTCCCCGGTTACGCCGGAACCCCGCCGCCCGGTAATCCCACCAGCTAAATGCCGCCTCAGGCTGCTCGAACCGGCGGAAGACATCCTCAAGCCCCAGATCCAGCATCGTCCTCAGGGCCGCCCGCTCAGGGGTTGAACACAAAATCCGTTCATGCCAGGCCGCAGGATCATGGACGTCCCGATCCTCCGGGGCGATGTTGAAATCCCCCAACACCACTACCTGATCATGACGGGCCAGTTCCAACTTTACGAAATCCGTCACCCGGGCCAGCCAGTCCAGCTTGCGGGCGTATTTGTCCGAGCCCACCTCCGAACCATTCACCACATACAGGTTAATCACCCGGACCCCGCTCACCGTCGCGGCCAGGATGCGTCGCTCCGGATCGTCCACCCCCGGCGGATCGGTCACCGGATCCTCTCCCGGTACACGGGTCAACAGGGCCACCCCGTTATAGGTTTTCTGCCCTGCATACAGGCAGTGATATCCCGCCGCCCGCAGCGCCTCCAGTGGGAAGGCCTCATCCACCGTCTTGGTTTCCTGCAGCGCCAGCACGTCCGGCTGCTGCCCTGCCAACCAGTCCAGCACATGGGGCAGGCGCACCTTCAGTGAATTGACGTTCCAGGTGGCGATCTTCATGCCGCCGCGTCCACCAACCCTGAATGCCGCAGCAAGGCCTCGATCTGCGGATCACGGCCGCGGAAGGCCCTGAACAGCTCCAGGGCAGGGCGGGCGCCGCCCTGTTCCAGGATCTCATGCAGAAAAGCGCAGCCCACCTCCGGGTTGAACAGGCCTTCCTCCTCGAATCGGGCAAAGGCATCGGCCGACAGCACTTCGGCCCACTTGTAGCTGTAATACCCGGCGGCATACCCGCCGGCAAAGACATGGGAGAAGCTGTGCTGGAAACGATTGAATGCAGGCGGAACCAACACCGCCACCTGGCTGCGCACCGCATCCAGGATATCCTGGATGCGCCCGCCCTGCGCCGGGTCGTATTCGCCATGAAGACGCATATCGAACAAGGAAAACTCCAACTGCCGCACCATTTGCATGGCCGCCTGGAAATGACGGGTGGCCTGCAGCTTGTCGAACAGGTCGTCGGGAAGCCGCTCGCCGGTTTCATGGTGACCGGCGATCAGGTCCAGGGCCTCCCGCTCCCAGCACCAGTTCTCCATGAACTGGCTGGGCAGTTCCACCGCATCCCATTCCACACCGTTGATGCCCGCCACATCCGGATAGTCCACCCGAGTCAGCATGTGATGCAGCCCATGACCGAACTCGTGGAACAGGGTCAGCACCTCATCATGGGTGAAGAGGGCGGGCTTGCCACCCACCGGCGGCGTGGAATTGCAGGTCATGTAGGCCACGGGGAGCTGCAGGCGCTCTCCGTCCCTGAGGCGATTCAAGCACTCATCCATCCAGGCGCCGCCCCGTTTGCGGGCACGGGCATAGAGATCCAGATAGAACCGAGCCCGGGGGGTGCCGTCCGGGTCCTGGATTTCGTAGAAGCGGACGTCCTCGTGCCAGACCGGGGCATCGGTTACCGGGTGGATGCCTACCTGATACAGACGCTCCACCAGTTGGAACAGCCCCTGCAACACCCGGTCCACCGGGAAGTAGGGCTTGAGATCCTCCTGGGAGAGATCGTAGGCATGCTTGCGCAGCTTTTCCGAGGTATAGGCCAGGTCCCAGGCCTGCAGATCCTCAAGCCCCAGGTGTTCGCGGGCGAAAGCCTGCAGGGTCTCCAGTTCCTTGCGGGCGGCGGGGCAGGCCCGTTCCGCCATTTCGGTCAGGAACCCCACCACCTGCTCCGGGGATTCGGCCATCTTGGTGGCCAGGGACAGGTGGGCATAGCTGGGATATCCCAGCAACCGGGCCTGCTCATGACGCAGGGCCAGGATCTGTTCCATCACTTGGGAATTGTCAAAGCGACGGTCATGAGGTCCCTGGTCGGAGGCCCGGGTGACATAGGCCGCATAGACCTCCCGGCGCAGGTCACGATCATCGGCGTAGGTCATGACCGCGTAGTAGGACGGGAATTCCAGGTTGATCAGATAGCCTTCTTCCTTGTGCTGCCGAGCATTCTGCCGCAGCATCTCCCGGGCGGATTCCGGCAGTCCCTTGAGGCCTTCACCATCGGGAATGATCCGTTTCCAGGCCTGGGTGACATCAAGGACGTTTTCCTCGAAGCGGGAGGTGAGCTGGGACAGTTCCTGGGCAATGGCCTTGTAACGGGCCTTCTTGTCCTCGGGCAAATCGACCCCGGAAAGATGAAAATCACGCAGGGCATTGCGGATCACGCGCTGCTGGGCGGGGGCCAGTTCGGCGAATCCAGGGCCATCGGCAATACTGCGAAAGGCCTGGAACAAGGCCAGGTTCTGCCCGATTTCCGTGGCATAGTCGGACAGCTTGGGCAGACAGGCATTGTAGGCTTGACGCAGTTCATCGGTGTTGACCACGGAGTTCATGTGCCGAACCGGCGACCAGATCCGGTTGAGGCAGTCTTCCAGCAGGGAAAGGGGATGGACCAGGGTCTCCCAGGTGAAGGGGCCGGGCTGATCCAGCAGGGCCTGGATCGCGGCCCGGTTGTCCGCCAGCACTTGATCCACGGCGGGCTCCACGTGTTCCGGGCGAATCTCCCCGAAGGGGGGCAGTCCCTGCATCTGGAGTAAGGGGTTGTTCATCAGCGATTCCAGCGTCAGGTTGAGTTTTGAACATCAAGGCCCAGGTGAAGGCAAGGTGGCCCTGCAGATGTCCGACCGTTACATGTGGGTAATGTATCACAAGCCTGTTCAAGCTCCCCAACCTGGAAGCGTCGAGAACGGCTATGGGGCAATACGGGCCAGCACCACCCATGCCAAAGCACCCGCCGCCATCAGAAACGAGAGACCGCTGAACCGGGCAAGCCGGCGATAGCGTCGCACCAGGCGGTCCTCGGAGATGGCGGAGAGGATGTAAGGCCGGCGGCGATCGGGACCCCGGCTCATGATATGGACCGCAGGGGCATCGGCCCGTTCGGCGCGACGCAGCAGGGCCTTCTGGATCGCTGCCTGCCGGGCACGCTCCCATTCGTCCATATCGATCTCGCCATCCTGGTTGGTGTCGAAGCGCTTCATGATGGACGCGTCCTTTTTCCAGCGCCCCAGAATCTCCGCCACCTCCAGGTTCAGCGGGCTGTCATCGCCGCTCCCCTGGGTGCGGAAATAACCGATGGCATAGAGATCCTCATCCAGGTGCAGGCGGCGCTCCGTATAGCGATACCGCCCCATTCCCAGAAAGGCCCCGCCGCCCCTGGGTCCGGTCAGAGGTCTGGGGGCGCTGCCATGCCAGATATCCCGATGCACGCAGACCACCTGGGCGCCCTCTGGATCGATCAGGCACTCTCCCGTGTCATCCTGCAGCAAAAACAGGTTGTCACTGCGGCCCTGCTCGACACGACTCCAGCGCTGATTACGACCAGAGCTATCGCGTCGCTCTATCTGATAGAAATACCATGCGCAGTGAGTGCCCGTGAGGGGGGCGATGATGGGCGGCCCCGGCATCCATCGGGCCTGGCCCACCAACTCCAGATAGCCCTGGGCAGCGGAACGGACACGGGAAGTCGGGGTATCCGCAATGAGGCGCTTGCGGTAGTTGCCGCGCAAAAACCCCCAGAGCGCAGCCATCAGGAGCAGCGCCAGAACGGCAACGAGGAAGGCGTACTCCCCGGCATCCATGGACCGAACCGAGGCGGCCATGCCCTCCTGCATCGTGGCTCAATACCTAGCTGAAAAGGGCGCGGACATCCACATCCTGCAGTTCCCGTCGGGAAAACTCCAGCAGGTCGAAGGGGGCAAAACGGAATAGATGCGCAACGACCACATCCGGAAATTGCTCAATGCGGACATTGTTCCGGTTGACGCATTCGTTGTAGTACTCGCGGCGATCGGCAATGGCATTTTCCAGGCCGGTGATCCGTGACTGCAGGTGGCGGAAGGTCTGGTCCGCCTTGAGTTCCGGATAGGCCTCGGCCACGGCGAAGAGATTGCCCAGGCCCACCCTGAGCACATCCTCTGCTTGTCCCAAAGATTTCATGTCCTGGTTCTGCTGTGCGGCAGCCACCTGGGTGCGGGCACGCATGACCTTTTCCAGGGTGTCCTGTTCGTAGGACATGTATTGCCGACAGACTTCCACCAGTTTGGGCAACTCATCGAAACGCTGCTTGAGCAGAATATCAATGTTGGACCAGGCCTTGGACACCCCATGCTTGAGACTGACCAGGTTGTTGTAGATGATCACCGCGTAGAGGGCGATCAGGATGAAGATGCCAAGCATGACATAGCCGCCGATATCCATGGTCCTCGCCTCGTGGTCTATGGAGACTTTAGATGGGGATATTCTGCCCCATTCAGCCCGCAAAGTATGCCCTTTGGGGCAGTGAACCGCGCCATCGGTCCACCGCCTTCATCGGGTCAGATGTCCAGATTGGATACCGTCAGCGCATTGGCCTCGATGAATTCCCGTCGCGGCTCCACATGATCGCCCATCAGCGTGGTGAAGACTTCGTCGGCCCGCACCGCATCTTCCACCTGCACCTGTAGCAGGCGCCGGGTTTCCGAGTTCAGCGTGGTATCCCAAAGCTGCTCGGGATTCATCTCACCCAGCCCCTTGTAGCGCTGAATGGACAGTCCACGCCGTGCTTCGGTCAGCAGCCAGTTCATGACCTCGCGGAAATTGCTGACCGGCTGACGCCGTTCGCCCCGCTGGATATAGGCCCCCATATCCAGCAGTCCATCCAGACGCTCGGCCAGCTCGCGTATGAGTCTGAATTCAGCGGACTCGAAAAAGTCGGCGCCGTAGGTCTCATCCGTTCGCGCCCCATGCATCAATCGAGTCACCCGGGCCTGATACCCCCCCCGCTCGTCTGTAAGGATGATCATCTCGTAGCGGGTGGCACCGGCGGCATCACTTTGCAGCCCTTCCAGCAAACGACTGAACCAGGCTTCCAGCCTGCCCTGATCATGTCGATCGCCCTCATTCAGTGGCGTGGCAAATACCATGCGTTCCAGCAGCTGCCGGTCATAGCGACGTCCCAGACGTCCCACTGCAGCCATCACGCTGTTGTAGCGGCGTGCAAGTTCCTCCAGGGCCTGACCACTGACCGGCGGCGCCTCGGGATTAACCAGCAACTTGGCGTCATCCAGAGCCAAGCTGAGTAACAGATTGCTCATTTCCAGTTCGTCCTTGACGTAACTCTCCTGCTTGCCGCGCTTGACCTTGTACAGGGGCGGCTGTGCGATGTAGATGTGCCCCCTGGATACCAGTTCATGCATTTGACGATAGAAGAAGGTCAGCAGCAGGGTACGGATATGGGAGCCGTCCACGTCCGCGTCGGTCATGATGATGATGCGGTGATAACGCAGCTTGTCGGGATTGAATTCATCCTTGCCGATCCCACACCCCAGGGCCGTGATCAGGGTGCCCACCTCGGCGGAGGAGAGCATCTTGTCGAAGCGGGCCTTCTCCACGTTCAGGATCTTGCCCTTGAGGGGCAGTACTGCCTGGGTGCGCCGGTCCCGCCCCTGCTTGGCCGAGCCACCTGCCGAGTCACCCTCCACGATGAACAGTTCGGAAAGGGCAGGGTCCTTCTCCTGACAGTCCGCCAGCTTTCCGGGTAGTCCGGCCACATCCAGCGCCCCCTTGCGACGGGTCATCTCACGCGCCTTGCGGGCCGCTTCGCGGGCACGGGCGGCGTCGATGATCTTGCCGGTGATCGTCCTGGATTCACCCGGGTTTTCCAGCAGGAAGGCCTGCAGGGTGTCGCTCATCACCGACTCCACCACCGGCTTCACCTCGGAAGACACCAGCTTGTCCTTGGTCTGGGAGGAAAACTTGGGATCAGGGACTTTCACCGACAGGACGGCGGTCAGACCTTCACGGGCATCATCACCGCTGGTACTGACCTTTTGTCGCTTGAGTACGCCCTCGGCCTCCATGTACTGATTCAGCGTGCGGGTGAGGGCGGAGCGGAAGCCGGCCAGATGCGTACCACCGTCCCGCTGTGGAATGTTGTTCGTGAAACAGAAGATGTTTTCCTGGTAGGAGTCGTTCCATTGCAGGGCAATCTCCACGACAATCCCGTCCTTTTCCGCGTTCAGGTAGATTACGGTGGGATGCAGCGGTGTCTTGTTTCGATTGAGGTGCTCCACGAAGGCGCGGATCCCCCCCTGGTACTCAAAGACATCCCGCTTGCCGCTATCCCGCTCATCCTGGAGGTGAATGCGGACACCGGAGTTCAGGAATGAGAGTTCCCGCAAGCGGCGGGAAAGGATGTCGTAATGGTATTCAGTATCGGTGAAGATCTCGGGGCTGGGCTTGAAATGGATCGTGGTCCCGGTGCGCTGAGTCTCACTGACTGCCTTCAGGGGGGCGTCAGGCACCCCCAGATGATAGGTCTGCCGATGGGTCTTGCCCTCGCGGTAGATGGTCATCTCCAGCCATTCGGAAAGGGCATTCACCACGGAGACGCCCACCCCGTGTAACCCGCCGGACACCTTGTAGGAGTTGTCGTCAAACTTCCCCCCCGCATGCAGCACGGTCATGATGACTTCAGCAGCGGACCGACCTTCCTCGGGGTGGATGTCCACCGGGATACCTCGGCCGTCGTCGCTGACACTGACCGAACCATCACTGTGGATGGTGACATTGATCTCCTTGCAGTAACCGGCCAGGGTTTCATCGATGGCGTTGTCCACCACCTCGAAGACCATGTGATGCAGCCCTGTACCGTCATCGGTGTCACCGATGTACATGCCCGGCCGTTTGCGGACAGCATCCAGGCCTTTGAGGACCTTGATATTGGAGGAGTCGTAGGTCGGGGGCGTCTGATCGGTCATGCGGTGCCTGCCTAACATCGAAAAGAGAGGCATTATATCACTTGCTGCCCGAGTCCCGCCTTGTTCCAACAGATACCAGCATAAGGAAGCCCTGTCCCCTTTCCGTCACTCCGGCATTCCCTTTCCGTCACTCCAGTATTTCCCTTGTTGTCAGAACACCCGGAATGTTTGAAAAGCAATTCCCAACACCGGCGCAGGACGGATGTTCCACGTGGAACATCTTTTCTTGTCGGACGCCTTGAATGTTCCACGTGGAACATTCAGTTCAAGTCCCGCAGTCGACCCTGTTCCACGTGGAACATCCTTAAACTCGACCAGGCACGGGCATCGATCTGCCGAGCATCGATGGCAGTGACAAAAACCTGGCAATCCAGTCCCTGGAGCAATGCAAGCACGGCAGCACGGTGGGATTCGTCCAACTCTGAAGGCAGGTCATCCACCATCACCACCGCGGACCGCCCGGTAACCCCCCTGAAAGCAGCCACCTGAGCCAGGCGCAAAAGCAGCACGGCCGACTTTTGCTGCCCTCTGGACGCACCTTCAGCCAGAAGTACATCTCCGCAACGGAACACCACGTCAGCCCGATGAGGACCGGATAGGGTATAGCCCATCTCTCGCTCCCGCGGGCGAGCTGTCTGCAGCAGGGTCCTGAGATCCACCCCTTCACGCCAGCCGCGACGATAGACAAGATCCACCCCTTCATTCCCAGGCAACAGTGCTTCCAGATCACGGACATGGCGCAGCAGCGTATCGAGATAGGACAACCGGGCGCGATCCATGGCTTCGCCTGACTGGGCAAGCAACGCTTCCCATACATCCAGGGCTTTATCATTCAGACCGCGACGCAGGGCCTCATTGCGCTGGATCAGTGCCCGACGATAGTTCTGCCAATGGCCCATGGCTTCGGGCGACTGGTAAAAGATACCCCAGTCCAGAAAACCGCGTCGTTCAGTAGGGCTTCCGGACAGCAACTCATGACTATCCGGATGAATGACCTGAAGGGGCAGGGCCTGGGCCAGTTCGGACTGACTGCGCACGGATTTACCGTTGATCCTTGCCAGCGTCTTGCCACCGCCCTTGCGAATGCCCAGCGAAACCTGCCGCCCGTCAAGTCGTAGGCGCCCCGTCACCATCAGATCACGCGCCCCCTTGCGAATGACGGGTTCAATCCGCTGCGTTCTGAAGGAACGGCCGGTGGCCAGCACATGAACCGCTTCCAACAGGCTCGTCTTGCCCGAAGCATTTTCGCCCACCACAAGATTCAGTCCGGCACAGGGCTCCAGCCGGGATTTTTCAAAAGGCCGGAGATTGAAGATATCGAGTCGTGTCAGACCCATGAGAGGCGAGGGGCACCGATGGGGAAAAAACGAGGGAGGGGCCTGGATGACCAGGCCCCCGGAAGAGGGTAACGGAAATTACAGCCGCATGGGCATGACCACATAGAGGGCATCAGGAAAGCCCAGATCCCGGATCAGCACGGAAGAACCGGAATCCTTGAAAGTGGCTTCGAGGATTTCCCCCTGCAGATTGGCAACCACGTCCATGAGGTAAGTGACATTGAATCCGATCTCCAACGGCTCACCACTGTATTCCACTTCCAGTTCTTCCTCCGCCTCTTCCTGTTCCGGATTGTGGGACTGGATCTTTATGGTATTCGGAGACAGTTCGATGCGAACACCCCGATACTTTTCATTGGACAGGATCGCAGTACGCCCCAGCGCCTGGCGCAGGAGTTCACGATCCACCTTCAGCACCTGTTCGCCGTCACGGGGAATGACTCGCTTGTAGTCGGGGAAACGCCCATCAATCAATTTAGTGGTGAAACAAAGACCGGTCACACGCACCCTCAAGTGATTGGCTGCAATCTGAACCCGGACCGGATCATCGCTGTGCTCCAACAGGCGGGAAAGCTCCAGCACACCCTTTCGAGGAATGATGACCTGCTGAGCTTCTTCCGTTTCCACAATGGATTTAAGGGCGCACAGCGACAGACGATGACCATCCGTGGCAACCGTGCGAATCGTTCCTTTTTCCACCTCCAGCATAAGGCCATTGAGGTAGTACCGGGCATCCTGGTTGGCCATGGCAAAGGATGTGCGTCCGATCAACGTCAGAAGCTCTCTTTCCGTGAGAGAAAACTCGATCCGGCTTTCGATCTCATCCAGATTGGGGAAGTCGCCTGCCGGCAGGGTGGTGAGTACGAAGCGTGATCGCCCTGATGAGAGCACACATCGTTCTGCGCTGACTTGAATCCGGATTTCGGCCTCGTCGGGCAGGGCACGACAGATATCAAGGAGCTTGCGAGCAGGGAGCGTGACTTCACCGATCTCTTCAGAGGGGAACTCCATCTCCGCAACCAATTCCACTTCCAGGTCCGTTGCGGTCATTTTCAGGTGAGTACCATCACACCGAAGCAGCACGTTACCCAGGATCTGCATGGTGTGGCGTTTTTCCACAGCCCCGATTACCTGCTGCAGTGGTTTAAGCAGCACTTCCCGTTGGATACTCAGTTTCATCTGGGACCATCCGTCTTTAACTAGTATTTAAAGAATCTTTTATTAATGATAGTAACAAGCAACCGCACAGGCTTTGGATAACTTTTTAAATACCTATAATTTTCAGATATTTAGTTACAAAAAATGCTGTGAAGTCACCACCGCATAACCGACTGTGACGGGTGTGGAGAGAGTGTGGATAAGCCAGTGAGGCCCTGTTCTCCAGCACGGGTGCACATCTTATCCACAGGGTTGTGGCCCTGCCCCCGCACACCCGGGGCTTTAGGTGGTCAAGGTCCGGAGCAAGTTGATGAAATCCTCATTGATCCGCGCGTCGGATTCACGCAGTTCCACCACCTTCCGGCAGGCATGCAGCACCGTGGTGTGATCCCGCCCTCCGAAGGCCTTGCCGATCTCCGGCAGGCTGTGATTGGTCAGCTCCTTGGCCAGGGCCATCGCCACTTGACGCGGGCGGGTGATGGAGCGGCTGCGGCGGGTGGACAGCAGATCGGAGACGCGGATCTTGTAATACTCCGCCACCGTCTTTTGGATGTTGTCGATGGTGACCAGCTTGTCCTGCAGGGCCAAAAGATCATGAAGCGCTTCCTTGGCAAACTCCAGGGTGATGGGACGGCCGGTGAAATGAGCGTTGGCCATCACCCGGCGCAGTGCACCCTCCAGTTCCCGGATGTTGGAGCGGATGCGCTTGGCGACGAAAAAGGCCACTTCGCTGGGTAGATCGACGCCGGCCTCTTCCGCCTTGCGCTTGAGGATGGCCACCCGGGTTTCCAGCTCCGCGGGCTCGATGGCCACGGTCAGACCCCAACCGAAGCGCGACTTCAGCCGGTCTTCCAGGCCATCCACTTCCTTGGGGTAGCGATCACAGGTCAGGATCACCTGCTGCTGGCTTTCCAGCAAGGCATTAAAGGTGTGGAAAAACTCCTCCTGGGAACGCTCCTTGCCCGCAAAGAACTGGATGTCATCAATCAACAATGCGTCCACAGACCGGTAGTAACGCTTGAACTCGTCGATGGAGTTGTGCTGCAGCGCCTTGATCATGTCGGCCACGAAACGCTCCGAATGCAGGTACACCACCTTGGCGTCCGGGCGCTCCTTGAGGATGGTGTTGCCGATGGCATGCATCAGGTGAGTCTTGCCCAGGCCGGTGCTGCCATAGAGGAATAGGGGGTTGTAGGCCTTGCCTACATTGGCGGCCACCTGCAGGCTGGCGGCACGAGCAAGCTGGTTCGACTTCCCCTCGACGAAGTTTTCGAAGGTGAAGTTGGGATTCAGGTTATTGGTGAACTGGGGTGAACTGGCGGCCGGCGCGGGCGCCGGACCGCGTGCCTGAGCCGCATTCGCCGCCGGCGGCGGTGCTGCGGGTACTGCAACCGGCGGGGCGGGGCGCGCGGGTCCGGGCGGCCGGCTGCTGCCCACTTCCAGCAACACACGCATGGAATCATTGCCCAGGACCTCGTTGACGACCTGGTCTATACGCTGGAAAAAATGGTCCTTGACCCAGTCCAGCACGAATCGATTGGGAGCGAGCAGCCGTAATACGCCCTGATCCTCCACTGCATGCAGCGGACGAATCCAGGTATTGAGTTGCTGTTCGGAGAGTTCACTCTCCAGACGCGACACGCATTGCTGCCACAAGGAGTTGCCAACCAAGGGTATCTCCAGTGGTAGGGGTTGAGGGATGGGTAAGTCTACCCGCTGGTCCGCAGACTTATCCACACCTTTTTCCACATCCTTGTCCCCAGGCCTTGACCAACATCGATTGACACCCATGTCAATCGCAGGTACTTTTACGCGCCTTAGATTGGGCGCTCTCTATCGCCCGTAAAATAGAACTCAGCCACGGTCAGCCGTCATGAAAAGAACATTCCAGCCCAGTAACCTGCACCGCAAGCGCACCCACGGCTTCCGTGCCCGCATGGCTACCCGTGGTGGCCGCAAGGTGCTGGCCGCTCGCCGCGCCCGGGGCCGCGCCCGTCTCTGCCCCTGATCCTCAGATCGGGCTGAATGACCAGGGGTTTCCTCGCCACGTTCGATTGGTACAGGCGAGCGATTACCAACAGGTCTTCAAGGATGCACATCGGGTGTCCCAGCCGCCCTTCACCGGGCTCTGGGCACTGAACCCGACGGCAGGACCGCGCCTGGGGATGGCCGTGGCGAAGAAGAATGTCCGCCAAGCCACCCAGCGCAATCGAATCAAGCGCCTGATTCGGGAGTCGTTTCGTCGGCATCGGTCCGACATGGCACCCATGGACATGGTCATCATGTGCAAACCGGGCGCACAGCGCTTCAACAACGCCGATCTGCATCAGGCCCTGGAAAGACTCTGGAAACGGATGAGTAGCCAATGCGAAAAGTCCTTATCTTCCTGATCCAGATCTACCGCTATACCCTGAGCCCTTTCATCGGGCAGCATTGCCGATTCACCCCCTCCTGTTCCTGTTACGGAATGGAGGCCATCGAGAGACATGGCGCCCTGCGGGGCCTGTGGCTCACCGTCCGGCGACTGGCGCGTTGTCATCCCTTCTGCGAAGGCGGGTACGATCCTGTACCGGACCCCGCCCCAGGCCATCACAAGCAGCCGCGAAATCATGGATAATCTCCGACCGATCCTGTACCTGTCACTGGTTTTCCTGCTGTTCCTGATCTGGCAGGCTTGGCGTGTGGACTATGGTCCCCAGCCCCAGTTTGATCCCCAGCGCGCCGAAGCCACCCTCAATGGGCAGGAATTCCGCGACGACGTCCCCGACGCCCCCACTTCCGAGGCCATGGATGCTCCCGTGGGTATGGACCCGGTGTCGGCCGCTGATCGCCAGCGTATCCGCGTGGTCACCGATACGCTGGACGTGATCATCGATACCCGCGGTGGTGATCTGGTGCGCGCCGATCTGCTCACCTACCCGGTGAGCCTGAAACAGCCGGACAACCCGGTTCGCATTCTGGATGAGCGCCTGCGCGACTATGTGGCCCAGTCCGGCCTGATCCACGACCGCGTGCCCGGCATCGAGCACGCCGACCGTGCCCCTTCGCACCATGCTGTATTCCGGGCCGAGCGCACCGAATACCGCATGGAGGACTGGCAGGATGAACTCGTGGTCCCCCTGACCTGGGAAAGCGAGGACGGCATTCGCGTCACCAAGACCTATACCTTCCGTCGTGGTGACTTCCTGGTGGATATCGGTCATCAGGTAGAAAACAACAGTGACGCCACCTGGACCGGGCGTCAGTACCGGCAGCTGCGTCATGGCCCCACCCCCGACCGTGAGTCCTGGTTCCTGTACACCTTCACTGGTGCCGCCCTCTATGACGGCAAGTACATCAAGGAATCCCTGGAAGACCTGGGCAGAAACGTCCAGGATCGGAATATCTCCGCGGGCTGGATCTCCATCATCCAGCATTACTTCCTCACTGCCTGGGTACCCCATGCAGACGAGGTGAACCTGCTATACAGCCGTGCCATCGGTACACCGGAACGCCCCCAGTACATCATCGGTCTGCGCTCCGAACCCGTCAGCATCGCTCCGGGTGCCGCCGACGAGCTGCAGTCCCGCATCTGGATCGGCCCCAAGGCACAACAGCCCCTGTCCGAGATTGCCAATGGTCTGGAGCTGACGGTGGACTACGGCATCTTCACCGTGTTGGCCAAACCCCTGTTCTGGCTGCTGCGGGTAATTCATGACTTCGTGGGTAACTGGGGTTGGGCCATCATCATCCTCACCCTGATGATCAAGCTGGTGTTCTACAAGCTGTCCGAAACCAGCTACCGCTCCATGGCCAAGATGCGTGCAGTCCAGCCGAAGATGGTAGCCCTCAAGGAGCGCTTCGGCGATGACAAGCAGCGCATGAACCAGGCGCTGATGGAGCTCTACAAGAAGGAGAAGATCAATCCGCTGGGCGGCTGTCTGCCCATCCTGATCCAGATTCCCGTCTTCATCGCCCTGTACTGGGTGCTGCTGGAGAGCGTGGAGCTGCGTCAGGCCCCTTGGATCTTCTGGATTCAGGATCTGTCCATCCGTGATCCCTTCTTCGTGCTGCCGCTGCTCATGGGTGCCAGCATGATCGCCCAGTACAAGCTGAATCCGGCTCCCATGGACCCGGTGCAGCAGAAGATCATGATGGCCCTGCCCATCGTCTTCACCGTGTTCTTCGCCTTCTTCCCGGCGGGTCTGGTGCTGTACTGGCTGGTCAACAACCTGCTGTCCATTGCCCAGCAGTACTACATCACACGCCAGATCGAAAAGGCAGCCAACGGCAAGGGCGGCGGCAAGAAGTAAAACCACTTCCTGCTTGCCATCCCGGCCACCTGTAGCCCGGCTGGAGATGATCGACGGTCCCGAGGACACCCCGTGATGGTGTCGCTTCAGGGCCGCCGGTTTTCTCCACCGGGCTATTTTTCGTGGGGATTACCGTCATGTACTGCAGCCTCGATACCATCGCCGCCATTGCCACCGCCCCCGGACGGGGCGGTGTGGGCATCGTGCGCGTCTCCGGCCCGGATGCCGCCGCCGTGGCCCGCCGGTGCCTGGGTAGACTGCCAGCCTCGAGACAGGCGGTTTACGGCCCCTTCCTGGACACCCGGGGTCAGGTGATCGACGACGGCATCGCCCTGTTCTTTCCCGGCCCCCACTCCTATACCGGCGAGGATGTCCTGGAACTGCAGGGCCATGGCGGCCCGGTAGTCATGGACCTGTTGCTGGGGACCTGTCTGGAGATGGGCTGCCGTATGGCCCGGGCCGGGGAATTCACCGAGCGTGCTTTCCTGAATGACCGCATGGACCTGGCCCAGGCCGAGGCCGTGGCCGATCTCATCGATGCGGGTTCCGCTGCCGCGGTGCGCAGTGCTCGGCGGTCACTGGAAGGGGGGTTTTCCCGCCGGGTGGAGCACATCCTTGCGGCCCTGACCGAACTGCGTGTCTTCGTGGAAGCGGATCTGGATTTCTCCGAGGAGGAGTTGGATCTGCTGGCGGAGGGGGATATCCAGTACCGGATCGAATCCCTGCTGGCTCTGCTCGCCGCCCTGACGGAGCAGGCCCGCCAGGGCAACCTGCTGCGGGAAGGTGCTCACCTGGTGATCGCCGGTTGTCCCAACGCGGGTAAGTCCAGCCTGCTCAACCGCTTGGTGGATCGGGAGGCGGCCATCGTCACCCCCATCCCCGGTACCACCCGAGACGTGCTGCGGGAGCATCTGAGCCTGGACGGACTGCCCCTGCACCTGGTGGACACCGCCGGCCTGCGGAAATCCGACGACCCGGTGGAGCAGGAAGGCATCCGCCGGGCCTGGGCCGAGATCGAACAGGCCGACCTGGTCCTGCTGGTGGTGGATGCCACCCGGGGAGAGGGCGAAGAGGAAGCGGATATCCGCCGCCGCCTGCCGCCTCGGCTGCCGATCATCACCGTCTACAACAAACTGGATCGACTCAACGAATTGCCGGCGGATGCCAGTGACGTACTGTTCATCTCGGCCCGCACCGGCGAAGGCATCAGTACCCTGCGCGAAGCCCTCAAGTCCCAGCTCCACTACAGCGGTCAGCAGGAAGGCCTGTTCACCGCCCGTCGCCGCCACCTGGACGCCCTGGCCCGCACCCGCGATCACATCCAGGCCGCCAACGACCAGCTCATCATCACCCGCGCCACGGAACTGGTAGCCGAGGAACTGCGCCTGGCCCAGGAGGCACTGGGAGAGATCACCGGACGGGTGAGCGCGGATGACCTGCTGGGGGAGATCTTTTCTTCTTTTTGTATCGGGAAGTGACGTGAGGCGTGAGCCGGGAACGGGGGTCATTCATAATGCGCAAGAAACCGACGCAAGCCGTACCTTTCGGCATAACATGCAGGATCACGTTCATCCCGCTCGCCTGAACCGACCATGCCCCTGGAACACCTCAAAACCCTGATCTTCATCCTGCTCCCGCCCGTGATGCTGGCCCTGGGGATGGGCGCAGCCATTCAAGGGGCCTGGCTGCCGGAACTCCCCCAAGGTCTGATGGAGGTGTTGCCCTGGCTGATGGGTGGGCTGGCGGGGGTCCTGGCCTTTCTCTATGGCCGCACCCGGACGCTCATCTGCGTGATTCTGGTGCTGATGGTCTACCTGGGCAGCATGTTCCAGATCCGGCCCATGGCCATGGCGCCGGACACGGACCTGTTGCCCGCGCTGGGCTATGCACTCATGACCTTGCTGGTCCCCCTGGTGTTCATGGTCAACGCCTTCTGGTCCGAGCGCTATCACCTGATGATGGATCTCCTGCTCCGATTGGCGGTGTTTGGAACCCTGCCGGGCATCGCCGTCCTCTTCGCCACGCAGTTCCCCGAAGGCATGGCCGACCTGTTGCTGACGACTCACTTGCCCGCCCTGCACTGGGACGGCTACGGCATGCCCCAACTTTCCTTCTGGAGCCTGGCCCTGTGCCTTGCCGTGATGGGGGGCTTTGTGGTGCGTCGTCCGAGTCCCCAGTGGGCCGGACAGTGGATCACGCTGGCCGGGATCGGATGGATGCTGCCGCAGCTCTTCCACGCCTATGCCGTGCCCCTGTTCACCGCCACCCTGCTGTTGATCCTGGCCATCGCCGTGGTGCATGAGTCCTTCCAGATGGCCTTCCGCGATGATCTCACCGGCCTGCCCGGTCGCCGCGCCCTCAATGAACGGATGCAGCGCCTGGGGCGCCGCTATGCCATTGCCATGACCGACGTGGACCATTTCAAGAAGTTCAACGATACCCATGGCCACGACTTGGGTGATCAGGTGCTGCGGGTGGTCGCAGCCCGGTTGCGCAAGGTCAGCGGAGGAGGGCGGGCTTACCGCTACGGTGGGGAGGAATTCACGATCGTTTTTCCCGGCAAGACGGCGGAGCAGTGTATCCCCCATCTGGAAGCCGTCAGGGAGGCCATCGAGACCTATGAGATCGCCATTCGCGACGAAGCATCCCGGCCGGGTAGCAAGCAGGAGGGCAGGGCACGGCGCGGACAGGGCAAGCAAAGAACGGTGTCCGTCACCATCAGCATGGGCGTGGCCGAACGCAGCCCGGATCGTCCTGACCCGGAGAGCGTCATCAAGGCAGCAGATCAGGCCCTGTATGCCGCCAAGCAGGCCGGACGCAACCAGGTCTGCAGGGCGGAGTAGGGCGGCTCAGCCGCCGGGCTTTCCGAACATCACCACATCATTCCCTGCCACCGCCAGGGTCGTGCCCGTTCGTGCGGCGATCCAGCGAAAGGTCTGCTCACTGAAAAAACAGACATGAGTCGGATCCAAGGTGTAGTGCCAGCGGGCAAAGCGCCGCCGGTCCAGCGCTCGCTTGGTCATGATCCCCAGCCAACCGCCGGGCTTGAGCAGGATCAGCAACTGTTCCAGCACCCCGGCGGGGTCGGCCAGGTGCTCGAAGACCTCCGTGCTGATGATGAAGTCATACCGGTGCTCCAGCGGCGCAGGGTCCGGGTAGTAATGGAGGTCATAGCCCACGCAGGACAACCCGGCCCGGCGGCACATTCCCACCAGGACCTGGCCGGCACCGCAGCCGAAGTCCAGTCCCACCGCCCCGGGGCGCACCCGCTCCAGTAGCGGCGCGAGCATGCGGCCCAGAAACTGCTGGTAACCTTCATCGGCACTCTGATTCTCGTGCAGATCGTAATAGGCCTTCTCTTCCGTAGTGGAGAGATGATAACGGGAAGGCACGAAGGTCAGATCGCACCGCAGGCAACGATGATAGTCGCGGTAGTACACCCGGGGCCGGTCTTCGCGATGAAAGACCGGCGTCTCCAGGCCATGGCACAGCGGGCAGCGATTCAGGGTCATGGCGGGTTCAAAGCGTTGAAAGGGAATGTTCGCATGACTTTGCCTGGAACAGTAGAATGTCGATTGTCAAAGTGCCCGTTTAGTCCATGATCAGGGCCTGAATGCCTTTTTGCTTTCGGGGTTTCAGTATGTCTGCCAAGCAGTCCTTTTCCACGATGGCATCCCTTTCGGCAAGGGATCACGAGGGTGTCTTTTGTCATCAGTTCAGCGTCCCTGAATCCGCCATCGACATCAACGGCCACGTCAACAATCTGGAATACCTGAAATGGATGCAGGAGATTGCCGTGGCTCACTCCGCTGCCCGCGGCTGGAACTGGGATCGCTATCGGCAGGAAGGCGGCAGTTGGGTGGTGCGTTCTCACTTCATCGAATATCTGCGCCCCAGCCACGTCGGGGATAATCTGATCCTGCTGACCTGGATCGGGGGCTTTTCCCATCGCAGTTCACCGCGCCATTATCTCTTCATGCGCGCCGATGATCACCGGCCCCTGGTCAGGGCAAGGACGGAATGGGTCTATGTGGATGCCGAGACGGGGCGGCCCAAACCCGTGCCGCAGGCTTTTCGTGAACAGTTCATGGTGATCGCTGATGAGCACCTGGCTCTAGATACATTCCGCTTATGACCAGCACCTCACCACCCCGCTCGTCGAAGGCAAACCGCCGATGAATCCTGACTATCATTTCAGGCTGTTCATCGCCGGACATACGCACACCGCTCGACGGGCCACGGAACATCTCCGCAGCTACGCCCAGCTGCTGGAAGACCAGGGTATCAAGGTGTGCATAGAGGTGGTGGACATCCTTGATGATCTCCAGGTGGCTGAAGATGAACGTATCCTGGTCACACCGGTGCTCGTTAGAAAGACGCCGCAACCGGAGCTGCGCGTGGTAGGGGATCTTTCACTGAAAGACCGCTTGTTCTCCGCACTGGAGCTACCCGTGTGAAGCGCCCGGATCTGGAAACCCTGGCACTGATCGTGGAAGAGGCGCCGGATGCCGTCCTTCTGCTGTCACCCTCGGGCCGGATCTGCTTTGCCAATGCCTCTGCCTGCGAACTGTTCCAGCGTGCACCGCAGGAACTGCATGGACTCAACTTCGGTTCGGTCGTCATCTCCATGGAACCCACTGAAGTGGTCATTGCCACCGGGCAGCGGAAGTTGGTCACGGCGGACATGCGAACCCTGTCACTCAAGGTCGGGGATCACATGTCCACGGCGGTTTATCTCAGGGATGTGACTGACCGCAAGCAGATCGAGACCATTCTGATCCAGGCCAAGGAAACAGCCGAACACGCCAACCGGGCCAAGTCCGAGTTCCTGTCCAGCATGAGTCATGAGCTGCGCACCCCCATGAACGCGGTGATCGGATTTGCCCAGCTGCTGGAATATGACCCCCATCTCAACCAGGAGCAACTGGAGAATATCCTGGAGATCCTGAGTGCGGGCCGTCACCTGCTGGAACTGATCAATGAACTTCTGGATCTGGCCCATGTGGAATCGGGTGTCATGCAACTGGATATCCAGCCTGTGAAGCTGTGCGAAGTGCTGCAAGGATGTCTGGACCTGCTTCAGCCCCTGGCGGACCAGAGGGCCATTCAACTGAGTTACCGCTGCGACGGAGCACTCAAGGTCAGCGCAGATCCCATGCGTCTTCGCCAGATTCTGGTCAACCTGATTTCCAATGCCATCAAGTACAACCGCAGGCAGGGCAGTGTACATATCTCCGTTCATGCCCTTGATAATCACCGGATCTGCATCGCCGTGGAGGACACAGGGAATGGCATTGCCGAAGACCAGATGAATCGTCTGTTCCAGCCCTTCAGCCGTCTCGGCAATACGGACGATGCTGTTGAAGGTCTGGGTATCGGATTGAGCATCACGCAACGCATCGTTCAGCTCATGGGCGGCAGCATCGGGGTTGAAAGTCGCCTGCATGCGGGTAGTCGATTTTGGGTCGAACTGCCGGACGCCACGCCACAGAATGCCGCCATCGGGATCGCTGCTCCACGGGCCGGAATGTCATCCTCCCCCTCTGCCATCCAGGGGCACGTCCTGTATATCGAGGATGATGGCGCCAATCTGCGGCTGATCTCCAGGCTGTTGGTAGAACGATTGGGTATCAGGGTTACGGGGGCAGCCACCGCCAGGGAAGGCCTGGCGTTGGCACAACACCATAGACCGGACCTGATCCTGCTCGATATCGGACTACCGGACAAAGACGGCTATAAGACACTGAGCATTCTCAAGGCCGAGCCTGATCTGCGCGATATCCCCGTGGTTGCCCTCACCGCTCAGGCCATGCGCGGTAATGCGGAGCAGGGGTTGGCTGCCGGTTTTACCGAGTACATCACCAAACCTTTCAACACGGAGCGTCTACTCCGGAGCGTTACCCGGCTGCTTGGACCCTCGCCCTCGTCAAAACCTGTAGAAGGAAACGGACATGACGGGCCTTGACAAGCGCCGCTGAAATCCGGTTATATCTCTCCCATGCTGCTGCATCGAAGGAGTCGAGCAGCCAGCAGGCTTCTCTTCCATCATACGACCCACGCGCCAAGGAACGGCAGATGTCGAAGACCCCGCAGCCCAACCGGCATACCTTCCCATCCCGTCGATGCACAGGCATCGTCACGGTCCTTTTCAGCTGCCTGTCAGTCCTGCTGCTCTGCGGCTGTGCCGGCCCCCAGGTTCGCCTGGATCTGCATGCCACGCCCCTGATCAATCCCAGCGAGGAAGGCCAGGCACTGCCCGTGGTCGTTCGCGTCTATCAGCTCAAGGATCCCCGGGGCTTTCAGGAAAGTCCCTTTGAGGACCTCTGGAAGCAGGACCTGGAGAGCCTGGGGGCGGATGCCCTGGGACGACAGGAGCTGGTGATGCAGCCGGGTAGCAGCCGGGAACTGGCCTTGAAGCGGCTTCCCGGTGCCACTCATCTTGGCATCCTGGCCATTTTCCGTGATCCCGCCTCTCCTGCCTGGAGAGATATCCGGGCACTGCCCGGTGGCCGTCTGGGCAGGCACATGGATCAGCGCCTGAGCGTCAGCCTGCATGGCAGTCGTATCCTGATCGAGGATTAGCCCCCTTCAAACCGGTCCAGGGAAGGACAACATCATGACAGGCATACGAAAACCCATCTGGAGCGAGGGACTGCTGCTCAGCCAGCAGCATCTGCAGCAGTGGGACCGGTATCACGAGTCGATGCTGATCCGCCGCTTTCACTGGCACGTCCCCCTGGGGTGGGGAATCCGCCACCTGAGCCTGGATCACGAGGCACTGGATCAGCGGCGGTGCCGGGTCATTGCCATCGATGCCGTGATGCCTGATGGACGCTGCGTCAGTTTTCGTGAAGACCGGGAAGGTCCGCTCACCTGCCGACTGCCGGAACCTGACGGCGATCCATTGCTGATCTCCCTGAGCCTGCCCATCAACCGGCGCGCCGCCGGCATCAGTGGCTACGGGGACGCTGAAGGGCTATGGGATGCCTGGCAGGTGAGCTATGAAACCGTGGCGGATGAATACGACCCGCAGCGTGTGCGCGAACTGGCCCTGGGGCACTGGAATCTCTCCCTGGTGGCCGGTCGGACTGAAAACGACGATGAAACCCTGTTGCCGCTGATTCGTCTGCTTCCCCGCTGCGACGGCCGCTATGAAACCGACGAAGACTTCATCCCGCCACTGCTCCAGGCACAGGCCTCCGCCTCCCTGCGCCGCCTGCAGGAGCGCATCCTTGATCGTCTGCAGACGGCTATTCATGGACTGACCACTCATCTCCGCGGACGGCCGGATACCAGCCCGGCCGTCCTCTTCCGTCGCCATCAACTGGGCATTCTCTTTCGGCTTCATGCTCGGCTCGCCCACCTCTCAACCTTGCCCGGTCTGGCACCGGAGCGTCTGCATCTGAGCCTGGTCCAGGGGGTCGCCGAACTGCAGGCTTTTACGGCGGAACCCGCCGAAGGGTGGCTGATCCCACCCTTCGAGGCGGCGGACCCGGGTCCGGGTTTCAAGGATCTGGAGGGGTGGCTGGACCTGCAGTTGCAATGCCTCATGCCCGATGCCCGACCATCACCCGTGCTCATCCGGCACTCCGACACCCGGCTGGAGGTGGAAAACCTGGCGGAAGCACTGGCACCGGGTCATGCCCTGTATTTGCTGGCAAGCCATGAACAGCCGTCGGTGACCTGGATTGAAGATTTCACCCGTCAGGTCAAGGTGGCGGCCCGGGAACAGCTGGATCTGCGCCTCCAGGCAGCCTTGCCGGGCGTCCCCCTGCGTCATGAATCACGTCCTCCCAGGACACTGATATTGGCGGATGGAGAGGAATGCTTCCGTCTGGAACCCCGGGGCGAGGCGTGGGAACAGGTGGTCCGCAGCGGCACGCTGAGCATTTATCTACCGCCGCTCCTGCGTGACCTGCGTTTAAACCTGTCATGCCTGGAAACCGGCCCATGATAAGCAATCCCTGCCTGCGCTGCAGCGAGCCCCTGCTGGCCTTGCTGCCCCCCTTGCTGGACCCGGATCAGGCCCGGGAGATGCCCCATGATCACGGCAGGCAGGTGCGATCCACCTTCCGCGAGGTGGCGCAATCCATTGCCGACCTTGGTCTGCCGGAACCGGAGCGGGAGGCCGTCCTGCACGCCCTCGCGGCCCTGGTGGACGAACGGGTCCTGTGCTCCACCTGGCCCGGCCGGGAGGCCTGGCTGCATGACACCCTGCAGGTGGCCGACTTTGGTGATCATCTGGGTGGAGAACGATTTTTCACCCGGATGGAGGCGTTCAGGCGGCATCCGCAGGCCCATCAGCATCTGCTGGAGCTGTATCTTGCCTGTCTGCAGATGGGTTTCCAGGGGATCTACCGCCTTCGCGGTGACACGGCCCTGCACGCCCTGCAGGCAGAACTGAGCAACCAGATCGAGTCGTTGCAAGGTCCTGAGGAATCCGCCCTGGCTGTTTCCGCGACCGCCGTGGACATGACTCACGAAAAGACCGGGGCGGGGCGTCTCAACTGGATGCACATCACCCTGCTGACGCTCGCCCTGATCACGACCATGGCCCTCTTACAGGGGATAAAGACCCACCAGATGTTCCAGGGTCGGACGGAGCTGCTGCAGCAGACAATTCAACAACTGGATGCTGCCCCGCCGACGGCAGGGGAGGCGCACCGATGAGTCGGTCGCCGACGGCACAGGGCGCCGGGATCACGGCTGCACTGGACAACCTGGCCGAGAAACTGCGCCGGCATCCGACGGCACAGGGGGGCAAGGGACGAAGGTCACTGGAGACACAGCCCTGGTTCCTGGTACTCGGCGCCACCGGCGCCGGCAAGTCCAGCCTGATCCGGCGCAGCGCGCTGCACCTGGAACCACTGGGGCCGGAAGAGGATGACGACTGCTGTCGGCTCTGGCTGACTGATCAGGGTGTCATTCTGGAACTGGACGTGGACACCTGCCTCCATCCTGAACGGCCGCAGTCGTGGAGCGCCCTGCCGCAATGGCTGGGCAGACATCGCCCCCGGGCTGGGCTCAACGGGATCGTGGTGGTTCTGGATGTCCGCACACTGCAGGAGCATGACAAGGACACGCTGACACCATGGTCCCACCAGTTGCGCCGTTATCTGGACAACCTGCATCAGACCCTGGGGCTGAGTTGCCCCATCCACCTGGTGCTCAATCATGCAGATCGTCTGCCGGGTTTCGATGACTATTTTCGGGCACCGTCGAGTGAAGACCGGCAACCATTCCTTGGGATCAGGCTTGGCATGACCGGCTCCGCCCGGGCGTCGTGTCTGGAGGGTCTGGAAACGTTGCGTCAGCGACTGGAAGGCCAGCGTTTGCGCCGACTCAGGCAGTGCACCAATTCCGTGGACAGGGCCGGGGTGATGCTGTTTCCCTATCAGTTATCTCGTCTGACACCGGCTCTCGACGGTTTTCTGCAAGTCTTGCTCAAGCACCATTCCGGTCATGAACCTCCACACCTGGCGGGGCTGGGACTGACCTCGGCCACCAAGGAGCCCTACTTTGCCCAGGGTCTCTGGAATGAGTTGATCATGCCCTGCCGATACCGGGTGATGCCCACCCGACGGCGGCGCATGACACGACGCCTGTCGCTGGCGGTGGTCACGTCCCTGGCCCTGCTGAGCCTGGGGCTGGCCGGGCTGGCACTGAGCGACGCCCATCAGGACCAGACACGACTGCTGGCCCAGGGTGAGTCGGCCCTGCAGGCCCTCGGCGCCTTGGCCGAGGACACTGCACCGGATACGCAGGTTGTGGGAGAGGCCCTGCTGCGGCTCCAGGCCGCCCAGCAGTATCTCCTGGCGGCCGACACGGCGGGACAATGGCAGTATCTGCCGGCACGCCCCCGGTTGCGGCAACAGGCTGAGCTACTCGGCAACGCCCTGGTGATCACCATGGATCGGCGGTTCATCCCCGCCGTTCTGGCGACGCTGACGCAGCAACTGGAGTCACTGGAGGCCCAATGGGAGGATGCGACCCGGTCGGCGGATCCTGAGCTTCGCAAGGCACACTACGATCACCTGCGCCTTTACCTGATGCTCACGGACAGGCGGCACCTGGATCCTCCGGTGGCCGCCCCGCCATTGCGCGATTACTGGCGCGCTCTGGGATACCCCCCTGTTCCCGGCCCGGTCTGGCCCACGGACCTGTGGCTGGAGGGCCGCGGCGGGCAGGGCCTGGGCCTGCAGGCCCAGGACGAAGTTCTGGTGGCCCGAGCCCGGACACGGCTACAGAGCGGCAGCGACCTGGATAGTCTGTATGCGCGTCTGCAGGCCCTGGCCGGACCGGATCAGAGCACCGTGGACCTTGCCCGCGTGCTCGGCCGGGAGCATGCCCGGCGTCTGAAGGTGAGCCACCCCCTGCCGCTTCGGCATACCGCCGAAATGCGGTGGTCATTGATCCACTCCGATATCCCCGAACTGGTAAGCCTGGCCACGATGGGCGACTGGGTCATCCATGGCCCCGAGGATGCGCCCGATGAACATATTGCGGAGCAGCAGGAGGCCCTCATCCAGGCCCTGCGCAGCCGCTACACCGAGGATCATGAAGACCACTGGCAACGCTTCCTCAAGGGCCTGGAACTGCAACCACACACCCACCTGCAGACGCTGGCCGACACCCTTCATACCCTCGCCGCCGATACAAACGGTATCCTGCCACGCCTGTCTGCCTGGCTGCAGGCCGAGCAATTTCCGGGTGAAGCCAATGCCCGGCAAACCGTCCCCCTGGAACAGGTCGCTCATCAGGTCGCCCGTTCCGGGCGTATCGACCATGATCTGCTCAAGCCGCCGGGGGCCGGCAGTGCCACCGAAGGCGCGGATCCACTGTCGCCCTGCCTGGAGCTTCTGGCCGCGCTGCAGGCGGAGATCCAGGGCATGGCAGCCGCACCCGATCCGGCCGGACAGGCCCGGCTCCACGCTGCCGCGCTGCTGTCCGGACAGGGATCCGGCACGGCGCTGCAACGGGCCTGGGTGGCCATCCCTCGCCTCACAGGCTCTAAAGACAGCGGTTGCCGGCCCCTGGCACCGTTGATGAAGAGCATTGTGCAGGAAAGTTGGCGCACCGTGATCCGTCAGGCCGCCGTGGATCTGGAAAAAACCTGGCAGAGCCAGGTCCACGATGGATACCAGGATCGCCTGGCAGGTCGTTTTCCGTTTCACCCCCAGGGGGAAGACGCCGCCCTGGTGGATCTGGTGGGCCTGATCCACCCTGAACGGGGTCGCCTGTGGCGTTTTACCCAGGAGCACCTGGACCCTTTCCTGACGGAGCGCCAGGGACGCTGGCAGTCACGGCAATGGATCGGCATCGGCCCCGGGTTTTCCCGCGCATTTCTCCACGATCTGGAGCGGGCCGGTCGGCTTACCAGCGCCCTGTTTGCCGATGGGCGGGATGAGCCTCGCCTGGGATTTCACCTCTATCCCATTCCTCATCCAGGGCTGAGCGAGATGCGGTTTGAAACCAACGGTCAGCAATACCGTTATCGCAACGAGCCCCAGGAATGGCGCCAGTTCGTCTGGCCGGGAGACATCCGCAGTCCAGGTGCCAGGGTGATGGCGGTGGACCATGGCGGCCGTCCACTGGGAGAGTTCCGGGAGGAGGGCGTCTGGGCCCTGTTCCGGCTGCTGCACACGGCACACATGGACAGGGAGCACAGTGACAGCCATCTCTACACCGTCCGCTGGCCTCTCATGGGGGAGGGTGATGCCCCCCTGGAACTGCGCTTTCACCTGCGGGCGGACCGGCGCCAGAACTTCATCCACGAAACCCTGTTTCAGGATTTTCGCCTCAGCCGTTCACCCTTTCCCCGTCGGAGTCCGTGATGGATCCCTCCCCGTTGCCTGCCCACCTGAGAACACGGCTTGAGGACATCGCCGGTCCCGGTGAGATGAACTGTGACGAAGATCCCCGATTCAACGATGGCTTCATCGCCATACGGGAAAAAATCGAACAGCTGCACGGCGTTGATTTTGACCATCTGATCGAGATGGGGAACCATTTTCTTCATACCCAGGCCAAGGATCTGCGGATCGCCGGTTATCTGCTCCTGGCACTGGTCACCCGCCATGGCCCGGAGGGCCTGGCGGCGGGGCTGAGACTCTACCACGGCATGATCCGGAACCACTGGGACCACTGTCATCCGCGCTCATTGGCACGACGCCGGGCGGCCTTGGCCTGGCTGGACAACGAGCGTCTGGAACGACTGCTGCAGGATCGACGGACACTGCCTGAGCCATCTCTGGCAAAGGCTCTGCACGCAACCATGGGCGAGCTGGAACAGGAACTCATGGCAAGGGATCCGGAAGGCACAAGAGCCGCACCGCCCTGCAGGGTACTGCGCCGGTGGATCGATCACTGTCAGCCCTCCACCGCCGAAGATCAGGCCGCACAGGCACCGGAAGCGCTGGAACGGGGCAGGGGATTCGAGCCATCGGCCAATCCGGACACCTGGCTGGAAGGGGTTCGTGGTTTCCATGATCACCTCCTGGCCGAAGGCGAGCTACTGCAGGCTTGCGCCCTGGCGCAGGCAGCCCGATGGGGCAGCCTGGGTCTGCCTCCGGCGCGGCAGGGAGTGACGCGGATTCCAGCTCCCCGATCGGAAAGCTGGGAGGGATTGGAAAGCATCCTGAATGCCGGTGACTGGGCGGCCGCCTTCCGGCGCGGCATGGAGTGCTTCTTTGAGCCGGGTTTTCATCTGGCCCTGGATCTGCAATACCGGCTTGCCAGGGCCACCGAAGGGATGGACCGACCGGAACTGGGCGCCTATCTGCAGGGATCGGTACGGCTGTTGCTGAAGCGTCTGCCGGAATTGGAAGCTCTGTGCTTTGAGGACGGACGCCCCTTCATGGACGAGGCCACCCGTCGCTGGTTGTCGGAATCTCCATCGGTTAATGCCGCCATGTCGGTGCCCCCAGGGGCGGCTGACACCACCGGCCAGTCGTTCTCGGACTGCATTCCTCCCCATCTGCCCCCGGACATGGACTGGGAGACTCTGAACCGGATCCCGGCCATGAGCCTGCGTGATCGTGCCCGGCTGGGGCTGCTGCAGGCGGACCTGTCCCTGCGGCAAGGACGCAGGGATGTAGCCCACGATGTGCTGGTGAACTTGCATCGGCAGCTGGATCAGACTCACGTGCTGGACTGGGATCCTGAGATTGCCTCGGCCCTGCTGGGGCGTTTGCATGCCACCGCCAAGGCCCTGGACCCCACCTTGGCCCGTGCCTGTGCCCGGCGTCTGTGCGCCGTCGCTCCAGTCCAGGCCATGACTTTGCCGGCTATTGAGTCTGCCTGCACACATCCCCCCTTGGACATCAACCGGACAGGAGTCCTCACATGACGGGCAGTTTTCAGGAAGAAATCCCCAGGGCCAGGGTGAACATCACCCTGGATGTGGATGGCGACGGTTCCCCCCGAAGGGTGGATCTGCCCTTCAAGGCGTTGGTCATCGGCGACTTCAGTCGCGGCCGGACCCAAGGCAAGGTGGTGGACCGCCCACGGGTGGAAGTCAGCCGTGACAATCTGGAAGCCGTATTGCAGACCCTGGCGCCGGCGATCCGTTTCACGGTCCCCAACCAACTGGAATCCGGAGGTGGTGAGATCCCCGTCTCCCTGTGCTTTCAGCACATGCGTGACTTTCGACCCGAAGCGGTGGCCACTCGCATCGAGCCTTTGGCCAGGCTCCTGGCGATGCGCAACCTGCTCAGGGAACTCAAGTCCAGCATGCTGGACAATGCAGCCTTCCGTCGAGAACTGGAACGCATCATCCGCGATCGTCACGATCTGGCGGCATTGAATCGGGATCTACAGACCCTGACACCGCTGGCCGGTCCCTCACAGGATCCGGCACCTTCAGAGGAAGATCAGCCATGAGCATCATGGAAGTCGGCGAGCAGACGCACCTCACCCCACGGGAACAGATCGGCCCCTACCAGCGTTTGTGCCGCATTGTGGATGTGGAACCCCTGCGGCAAGCGGTCAACCTGGACCGTTTCAGCGATGACCTGCACCTGAGCGAGACCTCACCGGGGGACCGCTTGACCGCCGCCCTCGGGGTCTTGCTGCAATTGCTGGAAGACTCCGAGCCGGGCGAACAGCGCATCGATAAGACTCTGGTGGATGCCCTGATCGCCAGCCTGGATGAGCGGATCGGCCGGCAACTGGATGAGGTGCTGCATCATCCCGAATTTCAGGCCCTGGAATCGGCCTGGCGAAGTCTTCAGTTCCTGCTGGATCGCTGTGATCGCCGGGCCAACGTGAAAGTGGAGCTGATGGACCTGAGCAAGGAGGCACTGCTGGAAGACTTCGAGGATGCCCCGGATACCGTCCGCAGCGGTCTTTACCGTCAGCTCTATACGCAGGAGTACGACACCCCCGGCGGTGAGCCTGTCTCCACCATCATTGCCGATTACCATTTCGACAACACCGCCCGGGACATCGGCCTGCTGCGGGAGATCTCCCGGGTCTGCGCCGCCTGCCACTGCCCCTTCATCGGCGCGGTGGGTCCGGCCTTTTTCGGCAAGACACAGACATCGGACCTGCCTCGTATCCAGGATCTCTCCAACTACATGGAGCAGGCTGCCTTCATTCGCTGGAATGCCTTCCGGGAAACCCAGGATGCCCGCTACGTGGGACTGACCTTACCGCGTTTTCTGCTGCGTCCGCCCTGGGGTAATGACCGACCCGCCCGGGGGCTGTGCTACCGGGAAGACGTCAGTGGTGAGGATGCCGGGAAATATCTGTGGGGCAACGCCGCGTTCGCCTTTGGCGCCAACATGGCGGAGAGTTTCCGACTGCATGGTTGGGCAGTGAACATCCGGGGCCCGGAATCGGGCGGACGGGTCAGCGATCTGCCCCTGCATCAGGTGGACCTGGGGCATGGCCTGCAGACCCGCATGCCCACGGAATTTCTCATCTCCGAAACCCGCGAACTGGAATATGCGAAGCTGGGTTTCATCCCCCTGAGCTATTACAAGAACCGGGACTTTGCCTGCTTCTTTTCCGCCAACTCGGTGCAGAAACCGATGGAATACAGCGGTGCGCAGGCTACCGCCAACTGCCGCATCAATGCCCGTTTACCCTACGTGTTTCTGGTTTCCCGGATCTCCCACTACCTGAAGATCCTGCAGCGGGAAAACATCGGTGCCGCCAAATCCCGTCAGACCCTGGAAGATGAACTGAACCAATGGCTGCAGGGCCTGGTGACCCGCATGCGCAACCCGGACCCGGCTCTGGTGGCCACCCATCCCCTGCGGGATGGTCGGGTGACCGTGGAGGAGATTCCGGAAAACCCGGGCTTCTACGCCGTGACCCTCCAGGTCATGCCCCATTTCCAGATCGAGGGGGTGGACGTTCGCCTCTCCCTGCTGGCCCGGATGCCCCGATCCCGGGACTGAAACGCACATTGCCATGGATAGCCGACAACCCTGACAAGGAGACAGTGCCACATGCCGATTCCCGCCTATATGAGCCTGCGTGACGACCAGGGTGCCCTCGTGGAAGGTCCGGTACAGATCACGGGGCGCCGCCACACGGTGGAAGTGCTGCAACTCGATCACGAGATCCGCATCCCCACCGATTCGGATACGGGCGCCCTGACCGGTACCCGAAAGCATGAGCCCCTGCGCTTTACCAAGACCTTCGACAAGGTATCCCCCTATCTTTACAAGGCCTGCAGTAATGGCCAGACCCTCAAGGAAGTGGTCATCAGCTGGTACCGCATCGATGACAGCGGTTCGGAGCGGGAGTACTTCCGCCACCGCCTGGAAGATGTGAAGGTGACCTCGGTCAAACCGGTGATGCACAACGTCAAGGAACTGGATAAGGAACGCTACCCCCACCTGGAGCAGGTTGCCCTACGCTATGGACGCATTACCTGGACCTACGTGGACGGCAACATCGAGTTCCAGGACTCATGGGTGGAAAATCGCTGAATCAGGCATCAGCCCGCCTGGACCCATTGGAACCGGGTCCAGGCATGAATTCGGCGCGGCAAGGAAACGCAATGCAAGACTCACAGGACCTGTTTGCCCCGTTGACCACACCCGGTGCGGGCCTCAAGGGGCATTTCGACGAAGAATTGCTGCTTTTGACCGAAGCGGCGGCCGAGTTTGCAAGGGCCTATCCGCACCAGGCGCACGCCCTCAGCCTGGATGATCCGCGGACCAGAGACCCCCGTGTGGAGCGGCTGTTCCAGGGTATGGCCTTTCTTGCCGCCCTCATCCGGCAGCGGCTGGATGAAGAGCAGCCGGACGTCTGCGCAGGGCTGCTCACCCGCCTCAGACCCGAGGCCCTGCGTCCGTATCCGGCCTGTACGGTACTGCAACTGGCGCAGCAACATCGGCGCCGACAGGCATTCACCCTCTCGGCCGGTACTCTGGTGCAGAGTCCACCGGTGGGGGCCGAGCAAACGTGCTGCCGTTTCCGGACCCTCTGGCCGGTCACCTTCCAACCCGTGCATCTGGAGGCCGTCGAGTATCGCCGTGAGGGGATAAAGGGCGGGTGCTTGATCCTGGATCTGGCGCTGCACGAACCCCATGATCCGGACCAACCCTTGCCCACGGCGCTGGATCTGCATGTGCCCGAAGACGGCGATGCGGACATGTCCCTGCTGGATCACCTGGTGACCGCCACCGACTCGGTGCATCTACTGGAAGATCCGTCGCAGGGCATTCGTGAAATGGCCTTCGGCGACCAGGCCGGCATCCACCCTTCCTACGCCCTTTGGCAATACGGAGTAAGGCCTGAATTCCGGGAAACGGCCTTTCCAGGATTCAATCTGCTGCAGGATTTTTTCCATTTCAAAGACCGGTTCCGTTTCATCACCCTGCACCTTGGCCAAAGCTGGCAGCTGCCCCGCAACACCCGCCGGTTCCGTCTGGGGATTGTCCTCGGACGCAGACTGCCCGGCTCTCCCTCACGCTACCGTCACGCCCTGCGCCTTCATTGTGTGGCAGCGGTCAACCTCTTCGAGCAGGATGCCGAGCCTCTGGTAAGGGACCCACGGCGAGCTGAATATCCGCTGACCGTGGACAACCGCCGGCCGGAATCCCTGCAGATCTACCGGGTGGAACAGGTGCAGGGGATGGACTCCGTCACCGGACAGCGGCGGCGGTATCCGCTGATGTTTTCCGAAACCCTGCCGGAAGTCGAGCAGGGAGGCTATGAGCCCCTGGTGCACACCGACGTGACCGGTCATACCCGCATCCGGCTGGGACTGGACCCGGCACAAGCCCCTCGCCACGAAACCCTGTCCTGCCGGGTGCTGGCCCACAACGGCCACTATCCCCATGACCATATCGCGGCCGGAACTCCGCTTGAGGCCGTGCGTGATCCTGGTACCGGCCTGAGCATCTCCGCCTTGTCCAGGCCCGGTCGGCTCTATCCGCCTCCAACTCGGGGGGACTGGCGCTGGACCCTGATCAGGCAGGTTTCCATGCAGCAGGGCGGTCTACGGTCCACTGAAGACCTGAGCCAGTGGCTGGACATGCTGGACTGGACCCGAGACCCGCTCCGGCGGAAGCTGCCGACAGGCATCCTGGACCTGGAAGCGATCCCTTTCACCCGCTGGCGCCGGGGTGCATTGCACGTCGGGCAAGCGCTCACCCTGGCCGTCGATCTCGCGGTCTTTGCCGGCAGGGCGGAAGCAGCTTTGCTGGGACAGGTACTGGCCTTTGCCCTGTCAATGCAGGCCCCCATTCATCAGGGGGTCCGCCTGCGCCTCAAGGCTCGCCCCGGCGGCCAGGACATCACTTGGCCCGCACCCCCTGATCACCCACCCATACCGCAATGAGCCTGCCGACTCACCCATATCATGCCTTCGGGCTGCCGGAACTGCTACGAATCCTGACGATGTCCGCTGAAAGGCCCCCGTCAGCCATCACCAGTGCCGATCTGGACTTCCCCGCCACCCCCGTGCGCCGTGCTCAACGGGAAGGGGCAGTTCACAGGATCGAAACCGTTTTTCCGGGCCTCCGGGGTCCCCTGTCTCCCTTGCCGCTGGAAGACCTGGAAGGTCTCTGCCGTCAGGACCCTGATGCGGAGGCCCTACGCGCCTTCCTGGATCTCTTCGATCGGCGTTTTCATCAACTGCTGCTGGCGACCTGGCGGACGCCAAGAGCCTATCTGTTCACGTGCATGGAGGCGCCGCCTCCCTTGCTGCGCTATCTGGACGCATTGAAGCCATCAGGGATGCCCACGGCACCGGGCCTGAAGGCCAGGATCATGCGGATGCTGGACCACCTGGGAATGACGGGGCTAGAAGTGACCCTCCATACCTTCCGTTACTGTCGGCGCCCCCTACCCGAGACCACCCGCCTGGGCTCCCTCGACGGTACCTGCCTGGGCCGGGATGCGGCCCTTGGAGAAGAAGTCCGAGTCCCCGAGGGATTACGCATCCTCATCGGTCCCCTGACACCCGGCCAGGCCGTCGCGCTGTACGCGGGACGTGTCGGACTTACCCGGGAGATCCGGGCCTATCTGGGGCCGTTCACCCCGTTCCAACCGGTAATGCAAATGACACCGGAGCAACCACGGGGCCTGGGTAACGGTGATCTCTATCTGGGTTTGAGCACGCCACTGGGCGAATGCCGGGGTTCCCATGAAGCACGCCTGATCCCCCTGCCGCAGCAACCGATTTCCGGCATCGAACGGGGAGATCGACACCCATGCTGAACACCGCGCCGCCGCAACCCCCGATGCCTCTACGTCACCGACTGAAGATCCCGACCTGTCCCGAACCGCAGCCGGAGGTCCTCACGCTCAGCTGGCGCGACTACGGTCTGTCCAGGTCCTATCGGATCACCGTGGACTGCCTTGCAACGGTGCCTTTGTCTTCTGCGTTCGTTCTGGGATGTCGTGCCGCCCTCATGCCGGGCGGGAGGACGCGGTCCGTCCACGGCATCATCACCGGGCTGGATGACCTCGAGAGCGGACCCGCGGGCCACCACTGCCAGCGGGTGCACCTGGAATCTCCCTTGGGCCCCTTGGCCCGCTCCCGCCATCAGCGGGTCTTCACTCGCCTGACCGTACCGCAGGTCCTGGAGCGCGTCCTGATCGGCCACGGCTGGCGCCCGGGGGACTGGCGCATGGTTTGCGGTGAGGGGTATCCCGTCCGCCCCTTCATCGCCCAGGTGGACGAAGATGATCTTGCCTTCCTGTCTCGCCTCATGGCTTTCGAAGGGTTGCATTATCGCTTCGAACAGGGCGCTGAGAAGGCCGTCCTGGTGATTTCGGACGATTCTCGCAGGGCAGCTGAGGGCGAGATGCGAACACTGCGCTACGAGCCTCTGAAGGGCGAGGTCCGTGGTTTCCACACCATTCATCGGCTCATGCCCAGGACCCGGCTGTTACCGACATCGATCACACTGCGGGATCACGATCCCGATCAACCGGGGACGCCGGCCCCCGTCCATGTCCGCAGCAATGGTGATCTGCCGGGTGCCGGCAAGGAAGAACACTGGGGAACGGGGTTTCACCAACTTCGCGAAGGAGAAAGGTTGGCGCAGCTGCGCCTGCAGGCTCTGGAGTGCGACCGCCTTCAAGTCCGCATCCTCACGGACTGTACCGACCTGGAACCCGGTCAACGGCTGTCCGTCGCGGGTTATCCCGGTCAGGACTTCAATCGCGTCTACGTGATCGTCCGTGTGGATCTGGACGCAACCCAGGCCCACGCATTGCCCATGGGGGGGACAGGCGGACACACACCGGATCTGCGGGTGAAGGTGGATCTTCTGCCCCTGGAACAGCCCTTCCGGCCCCGTTATCGGCCTCATCGTGTCCATGGCCGTCTGGCGGCACGGGTGGATGGAAATCCTGGTGAGGGTCCCCTGCTGGATGACCAGGGTCGTTATTGGCTGCGCTTTGACTTTGACGGTGGTGCCCATGCCGTGGCTGAAGCCAGTGCACCGGTGCGGCTGCTGACCCCCTATGCAGCCCCTGGTGGCGGGGGGTTTCATTTTCCGCTGCACCCCGGCACCGAAGTGCTGGTGGGGTTTGAAAACAGTGATCCTCACCGTCCTGTGATCCTTGGTGCCTTGCCCAATCGTGATCAGCCTTCTCCCGTCAACGCAGATAACCCCGGGCAGAATCTGTTGCGTACCCCGGCAGGTAACGAACTCTGCCTAGACGACCGGACCGGGAACGAACAACTCCGGCTGGCCACCCGGGACGGGGATCTGCACCTCACCCTGGATGCCACACAGGATGCCCACAGGCTGATTCTGGAAAGCCGCCACGGAGAAATGCACTGGCTCTCGGGCAGGGCCATGCACCTGAAAATCGGTGCCGATCAGCAGGTGGAGATCGGGGGTGATCAGAAGGTCGAGGTACAGGGAGACGCCTTGTTGATCACGGAATCCGGAGAGATCCGTCATCAGGCGGCAGACAACCTGTTGCTGGAGGCGGGAGAAAACCTTCAATTGCTGGCGCGACAGGGGGATTTTCTGCAGCGCAGTGAGGGCGCCATGACACTCAACTCTGCCAACGATCTTGAACTGGTCTCGGAACAGGGGCATCTCCGATGCCGCGTTCTTCAGGGAGATGCGGGATTTCACGTGATGGGGGAAATGCTGTGGAAAACTGCGGCCGGCGGAATACAGATCGGTGATGGTATGGCCGGCATTCGGATCACCGCCGGTGGCGATGTCGTGATCCAGGGTCGGGAGGTCCGGATCGAAGCCGAGACCATTCGTATGGATGCGGATCGCATTTCCCAGAATGGCGCCTGAGGTGTGGATGAAGCGGTGTGCCTTTACTATCAATTTTTTAAAAATCTTTTAAATAACAATAATAAGGGCGGGGGTCTGCAGGGGAAAAAAACGTTAAATATTAAATTTTTCAACAAGTTGTACACAGAATGCGTTGTGTGGAACCGTAGGGGAAACCTTCGCGGAAAATGTGTATGGATTGTGGATAAGTTTGTGGATGAAGTTTATTCACGGGTTCGAAACAGCTTATCCACAGTGTTGCCACACGCCGATGACAATCTGTTTTTCCGTGAAAATGGGCCAGGACCCTCACGCGGACCCGATGCGTTAGGCTAAGCTCTAGCGATGGAGGGTCAGCCTTGCATCCACCCTGCAACCAGAGAAGGAGATCGCAGCCATGCCGCAAGAGAAAAACCCGTTCGATATGTCCGAGCTGATGAGACTCATGGATCCGCAGCGCTACATGGATCAGATGAACGAGTTCATGAAGCAGTTCAAGATCCCGCACATGGACATGTCCGCATTGATGGAGGTGCAGAAAAGGAATGTGGAAGCCATGATGGCGGCCAATCGGGCGATGATGGAAAGCAGTGAGTCCCTGATGAGGCGTCAGACGGAGATGCTGGCCCAGGCCATGAACGAGACCACGGAAATGACCCGTGCCATAGGCGAGTCAAAACAGGATGATCTGCCGGTGAAACAAGTAGAGATGGTGGGCAAGGTTTATGACCGCATGAGCAGTCATACCCGGGAGACCTTTGAGTCCATGCGGCTGGCCCAGGAATCGGCTATGGAGCGGCTTGATCAGCGCTTCCGGGAACTGTTGCAGGAACTCAAGGACATGTCCGTCAAAAAGGATCAGGAAAAGATGTGATTTTCGTCAGGATGGCCCCCGGAGCGTTTTGCATGGCGTCTTCCGGGGGCCATCCCTTGGTCAATCCCTTGGTCATCCCAACTCGCGGAAAAATTGGACCACCAGCAGGATGCACAATACCCACAGCAGAGCTTTGAGCCACCCCCGATAGGTCTCCGCCGCCACCCTCTCCCGTATCCACATGCCGCCGCGCAATCCGATCAGGGCGGCAATGCCCAGGGGCAGGGAGATCAGCAGCAGGTCCAGCCCCAGCATGCCGAGGAAGGCGAAGGTGATGGCCTGGGTCCCCTTGCCCAGCAGGAAGCACAGGTTGATGGCCTGGACCAACACCACCGGTGCGAGTCGCAGTTCCAGGAAATAGATCATCATCACCGGGCCACCGACGTTTACGGTGCCCCCCAGCAGGCCTCCCAGCAACCCGGCCCCGGCACCACTGGCACGGGGATGACGCCCGATCCAGCGCCAGTCGATACGCTTGATGCGGTCGGACACCAGGTAGAGCACCACCGTGGCCGCCAGCAGCAGACGGAAGGGGTTGGGGTCCATGGCCACCAATACCAGGGTGCCCAGCGCCGATCCCACCAGCATCCACATGGCCACCGGCCAGAACCGGCTCACGCTGTTGAGCCAGTTGCCGCCCCGCACCAGACTCCAGACGTTGACCGCGATATTGGGGGCCAGGGTGAGCAAAATGGCGGTCTTGACGTCGGTGATCAGTGCCAGGATGGGGGTGGCGATCATCGGGAACCCCAGCCCGAAGGCGCCATGGACCAGGCCGGCGATCAGGGTGACCAGCAGGGCGATGAGGATTTCTTCAGTACCGAATGTCATGCCTTGACGTGCTCAGGATATGGCAGGGGAGCAGGATGATCGTGGTCGGGGTACGCCTCAGGGCGTGCCGTCTTGCGGTGGGAGCAGCCGCTCGATCAGCGCCGGATCATCGGGTAAAAAGCAGCTTTTTGCCACCCTTTTCAGGAGCAGGGACCAGTGAGGGGCGCGCTGGAACAGCGCCCCGAGCAGTGCCCGGGCCTCGGCTTCATGGCCGGCGTTGATCAGGGCCACGGATCGCCAGAAGATGAGTTCATCCTCTTCCGGGGCCAGTGCCTCGGCACGGGTGAAGGCCTGGATGGCTCTATCGTATTCCCCATGCCGCAGGTGATGCCCACCCAGGGTATTGAATTCGTAGGCTTCCTTGAGGATGACAAGGCGCTTCAGCTCTCGGACGGGGGTGGGGTGGTCCTCCACCCGCAGGTCCAGGATGGTGTCCTGGGCCGGGTCTCCGGTGGCCTTGCCGCTGACCACCATCATGGCGGCGGAACGTCGTCCTCGCAGGTCGCCGCCCTTGGCCTGGGCGGCCTCCAGGGCACTGATCAGGCGATGGGGAAAATCACCTTCGGCGGCCTCGTAGGCCCTTCCCATGGCCGCCCAGGTGCCGTCATTGAGCAGCATGTTGCCAAGGCACGCGTACTCATCCCCCAGGCAGTGACCTGCCTCGTCGATGCACAGGCGGCCGGTATGGACCACCACGTCGCCCCGGGTGTCGATCATGGCGGCCTGGCGGTAATCCATGTGGTGGTCCCGGGCCAGCAGTCGGCGCAGGGCTTCGCCGGCACTGGCGCCGTCCCGCATCAGGCGCAGGCCTTCGGCGGCATAGATGAGCTTGGCAAAGGACTGTATGGTGCCGGCACCCACGCCCGCCCTGGCGAAGGGGGCGACGCTGCCCACGGCAAAGTGGTGGGACTGCACCGCCACACCGAGCTGACCGCTGGTAGGGTCACGCGCCACAATGGAATAGGTGGCGACGGGGGGCTGGGCGGGTGGGGGGGAGGGCATCCGGTCAGCCCGGCCGTCAGCGCAGCAGGTTGAGGTTGAAGTGGCCGCTGATGAAGCTCTGGAACTTGCTGACATCCTCGAAGGCGATCTTCAGTTTCACCTGCTCCATCTGGCTCAGCTGCTGCAGGGCCGCACAGTTGTCCGGCTTGTTGCCCCGTTCCACGGATCGGACCTGGGCACGCAGGCGCATCAGCACCAGAAAATCAAAGCTTTCCTGCAGATCCCCGGCCTGATCCTGCTTCAGCACCCCCTGTTTCACCAAAGCCTTGAGGCGCTGGTGGGTGCCGCCGTCCAGGGCGTTCAGCTCCAGCGCGAGGGCCTTGATGCCGTCGGTGATGGCGAAGATGCCGCCCTTCTTCAGGTCCACTTCCCCCCGGGGTGCGCCCTGGGTACCGGTCTTGATCTTGCCCAGCCAGCCCAGGGGTGGGGCGAAACGGATCATGTTCTCCGCCATGCGCATGATGAACAGTCGGTTTTCCGCCAGACGGTGGTAGATGTGGGCCTTGAGTTTGCGCTCTAGGGAGGCATCGCCGTAAAGGGTGCGGATGTCGGCGAACATGCTCACATTGGGGATGTTCTGGGGGCTGGGGGTGGTGAGCCATTGGTCCAACTCCTTGTACCAGCCGGACAGGCTGCGCCGCCAGGCAGGATTGCTGGCCATGATGCCGCCGGGGCAGGGGGGGACACCGATCTCGATGAGGTGATCGATGAGCACCTTGGAAAAGGCTTCGATCCGCTTGATCTCGTCATCAGAGAGATCGTCGGCATGGACGATGGCATTATCCTGGTCGGTGGACAGGGTCTGCTCACTGCGACCTTCGCTGCCCATCACCACAAAGGCAAAACCCTTGGGCAGATCGGGGAAGTGGCTCTCCCTGACCAAGTGGATCAGGCGCAGCAGGATCTGGTCATTGAGATGGGCGATGAGCTTGACCAGGTCCTGGATACCGGTGGTGGTGCCGCTGAGTCGCACCACCAGATCCTGAATCCGGGTGTGCAGGACCTTGAGGTCCTCGGGCGTCCCGGCCTTCTCGATGTCCCGTACCAGTTGATGGGGTGAGTGATTCTGCATGCGCAGGATGTCCGTGTCGGTGATGATCCCGTTGAGGGCGCCGTCATCATCCACCACCACCAGGCGGTGGATGTGTTGCCGTGACATCCGGTACAGCGCCTCGTAGAGTACGTCTTCTTCACGGATGGTGGTCAGGGGGCTGTTCATCACGTCCGCGACCTTGAAGGAAACCGGGTCACGTCCCGACGGCACCACCTTGTTCCTCAGGTCCCGGTCCGTGATGATGCCGATGGGGGCACCGGCGTCATCGCAGACCACCACGCTGGAGATGTTCTTCTCCTTCATTACTTTTACCACATCAACGAGCCCTTCGCCGGGCCGGCAGGTCACCACCTGACGCTGGCAGATCTCGCCCACGGGGCGAAAGAATTGGTTCTCGTCGTTCATGCTCGATTGTCCTTCGCCGGAACCCTGGCCGGCATTTTGGGTAGATAGACGCTGCTGGGGGGCTTGCCGCAGGTGATTAGAGGCGATGCCGGTCCCGGTTTATGTACGGTGCCTGGCCGGGCTGATGGTTTTGTTCATGTCAAGCCGAGTAACATGGGAGGACATCCGGAGACTGACTGAAGGTGCCCCGCATGCAGCATGATGTGAATGATCTCATCCAGCGTTACATCCGGTCGCAGACCTATGACAAGGATACTTCAGGTCGTGGCGGCCCCGGTGCCATGCCGCTGGTGGCCATGGCCCGTGACTACGGAGCGGGGGGGGAGGAGATCGCCATGATACTGGCCCGCGAACTCAAAGTATCCTATTTCGATGAGGTCCTGCTGGAGCGGCTGGCCAAGCACACGGAACAGGATCAGGAATTGCTCAGGGAACTGGATGAAAAGGTATCGGCTTGGAAGAGCACCTGGGTCTATTCGGTGCTGTCCGGAGACGCCTACTTCATGAGTACCTACCGCAAGGCATTGGTGAATGTCCTGTTGGCCATCAGCGCGGAGGGGGGAGTGATCATGGGCCGCGGGGGGCACGTGTTCCTGCGCGACCGGGCGGCTTTCCGCGTACGGATCTGCGGCTCCCCGCGGCATTGTGCTCGGCGAGTCGCCGAGAAGGAGGGGTTATCCGAAGATGAAGCCCGGGAAAAGGTGGAAACCATCAACCAGCAGCGTCAGCAGTTTCTCTGGAGTCTGATCCAGCGACGTACCAATGATCCGACCCAGTTCGACCTGACCATCAATACCGACAAGCTCCATGATTGGGACAAGGTGGCTACCATGATCCTGTCGGCGATGAAGGATGTGGGTCTGTCCCGACCCGCACACGCACCCAGGGGGAGCAGCAGACCGTGACCGTGTCGAGCATGCCGCGCAACGGCGCCACCATGATTCTGGATATCGTCAGTGCCGAGGAACGACTGTATTCCGGAGAGGTCCACCAGGTCTGCATCATGGGCGTCAACGGTGAGTTGGGGGTCTTTCCCCGTCATTCGGCGCTGCTGACGCCTATCCTTCCGGGCGTCGTACGTTTCATTCCGGTCGGGTCCGGGGAAGAAGAGTACCTCTATGTCTCCGGGGGCATGCTGGAAGTCCAGCCCGGCGGGGTGATCGTGCTGGCGGACACGGCCATGCGCTGCGAGGATATCGACGAGGAGGCTGCCCACGAGGCCAAGTGCCGGGCGGAGGACATCATGCAGAACAGCGTGCTTTACACCGACCGCGACGAGGCCCACGCGGTCCTGCTGCAGGCCATGGCTCAGCTGGCGGTGGTGGAGAAGGCGCGCAAGAAGCGTGGCAAGCGCAACGGCGGTTAGACCGTTCTCATCCGTTCGCTGGCTTCGGCCAGATAGAACCACTCGTTGCCCGGCAGGGCATTGGGGTTGGGGAAGACGATGAAGCCGTCCGCCGGTGCCGACACCGAGGTGCCGTCATGGCGTCGACCGATCTCATCCCCCTTGCGGATCGGATCGAAACTGGTCCAGTCCCGGGAGAACCGGTCTTCCGGGTGATCCCGATCGATCACCTCCACCAGCTTCAGTACTTCCAGGCCCTGCCCCGGGGGCGCCGCCGGCAGGCTGTCCACCAGTTGCAGGTGGGCGAGGGTATTGATAATGGCCTGATAGGCCACCGCGGGCGCCTCCGGGGCCTCGTGCTGACCACATTCCAGGGTGAGGGCATAACCACCCCCGGCGCGCATGAACTCGGTGGTGCCGATGCCGTAGCTGGGGTCGGTGCTGAGCATCTGCGCCCGCAGGTCTGCATTGGGATTGCGCAGGCGCCGGGCTACGCCGCGGGCATAGGTGTCCAGCCAGCCCTCGACGATGCGCCGGGCTCCCAGGCGCCGGGCCAGCGCCTCCTCTTCGGCGGCGTGGGTGAAGGGCTCCAGCTCGCCGGCATTGTCCCGAGGACCCAGCATGACGAAGGGCTCTCCCGGGGTATGGAAGGAGTGCAGGTCCAGCAGTACGTCATGCCGGGCCAGCAGGGGCCCCAGGCGGTTGGCAATACGATCCTCAAAATCCAGCGGCGTGTCACTGATGCGGAAGTTGCGGTTGAGGTTGCGGTCCCCCATGCGCTGTCCGAGCTGGAAAGCCAGGGGATTGGTGACGGGTACGAAGGTCACCAGGCCACGGTCCAGGGTCAGCTTCCCGCTGTCCAGTTCCGCCATCACCCGCTCGATGCCCCGGGTGCCGCAGGTCTCGTTGCCATGCACCGCACCCAGCACGATGAGCCGCCCACCCGGCTCCAGGCCATGATAGGTGACGGAGCGGATCAGGGTCGGGAGATCGGTCATGGAACGTACCTGAAAGGATGATGTAACGGGGTTTACTCGACGATGCCGGGCATGGCACTGATATCCATGGGACCCATGGACACGCCGAGTTGGGACAGCAGGACGGTCATCCGACCCCGCTGCAGGGATTGATGATGCAGCATGCTGAGCAGGCAGTCCCCCAGCAGCAGGGTGCAGTCCCGCTGGCTTCGCTCGTGGCGGAAGCTGATCTGTCGGTCCAGGTTGGGGTAAGCCAGGTTCTGCACGAAATTCATGATCTCGCTGTCGGTCCGCAGGCGCTCGGTCCGCAGCAGGGCATATTCGGTATAGAGCACCTGGTCCGGGGTGCGGTGGACGTAGGGTTTGTTCAGCATGCGCCCGAGCCAGATCCGGTCACGCAGCAGCATCTGGTTGAGCAGGCCATGAATCGACCAAGCCTGCGGCCCCGAGATCTCGTGCTTGCGCTCTTCGTCGCGCAGGTCGTCACAGTAATCCAGGATCCGGGTATTGGACCAGCGGTTGAAGCGCGCCTGCAGGCGCATGCTGTAGAGGATGTCCATGGTGGGTCGTGGATCCCTGCTATTCGTCCTCGCAGGAATGGCCCAACATGGCCAGCCCTTCGGCCAGATAGTCGGCTCCCATGGGGGTGGCCAGCAAATAATCGGCGGTACGAGGTGTCCAGTTGTCCTTGGCCTCTTCCAGGGCTGCGTCCCATTCGTCCTCGGTGTAGTCACCCCGGCCCAGCCACATGAGGGCCACCAGGTTGGCCTGCAGTTCCGGTTCCAATTCGTCGATGGTGTTCTTGATCTCCAGATACACCGGGTTGTCCGCGTGTTCCGCCAGGGCCTCGTCGATCCAGCCATCGTTCTGGTTGTCGGGTTCCTCCGGAAACATTACGTCTTCCTGGGCATGGAATTCCCGAGCGTGGCTGATGATCCCGCAGACGAAGCGGGGGCTGAGCTGCATCATGGTTGCCTCCTCCTGTAAAGAGGTTACAAACCCCGATGATAACGGATCACGGGACGAACCGCAGGATGGGCGGGACGTCAGGGAGTGGATTCCTTGACCAGTACCCAGGGTGCGATCACCACGGCCTGGAACCGGGGTTGGCGGTGCTCCCAGCCGCGGGCGTGATCGATATCGGGTTGCTGTAGGGTGCCGGCCTTGAGCCAGGCCTCTACGGTGGCCTTGTCATCCTGAACCAGGGCCATGGCGGCTTCCAGCAGGTCCAGGGGATCGGTAACCGCCAACAGGGCACCGCGGGCGAAATGGGGCTGCAATTCAGGCCAGGTTATGGCGCCCATTTCACCTTGCAGATGGGCGCGCAGTGTGGCGGGGTCTTGATGCATGAGGGTTCCTGCAGGGGCGTGTTCAGCCGATGAAGGCGCGTACGATCTCTTCATTGCGGGTGCCCATGAGCACCTTCTCGATACGACCGTCACGGATCCGCATGAGGGTCGGGGTGCCCATGACCTTGAAGCGCCGGGCCATGTCCGGGCGACGGCTCACGTCGATGTCGATGATATCGGTCCGCTCGGACATGAGGGGATCAAGGATGGTCGATACCTCCTTGCACATGCCGCAACGGGGGCTGTGAAAGTAGAAGTACAGGGTCTCGTGGGCCTTTTGTTCCTCACTGATCAGATTACTCAGGTCCGGGGCCGGCCGCCCCTGCATGCCGCGGGTGCGATAGACGAGGGCGAACTGTCCCAGCAGGAACAGGGTGATGAGACTGATGATGATCCAGCCGATGCTATCCATGCCCCTTTGTATACCTGATTCACGGCTTCATGACGAGAGGTTCAGGCACCATTCAGGGGGTGGAGCGTATCAATGGAGCCATCGTCGGACACCGGCGACGGCCGGTCCGCAAGTCCGGGACCGGTCCGGAACCCTCCAGCAGAGGAGATTACAATCATGAAGCCTTTTATCCGCAGTGTGTGGGTCCTGGGTGCAGTCGGTGGACTGTTGCTGTTGCCCATGGCCGTGCAGGCCGGGCCGGGGCATACCTGGCATCCTGGTCACCAAGTACCACCGTCTCACATGCAGCCCGTGTCCAGGGGTGGCCCGCCGCCCTGGGCATCTGCCCATGGCTATCGGCAGGGTTACGGCGTCGGTTATCAGGACGGCTATCGCCAGGGGTATCGGGATGCCCGTGTCCCGCAGCGGGGACCGGGCCATTACCGGAGCCATTACCGGCCGCCGCCGCCTCCATACCCCGTTCATCATCGTGATGCCGGTGGGCGGGTGGACGTGAACGTCAATTATCGTTACCGCTTCTGACCCTCGTTTCAGGATCGGTCCCGCCCGGGTCAGGACCCATGCTCCCAGGGGCCTGACCCTGCCAACGGCTACTGGTACACTCGCACTCATGCAGCACTGGACCCGCCATCGCCATGCCCTGATCCCGGCCAAAGGTTCTGGATTGTGGCCGTGCCTGGCGTTGTCACTGTCAATGGCCTTCCCGGCGGGTGCCGCCACTTTGGTGGAGTCGTCCCGCGCCGCTTTTCTGTTTCCGGTGCAGGAACAGTCAAGCGAACTGTCTCTTGATGAAGCCGTGGCCCTGGTCCAGGCCGGCACCGGGGGGCGGGTCCTGTCGGCGGAGACCCAGACCCAGAACGGTCGCCGGGTGCATCGTATCCGCATCCTCACCGACGATCAGCGGGTGCGGAACATCCTGGTGGATGCCGTCACCGGTGAGTGGCGGTAAGCCCATGCGGGTGGTGGTCATCGAGGATGAAACCGCGCTGCAGACCCGGCTCAGGGAACGACTGGAGCAGGAAGGCTGGATGGTGGATACCAGCGGCGACGGGCGCGACGGTCTTTATCGGTTGCTGGAGTATCCGGCCGATGCGGCGGTGGTGGATCTGGGCCTACCCGGTTTGCCCGGCCTTGAGGTGATCCGCCAGGCACGGGCCGCGGGACGGCGTTTGCCCATCCTGATCCTGACCGCCCGCGGGCAGTGGCAGGAAAAGGTGGAAGGCCTGGAGGCCGGTGCGGATGATTATCTGGTCAAGCCCTTTCACATGGAAGAACTGATCGCCCGTCTCCGGGCACTGGCGCGGCGGGCCGCGGGGAGACCGGATGGCCGGCTTGCCTTCGGGCCGCTGGTGCTCGATACCCAGGCCCAGACCGTGACCATGGCCGGGCAATCGGTCAGTCTGACCACGTTTGAATACCGTCTACTGGAACATCTGGCCCGGCATCCCGGTCAGGTGATCTCCAAGCAGAGTCTCACCGACTACCTCTACCCCCATGACGAGGACCGGGACAGCAACGTGCTGGAGGTGCTCATCGGGCGCCTGCGTCGCAAGCTGGACCCGGAGAGCCGACTCAGTCCTATCGAGACCCTGCGCGGGCGGGGGTACCGTCTGGCCCTGCCTCCCGACCAGGAGACATGAACTCCCTGACCCTGCGGGTGAGTCTGATCGCCGCCCTGGTGGTGGCGGTCTTCGCCGTCGTGACCGCCCTGGCTCTGGATCGTGCATTCCGGGACAGTGCCGTCTATGCGGTGGAAGAGCGTCTGCAGGCCCAGCTGTTCCTGTTGATGGGTGCGGCTGAAGTGGACCCGGCCGGTCGGGTCAGCCTGCCGGAGCGCCTGCCCGAATCCCGACTCATGCTGCCGGATTCCGGACTCCATGCCCGTGTCGGCGATGACCTCGGCAGAACCCTGTGGCGGTCCCCTTCGGCCCTGGGAACCTACGGACTGCAACCGGATGACCGCGCCTTCGTGGCCCGCATGACCGTGGACTGGGAGACGCCCGGCGGCGTGGTGCCCCTGACCTTCACCCTGAGCGAGGACCGTTCCGGCCTTGAAGCCCAGCTGCGTACTTACCGGCGCAGCCTGTGGGGCTGGCTGGCGGTGCTGGCGGTGCTGCTGCTGGCGGCCCAGTCCCTGGCCCTGTATCTGGGCCTGATTCCGCTGCGCCGGGTGGCGCGGGAACTGCGCGCCATGGAGCAGGGAGAGCAGAGTGCTCTGACCGGGCGCTATCCGGTGGAACTCAAGGCTCTGACGGATAACCTGAATGATCTGCTGCGACAGGAGCGTGCCCAGCTGGCGCGTTACCGTGATGGCCTGGCGGATCTGGCCCATAGCCTCAAGACCCCGCTGGCGGTCCTGCGGGGCAGCCTGGAATCCCGTCATGACGAAGACCGGCGGCATGATCTTGAACAACTGGAACGCATGGACCGGATCGTGGCCTATCAGTTGCAGCGAGCGGCCACCGCCGGCCACCGGGCCCTGGCCGCTCCCATGGCAGTGGCATCGCTGGTGCAGCGTCTGGGCCGGACCCTGGACAAGGTCTATCCCGACAAGGGGGTGGTCTTTTTCGATGACGTATCAGCCGACAGCCGTTTCCGGGGTAACGAGGGGGATCTGATGGAGCTGCTGGGCAACCTCATGGATAACGCCTGGAAATACGGCCGCAGCCGGGTCAGGGTATCGTCGGCGACAGAAGGGCGATGGCTGGTACTGCGGGTGGAGGACGACGGCCCCGGCATCCCTGCGGATCAGGTTCCGGCCATCCTGGCTCGGGGTGGGCGCCTGGACGAAGGAGTGCCGGGACAGGGGATCGGTCTGGCGGTGGTGAACGAGATCGTCAGTGCCTACGAGGGGCGTCTGACCATCGGGACGTCGGAGGCCCTGGGGGGCGCCCGGGTGGAGATCCGGCTACCGGGATGATCATGCCCCTCTCCGGGGAGAGGGGCATGTGGCATCTTCAGGCCCTGCCCACATTCACGTCCGTGGGTGAATGGAAATAATCGCTGTCCCGGGCGTACTCTTCCAGATCCTTGAGCATGACCGCAAGGCGTTCCTCGGCCGTGCTGATGGTGGCGCACTGCTCACAGCGGGGGTCGCCGCAGGGCTGGCGTGTATACAGCCAGTAGTGAACCGCGCCCGCCAGCAAACCGTCGGCAATCTCCCACAGGTCGGCCTGGGGGTCGCCGTCGCTCAGGCGATTGGCCAGTTCCACGGTCTGGCTGGCGGCGCTGTCGAACAGGTTGGGGGCTTCTGACATGGCGGTGTCCTGTTCCAGTGGGTGACCGGCGATGATAGCACGGTCACCCCGCTCAGCAGACCGTCACCACCAGTGGGACTTCCAGTTCCTCGGGCGTCAGACCTCCGTGCACCCCCTTCATGTCGAAGGGTTTTTCCGTCAGCAACCGGTCCGAGACGATCCACCCCGGCTGCATCAGCAGGGCATAGTCCCCGATCCGCGCGGACAGCTCGGGGTGGGGCGTGCCCGGGCCGAACCAGCCTTCTTCCAGCAGTTCCGCGCTGGGGCGCAGGGTGCAGGCATGACCCAGCCGTTCCCTGACCAGCCGTTCGAACCGCTCATGCCGGCCATGGCGCACATAGGCCCAGGCCACCCGCGGCTCACCGCACAGGGGCAGGGTCAGACAGTCGGCGATCTCGGGATGGTCCGCCAGTATCAGTCGGTGTTCCACCGCCGTCATGCCGTGGTCGGCGGTGATGATCAGCAGGGTGTCGGTCCCCGCCAGGCGGGCGGCCAGGTTTGCCAGGGCCCGGTCGACTTCCTCCAGGTGCTTGCGGGTCTGGGGGGCGTCGGGGCCGTGGTAATGGCCGAGACTGTCCAGTTCCGACCAGTAGGCATAGACATACCGGTTGCCGTGCCGGCCCTTCACCGTCTGTTCCACCCGGTTCACCATGTCCTGCAGGCTGCTGAAGGGCAGCAGCCGGGCCCTGCCCCTGTGGGCCTTGTTGAAGGGGGTGTTGGCGATCTTGTTGGGGGCCACCATGGTGCTGGAAACCGGGATGCGGTTGAAGGTGACGTCATGGCCCAGCCACTTCAGGACATCCAGGCCTTCCACCCGATCATACCCGCTTCCGCCGTAGCGGGGTTTGCCGGGCAGTACCGCCAGTACCGTGCCCAGCTCACGAAAATGCACATGCCAGCCGGTGAGGCCATGCTGGGCCGGGGCATCGCCGGTGATGAAGGTGGTGATCCCGGTGGCCGTGGTGGTGGGAAAGACGGCATGGATGCCGGCGCGGCGATGCCCGTTGAGGAACGGGGCGGGGCGGGTCTTCAGGAACCCGTCACCCAGTCCATCCACCACCACCAGGACCACATGGCGATGCCGGCCTACTTCCTCGGGGGGCAGGGCACGCAGGGGACCGTGACAGGAGGGCGTGCCGCCCAGGCCGCTGATCAGGGAGGTCATCAGATTGGCCAGGCAATGACCCTGGTAATCGGGTGTCTGCATGGGGTTGTCCCGGAGGGGTATTCAGTTGATGGTAGACAGAGGGCGGACCACCATGCAAATCCCGCTCCCCGTCAAGGCGTTGTATGCTGTGGGGATGTCTTACGACGGATCCTTGAGCCCATGAGCCGCTGGCGCCCACCCGCACCCCGATCCTCGCCCCATATCACGCCCCAGGGCTATGCTGTTCTGGATGCAGAGCTGTCGGGCCTGTGGGGCCGCCGCGCCGATGTCACCCGTCATCTGGCCGCCGCCGCTGCGGAAGGCGACCGCTCGGAAAATGCGGAATACATCTACCGCAAGAAGGAACTGCGGGAGATCGATCGGCGGATTCGTTACCTGCAGAAGCGCCTGCCCGGCCTCAAGGTGGTGCGCGAGCCGCCGGCCGACCGGGGCAAGGTCTATTTCGGTGCCTGGGTGACGTTGCTGGACGAAGCGGACCGGGAGGTGGAATACCGTATCGTGGGTGCCGACGAGTTCGATCCGGACCGGGGCTGGATCAGTCTGGATTCTCCCGTGGCCCGCGCCCTGCTCGGCAAGGCCCTGGATGACGAGGTCAAGGTGCAGACCCCGGCGGGGGAGCAGCATTACGAGATCGTGAAGATCCGCTATGAAGTCGGGTGATCCCGCCCGATGCTATCATGCGGGTTGCCTGTGCAAAGATTGAGGAACCCCCCCATGCGCTTTTGCTGGTCCAACCTGATGCTGATCGGCGTGGTCGTGGTACTGGGCACCGCCAGCATGCTGGCCAGTTGCGGCCAGAAAGGCGACCTCTACCTGCCCCAGGAAGAGCGTCGCGCGGCGGACTGAGACCGCGTTTCCGACCTTGTTCCATTCCATGTCGCGTCGCGACGGACATACACCTCCATGGATCATTTCAACTATCACAACGGGGTCCTGCATGCCGAGGACCTGAGCCTGGAAGAGCTGGCGCAGCGTCACGGAACGCCGCTTTACGTCTATTCCCGGGCCACCCTGGAGCGTCACTGGCACGCGTTTGATCGCGCCCTGGGGGATCATCCCCATCTGGTGTGCTATGCGGTGAAGGCCAATTCCAGTCTGGCGGTACTCAACCTGCTGGCCCGGCTCGGGTCCGGGTTCGACATCGTCTCCGTCGGCGAACTGGAGCGGGTGGTGCGGGCCGGCGGTGATCCGGGCAAGGTGGTCTTCTCCGGCGTGGGCAAGCGGACCGACGAGATGCGCCGTGCCCTGGAACTGGGCATCCGCTGCTTCAACGTGGAATCGGCGGCGGAACTGGAGCGCCTCAATGCCGAGGCCGGTGCCCTGGGGGTGACGGCGCCGGTGTCCCTGCGGGTCAATCCGGACGTGGATGCCCAGACCCATCCCTACATCTCCACCGGGCTGAAGGAAAACAAGTTCGGCGTGGACGTGGCCGATGCCCTGGATCTCTATCGGCGGGCCGCGGCACTGCCGCACCTGAACATCATCGGCATCGACTGTCACATCGGTTCCCAGCTTACCCGCCTGGAACCCTTCGTGGACGCCTTGCGCCGGGTCCTGCACCTGGCCCGGACCCTGGAGGGCGAGGGCATCCGGCTCCATCATCTGGATCTGGGGGGCGGGCTGGGAATCCGTTACCGGGACGAGCATCCGCCCCTGCCCGAAGCGTATGCCCGGGCCATGCTGGAGGTGCTGCGGGATACCCATTACGAGATCCTGGTAGAACCCGGCCGGGCCATCGCCGGCAATGCCGGGGTGCTGCTCACCCGGGTGGAATACCTCAAGCCCACCCGCCACAAGCACTTTGCCATCGTGGACGCGGCCATGAACGATCTCATCCGGCCCTCCCTCTACAGCGCGTGGATGGACATCGTGCCGGTGCGTCCCCGGGGCGGCGAGGGCATCCCTTATGACGTGGTGGGTCCGGTCTGCGAAACCGGGGATTTCCTGGGCAAGGAGCGAACCCTCGACCTGGTAGCCGCAGACCTGCTGGCGGTGCGATCCGCCGGGGCCTACGGCTTCACCATGAGTTCCAACTACAACACCCGTCCCCGGCCTGCGGAGGTAATGGTGGACGGGGACCGGGACTGGCTGATCCATCGCCGCCAGACCCTGGACGAACTCCTGGCCGGGGAAACGCTGCTGCCCGGTTGATCCTCCACATCGACGACCAGAAGGAATCTTTCATGTCCCGTGAAATCATCGCCACCGACAAGGCCCCGCAGGCCATCGGCACCTACTCCCAGGCCGTGCGGGTGGGGTCCACCGTCTACCTGTCCGGCCAGATCCCCCTGGTGCCCGAGACCATGGACATGGTGGCAGGCCCCATCGAGGCCCAGATCCGCCGGGTATTCGACAACCTGCAGGCCGTGGCCGAAGCCGCCGGTGGCACCCTGGACGATATGGTCAAGCTCAATGTCTTCCTGACCGACCTGACCCATTTCCCCACCGTGAACCAGGTCATGGCCGAATACTTCCACGAGCCCTATCCGGCCCGTGCCGCCATCGGCGTTGCCAGCCTGCCCAAGGACGCCCAGGTGGAGATGGACGGGATCATGGATCTGTCCTGACGGAATCCGGCGGCCCCTCCTCCAGGGGGGGAGGGGCCATCATGGCCAGGGACATGGCATCATCGGGAAAGGAATCAAGCGGATAGCGTCATGACCGAACCCGTCACCAGTCTCAAGGGCGTCGGCCCGAAACAGGCGGCCCGGCTGGAAAAGCTGGGCATCCACACCCTGACCGACCTGCTGTTCCATCTACCCCTGCGTTACCAGGACCGTACCCGGGTCCTGCCCGTTGCCGGTCTGCGCCCCGGAGACGAGGCAGTGGTGGAAGGGGAGATCGCCCTCACCGAGGTCCAGTCCCGCAGCCGACGCATGCTGATCCTGCGTCTGGCCGACGGCACCGGTGCCCTCAATCTGCGATTTTTCCATTTCTCGGCCGCCCAGCAGCACAACCTGGTGCGCGGGGTGCGGCTGCGCTGCTTTGGCGAAGTGCGTGGCGGTCGGCAGGGGCTGGAGATGGTGCACCCGGAGTACCGGGTAATCCAGGATGACTCGGCTCCGGTGGAGAATTGCCTCACTCCCGTCTATCCCACCACGGAAGGGCTGCATCAGATCAGCCTGCGCCGTCTCACCGACGAGGCCCTGGCCCGCCTGGAACACCTGCCGGACTGGCTACCGCCGGGGGTGCTGGATGCCGCCGGCTTGCCGGATCTGGAATCGGCCCTGCGCACCGTGCATCGGCCACCGCCGGACGTCTCCGTGGCGGCACTGCTGGCGGGCCGTCACCCCGCCCAGCGGCGTCTGGCCTTCGAGGAACTGGTGGCCCATCACTTGAGCCTGTACCGCCTGCGCACCCGCACCACCGCCCGGTCCGCGCCGGTGATACGGGTGGACGGCAATCTGCTCGGCCGGTTGCGACGGTCCCTGCCGTTTGTCCTGACCGGTGCCCAGAACCGGGTGATCCGGGAGCTGGAGCGGGACATGGCGCGGCCCAGTCCCATGCTGCGGCTGGTACAGGGGGACGTGGGTTCGGGCAAGACCCTGGTGGCGGTGGCCGCCTGCCTGCACGCGGTGGAGGCCGGTCATCAGGCCGCGGTGATGGCGCCCACGGAGATCCTGGCGGAACAGCACCACCACAACTTTCGTACCCTGCTGGCACCGCTGGACATCCCAGTGGCCTGGTTCTCCGGTAGGCAGGGGGTACGGCCCCGCCGGGAGGCCCTGGCGGCCCTGGCCGAGGGTACCGCCCGGGTGGCGGTGGGCACCCACGCCCTGTTCCAGGACGAGGTGAGCTTCGAGGACCTGGCCCTGGTGATCGTGGACGAACAGCACCGATTCGGTGTGCATCAGCGCATGGCCCTGCGGGAGAAGGGTGCCCGGGACGGCCGTCTGCCCCATCAGCTGATCATGACCGCCACCCCCATCCCCCGCACCCTGGCCATGACCGCCTACGCCGACCTGGACTATTCGGTCATTGACGAGCTGCCGCCGGGGCGTACCCCGGTGAAGACCGTGGCGGTGAGCGATGCCCGCCGGGCGGAGGTGGTGGAACGCATCCACCATGCCATCGGCCAGGGGCGGCAGGCTTACTGGGTCTGCACCCTGATCGAGGAATCCGAGGCCCTGCAGGCCCAGGCGGCCGAAGACACCTATGCCCAGCTGCAGGAGGCCCTGGCGGGGCTCCGGGTGGGGCTGGTGCATGGGCGCATGAAGCCCCGGGGGAAGGAGGCGGTGATGGCCGCTTTCAAGGCCGGTGAGCTGCAATTGCTGGTGGCCACCACGGTGATCGAGGTGGGGGTGGACGTGCCCAATGCCTCCCTCATGATCATCGAGAATGCCGAGCGTCTGGGCCTGGCCCAGTTGCATCAGTTGCGGGGTCGGGTGGGGCGGGGTACGGCGGAAAGCGCCTGCGTGCTGCTCTACCGCCCCCCTCTGTCGGACACCGCCCAGCGCCGCCTGGAGGCTCTGAGGGCCACCACCGACGGGTTCGAGATTGCCCGTATCGATCTGGAGTTGCGGGGGCCGGGGGAGGTGCTGGGCACCCGGCAGACGGGGATGATGCAGTTTCGCATTGCCGAGATCGTCCGGGATCAGGATCTGCTGGACACGGTGAAGGCGGCGGCGGCCCGGCTGATGCGGGACCACCCCGACCATGTGGAGCCGCTGATCCGGCGCTGGCTGAGCGGGGCGGAGGAATATGGTCGCGTGGGTTGAGGCGATCACCCCCCACGCGACCGGTGGATCAGAAGCGGTAAGATAGGCCCAGGCTCAGGACGGGCCAGTATTTCAGGTCATCGAGTTCGTCCTTGAGGCTGTCTTCTTCACGCTTGAGGTCGTCGTTGAAGGCGTCCTCCAAGGCTGGATCACTGACCTGCCCCCTCAACCGCACATCCGGCGACCCCGTGAACATCACCCCGGCATCCATGGCGAAGGACCAGCGGCTGCCGCGGATGGCGTTGCCGTAGCCGATCCCCACATAGGGGGCAAAGGAGCGCCAGTCGATGGTGGCGTCGAGGCTGGCGTCATACGTGTTATCACCGATGTCCAGACTGCCGTCCGCCTTCCCCTTGAGTTCGTTGCCATTGTGATAGGCCCCGGCGCTCACCCGGAAATTGCCGCCGAAGGGATGCCAGTCCGCCAGCAGGGCCGCGCTGCGCAGCTTCAGGTCACCGTCGTAGTCGATGCCTTCCTCTTCGAAGTCCTTGCTGTAGTCAAAGCCGTACAGGCCGGCCCGCAGGTTTACCCGCTCGCTCAGCACGACCGTGCCTTCCAGGCCCAGGCCGGTGGTCCCCACCTTGGCCGCCATCCCGAAGCGGGAGTCGGCCGCGGCCGTCGTGCCGGCGGCGAGCAGTGCCATGGCCAGGGTGCCGGCCAGGGCGGGGCGGGACATTCCTTGGTTGTGCATGTGTTTCCCCCAAATCTCTTCTTGACTTGTGTGTGCATGGAACGAATCGGTGCAAAATGACACCAAACCCCTTCAGGAACGGATCACGATGTTCAGCGGATCCTTCCTGTCCTTCAGTGTAGTGCCCACGGACCCGGAGGGGGCGGCATTCGTCGGTGATATGCGTCCGTCGGTTCCGCCGCCCCGCCGTTTCGTGGTCAATGCCTTCACAAGATCCAATAAGGAGACTCAGATTCATGCAGTTCAACAGCCAGACCCTGCTTTTCGGCGGTACCACCCCCGCTTCCGCCCTCGCCGATGCGGGCATGACGGTGTTGCGGGTAGCGGCCGGCCTGATGATGGCCTTCGGGCATGGCCTGGACAAATTACCCCCGTCCGCGGGCTTTGTGGGGTTCGTGGAGAGCCTGGGGTTTTCATCCCCCCTGTTCTTTGCCTGGCTGGCGGGATTGGCGGAGGCGGTGGGGGGGCTGTTGCTGGCGGCGGGACTGCTGACCCGGGCTTCGGCGGCCGCCATCCTGGGCGCCATGATGGTGGCGGCCTTCATCGCCCATGGGGGTGACCCGGTCTTTGCCGCGGGTGGTTCCGGCAAGGAGCTGTCTCTGCTCTACGGCGCGGTGATGGTGGCGTTCCTGTTTGCCGGTGCCGGGCGTTTCAGTGTGGACAGCGTGTTTCGGCGGTAATGTCCGTGGCCTGCCCGTTCGCGGGCAGGCCCGCTCCCACAGGAGTCCATGCATAGGGGAGTGCCCTATGGTCGGTCCTTGCCACCGGGTTCATTGAAATGTCATCTACATCGGCGTTAATGGCGGCGCTTATTGACCATTGGATGAACGGTGATTCATGAAAGAAAGTCTGGCGATCCAGCCTGCGGCCCGCGTGGTGCGTGATCTGGCTCGAAAGTATCTCGATCAGGCCGCCCAGGCCGCCCAGCGGCTGTCGGACCCGCAGGATACGGAAGCCCTGCATGATTTTCGCGTGGCTCTGCGGCGATTGCGCAGTCTGCTGGCGGCGCACAAGACCTTCGTGAAGTCCTGGTTACCGAAAAAACTGCGTCGCCGGGTGAAGGAGCTGGCCGCCGGGACGGGTCCGGCCCGGGACACGGAGGTACAGATTGCCTGGATGGAACAGCAGCGCGGCCAGGTGAAATCCCACCAACGGCCCGGCTACCAGTGGATGATGGGACGCCTGGAGCAGCGGCTGCAGGAAGAGTATCAGGATCTGCACGAAACCCTGCCCGATGCCCTTGGGCGCCTGCACAAGCGGATGCATGAGCGGCTGGACCTGATTCGTGATGATGAGAGTCCGCCCTTTGGTGCCGTCACCGCCGCACGGCTGCTGGAGTCTGCGGAGGATTTTCGTCGGCACCTGCTGCGGGTGGCGGGGGATGACGGTGAGGCGGACGAGGCGGTGCATCAGGCCCGTATCAAGGGCAAGCGCCTGCGCTATCTACTGGAGCCGGTGGCGGCGGAACTGGACGGGGGCAAGGAGCTGATCCGTGAACTCAAAGACATGCAGAACCTGATGGGGGAGATCCATGACATTCAGGTTTTTTCCCAGGAGTTGGGTCAGGCCTCCGAGGAGGCCGGGGCCGAGCGGCTGCGACGACTGATCGACCTTTCACTCACGCTGAGTCCCGACCATCCGGACGTGGAAGCCGCCCGCCGTCAGGATGAGAGGGCCGGACTCATGAGCCTGGCCCGGGAGCTTCACGATCGACATGAGCACCTGATGTCCCGGCTGCGGGCGAAGCTCACGGAAGGAGAGGGCGCCCGTTTTCTGGAGCATCTGGCCGCCGCCGTGGCCCAATTGCAGCAAATCAGCGCCAATCCCGCCGCGGATGACTAAGGAATTCGGCGCTTGGGGATGACCCGAATAAGTCATTCCCGCCCAAGCGGAATTCCAGGACGGTGGTAATGCAGCCCTGATCGAATCGCCGTCATTCCCGCGCAAGCGGGAATCCAGTAACAGACTGAAAATCCTGGACTCCCGCATTCGCGAGCGTGGCGGCAAGGGGCTTTTTCAGCGCTTTCCCGGATTGCTTCCCATACAGTTCCGCCATGTCGGGCAAGGTGCTGATGCCGACCGATGTCAACGGAATCTTACTTCAGCGTGAAAATCCTCCTGCGGTCTATGCTATCTTCGGGAACGGGCTTGGCCGGCTGGGACATGGCGGTCTCTCGGGATGGCCCAGAAGATCTCAAACCATCAAGCAAGACATCCCAGGTAGCCCTCGAAGGTTGCCCATACTCCCAGGAGGAGTGTTGCCATGTTGAGAAGTTATTTCCGCTGGGCGGGTGTTGCCGCCCTGAGCTGCATGCTGATGACCGCGGGAGCGGTATCGGCACAGGATCGTACCGGGTGGCCGAATTCGGTCAACATCGGCACGGCATCCCAGGGTGGGACTTACTTCATCTACGGTGCCGGTTGGGGCGGCCTGATTCAGGAAATGGTGGGCGTCAACGCCTCCGCCGAAGTGACCGGCGGTCCGACCCAGAATATGGTGCTGGTGCACCAGGGTCGCCTGGAATTCGGCATGACCACCATGGGTCCGGCCCGCGAAGGCTGGGACGGCGAGCTGGAAGTGGCCCGTGGTCTGCAGACCCGTGATGTCCGCGCCCTCTTTCCCATGTACCAGACCCCCCTGCAGGTGGTGGCGCTGAAGCGCTCCGGTATCAGCAGCATCGCCGATCTGGACGGCAAACGCGTTGGCGTGGGTCCCCGCGGCGGTACCGCCAGCGTGTTCTGGCCTCGTTTCTTCAGTGACCTGGGTCTGAACGTGCGCGTCCGTTACGGCGGCGCCGCCGACCAAGTGGGTCAGGTGCAGGACGGCATGCTGGACGCCTTCGCCTTCGCTGCCGGTGTGCCGATCTCCGCCTTCAGCCAGATCGAGGCCCAGCAGCCGGTGAATATCTTCTCCCTCAATGAGGAAGAGATCGCCAAAATCACCGAGAATCATCCGGTGAGCCGCTTCGTCATCCCTGCCAACACCTATCGCTCCGTGACTGAAGAGCAGCCCACCGTGGCCCTGTGGAACTTCGGTATTGCCAGCAAGAACATGCCGGAGTCCTTCGTCTATGAGGTCATGAAGGCGGTGCTGGACAACAACGATCGCATGGTGACCATCCACCGCTCTGCCGAGGAAACCCTCGCCGAGAACATGGTGCACAACACCTTCATGTGGTTCCACCCGGGTGCGGTGCGCTACTACAAGGAAAAAGGCATTGAGGTGCCCGAGCACCTGATTCCGCCCGAGTACAAGGACTGATCGAGGACTGATCGAGAACCCGGAAAGGTTCACTGCTTTGGGCCGCGCCGAGCGCGGCCCAAAGTGTTTTATCCGGAAAACCGGCTGACTCAACCTGTACGTTCAGAAGATCCTCCCCATGACGAGCTCCGAAAAATCGGGCCCTATTGATGCTGCGTCCCTTGCCGATGCCGAAGAGGGCATGTCATCCCAGCGCAATCTCACCCGCTGGCAAAAGTTGCTGTTGTTCCTCCTTGGTCTGACCTATACCAGTTTCCACCTCCTGGTTCTCAACGTCATCCCGATGGAAACCTGGGCTTTTCGCATCGTCCACGTGGCGGGTGCCCTGGTGATCGGTTTTGCCATCGTGGCTGCCTGTGTGCCGCCGGCAGATCCCCGAAAACGACGATGGGTCCTGGAACTGCTGCCCATGGTGCTCACCGTGGGGTTAGCCCTCTATGCCCTGGTGGCCATGGCCATCGCGATGTATATGAAACTGCGCCTGGGCCACGACACCTACAGTCTGCCTGAGTGGATATTCCACACCTTTAGCTGGGCGCTGTTGGCCAGCGTTGTGCTGGGGATTGTCTTTGCGTGGATGTTCAAGCCCCGTTCCGACCGCATCGGCTGGTATGACTGGTCTCTGATGGCGGGGAGCATCTCGGTCTGTGCCTACCTGCTGTTCAATCTGGATGTCCTGCAGTTCCGCATGGGCGTGATGCCTGCGCAGACCGATTTCTGGGTGGCCACGGCCGGTATCCTGCTGATCCTGGAACTGACCCGGCGGGTGGCCGGCATGGCCTTGGTGGTCATCGCCGGTATCTTCATCCTCTACGGTTTCGTCGGTCCCTGGCTGCCGGGTGTCCTGGAGCACAGCGGCTACGATGCCGACCGTTTCATCACGTACATCTATACGGACAACGGTATTCTCGGCCCCACCACGGCGGTGTCCTCCACCTATATCGTGTTGTTCATCGCCTTTGCCGCCTTCCTGCAGGCCTCAAAGGTGGGTGACTACTTCGTGAACTTCGCCTTTGCCGCCGCCGGTCGTGCCCGCGGTGGTCCGGCCAAGGTGGCGGTGTTTGCCAGTGGTCTGATGGGCATGATCAACGGCACTTCCGCAGGTAACGTGGTGGCCACCGGCTCCCTGACCATCCCCCTCATGAAACGGGTGGGCTACAAGCCTCGCAGTGCCGGTGCCATTGAGGCGGCGGCTTCCACCGGTGGCCAGATCATGCCGCCGGTGATGGGGGCGGGGGCCTTCATCATGGCGGAGGTGACGGGGATTCCCTACACCGACCTGATCATTGCCGCCCTGATCCCGGCCCTGCTGTACTTTGCCTCCGTCTACTTCATGGTGGACATGGAAGCGGCCAAGACCGGCATGAAGGGTCTGCCCTCCAAGGACCTGCCCCAGATCGGCAAGTTGCTGCGGCAGGTCTATCTGTTCGCTCCCATCATCATCCTCATCGGTGCCCTGTTCATGGGGTACTCGGTCATTCGCGCCGGCACGGTGGCCCTGATGAGTGCCGTGGTGGTGAGCTGGCTGACTCCGTTCCGCCTCGGGCTGTTCGGCTCCGCCCGCGCTCTGGAACTGGCGGCCCGGATGTCCATCCAGTTGATTGCCGTCTGTGCCTGCGCCGGGATCATCGTCGGTGTGATCGGCCTGACCGGGGTCGGTCTGCGGTTCTCCTCGCTGCTCCTGGGCGTAGCCGAGAACAGCCAGCTGCTGGCCCTGCTGTTCGCCATGTGCATTTCCGTGCTGCTGGGCATGGGCATGCCCACCACGGCGGCCTATGCCGTGGCGGCATCGGTGGTGGCCCCGGGCTTGATCCAGATGGGCGTGGCCCCGCTGGTGGCGCACTTCTTCGTGTTCTACTTTGCGGTGATGTCCGCCATCACGCCGCCGGTGGCCCTGGCGGCCTATGCGGGGGCAGCCATCGCGGGCTCAGAGCCCATGCGAACCTCGGTGACCGCCTTCAAGGTGGGCCTGGCCGCCTTCATTGTGTCGTTCATCTTCTTCTATCATCCGGCCTTGCTGATGGAAGGCGAATGGACGGAGATTGCCCAGAGCTTTGCCACCGCGATGGTGGGTGTATTCATGCTCGCGGGTGCGGCGCAGGGCTGGTTCTTCGGGGCGGCGGGATGGCCCGTCCGCGTGCTGCTGTTTGCCGGTGCGCTGATGGCCATCTCCGGGGATCTGCTTACCGACCTGCTGGGTCTGGGGCTGGCCGTGGTTCTGTTCCTGTGGCAGCGCAGGATGGCGAAGGGCAAGCCGCCTGAGCCAGCCGTCGACGCCTGAGTCGTTTTGCCAAGGATCGGCCCCCTCCCGGGGGGGCCGATCCTTGGTCACGGAGGAGGCGGTGTTGCGCTGAATCGAAAAAAGGAGGTGCGCGATGGTGGACAGGGCCTATCTGGTGGCCGTGACCGGCAAGCCCATGGAGGGCGTGGATGTGGCCACCGTCAAGGCCAGGTTGGCGACCCTGTTCCGGGTGCCGGAAGCCCGGGTGGAGGGGATGCTGGCCGGCAAGCCGGTGGTGGTCAAGAAAGGGGTGGATGAGGCGACCGCCCGGCGTTATCTTGAACTGCTGCGCGAAGCCGGTGCGACGGCCCGGATCATGGCGTGTGCCGCCGAACCGGCGGCCGATGCGCTGGATGACACCCCTGCTGCGATGATCGGGCTTGCGTCCACCGCCATCCAGGCACCGGAGCTGACCCTGGCGCCGCCGGGGACCGATCTGAGTGACCGGGTGCCGACACCGGACCTGGATGTCGACTTGTCCGGCCTGACCCTGGCTGAGCCCGGGGCGACCCTGGGTGAACCCCGTGATGTGCCCGAGCCACGGATTGATACCCGTCACCTGAGTCTGATTCCAGGCCCGAAGCCAAAGTCAGAACCTGAGTCCCCGGATCCTTTTTGAGTGGCCGCTTGTTTTCCTGAGTAAAAATATCAACTATGATGCGGCATATCCCGTTCCCGAGGTGTGCCGAGATGTTTTCCTTTCTGCGCAAGACCGCCCTACCTGCGCCGGAGCAGGCCCTGCCAGGACGGCAGGAGGCCATGCCGGTACCCGAACACCACCATGTCCTGGGCACCCCCCTCAAGCCCCCTTTTCCCGAGGATATGGAAACGGCCCTGTTTGGCATGGGCTGTTTCTGGGGTGCTGAGCGCCGGTTCTGGGGGCTGGCCGGCGTCTACAGCACGGCGGTGGGCTATGCTGGCGGCTTCACGCCCAACCCCACCTACCGGGAGGTCTGCAGCGGCATGACGGGTCATAACGAAGTGGTTCAGGTGGTCTTTGATCCCGCTCGGATCAGTTATGCCGATCTGCTCAGGACCTTCTGGGAATCCCACGACCCCACCCAAGGCATGCGCCAGGGCAATGACCTGGGCACCCAGTACCGCTCGGGCATCTATACCCATGGCACCCGGCAGGCGGAGCCGGCGGAACACTCCCGGTCCGTGTTCCAGGCGGCCCTCAAGGCCCGCGCCCTGGGCGATATCACCACCGAGATCCTGTCTGCTCCGATCTTCTATTTTGCCGAGGCATATCATCAGCAGTACCTGGCCAAGAATCCCGATGGCTATTGTGGTCTTGGCGGCACCGGGGTGACATGCCCCCGTTGGAACTCCTCTGACCTTGAGCGGGCGGTTTAGGACTCAGGCTGTCCGTGGGCCGGGTCCGCGCACCGGGTCACTTCCAGAATTGCGACACCTCGTTCCTCCGTCAACGGCCGATCCAGGATTGCCACCGACCGCAGCGGCCCGCCGCACCCCCGGGCCGCCAGGCGGCGGGCGGCCTCCATCCAGCCCATGCCCAGCGCCAGTTGCAGCAGGTACTGGGCGGCGCCTGCATGTCCCAGCACGGCCCCCAGGTCCATGATGGGAGGCAGGAGTCCGTCGGGTATGGGATGCTCCGGCCCGGTCGATCCCTCGGGGGGGTGGGTATTCCTTAGCGGCCAGACCCTGGCGTGGCAACCGTACCATTCCATGGCGGCATGCCTGTCCGGATTGCCCGGCAGGACCACGCCGTCCAGTGCGAAGGCATCCAGGCTTGCCTGTTCCAGGCTGCTGTGCAGGGCCATGGCCCAGGCCAGAAATTCGCCACCCTCGGGATCGACATCGCGGGGCTCGGGGCATGTATCCCAGGCACGGACCTGGTGACCACCCGCAGACAGGGAGACGGGCATGAAGACCGCCGCTTCTCCCGGCACCAGGCCATCGGCTTCGTCCCAGGCCGGTGTTCTGCCTGCTGCCGGGAGCGCCGACAGCATCTCCGGTATCAACAGGCTGTCCACGCAACCCAGTACCCAGTGATGGTCCGGTTCCTGGTGCAGTGCTGCCAGTGCCCTGTCCATGAGGCCTACGGCGGAACCTTCCAGTAACACGATCTGCAGCCGGGTTCGCGGGTGCCGGAGTGCCGCCTTGCCCATCCAGTCCCAGATCCGTTCCGGCGCCAGCCAGGGATGCTCCAGGGTGTCGGGTCGGCAGGGCCAGAGCACCGTGCAGTCCGCCGGCAAGGGATCTTGCAGCGCGTGCGCCAGCATCCGCCGGACACGGTCACGGCTGTCCGGCATGCCCTCAAGGGCCGGAGATACCCGTATGCGTCCCCGGGGGTGATCCCCCCCGGCCATGAGTGCCGCCAGGTGATCGGAAAACTGCTGTGTCCCCATCCCGGCCCGTGCCGCCGCCCACAAAGCCAGGTGATCTCCACCGGCGGCCGTCCACAGGCGAGGGGTGTGCAGTCGCAGGTAAAGGTGCTGGGGCTTGCTCATGCTGCGGGCGTCCGGTGCAGGGGATGGTCCCGATGTCCCACCAGGATCCAGCCCCGGCCGCCATCGACGGCATCGGCAGGTATCCCGGCCCGGTGAATGTGATGCACCAGGCCGGCATCCCCGTCCAGCCAGAGGGTGTCGCAGACCGGGGTCAGGGGCTTCATGCTCCGACCTCGAACCCACCATGCACCGATGGTCTCGGCCGTCAGCCTGAGTCTGAAGTGCTCGGATTCCGTACCGTCCGGGATCGGTTGCAGCGTCAGGGTTTCATGGCCCGTAAGGGGTTGCGCCAGTCGTTGATCGAGCGGTGCCTGATTGAAGGTATCGGCGGGCAGAGGTCCCTGAAAGGGCAGGGTCATGAGTCGGGTCGGCAGGGGTGTCAGTCCGAGCAGCGTCCGGGTCTGAGGGGCGGCGTGGCCGGGCACGGGACCCGGCCCCGGGGCGTGCGATGCATGCCCGGTCCAGGGGCGTAGCCAGTCACGGCGCCGGGACTCCGGCCGCTGTCGGTGCAGGGTCTTGTCCAGCAGTACCCGGCCTTCACGGCTCAGGAGCAGCCTCAGCGCGCGTGCGCCCCTGCCACCCAGGAGTCCGTCCAGGCCGGTGATCAGGACATCGGTCCCCTGTTTGAAGGGGACGGCCTCCGTGGCCCGCAGCAGGGGGCTGTCGCCCGGCTCACCCTGATAGGTGTCGGCGGTGATCAGCGGGGCAGGGGGATGCAGGGGTTCCGGCTCTTCCCGTGAAGAAAAAAACCGGTGAGTACGCTTGATGACCAGGGTATACCGGCCCTTTCCGTCGCGGTCCCAGCCGGGGAACAGGCCTGCGGCCCAGGGACTGTGGTTGCACAGTTCAAGCATGGGGGCGGACCTGTCTCAGGGTCTGTCGCCGCCGATCCTGCCAGCCATCCTGTGGCATGCCTACGGGGCGGCCCAGGCCCAGCGACAGCAGCAGCTGCGGGCCGTCCAGCGCCTGTCCGGTATGGTCTTCGAGCCAGTCCAGCAGCTTCCCATGGCTGCGTGGCCGCCCCTGCCACAATGGGTGCGCGGCCAGTCCGGCGCGGTGGACCTGTCGCCACCAGGCCATGGCTTGAGCATGGGGAGACGGTGTGGACAGGGGGCGCGGACCTTGGGTCCCGGGTAGTGTCAGGCCGCTTAGCGCCTCGAAGGCCGGCAACGCGTGGGGCAGGGTCCGGGGATCGGCAAGGGCGCTGATCAGGGCTTCCGTGGCGGTACGGGTCCCGTGCAGCGCCAGCCCCCAGGCGGCGGCCGGGTGTTCGGGCAGGGCCTCCAGCAGTCGAGGCAGGACCTGCGGCAGACCGCCGGCTCCCAGCAGATGCAGTCCCGGGGTGGATCCGGCCAGCACCGCCGCGTGAGCCTTCACCAGCGACGGTGCAAGCAGGCCCCGAATCAGACCGCCGCGCAGTTGCCAGCAAAGGGCTTCGGGCGGCAGACTCGTATCCAGGTTCCTGAACCAGGTCTCCGGTGCCCATGGGGCGTCGGCGCCCCAGCGCAGGGCCGCCAGGGCCTCATCAGGATCCTCAGGGGCGCGGGCCGGGCAGAGTTCCGGGGCGGGTGTAACCAGGTGTGCGGCCACCCGCCAACGCCGGTGACTGAGGGGCGGACATGCCGCCAGGGCCTCAAGCCAGGGGCGAGGTTGTTCCGGCGGTAGGTGTTCCAGAAGCCAGCCCCAGGGATGCCCGGGATGATCCAGCAATGACCGACAGACTTCGTCCGGTGCGGGCGGCCACCGGGAGAGCCAGCGGGCGGCGCAGCGGGTGAAGTGGGCCTGGTCGCCGTGATCGTCCGGGCAAACCGACGACGGGTCCTGTGCCAGCAGCATCCAGTGGGCCAGCAGACGCCGCTCCAGACGGGCCAGGGGCGTGGCCGGGGTGCAGGCCAGGGCACGGTAATGGCGCAGCATCCGGTAGCACTGGCCGGCCAGCCGTTCATGGTCATGCCAAAGGGGGCAAGCCATGGTGATGACTCAGTTGAAATGAATGCGGGCCGCGAGGAAGTGCATCACCCGCGCCATGATGCCGTGCAGCTCCCGCCCGCGCATCTCCATGCGTCCTTCCGGGTCGAGACTGATGGAGGCGGCGCCGCAGCGTAGGTAGAGACCCTGTTCCGCACGCAGATGGACCCGACCGTCCCGTTCCGTGAGCCCGGTACAGGGGGGGGCTTCACCATGACGCCGCAGGCGGTCGAGGACGATGGGGCCGGTGGTGGTCTGGGTCAGGACCAGGACCCGGTCCCCCGGCCGTAGGGCGGGTACGCCCTGCGCATGGGCCATGGGGGCCAGGGTGGCGCCGTCCGGACATTCCACCCAGCGGGCTTCACCGGACTGGGCCTCCAGGACCCGGGCGAGAATGAAGGGGCCGACCGGCTCCATCGTGGCCGGCACCATCGGCCGGGTGGGGTTCACCTGAGCTGCCTCCATGGCATCTTCTCCCTGTGATGACGGTCATGCCGCCGAATACATCCATGGGTTCAATCTTGGACCCGGTGCCGGCCAAGATCAAGGGCCGCCGGCCCCGGCGGCTGCCACCAACCCCCGGAACAGGGCCTGATGCCGGTCCTTGTGGGGCAGGAACTCCGGGTGCCACTGTACCCCGATCAGCATCGGCTCGCCTCCGACCTCAATGGCCTGGACCACGCCGCTGGGTTCCCGGGCGGCGATGATGACCCCTGTTCCCAGCCGATCCACCGCCTGATTGTGCAGGGCATTCACCGCCAGAGGGGTTGGACCCGCCAGCTGTGCCAGGCGGCAACCCGGCTCCAGGACCACCTGTTTGCGGGGCAGGATGCTGCGCACCTGCGGGCACTCCTGGTAGAAACCGCTCAGTTCCTGGTGCAGCGTGCCGCCATGGACCACATTCAGCAGCTGCATGCCTCGGCAGATGCCCAGCAGCGGCAGGCCGCGCTCGCGGGCCATTCGGATCAGGGCTTCTTCCAGCCGGTCTCGGCCCTGATCTTCGCCTTCCAGACGGGTGAACAGGGTTCGCCGCAGCAGCCACAGCAGGGGATAGAGGACGAACCCCAGTAGTCGCTGTCGTCCCCTGCGTTCAGTGGCCTCGATTTCCTTCATCAGACTCAGCGGATCCTGACCGTAAAGGCCCGGATCCACGTCGGCGCCGCCGCCGATCACCAGGCCATCCAGCTCGCTGCCGTCATGGGGACGGGTGGGGGTGATCCGCACCGGTCGGCCGCCGGCGCGCAGGATGCACCATGCGGTCATCAGCCAGGCTGCCATGCCCCCTTGGTCGGGACCAGTGACGCCGATGCGTGGTTTTCGTGCCATGTTTACCTCCTCAGCCAGTCGCTCACCTGGGTGGCCCAGCGGCGCCCCTTATCCGCCAGGGTTTCATCCGGTCGGTCCAGGTACGCCCGGGCCACGGCCATGAGTCGCTGCGGATCTGCCGCCAGACGTTCCACCGCCACCCAGCCGTTCCAGGGCATGCTTAGGTTCCAGTCCGGCTCGTCGATCCGGCAGTCCGGCAGGCGATAATGGAAGGTGGGCCGGGGCCGGATCAGGTGGTGTTCCACCGGTGCGGCCTCGATCCGCCCTGGGGACAGATGGGCGAACAGGGGGAGCATGTCCAGGGGACGGTTGCGGGTGGGGTTGTCCGTGAGGTAATCGTCGATGAGCTGTTCAAGATCCGGGGCATAGTCCGGCCGTAGGATGCGTTGCCCCCATTTCGCCGGAAACGGTTCCACGAAAGGCGTCAGGCGTCGGGAGAGGTCGGTCTGTGCCTCTTCCAGCAGCCAGTCATTAAGCAGCAGGAAGGCCTGCAGGTGTCGCAGGATATAGTCTGCATCATGCCGGGCCAGTTCCAGATTGAGCTGCAGGCCGAAGGCATAGACCAGGGAGGCGTGTGTGCCCTTGGCCCCGGCCGCCTGCAGACGTGCCCGCAGGTGGTCCAGTTCCGGCAGGGTATCGTGGGGGATGGGCGGGGCGACCACCTCGTGAGGGACGATGAGGCCCGCCACCCCGGCCAGGGTGTGTTCCAGGGTGCCGGGTTCCGCGTCCCGATCCACCGACACACCCATGTTTTCCAGATAATCCAGATATTCACGGCGCTTGAGCAGGCTGCTGTCCAGCTCCAGCTGGAAGTCGCCGAGGCGGGTACCGGTGATCTCATGCTCGAACGGGGAATGGCGGTGCTGTTTGCCGCCGAAACAGTCGATGATGATCGCGGCGATGGCATCCAGAGAGATGTCGGCCATCTCCAGTTCGACACCGACCCGGCGCAGACTGCCGTCCGGGGTCTGGCGGTGAGGCAGGGGGGCGAATGCAGTCATGGGAAACTCCCTCGATCCGGGCCTTTTTACAGGGTGACAAAATTGAGGGCGGGCGTCACCTTTTTGCCCTGCTCAAGTGCTTCCCAGCAGCCCGACAAGCCTTTAATCTCACCACCATGATGATCCGATTCACGAAAATGCATGGCCTGGGCAACGACTTTGTCGTCATCGATGGTGTGCGCCAGCAGGTCAGTCTCACGCCGGACCACGTCCGGTTCCTGGCCCATCGACGTCTGGGCGTAGGCTGCGATCAGGTGCTGATGGTGGAACCGCCGTCCGATCCGGGCCGGGCGGCCTTCCGCTACCGCATCTTCAATGCCGATGGCAACGAGGTGGAGCAGTGCGGCAACGGCGCCCGCTGCTTTGCCGTGTTTGTCCGGGACCAGGGGTTGACCCGGGAGACTCGGGTTCCCGTGGAGACCGCCGCAGGAATCATTACCCTGCAGGTGGAGGCGGACGGGCAGGTGACCGTGGATATGGGCCCCCCGCGGCTGGCGCCCTGGGAGATCCCCTTCGAGGCCGACAAGGCGGCGCCCTGGTACAGCCTGGCAGTGAATGATCAGACCCTGGAAATCGGCGCCGTCTCCATGGGCAATCCCCACGCGGTGCTGCGGGTGGATAACGTGCAGACCGCAGCGGTGGCCCGGCTGGGGCCAGCCATTGAGGGACATCCCCGATTTCCCCGGCGAGTGAATGCCGGTTTCATGGAGGTGGTGTCTCCCACCCATGTTCGCCTGCGGGTCTACGAGCGTGGTGCCGGTGAGACCCTGGCCTGCGGCACTGGCGCCTGTGCCGCAGTCGTGGCCGGTCGTATCCAGGGTCTGCTGGAGGCCCGGGTGGACGTGGATCTGCCGGGCGGCCGGCTTGTGATACAGTGGGCGGGTCGCGAAGACGACCCGGTCTTCATGACCGGTCCCGCCACCTCGGTCTTTACGGGTACCATCGAACTATGAGCATATCCGACAAGGGGGCTCTCGCGAGCGAGGCCCTGTCCGACGAGACCCTGTCCGAAGCGGTCGTTGAGTCCTATCTGATGGCCCGTCCTGATTTCTTCGAACGTCACCTTGCCCTGCTGGAGGTGATGCGTGTACCCCACCCCTGCGGGGACGCGGTCTCCCTGATCGAGCGTCAGATCGGGCTGCTGCGGGAGCGTAACCGGGGGTTGGAGCGCAAACTCATGGACCTGGTGCAGGTGGCGCGGGAAAACGAGCGCCTGAGTCAGCGCCTGCATCAGCTGGCCCTGGGGCTCATGGAGGCGGACAGCCTGGATGCGGTGCTGGCCACCACCCAAGAGCAGTTGCGCAACGAATTCCGGGCCGATGCGGTGGTGGTGCGCCTGTGCGGTGATCCGCAGAAGGGCCTGCACTTCACGGCCTCCGATGATGCGGCCATGCGCAGCTTCGACAAGCTGTTCGAGACCCGTCGTCCCCTGTGCGGACGCCTGTCCGCTGTCCAGTTCAAGGCCCTGTTCCCCGAGGATGAGGATCTGTCCCTGCAGTCCGCCGTTGCCGTACCCCTGATGGAGGGTACCCGCCCCCTGGGCGTGCTGGGACTGGGCAGTCAGGATGGCGCCCGCTTCCATCCCGGCATGGGTACCCTGTTCCTGGATTATCTGGGCGAGATCCTCTCCCATGCAGTGGGCCATCGTTTGGCCACGGGATGAACGCCCCCGAGGCCGCCCTGACGGATCGCCGTATCCAGGCCTATCTGGGCCATCTGGCCCGTGAGCGGGCCTATTCCCCCCATACGGTGAGCAATTATCGCCGGGACCTCATGGTGCTGCGGGGGCATGTCCCTTTCCGCAGTGCCGAGCCGGACTCGGACTGGTCCCACGTGACCGTCCATGACATTCGTGCCCTGGTGGCGGCCCGCCATCGGGCCGGGGCCTCCGGGCGCAGTCTGCAGCGGCTGCTGTCCTCTGTGCGGGGGTTCTTTAATTACCTCATCCGCGAAGGTGTGGTGGGGGCCAATCCGGCCCAGGGGGTGAGGGCGCCCAAGACCCCTCGCAAGCTGCCCGAGGTGCTGGACGTGGAGGAAGTCGGACGGTTGGTGGAGATTCCCGGCGACAGCCTGCCGGCGCTACGGGATCGGGCAATTCTGGAGCTGTTCTATTCCTCGGGGCTGCGGCTGTCGGAGCTGACCTCTCTGGACTGCACCCAGCTGGATCTGGCCGACGGCATGGTGCGGGTACTGGGCAAGGGCCGCAAGGTGCGCCAGGTGCCGGTGGGCCGCAAGGCCCGGGAGGCGCTGGCGGCGTGGTTGCGGGTACGTGCCCAGTGGGCCGCGGTGGACGAGCCGGCGCTGTTCGTGGCCCGCCATGGACGGCGCCTGACCCCTCGCGCCATTCAGAAGCGCATGGCCCGCCGTGCCCTGGCTCAGGGGCTGGAGCGGCATGTGCATCCTCACCTGCTGCGCCACTCCTTTGCCAGCCACATGCTGGAGTCGTCCCAGGATCTGCGGGCGGTGCAGGAACTGCTGGGGCATGCGGACATCGGTACCACGCAGATCTACACCCATCTGGATTACCAGCACCTGGCCCAGGTCTATGATGCCGCCCATCCCCGGGCGCGGCGCCAAAAGCAAAACTCCTGACCGGCCGTCTCCCCTCGCGCCCGAGTTCCGTTACAATGCCCCCTCAGTCGTCGGCATCAAGACGTGAGGAGTTTCCCCTTGGAACAGTTCCGCGGTACCACCATCGTCTCCGTGCGCCGTAATGGGCAGGTCGCCCTCGGTGGGGATGGTCAGGTCTCTCTGGGCAATACCATCATGAAGGGCAATGCCCGCAAGGTCCGTCGCCTGCACCATGATCGGGTGGTGGCCGGTTTTGCCGGGGGCACCGCCGATGCCTTCACCCTGTTCGAGCGTTTCGAGGGCAAGCTGGAAAAATACAGCGGCAACCTGCTGCGGGCCGCCGTGGAACTGGCCAAGGACTGGCGCACCGAGCGTTCCCTGCGTCGTCTGGAAGCCCTGCTGGCGGTGGCCGACAGGGACAACTCCCTGATCATTTCCGGCAATGGTGACGTGATCGAGCCGGAAGACGGCATCATCGCCATCGGCTCCGGCGGCCCGTTCGCCCAGTCCGCTGCCCGTGCCCTGTACGAGAATACCCAGCTGTCGGCCCGGGAGATCACTGAAAAGTCTCTCAGCATCGCCGCCGATATCTGCATCTACACCAATCATCACCTGACCATCGAGGAGCTGTGATCAGGCCCCGTCCGATCACAGCCCCTTTGTCAGCGTAAAGAGATGTGCCATGACTGAAATGACCCCCCGCGAAATCGTTCAGGAACTGGACCGTTTCATCGTCGGTCAGGATGCCGCCAAGAAGGCAGTGGCCATTGCCCTGCGCAACCGCTGGCGCCGCCAGCAGCTGCCCGCGGCCCTGGCCCGTGAGGTCACCCCCAAGAACATCCTCATGATCGGCCCCACCGGCGTGGGCAAGACCGAGATCGCCCGCCGTCTGGCCCGCCTGGCCAATGCCCCTTTCATCAAGGTGGAGGCCACCAAGTTCACCGAGGTGGGCTACGTGGGCCGGGACGTGGAATCCATCATTCGCGACCTGGTGGACGCCGCCGTGAAGATGCTGCGGGAGCAGGAGATGGACAAGATGCGCCACCGGGCCGAGGAGGCCGCCGAGGAACGCATCCTGGACGCCCTGCTGCCGCCGCCGCGCGGCAGCGGCGGCTTCATGGCCGACGACACCCCGTCTCGCGGTGCCGATTCCGAGACCCGGCAGAAATTCCGCAAACGCCTGCGGGAAGGCAAGCTGGACGACAAGGAGATCGAGATCCAGGTCCAGGCCCTGCCGCCGGGGGTGGAGATCATGACCCCGCCGGGGATGGAAGACATGGCCAACCAGCTGCAAGGCCTGTTCCAGAACCTGGGCGGGCAGCGTACCCGCACCCGCAAGCTCAAGATCGCCGAGGCCTTCAAGCTCATCACCGACGAGGAGGCCGCCCGTCTGGTGAATGAGGACGACATCAAGCTGCGGGCCGTCTCCCATGTGGAGCAGAACGGCATCGTCTTCCTCGACGAGATCGACAAGGTGGTGCGCCGCGGTGAATACAGCGGTGCCGACGTCTCCCGGGAAGGGGTGCAGCGGGACCTTTTGCCCCTGGTGGAAGGCTGCACCGTCTCCACCAAGTTCGGTTCAGTGCATACCGACCACATCCTGTTCATCGCCTCCGGTGCCTTCCATCTGGCCAAGCCCTCGGACCTGATTCCGGAGCTGCAGGGGCGCCTGCCCATCCGGGTGGAGCTGGAGGCCCTCACCACCGAGGACTTCGTGCGCATCCTCACCGAGCCCCGTGCCTCCCTCACCGAGCAGTATGCGGCCCTGCTGGCTACCGAGGGTGTCACCGTGGAATTCACCGAGGACGGTGTGCGCCGTCTGGGCGAGATCGCCTTCCAGGTGAACGAGCGTACCGAAAACATCGGTGCCCGCCGCCTGCACACGGTGATCGAGCGGGTGCTGGAGAAGATCTCCTTCGAGGCCCCGGACTGCAGCAGCCCCCTGGTCATCGATGCCGCCTATGTGAGTGAGCGCCTGGGTGAACTGGTGCAGGACGAGGATCTGAGCCGCTATATCCTGTGACGACCGCGGGAGGCACGCGCCCATGAAGCATCGCCCGACCGATATCCGCCTGCATCGGCAGGCACGAATGCTGGAAATGGTCTACGCCGATGATGAGGCCCATCGGCTCAGCTGCGAATTCCTGCGGGTACACTCCCCTTCCGCCGAGGTGACCGGCCATGGTCCCGGGCAGGAGGTCCTGCAGGTGGGCAAGGAAGACGTGACCATCACCGGCATCGAACCGGTGGGCAACTACGGTATCAAGCTGGTGTTCTCGGATGGACACGACACCGGCATCTACGACTGGAATTACCTCTATCATCTGGGCGTCGATCAGGCCCGGATGTGGCAGACATATCTGGAGCGACTGGAGGCTGCCGGCCACCAGCGCCAAGGCTGACAACGGGAGCATGCATGTCCGACGACAACACCACTGATTTCGGCTACGAACGTGTGCCGGTGAAGGACAAGGTCAAACGGGTGGGACAGGTATTCCATTCCGTGGCCGGCCGCTACGACCTCATGAATGACCTCATGTCCATGGGCATTCACCGGGTCTGGAAGCGTTTCACCATTGAGGTGGCCGCCGCCCGCCCCGGGCAGAAGATCCTGGACCTGGCCGGCGGCACCGGCGACCTGACCTCTCGTTTCTCCCGTATCGTCGGCCCCACCGGGCAGGTGGTACTGTGCGACATCAACGCCTCCATGCTGTCCTGTGGCCGCGCCCGGCTAGTGGACGAGGGGCTGGTGGGCAACATCAACTATGTCCAGGGCAATGCGGAATGCCTGCCCTATCCGGACGACTATTTCGATCTCATCACCATCGCCTTCGGGCTGCGCAATGTCACCGACAAGAATGCCGCCCTGCGCTCCATGCTGCGGGTGCTGCGCCCCGGCGGCAAACTGCTGGTGCTGGAGTTCTCCCAGCCCACCACCAAGCCGCTGCAGTCGGTCTATGACGTCTACAGCTTCAAGGCCCTGCCGCTGATGGGCAAGATGGTGGCGGGGGATGCGGACAGCTACCGTTATCTGGCGGAGAGCATCCGCATGCACCCGGATCAGGAGACCCTGAAGCAGATGATGCAGACGGCCGGTTTCGAGCGCTGCGATTACCACAACCTGACCGGCGGCATCGTGGCGCTGCACAAGGGCTACAAGCTCTAGCGCCGCGGGTCCGGCCCCACGGGAGAGATGCCCATGCCTACACCGCCGACCCTGGTCACGGCCCTGCTGGAGCGGGCCATCCGTCGTTACCTGGCGCTGGATCCACATAGCGACGAGCGCCTGACAGCCCTGCGGGGCGGGGTGGTGGCGCTGCAGGTCACCGGCGTTGATCTGTGCCTTTACTTCGTGCCGGCACAGGAGTACCTGCAGGTGCTGGGGCAGTATGACGGTGAACCGGGGGTGACCATCAGCGGCGCTCCCGCCACGCTGGCGATCCTGATGGCGGGCGAGCCCGGCGCCCGGTTGCCGGAGGGGGTCAACGTGATCGGCGACCCCCAGCTGGCCCGCCGGTTCAGCGACCTGTTGCGTCAGGTGGATCTGGACTGGGAAGAGCTGCTGTCCGGCATCACCGGGGATCTGGTGGCCCACCGTGCCGGTGAGGCGTGGCGCGGACTGTCGGTCTGGCTGCAACGCAGCCGTGAATCCCTGCGCCTGGATGTGAAGGAATACCTGCAGGAAGAGACCCGCAGCCTGCCCACCCGGGGCGAGGTGGAGGTCTTCATGGACGAGGTGGACCGTCTGCGCAGCGACGCAGACCGCCTCCAGGCGCGTATCCAGCGCCTGGAACAAGCCCGGGCACGGGCCCAGCGATAAGAACACTCAGGACACTCGATGCGTCACCTGCACCCCTCCCAGTTGCTTCGACTGATTACCATCAATCGCGTCCTCATCCGCCATGGGCTGGATGACGTGGTGCTGACGATCCGTCTGCTGCGCTCCGTGCGCTTTTTGCGCTATCTGGGCCCGTGGAACTGGTTCCGTACCGTGCCCTACGGTCGCGGCGAGCGGATTCGCCGCGCACTGGAAGATCTCGGCCCCATCTTCATCAAGTTCGGCCAGATGATCTCCACCCGGCGTGACCTGCTGCCCGAGGATATCGCCATGGAGCTGGCCAAGCTCCAGGACCGGGTGCCGCCGTTCCCCAATGAGCAGGCCCGGGCCATCATCGAGAAATCCCTGGGGCGTCCCATCGAGAGCCTGTTTGCCGCCTTCGAGGAGGCCCCGATGGCCTCCGCCTCCATCGCTCAGGTGCATGGGGCGGTGCTTCATGACGGCCGCCGGGTGGTGGTCAAGGTGGTGCGGCCCAACATCGAGAAGGCCATTCGTCGGGACGTGGAGCTCATGTACGTCATCGCCGAGCTGACGGAGCGCTACTGGCCCGAGGGGAAGCGGCTGCGCCCGGTGGAGGTGGTCGCCGAGTACGAGCAGACCATCCTGGACGAACTGGACCTGCTGCGGGAGGCCGCCAATGCCTCTCAGATCCGTCGCAACTTCGAGAATTCCAACGTCCTTTACATGCCCGAGGTGTTTTGGGATTACTGCCGCAAGGACGTGATGGTGATGGAGCGCATCCAGGGGGTGCCGGTATCCGACGTGGCCACCCTCAAGGCCCTGGGAGTGGACCTGAAGCTGCTGGCGGAGCGGGGCGTGGAGATCTTCTTCACCCAGGTGTTCCGCCACAACTTTTTCCATGCGGACATGCACCCGGGCAACATCTTCATCGATGTCTCCGACCCGGCGGACCCCAGCTATCTGGCGGTGGATTTCGGCATCGTCGGTACCCTGTCGCCGGCGGATCAGCGCTATCTGGCGGAGAACTTCTACGCCTTCTTCAATCGGGACTATGCCCGGGTGGCGGAGCTGCACGTGGAGTCCGGCTGGGTGCCGCCGGATGTGCGGATCACGGAGCTGGAGGCGGCCATCCGCACCGTGTGTGAACCCATTTTCGAAAAGCCCCTCAAGGACATCTCCTTCGGTTACGTACTGGTGCGCCTGTTCCAGACCGCTCGGCGCTTCAACATGGAGGTCCAGCCCCAGTTGGTGTTGCTGGAAAAGACCCTGCTCAACATCGAAGGCATGGGCCGGGATCTCTATCCGGAGCTGGACCTGTGGCAGACCGCTCGCCCCTTCATCCAGCGCTGGATGGACGAGCAGGTGGGGGTGCGGGCCCTGGTCAAGGGCCTGCGGCGCAATCTGCCCCTGATCCTGGAAAAGGCCCCGGACATGCCGGGTCTGATCCATGAGGCCCTGCGACTTCAGGCCCGCGGCGTGGGGGTGCGTGGCATGGACAAGACCCAGTTCAAGGCCCTGCGGGCGGAGGTCAGGGAGGGTAACCGGGCCGCCATCCTCGCAGTGGCCGGGGGTAGTTTGCTGATCTGCGCCGTGCTGGTCCTGACCCTGGCGCCGACGCTACCGGCGGTGATGGGCGCGCCCTGGCTGGCCTGGCTCACCGGCGTTGCGGGGTTGGGGATGCTGTCGCTGGCCTGGCTGCGCCAGGCCTGAGACACGGGCAAGGTGGTTGTTCCGCCCCTGACCGGTGAGGGGCGGGGCAGGTAGGGTTTGAATGATGTGCCTTACCATGTCGGCAAATCTGCTAAGGTAAATTCGTGGTTCCCTCTTAAGGTGGATCTCTCTTGGCAACCCCGGTGAACGCCTCGTTCGACGCCGAAGACAGCAAACCGACGGATTCTTCCGGCCTCCCAGCGATGCTGGACGAGATACTCCGGCTGTCTCCGGCCGTGGTTTATTACACCGAAGCCGTCCCTCCTTACCGCATCGAGTACATTTCACCCAATCTACGCCTGTTCCTGCGTATCGATGACGAGAAACTCACCGCCTCCGGGGGGTGGTTCCATCTTGTGCATCCCGATGACGTGGCGCCCACCCTGGCTCAATTCGAGGTCTGGCTACAGGGGGATTCAACCCGGGATCTTAACCGTCGTTATCGGATCATGACCCACGAAGGCAGTTACATCTGGGTTGAGGATACCTGCCGCAAAGTCTTCAAGGAGGGGCGGCTAAGGCACATTGCCGGTGCCGCGCTGGACATCACCCGACAGCAGAAGGTGGAAGAAACATTGCGCAAGATCGCCGAGGTGGCGCCAGGCATGATCTATCAGTTTGAACGCCGTGCCGACGGGCGTTATCGCATACCCTATGCCAGCCATCAGATGCGGGATCTCTTTGGTGTCGATCCCGGGGATGTGGAGAATGATCTGGACAGGCTGCTGAACGTCTTTCATCCCGATGACGTCGAACGGGTGATGCAGAGTGTCGAAGCGTCGGAGCGTACGCAGACGTTCTGGAGCGTTGATTACCGGGTCTGCGTGAACGGAGATGTTCGCTGGCTGCATGGGCAGTCCACCCCGGAACGGACCCCTGAAGGGGGAACCCTCTGGCATGGTCTGGTCATGGACATCACCCGCCAGAAGCAACTGGAACAAGAACTGCGGGAAATGAGCATCCGCGATGCCCTGACCGGTCTGTTCAACCGGCGCTATTTTTTCGACGTGGTATCCCGGGAGTTGGACCGGTTCGGCAGGACAGCCTCCCCGTTCTGCCTGATCATGGTGGACCTGGATAAGTTCAAGGCCATCAACGACCGGCACGGTCATGCCAAGGGCGATGAGGTCCTGATCGCCTTCGCAGGCATCCTTAAAGCGCGTTTGCGCCGCACGGATGTCTCGGCGCGTCTGGGGGGCGAGGAGTTCGTGATCTTCCTGCCGGATACCTTGCTGGACCAGGCTTTCTGGCTGGGGGAGGAGATCCGGGCGGACGTGGCGGCCATCCGGCTGAGCGGTGCGAGGGATGTCCCGTTTGGTGTTACGGCCAGCTTCGGCCTGACCCATTGTCAGTCTTCGGATCGTCATCCCGATGATCTGTTGCGACGTGCGGACCTGGCCCTATACCAGGCCAAGCATCAGGGAAGAAACCAGGTTGTCAGCATTCCTGCCATCACCTGAGATTCGTCCGGGCCTGTTATTTCAGGGGCAGTTATGCACAGGCTTGCCATGGTTGGCCTTGGCTCGGGATCGCCTTTCCCGCGGTCGGAAGTCTTTGAGTGTTGAGTGGTTTAGTCTTTTTAAATCAATGCTATATTTTTTTGTTCTGTTTACTGTCATGGCGTCGGTGCCCGAAGGTGATCAGGGTATCGACATGACATCCACAGTTTTGTCCACAGTTTAGGGGGCGGCTCAAGTACCTGTCCTGTGCCGACACTCCCGCGAAAGCGGGGTCGAGGATTCTCGATCAGTGCCTGGATTCCCGCGTGCGCGGGAATGACGCATGAATCCGGGTTCGTCCACAGACACTCCCTTCTCCCCTTGGGGCAGAAGGGTTGGGGATGAGGGGAGAGGGGCTGGAATGGCCCGGGCAGGTATTTCAGCCAGGCTGGCTAGCCCCCTGCCGGAGCAGGGCTTCCAGTCGGGCCACCTCGGTCCGGGCATTCACCAGGTCGGTGACGTCATACTGCACACCCAGGAAATAGATCAGTCTGCCGGAGGCGTCGAACAGGGGCCGGATGTTCAGGCGGTTATGGAACAGGGTGCCGTCCTTGCGGTAATTGCGCAGGGTGACTTCCACCTCCCGTCTTTCCGTCAGCGCCTTGCGGATTGCCTCGATGGCCGGCTGCTCCCGGTCCTCCCCCTGCAGAAAACGGCAGTTATGACCAATGATTTCCGCCCGCGTGTAGCCGGTCATGTGCTCGAACACCGTGTTGGCGTAGACAATGGGGTTGTCAGGTAGATCCGGGTCCGAAAGGGTCACGCCGTTGACGCAGGTATCCAGAATCTGGGCGAGTACGGAAGGGATCAGGCCGGAGGCGTCTTTTTCAGGAATGAAGTCCATGGGGCGATGACTCTGAAGGTTGAACAGGGCAGGTTTCAGGCCGCTGAGGGGGAGGGGGCCTGGGGCTCGATTTCCGCCTCGACCAGCCCCTTGAGATTGCGTACCGTCCGCTCGGTGCCTTCCTGCACCGCCAGGCGGATGAGTTTCTCGAAGGGGCGCAGGGGCAGGCTCAGTTTCCCCAACTCAAAACTGAAGTGCAGTTCGGTGTGCTGGTCCCGGGGTTCGAACCGGTAGTCAATGCGATAGGGATCATTCAGTCCACGAAAGGTCACCTGCCGGCCCGGTTCCAGCGCGATCACCCTGAAGTCGGACTCGGTGCGTCGCCCCTGATCCACCCGTACTTGACGGCCGGTCCAGCCCACTTGCACGGGGCCATCGGTGAGCACCCGCAGACTTTTCACTTCGGGCGACCAGCGCGGGTAGTTGGTGACGAAGTCTTCGACAACGAAACGAAAGACTTGCTCCAGGGGGCGTCTTATCAGTGTGCGCGTCTGGGCCTTGACCATGGCCGGGCGGTCTCCGGAAACCCTTGTCCAAGGTGAGTATAGCTGCTGGCATCACAAAGGTTCGAGGCGGGCATTCCTTCAGGCCGCCAGGTCGAACACCAGCACCTCGGCCGCGTCGCCGTCACTCAGCACAAGCTGTGTCTCCCCGGACAGGAGCAGGGCGTCCCCACTCTCCAGGCGATGGGCATTGGCGGCGAGCGAACCTTTGACCAGATGCACGTAGTATCTGCGTTGCGGGTCCAGGTCCAACTCGGCGTGTTCCGCCCCGTCGAACAGCCCTGCCAGCAGGCGTGCATCCGCGTGGAGGGTCACGGCGCCCTGGGCGCCGTCCGGTGAGGCCAGCAGGCGTAGCTGTCCGCGCTTTTCCTCGTCAGTAAAGTGTTTCTGTTCGTAGCTGGGCGGGATGCCCTTGCGGTCGGGGAGGATCCAGATCTGCAGCAGGTGGGTGGCCCGGTCCGGGGCGTGATTGAACTCGCTGTGACGGATGCCGCTGCCGGCGCTCATGCGCTGCACATCGCCCGGGGGAATGGCGGTGCCGTTGCCCAGGCTGTCCCGGTGGGCCAGTTCACCGCTGATCACGTAGGTGATGATCTCCATGTCCCGGTGCCCGTGGGTATCGAAACCGCCGCCCGCCGCGATATGGTCTTCGTTGATGACGCGCAGATTGCCCCAGCCCATCCACGCCGGGTCGTGGTAATCGGCGAAGGAGAAGGCGTGACGGGACTGCAGCCAGCCGTGATCGGCATGGCCGCGTTCATGGGAACGTCTTGTCTTGATCATCACCGGATGCTCCGTGAGGGACTCTCTGGTTTGGCAGGCGTGTCTTTTGTTGGTTCACGGTGATTTGCAACGGCCTCTGACGGCGCTATTGTGTGCCATTGCAGATGGGATCCCGTCCCGCAGGAGCAGCTGATATGGGACTTGCCGGTCAGGGCAATGACACCAGACGGCAGGAAAAGCCTGTAACACCCCGTGCAAGGGTGCGTCGCCGGTGGCGCGGCCTGGGACTGCGACCCCGGTTGCTGATGGCGTTTCTGCTGGTGGCCCTGGTTCCCCAGGGATTGCTGTTCCTGGCGCAGTACCACCATACCCGTGCGCTTACCCTGTCCCTTGCGAAAGCGGGCGTGGAACGTGTCGCCCAGGTTCAGCAGCGGCGGCTGAACCTGGAGTTCGAGCGCATGACCGATCACCTGGAACTGGTGGCCAGCCGCACCCAGATGCGCCTGAGCCTGCAGGCTTATCTGCAGACCGGAGAACCCGTCCATCGCGGCCTCATCGAGCGCATCCTGCGGGATGCCCTGGCGCCCGTGGACAAACTCGGTGGGATCTGGATTCGTGATGCCCAGGGCGATCCCGTGACGGGGGTGCGCCATGCCGGGCGCCTGGATGAGGTCGACATACAGCCGCCTTATCTGCAGGGCTCGGCGATCAGTATCGAGGTCTTCCGGTCGGACAAGGGCGGCCCACCCAGGCTCTGGGTCAACGGCCCCCTGGTACTTAATGACAACGAGATCGGCAGCTTGCACCTGCTGGTGCTGGCGGACGATCTGCTGACCCTGCTGGAAGACTTCCCTTACGAGGACCTGGGTGGAAAAACCCTGTTGCTGTTGCGCAGCGGTGTGGAAGGCACTCGTATCTTCGGCATCGATTCCGACCAGGATCTCGATATCTGCGGTGCGCTAGGCGAGATTCCGTCCGTCACCGGTGCCGGGCCGCTCCGTGTCTGTGACCATCTGCTGATAGCGTTGCCCCTGACGCATGATCTGGGGGAAGTGGTGGTTTACGTGTCCCTTCAGGTTTTGAAGGCCGCGTTCAGGGAACAGATGCGGTTGCTGCTGATGATGGTGCTGTTTGTTCTGCCGCTCTGTCTGCTCATGGCTCTGGCGTTCACGCGCATGATCTCACGGCCGGTGAGTCTGCTGACCCAGGCTACACAGGCTCTGCGAAAGCATCAGGGCAACGTCTTCGTGAAGGAGCCATTATGGGGGGAGTTCACTGATCTGGCTCGCTCCTTCAACTTGGCCGCCGGCATCATCATCCGTCGCACCCAGGACCTGAGCCGGGAGGTGGCGGATCGTCGCCGCACACAGCAAAAGCTGGCCGACCTTGCCAATAATGACGCGCTCACCGGACTGATAAACCGGCGCCGGTTCATGGAAGTGCTGGAGCGCCATATGGAGAGACGTCGCGAAAAGGACGGCAATCTGACGCTGCTCTATCTGGATCTGGATGGGTTCAAGCCTGTCAATGACCGTCTCGGGCATGAGGCGGGAGACATCGTGCTGCAGGTGGTGGCGGAGCGCCTGCGTAACCTGGTGCGTGGTGAGGATATCGCGGCCCGCCTGGGGGGGGACGAATTTGCCCTGCTGCTTTCGGAAAGCGATGGCAGAAGGCCCGATTCCCGCAAGCTGGCCTTGCGGGCGGAAGAGCAGATCTCCCTGCCCATTGAGGCCAAGGGACACATGGTGAATGTGGGCTGCAGCGTCGGCGTGGCGAGGGCCCGGCCCGGAGATAAGCCCCAGGATTTGCTCAATCGGGCCGATGAGGCCATGTATCGCATCAAGGTGACGCGTCGCGAGCGGCCCCGGGATCAGAGGTGATCTGCCAGCATCCGGCCGATATCCACCCGTGCCCGCAGCTGCCTGCACAGCATAAAGGTACCCATGAATTTGCGGTGCAGGAACAGGGTGCCGGGGACTGGTGTATTGCGGAAGCGGTCGTCCAGGAACAGTTCGCGGCCGCGGTGATAGACCCGCTCGAACAGGTCCGAGGCACCAAAATCATAAGGCCCTGGGTGGCGCATGCCTCGTGCAGGGTATCCCGGTCATCTTCCAGCGCCGCCCGGTGGGCGCTTCAATGCCGACAGGCCCCCTCCAGTGGCTGCGGCAGGGGCTCTCCTGCCAGCAGACTGCGCACCGCGGAGGTCGGGTCCGTGGCGCTGGTCACGTGTACCCGAATACCCTGAGCCGCCAGGCGCCGCATGAAGCCGGGGCCGGCCCCCTGGGTGACCAGATCCGTGAGCCCCAACTCGAAGAGCGGATGCGATTGTCCCCGGTGTTCGTGCAGGGCCATCTCCATGGGCAGATCCAGGCGTTGCAATTCCTCCGGGGCATCCGCCGCGCCCGGTCCGAAGACCAGAAAGCGCCGGCACTTGCCCGCATGACCGGTGATGGTGCGAAAATTCTGGCTCGTCACGGCAATGCGCATATTGGTTTCTCCATCATGATTCGTGGCCAATTATGCGCATATGACCATAATAGATACAAGCATCCATCACGGAGCAGCCCATGCCAAGGCCACGCGGTCCACGCCGGATCACCTGTCGTCCCGACTGTACCTACTTCAAGCCGGCCGGCATCCCGCTGCGGGATCTGGAGGAAGTCGTGCTGGCGCTGGAGGAGGTGGAAGCCCTGCGTCTGGCGGACCTGGAAGGCCGCTATCAGGCGGATGCGGCGGACAGTATGGGGGTGTCCCGCAGCACGTTTTCCCGCATGCTGGACTCTGCCCGCAAAAAGGTCTCCGAGGCCCTGCTGCAGGGCAAGGCCATCCGGATCGAGATGGCGGATGTCCCGCAGGCAGGGCCGCCGGAATGAGGTGCCGGATCATTCCTCGACGCAGATCTCCCGGCGTCTGATCGCGATGCCCGTGCGGATCAGCAGGGCGCCGATGATGAAGGTGAGCACGCCGATCATGACCACGCCGATCACGTAATGGAAGGGATCGCCGGTCAGGCCGTGCATCTTGATGGCCGCCAGGGTCATGGCCGCCATGGGGAATGAATAGGCCCACCAGGAGATGAAGAACTTCAGGCGTCCGAATCGACCCACCAGGGAGAACAGCAGCAGGGTCAGGAACAGGCCGGTGTAGAACAGCACCCGGGCAAAGGGATCCAGGCTGTCGGTCAGGCTCAGGTAGGAAATGAAGCCTACGGCCGGCGGCGCCACCAGGATGAACAGGGTGGGGACCAGCCTCTCCGGCAGTGGATCGTGGAAGATCACCCGGTAGAACACGATGGTCAGCAGCACGATCCAGAACACCAGGCCGATGCTGAAGAACAGCCAGGAAATTTCCGGGCTGGCATGGTGCACTCCGGCGACCGGCACCAGGATGTTACCCACCACGGGGATGAACCAGGCCGGGTTCATGTGCTGGATCTGAAAGCTGTTGTGATTGATCCATACCGACATCACGTACAGGGTGAACGCCAGGTGCAGTGCCGCGCCCGCGGACCAGAGCGCCAGGGAGAGGCGGGGCGCATCCTCCAGAAAGGCGATGGACAGCAGGATCAGGCTGATGGAGATGGTGGCGAAGAAGTTGCGCTTGACAGGGTGGTTGAGTTCCTTGATTACGGCCTCCCGGTAGCGAACCAGCTTGGTCAGATAGAGTGCCGCCACCGCCAGCATGGCCGCCACTGCAAGCATCCTCAGGGCATCACCGATGACCGGGGGGACGGCCAGCAGGGCATCGGCCCGGTCCCAGACGATGGCGAAGCCCAGCAGGCCCATGATCATGGCGAACCAGGCGACAGGGAAGTGCGGCAGTCTCGGTTGTGATGTCATCGGATGGCCCGTGGGTTGTTGATCCGGCGGCGCCCGAAGCCGAACTCCGGCGCCTATGAAACGCGGCTTACTTTAAAGGAAGCGGGGAATATTAGCCATTTCTTAATTTCAATGCCGAGGCCCCTGTCCGGTGGCCTTTCAGGGGGTCGCGTGTAAGCCCCTGAAAATAAGCCCGGATTCATGTATACTGCGCGGGTCTTTGGCATAACGACGGGCACCAAGGCCTGTCAAGCGGCATCAAGATCGCCTTGCCCCACCTTATCTGCGCTGCACCGGCAGACGCACGACCCCATAGCACTGGCCCCGTGGGCCGAGCTGACATTCACTCAGGCCGGGCACCCGTAATTCCCTCATTCGTCCTGCCTGACAGAAAAGAGGTACCCCTATGTCCAATAAGGAAGATCTCATTGAGATGGAAGGCACCGTCACCGACGTGATGCCTGATCAGCGTTTTCGCGTGGAACTGGAGAACGGCGTGCAGGTGCAGGCCTATGCCTCCGGCAAGATGCGCCGCTACCGCATTCGCGTGGTCAGCGGCGACAAGGTCAAGCTGGAGATGTCTCCCTACGACCTCACCAAGGGCCGTATCAGCTACCGCTACAAGCACTGATCCGGTCGCGGGGGCGTCAAGCGCCCCCAATCCCCGCACGGGTGCCTACCGGGCCGCCATGAAGGCCCCGTCCAGGGCCCGGCGCAGCGCTTCGGCATCGGCCGGTGCCGGCAATTGTTCCACCAGTGCGCCCTGGGCTGAAAACAGCAGCACGGCCCCGTCGCGTACCCCATGTCGATTCGCCAGGCTGCGACCGTCGGGCGTGCCCAGGTTGGCCACCAGGAAGTGGACCTGCGGCATGTAGTCATCGCGGATCTCGTCCATGTAGCCCATCACCCGCATGCCGGACAGGAACGAGGCGTCATAGGTGAGTACCAGGGCAGGGCGCCCGTCGCCGATGCGGTTCAGGTCCGTGGAGTAGGCCCCCTTGGGCAACTGGCTCCAGATCAGGGCGGCGGCCACCAGCAGGATCAGGGGTGTCATCAGCAGCCTGGCCCAGCGGGGCAGGCCCTTGCGGGATGGCTTGGCAGTGTCTTGGCTCATCGTTTCTCCTCGTGCCTCCAGGGGTGTTTCGGTGATCCGGCCGGGTCTCAAAAGCCGCTGCGCCTCAAGGTCCAGAGCAGCCAGCCTCCAAAGCAGAGGGTCATGGCCAGCGCGCCCAGGTACACATGCCAGCCCAGTCCGTGATACAGGAATCCCGGCAGGAAGGACCCGGTGGTACCTCCCGCATAGTAAAAGGCAATATACAGTCCGTTGACCACCCCCCGTTGCTCGCCGCTGGCCTGATTGAGCACCCCCGGTGCCAGGGAATGGATCAGGAACATGCCGGCGCAGAGCACGAACATCCCCACGAACATCACCCACACCTGTGAGCCCGTGAAGAACAGCAGGGCGGCCAGAAATACCGCGCTGCCCAGCAGCATGGTGTTCACGGTGCCGCCGATATGATCGGCGATGCGCAGGGAGAGCAGGGAGGTGACGACGCCCATCAGGTAGCCCGCATACATGAAGGCAATACCGGTCTCGTTCAGCCCTGTGCCCAACTCCATCAGGCGGAAGGGCAGGAAGTTGAGCAGCGAGGCGAAGGCGCCGAAGGCGCAGAACACCACTAGGTAAAGCCGCAGAAAGCTGGGTTGCCGCAGGACCTGCAGGATGGTGCGCGGGTCCAGGCGCTGGAAGCTCACTGGCGGGTCCGCCTTCAGGCGCTGCAGCAGCAGGGCGCACAGGGCGATGGCCACGGCCAGGAACAGGAAAGACCAGCGCCAGCCGAACTGGGTGGAGATCAGCCCGGAGATCATGCGTCCCAGAAAGCCCCCCAGCACACTGGCGGCAATGTAGATGGCCATCACCCGGGCGATCTGACCCGGCGCGGCGCTGGCGGCCAGGTAGGTCATCAGCGAGGTGAGCATGGCGGGAATGATCAGCCCCTGCGCCAGGCGCAGGGCCAGCAGCAATTCAAAGCTGGTGACCAGATATACCGCCACCTGGGTGACGGCCAGCAGCCAGGTGGCGCCGATCAGCAGGCGTCTGGCGGACAGTCGCTGCAGCAGGAAACCGTAGGCCACCGGGGCGATGGCCAGGGGCAGCAGGGCCACGGTAATCAGCAGCGAGGCCTTTGCCTCGCTGACGGCAAAGGCTTCCGCCAGCACGGGCAGCAGCGGCTGGGGGGCATACAGGGAGGAAAAGACCAGGATCGCGCAGTACTGCACGATAAGGAGATGGCTGATATGCAAGAAAAGCTCCTGACGCAGGCGCAAGGCCGCTGGAAGGGCGATGGGGCTGTCCCGCCATTGTACTGCAAGCCCCGGCTTTTCCTGATTGGCAAAAGACAATTGCCGATGATCCCCCATGCCGTGGCAGCGGGTGCCCCGCACCATTCACGTGACACCGGCAACAACTGTGCGACAATCCATACAACCGGTGCCATGTCAGGGTGGACTGGCGCGCCGAGACAGCAAAGAGCCACGTCCTGCACGAGAGAGATACGATGAAGCTGAGCAAGATCCTGTTTGCCACCGACCTTTCCGCCGGCGCTGACAACGCCGGCCGACGTGCCCTGCAGCTGGCCGCTTCGGAAGGGGCCCGGCTGCGGGTGGTCAACGTGATCCATGCACCCATGCTGGACGAGGCCGTCCTCAAGCGGGTGCGGGGCGATACCGACCTACTGATGGAAGATCTGGTTCAGGCCACGGAGCAGGCCATGGTCGAGCGCATGACGGCGCTGGGTGCCGCTGACGACCTGGACATGGAAGTCTCCTGCGTGCGGGGTCAGGGGCACAAGCAGATCCTGGCGGAGGCCCGCGAGTTCGGGGCGGACCTGATCGTGGTGGGCTCCCACGGCCAGCGCAGTTTCAAAGAGATCCTGCTGGGCACCACCACCCAGAATCTGGTCCACCATGCCGATCGCCCCATCCTGGTGGTGAAGAAGCCGGTACAGGGGCCTTACCGCCATATCGTGGTGCCGGTGGATTATTCCGAGCGGACCCGTAGCGCCCTCCGCCTGGCCGCGGCCCTTTCACCCGACGAAACCCTGCATGCGGTGCATGCCTACAATATGGATTCCCTGGACCAGGTGCTGCGTAACCGGGTGGTGGCCAGCGAGGTGGCGCGGATCAAGCAAGAAGTGCGCGCCGAGCAGGAGCAGGAACTGAAGGATTTCCTGGCCGGCTGCGGCCTGTCGGCGGAGCAGCTCTCCGCCGAGCTGCGTCTTGGGTATGCGCCCGACGTGCTGGAGCGGGCCGTGCAGGAATTCAAAGCCGAACTGGTGGTGATGGGTACCCACGGCCGCAACCGCCTACAGGATGCCCTGCTGGGCGGTGTAGCACGCCGGGTCGTGCATCAGATTCAGGACGCGGACGTGTTGTTGGTCCGGGGCTGAGTGGGTAGCGCGAACCGGCCGCGGGCTTAGCCGGTGCCGGTTCGCCGGCCCGGCTCCGTCGGCGCCGGGAATCCCTCCCGGAACTGCAGGGCGGCCAGCCGGGCGTAAAGGCCGCCCTGGGCCACCAGCTCATCGTGGGTACCGACGGCTGCGATCCGGCCCTGGTCCATGACCACGATCCGGTCCGCCTTGCGCACTGTGGCCAGGCGGTGGGCGATGATTAGGGTGGTGCGCCCCTCCATCAGGTGTTCCAGGGCCTCCTGGACGAGTCGTTCGCTTTCCGCATCCAGGGCGCTGGTGGCCTCATCCAGCAGCAGCAGGGCCGGGTCCCGCAAGATGGCGCGGGCAATGGCGATACGCTGGCGCTGGCCGCCGGACAGCCGTACACCCCGTTCTCCCAGATGGCTGGAAAAGCCCTCCGGCAGGCGGTCCAGGAACTCGCTGGCATGGGCCGCGTCCGCTGCCTGCCGAATCTGCTCCCGACTTACCCCCTCCATGCCGAAGGCGATGTTTTCCCAGGCATCGGCGCCGAAGATGATCGCGTCCTGGGGCACGAGGGCCATGCGTCCCCGCAACTGGCCCGGGTCGGTTTCCCGAAGGTCTACCCCGTCAAAGCGGATGTGGCCGGATTCGGGATCATAGAAACGCAGCAGCAGTTGCAGTACGGTGGACTTGCCGGCACCCGAGGGGCCTACCAGGGCGACTTTCTCGCCGGGATCAAGGGTCAGCGAGACCCCATCCAGGGCCGGTGGTTCAGGGCGGGAGGGATAGCGGAACATCACCCGTTCCAGCTCCACCCGGCCCACGGCCGGGGCGGGTAGCGCCCGTGGCCGGGTGGGCGGAGTGATGGCGGGTTCCGTATCCAGCAGTTCGATCAGGCGTTCCGCCGCCCCGGCAGCCCGGAACAGCTCGCCGATGACTTCGCTGATGGCGCCCACGGCACCGGCCACCAGCACGGCATAGAACACAAAGGCCGCCAGTTGCCCATTGCTCATGCGACCGGCCAGTACGTCGTGTCCGCCCACCCACAGCACCAGGCTGATGCTGGTGAACACCAGCAGCATCACCGTGCCGCTGAGCAGGGCACTGAAACGGGTGCGCCGGATGGCGGTGTCAAAGGCCTGTTCCACCTGGCGGCCGTAGCGCAGTATGTCCACCGCTTCATGGCAGAAGGCCTGGACGGTGCGGATGCCGTAGAGGGTTTCGTCAATGTAGGCGCTGATGTCGGCTACCCGGTCCTGGGACTGGCGGGAAAGGCGACGCACATGGCGGCCGAGTATCCAGACGGGCACCGTGATCAGCGGCACCCCCAGCAGCACCCCCAGGGTCAGTTTGGGGCTGGTGATGAACAGCATGACCATGCCGCCGCAGAACAGCAGCAGGTTACGCACCGCGATGGCCAGGGTGGAGCCCACCACCACCTGTACCAGGGAGGTGTCCGTGGTCAGGCGGGAGATGACTTCACCGGTGCGGGTGACCTCGAAAAAGGCAGGATCCAGGCGCAGCACCTTGTTGAACACTGCCCGGCGCAGATCCGCCACCACTCGTTCGCCGATCCAGGTGACCAGGTACATACGCACCGAGACCGCGGCAGCCATGAGCAGCACCACGCCAAGCAAGAACATCAGGGCCTGATCCAGGGCGGCGGCATCGCCGGCGGTCAGTCCCTGATCGATCACCAGGCGCAGCACGGCCCCGAATGCCAGCACGGCTCCGGAACCCGCCACCAGTGCCACGACTGCGGCCATGATGCGGCCCATGTGGGGTCTGGCAAAGCCCAGCAATCGCCCCAGCACGCGCAGATTGCGGCTGGTGGGGCGATTGCTCAGTTCGGTTTCATGTTCGGACACGACCCTGTTCCTTGACTGACCTTGAGGCGGGCCTATCTTAAACCTTTCTCGCCTCATCAAAGCTCTGAAAAGACTATGGATAAGTCGTCTCAGATCACGCCGCGCTCCGCCAGCGACACCAGTTCGTCGCCGACGATGATGTGATCCAGTACCCGCACGTCGATCAGTCCCAGGGCCTCCTGCAGGCGCCGGGTGATGGCCTCATCCGCCCGCGAAGGTTCGGCGATCCCCGATGGATGATTGTGGCTCAGGATGACGGCCGCCGCATTGTGGGCCAGGGCGCGCCGCACCACTTCCCGGGGGTGGACGCTGGCGCCGTCGATGGTGCCCCGGAAGAGTTCCTCAAAAGCGATGACCCGGTGGCGATTGTCCAGAAACAGGCAGGCAAAGACCTCGAAGGGATAATCCCGCAGGCGGGCGCTCAGATAGCGCCGGGTATGCTCCGGGCTGGTGATGGCATCGCCCCGCTGGAGCGTCTCGGACAGGTGTCGTCTTCCCATCTCCAGTACGGCCTGGAGCTGGGCATATTTGGCTTCTCCCAGGCCGTGGGCGGCACAGAAGTCCTTGCGCTCCGCCTGCAGCAGGGCGCGCAGGCCCCCAAAGCGGGTGAGCAGATCCCGGGCCAGGTCCACGGCGGTGCGGCCCGCCACGCCGGTGCGCAGGAAGATGGCCAGCAGTTCGGCGTCGGAAAGGGCGGCGGAGCCCCGGGCGATGAGTTTTTCCCGGGGGCGTTCGGATGCGGGCCAGTCGGTAATGGGCATGCTTGACCTCCTTGTGCGGATCGGACAGTCCGGTGTCCTGGGGGAGCAGGCATCATGACCTGCCCCGGCGGATGCTGTCCATCCGTATCAGGCCCTCGGATCCGCTGCCTCACGCCTTCACTCGTTGACCCGGGTCAAGCTTTTGTGAGTCTTGAGTCTTTCCTGGGCTTCCGCCTGTATCGAAACCTTGACATCCCGCCGCGTCAGCCTAGACTTACACCCTGACTACGGCCCCTGCCATGCAGGTCAGCCATGCAGGATTATCGGGACTGACGGAGCGTTGGATTCGGGAGAGCGAGTCTTACGGTTGGTTTCAAGGATCCGGTTTCCGGCCCTGAACCGTGACGGGGCTGCATCGGAAGTTGATGTTTGCAAGAACGTTCGGATCTCGAGAGGGATCCGTGCTTAAACCAAGAGGGTAATATCAATGAGCGAATACAGAGCAAGCAAGCCCAGCAACCCCAAAGACGACTGGAAGCTGTGGCTGGTGGTCAATCCCGGCACCTGGCTGATGCCCATTCTGATGGCTGTTCTGGTCGTTGCCCTGGCTGTCCACGCCTTCGTGTACGCCAACGACAGCTACAACCCGCTGACCTTTGACGCCAGCGCCGTCGAAGCTTCCGAGTAAGAGAGGACTAGATCATGAATGACAACAGCATCTCCGGTCTGACCGAAGAACAAGCCAAGGAATTCCACGAGCAGTTCAAGACCACCTTCACGGTGTTCATGGTTCTGGCTGCCGCCGCTCACTTCCTGGTGTTCATGTGGAGACCCTTCTACTAAGAAGGTCTTTGCAGTAGCGGTACTGCACTAGCAGTGCAGGTGGAGGAGTACCTGTCGGTTCGATCGACGAATGATTGTGACTTTTGCAGAGGCCAATCATTCGGAGAACCGCCAGGCTCCTCCACCTTCCGTTTGGGAGTCTGGATCTAATACTGACCAATTCTCTCGGGTATTGCAACCCCCTTCCTGAACATTTTTATCGTCCGCGGTCTGTGCGGTCGGTCATGTCACTCCTTCCCTGATGCATTCTCTTCCCGGCCGGCCGCCTGCTCCGCCCCCGGTCCTGCGATGACGATCCGATTACGGCCCTGATTCTTGGCTTGATAAAGCGCGGCATCGGCCCGTCTCATCAGTGCCTCCGCATCTTCTTCGGGCTCAAGCATGGCGATACCGATACTGACACCGAGCCGATGGTCCAGCCCGCTGGGACGAAGCTCCCAAGTACTTGCCCGGATGCGTTCTGCCACCGCCGCGGCTACGTGGCGATGGGCGTCAAACATGTAAAGTCCGAATTCCTCTCCCCCCAGTCGCCCGGGCAGGTCTGAAATCCTGACCAGCGCGCGCAGCAGCTCCGCAAAGGCGGCCAGCACCGCATCACCGGTGGAATGACCGAAACTGTCGTTGATCTGCTTGAAATGATCCAGGTCCATCATCAGGATGGACAGGGCATGCTGGCGACTCTGAGCCTGGACCACGCCCTGTTGAAGGCGCTCCATGAAATACCGGCGATTGGCCAGGTGCGTCAGCGCGTCGGTGCGGGCCAGTTGCTGATTCAGCTCGTTGGCCATGGCCAGGTCGTGATTGGCCTTGCGAAGATCCCTGACCAGGCGGGACATTTCCAGCGCCAGGCTGCCCATGCGGCCGATCACGTCGCTGTCTTCCGTCTTGGCTGGCTCCCCGATCAGTAGTGTGTGGGCGTTGAGCGGATAGGCATGGAACAGGTAGTTTTCTCCCCCCATGACGGTATTGAATATCCGGGCGATGGCAGTGCGGTGGGCAAGTCCCGGTTCGATGTCGGGGATCTCGTCGCCGCTGGCCAGGAACCGGGACAGGGATTCGCCGCGCACATCCGCAAACCCGGCAAAGCGGGAGCGGAACGTGACATTGGCATCCCTGATTCGGCCGTCACTGTCCACTTCCACTACCACCAGGCGACCGGATTCCATGACATAGCTGTGAAGTGCTCGGGCCAGTTCAGGCTGCAGGGTGGGGTCAAGTACTGGTGGGTTCATCGGTTTCCGCCTCCAGGGTTCGTGCCCATCGGACCGCCGCATCACAACTTTCCAGGAGAGCATCCGCCCCCACGGATGCGGCCAGGCGGGGGGCCATGAGAAATGCCTGCCCACCGATCAGGATGCGGGTGGTGCTGCCATGTCCAAGGGCCTGCCGCAGGTATTCGATGGTACATCGGGCTTCATGGATGTTGCTGATCAGGGTCACCGAGAGGGCCACAAATCTGGGGCGTTGCTGCACCGCCGTCGTGATCAGATGTTCCCGGGGTGTATCGCCGCCCAGCAAGGTGATGTCCCACCCATCCAGTTCCAGGCTGGTTGCCAGCATCCAGGCGCCCATTTCGTGAAACTCATTTGAAACGGGGCTGACCAGGGCGTGTCCGCGATGGATGTCGGGAAAGGGTAGATCATGGTAAAGGGAAGACAGGATGCCGTAGGCCATGGCGGTGGTCTGGTGCTCCATGGACACTGAAATCTCACCGTCTTCCCATCGTGCCCCGACATCCACCATGGCGGGATAGAACAGTTCCTGCAGGATGTCGCCGTAGGACATGCCGCGGCTCAGCAGTTCTCTGCAACGGCGGATGATATCCGGGTAATTTCCCTGGAGCAGGTTGGCAGTGATGTAGGTGTATTCCTCCCGGTACCGGTCGGGGACGTGGAGCCTGCGTGCCTGATGAGACAGGGCGGCCTTGATGGTCGCGGGATGAATGTCGGCCATCCAGCGGTACACGGGCAGGAGATGTTCCGCATCGTCTTCGCTGAGCGTGAGGCGAATGGCCTGCGTCCAGGCTTCGAACTGGGCGGGAAAATAGTCAAAATGCACGCCCTGGTGATGGTAGGCGGCATACACCCAGGGCAGGGTCTCCGCCAGCAGCTGAAAGTCATTGGCCGTCAGCACCTCGGCCATGAAGGCCGCGTGATTGCGATGATTGCATTCCAGCAAACGCACGCCGTGCCCGCCGCTGAATTCATCATGTCGGGGATGCATGGCCATCGTGCGTGAAACCAGGCTGGCGATGCGGTTCCTGTGACGCCGATAACGGTCCGCGGTGCCTTTGGGAACCTGTGAGCATGGTATCGGCGGCATGGCTGGAGTGGTCGGCATGGTGAGGGTTTTCCGGGCCTGAAGATCATGCCTTGGTCAGTGTTGACGGGATCGGGGGCGACAGGATCGTATGCCTGATTATAGTGCGCTTGCATGCGCGGGCTTCAAAAAGCCGGCGCCGCCGATGGCCGGTGTCGGGCAAGCCGGGCATTGCCCCGTGGACCCCGACCCGCTAAGCTTACCCACCCGCTCCGGTCGCCCCGGCATTGCCCTTCACGCAGTACACTCGATCCATGTCCCATACCTACGACTACATCAAGGATGGCGCGGCCATCTATCGTAAATCCTTCGCCACCATCCGCGGCGAGGCCCGTCTGGACGGTTTCAGTGCCGACGAGGCCCGGGTGGTGGTGCGCATGATTCATGCTTGCGGCATGGTGGAACTGGCGCCCCAGGTGGTCTTCACGTCCGATGCCGCCAAGGCGGGAAGGGCGGCCCTGCTGGCGGGCAAGCCCATTCTTTGTGATGCCAAGATGGTGGCCCACGGCATTACCCGCGCCCGGTTGCCGGCGGACAACGAGATCATCTGCACTCTGGATGACCCCCGTGTCCCCGAACTGGCGCGGCGGATCGGCAATACCCGCTCCGCTGCGGCCCTGGACCTGTGGGGTGAGCGGCTCGACGGAGCCGTGGTGGCCATCGGTAATGCGCCGACCGCCCTGTTTCACCTGCTGGAGCTGATCGATGCGGGGGCGCCTCGGCCGGCCCTGGTGATCGGCATGGCGGTGGGTTTCGTGGGCGCCGCCGAGTCCAAGGAAGCCCTGGCCGGGTATCCGGGTCTGGAATCCGTGATCGTCCACGGTCGTTTGGGTGGCAGCGCCATGACCGTGGCGGCCGTCAATGCCCTGGCGAGTGAGCAGGAATGAGTGGTTCCGGCACCTTGTTCGGCATCGGCTTGGGTCCCGGTGACCCGGAGCTCATCACCCTCAAGGCCCTGCGTCTGCTGCAGGCGGCGCCGGTGGTGGCCACCTTTGCCAAACAGGGTCGCACCGGCCAAGCCCTGGGGATCGCTGGCCCCCACCTGCGCCCGGAGCAGCAGATCCTGAGACTGGAGTACCCTTTCACCACCGAGGTCTCCATCCATGATCCCCGTTATGCCCGGGACATGAGCGACTTTTACGACCAGGCGGCGGCAGAGGTGGCTCAATGCCTGATGGGCGGGCGGGATGTGGCGGTGATCTGCGAGGGTGATCCCTTCCTCTATGGTTCTTACATGTACCTGCATGATCGCCTGTCCCATCGCTTCCCGGCGCAGGTGGTTCCGGGCATCAGCGGCATGAGCGGATGCTGGACCCAGGCCGACACCCCCATCACCCATGGCGATGACGTACTCACGGTGATTCCCGGCACCCTTTCGGAGGATGCCATGGTGTCTCACCTGGGTCGTACCGATGCTGCCGTCTTCATGAAGGTGGGCCGTAATCTTCCCCGTATCCGCGCCGCCCTGGCCCGGGCCGGTCTACTGGAGCGGGCCATGCTGGTGGAGCGGGGGACCATGGAAGGCGCACGCGTGGCGCGCCTTGCCGAGTGCCCGGAAGACCAGCCCGCTCCCTATTTCACCATCGTGCTGGTACCCGGCAGACAGGGGGTTCGATGAGCGGTCGTGTGGATGTCATCGGGCTTGGCCCCGGCGCCGAGGACCTGCGTTGCCCTCGCGCCGCTCACGCCCTGGCCCAGGCCACGGACCTGGTGGGCTATGTCCCCTATGTGGAGCGGGTGGCCGCCGAGGGCGGCCAGCGGATCCACGCCTCGGACAATCGCGAGGAAATCATGCGCGCCCGCTTGGCCCTGCAGTTGGCCGCCGAGGGTGCGCGGGTGGCCGTGGTCTCATCCGGCGACGGCGGCGTGTTCGGCATGGCGGCCGCGGTATTCGAGGCCATGGATCATGGTGAACCCGGCTGGCGTGATCTGGAGGTGACGGTTCATCCGGGGGTGTCCGCGGTACTGGCTGCCGGTGCCCGGTTGGGGGCGCCGTTCGGGAATGATTTCTGCGTCATGTCCCTGTCGGACAACCTCAAGCCCTGGACCGTCATCCTGCATCGCCTGGAATGTGCCGCCCGGGGTGGTTTTGCCATGGCCTTCTACAACCCCATTTCCAAGGCGCGACCCTGGCAGCTGGGCGAGGCCCTGGCGCTGCTGCGTCGCCACCTGCCCGGGCATGTGCCAGTGATCTTTGCCCGAGCCGTGAGTCGTCCGGAAGAGCAGGTGGAAGTGACCACGCTGGCGCAGGCCAGACCGGATCAGGCGGACATGCGCACCCTGGTGATCGTCGGCAACGCCGAGACCCGGCTGATCCCCCGCACGGGCCGGGATCCCTGGATCTACACACCCCGTAGCGTGGGTCGGGAACGGACGTAGTGCGCGCCCAGCCAGCTCAGGGCAGCCTCCGGGTCCGGCACCTCGGCGGGGGCCGGCGGGACCCATGGGCGTTCCACCATGATCACTTCCACGCCGCACCGGCGTGCCGCCTCCAGCTTGGCGTAGGTGGCCTCGCCGCCGGAGTTCTTGGTCACCAGGGCGTCGATACGGTGCTGTTGCAGCAGGCGCAGTTCATCTTCCAGCCGGAAGGGGCCGCGGTCAGTGATGCACAGGCAGTCCGGTGGACGCACCGCGGGCAGATCCACGCTGCGGATGATGTAACGGTGCCGGGGCGCCTCGCAAAAGGGGGCCAGTTCCAGTTGCCCGATGGTAAGAAATACCCGCCGGGGCCGGGTACCCAGGGCCTGCACCGCAGCGACCATGTCCGGCACGCCGTGCCAGTGATCCTCCGGGCCGGGCATCCAGGCCGGGCGCCGCAGGGCCAGCAGGGCGACGCCTGTCCGTGCCGCGGCCACGACGGCGTGGGTGGACATGCGGTCGGCAAAGGGGTGGGTGGCATCCACCAGTACCTCGATGGCCTCCCTGCCCAGGTAGTCGGCCAGCCCGTCGGGGCCCCCGAAGCCGCCGCTGCGGCAGGGCAGGTCCGGCAGGCGGGGATTTTGCGTGCGCCCGGCCACCGAGTAGGTGGGGGCAAAGCGTGCATCACCTTCCAGGGCCCGGGCCAGTTGCATGGCTTCTCCGGTACCGCCGAGGATCAGGATGTGCAGGGGCATGTGAGTCATGGATCGTTTCAGACAGAACGGATGGATAGGCCCAGCCCCTTGGCCGGCGGAGCAGGGCGCGGGATGTTGCCGGGGCAGGGATTGCAATGACCGGTGAACACGTCCATCAGCCGGCCGGCGATCCCCCTGGTCCCTGGTTGAGCATCATAGGTCTGGGAGAGGAGGGCGTCGAGGCCATGAGCCCCGCTGCCCGCGCGCTGGTCGGGGCGGCCGTCCTGGTGGTCGGCGGCACACGTCATCTGACCCTGGCCGCACCCCTGATCCGGGGAGAGGCACTGTCCTGGGCCTCGCCCCTGTCCGACACCCTGCCCCGGATCCTCGCCCGGCGAGGACTGCCGGTGGTGGTGCTGGCTTCCGGTGATCCCTTTTTCTTCGGTGTGGGCACCACCCTGCTGCGGCATCTACCGGCGCGGGAGATGTGCTGCCTGCCTCACCCCTCCAGCGTGTCCTTGGCCGCCGCCCGCCTGGGCTGGGCCCAGCAGGACTGTACGGTGGTGTCCCTCACCGGCCGTCCCCTGGAGACCCTGCGGCCGGCCCTGCAGCCGGGGGCACGCCTGTTCGTGCTCACCGCCGACCAGGACTCGCCGGGGCAGATCTGCCAAGCCCTGACCCGGTGGGGTTTCGGTGAGTCCGCCGTGACCTTGTTGGAGGCCCTGGGTGGTCCACGGGAACGCCGGCGTCATGTCACGGCGCGGGATTTCGATCTCCAGGACGTCCAGCCCCTGAACCTGCTGGCACTGGAGGTACTGGCGGCGGCGGATGCCCCCATCATCCCCCTGGCCCCGGGGCTGCCGGATGAGTGGTTCGAACACGATGGTCAGATCACCAAGCGGGAGATCCGCGCCGTCACCCTGTCCAGTCTGCGCCCCCACGCCGGCGCACTGCTCTGGGACGTGGGGGCGGGTTCCGGTTCCATCGGCATCGAATGGCTGCTGGCCCACGCCGGCACCCGTGCCATTGCCGTGGACAGCCATCCGGAGCGGGCCGCCCGCGCGGCCCGCAATGCCGTCGCCCTGGGTGTCCCCCGGCTGGAGGTGCGTGTCGGTCGTGCCCCCGAGGTGCTGAAGGATCTGCCCCGGCCGGATGCGATCTTCATCGGCGGCGGTGCCCGCGACGAGGCCGTCATCGACCAGTGCTGGGCCGCACTGGCCCCCGGGGGGCGCCTGGTGGCGAACGTGGTGGTGCTGGAGACGGAGCAGGTCATCCAGCGGGCCTGGCAGCGTTACGGCGGCACCCTGACTCGTCTATCGGTGGAACGTCTGGAACCCGTCGGCAGCCTGCACGGTTTTCGTCCTGCCATGCCCGTGGTGCAATGGGCGGTGGAAAAGAGGAACTGATTGATGACCGTACACTTCATCGGCGCCGGTCCCGGCGCGGCGGATCTGATCACCCTGCGGGGCGCGCGCCTGCTGGCCCGTTGTCCCGTGTGTCTCTACGCCGGCTCCATCGTGCCGGCGGAGCTGCTGGAACACTGCCCACCCGGGGCGCGGCTGGTGGACACGGCACCGATGGATCTGGATGCCATTGAGGCGGAATACGTCCGTGCCCACGAGGCCGGGGAGGACGTGGCCCGCCTGCATTCCGGCGATCTGTCCGTCTACAGCGCCGTGGCCGAGCAGATGCGCCGTCTGGATCGACGGGGCATTCCCTACACCCTCACTCCCGGCGTGCCTGCCTTTGCCGCCGCCGCCGCCGTGCTGGGGCGGGAACTGACGGTGCCGGAAGTGGCCCAAAGTCTGGTGATCACGCGCATGTCTGGCCGTGCCTCCGCCATGCCGCCCGGCGAGACCCTGGAAAACTTCGCCCGCACCGGTGCCACCCTGGCCATCCATCTGGCCATCCACCGTTTGGAGGACGTGGTGGCGGCCCTGATGCCGCACTACGGCGAGGACTGCCCGGTGGCCATCGTCGCCCGTGCCAGCTGGCCGGATCAGACGGTGCTGCGGGGAACCCTGTCCGGCATCGTGGCCATGCACCGGTCCGATCCCATCGAGCGTACCGCCCTGATTCTGGTGGGGCCGGCCCTGGGCAGTGAGGATTTTCGCGAAAGTGCCCTGTACAACACGGACTATGTCCGCCGTTATCGCCCCGGTTACGGGTCGTGAGCGGACAGCCCCGGAGCATTCTGATGAACGAAGTCTCACCCGCTCGCCCCCTGTCCCCGGAGGCCGCCCTGGACACCCTGGGGGCCCTGCTGCCCGGCATGCCCCGGCTGCGGCAGGGGGAGGTGTGGATCGTCGGGGCCGGCCCCGGTGATCCCGGGCTGCTGACCCTGCACGCCCTGTCGGCCCTGTTGCAGGCGGACGTGCTGGTGCATGACGCCCTCATCGATCCCCGCACCCTGGCCCTGGCCCGTCCGGATGCGGTGCGCATCTTTGCCGGTAAGCGTGGCGGCAGGCCCTCCACCCATCAGGACGACATCACCGCCACCCTGGTGGATCAGGCTCGGCGGGGCTTCCGGGTGGTGAGGCTCAAGGGCGGGGATCCCTTCATCTTCGGTCGTGGCGGCGAGGAGGTGGCCGAACTGGTGGCCCAGGGCATCCCCCATCGGGTCATCCCGGGGCTGACCTCGGGGCTGGCGGGGCTGAGCGCCGTGGGCATCCCGGCCACCTGCCGCGGAGTCAACCAAGCCCTGTTCCTGGCCACCGGCCATGGTGCCGGCAGTCGGCCCACGCCGGACGGCATCGATTGGACCCTGGTGGGGCGCCTGAATCAGCCGGTAATCCTGTACATGTCCCTGCGCAACCTGCCCTTCATCCTGGACGGTTTGGGGCAGGGCGGGATGGCCGACACGCTCCCGGCGGCGGTGGTCGCCTCCGCCACCACCCTGGAGGAGCGGGTGGTGATCACCACCAAGGGCGAGTTGCTGGAGACCATCCGCCGCGAGGGGCTGGAGGCGCCGGCCATCGTGGTGCTGGGCGAAATCGTCCGCTGTCATCACACCCTGCGGCAGGTGGTGACCCAGGCGGTGGAAACCGCCTCCGATCGGGCGTGAGTTCCCGGCGGGAAGCCATTGTCATTCCCGCGCACCCTGGAATCCAGGGGCCTTGATGGGCATAAGCACGTCGCCGATGCCGTCATTCCCGCGCAAGCGGGAATCCGGTGGGATCAAGATTCTGGGCTCCCGCTTTCGCGGGAGTGACGGCAGTGGGTTTTCTCGAGAGTGACGGCAGAGGGCTTTCGCAGGAGAGTCAACCGTCAATGGGAATCCGTCATTCCCGCGTAAGCGGGAATCCAGGGCGGTGTCCGGACAAGGATTAAATCTGAGCCCCGACAAGGAAAGGCTTGCCCACGGCATGCCGCCGTTCAACAATCAGTGCCGGCCCAACGCATCCAGGAGATCCCATGAGCGATATCCGCAACCGCCTCTCCGCCCTGCAGCGTCGTCTGGATGAATTGCAGGTCGCCGTCGGTGACGGCAATCCCGAGGCCAATGCTCTCATCGTCGCCCTCAGGGACGATCTGAACCGCCTGTCGGCGGACATGGTCGGTGAAGCCGTCATCGAAGACAAGGCCGGCGCAAGTTCCGAGACCCTGGAGCAGGAGGGGGATGCCCTGAAATGCCCCCGTTGCACCCTGCGGGGACTGTACGCGGTCAAGGGGCGGCTGCGGGAACGGGCTGAGGGTGCCGGCCGCGAAGCTTTGCACCATTGCTGGAGTTGCGGCTACGAGGTGTGGCGGCCGTCATAGGTATCGAACGGCATGTGAGTACTTATTCCTTATCCGTTTCTTTACCCGCGGTTCCGGGTCCGTGGTGTTGCTCCATGGCACGGCGCAGCAGTGCCGCCCCCCGGTAGGCTCCGTGCACGAACTTGCTGTAGGGCACCAGCAGGAAGAAGCCCAGTACCGTACCCAGGTGCAGGGCCAGCAACAGACCCATGGTCGCGGTCTCCCGCAGGGCCAGCAGCATCAGGCCGGTGGCGGCCACCGCGAACAGCAGGCCCAGCAGGGCGTAGTCCGCCGGCAGGGTTTCCGCCGCCGTGGGCGCCGGATCCCCTCGCCGTTTCACCCACACCAGCCCGGCCGCTCCCACCATCATGCCCATACCGCCCAGCGTGCCCAGCAACACCGGTAGGCTAAAAACGGGGTAGGGTGCCTCCCAGGCGAGAAGGTGATGATAGCCGGCCGCCACCGTGGTGGCGGCCAGGCACAGCAGGAAGCCGTAGAACAGGGCATGGTGAAAGCCCCGTCGCCATTGGGTAAAGCGCCCGTCCACGTCATTGCAGCCGCCCCCCCCGCCGTCCAGATTGCGCAGGGTGAGCAGGTCCGCCGCCGCCCGGGGCAGCGCCCGCCACCAGGATGAGGCCGGTGGTGCGCCCCGGCCGATGTCCCGCCGGAAACGGGCTACCCCGATCCCCAGGGCCAGCACCGATGTGCCCAGGGTGACCAGGGCCACGGTGGTCATCACCCCCCAGGGGATCACCTGATAGAAGGCCCCAGCCTCCCGGTGTACGGCAAACAGGGTGTCCCAGGGTACCAGTATCAACGTGAGCAGCGGGATCAGCAGGGTGGCGACCAGGCTCACCATGAGGGTGGCCGGACCGCTGCGGGCCAGCAGGGCGGCGAAGGCGCTGGGCCAGGTGTAACGGCGATAGCTGTCGTGGCGAACCCGGGCCAGGGTGGCGGGCACGTTGATGGCGAATTCGTGGGGCGGGGCATACTGGCAGGCATACCAGCAGGCCCGGCAGTTGTGGCACAGGTTGGCCAGGTAATGCAGGTCGTCCCGGGTGAGGTCCGGGCGCTGTTCCGAGGCGTGGAACACGGCGCAGTAGCCGGTGCAGTAGCTGCAGACGTTGCACAGGTTCATCACCCGGCGGGCCTCGGCGAGACTTGCGGAAGAATCCGGGGGGCTCAATTCAGACACTTTTCTGCCTCGGGGTGCAGTTTCAGGACCCGGTGGGCGGCTTCCTTCCCGGCGATGCGGCCAAACACGGCACCCACAGTCAGGGCGGCGCCGGCCACATAGCCGGTGCCCAGGATGCTGGGCGCCATGATCATGCCCGCCGCATACAGGCCATCGCAGGGTTCGCCATCGGCCATCAGGATACGGGCCCGGGTATCCACCTTCAGGCCGTGGCAGGTGAAGGTGATGCCGGGGGCCATGGTCCAGGCATGGAAGGGCGGGGTGTTCAGGGGCAGGGCGCAGCGCGTCTTGGGTGGGTCCAGGCCCTCGGTATGGCCGTCCTCCGGGCCATCGGGCCGCAGGGCGCCATGGTAGCGGTCGACCGTCTCCCGCAGGATATCCGGGTTCAGGTCCAGTGCCCGGGCCAGCCCCTCCAGGGTATCCGCCCGGCGGGTGGGATAGATGGCGGGCGGGGCCCGGCGCAGTCCCGCCGTGTCCAGGATCAGGTGAGCCCTGGCACCGGGCAGCCGGGCCACCCGGCGGCCCCAGAAGGAATAGCGGCGCGGGGTGATCTCCGCCCCTTCATCCTGAAAACGGCGTCCGTCCCGATCCACCACCAGGCCCCAGGGCATGCCGTCCACCCGGGTGACGATACCGCCGTCGGCGGCGGGGGCCATGGCATTCACCGCCACCAGATGACAGGCCCCGGGGACACCGGCGGGCAGGGCACCCTGTGCCAACAGGGACAGCAGGATCTCACCCCGGACATGGGGCGTACCCCGGACCAGGAAACCGGCGGCCGACTCGCCCCAGGTGCGGGACAGGGCCGCGGGGTTGGCCTGATAGCCGCCGCTGCAGATCACCACGGTGCGGGCCGACAGGGTCAGTGATTCATGTCCTCGGCGGGCCGGGAGGTGATGGGTATCGGCGGCCTGGAGCTGCACATCCAGCACTTCCGTGTCATGCAGGATTTCCACACCCAGGTCCTCGGCGGTGCGGCCGAGGGCGTTGATCATGGCCTTGCCGCCGCCCAGGAAAAAGGCGGTCTTGCAGGACCAGGGGATCATGCCGCCACTGGTGGGCTGGAATCCCACCCCCTGGGCCTGCAGCCAGTCGGGCAGTTCCCGGGAGCGTTCCGCCATCAGGCGGGCAAGGTCTTCATCCATGTGGCCGCCGCTGACCCGGCGCAGGTCGGTGAGAAACTCCGCCGCGGTATAACGACCCGGGAACAGGGGAGAGGGCGTGTCGTGGACCAGGCGCAAGTTGCGGGAGTGACGGGCGTTGCCCCCTCGCAGGTGACGGGGGGCGCTGTCCACCAGTTGCACCGAGGCACCGGCCCGGCGGGCGGCGAGGGCGGCACAGAAGGCGGCGATGCCGCCACCGATGACCAGGACGTCGTTCATGGCGGGGGTGGTGCGCCCATGGGGCGGCTGATGTTCCAGAGTTGATCCAGGTTCAGGTCCTCCTCCAGCTGCGCCGCCAAGGCGTCCAGGGTGGCCTGGGTCTGTCGGGCGTAGTGCAGGTCGCCGGCCGCGCCCCCCATGCGCTTGAGCCAGTGGCTGCGGAATCCGTCCCCGGCAAAGAGGCCATGCACATAGGCCCCCATGACCCGGCCATCGGCGGACTCCGCCCCCTCCGGCCCCTCATCCAGCATGAGCCAGGGTCGGGCCAGTCCCGGCCCCGTGGTGCGTCCCATGTGCATCTCGTAGCCCTGCACCCGCTGGCCGCTGCGCCGGTCCAGCCGATCCAGGTCCAGCAGGCGCTTGTCCCGGGTGATGGTGGTCTCCAGATCCAGCAGCCCCAGGCCCGGCGTGTCGCCGGGCGGACCTTCCAGACCCTGGGGGTCCCGCACCACCCTGCCCAGCATCTGGTAGCCGGCGCACAGCCCCACCACGCCGCCCCCCTGGCGCACGTGGGCCAGGATGTCGATGTCCCAGCCCTCCCGCCGCAGCATCCCCAGGTCGGTGCGGGTGGCCTTGGAGCCGGGCAGCAGGATCACGTCCGCGGCCCGGGGGATGGGCTCGCCGGGGTTGACCCAGCGTAGGTTCACCCCCGGCTCTGCCGCCAGCGGGTCCAGGTCGTCGAAGTTGGCGATGCGGGACAGCCGGGGCACGGCGATCAGCAGACCCGGCCCCGGGCGGGCATGGCGCTGCTCCAGGGCCAGGGAATCCTCCTGGGCCAGCCGGGCGGCGCCGTCGAACCAGCGTACCAGGCCCAGGCAGGGCCAGCCGGTAGCCCCGGTCATGTCCTCGCGGGCGGGATCGAAAATCCGCGGGTCGCCACGGAAGCGATTGACGATGTAGCCGCTCACCCGGCCCCGTTCCGAGGCGGTCCACAGCAGGTGTGCCCCCAGCACCGAGGCGGTCATGCCGCCCCGGGCGTCCTCCCCCAGCAGGGCCACGGGGATATCCGCCGCTTCCGCCAGCCCCATGTTGGTGATGTCCCGGGCGCGCAGATAGCGTTCGGCGCCGCTGCCGGCCCCTTCCACCAGCACCAAGTCCGCCTCGGCGGCCAGACGTTGCAGGCTGTCGAGGACGGCGGGCATGAGGCCGGGCTTGAGGTCCTGGTAGTCCGCGGCGGCCCAGTTCCCGAGCACATGGCCGCGCAGCACCACCTGACTGGTCAGATCGCTCTGGGGTTTGAGCAGGACCGGATTCATGTGCACCGAGCAAGGGGCGCCGCAGGCCAGGGCCTGCAGGGCCTGGGCACGGCCGATCTCCCCTCGGGCGGGGCCGCCGCCCGGGTCCGGCGGGGCGTCCGCATCGATGGTGACGGCGGCGTTGTTGCTCATGTTCTGGGCCTTGAAGGGCCGCACGGTCAGGCCCCGGCGGGTGTAGGCCCGGCACAGGCCCGCCACCAGCAGGCTCTTGCCCACGTCGGCGCTGGTGCCCTGGATCATGAGGATGCGGGCGCGGGCCGGGCTGTCGCCGCAGGGAGAAAAATGGATTTTTGGCATCCGCTGGATTGATTGTCCGTCAGTGATGGCCGGAGCATCCGGAGTTTGATGATACCTGATGGTACCCAAACGGGCGCCGTGTGATGAAGTGCGCTTTTGCCTTTATCGATCGGTTGCCGCAGTATCGCCGCTGCAGGGCATTTGAGTTTTCAATCATCAGGTACCGATGATCGCTCGGGTCACGGCCTTGGAAAGCTGACATGGACATCCCGACACTATTCCTGATCATTGCACTGACCAACATTCTGCTGGCGGTGGCCATGGTGTCCATGGCCGATCGGCCCGGACACGCCGCCATGGGACCTTGGTCCCTGGCGGCGCTGGTCAATGCCGGTGCCTACCTGGGCTTCATCTGGCATGCCCATGCCGGTCACCCCCTCCTGCTGGTGGCATCCAACGTGATGGTGGCCGCCTGGCTGGCCCTGGTTGGCGAGGGGTTTCAACGATTCTATCAGCGACCATTGCCCCGCTGGATCCTTTGGGTTCCGCTGCCCATCATGCTGATGGGGCTTTTGTCCCTGCTGGACAACCTTCCGGGCCGAGTCATCCTGGTGGCCATACTCCTGTCGTGTCAGACGGTCGTGATCCTGTTCATGGTGCTGCGCAATCGTCACGATACACCGGGGCGCGGACAGGTCATCATCGTCATCGGCCTGGCGGTACTCCTGGTTCTGCTCGGCATCCGGGCGATCATGGCGGGCCTGGGGAGCATGGACAGGATGACAAGCATCCTGCAGGCCAACGCCTTGCAAGTGCTGACCTTTCAGGCGGGGTTGCTGGCCATGATCCTGCTGGCCCTCGGCGTGATCGTGATGACTCACGAACGCACGGGGCAGATCCTTGCCGCCAGTGAGCGTCGCTTTCGCATCCTGTTCGAGGAATCCCGTCAGCCGCTGACCCTGATGGATCAGGCCGGTTTTTTCACCGCGGCCAATCCGGCGGCTCTGGCGTTGTTTCACCTGCAGCAACCCGAGCAGCTCATCGGTCGACCGCTGACCGATTTCACGTCGCCGACGCAACCCGATGGCCGTCCGTCCATCGACCACGCCAGGGACATGCGACGTCAGACCCTGACCCTGGGCGGGCATGAATGCGAATGGCAATGTCTGCGTGGAGATGGGCAGCCCTTCGACGCCCTGCTCATGCTGACGGCCATTCAGTATGAGGAACGACCGCTGCTGCATGTAACCTGGAACGACATCACCCGGCGCAAGGCCGCCGAGACACAACTGCGCATCAACGAGGAGAAATTCCGGACCTTCGTCGAGGACGCCAACGACGTCATCTATACCCTGAATCTGGATGGTATTTTCCAGTACCTTTCACCCAACATCCGCGAGCTCCTGGCACAGGAGCCGGAAGATTTCCTGGGCGGCCATTTCTCGGCCATCGTGCATCCCGACGACCTGCCTGCCTGTCAGGCCTTTCTGGAGCGGCTGCTGGCCACCCGAAGCAAGCAGAGCGGGCAGGAATATCGGGTACGGTATGGTGCCGGTGCCGCCGACTGGCGCTGGCATGTCACCAATGCCTCTCCCCTGTTTGACAAGGACGGGACCATCATCGGCATGCTGGGTATCGCCCACGATATCACTGTGCGCAAGCAGGACGAGGTCAGGATCATGCACATGGCCCATCATGATGGGCTCACCGCCCTGCCCAACCGGGCCTTGCTGTTCAGTCACCTGGACCAGGCCATGGGCAGGGCACGGGACGTGGGCAGGATGCTGGCCCTGATGTTCCTCGATCTGGATAAGTTCAAGCCGATCAATGACACCCATGGCCATGCCGTCGGCGATCTGGTGCTGCAGCAGGTGGCGCGCCGTCTGGTGTCCTCCGTGCGTGAAGCCGACATGGTGGCCCGTATCGGCGGCGACGAGTTCATCGTCATGCTGCCGGAGATCCGGCAGATGGAGCATGCCCTGATGGTGGCGGAAAACATCCGGCAGTCCCTCCAGGAACCGTTCCACATCAACGGGCTGGAGCTGAGTGTCTCCACCAGCATCGGCATCGCCTTTTATCCCGAGCATGGCGGGGACAGCCGGGAGCTGGCGCAGCATGCCGACATCGCCATGTACCACGCCAAGCAGGGTGGCGCCGATCGGGTCCGGGTATATGCCCCGGATCTGAGCGCGCCAGGGGCTTGATCCCGGATTTTATCCGGCCAGGGCCAGCAGGGCATCCAGGTCCAGGTTCTCCTCGCAGTGATCCGCCAGTGCCTCCAGGGCCGCTTCCACCCGCGCCTCGTAATCCAGGGCGGAGGCCTGGGCGCCCACCCGTGACAGCCAGGCGGCACGGAAGCCGTCATCCCCGAAGATGCCGTGGACATAGCCGCCGGTGACCCGGCCGTCGGTGGACACCGCGCCTTCCGGGCGTGGGCTGCCGGTGCCGTCGTCCAGCATCAGCCAGGGCCGTTCCAGACCGGGGCCGTGGGTACGCCCCATGTGCATCTCGTAACCGGTGACCCGGCAACCGCTCAGGGTGTCCCGGGCGTCCAGTTCAATGAGCTTTTTCTCGGCGCCGATCTCCGTTTCCACGTCCAGCAGGCCCAGCCCGGGGGTTTCTCCCGGTTCACCCTCGATGCCCCGGGGGTCCCGCACCACCCTGCCCAGCATCTGGAAGCCGGCGCACAGGCCCACCACCCGGCCGCCCTGGCGCGCGTGGGAGAGGATGTCGATGTCCCAGCCTTCCCGTCGCAGTACCTCCAGGTCGGCGCGGGTGGCCTTGGAGCCGGGCAGGATGATCACGTCGGTATCCCGGGGGATGGGATTGCCCGGCTTCACCCAGCGCACGCTCACCCCGGGTTCCGCCGCCAGCGGGTCCAAGTCGTCGAAGTTGGCCACCCGGGAGAGCTGGGGGACGGCGATGTTGAGACCCCGCCCCTCCCCGTCGGCGGGGCGTTCCAGGGCCAGGGAGTCTTCCGCCGGCAGGCGGGTGGCTCCCTCGAACCAGCGCAGCACCCCCAGCGAGGGCCAGCCGGTGCGCTCGGTCATCAGTTCGCAGGCGGGCTCGAACAGGGAGAGGTCGCCCCGGAACTTGTTGATGATGTAGCCCACCACCCGGGCCTGCTCGGATTCGTTGAGCAGGGCATGGGTGCCGACGATGGCGGCCAGGGCGCCGCCCCGGTCGATGTCTCCCAGGATCACCACCGGCAGATCGGCCAGCTGCGCCAGCTTCATGTTGGTGATGTCGGACTTGCGCAGGTACACCTCGGCGCCGCTGCCGGCCCCTTCCACCAACACCAGATCCGCCTGGGCGGCGGTGCGGTGGAAACTGTCCATCACCGCCGGCAGCAGTTGGGGCTTCATCTTGTGGTAGACCTTGGCCCGGCAGTTGCCCAGCACCCGCCCCCGCAGCACCACCTGGGAGCCGATCAGGGTCTGGGGCTTGAGCAGTACCGGATTCATGTGGATGGAGGGCTCCACGCCGCAGGCCCGGGCCTGCAGGGCCTGGGCGCGGCCGATCTCTCCGCGGGGGATCTGTCCGTCAGGCCCCGGCGGCAGGTCGCTGTCCCGGGTGACGGCGGCGTTGTTGCTCATGTTCTGGGCCTTGAAGGGCCGCACATTCAGGCCCCGGCGGGTATAGGCCCGGCACAGGCCGGCCACCAGCAGGCTCTTGCCCACGTCGGAGCTGGTGCCCTGGATCATCAGCGCCCGGGCCTTGCGGGGACCGGCATCGGGCATGGCGGGGAAATCGATGGGGGCGGTGGGATCTTCGATCACGGGGGATACCTGGGCAGTGACGGTAAAGGCAATGGGTCAAGATACAGGCAGGCATTTGGCTTGGGCAAGGCGATGCCCTGAAACGACGAAGGGCACCCCGAAAGGTGCCCTTGCGTCAATGACGGCCCTGGCTGTCGTTAAACGGCGCCTCAGGCGTTTTCCTTGATCTTCTCCTTGATCTTGGCGTCATCCATGCTCTCGGGCAGCTGCTGGTCCCCGCCGCCGCAGATCTTCACCTGCTGGGCGGTACTGGAGGTGTTCTCCGGCAGCTGCTCGTCGCCGCCACCGCAGGCCTTGAGGGCGGCGCCCTTGGCACCGGCCCGCTTGCGGGGCGGTGCGCTCTTCCACTTGATGACCTGTTCCTCAAGCTGCGGCTCGGGTTTCACCAGGGTACGTGAAGTGTCGAAGTTCCAGTTCACGGTCTTTCTGGACTGGGGACCCCAGTAACCGGCCTTGCCCAGGTCGTAGAAACGGCGCTCGAAGGCACTCTTGAGGAACGCCTTGAGGCAGCCCAGCAGGTACTTGCGGCGCAGCGGGTTTCTTTCCCACGGATAGCCCAGGAAGGCCTTCTTCATGTAGAAGCGGCGGTAGTTGTGCATGACCCGATCCAGCAGTTCGCCGCGGGTCATGGCCTTGGGCTTCATGATGGGGGTCACGAAGTTGTACTTCTCGAAGTCGAAGATCTCCACCTTGTCCTTCATCTCCGTGTACAGGTCGGAGAAGGGCCAGGGGGTGAACATGGCCCAGTTGGCCATGTCCGGGTTCCAGTCCATGCACAGCTGGAAGGTTTCTTCCAGGGTCTCGGCGGTCTCGTTTTCCAGGCCGACGATGAACTGGGCCTCGGTGACGATGCCGGCATTGCGCAGCAGTTCGATGGCCCGCTTGTTCTGGGCCACGGTGGTTTCCTTGACGAACATGTCCAGGTTGAGCTGTGCCGCCGCTTCGGTGCCCAGGGAGATATGGACCAGGCCCGCCTTGCGGTAGAAGGGCAGCAGGTCTTCGTCGCGCATGACGTCGGTCACGCGGGTGTTGATGCCCCAGAGCACGCCCAGGTCGCGGTCGATGAGTTCCTGACAGAACTCCACAAACTTGGCCTTGTTGATGGTGGGCTCCTCGTCGGCGAGGATGAAGAAGCCGACGCCGTGTTCCTTGACCAGGATCTCGATCTCGTCCACCACCTTCTTGGGATCGCGCACCCGGTAGTCACGCCAGAACTTCCACTGGGAGCAGAAGCTGCAGGTGAAGGGGCAACCGCGGGCCATGTTGGGGGTGGCCACCGGTACGCCCATGGGGATGTAGATGTATTTTTTCCAATCCAGCACGCCCCAGTCGGGGATGATGGAGTCCACGTCGCGAATGGTGGGCGCGGCGGGGGTGGCGACCACCTTGTCGTCCTCGATGTAGGCGATGCCCCGGATGTCCTGACGGCCCGATTCCCAGCGGCCTTCGTCCACCGCGCGGACCACGTCCAGCACCACGGCCTCGCCTTCACCACGCACGATGGCGTCGATCCAGGGGGCCTCGGTGAGCACCTGCTGGAACATGAAGGTGGCGTGGATGCCGCCCAGCAGGGTCACCGCGTTGGGGCAGGCCTCCTTGGCGATCTTGAGGGTCTGCTCGGCCTTGTAGATGGCGGGGGTGACGGCGGTACAGGCAATGATGTCGGGCTGGGCCTCGGCGAAGATCTTGCGCAGATCCTCGTCCGGGGTATCGTCGGTCATGGCATCGACGAAGACATACTCGGTGTAGCCATGGGACTTCAGGTAGCCGGCCAGATAGGCCACCCAGGCGGGGGACCACTTGCCGGCGATTTCGGCGCCCCCGGAGTGGTAATTGGGATGGACGAAGAGGATTCGCATACGTTGCTCCCGCGAAAGGATTTATCACCCCCGGGTTTCGCCGCGGATGAAGAAGACAGGCGGGGCGTTCCTAAGTTCCCCGGAATGCCTGATCGTACCCGTGCATTTTTAGCACTGTCAACCTTGATGGACAGCCTGACATGCGCTGCGTCAAGGGCTTGTATCATCCAGGTTCTCCCGGGGGCGGCCCTTGCAGACGGTACGGTTGCGTCCCTGGCTCTTGGCTTCGTAAAGGGCTTCATCCGCCTTGGCCAGCAGTTCATCCAGGTTGCCGCCCCCGTTGATGGTACAGACGCCGATGCTGAGGGTGACGGGCAGAGCGCCGGCCCGGGTCACGATCGGGGTCCGGCACAGTTGCAGGCGCAGCTTGTCGAACAGCGGCCAGGGGTCGGCACCGGTCGGCATGGCGGTGACGATCAGGAATTCCTCGCCCCCCAGGCGACCCACGGCATCGTAGGATCGCACACTTTCCCGTAGCAGATGGGAAATGCCGCACAGGACCTCATCGCCGGTCTGATGGCCATAGGTATCGTTGATGATCTTGAAGCGGTCCACATCACACATGCCGATGGCGAGGGTTTCTCCATTGCGCGCGCAGCGCTCCCGCTCCCGCTCCAGGTGTTCCAGAATGGCCCGGCGATTGGGCAGGCCGGTGAGGGGATCATGGGTGGCCTGGTAGGCCATGTCTTCACGGCTCTGCAGCAGGGCGTCCTGCAGCTGGATGATCCGTATGCCCACGTCCATCCTGGCCCGCAGCTCACCGGCATCGAAGGGCTTGACGAGATAATCGTCGGCACCGCTGTCCAGGGCGTGGATCAGGTCGGCCTTGGTGTCCCGGCAGGTCAGCATGATGATGTAGGTGGGCAGCTCGGTATCCATGGCGCGAATCCTGCGGACCACTTCGACGCCGTCCATTTCCGGCATCGTCCAGTCGAGGATCGCCAGTCGGGGGGCATCGGGTGCTTGCATGACCCGCCATGCCGCCATCCCATCCCGGGTTTTGATCACCTCATGCCCCGCTTTTTCCAGCAGTGAGGCCAGCAGGGTGCGGGAAGTCAGGTCGTCTTCGGCGATCAGGGTGCGCACGGCCGTTTTTCTCGAATGACTCCCCCGCCGCGCCGCCGGCGCATCCCGGCCGTTGCAGGCGGTGTCGGCTTCCAGGCCCGGCTTGCGCAGGATGTCGGTAGCTACTTGTAGATTCACGGGATTGTCATCGGGCACCCGCATGCCGGTGTCGATACGAACGGACGGGGTGCCGGTCTCAGCCATCTTCACGGCGTCCGCCGAAGCGGGGGCATGCCGGGATGATTCGATGGCCTGGAGCTTGAGTGGTACCGTGAACATGAAGTTGGAGCCTTGCCCCTCCAGGCTCTCGACGGTGATATTCCCTCCCATGAGTTCCACCAACTGACGGCAGATGGCCAGACCCAGGCCGCTGCCGCCGTAGCGTCGGGTAGTGGAGGTGTCCACCTGGGTGAATTTCTGGAACAGCAGGTCCAGCTTGTCCGCCGGTATGCCGATCCCGGTATCTTGAACCTCGAATCGCAGCAGTATTCGTCCCTGCCGTTGCTTGTGCCCGTGCTTGTGTACGGTAATCCGCACCGACCCTTCGTGAGTGAACTTGACGGCATTTCCAGTGAGGTTGAACAGGATCTGGCGAAGTCGGGTCGGATCCCCCACCAGCTGTGTCGGCACCTCCGGTGCGAGACAGCACTGCAGGGTGAGGCCTCGGGCATGGGCCGTCGGGGTCAGAGTGCCGGTCACGCTGTCCAGCAGTTCCGGGAGAAGGAAAGGGATCTCTTCCAGTTCCAGCTTACCACCCTCGATCCTGGAGAAATCCAGAATGTCGTTGATCAGATCCATCAGGGCTTGTGCACTGGACAGCAGTGCCTGGGTGTAACCAGCCTGCCGCGGTTCCATGGGGGTGTCCTTGAGCAATTCCGCCATGCCGATGATGCCGTTCATCGGCGTGCGTATCTCATGGCTGATATTGGCCAGAAAGTCGCTTTTGGCCTGGCTGGCCATGAGGGCGGCCTCTTTGGCCTGCACCAGAGCCTGCTGGGCCTGATGACGAGAGGTGGTATCGTGGATGATCGAAAACAGCAGGGTCTGTCCGTCAATGGCCAATGGCGTGGAGTAGACATCAACATGACGGATACTGCCGTCATGCAGGTGGTGCCGGAATTGAAATTCCCTGCGGGATTGTTGCAGGGTCTGCCGCATGGCCTGTCTGATTTCGGCCTTCTGCAGGCTGTTGATCTGGAATATGGTCATTGCGCGCAGCGTTGCCGGTTCGTGGCCGTAGAACAGGGCGGCGGCGGGGTTGGCATCCACGATGCGCCCGTCATGAGGATTGATGAGCAGCATGACGGCACTATTCTTGTCAAAGAAGCTGCGAAACCGCTGCTCGCTGTCCCGCAGTTCCCGCTGCTGCTCACGCATGCCCGCATCGGTCCGTCGCAGCAGCACGAAGAGAAATCCGAACAGGCCCGCCAGCAGCGTCATGGCCGCGGCCATGGCGATGTTGAGCAGTCTCTCGTGGGAAGCCTGGAAACCGGAAATATCATGCAGCAGCATCAGGACTCCGACCCGATATCCTCCGGCATCCTGGAGCGGGGCCGCCAGAATCTGCCAGTCCTGCCCCCGCACGCGTATGTTTGCGATTTCGTGCAGTGGGGGGGCGTCGAAGAAGGGGGTAAGGGTTTCCTCCAGCATGGGGTCTGAAAGATAGAGCACCTGGTGACGGGTAATGGCCGGCATCAGTTCCCCATCTGGCGCGGGAACAGACATGATCAAGGTCAGTTCGATATCCGGTCGCCGGTGTCTGTCGGCGAGAATGGGTGTGATGGCCTGGCTCAGTTCAAGCCGGCCTATAGGGTCGCCCTGTGGACCCGGGGCCGGGTAGCGCTTGTGTGTCAGCAGATGGCCTGAAGAGTCTTGGACAAGCCGAGTGGGTATCGGTGACGCGTCAGGGGGGTACCCCGCCAGTTCGCGAAAGTCGGGCGGCCTTTCGGGTATGCAGAGCAGGCAATCGCCTTGTGTCGTCAGCAAGGCAATATGCTGCAGCTGATATTGCGCCATGAACTGTTCCAGCAGAGATGCCAGGGGCGGGATGGCCGTTGGATGATCCGGATGGTTTAGGGCCTGCACCAGGCGGGGGTCCCACGTGATCAGGCCGGCAGCGGCGTCCAGTATGCGGTCCTGCTCGCCCAGTTGACGGCGGATATCCTTCAGGACTTCCGCGTAGGCCTGGCGGCCGGCGGCCCGTATCTGCTCCGCCTGCAGCCGGACCATGGTGCCGCTGAAGCCGCCGACCAGCAGTATGAGCATCAGGGTCAGAGGGATCATCAGCCGAACCATGATGGGGCTGGGCGAGGTCTTGACTCGGTAGGTGGAAAGGAGGGCGGCTGCAAGCCCGATGACCAGGCTCCAGAACAGGCCCAAGGGTAGGGCTACCCGGCTGGCGATTTCCAGACGCCAGGTACCGGCCTCCACGTCGATGCCCAGAATGGCTGAAATATTCCCACTGTTCGGGTCAAGGATGGGCACGATGGCGCTGACCCAGATACCCCACTCATCGGGAATCGGCCCTTCCACGAAGGGTTGCCCGTGGTCAAAGACGCCCATCAGCTCAGGCGATGCCTCTTCGAATACCGACCCAGGGGGCAGTTCCAGGTCATCCTCCCAGGGGGCGGACTGCAGATCCACCAGATAGATGATTTCGCCGGCGGGATTGCGCCCCATCAGGTACAGGTAGGAAAAGTGCGGGTAGGTGTCACGTGCCTGATTGAGACGAGCCTGAATGGCCCGATAGGCCTCCAGTTCGATGTCGGTGGGATGCCCGCTCAGCAGTCTGATCTGCGCGGGATCCAGGGAATGGGCAAGCAGTCCGGCCTGTTCCAGCAGTTGCCGGCGAAGTGTCAGGTCGGCTTGCTGGACGATGATCCCGCTCAGCAGCAGGCCAAGACTCATTGTGATCGCCGCCACCACCATGGCGCGGCGGAGGGTCCAGCGACGCATCTGCTTCTCGGCTGCCATAGAAGGCAGTCTAGCCAAATTTGTCGGTGCAGTGCGGTCGTAGCCGATAGCCGAGAGATCTACCGGGAGGAGCGGTTGCTACGCGGGCAGGGGCGAGTATTCACGGATCCGGCTGGGCGTCTTCGGGCCGGGCCACCTTGTACCGGGTCTGCTCATGGCCGTCCCACAGCACCGGGCGTTCCAGCCATTTCTGGATGAAGTGCCAGGACTGACGGTAACCGTCGTGAGGCAGGGTGCAGTCGCTGCAGTCCTTGCGCCGCATGCCCCGTGGATCGGTAAAGATCTTGTAAGGCCCGGGACATTCGTAGGCAATCAGGGGGCAGTAACAGAACAGGCAGTTGAATTCCCGGGTGATGCCCCGGTGGCAGGGCATGAACGGGCAGGCGCTGTTGGTGAAGCCCTTGTAGGCCTCGTTTTCGGTGCTGTCTTTGGGCTCCATGATCTCCTCCGGGGGCCTGCGCGGGAGGGCAGGTTTGGGGATTGCCGGCCGGTTGTCAAGCCGGCGCGGGTTCGGGGAAAGTCCGATGACTGTACTATGCTTCATGCAGAGCGGGCGCCCGATCCTGTGGCAAAAAGCCGACCTTGCACAGGAACTGTGCGGGCCGGTCGGCGTCCAACCGGAAAGACAGCCCACGGGTCAGGTTTAAAAAGTACCCGGGCAGCCCATCCACCTTCCCGTTCAGGTTGCCGGTAGGCCGGGTCCCATACCCAGGGGGCGGCCTGGTGGGTTGAGTGCGACAGACGTTCGGCTGTGGTCCCTATCTTGCATAGGTCAACGCAGTGTCATCTGACTCCATAACGAGGGGGTGATTGCGATGGATTCGGCTGAAGCCTTGATTGCGCAGTACGCACGCGCATACCAGAAACGCCAGGAGACGGAGATGTCCCTGGGAGAATACCTGGAAGGATGCCCCGATGACCCGATGCGCTATGCCAGTGCCGCCGAGCGGCTGGTGGCCGCCATCGGCGAGCCCAGGGTCCTGGACACCGCCAAGGATGAACGGCTGGGGCGCATCTTTCTCAACCGCACCATCAAGATCTATCCCGCCTTCGAGGATTTCTACGGGATGGAAGAGACCATTGAGCGCATCGTGGGCTTTTTCCGCTATGCGGCTCAGGGGCTGGAGGAGCGCAAGCAGATCCTCTACCTGCTCGGCCCCGTGGGGGGCGGCAAGTCGTCCTTGTCCGAGCGCCTCAAGGCCCTGATGGAGAAGCATCCCATCTATGTGCTCAAGGCCGGTGACGAGATCTCGCCGGTGTTCGAGAGTCCCCTGGGGTTGTTTGACCCCACCGTCATGGGCGAGACCCTGGAGCAGCGGTTCAACATCCCCCGGCGTCGGCTCAACGGCCTCATCTCTCCCTGGGCGGTGAAGCGCTTGGACGAGTTCGGCGGCGACATCGCCCGCTTCTCCGTGGTGCGCCTCTATCCCTCCCGCCTGCGCCAGATTGCCGTCTCCAAGACCGAGCCCGGGGACGAGAACAACCAGGACATATCTTCCCTGGTGGGCAAGGTGGACATCCGCAAGTTGGAGCTCTATAGCCAGAACGATACCGATGCCTACAGCTATTCCGGCGGTCTCAACCGGGCCAACCAGGGGATGCTGGAGTTCGTGGAGATGTTCAAGGCCCCCATCAAGATGCTCCATCCGCTGCTCACCGCCACCCAGGAAGGCAACTACGTGGGCACGGAGAACATCGGCGCCATCCCCTATCAGGGGATCATCATGGCCCATTCCAACGAATCGGAATGGCAGAGCTTCAAGAACAACAAGAACAACGAAGCCTTCATCGACCGCATCTCCGTGGTCAAGGTGCCCTACTGCCTGCGGGTCACGGAGGAGGAGAAGATCTACGAGAAGCTGATCCAGTCCAGCGAACTGGCGGATGCCCCCTGCGCCCCGGCCACCCTGGACATCCTGGCCAGGTTCTCCATCCTCACCCGCCTGCGGGAACACGAGAATTCCAACCTGTTCTCCAAGATGCGCGTCTACAACGGCGAGAGCCTCAAGGACACCGATCCCAAGGCCAAGTCCATGCAGGAGTACCGGGACGTGGCCGGGGTGGACGAGGGCATGGACGGGGTCTCCACCCGCTTTGCCTTCAAGGTGCTGTCCGAGACCTTCAACTACGACACCCGGGAGGTGGCCGCCGATCCGGTGCACCTGCTCTACATGCTGGAGCAGTCGATCCGCCGCCAGCAGTTCCCGGAGGACACGGAGCGGCGCTACCTGGAGTACATCAAGGCGGAGTTGGCGCCCCGTTATGCCGACTTCATCGGCCACGAGATCCAAAAGGCCTATCTGGAGTCCTACAGCGACTTCGGCCAGAACCTTTTCGAGCGCTATGTCTCCTATGCCGACGCCTGGATCGAGGACCATGACTTCAAGGACCCGGACACCGGTCAGCTGCTGGACCGCCAGGCCCTGAACCAGGAACTGAGCAAGATCGAGAAGGCGGCGGGCATCGCCAATCCCAAGGACTTCCGCAACGAGGTGGTCAAGTTCGCCCTGCGGGCCCAGGCGAGTCAGGGGGGGAAGATGCCCTCATGGACCTCGTACGAGAAGATCCGGGAGGTGATCGAGAAGCGCATGTTCAGTCAGGTGGAAGACCTGCTGCCCGTGATCAGCTTCGGTGCCAAGACGGATTCCGACATGGAGCGCAAGCACACCGAGTTCGTCTTGCGCATGGTGGAGCGGGGGTACACCGAGCGGCAGGTGCGCCGTCTGGTGGAATGGTACATGCGGGTCAAACAGGCGGGCTGACGGCCCGGCTGCACGAGGAGGGGCACTGTGGTCAATATCGTCGACCGGCGTCTCAATCCGAAGGACAAGAGTCTGGCCAATCGCCAGCGTTTCATCGGCCGTGCCCGGCGTCAGATCCTGGACGCGGTACGGGATGTCTCGGCCCGGCGCAAGGTGGCGGACATCGGGCAGGGGGGCGAGGAGATCAGCATCCCGGCCGATGGGTTGCAGGAGCCCGGCTTCCGCAAGGGCAGCGGCAAGGGGTTGCGCCGCCACGTGGTGCCCGGCAACAAGCAGTACGTGGCCGGAGACGCCATCGCCCGTCCCGAGGGTGGGCAAGGGCAGGGCGGTCGCGGCGGCAGTCCCCAGGGCGAAGGGGAGGATGTCTTCCAGTTCACCGTCAGCCGGGATGAGTTCCTGGATCTGTTCTTCGAGAACCTGGAACTGCCCGACCTGGTCCGCACCCAGCTCACCAAGGTGGAACACCAGGGCCTGCAACGGGCCGGCTATTCCGTCTCCGGCTCCCCCTCCAACCTCAATCTTGCCCGCACCATGCGCAACTCCCTGTCCCGGCGCCTGGCCCTCAAGCGCCCCCGGCGGGAGGAGACCCGGGTCCTGGACGAGGAGATCGACCGCCTGGAGCGCTCCGGCAAAGACCCGGAGCGTTTGCGGGCGTTGATCAAGCTGCGGGAGGAGCAGATCGTCCGTGCCAAGCGGATCCCCTATATCGACCCCATCGACCTGCGCTACAACCGCTTCGACCCGGTGCCCAAGCCCATTTCCCAGGCGGTGATGTTCTGCCTCATGGATGTCTCCGGCTCCATGACCGAGGACATGAAGGACCTGGCCAAGCGCTTTTTCATGCTGCTGTACCTGTTCCTGCAGCGCCGCTACCAGCATGTGGACATTGTCTTCATCCGCCACACCCACATCGCCCAGGAAGTGGACGAGGACACCTTCTTCTATTCCCGGGAGACCGGCGGCACCCTGGTCTCCCCGGCCCTGGAGGAGATGGAGCGGGTGTTGCGGGAGCGTTATGACCCGACGGACTGGAACATCTATGCCGCCCAGGCCTCGGACGGCGACAACACGCCGGCGGACAACCCGGCAGTGGTGGAGATGATGGAGTCGTTGATCCTGCCGGTGTGTCGATACTTTGCCTACATCGAGGTGGCCGAAGAGCGGGGCTGGGAGATGACCACGGACCTGTGGCAGGTCTATGAGCGGCTGGTGAAGGCCGGCCGACCCCTGGCCATGCGCAAGGTGAAGTCCCGGGCGGACATCTTCCCCGTGTTCCGGGATCTGTTCACCCCAGTGGAATTGCGGCGCTAGGAGGATGAGCCCCATGAACGCAGACACCCCCCTCTACACCGGCGCCGACTGGGACTATCCGCTCATCAAGAAGGCCTTCGATGCCATCGAGCGCGTGGCCATCGACGAGATGGGTCTCGACCCCTATCCCAGCCAGGTAGAGGTCATCAGTTCGGAACAGATGCTGGATGCCTATTCCTCCATGGGCATGCCCCTGTTCTATCGCCACTGGTCCTTCGGCAAGCACTTCGCCCGCGACGAGATGTACTACCGCAAAGGCATGACCGGCCTGGCCTACGAGATCGTCATCAACTCCAATCCCTGTCTGTGCTACATCATGGAAGAGAACACCATGACCATGCAGACCCTGGTCATGGCCCACGCCGCCTTCGGTCACAGCCACTTTTTCAAGAACAACCACCTGTTCCGTTCCTGGACCGACGCGGAAGGCATCCTGGACTATCTGGATTTTGCCAAGGCCTATGTGTCCGAGTGCGAGGAGCGTTACGGCCAGCGGGAGGTGGAGCGGGTGCTGGATGCCGCCCATGCCCTGATGACCCACGGGGTACACCGTTATCCCCGCCGCCAGCCCCTGAACCTGCATCAGGAGATGCAGCGGAAGAAGGAGCGCCGCCGCTACGAAGAACAGACCTTCAGCGATCTGTGGCGCACCCTGCCCCAGCGTCCCGACCAGCCGGCACCCCAGGTGCAGGCGCTGGATAAACGCCGGGAGGCCCTGAGACTGCCGGAGGAGAACCTGCTCTATTTCCTGGAAAAGCGCGCCCCCCGGCTGCACCACTGGCAGCGGGAGATCCTGCGCATCGTGCGGGTGGTGTCCCAGTACTTCTACCCCCAGAAGCAGACCAAGGTGATGAACGAGGGCTGTGCCACGTCAGTGCACTATCACCTCATGACCCGCCTGCACGAGACCGGACGGCTGACTGACGGGGCCTTCATGGAGTTTCTGCACCACCATACCAATGTGGTGTTCCAGCCGGAGTACGATGATCCCCGGTTTTCGGGCATCAACCCCTATGCCCTGGGCTTCAACATCCTGCAGGATCTGAAGCGGATGTGCCTGAACCCCACCGAGGAAGACCGGCGCTGGTTCCCGGACATCGCCGGTAACGGGGACTTCCTGAGCACCTGGAAGCAGGCCTGGGCCGAGTACCGGGACGAGAGCTTCATCCTTCAGTTCCTGGGCCCGAAGGTGATGCGGGACATGCGTCTGTTTTCGGTACGGGACGACGCGGACGAGGCGAATCTGATGGTGGAGGCCATCCACGACGACGGGGGTTATCGGGACGTGCGCCGGGCCCTGTCGGGCCAGTATGACCTGGCCCGCCATGAGCCGGACATCCAGGTGGTGGACGTGGACCTGTCCGGAGATCGGCGGCTGATCCTGGAGCATCGCGCCGTGGATGGCCGCCTGCTGGAAGAGTCCGATGCCCGCCAGGTACTGCGGCATCTGGCCACCCTGTGGGGGTATGGGGTGAAGCTCTATGAAGTGGATCCGCGCACGGACAAGGTGCTCAATGAGTTTCCCGAGGTGGCACCGGCCACGGACTGAAGCAGGCCTGGTAAGGATGCCCTGAATCCGTCATTCCCTTCATCCCTTCATCCCTTCATCCCGTTATTCCGTCATTCTGGCATTCCGTCGTTCCGTCGTTCCGTCATTCCCGCGAAAGCGGGAATCCAGTGCCGGGTGATGACTTTGGACTCCCGCCTCAGACCCAGTCTCTGGGGGTGAGATACCGCTCCAGCAGCAGCGCCTCCGGACTCCCCGGCGGCGCCTGGTAGTTGTATTCCCACCGCACCAGGGGCGGCAGGGACATGAGGATGGATTCGGTACGCCCTCCCGATTGCAGCCCGAACAGGGTGCCCCGGTCATAGAGCAGGTTGAACTCCACGTAGCGCCCCCGCCGGTAGAGCTGGAAATCCCTCTGGGCCTGGGTGTAAGGCGTCCCGTGGCGCCGTTCCACGATGGGCAGGTAGCTGGGCAGGTAGCCGTCCCCCACACCGCGCACAAATTCAAAACAGCGTTCAAAGCCCCATTCGTTCAGGTCATCAAAGAACAGCCCGCCGATCCCCCGGTGCTCCCGGCGATGTTTCAGATAGAAGTACTCGTCGCACCACTGCTTGAAGCGGGGGTGCACCCCCTCGCCAAAGGGGGTGCACAGGGAGCGGGCATGGTCATGCCAGTGGACGCAGTCCTCGTCAACGCCGTAATAGGGGGTGAGATCAAAGCCACCGCCGAACCACCACACCGGATCTTCGTCGTCCTTTTCCGCCAGAAAGAAGCGCACGTTGGCATGGGAGCTGGGAACATGGGGATTGAGGGGATGGATGACCAGGGATACCCCCGCGGCCTGGAAGCGGCGTCCGGCCAGGGCCGGGCGATGGGCCGTAGCGGTGGGGGGCAGGCTGCGGCCGGAGACGTGGGAGAAGTTGACGCCGGCCTGTTCGAAGATCGCCCCTCGGCGCATCACCCGGCTGCGGCCGCCGCCGCCTTCCTCCCGGGTCCAGGCATCATCCACCCAGGCGGCGACCGGGTCCCTGTCGGCCAGGGTCCGGCAGATCCGGTCCTGCAGGTCGCGAAAATAATCCAGAACGGGTTCAATCCGGGGCGAGACAGTGCTGGCCATGGGATCAGCTGCCCCGTATCTGCCGGCCGGTCTGCAGATCCCGAATCTCGCTGGGATGCTCCCGGCCGCCGGTGGGGCCTTCCAGAATGCCATCCAGCAGCTCGCCCAGTGCCGCATTCACGGTGTCTGCATCCCGCCCGGGTGGCTGACCGGAAAGATTGGCACTGGTCGAGACCAGTGCCATGTCCGCCGCTCGGCACAGGGCCGCCGCCAGGGGGTGGTCGGTGATGCGCACTGCCAGGGTGTCATGGACCCCGGTGAGCCAGCGGGGAGCGTCCGGCCGGGCCGGCCACAGCCAGGTGTGAGGACCGGGCCAGGTGGCCATGGCCTGTACCTGCAGCCGGGCGTCTACCGGACGCAGGAAGGGGGCGAGCTGAACAAAGTCCGCCCCGATCAGGATCAGGCCCTGGTCGGGCAGGCGGCGCTTGATCTGCAACAGCCGGTGTACTGCAATCTCGTTACGGGGATCACAGCCCAGACCGAATACCGCCTCGGTGGGATAGGCAATCACGCCGCCGCCACGAATCAGTGCGGCGGCGTCGGCGATATCCGTCAGTCGTCGGTTCATGGATCAGGACATCAGTGGGAACTGCCGACACCGCCTTCGGCGGCGGGCTTGTCCTGATCCGTGGCCTTGGTCGCGGCAGTCTTGCGGGAACGGGTCGTGCTCCCGGAGGCCGCTTTGGTCGTCCTGGGCTTGCCGGCTGCGGCTTTTTTCGTGCCCGTGGCCTTGTCGGTTGTCGCCGGCTTGGTGGTCGCGGCCTTCTTCTTCGGCGCAGCCTTCTTGGTGCCCCGGCCCTTCTTTTCCGGGGCGGCCGCCAGCAGGGTGCGGCACTGCTCCAGGGTCAGGGCCTTGGGGTCTGCGTCCTTGGGAATGCGGGCATTCTTGCTGCCGTCGGTGATGTAGGGTCCGTAGCGGCCATTGAGGACCTGGATGCCGGCTTCCTCGAACACCTGGATGAAACGGTTGGCATCGATCTCCTTCTTCTCCGCCACCAACTCCAGGGCGCGGGGCAGTTCGATGGTATAGGGGTCATCCTCCTTCTTGAGGGAGGCATAGCGGCTGCCGAACTTCACGTAGGGTCCGAAGCGGCCGATGTTCACGCTCACCGGTTCCCCTTCCGGGGTTTCCCCCAACTCCCGGGGCAGCTGGAACAGGGCCAGCGCCTCGTCCAGGGTGATGCTGTCCATCTTCTGGCCGGGACGCAGGCCGGCGAAGCGGGGTTTTTCCTCATCTTCCTTGGTGCCGATCTGCACGAAGGGTCCATAGCGTCCCATACGCACCGAGACAGGGCGCCCGGATTGGGGATCGGTGCCGATCTCCCGGGCCTGCACCGCCTCTTCGCGGGTCACCGAGGCATCCTTTTCCTTCACCTGTTCATGGAAGCGGCTCCAGAAGCCTTCCATCACCGGAATCCAGTCCTTCTCACCCCGGGAGATCTCGTCCAGTTCATCTTCCAGCCGGGCGGTGAAGTCGTAGTCCACATACTGGGTGAAGTGCTGGGTCAGGAAGGTGTTGACGATGCGGCCGATGTCCGTGGGCACGAAGCGCCGGTTCAACAGTTCCGCGTATTCCCGTTGCAACAGGGTGCTGATGATGGAGGCATAGGTGGAGGGACGGCCGATGCCGTGCTCTTCCAGGGCTTTCACCAGGCTGGCTTCCGAGTAGCGGGGCGGTGGTTCGGTGAAGTGCTGATCCGCCTGCACGTCGTTCAGGGTCACCTGTTCGCCTTCCTTGAGTTCCGGCAGCAAACGTTCATCGCTTTCCACCGGGGCGTCGTCCTGGTCTTCCCGGTAGACGGCCATGAAGCCGGGGTCGCGCACGGAGGAACCGGTGGCACGAAAGACATGCTCGGGACTGCCTGCTTCAAGATCGGCGGCCACCGTGTCCAGGGTGGCGTGGATCATCTGGCAGGCCACGGTGCGTTTCCAGATCAGGTCATAGAGCTTGAACTGGTCGGTGGTCAGATGGGCTTTCACCTCATCGGGCAGATGCAGCACCGAGGTGGGGCGGATGGCCTCGTGGGCCTCCTGGGCGTTCTTGGACTTGGTCTTGTATTGGCGCGGGCCATCGGGGACTTTGTCCTTGCCGTAGCGCCGGGCGATCAGGGTGCGGATCTCCTCCACGGCCTCCTTGGCCAGGGTGAAGGAGTCGGTACGCATGTAGGTGATCAGGCCCACGGGGCCGGAGCCCAGGTCGATGCCCTCGTAGAGCTGCTGGGCCACGCGCATGGCGCGGCTGGCGGAGAAGCCCAGTTTGCGCACCGCCTCCTGCTGCAGGGTGGAGGTGGTAAACGGCGGTGCCGGGTTGCGGCGGCGTTGCTTCTTTTCCACCCTGGCCACCCGCAGACGGCCTTGGGCGGTGGCCAGCAGGGTCCGGCGGGTCTGGTCCGCGTCGGCCGCGTTGTTGATGTCGAACTGTTCCAGCTTGCGGCCGGCATAGATCTGCAGGCGGGCGGTGAACGGGCTGTCGTCCTTGGCCGCCAGGGCGTCCAAGGTCCAGTATTCCCGGGTGACGAAGCGTTCGATCTCTTCTTCCCGCTCCACGATCATGCGCAGGGCGGGGCTCTGTACCCGGCCGGCGGACAGGCCGCGCTTGATCTTCTTCCACAAAAGCGGCGAGAGGTTGAAGCCCACCAGATAGTCCAGGGCGCGGCGCGCCTGCTGGGCGTTGATCAGGTCGTTGGACAGTTCGCGGGGATGTTCGATGGCGTCGCGTACCGCCCGCTGGGTGATCTCATGGAAGACCACCCGCTCGGTGGTCTTGTTGTCCAGCAGCCCCCGCTCCTGCAGCAGTTCATGGAGATGCCAGGAGATGGCCTCGCCTTCCCGGTCCGGGTCGGTGGCCAGGATCAGACGATCGGCCTTCTTCAGGGCGCGGGCGATGCTCTCCACATGTTTCTCGTTGCGGTCGATCACCTGGTAGTGCATGCGGAAGTCGTGGTCCGGGTCCACGGCGCCCTCTTTGGGCACCAGGTCGCGCACGTGGCCATAGGAGGCCAGTACCTCGAAATCGCTACCGAGGTACTTCTTGATGGTCTTGGCCTTGGCGGGAGACTCGACGATGACCAGGTTCTTGCTCATGTCCTGGCTACCTGTTGTTCTTTGTGGGGTTTCAGTGCAGATACTCCGGCGGGCTGTCGAACATCATGTTCTCCAGCCAGGTATAGGCGGCTTCCTGCCCGGGCTGATTGAACAGCACCATGAGCGTGATCCATTTGATTTCTTCCAGGCTGATGTCTTCGGCATCCAGATCCATGATCCGGTTGATGACCACCTCGCGGGTGGCGGGGCTAAGGACACCGTTTTGTTCCAGAAACAGCAGAAAGCCACGGCTTTCTGCATCCATGCGGTTCATCTCGGCCTCTGTGTAGAGACGCAGTGCCGAGCCGGCATGCACCGTCTGCGGGGAATCCTGGCCGGCCAGGTTTTCCAGCCAGTCGAAGGCCTTGTGGATCTCGGCCACCGGGAAACCGGCATCCAGCAGAAGGTCCTGAAGCTGCTCACGATCCGGCTCAAGCTCGGTATCGTCATCAATATAGTTTTCAAATAAATACATCAGGACATCAAGTACGTTTTCTTTCATTTTCCGCTTTCCGACAGCAGGCGGACGTAACGACCACCGGACAAGGAGGCCACCTGGCCGCGCAACTCCATGAGCAGCAGCATGGAGGAAACCGCACTCACGGTCAATCTGGTGCGGGCCACGAGCTGATCCACCGCCACCGGGTCATGCCCCATGGCTTCGAGCAGCCGGGTGTGGTCCCCATCCGGCGCCGTCGCGGCGACGGCCGATGGGGGATCCGTTGCCGGGGCCGGAGAGCAGGGCGGCAGAAGCTCCCCCAACTCTTCAAGGATATCATCCGCCGTCTCCACCAGTTTGGCGCCCTCGCGGATCAGGCGATGACAGCCCCGGGCCAGAGGGTTATGGATGGAGCCGGGGATGGCAAACACCTCCCGCCCCTGTTCCGCCGCCAGCCGGGCGGTGATCAGGGAGCCGCTGCGGGTGGCCGCCTCCACCACCAGGGTCCCCACCGCCAGGCCCGCCAGGATACGGTTGCGCCGGGGGAAGTTCTGCGGTGTGGCCGGGGTGCCGGTGGGGAGTTCCGTCACCATGGCCCCTTCGGCCACGATGCGATGCCCCAGGTTGCGGTGGGCGGCGGGATAGATCCGGTCAGGGCCGGTGCCCGTCACCGCGACGGTCAGGCCATGGGCCGCCAGAGCGCCTTCATGGGCGGCGGCATCGATGCCTTTGGCCAGGCCGCTGGCGATCACCAGCCCGCGGCGGGCCAGGTGAGCACTGAAGGCGGTGGCGGTTTCACGGCCGCCGGGTGTGGGGTGGCGGCTGCCCACCACTGCCAGCATGGGCCAGGACAGCACCTGGGGATCCCCCACCACGTACAGGACCGGGGGTGGTCCCGGGATGTCCTTCAGGCGGACCGGATAGCGGGGGTCCGCCAGGGTCAGGATGTGATGTCCCTCCCGGCCGGCCCAATCCAGATCCGCTTGAACCCCCGGTGGTGTTTCTTCCTGGAGAAAGGTGATGGCCGTCGCCGACAGGCCCGCCGGGCGCCCGGCGGACGGACCGGCTGCCAGCACACCCTGGGGCGTGGCATGCTGCTGCAGCAGGCGCATGAAGGTGGCGGGCCCCACCCCCGGTGCGTGCAGGAGGTGGAGCCAGGCGGTCAGCGCGGACGAATCCATATGTCGTAGCCCTGTCCCTGTGCCCCGCTCAGGGGCGCTTGACGGTGAAGCCTCTCTCGATGGGATGGGTGGACTCCATCACCAGGGCGTAGCTCACCTTCTCGAAGGTACGGAACACCATGACCAGGCCGACCCGTTCATCGGGCAGGGTGACCTGCTCACCCAGACGTCCTGCCAGGCGGTCACGGACGACCCGGCCGGACTGGTAGGTGGCAAAGACATGGCCACGCTCAATGCCTTCCCGTTCCCCCAGGTTGATGACCGCCACCTGAAAACGGGCGATCTGACTGATGGCGTCGAACAGGGAGATGATCTGGCCTTCCGCCTCCCTGGGCGGTGCGGAAGGGGTGAAGAGGAAGTTCTGCTCCTCGGCCTCCTGATGCAGCAGGCGATCCCCGATCAGGGCCTCGCGATCGCTGCGTACAAGCAGTACCGTGGCCGGATCGCCTCCCCGAACCAGTTCGGCCTCGCCGACGGGGATGGCCTCGTAGCCCAGCAGTTCCCGGGTCTTCGGGTCCCTGAGTTCACCGCCGGCCCGGAACACGTCAAAACGTCGGCCGAGGGGTTCTCCCTGCAGACGGCGGGCGTAGAGGCGATCATGGGCACCGAATACCAGGCGTTCATCGCGGGCGGCCATCAGATAGGCGGAATCTTCCAACTGCTCCTTTGTCACAACTCTGGGACGAATCAGGAATTGCTGCAGGGCCTGGATCGGAACATCCATGGAGGGCGGCAGGGGCTCAGCCCTGACCTGGGGCGAGAGACGCAGGGTGGGCCGGACCCGCGGTCCTCCATCCACGGTGAGATGGGGGCGGCCGTCCACGTAGTACAGGGTGATGATGTCACCGGGATAGATCAGGTGAGGGTTGGCGATCTGCGGGTTGCTGACCCAGATCTCGGGCCAGAACCAGGGGTCGCGCAGGAACCGGTTGGAGATGTCCCACAGGGTGTCGCCTCGCTGGACCACGTAGCGTTCCGGTGCGGTGGGGCGGATGCGGACTTCCGCCGGAGGCGGCGCAGGGGCGGGTGCCGCCGCCGCCGGTACCGGCGGCAATGGTTCCGGCTCCGGTGGCGTGGTGGCGCATCCTGAGGCCAGGAACGCTAGAATAAGCGTTACGGCGGACAGGCGGCGCCCGATACGCCGCGGATTGGGAGCGGACATGGTTTCCCCTCGTCACTAAGGCATCATTGTTCCGGACCCTTCCGTGGCACTGCCCCGAAGACAGCCCATGGAAGCCCCATGGCTGGAGTAAAGAACCCGACCTGTACGGCAATGATCTAATATGATCCCAACTGTAGCAGAAATGATTTTGAGCCTGCACACATACACCCACTTTAGCGGATGAGCGGTCATGGCCCTGCTAGAAATCTTGCATTTTCCCGATCCCCGGCTGCGTCGTCAGGCCGAAACCGTCAAGGTGGTGGATGACACCATCCGCAAGTTGGTGGACGACATGTTCGAGACCATGTACCACGCCTCGGGCATCGGCCTGGCCGCGACCCAGGTGGGGGTGCTGCACCGGGTGGTGGTGATGGACGTGGCCGAGGAGGGCTCCGATGAGCGGTCCGGCCAGGGCCTGCACCCCATCTGCCTGATCAATCCGGAGATCGTCGGCCGCGAGGGAGACGTGGAGACCGAGGAAGGCTGCCTGTCCGTCCCCGGCTTCTACGAGCCGGTGCGGCGTGCCCAGCGGGTGCGGGTGCGGGCCTTGAATCGCGACGGCAAGCCCTTCGAACTGGAGGCGGGCGGCCTGCTGGCGGTCTGCATCCAGCATGAGATCGACCATCTGGACGGCAAGCTGTTCGTGGATCACATCTCATCCCTGAAGCGGGGCCGCATCAAAAAGAAGCTGGAGAAACAGGGCCGCCTGACCGGCTCCACCGGCACTGCCTCCCGCCACCGGGAAGCGGTCTGACTCGGTCGCTCCGTCCTACGCCTGTTCAACGCTTATCCACAAGGTTCTCCATTGCCCGGTCCTCTGCGCATCATCTACGCCGGCACCCCGCATTTCGCGGTGCCGGCCCTTGAGGCACTGATTGCTTCTCCCCATGACATCGTTGCGGTCTATACCCAGCCGGACCGTCCGGCGGGGCGCGGCCGCAAGCTGACGCCCAGTCCGGTGAAACAGGTGGCCCTGGCCCACGGCGTTCCCGTGGAGCAGCCCGAGCGCCTGCGGCCCGAACCGGTCCAGGAACGGCTGCGCGGCTATCGGCCGGATCTCATGGTGGTGGCGGCCTATGGCCTCATCCTGCCCCAGTCGGTGCTGGACATCCCCCGCCTGGGCTGCGTCAACATCCACGCCTCCCTGCTGCCCCGCTGGCGGGGCGCGGCCCCCATCCAGCGGGCCCTGGCGGAGGGGGATGAACGAACCGGCGTCACCCTCATGCAGATGGCGGCCGGCCTGGATACCGGCGACATGCTACGCAAGGGCGAATGCCCCATCACGCCTGCTGATACCGCTCAGACCCTGCATGATCAGTTGGCGGTGATGGGGGCAAAATTGCTGCTGCCGAGTCTGGATGACCTGGCGGCCGGCCGGATCAGGCCCGAACCTCAGGATGAGTCCCAGGCCACCTACGCCCGCAAACTGGACAAGGCGGAAGCCCTGTTGGACTGGTCGCGGCCGGCGGCGGCGCTGGACCGCTGCATCCGCGCCTTCAACCCCTGGCCGGTGGCCCAGACCCTGTATCAGGGGCAACCGTTGCGATTGTGGATGTCCCGGGTCCTGCCGGCGGCGGCCGTCGATGTGCTGCCGGGTACCGTGGTGGCCGAGGGACCGGAAGGGATCGACGTCGCCACCGGCGAGGGGATCCTGCGCATCACCTGCTTGCAGTTGCCCGGCGGCAAGCCCCTGGCAGCAGCGGCATTTCTGAATGCACGGTCGCTGCTGGGGACGTGCCTGGGGCAGGATACGGGCGGTTCCTGATCTGCCTGCATCCAGTGAGTTTTTGCCCGAAAATCAAGCATTGATCGACCTATTCCCCCCCAGGGGGCATTCTGCCGCAATACCACCGGAGTCATGCATGTCCCTGTCCGCCCGTGAAGCCGCCCTCAGCGTTATCCTGCGCGTCCTGCAGGAGGGCGGCTCCCTGTCCGAGGCCCTGCCGACCCGCCTTGACCAGGTCAGTGCCCGCGACCGGGGGCTGGTGCAGGCCCTGAGCTACGGCACCCTGCGCTGGCACCGCCGCCTTGAGGCCATGCTGGCCCAGTGGATGGACAAGCCCCTGCGGGGACGGGATCAGGATGTGGCCTGCGCCCTGGCCATGGGCCTGTTCGAGCTGCTGTACATGAACACCCCGGACTATGCGGCCATCCAGCAGACGGCCGATCTGGGGCGCCGGTTGCGCAAGAAATGGGCGGTGGGGCTGATCAACGGGGTCCTGCGGCGTGCCCAGCGGGAGGCCGATGAGATCGCCCGCTCCGTGGATCATGACCCCGCCGTGCGTCATGCCCTGCCGGACTGGCTCTACCGTCGCCTGGCCTCGACCTATGGGGAGGACGCCGAGACCCTCTGTCAGGCCCTCAATGCCCATCCTCCGATGACCCTTCGTGTCAACCTGGCCCGCATCGGCCGTGATGATTATCGCCGGTCGCTGGCGGATCAGGGCTTGGCGGCACAGCCCCACCCCTGGGTGGAAACCGCGCTCACCCTGGAGCAGCCTGTCGCGGTGGATCGCTTGCCGGGTTTTGATCAAGGGCTGGTCTCGGTCCAGGATGCCGCTGCCCAGCTCTCGGCGCCGCTGCTGGAATGTACCCCGGGCATGCGGGTGCTGGATGCCTGCGCCGCGCCGGGCGGCAAGACCTTGCACCTGTTGGAGCAGGCCGGAGGTGATCTGGATCTCACCGCCGTGGACGCGGACCCCGCCCGTCTGGAGCGGGTGCGCGAGAACCTGCGGCGCGGGGGCTTTGATGCCCACCTGATCGCCGCCGATGCGGGGGCGCCCGAACAGTGGCACCAGGGTCCCGGCTATGACCGCATCCTGCTGGATGCCCCCTGTTCCGCCACCGGGGTGATCCGTCGTCACCCGGATATCAAGCACCTGCGCCGGGAGGAGGACATCCAGGCATTGCAGACGCAGCAGGCCCGTTTGCTGCGGGCGCTCTGGCCCCTGCTGGCCCCCGGGGGTATGCTTCTTTACGTGACCTGTTCTCTGATGCCGGAGGAAAATGTCATGACGGTCGCCCCTTTTCTGGCGGAAGAGTCCGGGGCTCGGGAACGGCCCATCGAGGCCTCCTGGGGCTTGAACGCGGAGGTCGGGCGCCAGCTGCGAGCCGGCGAGCAGGGAATGGATGGGTTCTTTTATGCCCGACTGAGCCGCATTTGAGCGCTGTATCCTGCCAGTTCCGGGCATCGTCCCTGGTCCTGCTGCTGGCCTGGCTGCTGGCTTGGCCGGGGCTGCTGGGGGCGTCCGGAAACCCTCCCCTCAAGGTGCGTTGGGCCGCGACCGAACTGGTCAGCGGGATCTATCTGCTCAATGCCGATATCGATTACCGGCTGACCCGCAATCTCAACGAGGCGCTTCACAACGGCGTCAAGCTGACCTTCGAAGTCCAGATAGAGATCAACCGCAGCCGCGACTGGATGTGGGATGCCACAGTCGCCGAACTGGTGCAGCGTTATCGGGTGGAGTATCACGCCCTCAGCCGCCTCTACATCGTCACCCACCTCAATACCGGTGTCCAGCGGGCCTTCTACCGCCTGGAGTCGGCCATGAGCACCCTGGGAGACCTGCAGGAGCTGCCGCTGCTGGACGCCTCCCTGCTTGATGATGACCGGGACTATGCCATCCGGTTACGCGCCCGCCTGAAAGCGGAAGACCTGCCGCTGCCGCTGCGTGTGCGGGGGTACGTTTCCCGGGAATGGAGCCCGGTGAGTGAGTGGTACTCATGGTCGCTGCGCTGAAAAAAACCCCCGTGGGGTTGCTGTTCATGGCCGTGGTGTTCGTGCTGCTGCTGGGGTCCCTGGTGGTGATGGGGGATGCCGCACAGAATTCCGAGCGTTTCGAGCGCCTCTATGTCTGGATGCTGCTGTTCAATTCCCTGGCCCTGATCGTCATGGCGCTGGCCATCTGCGTACGCCTGTTGCGGGTGAGCCGGCAGGTCATCCGCCGGGAGCCGGGTTCCCGGCTCACCGCCAAGCTGCTGATCCTGTTTGTGGGCCTGTCCCTGCTGCCGGTCACCATCGTCTATTACTTTTCCATCAAATTTCTGGACGAGGGGATCGACAGCTGGTTCGACGTGCGGGTGGAAAAGGCCCTGGAAGATGCCCTGGAATTGTCCCGCTCATCCCTTGACCTGAGGGTGCGCCAACATACCCGCCAGACCGAGCTGCTGGCGCGGGAACTGGTGGATGTCTCCGAGACCCTGGCGGCCCTGCGCCTGCGGGACATGCGGGAGGGCAGCGAGGCCCTGGAACTGGTGCTGTTCGGGGCCAACAACCGCATCATCGCCTATGCCAGCGGTGAGCGGGTGCAACGGCTGCCGACCCTGCCGGCGGGCGAGGTGCTATTGATCCTCTCTCAGGGCAACAGTTACGCCGCCCTGGAGCCCATCTACGAGAACGGCCTGCATATCCGGATCGTGACCCAGATCCCGACCCGGGACCCCGCCGGGGATGGTCGGATCCTGCAGGCGGTCTATCCGGTGGCCCCCCGCATGAGCGTGCTGGCGGACAGCGTCCAGGACGCCTTTTCCGACTATAAGGAGTTTGCCTATCTGCGGGTTCCCCTGAAGCAGAGCTTCAACACCACCCTGTCCCTGGCACTGCTGGTGTCGGTGATGACGGCCACCTGGGCGGCCCTGTATTTTTCCGGGCGTCTGGTGGCCCCCATCCAGGAACTGGCGGAAGGAACCCGCTCGGTGGCGGCGGGTGAGTATCACAAGAAGCTGTTGGTCACCCGCAATGACGAGTTGGGCTTCCTGGTGAGTTCCTTCAACAGCATGACCGGCACCCTGGCCGCCACCCGGGACGAGGTGGAACGCAGCCGGCGACTGGCGGAAAGCCAGCGCATGTATCTGGAGACGGTGCTGCAGAACCTGTCGTCCGGGGTCATTACCCTGGACCGGCGCCTGACCCTGAGGACCGCGAACGCCGCCGCTGCGCAAATCATGGAAGTGGACCTGGAGCGGCACCTGGGGCGGTCCCTGGATGAGATCGGGCAATATTCCAAGGTGGTGGAAACCTTCAACGAGGCCCTGCGCAGTCGCTTCAATCACCGGGAGTCCGAATGGAGTGAACAGCTTACCGTCTTTGGCGCCGGTGGCCGCAAGGTGCTCATGTGTCGCGGCGTCTGGCTTTCTTACGGGGGCGGTCTGCGGGGTGGCCCGGTAGTGGTGTTCGACGATATCACCACCCTGTTGCAGGCCCAGCGGGATGCCGCTTGGGCCGAGGTGGCCCGCCGTCTGGCCCATGAGATCAAGAATCCTCTGACCCCCATCCAGCTCTCCGCCGAGCGTCTGCAGAAGAAGCTGCATCCCCATCTGGGGCCGGAGGAGGCGCAGGTACTCAGGCGGGCCACGCACACCATCGTGCAGCAGGTGGAGGCCATGAAGGCCATGGTCAACGCCTTCAGCGACTATGCCCGCCCCCCGGCCATGAGTCCCGTACCTTTGGATCTGAATCGCCTGGTGCGGGAGGTGACGGAACTGTATCGGCACGGGGATAGCTCGGTACAGCTCGTCCTGAACCTGTGTGACAACCTGCCCACCCTGGTGGCCGACGCCGGTCGCGTCCGCCAGTTGCTGCACAACCTGATCAAGAACGGCCTGGAGGCCCTGGAGGGAGCGCCTCAGGGACAGCTGGAGCTGGCGACACGCTTGATACGGCAGGATGAGTACCACGGCATGGTGGAGATCCTGGTGTGTGACAATGGGCGCGGCCTGCCCGAGGACATGATGCCCCGCCTGTTCGAACCCTATGTCACCAGCAAGCCCCGGGGCACCGGTCTGGGGTTGGCCATCGTCAAGAAGATCGTCGAAGAACACAGCGGTATGGTCTGGGCGGAAAACCGTACCGAGGGTGGGGCACGGATCCTTATCCACCTGCCCCTGTCCGGACCCGGCAGTCTCCATGCCGCGGCAAGTGATGCGAGGGAGGTTGTGTGAACGAAGCCTGTATCCTGGTAGTGGATGACGAGCCGGATATCCGGACCCTGGTTCAGGAGATCCTGGAGGATGAAGGCTACGTCGTGGCCGTGGCCGGCACCGTGGAAGAAGCCCGGGAGCAGCGGCGCCAACGCCGCTTTGATCTCATCCTGCTGGATATCTGGATGCCGGACGGTGACGGCATCAGCCTGCTCAAGGAGTGGAGCGAGGCCGGCGGCCAGCCCAGTCCGGTGATCATGATGTCCGGCCATGGCTCGGTGGAGACGGCGGTGGAAGCCACCCGTCTGGGGGCCTACGATTTTCTGGAAAAGCCCCTGTCCATGGCCAAGCTCACCCTCACGGTGGAACGGGCACTGGAAGCGGATCGGCTGACCCGGGAGAATATCGGTCTGCGCCGCCGGGTCAGTCGCGTGGTCCACCCGGAGGGTTCCAGCGCGGTGATGCAGGCCCTGCGGGAGCAGGTCCTGCGCATTGCCCAGCATGACACCTGGGTGCTCATCAGTGGTGAGGCGGGCGTGGGCAAGCAGACCTTTGCCCGCTACCTGCACAGCCACAGTGCCCGGGCCGCCCGCCCCTTCGTGGAAGTGCCGGTGGGGGCGATGAATGCCGATGAGGCGGCGGTGGAGATCTTCGGCCAGGAGCAGGGCAACCGTATCCGCTACGGCCTGCTGGAGCAGGCCGCGGGTGGCGTCCTCTATCTGGACGAGGTGGCCCAGATGGATCTGCACACCCAGGGGCGCCTGCTCTCCGCCTTGGAAAGCCGCCGCATGACACGGGTCGGCGGCAGTGATCCCATCGCCGTCAACGTGCGGGTGGTGGCCGCCACCCGCGAGGATCTGCGCGCCCTGGTGCGTGCCGGTGGTTTCCGGGAGGATCTGTACTATCGCCTGAGCGTGGTGCCCCTGCGTGTCCCGCCGCTGCGCGAACATCCGGAGGACATTCCCGAACTGCTGCGCCATCAGGCCGAGGCCCTGCACCAGGAGGAGGGCCTGCCCCTGCGTCACTTCAGCGATGCCGCCTGCGCCCACCTGGCCCGTTATCCCTGGCCCGGCAATATTCGCGAGCTGCGCAACCTGGTTCAGCGTCTGCTGATCCTGGGTAACACCGATGAAGTCGATGCGACCGAGGCGGAAGCCGCCCTGTCCGGGCGCGGCCCCCTGGCGCAGGACTGTCGGGACACCACGCCGGTGGACGTGGAGCTCCCCCTGCGAGAGGCCCGGGAGCAGTTCGAGCGAGACTACCTGCTGCGCCAGATGGAGCAGGTGGACGGCCACATGACCCGGCTGGCGGAGCGGGTGGGGCTTGAACGTACGCACCTATACCGTAAACTGCGCGCCCTCGGCATTGAGCCCAAGAAGGCCAGAGAATGAAGATACTGATTCTTGGAGCAGGGCAGGTGGGCAGTTCCGTGGCCCACAACCTGTCCAGCGAGGCCAACGACATCACGATTGTCGATACCCGGCCGGACATCCTGCGTGCCCTGCAGGACCGCCTGGACCTGCGCACGGTGACCGGCTTTGCCTCCCATCCGGAGGTGATGGAAGCTGCCGGCGCCCGTGACGCGGACATGGTCATCGCCGTCACCAACTCCGACGAGACCAACATGATCGCCTGTCAGGTGGCCTACACCCTGTTCCATACCCCCACCAAGATCGCCCGGGTCCGCGGGGTGGAATATCTGGGCTATCCAGCCCTGTTCGCCCCCGAGTCCCTGCCCATCGACGTGCTGATCAGCCCCGAGGAAGAGGTCACCAACTACATCCAGCGCCTGATCGAACATCCCGGCGCCCTGCAGGTGCTGGATTTTGCCGATGGCCGGGTCTCCCTGGTGGCGGTAAGGGCCTACTATGGCGGCCCTCTGGTGGGCAAGGAACTGCGCCACCTGGCCAGCCACATGCCCGGGGTACAGACCCGGGTGGCCGCGATCTTTCGCAAGGACACCGCCATCTACCCGGACGGGCAGACGGTCATCGAGGTGGATGACGAAGTCTTCTTCATCGCCGCCCGGCGGAACATTCGTGCCGTCACCAGCGAACTGCGCAAGCTGGACAAGCCTTACCGGCGTCTCATCATTGCCGGCGGCGGCAACATCGGCAAGCGCCTGGCCCAGGCCCTGGGACCGCACTTTTCCGTCAAGCTCATCGAGCACAACCCGGTCCGTGCCCGGGAGCTGGCCGAGGTGCTGGACAAGGTGGTGGTGCTCAGCGGAGATGCCGCCGACGAGGAGCTGCTGATCGAGGAGAACATTGAAAACACCGATGTCTACGTGGCGGTGACCAACGACGACGAGGCCAACATCCTCTCCGCCATGCTGGCCAAGCGTCTTGGGGCACGCACGGTGATGTCCCTGATCAACCGCCCCAGTTACGTGGAGCTGGTACAGAGCGGCATCATCGACATCGCCATCTCCCCCCAGCAGGTGACCATCGGCGCCCTGCTCACCCATGTGCGTCGGGGCGACGTGGTGGCGGTGCACAGCCTGCGCCGCGGTGCCGCCGAAGCCATCGAGGCGGTCGCTCACGGCGACAACAAGACCTCCAGGGTGGTCGGGCGCATGGTGGAGGAGATCAACCTGCCCCGGGGCTGTACCATCGGTGCCTTGGTGCGGGGGGACGAGGTCATCATCGCCCACCGCGATACGGTCATCCAGGCGGAAGACCATGTGATCCTGTTCCTCACCGACAAGCGCCGCGTCAAAGAAGTCGAGCGCCTGTTCCAGGTGAGCGTGACCTTCCTCTAGGGAGTTCATCCATGAGCAACATCCAGCGTTTTGAAGCCATGCTGGCCGGCGGCCAGGACAATGCCATGCTGCGTTTCACCCTGGGCAACGCCCATCTGGCGGAGGGGCAGCCGGGGGAGGCCGCCATCCATCTGCGGGCCGCCGTGGGTCATGACCCCGGGTATTCCGCCGCCTGGAAACTACTGGGCCGGGCCCTCATAGAGGGTGGCGCTCTGCATGACGCCATTGAGGCCTTCGATGAGGGTATCCGGGTGGCCGAGCAGAAGGGGGACCTGCAGGCGGTCAAGGAGATGAAGGTGTTCCGCAAGCGGGCGGAGAAACAGCTGGCCGGACCGGATCAATGACTGACCTGACCGACACCACCGGGCGGGATCAGGCCCCCGAGGGCTACCTGCCCCCCTTCCGCGCTTTCATGCTCCATCCCCGCTACTGGCCGACCTGGCTGGGCGTCGGTCTGCTGTGGGTGATCATGTGGCTGCCGCGGCCCGTGGCCCTGGGGCTGGGCCGGCTGGTGGGCTGGATGGCCTGGCGCAGCGGTGGCAAGCGTCGGCACTTTGCCGATGTGAACCTGCGCCTGTGCTTCCCCGACTGGGACGCCGCCCGCCGGGAACAGGTGCTGCGGGAGCATTTCCGCATTGCCGGTCAATGCTTCGTCGACTACCCCCTGCTGTGGTTCGGCAGCCGCCGCCGCCACCGGGAGCGCATCCGGTTGGTGGACGAGGCCGGGGTACTGGCCATGCAGCAGGCCGGCCGGCCGGTGATCCTCTGTGCCGCCCATGCCCCGGCGCTGGATTTCGGCGGTCTGCGGCTGAGCCTGGAGGTGGGCGGCGTCTCCTTTGCCAAGCCCATGTCCAACCCGGTGGTGGAGTGGATCAACACCCGCAGCCGATCCCAGTACGGCGCCGCCATGTTTTCCCGGGACCAGGGCCTGCGCCCGGCCATTCGCCATATTCGCCTGGGCAAGGTGTTCTACTACCTGGGCGACGAGGACCTGGGGCGGGAGCACGCCGTGTTCGCCCCCTTTTTCGGCATCCCCAAGGCCACGGTACCGGCCTTGGGGCGTCTGGTGAAACTCACCGGGGCGCCGGTGGTACCCGCGATCGGCTTCTACCGCACCGATGAGGACTGTTACGAGTTGGTGATGGCGCCGCCGCTGGAAGGTTTTCCCAGCGGGGATGACGCGGCCGACGCGGCCCGCATGAATGCTGCACTGGAAGCCCTCATCCGCCGGGATCCGGCTCAGTATCTTTGGACGTTGCGGTTCTTCAAGACCCGGCCGGATGGAGAGCGCCGCATTTACTAGCAGACGCATTGCCCGGCGTGGGCGAGGGGGCTTGGAATTGCGTTGTATCAAATTCTCCTTGACCTGCCCGTCCGGTGCGTTATAAATAAACGTACGTTTACTATTCCGAAAGGCATCATGGCTGAAGCGAGCGACACCAAGGATCGTATCCTGGATACGGCGGAGCAACTGTTTGCCGAACGCGGCCTTGGACAGACCTCCCTGCGCCAGATCACCTCCCATGCCGAGGTCAATCTGGCGGCGGTGAATTATCACTTCGGCTCCAAGGAAGGGCTCATCAAGGCGGTGCTGGCCCGGCGACTGGAGCCCCTCAACCGGGAGCGCATCCGGCGCCTGGATCGTCTGGAGCGCCAGGGCCGTGTGACCCTGGAGGGTTTGATCGAGGCCTTCATCGGCCCGCCCCTGGAGTTGAGTCGGGATGGGGGCGGTGGCAGTCGCTTCGTGCGCCTGATGGGACGCACCTATACGGAACATGCCAGCTTTCTGCACGAGCACATGCGTCATGCCAACGAGGCGCTGGTGAACCGCTTCAAGCCGGCCTTTCGGACGGTGCTGCCCGAGCTGCCCAAGACGGAACTCTACTGGCGGCTGCATTTCCTGGTGGGCGTCATGTCCTACGTGATGGCCGGCAACGACATGATGCAGTTGCTGGCGGCCAGCCGGAATTCGGAACAGGAAGAGCCACGAGAGATCATCCGTCGGGTGGTGCCTTTTCTGGCCGCAGGCCTGCGGGCACCGTTACCGGAAGAATTGGCGCAGGCCCGGGATGTTCTGGAAACGGCCCCTCACGACTTGGCCTGAGGTGCCGGTTATGGAATGAGTACGTTTTTTTAAAAAGACGTAAAACGAACGTTTTAATGACGCAATGCAGCACGACTACTGCAGAATGCTCGTTTGCGTCGGCATGCGTATTTTTTTTAAGTCAAATTCAAACAAACGTTCAATCTTTTGCGGTGCATCATCAGCTCAGTGGCTGATCATGAACCGAATGAAATCATCGGAAATCATGAATTCAGGCTGCACAGACAGCCCCGACAGGATCGGAGGAAACACCATGGGAACGCGAACGGATTACATCCCCCCGGGGGAGGTCGGCACCTTGCACCGGCTGTTCCTGGAACGGGTGCGGCGCACCCCCGAGGCCATCGCCTATCACCAGTTCGATGCCGACCTGGGCATCTGGCGGGGTTTTAGCTGGGCGACCACCGCAGCGGCGGTGGGGCGTTGGCAGGCGGCCCTGGCCCGGGAAGGCCTCAAGCCCGGGGACGTGGTGGCCGTCATGCTGCCCAACAGCGGTGAGTGGCTGACCTTTGATCAGGCGGCCCTGGGCCTGGGACTGGTGGTCGTCCCTCTCTACACCAGCGACCGGGCCGACAACCTGGCCTACATCCTGGAAGACAGCGGCGCCAGCGTGCTCATCCTTCAACACATGGAGGCCTGGCGCGGTATCGAACAGAGTGGGCAGACCCTCAAGCGGCTGCAGCGGGTGATCGTGACCCAGGCGACGGGTCCCATGGACAGTCGGGGGCGGGTCATGAGTCTGCGCCAGTGGCTGGATCGGGGGGGCGAGGGCAGGGCCGAACCGACACCCGCCGATGATGGCCATGACCTGGCCTCCATCGTCTATACCTCCGGCTCCACGGGGCGCCCCAAGGGCGTGAGGTTGTCCCACCGGAACATGCTGGAGAACGCCTGGGCCGGTCTGCAGCGCATCCCCATCTATCCGGACGATCTGTTCCTGTCCTTCCTGCCTCTCTCCCATACCTTGGAGCGCACCATCGGCTACTACGTGCCCGTCATGGCCGGTGCCACGGTGGCCTATGCCCGGTCGGTCCCCGATCTGCCCGAAGACCTGGCCTATCACCGTCCCACTGCCCTGGTCTCGGTACCGCGCATCTATGAACGGGTCTACGGACGCATCCTGATGGGCCTCAAGGATAAGCCCCCGGTGGCGCGCAGGCTGTTTCATCAGGCGACGGCGGTGGGCTGGCACCGCTACCAGAGAGGGCAGGGCCTGGTTCCCTGGCACCCGCGGGAACTGTCCTGGCCCCTGCTCAGCGCCCTGGTAGCCGGCAAGGTCACCCGCCGCCTGGGAGGGCGCCTGCGGGTGGCCATCAGCGGCGGCGCACCGCTCAGCCCCGAGATCTCCCGCCTGTTTCTGGCCCTGGGCGTCCCGGTGCTGGAAGGCTACGGACTCACCGAATCCAGTCCGGTCATCGCCGTGAACACCCTGAAAGATAACCGCCCGGGCACTGTGGGCAAGCCTCTGCCCGGGGTGGAAGTACGGATCGGGGAACAGGATGAACTCCAGGTGCGCGGACCCAACATCATGGCCGGTTACTGGAACAACCCCGCCGCCGACCGTCAGGCCCTGACCCGGGATGGTTGGCTGCGCACCGGTGACAAGGCCCGCCTGGACCCGGAGGGACGCATCACCATCACCGGCCGGATCAAGGAAATCATCGTCCTGGCCAACGGCGAGAAGGTGCCGCCCATCGAGGTGGAGATGGCCATCGCCAACGACCCGATGTTCGAGCAGGTGATGGTGGTGGGCGAGGGGCGCCCCTATCTGGTGGCGCTGGTGGTGCTCAACGAGGCGATCTGGCAGGAGGTGGCTGCCGAGCACGGCCTGCCCGGTCACATGGACGCCGCCAGTACCGCGCCGGAGGTGGAAGCCTGGGTGCTGGAGCGGATCGGTGGTCTGCTGCGCAGCTTCCCGGGCTACGTCCAGGTGCGACGTCTGCGGGTCCTGCCGGAACCCTGGAGCGTGGACAACGCCATGCTCACCCCCACCCTCAAGCTCAAGCGCAACAACATCCTCAAATGCTTCCAGGACGAACTGGAGGCGCTGTATGACGGGCACCAAAGCCCCCACCGGGCCGATCGTCAGGCCCACTCAAGATAATGGAGGAGTCCATGAGTTCAGTGATGATGCACCAGGCGGCGCTTGGCGCCCCCTTTCGTCCGGCGCCCACCTTCATCCGGCGTGCCGCCGTGCTGGGTGCCGGGGTGATGGGGGCGCAGATCGCCGCCCATCTGGTCAATGCCGGCATCCCGGTGGTTCTGTTCGAGCTGCCGGCCGCAGGCGGCGATCCCAATGCCCATGCCCGTCGGGCCATTCAAGGGTTGGGCAAGATGCAGCCCGCCCCCCTGGCAGACCCGGCCGACGGCGCCCACATCCGTCCCGCTAACTATGACAACGGTCTGTCGGCCCTGTCCGAGTGCGATTTCATCATCGAGGCCATCGCCGAGCGCATGGACCTCAAGCGGGAACTCTACGGTCGCATCATCCCCTTCCTGTCCGAGGATGCCCTGCTGGCCAGCAACACCTCGGGGCTGTCCATCAATGCCCTGGCCGATGTCCTGCCCAAATCCCTGCGCCGCCGCTTCTGCGGCGTTCATTTCTTCAATCCTCCCCGCTACATGCACCTGGTGGAACTGATCCCCGGGCGAGAAACCGATCCCGAGGTGCTGGATGCCCTGGAGACCTTTCTGGTGGGCGGATTGGGCAAGGGAGTGATCCGTGCTCGGGATACCCCCAATTTCATCGCCAACCGCATCGGCGTCTTCTCCCTGGTGGCCACCATCCACCATGCCGAAGCGATGGGCCTGGGGGCGGATGTGGTGGACGCCCTCACCGGCCCGGCCATCGGCCGACCCAAATCCGCCACCTTCAGGACCGCGGATGTGGTGGGTCTGGACACTCTGGCCCATGTGGTGGAGGGTTCGGCCCGTCTGCTGCGGACGGACCCCTGGCAGCCCTTTCTCCGGCTACCGGAATGGGTCGGCGGGCTGATCGGGCAGCGGGCTTTGGGCCAGAAGACCGGTGCCGGGGTCTATCGCCGTCAGGGCAAGCTGCTGCAGGTCTTTGATCCGTCCCGGGGAGGATACCGAGAGGCCCGCCAGGTAATGGACGAGGCAGTGCGGGAGATCCTGTCCCTGAAGGATCCGGGAGAACGGCTGGATGCCCTGCGATCCAGCGAACACCCTCAGGCCCGTTTTCTGTGGTCCATCCAGCGGGATGTCTTCCACTACGCCGCCTGCTGGCTGGCGGAAATCGCCGACAGCGCCCGGGATGTGGATCTGGCCATGCGCTGGGGCTTCGGCTGGACAAGCGGGCCGTTCGAGACCTGGCAGGCGGCGGGCTGGGAGCGGGTGGCCGGGTGGATCCGGGAAGATATTCAGGCCGGTCGCAGCCTTACCGATACCCCGCTGCCCGCGTGGGTGGATGCGGTGACCGAGGTCCATCGGTCGGAAACCTCGTGGGACGCCCGCGGGGAGGATTTTGTCACCCGCTCGCCGTTGCCGGTGTACCGGCGCCAGCTGTTTCCGGACCGGGTGCTGGGAGAAATCCCGTCCCGGGCCCGTTACGTGACCCTGGATACGGGGGCCGTGCGTCTGTGGCATCTCCAGGAAGACGTGGGCATCCTCAGTTTCCTGACCCCGCAACATGCAGTGGGGGCCGCCGTGCTGGAGGGTGTGCTGCAGGCCGTGACCGAGGCGGAACAGCGCTATCAATCCCTGGTGCTGTGGCATCCCGGCGAACTCTTCTGCGTGGGGGCGGACCTCAAGCAGGTGCTGGCCGCCCTGGAACGCAAGGACTATGGCAGCCTGGAAGACATGCTGGCCCGCTTCCAGGAGGCCACGCTGCGTCTGCGCCATGCCAGCATCCCGGTGGTGGGCGCGGTGCGTGGTCTGGCCCTGGGGGGCGGCTGCGAATTCCTCATGCACTGCGACCATGTGGTGGCCGCCATGGAGAGTTATATCGGCCTGGTGGAGGCCGGGGTGGGCCTGATCCCGGGTGGTGGCGGCTGCAAGGAGCTGGCCCGGCGGGCGGCCCAGTCCAGCCCCGACGGGGACCTGTTCCCCTTCATCCGTAGCGCCTTCGAAACCGTGGCCCTGGCCAAGGTGTCCCGCAGTGCCCGGGAGGCCCGGCAGATGGGTCTGCTGCGCCCTTCGGACACGGTGGTGCTCAATCCCCACGAGCTCCTGCACGTGGCCCATGTGCAGGCCCGTGCCCTGGCGGAAAGCGGCTACCGACCCCCCTTGCCGGTGCCTGTCCCGGTGATCGGCAAGGCCGGGCTGGCCAATCTGCAGGCCCAGCTGGTGAACATGCACGAGGGCGGCTTCATCTCCTCCCACGACCTGGCCATCGCCCGTCATGCCGCCGCCGCCCTGTGTGGCGGGGAAGTGGAAAGCGGCAGCAGCGTCAGCGAGGAATGGCTGTTGCAGCTGGAGCGCACTTCGTTCATGGCGCTGCTGCGCACCGATCAGACGCAGCAGCGGATCGCCCACATGCTCAAGACCGGCAAGCCCCTGCGCAACTGAGCCGAACCGATGACGGCAAGGAGTCATGCATCATGAGTGAAAACGCTGTGTACATTGTTTCCGCCCTGCGCACCCCGGTGGGCAAGGCACCCCGGGGGAGCCTGCGTCACACCCGCCCGGATGACCTGCTGGCCCACGTCATCCGCGGCGTGCTGGATGCCTGTCCCACCCTGGATCCGGCCCTGGTCGACGACGTGGTGGTGGGCTGTGCCATGCCGGAAGGCTCACAGGGGCTCAACGTGGCCCGGGTCGGTGCCCTCCTGGCCGGGTTGCCGGACCGGGTGCCCGGCTATACCGTCAACCGTTTCTGTGCCTCCGGCCTGCAGGCGGTGGCCCTGGCGGCGGACCGCATCCGCCTGGGGGAGAGCGAGGTGATGATCGCCGCTGGCACCGAGTCCATGAGCCAGGTGCCCATGATGGGGCATCGTCCCCAGTTCAATCCTTCCCTGTTCCACGACGAGGGCCAGGTGGGCATTGCCTACGGCATGGGCCTGACCGCCGAGAAGGTGGCGGTCCGCTGGGGCGTGAGCCGGGAGGATCAGGATGCCTTCGCCCTGCAGAGCCACGCCCGCGCCGTTGCCGCAATGGATGCCGGGCACTTCCGACAGGAAATCCTGCCGGTCACGGTGCGTCATGCGGCGCCGGACCCCCAGGGGAACTGTATCGCCGTTCAGGAACGTCGGGTGGACACCGACGAGGGGCCGCGTCCCGACACCAGTGCCGAGGCCCTGGCCCGCCTCAAGCCGGTGTTTTCCGCCGGCGGCAGCGTCACCCCCGGCAACAGCTCCCAGATGAGCGACGGCGCCGGTGCCGTGTTGCTGGTGAGCGAGCGTCAGGTGAAGGCCCTGGGACTGGAACCGTTGTCCCGTTTCGCCGGTTACGCGGTGGCCGGGGTGCCGGCGGAGATCATGGGCATCGGTCCCGTGGAGGCGGTGCCCATGGCCCTGCGCCGCGCCGGTCTGGGCGTTCAGGATCTGGACTGGATCGAACTCAACGAGGCCTTCGCCGCCCAGAGCCTGGCGGTGATGCGGGAACTGGATCTGGACCCGGCCCGGGTCAATCCCCTGGGCGGCGCCATCGCCCTGGGTCATCCCCTGGGGGCCACCGGCGCCATTCGTACCGCCACCCTGACCCATGGCCTGCGCCGTACCGGCGGCCGCTACGGCATGGTGACCATGTGCGTGGGCACCGGCATGGGGGCCGCCGGCATCTTCGAGCGCATGTAGGGGCGCCCGGACCTGGAAAACGCGGGTTGATGCGACCCTATATGAAACGATCGTTTGTATATGAGGGTGAGATGCCCTCGCCACCAAGAGGTGAACAAAAATGATGCTGGCAATTGCTATGGCCGTGGCCGTTCTGGGCGGGGTGTATCTGGCCTATCAGGGCGCGCCGCTGGTGATCTGGACCCTGGCGGTCTTTCTCTACGTGCTGGGACTGTGGGGCGGCGGCTTGCTGCCGGATGGGGGGATGCTCCTGACCCTGGCGGTGCTGACGCCCCTGGCCCTGGTACTGAATCTGCCGATGTTGCGCCGTCGCCTGCTGAGCCGGCGGCTGTTCACGGTGTTCAAGCGCAGCCTGCCGCCCATGAGCGCCACCGAACGGGAGGCCCTGGAGGCCGGTGATACCTGGTGGGAAGGGGAGCTGTTCAAGGGCAACCCGGACTGGCAGCGTCTGCGGTCCATCCCGGTGACCCGACTCACCGAGGAGGAACAGGCCTTTCTGGATCACCAGGTGGCTCACCTGTGCCGGATGCTGGACAACGATCGCATCGAACGGGAACAGGGCGACCTGCCCGCCGAGGTGTGGGAATACATCCGCAAGGAGCGCTTCTTCAGCCTGATCATTCCCAAGGCCTACGGTGGCCGGGAGTTTTCCAGCTACGCCCAGAGCTGCGTCGTCACCCGCATCGCCACCCGCAACATCTCCACGGCGGTGACGGTGATGGTCCCCAACTCCCTGGGACCGGGGGAACTGATCCTGCACTACGGCACCCAGGCCCAGAAGGATTACTGGTTGCCCCGGCTGGCGGATGGCCGGGAAATCCCCTGCTTTGCCCTCACCGGCCCCGACGTGGGCTCGGATGCCGCCTCCATGCCGGATTTCGGCGTGGTCTGCCGAGGCATGCACGAAGGCCGGGAGGTCCTGGGGGCGCGGGTCAGTTTCTCCAAGCGCTACATCACCCTGGCCCCGGTGGCCACGGTGGTGGGCCTGGCCTTCCGTCTTCATGACCCGGAGGGTCTGCTGGGCGCGCCCCGGGAATACGGCATCACCTGTGCCCTGGTGCCCGCCGCCCATCCGGGCATCCGCATCGGCGACCGCCATCTGCCCATGGGGCTGGCCTTCATGAACGGTCCGGTGGAAGGGCGGGACGTGTTCATCCCCCTGGAGTGGATCATCGGCGGCCCCGAGATGGCCGGCAAGGGCTGGCGCATGCTGATGGAATGCCTGTCGGTGGGCCGTGCCATCTCCCTGCCGGCCCTGGGCACCGCGGCCGGGCACATGAGTTTCCGCATGACCGGCGCCTATGCCCGCATCCGGCGCCAGTTCCGGCTGCCCATTGGACGCTTCGAAGGGGTGCAGGAGGCCATGGCCCGCATCGGGGGCTATGCCTACCGCATGGAGGCGGCCCGGCGGCTCACCGCCACCGCCGGCGATCTGGGCATCAAGCCCTCGGTCATCTCCGCCATTGCCAAGTACCACATGACGGAAATGATGCGCCGATCCATCAATGACGCCATGGACGTGCACGGCGGCCGGGGCATCATCTTCGGACCCCGCAACTACCTGGGTTACAGCTATCAGGCCATCCCCGTGGGGATTACGGTGGAGGGGGCCAACATCCTCACCCGCAACCTGATGATCTTCGGCCAGGGGGCGGTGCGGTGCCATCCCTTCGTGTTCCAGGAGATGGAAGCGGTGCGCAATGATGATCTGGCCGCCTTCGACCGCCTGTTGCTCGGCCATATGGGGTATTCCATCAACCGGGGGACGCGGGCCCTGGTGCTGGGCCTGACCGGTTCCCGCTGGGCGCAGACACCGGTCCGGTCCGGCCCCACCGCCGATTACTACCGGCAGCTGACCCGGATGAGTGCGGCCCTGGCCTTTGTTTCCGACGTGGCCATGGGGGTGCTGGGCGGGGAACTCAAGCGCAAGGAGCGTCTGTCCGCCCGTCTAGGGGATGTGCTCAGTCACCTCTATCTGGGGTCCGCCGTGCTCAAGTTCCACGAGGATGCCGGTCGCCCGGAGGCAGAGTTGCCGTTCGTGCGCTGGGCCCTGGATGACTCCCTCAACCAGATCGGTCTGGCCTTCGACGAGTTCTTCCGCAACTTCCCCAGCCCCCTGCTGGGTGCCGCGCTGCGGGCCCTGGTCTTCCCCCTGGGCCGTCCCTACCACCCGCCCCGGGACAAGGATGGCCAGTCCATCGCCCAGGCCATGATGCAGACCGGCGGGGTGCGCGACCGCCTCACCGGCATCGGCTTCTGGGCCGAGGATGATGGGGAGGATGCCGTCGGCCGCATGGAGGTGGCCCTGCGCATGCTGGAGCAGGTGGAGCCGCTGTATGACCGCTTCCAGAAGCTGGTGGCCCGGGGAGAGGTGGAAGGCCTGACCTTCGGTGAGCGTCTGGCCCAGGCTCGGGAGCGGGGGCTACTCGACGAAGAGGAAGCCGAACGGCTGCAGGTCTATGAAGACCTGCGCTACGAGTGCGTCCTGACCGATGCCCTGCCGCCGGAGGCCCTTGCCCCGATCGGCGCCAGGGCCTCATCCGGCCGGCGCCGGGAAAGGGCGGATTCCGCCGCCGTATAGGCCCGTGGCGGGTCTTGGGGGTTGCCGGGTCTTGGCCCGGCAACCCTGTTCATGCATATCCGGCACGCAGCGTCTTTGCGGCGGCCACCATCCGGGTCAGGGCCGGGATCACCTCGCCCCACTGGCGGGTCTTGAGGCCGCAATCCGGATTCACCCACAGGCGTTCGGCGGGAATCCGCGCCGCGGCCTTGGTCATCAGGTCGACCATGTGGGCTTCGGTCGGGATGTTGGGCGAGTGGATGTCATAGACGCCGGGTCCGATCTCGTTGGGGTACTTGAAACGGTCGAAGGCATCCAGCAGTTCCATGTCGGAGCGCGAGGTCTCGATGGTGATCACGTCGGCATCCATGGCGGCGATCGACTCGATGATGTCGTTGAACTCCGAGTAGCACATGTGGGTGTGGATCTGGGTCTCGTCGCCCACCCCGTTGGCGGTGATGCGGAAGGATTCCACCGCCCAGTCCAGATAGTCTTGCCACTGGGAACGACGCAGGGGAAGGCCCTCGCGCAGTGCCGCCTCGTCGATCTGGATGATGCCCACGCCGGCCTTTTCCAGGTCCAGCACCTCCTCGCGGATGGCCAGCGCCAGCTGCCGACAGGACACCGCGCGCGGCTGGTCGTCGCGCACAAAGGACCAGTTGAGGATGGTCACCGGGCCGGTGAGCATACCCTTCATGGGTTTTTCAGTGAGCGACTGGGCATGGCTGATCCAGTCCACGGTCATCGGCCGCGGGCGGCTGATGTCGCCGAACAGGATGGGTGGCTTGACGCAGCGGGAGCCGTAGGACTGCACCCAGCCGAACTGGCTGAAGGCGTAGCCGTCGAGCTGTTCACCGAAATACTCCACCATATCGTTGCGCTCGGCCTCGCCGTGCACCAGCACGTCCAGCCCAAGCGCCTCCTGCTCGCGCACACAGCCCGCGATCTCCCCGTGCATGATCTCCTGATAGGCTGCCGCGTCGATCTCACCCGCCTTGAAACGCCGCCGCGCCACCCGGATTTCGCTGGTCTGCGGGAACGAGCCGATGGTGGTGGTGGGGAACTTCGGCAGCTGGAGCCGCGCCGCCTGCCGGATAGCACGCTCGGCATAGGGGCTCAGGCGCCGGCCCATGCCGGCATCGATCCCGTCGATGGCCGCCTTCACGGTCGGATTGTTCACCCGGGGAGAGTGTCGGCGCGCCTCGATGGCGGCGCGGTTGGCGTCCAGTTCGGCCCTGACCGCCTCGCGCCCCTGATTCAGGGCTGTCGCCAGGATGCGCAGTTCCTCCAGCTTCTGCCTGGCGAAGGCCAGCCAGGACTGGATCTCGCCATCCAGCTTGCGCTCGCTGTCCAGGTCCACCGGCACATGCAGCAGGGAGCAGGACGGCGCGATCCACAGGCGCTCGCCGAGCTGCGCGTGGATCGGCTCCAGCCAGTCCAGCACCCCGTTCAGATCGGTCTTCCAGATATTGCGCCCGTTGATGACACCCAGCGACAGCACCTTGCCGGAAGGCAACAGGTTCAGCAGCGGCATGACGTCATCGCGGCCGTTGATGGCGTCGATGTGCAGGCCGGCCACGGGCAGGTTGGCGACCAGATAGCGCTGGTCCTGGAGTTCGCCGAAATAGGTCGCCAGCAGCAGCTTCACGGGCACGCTCTTGAGGGTGTGATAGGCGTCCTCGAAGGCATGGCGCCACGGCGCGTCCAGTTCCGTGACGAGGATGGGTTCGTCGATCTGCACCCACTCGACCCCATGGGCCGCCAGGGTGTTCAGCAGTTCTCCGTACACCGGCAGCAGGCGATCGAGCAGGGCGAGGCGGTCGGCCCCATCCTTCGACTTGCCCAGCGCCAGATAGGTCACCGGACCGATGATGACCGGCTTGGCGCTCACGCCTTGTGCCCTGGCTTCCTCCAGCTGCGCCAGCAGACGGGAGGCATCAAGCCTGAAAGCCGTGTCGGCGGTGAATTCCGGCACGATGTAGTGATAATTGGTGTCGAGCCACTTGGTCATCTCGCCGGCGGCGACGCCTCCGCAACGGGCCCGGGCATCCGCTTCGGGCGCCGAGCGCCCGCGGGCGACACGGAAATAGTTGTCCAGCGCATCCCCTTCGAAGCCTTGTACGCGCTCGGGCAGGTTGCCCAGCGTAAAGCTCATGTCGAGCATCTGGTCATAGAAGGCGAAATCCCCCACCGGTACCCGATCCAGACCTGCCTGGTCCTCCCAGTGGCGCGCGCGCAGCTGGGCGCCCACCGCCTTGAGGGCATCCAGGGATGACTCACCCTTCCAGTAAGATTCCAGAGCGAACTTCAATTCCCGCCTGGCACCGATGCGGGGAAAGCCGAGGTTGTGCGTGATGGCCATGCCGATTGTCCTGAGTGGTGAATGGATGACACCATTCTGATCGGCCATTACCATGAATAAAAATGGTTTTATTTCATCAAAACATGTATGAAATTCATGTGAGGCGGATGCCATGACACACCTGGACCGTTCCCATCTGGCGATCATCCGTGCCGTGGATCAGCACGGCTCCCTGACCGCCGCCGCCGAGCACCTGCATCTCACCCAGTCGGCCCTGAGCCATGCGGTGCGCAAGCTGGAAGCGCAGCTCGGCGTGGCCATCTGGTACCGGGAGGGCCGAAGTCTGCGGCCGACCCAGGCGGGTGAATATCTGCTGGCGGTGGCCCATCGCCTGCTGCCCCAATTTGCCCACGCGGAAGCCCGTCTGCGGCAATTCGCCCAGGGGGAGCGCGGCGCCCTGCGCATCGGCATCGAATGCCATCCCTGCTATCAGTGGCTGCTGAAGGTGGTCGCCCCCTACCTTGACGCCTGGCCGGACGTGGACGTGGACGTGAAGCAGGAATTCCAGTTCGGCGGCATCGGCGCGTTGTTCGGCCACGAGATCGACCTGCTGGTCACGCCCGATCCCCTCTACACCCGCGGCCTGCGGTTCGAGCCGGTGTTCGACTATGAGCAGGTGCTCGTGGTCGGCAAGGGGCATCGCCTCTGCCATGTCCCCTTCGTGGAGCCGGCGCAGCTCGCGGAAGAGACGTTGATCACCTATCCGGTGGCCATCGACCGGCTCGACATCTACACCCGATTCCTCCTGCCGGCGGGCATCCGGCCCAAGCGTCACAAGCCCATCGAGACCACCGACATCATGCTGCAGATGGTGGCCGGCGGACGCGGCGTGGCGGCCCTGCCGCGCTGGCTGGTGGAGGAACATGCCCAGCGGCTTGACCTGACCTCGGTGCCGCTGGGGGCGCAGGGCATCGCCAAGCAGATCTTTCTTGGTACCCGGCAAGCCGATGCCGACATTGACTATCTGCGGGCCTTCATCGCGCTGGCGCGCACCCTCCGGGACCGCGCGGAACCGCCGACGGCATGATGCCCATGGCGGCCCGCATCCGCCCCTCCGGATCAGAAACGATGATTGAACGAAGCGGTGAGGATCTGCACCGAGCTTTCATAGCCACCGGGGATCTCGGGCAGGGTCGATTCCTCGTTGAGCACGATGTCCGCGTCCTGGAGGCGGATGTAGGCGTACCCTAGATCCAGGCGGGTCCGGTCGGACGGCTGGAACGTAGCCCCCACGGTCATCCAGGTGCGGTCATCGTCGGGGATGCGCGGGGTGCGGCAGCAGGTGCTCACCGGGCTCTCGTCATGGGCGAGCCCGCCTCTCAGGGCCCAGCGTTCATTGACCCGATAGCTGACGCCCACGGCCAGGAACCAGGTGTCCTGCCAGCTGTATTCATCCACGCTCTCGGAAATGGCGCTGATGGGCAGGCCGGTGACCGGGTCCGTGGCCAGGGCGATGTCATCCGCAAACCGGATGCGCAGTTCGTCGAAGCGGCTCCAGCGGGTCCAGGTAGCGTCCGCCATCACCGACCAGCGAGGCCCGATGTCCTGATGCAGACCGAGACCGACGGTCTCCGGCAGCTCCAGCTTGGCCGTGCCGCCCACCTTCTGGGGGGCGGCGGTGACCGGTCCCAGACCGGCCGGGGTATAGCGGGCGTGGCCCGACAGCTCATGGCTGATGCGGGAACGGTAGGCCAGCCCCAGGCGCGTGCCCGCCACGGGTTCATAGAGCAGGCCCAGATTGAAGCCGTAGGTCCAGTCGTCCCCCTCTATCTCTATCTTGCCGTCGGTGTCCGGGGTGATGCCCGCCCCCGGCACGGCACCGCTCAGGCTGGCATCCGCATACTGGGCCGATAGACCGATCCCCAGGGCCAGCCGGGGAGACACCCGCCAGGCCAGGGTGGGATTGATGTCCACGGTGATCAGGTCGGTATTGATGGCATCGTAACGGCCCACCCAGCGGCGGACATAATCGGTCTCCAGACCATAGGGCACCGTCACGCCCAGCCCCAGGCGCAGCCCTTCACCCAGATCCCGCGCCACGAAGGCCGCCGGCACAAAGGCCCCCTGATCGCTCTTGCTGCGATGGGCACCGGGGTAGGGCAGACCGGCCGCCGAGTTGTCCGAGGCATATTCGAACTGCGGCAGGATCAGGCTGCCCACCAGAGAGATCTCGGTCCCGGTGCCGTAGGCCAGGGCGGCGGGATTGAAAAAACTGTAACTGATGTCCTCCGCCCCCGCCGTGGCCCCCGCAAAGGCATTGCCCAGGGCGGCGGCGCTCTGCTCCTTGAGGGCGAAGGCGGCCCCCTGGGCGCCGCCGGACAGGGCACTCATCAGCAGGGCGCCGGGCAAGGCCGCCTGCCAGGCACGGCGGCGGGTGAAACGTCCATCACTGCTGTCATTGCGCATGATTGCGCCTCCTCAACCTTGGATCCATGGTGGTTTATTCGTTCTAATTTGATCGTTTGTTCGATCGCTTATGAGCTTATGTAGGCCTTGATTTTCTTTCAAGCGTTTGAAACACTCGGGGCATTGCCCACCCCCAGGAGTCCGAACGGATGAACCTGTACTTCCGGCTGCTTCTGCTGATGATCACCATGCGTTTCCGGCCCCGTCTGGGTCCCCTGGACGAGTCGGTGCTGCGGATGCGGGTACTGCCCAACGACCTGGATCTGAACCGCCACATGAACAACGCCCGGTTTCTGCTGCTGATGGATCTGGGGCGGGTGGACCTGATGTTCCGCAGCGGCATGGGCAGGCTGGTGGTGCAGGAAAAATGGATGCCGGTCATTGCCTCGTCCATGATGCGCTGGCGCCGCTCCCTCATGCCCTTCGAGCGCTTCGAACTGCGCACCCGGGTGCTCTACTGGGACGACAAGTGGTTCTACATGGAACAACGCTTCGTGCGGCAGGGGCGCACCGTGGCCATCGGCCTGGTGAAGGGACTGATCCGCTGCAAGGGCGGCCATGTGGCCCCGGAACGGGTCTTTGCCAAATCCCTGGGCTTCACCCCGGAAACACCGCCCCGGCCCACCGCCATCGAAGACTGGCTGGCTATGGAGAGCCACCTGTCCGGCGTGGATTGAATGGCGCTGATTGCAGAATAAACCTGACCTGAAACAGGAATTGCGTCACAAAATCGGCTAATCTCGACTTCAGGACCATGCATTGGAAAAGGTCATGGAGTACAGGGAACCCGTGCGGCCCGAATGGGGTAGGGCCGCGGCATCTCACCTTGATCAATCCCCGATCACATTCCTCATCGCGGACGCGAAGCCGCCGGCCTGTTGCCATCAGTGCGACGTTTTACTGTTTGCCGGGCGGGTCCGTGTTTCATCTCCAGGGTTGAACGGAATGCGTCGGTATCGCCCGGCGAACGTTGTATCTCATTCCGTGCATGTCAACTTATACAGAATCCGTATAGCACACGACCGCGTGGGTGCCTTCAATCATTGGGGGGGCTGCGTTGGGCGTACCTTTTCGGGCTGGATGGCTTTTTGAATCAGAGGGTTGTGGGGGCGGGACGGAAGATGGGTGTGTTGTTGGTTGGAGGTGAAGCGGGTTACTGGGGTGTGCTATGCGGAATCTGCCTTTCCTGAGAAATGCGGATTCTATCCATTAAAGCTGTTAGCAAAATTTAAGAAATAAGGAGTAAGTATGCAGGACACATATAAAACAGAATATTTTGAGACTTCTTTCGGGGAAATACCTGCGTTTACGTTCTCAATGAAGGTTCGTGACCTTCTGCACATACATTATGTTGCAGTGAGAGGCAAAGATGATGAAGAAGGTGCGGTTCAGAGAATACTAAATAAACGTCGAATAAAAGACATAAAAAATTATGTTCTCGACGGAAACATGTTTTTTAACTCATTTATTTTGAACTGGACAGATGACAATTTTTCGCCCAAAAGACAGGCGCAGAACATAGAAATCCCACTTGTTCCTGCAGGAGCTCAAGTTATTGATGGGCAGCATAGGCTGGCTGGGCTAGAAGAAGCAATGAAGGAAGAAGATGGAATTGGCGATCAGGAGGTAATAGTTACGCTCTCAGAGCATTTGACAACACCTCAGGCTGCGAAGATTTTTCTAAACATTAACACTGAGCAAAAGCCCGTCCCGAAAAGCTTGATCTACGATTTGTTTGGTGAAGCAATCGATGATGCAGAGCACGTTGTTATAAGAGCTACCGATATTGCAAAGGAGCTAAATGATGACCCGGAATCTCCTCTTTATAAAAGCATCAAATTGCCGGGTGCTCCTAGAGGGTCGGGTAGCATAGAGCTTTCAACTTTCGTTTCTTCTTTTAAGCAACACTTGGGAAGAGATGGTGTTTTTTACACCGTAAATTTACCGAGCTTCAAACACCAGAAAACAGTCATTGAAAATTTCTTCTCTGTGATGAAGGATTTTTACCAGCACGAAAAATTATGGACATCTAAATCTAAGAATCCATTTTTAAAAGCAGCAGGTTTCAATGGAGCGGTAGATTATTTAACCGGCACCCTCATGTTGAAATGTGCGGAAAGAAAGTCATTTACAATTGAAACCATGAAAAAAATTATTGACCTCCCATATGACAACTTGCTTGCTTGGGATGAAATGAAGGGGTTAGACGGAAAAACAGCCAGAAAGAAAGTTAAAGAATACCTTGAGTCTAGTGTAATTAACTCCCTGCCAAGCTATGATGAATATGAATTTTAATCGATTTCGGGTTCAGGTATATATTGAGACTGCAGTTGGCTGTAGTAATCTTGATAATTGGCATAGTTATCGACCAAAACTGGAAAGCTATCAGGTCTCCCATAGCGATGAAGACTACATTAAAGATCAATTGTTAAAAGATGGTGAGGATTTATATTATAAAGGTATTGCTAGTTTAAGCGAAGGTATAGCTAGTGTTGCAATGGGTAGACACTCTTGGTCTGTTGTGAAATTTTACTATTCAGTGTTTTATTTTCTGAGATCATCTCTGGCAGCGAAGGGGTTTGCTCTAATAAAGAATCAGTCCCAGTATTTATGGGAGATTCGTGCTGGAGAAACGCCACTTAAGCGGAGTAATAGTAGATATCGAAACGATCATGTTGGGGTTATTAATATATTTGATGACTTAGTGGGTGAGAACGACCTTCTTTCCACAAACACCATAGAGGGTAAACCTGTTTACGTATGGTTGATGGAGCTGAGACATCAAATACACTATAGGCAACGCGATTTTCTAGAGCCAGGCTTCATAGATGAATATCAGAATGCAAAAGTCTCGATAGAGCGTTCACTATACTCCAAATTACTCGACAGATACTACGATGATGACACTCCCATATTTTGCTTCGACGCAGATCATGCTTGTATTGCTGCTCCATTGAAACGAGCAATGCTGACAAAAGGAGATCTTATCAGGAACGGTATTTCGTGCTTCTCACCGGAAAAAATGTCATCCGCAAAAAAGCTACTGGAAACCTGCATTTCTAGTGACTGTAGGGTCTTTGAGCTTTTCGAGCCATGTTGCTAACAAACGGCATCACAGCGACCGCTTTTCCGCCGCTTCGCGGCTCCAAACCGGCGCATGTGTCGGGCGTTAAGGCTTAAGGGCAAGAAAGTAAGAAAGTAAGGGACAGGCACTCTTGAGTTATCTTGATTTTTTTGGTGGGTTTTTCGGTTGATTACTCATTACATCGACTGCCCCTGTCCCGGGTTTCCTCCAGTTTCCGGCTCCTGAACCACTACTATGTCCTGATTTCCCGTCGATTTCCACCCCGGCAGACGAGCAGTGTCCAAGGACAATCCTCGGCACATGACCGCAGAGAGGAAACCATTGAAACAGGGGGGAGGGCTATCAGGCCACTGATCGTCGTCGCTGTTGTCGGTACAGTGAGTTCTAGGGACAGGCACTCTTGAGTTCTTGATAAAAGAATTCGACTACAAAAATGTCACTATCGATGGCGGTGAGGCGAGATTGGCTACCATTGATTTGAGTAAATTTGAAAGGGACTGCTCCCATCTGGATATTGAAATCAATATGGTCGAACCCGGATTCGATCATTGGAAGATGCTCTCATTTAGTGCGCTGCAGCCGACTGATGGATTCAGGCACTACTTACGGTGTGAAGATGGTCTAAAAGTTAAAGATTTCCATACATTCGTCCACGGGGCGCGTATGTACGTCGATAGGAAAGGTGAGGGCGAACTGACAGCCAGTTGTAACGAATGGGTGAATGAAGGAACTGGCATCTCTATGTTGATTTCCGTGAGCGATGCGCACTCCTGATCTGAACCGGTGTTCGCCCAAAGAGGGAAAGAGGGAAAGTTAAGAGACAGGCACTCTTGAGTTCGTTCAAAGAATGCACAAGCTGGATGTGGAAGTCCCACAGAGGATTCGAGAGAAGCACCGTCATATTCAAAGTAACGTTTCCGTGCTTCTCCAAGATAAATAAAATGCGAATCGGGTAAGGGCGAGTGTTTAGCCCGCCCTCCCCACACCGCCTAGCATGCGGGTCCGCACTAGGCAGTTCATAAGAAGAGAACATACGAAGATTTCAGGCGTAACCATGGAGCAAAAGTAAGGGACAGGTACTCTTGAGTTTTCCTACCACGACGTTCCGTTTGATATCCCTGCTGCGCAATTAGTATAGAAAAACTGAGTCATCTGTCCAAAGAGTAAGAGGTGTTTCAAATGGCTGACGTAGCACCATTGTCCAAGCTGTTTCTTGAGCGAAGCAAGTTCATAGTGATTGGGCTTACTGGGCGCACTGGCTCCGGTTGCACTACGGCTGCATCAATTATGGAGTCTTCCGAGCCTGATATACCGGCTATGGACGACCTAAGATACAAGTGCAACGCGTTCTATGACGGACTGGATTCCAGGCGGTACGAAGTGCTTAGTTGTTATGCCAAAAATAACTGGAAGAGATTTTTCGCAATAAAAATAAGTGACCTCATATCCGCGTACCTACTCGCAATGGATATAGGTGATTTGGCAAGCTTTGTGGCAGCGTGCGATCCAACGGGAATCTCTGATGCGGCACAGATTGAAGGTGTTTTGTCATCAGTTGCCTATGGCAACAAGATTAATGTGGGCAGAAGCAAACGCGTTATTCAGATGGTCTTAGACCACGAATCTGACTTTGATCCAAGGTATGTGGCTAAGAGATCCATCCTGAGGAGTTTGGTTTCTTACAGAAAGTTTACTAATGAATTTAAGGCTGAGCTTGACGCGATGTCCCCTGGCCTCTATGTAGAGACGTATCAAGCTGCAGGAAACTCTATACGGAAACTTGGTCGGGTTTCTGTCGGATACAAAAGTGCTAAATTTGACCCGGGGCAAATTTTTCACCTGCCTGAAACCATTAACAGGATAATAAAGATTCTTAGAAAATCTTTTGATAGCGCATTCGTGGTTATTGATGCCATACGCAATCCATATGAGGCGAGATTTTTTAGAGAACGGTACTCGGCTTTCTATCTTGTATCTATCAATGCACCCGATGAAGATAGGAGCGCCTACCTCAGAAATGTTAGAAAATTTGATGAAGCCAGTATCAAAAAGATAGATGAGGCAGAGTCTGGTAGCTCGGCCATTTTGGACGGAGACTTCGTTGCTCAGAACGTCAAGCGTTGTATTGAAATGTCTGATATCCATCTATTTAACCCCAGGAATGAACTGGACAATAGTAACATTCTGAAGTCGCAGATTGTTTGGTATGTATCATTGATGATACATCCGGGATTGGTTCCTCCGACTGCCATGGAGCGTGTGATGCAGATCGCGTTTACAGCGAAGACCAACTCCGGCTGTATATCTCGGCAGGTTGGAGCGGTGATCACTGACACGGACAACTCAATTAAGGCCGTGGGATGGAACGATGTTCCGTCCGGTCAAATTCCTTGCTCTTTAAGATCCTTAGATAGGCTTTTACATAGCTTCGATCCGCTTGTTTACAGTGACTATGAACGAAATGACAAGGAGTTTCGTTCTCGTGCAGCCGAGCATAGGGCAGCGCTAACCTCTAGTAAGGAACTGTTGAGTGGGAGAAATCTTTCGTACTGCTTTAAAGATTTAAAGAACAGTTTGGACAGTAAAGGTAATCAGGTTCATACGAGATCTTTGCATGCGGAGGAAAATGCTTTTCTTCAGCTTTCGAAATATGGAGGTAAAGGTATTTTAGGTGGAAAGCTCTACACCACAGCAAGCCCATGTGAATTATGCGCGAAGAAGGCGTATCAGCTAGGGGTGAAAGAAATTGTATACATCGATCCTTATCCTGGGATATCACGGCAACATGTTATTTCTATAGGTAGCAAGATACCGGAGCTTGTGCAGTTTAGAGGGGCGGTTGGAAAGGGTTATCATCAACTTTATGAACAAACTCTTCCATATAAGGATGAGCTTGAATACTTCGATGACGGCAGCCTTAAGCGTAGAGAGAAAAGGAAGAAGGTTTTAGATAGTATTAAGGTATTGAGTGTCTGTGGCCTGATAACCCAAGATGAGATGAATGGGCTGGTTTCCAAGGTAGATGATCTTGAAAAAGAAGAGTAGGGAAGGAGTAAAGGACTAGAACGAAAGTTAGGATGAGTTTTTTGGGGATGAGTTTTTTGGGACAGGCACTCTTGAGTTTGAAAGCTGCATGCGGGAAAACCGCACGTGCAGTTTGAGCGGCGGACGGAGGCCAGCGCGTGAGCGCGCCTCCTCCGACCCGACACTCCGAGACGGTAGGGCCGATCAAATGAGTAATGGGCTGACAGTCATGCGTATTCGCCAAAGGCAACCTCTTCGGGACAATGTAGGTCTCGATTATAAGAGGCAAACTTTCCTGGCGAAAATATCCACGGGGTACATTGTACCCTCTGCGCGTGTGAGTATGGCTGAGGAGCCCGGTGCGGGAAAACCGCACGCCGGGGCTTGTGCAGGGGACGTCGGGTAACCGGCATTCCTACTGCGACGACATTAGGAGAGCGGAGTTTTGAGACTCGAAGGAAAAGTTGCTTTAGTGACTGGGGCTGCCAAAGGAATTGGTGAGTCGATAGCTCGGCATTTTGTAGCGGAAGGTGCTTTTGTTTATGTAACGGACATTGATCAGACCAATGGGCAGCAAGTAGCATCATCCCTCGGCCAATCTGCTTGCTTTGCTTTTTTGGATGTTCGCCATGAAGAAGCTTGGCAAAAACTTACAGAGAAAATAATCGGGGCACATGGTCGGCTTGATATTGTCGTCAACAATGCTGGCATTACTGGTTTTGAAGAGGGCTACGTACCGCATGACCCAGAACATGCCACCTTAGACGCTTGGCGGAAGGTGCATGAGACAAACCTCGATGGGGTGTTTTTAGGTTGTAAGTACGCCATTAAAGCCATGCGCGCCACGGGCAAGGGTTCCATTATCAATATATCGTCGCGTTCTGGCATTGTCGGTATTCCAACTGCCGCTGCCTATGCCTCCAGCAAAGCGGCTGTCCGGAATCATACCAAAAGTGTAGCCTTGTACTGCGCGCAGCAGAATTTGAAGGTGCGCTGTAATTCAATTCATCCAGCCGCAATTCTGACACCTATGTGGGAACCGATGCTCGGTAATGGGCCTGAGCGTGAGGCTAATATGGCCGCCTTTGTTCAAGATACACCACTTAGGCGTTTCGGTTTGCCCGAGGAAGTAGCCTGTGTTGCTGTAATGCTGGCTTCAGATGAATCTGGCTATTTGACAGGAACGGAGATAAACATTGATGGTGGCATTCTGGCTGGTTCAGCAGGAACGCCTGCGAAATAATGTCGAACAGGGTGCCGAGGCGGGGCAGGCGCTGGAACAGATCAACAGTTTGGTGGAGGACAATGCGATGCTGGCGGAAAATCTTCAGACGTGGGCGGAGAAGGAGCGACAGAAAGGCGAAGCGATTGGCTTGCAGAAGGGGCGTCAGGAAGGCCGCCAGGAAGGCCAGCGTCTGGCGGCCATCAACCTGCTCAAGCTGGATCTGCTCACAGACGAGCAGATCGCCCAGACCACGGGCCTGTCCCTGGCCGAGGTGAAAGTGCTGAGGTCAGACCGATCCCACTGAAGGGCATGGCCGTGCCGGTGAAGCACTGCCATCCCCCTCCAGCACCTTCTCCAGCCCGGGTGCCGGCTCGAAGCGGTCCCCGTGACGGGTCTGCAGTTCGTTCAGGCGCTCTGCCACCGCTTTTGGTCCCCGCCGGGCCAGTTGATGGAACGGTCCGCCCAGGAAGGGGGGGAATCCGATGCCGAAGACGGCTCCGATGTCTCCATCCCGCCGGTGACGGATGATGCCTTCCTGGTGGCAACGGACCGCCTCGTTGATCATGGGCAGCACGGTGCGGTCGATGATTTCCTGGGCCGGCAGGCGTTGCCCGGGCTGTACCCCCAGTTCGGTGTAGACCGCTGCATCCACCTTGGGGGCGCCGCGCCCACGGCGATCATGGCGGTAGAATCCCTTGCCGGACTTGCGGCCCCGCCGCCCCTGGGCCAGCAGGCGCTCGCCCACCGGTGAGGGGCGCATGCGTTCGCCGAAGGCTTCATGCAGGATGGGTCCCACCTTGCCGCCCACGTCCAGCCCCACCTGATCCAGCAGGGCGAAGGGTCCCATGGGGAAGCCGAACCGTACCAGGGTGGTGTCGATGTGGTCGATGGGCACGCCCTCCATGAGCAGATGGCAGGCCTCGTTCAGGTAGGGGGCGAGGATGCGGTTGACGTAGAACCCGGCCCCGTCCTGAACCACGATCACCGTCTTGCCCTGGTCCCGGCCCAGGGCCACGGTGGTGGCGATCACTTCCGGATCGGTGCGGTCGGTGACGATCACTTCCAGCAGGGGCATGCGTTCCACCGGCGAGAAGTAGTGCATGCCGATGACCCGTTCCGGCCGCCGGGCCGGCGCGGCGATCTGCGCGACGGGGATGGACGAGGTGTTGGTGGCAAAGATCACTGTCTCCGGACAATGGGCCTCCACATCCGCCAGCATGCGGTGCTTGAGTGCCAGATCCTCGAACACCGCCTCGATCACCATGTCCAGACGACCAAAGCCGCTGTAGTCCAGGGTGGGGGTGATGCGGTTCAGCCGGCGTCCCACCTCGAAGTCGCTTAGCCCCTGGCGCCGCTGCCGGGTCCGGATTTGGCGATGGACATGGCCCATGGCCTCGTTGAGCCGTTCGGCGCTCACGTCCTTGAGCCGTACGTTCCTGCCGGCCTGGGTGCTGGTGACATGGGCAATCCCGGCCCCCATCAGGCCCGCGCCCAGCACGCCCACGGTCCGCACCGGACGAGGGGTGGCCGACGGCGAGGTGACCGGGGCCTTTTTCAGGGCATTGCCGGCCAGATACAGGGACATCAGCGCCTCTGCCTGGGGCGTCATGGCCAGGGTCCCGAAATGCCTGGCCTCGGCGGCGAGCCCCGCCCGCCGACCGGATTCCAGGCCGGTGCGCACGGCGTCGATGATGCGTTCCGGGGCCGGGTAGTTGCCCTGGGTGCGGGCGTGTACCCGCTTGCCGACCTGCCGGTAGACCAGGTGTCGCCCCAGTGTGTTGTTTTCCAGCAGGCGTTGGTGCCAGGGCCTGCGGCGGCGGGTCTGTTTCCCGTCCGCCAGGGCCTGCACCCGGGCACGGGCCGCCTGCATCAGCAGGGGCGGGGGCACCAGTTCATCCACCAGCCCCTGCCGCAGGGCCTGGCGCGGGCGCAGCTGGCGTCCGGTGAGCATCATGTCCAGGGCCTGCGGCAGGCCCACCAGGGCCGGCAGCCGCTGGGTGCCGCCGCTTCCCGGCAGCAGGCCCAGCTGTACTTCCGGCAGGCCCAGGCGGGTGGCGTCATGATCCGTGGCCACCCGGCCGTGACAGGCCATGGCCAGTTCCAGTCCGCCGCCGAGACAGGGGCCGTGGATGGCGGCCACCACCGGCACCGGGAAGCCCTCCAGTCGGTCGAACAGGGCCTGTCCGGCGCGGGCCAGGGCGGCGGCGTCCTCGGCGCTGTCGCAGGCGGACAGCATGCGGATGTCGGCCCCGGCGATGAAGTTGTCCGGCTTGCCGCTGGTGATGATGACGCCCCGCAGGGTGTTGTCCCGTGCCAGGGTATCCAGCAGGGCGCCGCATTCGTCCACCATCTCCGCCCGGAGTACGTTCATGCGCTCATCGGGCAGGTCCACGGTGATGACGGCCACGTTCCGGTCATCCTTCTGCATGTGAAAGGCATTCATCAGTCCACCTCCAGGATCAGGGCCGCGCCCAGGCCGCCCGCGGCGCAGGCGGTGGTCAGCGCCAGTCCGCCGCCCCGGCGGCGCAGTTCGCGCAGTGTCTGGATGATCATGCGTCCCCCCGTGGCGGCGAAGGGATGGCCGTAGGCGATGGAGCCGCCCAGTACGTTGAAGCGATCCGGGTCCACCTCGCCGATGGGGGCGTCCCGTCCCAGGACCTCCCGGGCAAAGCGCGGGCACCGCCATTGTTTGAGATTGGCGAGTACCTGGGCGGCGAAGGCCTCGTGCATCTCCACCAGTGCCAGGTCTTGCAGCCGGATGCCGGCCCGGTCCAGGGCCAGGGGGGTGGCATGGGACGGACCCATCAGTCCGTCGTTGAAGGGGTCGATGGCGGTGAAGGCCCAGCCGCGAATGAAGCCCAGGGGGTCGAAACCCAGTGCCCGCGCCCGGGATTCGGTCATCAGCAGCAGGCTGACGGCGCCATCGGTGAGCGGGCTGGAATTGGCGGCGGTGACCGTGCCGTGGCGACGGTCGAACACCGGCGGCAGGCGTGCCATTTGTTCCAGGCTGGTATCGGGTCGCAGGGTGTTGTCCCGGGTGATCACTTCCCGGAAGGGGGGCACGATGCCGGTCATCACCTCGGCTTGCAGGTGTCCCGCCTCCCAGGCCTGGTGGGCCTTGTGGTGGGAAGCCACCGCCAGGGCATCCTGCTCCGCTCGTCCGATGTCGTGATTGCGGGCCATCTGTTCGGCGATATCGCCCATGCGCAGACCGGTGGAATAGTCCGCCACCGCCGGTGGGTTGGGCAGCAGATGCCCGGGGCGGATGTCCTTGAAGCAGCGCAGCTTGTCCAGCAGGGAGCGGGCCTTGCTGGCCCGCATGAAGGCGCGGGCCAGGGGGGCGCTGAGCTGCAGCGGCAGCACCGAGGTGGAATCGGCGCCACCGGCCAGCCCCACTTGGATCTCGTTGCGGGCGATGGCGGCGGCCACGTCCACGGTGCTCTGCAGGCTGGTGGCGCAGGCGCGGGAGACGCTGTAGGCATCGGTTCCTGCTGGCAGGCCCGCGCCCAGCAACACTTCGCGGGCAATATTGGGGGCCTGGGGGAGGATCCCCACCTGACCGTAGACCACCCGTTCCACCAGCGCCGGGTCCAGGTCCGTGCGGGCCATCAGTTCGCTGGTGACCAGAATGCCCAGATCAATGGCGGACAGGTCCCGGAAGGCGGTGAGCTGCCGCGCAAACGGCGTGCGCAGCCCGGCCACCACCGCCACGCGCTGGCCGGGTCGGGTGGGTGCGGGGTTGGGTGTCTTGTTCATGCGAGTTCCCTTGGTGTGGCGTCGGCCGGCCGTGGACACCCTGGAGCGATCCCGGCGGCATCATGGTTTGATAATCATCAAGGGGAACTCTAACAGTCGTTTGAATGAATAGGCAAGCCGGACGTGTGGTCCCCTGCCCGGCGGTAGCGGTCCACCTCCAGGCCGGTGGGGTCGATGTCTGGCCTCACCCCAACATTCGATGTTTTCAGCGGTGAGGATGTTTGTCGATCCACTGGGATAATCGAGCTTCAGTGGCCTGCTGGACATGCTGTTGGCAGTACAATCCTGGCCCGGGCGCCGAATTTGCGCTTGATGAGGCGCAGCATAGCCGGTCACTGCGGGTGCTGCGCAGGTTCTCATCGATGAATGAGCCAGCTACGGGCTGGGGCTCACCGGCCATCTTGTCGGTGAGGGCCTTGGGAACTTAAAGCTACTCCTTCTAACCAGCAATATTGGTTGGTAGCGTTACTCCGTCAGTTCGGGCAAGAAGGTGTGGTAGTTCAAGTCACGGAGTCAGGCCCTTGTAGGCTCAGCTAAACCAAAACGTACGCACATCAACGTACGCACATCGATGGCAAGTGTTTTCCGATACGACATTTGAGAGTTGACTGATGAGTAATTTACCTAATTGTCCAGGTTGTAAATCCAGCTTTACATATGAAGATAGAGGCGCTTTAGTTTGCCCTGAATGTGGCCATGAGTGGAAGGCAGGAGAAGGTGAGGAGCAATACGCTGGTATAGTAGTAAAGGATTCAAATGGAAACTTGCTGAGTGATGGTGACACAATTACTGTGATTAAAGATCTAAAAGTTAAGGGAACGTCCCTCGTGGTGAAAGTTGGAGTCAAGGTCAAAAACATCAGGTTGGTAGATGGTGATCATAATATTGATTGCAAAATCGATGGCATCGGTCCAATGAAGCTAAAATCTGAGTTCGTTAAAAAGGCATAAAGAAGGACATGGCCGTGCCGGTGAGCACTGCCATCCCCCCCGCGTCGGAACGTCTACGAAAAAGTAAGGGACAGGCACTCTTGAGTTGCGTGAGTGAGAGTTTACCTGGGGGCTTGGAGACGTGCCCAACAGCCGGCCTTCATTCACGTGTGATTGAAACCTGGTACGTGGCAGGTTGCATTCGCAACATGATTCGAAGCTCCAAGCACAAGGGCTTGGCCAAACTTTTCAGTTCCGGCAGCACCGCTGGGATCCAGGCCGCTCATTCCGCGAGGCTTCGACTGATTCTCGGCAGGCTGAATGCGGCATCGGATGTCAAGGATATGGATCTGCCAGGCCTTCGACTGCACCAGCCTTCGGGGAATCGCGCCGGAATATGGTCAGTAACGGTCAGTGGTCACTGGCGCGTGACCTTCCGGTTCGAGGATGGAGATGCCGAGATCGTGAACTACGAAGATCACCACTGAGGTATCACGGATGTTGATGCACAACCCCCCCCCCATCCTGGTGAAGTGTTGCGTGAGCTTTGCCTGGAGCCCTTGGGCCTCTCTGTAACGGCCGCTGCAGAAGCATTGGGAGTCAGTCGAAAAACCCTGAGTGCTGTGTTGAACGGCAGGGCGGGCATTAGTCCAGAGATGGCCATTCGGCTTTCCATTGCGTTTGGTACTTCGGCAGAGAGTTGGCTGAATCAGCAGTCACAGTATGAACTCTGGCACGCTGAGCAGCATCGTGAAGAACTCAAGGTCAAGCGGCTTGTGGCCGACTCAAGCAATACATCATCAGGCCATGCGCCGGATTTGACTAACCTGAACACAGGACAGTGAATGTTTGAACAAACCTTCCGCAACATCGATGACGTGCTATGGAAAGAGGCCGGTTGTGCCACGGAACTGGACTACACCGAGCAGACGTCATGGATGTTGTTCCTCAAGTACCTGGATGACCTGGAGTTTGAACGTGCCCAGGAGGCCGAGCTGGTGGGCAAGTCCTACCCGTTCATCATCGATGAGGCCTACCGCTGGTCGGCCTGGGCCGCGCCCAAGACGGCTGACGGCCAGTTCGACCATGACACGGCCCTGACCGGCGCCGACCTGATCGACTTCGTCAACGACGAGCTGTTTCCCTACATGCAGGGCTTTCGGGACCGCGCCACCGGGCCGGACACCATCGAATACAAGATCGGGGAGATCTTCAGCGAGATCCGCAACAAGTTCTCCAGCGGCTACAGCCTGCGGGATGCCCTGGAGCTGATCGACGGGCTGAGCTTCCGGTCGCAAAAGGAGAAGCACGAGCTCTCCCACCTGTACGAGGCCAAGATCCGCAACATGGGCAACGCCGGGCGCAACGGCGGTGAATATTACACGCCGCGCCCACTGATTCGCGCCATGATCCAGGTGGTCAAGCCCCGCATCGGCGAGCGCATCTACGACGCCGCCGCCGGTTCCGCGGGGTTTTTGTGCGAGGCGCATGATTATCTCCGCTACGGCCCGGACGGCCAAGGCGATGGCCAGCGCGACGGCAACCCCCTGTCCACCCGCGACCTGGAGATCCTCCAGACCCGCACCTTCTACGCCAAGGAGAAGAAGAGCCTGCCCTATGTCATCGGGATCATGAACATGATCCTGCACGGCATCGAGGCGCCCAACGTGGTCCACACCAACAGTCTCACGGAGAACCTGAGCGACATCCAGGAGAAGGACCGCTTCGACGTGATCCTGGCCAATCCGCCCTTCGGCGGCAAGGAGCGCAAGGAGGTCCAGCAGAATTTCCCCATCAAGACTGGGGAGACGGCGTTCCTGTTCCTGCAGCACTTCATCAAGTCCCTGAAGGCGGGAGGCCGGGCCGCCATCGTCATCAAGAACACCTTCCTGTCCAACAGCGACAATGCCTCGCGGGCGCTGCGCAAGGAGCTGCTGCAGAGCTGCAACCTGCACACCGTCCTCGACTGCCCCGGCGGCACGTTCCTGGGCGCCGGGGTGAAGACCGTGGTGCTGTTCTTCGAGAAGGGCGCGCCAACCCGGAGGATCTGGTACTACCAGCTCGACCCGGGCCGCAGCCTGGGCAAGACCAACCCGCTCAATGACAACGACCTCAAGGATTTCGTCGCCCGGCAGGCCGGATTCGAGGATTCCGAGAATGCCTGGACGGTGGACGTGAAGGATATCGACCCGGACAGCGTGGATTTGTCGGTGAAGAATCCCAATAAGGCGGAAGCCGCGCCTTTGCGTGATCCTGAGGTGATCATCAACGAGATCGAGACGCTGGACAGGGAGAGCGAGGAGATCCTGGAAGGGATTCGGGGGATGTTGTTATGAGGGAGGGGTGGAGCTCTACGGCACTGAAGAATGTTTGCACTGTTGATAAGGCCAAACATAGCGGGACTACTTTGCCGTATGTAGGCTTGGAGCACATTGAAAGCGGCACGGGCAAGTTTATTGGCAGCTTGGCGCCTGCTATGGTCAAGAGTACAACTTTTAGTTTCACTGCGAGTCATGTATTGTATGGACGTCTCCGGCCGTATCTAAATAAGGTTCTTTTGCCGGAGTTCGACGGCCATTGCTCCTCTGAGATTTTTCCATTACGGGTCGAATCCAGTCTCGATCGCCGGTTCCTTTACTATTGGTTGACTTGGGAGCCTGTAGTAAAAGAGATCGATAGTACAAGCACTGGCGCACGAATGCCGAGAGCGAATATCAACAAGCTGCTTGAGTTTGAGCTTCCGCTTCCTTCCCTCCCCGAACAAAAGCGCATCGTCGCCATTCTCGATGAAGCCTTCGCGGGAATCGCCATCGCGGTCGCCAACACCGAAAAGAACCTCGCCAATGCCCGGGAGTTGTTTGAGAGTTATTTGAATGCGGTGTTCAGCCGACGCGAAGAAGGATGGATTGACGGGCCTTTGAAAGAATTCTCGAAATGTGTATCGACTGGGCCGTTTGGTTCGATGTTACATAAGTCGGACTATGTATCCGTTGGCGTTCCTCTCGTGAATCCCATAAACATGGTTGACGGGAAAATACAGCCAGACGTAAGAAAGATGATTAGTTTGGAGACTAGAGAAAGGCTCCAATCTTATGTCCTTCAGGCCGGGGACATTGTTATTGCTCGGCGAGGCGAGATTGGCCGTTGTGCTGTTGTCACTAAAGAACAAAGCGGTTGGGTTTGCGGGACAGGCTGTTTTTTTGTGAGGCCAGAAAATACGATAGACTCGGATTTTTTGGCTTACATGCTAAGATCAGCTCGATATCGTTTGGAGCTTGAGCGGCTATCCTCCGGGGCAACCATGCTAAACCTTAGTAATGCAGCGCTCTCGAATCTGGGAGTGTCCGTGCCAAAGCTAGCGCAACAAAGGAAAATGGTTGATCAGGTATCTGAGCTTTTGGTTCAATGTCAAGAAGTTCAGTCCATATATCGCAGTAAGCTTCACGCGCTTTCCGAGCTCAAACAATCCATGCTACAAAAGGCCTTTTCGGGCGAGCTGACAGCAGGCCCGGTAAGCCTCAACGATGCTCTCAAGGAGGAGTTAGTCACATGACCCAGGAACACCAGGCGCCGATCATCATCTACGGCGCAGCCGACAAGGCCGTCGAGGTCCGGCTGGATACGGATCAGGAGACGGTTTGGCTCTCACAACGGCAAATGGCTGACCTCTTTGATACCTCGACGGACAATATCGGCCTGCACCTCAAGAATATCTACGCTGACGATGAACTGGTCGAGGAGGCAACTACCGAGGAATCCTCGGTCCTTCGTCAGGAAGGCCAGCGGCAGGTTCGGCGGCGCGTCAAGCACTACAACCTCGACGCGATCATTTCAGTCGGCTACCGGGTCAACTCAGGCCGTGCAGTCAGGTTCCGCCAGTGGGCCACCCGCATCCTGCGCGAACACCTCACCCAGGGCTGGACCCTGAACCGCCAGCGCTTCGAGGAAAATGCCCGTGAACTGGAGGCGGCCCTGGCGTTGGTGCGCAAGGCCGCGCAAAGCCCGGCGCTGGACGCGGGCAGCGGTCGCGGCCTGGTGGATATCGTCAGCCGCTACGCCCAGACCTTTCTGCTGCTGCAACGCTACGACGAGGGCCTGTTGACCGAGCCACGTGCCCAGCCGGGTGGAAGCCTGCCCACACTGGAGCAGGCGCGGGCCGCGCTGGATCGTCTGAAATCCGAGCTCATGGCGCGCGGCGAGGCGACCGACCTGTTCGCCCGAGATCGGGGCGACGGTCTGGACTCGCTGCTGGGCAACCTGGATCAGAGCGTGTTTGGTGAGCCGGCCTACCCCAGCGTGGAGGCCAAGGCCGCACATCTGCTGTACTTCGTGATCAAGAACCACCCGTTTTCCGATGGCAACAAGCGCAGCGCGGCCTATCTGTTCGTGGACTTCCTCCACCGTAATGACCGCTTGTTGAATGCGGCGGGTGAGCCGGTGATCAACGATGTGGGCCTTGCGGCCCTGACCCTGTTGGTGGCCGAGTCCGATGCCGCCAACAAGGAGACCATGATCCGCCTGATCATGAACATGCTGGCTGGAGCCCGAGAGTGAAGGAAGCCGGCCTCAACGAAGCCGAAACCCGCGCTGAACTCATCGACCCGGCCCTGAAGGAGGCAGGGTGGGGTGTGATGGAGGCCAGCCGGGTGCGGCGTGAGGTGATCACCCTCGGTCGGCTGCAGGGCGGCGGCAAACGGGCCAGGCAGGACATCGCCGACTATGTGCTGATCTATCGCGGCCAGAAGCTTGCGGTGATCGAGGCCAAGAAGCGCAGCCTGCCAGTGACCGAGGGGCTGGCTCAGGCCAAGCGGTATGCCGAGCGTTTGCAGACCCGATTTGCCTATGCCACCAACGGCGACGGCATTTACCGGGTGGACATGGGCACGGGCACGGAGGGGCTGGTGGATGCCTGGCCCTCTCCCGATGCGCTGTGGGTGGAGACCTTCGGCGTGGAAGGTGGTGTTCAAGACACCTGGCGGGAACGCTTCGGCGCGGTCCCCTTCGAGGACAAGGGTGGGTTCTGGCAGGCGCGCTATTATCAGCACAACGCCATCAACCAGGCGCTGGAGGCCATCGCGGCGGGTCGGGATCGCATCCTTCTGACCTTGGCCACCGGCACCGGCAAGACCGCCATCGCCTTCCAGATTGCCTGGAAGCTCTTTCATGCCCGCTGGAGTCTGACGGCACGCGCCTCGGGCACGCCTGGTCGGCAGCCGCGCATCCTGTTTCTGGCGGATCGGAACATCCTGGCCAATCAGGCCTTCAACGATTTTTCCGCCTTTCCCGAGGACGCCCTGGTTCGTATCGATCCAGAGATCATCCGTAGGAAGGGCCGGGTGCCCAAGAACGGGAACGTCTTCTTCACGATTTTCCAGACCTTCATGACCGGGCGTGATGCGGCGGGCAATCTTGCTCCCAACTTCGGAGACTACCCATCGGATTTTTTCGATTTCATCATCATCGATGAATGCCACCGGGGCGGCGCCAACGATGAGAGCCACTGGCGGGGCATCCTGGAGTACTTCCAGCCCGCCGTGCAGCTCGGCCTGACCGCCACCCCCAAGCGCACGCTCAACGCCGATACCTACGCCTACTTCGGCGAACCGGTCTACATCTACTCCCTGAAGGAGGGCATCAACGACGGCTTCCTGACGCCCTTCAAGGTCCGCCAGATCGCCACGACCCTGGATGACTATGTCTACACACCCGATGACCAGGTCATCGAGGGCGAGGTCGAGGCAGGGCGGCGCTACAGGGAAGATGACTTCAACCGCGTCATCGAGATCGCGGAACGTGAACGGTACCGGGTGAAGCTGTTCATGGACCAGATCGACCCGCGGGAGAAGACGCTGGTGTTTTGCGCCACTCAGGAACATGCCCTGGCGGTCCGCGACCTGATCAACCAGCTCAAGACCAGCACCGATCCCCATTATTGCGAGCGCGTTACGGCGAACGATGGCAAGGAAGGCGAGCGCTTCCTGAAGCAGTTTCAGGACAACGAGAAGACCATCCCGACCCTCCTCACCACCTCGCAGAAGCTCTCCACCGGTGTGGATGCCAGGAATGTCCGCCACATCGTGCTGATGCGGCCGGTGAACAGCATGATCGAGTTCAAGCAGATCATCGGCCGGGGGACGCGGCTGTTCGATGGCAAGGACTATTTCACGATCCACGATTTCGTGAAGGCCTACGAGCACTTCAGTGATCCGGAATGGGATGGCGAGCCGTTGCCCCCCGAGCCCTGCGAGCAATGCGGAAACAGCCCTTGCAGTTGCACCAGGCCACCGCCTCAGACTTGCGCTGTTTGTGGCGAGCGGCCTTGTGTGTGCGAGAAGGAACCGCCGGAACCTTGCCAGGTCTGCGGCGAGAGGCCCTGCCTTTGCGAGAAACGCCGCAAGGTGAAGATCCGGCTGGCCGATGGCAAGGAACGCACCCTCCAGCACATGACCGCCACGAGCTTCTGGGGTCCGGACGGCAAGCCCATTTCAGCAGCCGAGTTCATCCAGCGCCTGTTCGGGGATCTGCCCGAGTTGTTCAAGGATGAGGACGAACTACGCCGCCTGTGGGGCCGGCCGGATACCCGCAGGAAACTCCTGGAGGGGCTGGAGGAGAAGGGCTACGGCAGGCAGCAGTTGGCCGATGTGGGCAAGCTGATCGAGGCCGAGCACAGCGATCTCTACGATGTGCTGGCCTACATCGCCTTCAACATGGCGCCGGTGAGCCGGGCCGAGCGCGTGGATGCCCACAAGGAACGCATCTTCCATGGCCACGACTACAGACAGCGGGAGTTCCTGAGATTTGTCCTCGATCACTATGTGGCTCAGGGCGTGAGTGAGCTGGACACGGCGAAGCTGCCGCAGTTGATAGAGTTGAAGTACCACAGCGTCGGCGATGCCGTGCGGGAGCTGGGGCCCGTGGGCAATATTCGGGAAGTTTTTGTGGATTTTCAGCAGTATCTGTATTGAGACAGGTCTCCGGGCATGGGGTACGCTGCCGTTCAGCGGTAGCGATCCACCCCCAGGCCAGCGGGATCGATGTCCGGGGAATGTCCGCTGACCAGATCGGCCACGAATCTTGCCGAGCCCAGGGACATGGTCCAGCCCAGGGTGCCGTGGCCGGTGTTCAGGAACAGGTTGTCGTAGCGGGTCCCGCCCAGGATGGGCACGTTGTCCGGGGTCATGGGGCGCAGCCCGGTCCAGAACTCCGCCGCCTCCACCGCGCCGCCGCCGGGGAACAGGTCGCGCACCACGAATTCGATGGCCGCCCGCCGCCGCTGCGGCAGGTCCTTGTTGTCGCCGGCGATCTCCGCGATCCCTCCCACCCGGATGCGGTGGTCGAAGCGGGTGACGGCCACCTTATACTTCTGGTCCATCACCGTGGATTGGGGCGCCCGGTCCTCGTCCAGGATCGGCATGGTGAGGGAATAGCCCTTGAGGGGATAGACGGGTAGGTGGATGCCGATCCCGCTCAGTACCCTGGGTGATTCACAGCCCAGCGCCACCACGTAGCGGTCGGCGGTCAGGGTGCCGGTGGAGGTCCTGACGCCGGTGATTTTCCCGTTGCCGGTGTCGATGGCCTCGACCGAGGTGTTCATCAGGAAGGTCACGCCCAGGGTTTCACAGGCCTTTGCCAGGGCCAGGGTAAACTTGCGGCAGTCACCGGTTTCGTCCCCCGGCAGCAGCACGCCTCCGGCGATCTTTTCCCGCACGTGGGCCAGGGCCGGTTCATGGCGGATGCAGGCATCCACGTCCAGCAATTCGTGGGGAATATGCCAGCGTTCCAGAATGGCCACATTGATGGCCGCATCCGCCAGTTCTTTTTCGGTGCGGAACAGTTCCAGGGTGCCCTTCTGGCGGCCATCGTAGTGCAGCGGCAGTTCTTCCCGCAGTGCCTTGAAGCATTCGGCGCTGTAACGGGCCACCCGCAGCATGCGTTCCTTGTTCACCTCGAAGGCCGAGTTGGTGCACTGCCCCAGCATCCTGACCAGAAAGCCCAGTGCCCGGATGTCGATGGCCCTTGGGTTGATGTAGAGGGGCGCGAGGTCCTGCATCATCCATCGGATGGCCTTGAAGGGGACGCCCGGTGCGGCCCAGGGGGTGGAGTGGTCAAACGACAGCATGCCCGCATTGGCGTGACTGGTTTCCATGGCCGGCGCCTCCAGCCGGTCGATCACCGTCACTTCGTGTCCCGCCCTGGCCAGATACCAGGCGCTGGTGACACCGACCACGCCACTGCCCAATACCAGAACTTTCATCGGTGGAACCTCATGCGCCGGGAAGGGGATGGGTCTTTCCAGGTAAGAATGATTCGGTGCGGGAAAGTTTTCTGTTTGATGGACTTTCAGCAGATCAGGGGCGGCGGATGAAAAAAGGGCGCGGCCGGAAGACGGCTGCGCCCGAAGGGTTCAGAGTGAATGATGGAGGCGACGCCTCCATCCCGGTGCCTATTTCAGATCAAAGCGATCCGCATTCATCACCTTGACCCAGGCCTTGACGAAGTCCCTGACGAACTTCTCCTGGTTGTCGTCCTGGGCATAGACTTCGGCATAGGAGCGCAGGACCGAATTGGAGCCGAACACCAGGTCGACCCGGGTGGCCGTCCACTTCACCTCGTCGCTCTTGCGGTCACGGATTTCGTAGAGGTTGTTGCCGACCGGCTTCCAGCTGTAGCGCATGTCGGTGAGGTTGACGAAGAAGTCGTTGCTCAGCACGCCCTCGCGATCCGTGAACACACCATGCTTGCCGGCGCCGTGGTTGGTGCCAAGGACACGCATGCCGCCCACGAGCACGGTCATTTCATGGGCGGTCAGGCCCATCAGCTGGGTGCGGTCCAGCAGCATCTCTTCCGGGCTGACCACGTAGTCCTTCTTCACCCAGTTGCGGTAGCCGTCATGCAGCGGCTCCAGTACGGCGAAGGATTCAGCATCGGTCATCTCTTCGGTGGCATCGCCACGGCCCGGTGCGAACGGTACGGTGATGTCGACACCGGCATCGCGGGCCGCCTTTTCCACCGCCGCGGTGCCGCCCAGGACGATCAGGTCGGCCATGCTCACCGGCTTGCTCAGATCGGCCTGGATGCCTTCCAGCACCCCCAGCACCTTGTTGAGCCGTTCCGGTTCGTTACCTTCCCAGTCCTTCATCGGGGCCAGGCGAATCCGGGCACCGTTGGCGCCGCCCCGGTAGTCCGAACCACGGAAGGTCCGGGCGCTGTCCCAGGCGGTGGTGATCAGCTCGGAGGCGCTCAGGCCGCTCGCGAGGAGCTTTTTCTTGAGGTCGGCGATTTCACCGTCATCCAGCGTGTAATCCACGGTGGGGATGGGGTCCTGCCAGATCAGGTCTTCCTGGGGCACGTCCGGCCCCAGGTAGCGGCTCTTCGGCCCCAGGTCGCGATGGGTCAGCTTGAACCAGGCCCGGGCGAAGACCTCGTTGAAATATGCCGGATCCTTGTAGAAACGCTCGGAGATCTCCCGGTAGATGGGGTCCTTGATCATGGCCATGTCGGCGTCGGTCATGATGGGGTTATAGCGGATGGACGGATCTTCCACATCCACCGGCTTGTCTTCCTCCTTGATGTCCACCGGCTCCCACTGTGAGGCACCGGCCGGGCTCTTTTTCAGTTCCCATTCGTGCTCCAGCAGCATCTTGAAATAGCCGTTGTCCCACTGGGTGGGGTGGGTGGTCCAGGCGCCCTCGATGCCGCTGGTGATGGTGTCGCGGCCGCGGCCCTTGCCCTGGGGGTTATGCCAGCCCAGGCCCTGCTCCTCGACACCGGCTGCCTCGGGTTCCGCCCCCAGCTTGGAGGCATCGCCGTTGCCATGGCATTTGCCCACGGTATGGCCGCCGGCGGTCAGTGCCACGGTTTCCTCGTCGTCCATCGCCATGCGGGCAAAGGTGATGCGCACATCATGGGCGGTCTTGAGCGGGTCCGGCTTGCCGTCCACCCCTTCCGGGTTGACGTAGATCAGCCCCATCATCACGGCGGCCAGAGGGTTTTCCAGGTCGCGCTCGCCGGAATAGCGGCTGTTGGGGTTGTCGGTGGGTGCCAGCCATTCCTTCTCGGAACCCCAGTAGATGTCCTTTTCCGGGTGCCAGATATCCGCACGCCCACCGGCGAAGCCGAAGGTCTTCAGCCCCATGGACTCATAGGCCATGTTGCCGGCCAGGATGATCAGGTCGGCCCAGGAGAGCTGGTTGCCGTATTTTTTCTTGATCGGCCACAGCAGGCGGCGGGCCTTGTCCAGGTTGACGTTGTCCGGCCAGCTGTTGAGCGGCGCGAAGCGCTGGTTGCCGGTTCCGGCACCGCCGCGGCCGTCGGCAATGCGGTAGGTGCCGGCGGCGTGCCAGGCCATGCGGATCATCAGGCCGCCGTAGTGACCCCAGTCGGCTGGCCACCAGTCCTGGCTGTCCGTCATCAGTGCGCGCAGGTCCTGCTTCACCGCCTCCAGATCCAGCTTCTTGAATGCTTCAGCATAATCAAAGTCTTCACCCAACGGATCGGTCTTGGTGTCATGCTGATGAAGGATGTCCAGATTCAGTGCATTGGGCCACCACTCCATATTGGAGGCCCCGCTTGCAGTATTGCCGCCGTGTACTACCGGGCATTTGCCTCCGCTGCTGACGTTATTTCCGGCCATGTCTATCTCCCCTGCTATTTGGTTGGTTGGTATCGATCCATAAATCCAGACCACATTCGGGGCAGGGCAACCCGCTCAGGCGGCCTGTGCGAGGCCACGCTCCCCGGCCATTGTTGCCGGGAGCGACTCGCGCCGATCCATTCACCCTGCTTTCGTTATTAAGTTATAGAGGTTATGGGTGATATATTCAAATGAATGGTTTGCATTTCTACAATAGTTTTTATTAATGGTTCGCAGGTGGTCGGCTTGGGCCGGGAAAAGGGAGCTGCGCCTTCGGATATCCAGATTCGCCATCCGCGGGTTATTCTTCCCGGCATTTGACCCTGGGGGAGTGCACCCGTGTTGATGGTGCAGGGAATTGCCGGGCTGGTGGTCTTCATCGGCATCGCCTGGCTGCTGAGCGAGGATCGATGGCGCATGCCCTGGCGGGCAGTGGCGGCGGGCCTGGGACTGCAATTCGGTCTGGCGGCGTTGCTGCTGTGGGTGCCGGGAGGGCGTCACCTGTTTCTCTGGGCCAACGAACTGGTCATCGCCCTGAGTCAGGCCACTCAGGCGGGCACGGCCTTTGTCTTCGGTTATCTGGGTGGGGCCGAGTTGCCCTTCGAGGCCGAAGGGGCAGGGCAGGCCTTTGTCTTCGCCTTCCAGGCCCTGCCGCTGATCCTGGTCATGAGTGCCCTGTCGGCCCTGCTTTTTCACTGGCGGGTGTTACCGCTGATCATTCGCGGGGCCTCCCGGGTGCTGGAGCGCAGTTTCGGCATCGGCGGGGCCCTGGGGGTGGGGACGGCGGCCAATGTCTTTCTGGGGATGGTGGAGTCCCCCCTGCTGGTGCGCCCCTATCTGGCGCGCATGACCCGCAGCGAGCTGTTTGCCCTGATGACCGTGGGCATGGCCACCCTGGCAGGCACCATGCTGGTGCTCTATGCCACCTTCATCGGCCATGTGCTGGACGACGCCCTGGGGCATCTGATCATCGCTTCGGTGATCAGCCTGCCCGCAGCACTGCTGATCGCGGCGGTGATGGTCCCCTCCACCGGCCCGGCCACTCAGGGGGCGCTGGGCGAGGGGCTGGACCCGGCGGCCGGGGCCATGGACGCCATCACCCGGGGCACCCTGCGCGGCCTGGAGCTGTTGCTGCAGATCGTGGCCTTGCTGGTGGTGCTGATCGCCCTCGTGGCCCTGGCCAACGGCCTGTTGGGCCTGCTGCCCGCGGTGGGGGGAGAGGCCCTGAGTCTTGAACGCCTGCTGGGTTGGATCATGGCGCCGCTGGCATGGTTGATGGGCATTCCCTGGTCGGAGGCGCGGGTGGCCGGGACATTGCTGGGGGTAAAGACCATCCTCAATGAAATGCTGGCCTTCCTGCAACTGGCGCAGCTGGATCCGCAGGTGCTTTCCCCGCGTTCCGAGCTCATCCTGATCTATGCCCTGAGCGGCTTTGCCAACCTGGGCAGTTTGGGGATCCTCATCGGTGGTCTGGGGGCGATGGTGCCGGAGCGGCGTGGCGAGGTGGTGGCCCTGGGGATGCGAGCCCTGGTGGCCGGGACATTGGCCACCCTGATGACCGGATCCGTGGTGGGGTTGCTGACGCCGTTGGGGTGAGAGGGGAAGGCAATGGGCTCCTGTTGCCGCGCGCGTCATTCCCGCGAACGCGGGAATCCAGGGGCCGCGTGCCGGAAATCCTGGGCTCCCGCTTTCGCGGGAGTGACAAAAAAGTAGTCGGGAGTGATGAAGTAGTCGGGAGTGATGGAGCGGCGTGTGGCGGAGTTTCCGATGGAGCATTTCTTCAACAATGTCGGCCCCATGGTGCCGACGGACCACCGTGCCATTGCCGGCATCGGGGCGACACCGGTAGCGCGAGGGGGGCGTGGATGAAAATCCTTCACACCTCCGACTGGCATCTGGGCCGACGCCTCTATGGCCGGCAGCGCTATGACGAATTCGAGGCCTTTCTGGATTGGCTGGCCGTGCTCATCGAGGACGCCGGGGTGGATGTGCTGGTGGTGGCCGGGGATGTGTTCGACACCAGTACCCCCAGCAACCGGGCCCAGTCCCTGTATTACCGGTTTCTGTGCCGGCTGGCCGGTTCCTGCTGTCGACATGTGGTGGTGGTGGCCGGCAATCATGACTCCCCCACCTTTCTGGATGCCCCCCGCGAACTGCTGAAGGTGCTGGATGTGCACGTGATCGGCGCCGCTCCCGACGACCTTGCCGACGAGGTGCTGACGCTACATCACCCGGAGACGGGGGCGGCGGAGTTGGTGGTCTGTGCCGTGCCCTATCTGCGGGACCGGGACATCCGTCGGGTGGAGGCAGGGGAAAGCCTGGAGGACAAGGACCGCAAGCTGATCGAGGGAATCCGTGACCATTACCGCGCCGTGGTCGAACTGGCCTGTCGGCGCCGGGCGGCACTGGATGGGCATCCGCCCATGCTCGCCACGGGCCATCTGTTCACCGCCGGTGGCCGGACGATGGACGGCGACGGCGTGCGGGATCTGTATGTGGGGTCCCTGGCCCACGTGGGTCGCGATATCTTCCCTGATGGTCTGGACTATGTGGCCCTGGGCCATTTGCACGTGGCGCAGACGGTGCAGGGCTCGGAGCGGGTGCGCTACAGCGGCTCGCCCCTGCCCATGGGCTTTGGCGAGGCCGGGCAGCGCAAGAGCGTCTGCCTGGTGGAATTGGAGGCGGGCGGCACTCTGACAGTGCGTTGTCCGGAGGTGCCGGTGTTCCAGCCCCTGGCCCGGGTGCGTGGCGACTGGGCGGCGATCCAGGCCCGGTTGCGGGAGCTGGTCGCCACCGATTCGCGGGCCTGGCTGGAGGTCATCTACGAGGGGGAGGCGGTGATCGGTGATCTGCGGGCGCGGCTGGACGAGATCCTGGCGGGCAGCCGTCTGGAGGTCCTGCGGCTGAAGAATGCCCGGGTCATCGACCGTGTGCTGGCGCAGTGCCACGACCGGGAAACCCTGGATGATCTGGATGTCCATGATGTCTTCGAACGCTGCCTGACCCGGCATGAAGTGCCGGACACGCAGCGGCCGTCCCTGCGCCTGGCTTATCGGGAGACCGTGACCGCCCTTGATGATGCCGACCCGCTCGCGGAATAGGAATCTGCCCCATGCGCATCCTGCAGATACGCTTCAAGAATCTTAACTCCCTGGCCGGTGAATGGTCGGTTGATCTGACCCACCCCGCCTTCACCGCCGACGGCATCTTTGCCATCACCGGCCCCACCGGCGCCGGCAAGACCACGTTGCTGGACGCCATCTGCCTGGCCCTTTACGGCCGCACACCGCGCCTGCACCGGGTCAACCGCAGCGGCAACGAAGTCATGTCCCGGCACACGGGTGACTGCTTTGCCGAAGTCACCTTCGAGACGCCGGCGGGGCGCTATCGTTGCCACTGGAGTCAGCATCGGGCCAGACGGCGGCCCGACGGGGAGTTGCAGGCCCCCCGCCACGAGATCGCCAATGCGGACACCGGGGAGATCTTTGAGGCCAAGGTTCGGGGGGTGGCGGAACAGATCGAACAGGCCACGGGCATGGATTTCGAGCGCTTCACCCGCTCCATGCTGCTGGCCCAGGGCGGTTTTGCGGCCTTCCTGCAGGCGCCGCCGGATGAGCGTGCGCCGATCCTGGAGCAGATCACCGGCACGGAGATCTACAGTCGCATCTCCGTGGCCGTGCATGAGCGCCGCGGCGAGGCCCGCCGCACCCTTGAGCATCTACGGACGGCACTGGAAGGCATGCGTCTGCTCAGTCCGGAGGAAGAGCAGCAGTTGTCCGCGGAACTGGCGGCGCGGCAGACCCAGGAGACGGCCTTGCACGCACAGGTGGAACAGCACCGCAAGGCCGTCGACTGGCTGGAGGGGATCGCGACACTGGAGGCCGCCCAGTTGCAGATCCAACAGGAGGCAGTGGATCTTGAGGACCGTATCAGGGCCTTCGCCCCGGATCGGCAGCGGCTGCACCGGGCCCGGCAAGCTCTGGAGCTGGCGGGTGATCATGCCGCCTTGATCCAGTTGCGCCAGGGTCAGGCACAGGATCGGACGCGGCAGGTTGCCGGTGAGGCCTCGTTGCCCGGTGCCGAGGCGGCGGCCCGGCAGGCGGAAGCCGCTCAGCAGCAAACACTGGCACAACTGAATGCCGCCCGCGGGACGTTGCGGGCGCGTCTGCCGGTGCTGCAGAAGGTACGGGAACTGGATCTGCAGATCGCCGACCGTCTCACGGCCCTGACGCACTCTCGTGAGGTGTTGGCCGCCTCGAAACAGCGCCTGCAGGCGCTGCAGGCGGAACAGACCGGGGCGGCAGCGCGGTTGCAGGCGGTTCGGGAACAGACCGGGGTATTGCGTGGTGAACTGGACCGGACCCGCGCCGATGAAACCCTGGTGGGTCGGCTGACCGGCATCCGGGAGCAGGTCAATGCCCTGGAGGCCCTGCATCGACAGCGGGATGACGGGATCACCGCGTTTCGGCAGCATCGGGAGGCCCAGGAACGGGCCGAGGCGGAGCGACAGGCCTGCCAGGAGCGGTTTGAAGCCTTGACCCTGGCGCAGCAGGATCTGCAGGCCGGGTGGCAGGAGATCCACCAGGTCATGGAAACCCGGCTGCAGGGCCGGACCCTGGCCGACTGGCGCTCGGATCTGGCGGCGTTGCAGGCGCGGGAGACGCGGATCCGGCAGGCCGGGGAGGCCCTGGCGGCCCGGGATCAGGCCCGTACCCGGCTGGCGGCCCTGGTGGTGGAGGAGCAGGGACTGTCCGCAGACCTTGAGCGCCTGGGCGGGGAGGCCGGAACCCTGTCCGAACGGCTCCACGGGCTGGAGGAGAAGGCGACATTGCTGGAGACCCAGCAGGGTCTGCTGCAGCGCATCGAGGCCCTGGAATCGGCGCGTGGGCAGTTACGGGACGGGGAACCCTGCCCCCTGTGCGGCGCCCTGGACCACCCCTATGCACGAGGCAATGTGCCCGCGGCGGACGAGACCCGGGAAGCCCTTGACCGGGTCAGGGCCGAACTGAAGACCCTGCGGCAACAGGACACGGATCTGCAGGTTCGGCGGGCTCAGGTGGGGAAGGATCTGGAGCGGATTTCCAGGGAACGGCAGACCCAGACTGCGGCCCTGGAGGCCCGGTCCGCCGAACTGGTCCGCCATGGGGCGGCCCTGGCACCGGCGATGGCAGACCCCGAGTGGCCCGGGCGACTGGAGATCCTGGCCGGGGACAATGCCGATCAACTGAATGCCGTCGCCTCGCGCATTGAGGCGGTGGAGGCGGACCAGACGGTGCTGGAGGGGCGTCGACAGGCGCTGGAACGGGCTCGGGAGGCGCTGGTCGAGGCGGAAAAGGCCTTGATGGCCGCCGGTCATCACCGGGATGGGGAAGCGGCGACGGTCCGGCGTCTGGAAGGGGAACTGTCGGATCTGCGGGCGCGACTGGCCCGGCAGCAGGATCTGCTGCTGGGTTCGGTGCAGCCGCTGGGCATCCGGTCCGTCGAGCGGGCATCCCTGCCCGCGTTGCTGGAACAACTGGAGCAGCGTCACGCTCAATGGCAGTCCCGTCAGCAGGCCCTGGCGACCCTGGAGGGAGAGCTCAAGAACCTGGAGATCGGCATGACCCACCGTGCCGGGCAGATCCGGGACAGCGCAGAGGATGTGCGTCAGCGATCCGTCCAGGCCGACACCCTGAAACAGTCGGCCGAGGCCCTGCGGGCCGAGCGCCAGCGGTTACTGGGCGAGCAGTCTCCTGAGACCGAACAGCAACAGCTGGAGGCCGCCGTGGAAGCGGCGGAAGGGGCGCTGGAGTCGGCTCGCGAGCAGGCTCGCCGGACGGGCGATGAGCGCCGGCAGCTGCGCACCCGGCTGGAGGATCTGCGTGCGGCCCTGGCGGAGCGGGAGCCCCGGCTGCGGGAGGCGGAGATGGCCTTCCGACAGCGCCTGGAGGCACTGGGCCTTGCAGACGAGGCCGACTTTCAGGCCGCCGGTCTGCCGGAATCCGAGCGCCGGGCACTGAGTGGACAGGCCCAGACACTGGAGGCGGAGCGGGCGGCCCTGGGCGCTCGCGCGGAGGACACCCGCCGTCAGCTGGCGACGGCCCGGGAGCGGGCCCTGACCGATCAGCCCCTGGCGATGCTGCGGGAACAGCTGGCGGATCAGGTCCGCGCCCATCAGGCGCTGCAGCAGGCGATCGGCGGGCTGCGTCAGCGCCTGGCGGACAATGACACTCTTCGGAAGCAGTATCAGGACCAGGCGGCGGCCATCGAGGCGCAGCAGCAGGAATGTGACCGCTGGGATCAGCTGCATGAACTCATCGGGTCCGCCGACGGCAAGAAGTACCGCAACTTTGCCCAGGGGCTGACCTTCGACATGATGATCGGTCACGCCAACCGGCAGTTGCAGAAGATGACGGACCGTTATCTGCTGATCCGTGACGAGGCCCAGCCGCTGGAGCTGAACGTGATCGACAGCTATCAGGGGGGCGAGATCCGTTCCACCAAGAACCTCTCCGGCGGCGAGGGGTTTATCGTCAGTCTGGCCCTGGCCCTAGGGCTGTCCCACATGGCGGGGCGCCAGGTGCGAGTGGATTCCCTGTTCCTGGACGAGGGGTTCGGCACCCTGGACGACGATGCCCTGGATACGGCCCTGCAGACCCTGGCGGGGCTGCGGGAAGAGGGCAAGCTGATAGGCCTGATCTCCCATGTACCCGCGCTGAAGGAGCGCATCGCCACCCGCATCCAGGTGACCCCCCAGACCGGTGGCACGAGCCGGATCAGCGGTCCGGGGTGTCGAAACGGCCCATGATCCTGCCGTCGCGCTTCGTCAGGTAAGCGCCGGCCCGAACTCATGTCTTGTAGCCCTGGACCTGCTTGTGCAGCGATGTAGCCGTTCCCGCGAGCCCATCGCAAGCGGTGGCGATGTCCATGGCGCTCTGGGCGTTTTGGATGGCTGGTTTCAGTGACGTCATTCCCGCGAAAGCGGGAACCCGGGGGGCCAACATTGATGCCTGGTTTCAATGACGTCATTCCCGCGCAAGCGGGAACCCGGGGGTGTCCAACATTGATGCTGGCCTTTAATGACGTCATTCCCGCAAAAGCGGGAATCCAGGGACGGACTTGGGCATTATGGGCTCCCGCTTGCGCGGGAGCGACGGCAAAGATTTGCAGGAGCGACAGCAAGAGATTGCAGGAGTGACGGCGGGAGATTCATGGGTGTGACGACAGGTGCGTTGCGCAACCGGCCCCATGGAAGAAAGGCAAGCAGAGAGAAGGGCTGTTCAAACGGGGCGTGGCACGGATAATGTTCCCCCGGAACCCACGAATGGAGCCTTCCCTTGGATCTCTTTCAGACCCTGATCCTTGCCCTGGTACAGGGCCTGACGGAATTCCTCCCCATTTCCAGCGCCGCCCACCTGATCCTGGTGCCCGAGCTCACCGCCTGGGAGGATCAGGGGCTCACCTTCGACGTGGCCACCCATGTGGGCAGTCTGGCCGCCGTGATCCTCTATTTTCGGGTCGAGCTGCGTCGCATGGCCACCCACTGGGCCGGGTCGCTGGTGGGGCGGGGCTTTACCCCGGATGCCAAGCTGGCCTGGGCCGTGGGTCTGGGGACCATTCCGGCGGGCCTGGCGGGGCTCCTCTTCCACGACGTGATCTCCACCAGCCTGCGTTCGGTGGAGGTGATCATCTTCACCACCATCACCTTCGCCCTGCTGCTGGGGCTGGCGGACTGGGTGGGTCGGCGGCGCCGGGATGAGTACCAGATCGGCTGGCTGGACGTGCTGGTGATCGGCCTGGCCCAGGCCCTGGCCCTGATCCCCGGGGTCTCCCGCTCCGGCGCCACCATGACCGCTGCCCTGTTCATGGGGTTCAATCGTCAGGCGGCGGCCCGCTACTCCTTCCTGCTTTCCATTCCCATCATCGCCCTGGCGGGCGGCTATGAGACCTGGGGACTCATCCAGGCCCCGGAGGAAAACGTCGCCTGGTCGATGATTCTGATCGGCGCCCTGGTGGCCGGGGTCAGCGCCTATCTGTGCATTCACCTGTTCCTCAAGCTGCTGGCTCGGATGAGCTTTTTGCCCTTCGTCATCTACCGGCTGCTGCTGGGGGCATTCCTGATCTTCATGTTCTGGTAGGTCCTGTCCGGGGAGGGATGGCCATGGCCGATGGGTTTGGTTATGTGAGCAACCGCCTGAGGTTTCTGGTGGTGGTCATGGGGTTTGCCCTGGTGGCCGGGCTGTGGCTGCTGCCCCGGGGTGCCCCGGTCACGGGACAGGTGAGCGCGACGGTGCTGGAGGTCAACGAAGGCACCGCCACCGGACTGCGCTCCGGTCAGTCCGTCACCCTGGTGACCCTGCGGGTCCGTCTGGAAACCGGCGAGGAAACCCGGGTCCAGGTACTGGGCCGTCCGCCTGCGGTGGGTGATACCGTCATGCTGCTGGAGTCGGCATACCCGGACGGCAAACGGCGCTATCGCCTGTTGCCGGAGCACGGTGTGCTGGACTGATCGCGGGAAACAACCCGCCGGTCACGGCCTGGTCAGCGGCAGGCAGACGCTGATCCGCAGTCCCCCCAGGAGGGAAGGCGCGGCGGTGATCCGGCCCCCGTGACCTTCCACGATGCGTCGGCACAGGGCCAGCCCCAGGCCTGCGCCGCCGTGGCGCCGGCTGCGGGAGGGCTCCACCCGGAACAGGTGTTCGAACAGCAGGGGCAGGGCGTCCGCGGGCACGCCGGGGGCGGTGTCATCCAGGGTGATGATGAGCTGCCGATCCTGTTGCCGGGCCTCCACATGCAGTCTGCCGCCGGGGTCCGTGTAGCGCAGGGTGTTTTCCAGCAGGTTGTTCAGTAACTGCTTCAGGCGGGTCGGGTCGGCCTGGACGAAGGCCGGGGCGGGCGGCAGTGCCTGGGTGATGGTCAGCCGTTGCTGGGTGAAACGGGTCTGGTGCTGGACCGCGGTCTCCCGCAGCAGGGCGATCATGTCCACGCTTTCCCGGTGACAGTCCAGGCAGCCCACATCGCACAGGGCCAGCTGATAGAGGTCATCCACCAGTTTTCCCAGCAGGGCCGCCTCTGTCTGCAGTGACTGGAGGGCCTGCAGGTCCAGCGTGCGGATGCCGTCTTCCAGCGCCTCCATTTCTCCCCTCAGTACCGACAGGGGGGTACGCAGTTCATGGGAGATGTCGGCGATCCAGCGGCGCCGGGCCGCTTCATTTCGCGCCAGGGTGAGGGCCAGCTGGTTGAAGTCCTCGGCCAGGGTCTGGAATTCATCCCGGGTGCGCAGCCGTACCCGTGCCGAGTAGTCCCCCGTGGTCAGGGCGCGGGTGCCGCCCGTCAGGGCTTGCAGCGGACCCAGCAGGCGGTTGGCCAGCAGGTAGGAGGCGATGGCGGCCACCAGCAGGGCGATCAGGCCGATGAGGCCCAGGATCCGTTCCTGCTGACGCTCGAATTGCTGGGCCAGCCCGTCGGTGATGTGGCTGGACGGCATCACATACAGGATGCCCACGGTGGTGCCGTCCACCTGCACCGGGTAACGCTTGCCCTCGTCCGGGAACGGCAGGGGCGGTCCGATCAGCCTGCGGCCCGTCTCATCCAGCAGGGCAAGACGTCCCGGTCGCCGGATCAGATCCTGGAGTACCGCGTCTTCGGACGGATAGGCCGGCGGCGCGCCGTCGGCCATCCGCTGCAGGCGCCCCCACAGGCGCGGATTTTGTACCAGGGACTCCCAACTGCCGTTGACCCGGTAATACGCCGCCAGGGTGCGGGTGAAATTATGCGCCTGTTCCTGCTCCACCTGCGCCAGATACCCCGCCAGTCCGTGCTGAAAGCTCAGGCGCGTGGTGCCCATGATGGCCAGGGTCAGGATGGTGAAGGTGATCACCATGGCGAGAAACAGCTTGGTGCGCAGCCCAGGGGCGGGTGGGTGAAGTTGAGCCAATGATTCAGGGTGCCAAGGAGGTGAAACGGTAGCCGACACCATAGACCGCCTGGATCAGGCGGTGTCCCGGCGCGACGGCCTGCAGTTTCCTGCGCAGGTTCTTGATGTGGCTGTCCACCGTGCGTGCCGTCACCACTCTATGGTCATCGTAGAGACTGTCGAGCAGGTTTTCCCGGCTCAGGACGGTGTTCGGATGGCCATGGAACTGTTGCAGCAGACGAAATTCCACGGGGGTGAGCGTGAGTTCCCGGCCGTTGAATACGGCCCGGTGACAGGTGGGTTCAAGATGCAGTCCCCGGGTGTCTCCGGTACTCATCGTCGATGGTATCGGCTCCTGTCCCGCCCGGCGCAGCAGGGCCCGGACCCGGGCCATGACCTCCCGGGGACTGAACGGCTTGCAGACATAGTCATCCGCGCCCAGTTCAAAGCCCCTGAGCCGATCGGCTTCCTCGATCCGGGCGGTGAGCATGATGATGGGCACGGTGGATATCTGCCGGATCTCCCGGCACAGGCGCATCCCGTCCATGTCGGGCAGCATGATGTCCAGCAGGATCAGGTTGGGGGGGGCGGCACGAAGCCTGTCCATCACCGGCTGCCCGCTGTCCAGCAGGCTGACCGTGTAGTGGTCCCGATGCAGGTAATCCGAGAGCAGGCCGGCGATCTTGGGTTCGTCTTCCACCACCAGCACATGGGCGGTGGTCACGGGAGGAATGTTGGGGTGGGGGTCAGGGAAAGCAGGCATGCCGCGGGCAGGAGTCTCGTCAATTGTGGAGATTGTGTGAAGGTGCGCCGCCCGAGCCGCAGGAAGGGGGACGGTTGCTGATAATATTAATTGATATCGATTAGCATTCGCACCCTTATTTCTTCCTCCTGTTGCTGTCAGCCAGCCAGTCCTGTCCCTGACGCGGGATGTCTCCAGGTCAGGGCATGCAGCCTGCCAGAACAGTTCAACCCGCATGAAATGGGAGTTTTCACGTCATGGTTTCACCCGCTCGACCCTCGGCATCTTCATTTCCGACCCTTCGCCCCCGGATGCTCAGGACCGCCGTGGCCCTGGCCCTGGGGAGTATGGCCGGTTCCGTCCTGGCTTCGGAAACCCTCCAGCTGGACGAGATCACCGTCATCAGTGCCGCGGGTTTTGAGCAGGCGCTGCGGGATGCCCCCGCCAGCATCTCGGTGGTGACCCGGGAGGATCTGGAGCAGAAACGTTTTTCCAATCTGGCCGAGGCCCTGGCGGATGTGCCGGGGGTGGATGTGCGGGCGGGCGTGGGCAAGACCGGCGGACTGAACATCGGTATCCGCGGCCTGCCCAGTGAATACACCCTGATCCTGATCGATGGTCGCCGCCAGAACACCTCAGGCAATGTCACCCCCAATGGCTTCGGCGAGACCTCCACCAGCTTCCTGCCGCCGCTGTCGGCCATTGAGCGCATCGAGGTAATCCGTGGCCCCATGTCCACCCTGTATGGATCGGACGCCATGGGCGGGGTGATCAACATCATCACCCGCCCGGTCAGCCGACAGTGGGGGGGCAGCGTCACGGTGGAAAACACCTTCCAGGAAGATCGGAGTGCCGGCAACAGCTCCAGCATCAGCGTCTTCACCACCGGACCGCTGGTGGAGGACCGGCTGGGTCTGCAGGTCCGTGGGCGCTTGTTCGACCGGGATGCCTCGGACCGGTTGATCGAAAACAGTGCCGGGCGTGATCCCCGCCCGCCGGAGGCGCGGATCCACTCCCTGGGCGGTCGTCTGACCCTGACGCCTGTGGACGATCAGCAGGTCTGGCTGGATCTGGAACGTGCCCGTCAGACCTATTCCAACGAAAACTGTCGTCTGGGCACCCTGGATGGCACCAACCGCAATACCTGCGCCCCTCAACCCGGTACGGTCTGGGGTTATGAAGATGAGCTGCGCTTCAATCGGGACCAGGCCGTGCTGGGTTATCGCGGTCATTTCGAGGCCGGTACCCTGGAAGGCAGCGTGACCCGCATCACCACGGAGACCTTGGGGCGCACCCTGCCTGCGGGCAGTGCGCCGGACTATGGCTATGAGGCCGTGGGTGGCGAACCCCGGCTGTTGGAGAACCGCGACCTGGTGGTGGACGGCAAGTGGGTGATGCCCGCCGGGGATCACATGCTGACCCTGGGTGGACAGTATGTGGATTCCAGGCTGGAAGACGGCGCGGCAGGCAGCGAGGCCTTCGAGCAGAGCAATTGGTCGGTCTTCGTCGAGGACGAGTGGTGGCTCAGACATGATCTGGCCCTCACCCTGGGGGCCCGCTATGAAAATCATGACGCCTTCGACGCACACTTCAGCCCCCGCGCCTACCTGGTCTGGAAGACCGATGATCAGTGGACCCTGAAGGGCGGCGTCGGCCGGGGGTACAAGACCCCCACCCTGAACCAGCTCCATGACGGCATTACCGGTTTTACCAACCAGGGGCGGACCATCACCATCGGTTCTCCCCATCTCAAGCCGGAAAAGACCACCAACTATGAGCTGGGCGCGAGCTTTGACAATCGGGCCGGCCTGTCCGCGGATGCCACTCTCTTCCATACCCGCTTCACCGATCGGATTGCCGGCGGTGAAGGGATCCTCAACTGCCAGTATGTGGATGGGAACGGCAACCAGCCGCATGCCGGGACACCGGGCTGTCTGAGCATCGGCAACTTCACCGAGCAGGAAGATTTCTCCCAGTCGGTGAACATCGATCGCGCCATCTCCCAGGGGGTGGAACTGAGCGCCCGTTATCGCTTTGCACCGGCCTGGGAGATCAGTGGCGGCTATACCTACACGGACACCGAGATCCGTTCCGGTGACCAGAAGGGCCTGCTGCTGACCAACACGCCGGAGCACGCCCTGACCACCCGATTGCTGTGGGATGTCAGCGACCGGCTGTCAGCCCGCCTGGACGGGGAGCTCTATTCATCCAGGGAGCGGTTTAGCGGCGGGCTGCCCACCTCCGGTCAGAACCTTTCCCTGTATCAGCAACTGGGTAACAAGCTGGACAGCTACGCCGTGTTCAATCTGGGCGCCACCTATCGCATGTCCGATCGGGTACGTCTGACCGGCACCGTCTACAACCTGCTGGACAAGGACTTCGGCAAATCGGACACCTATGTCCACGACGGTCAGATCTACCACGCCTACCGGTACACCCAGACCGCTGCCGCCACCAGCGGGGTGTATCTGGACCGGCGGAGTCTGTGGCTGTCCGCCACCTACGACTTCTGATCCAAAGCGGATGCCGGCCCCCGATGGGAGTCAATCCCCGGGGGCCATCCCTGTGGGAGCGGCCCAAGACGGCGAAGGACCTTGCCTGAGGGCACCGACGGCGATCTTCGCCCGCAGGCCGGCGCCCATGGGACTCATGTATTCGGCCGTGTTTTCTTCGCCTTTCCTTCTCCATGCACAGGCACATTCTTCCATGCTACGCAAACTCTGGTTCCAGCTTCACTGGTTCATGGGCATCACGGTCGGTGTCGTGTTGATCATCCTGGGCGTGACCGGGGGAATGCTGACCTTCGAGCGGGAGATCATCCGCGCCATCAACAGTGATGTCCTGCGGGTGGAGCCCCCGGACACACAACGCCTGTCCCCGGAAGCCCTGCTGCGACAGGCCCAGCAGGCCCTGCCGGAACGGCAGATCAATGCCCTGAGCCTGTCTTCCGATCCCCGGGATGCGGCCACCGTGAACGTGGCCGGTGACGGGCCGCAGGCCCGCCGCGGGGTCAATCACTATTTCAACCCCTACACCGGGGAACTGATCGGCGCCGAACTCAAGGGACAGGCCTTTTTCCTCACCCTGCAGCGCCTGCATCGCTGGCTGCTGATGGGGGACGTGGGCAAGCAGATCACCGGGGCGGCCACCATCATGCTGATCATCCTGGTGCTGTCGGGCATCTACCTGCGCTGGCCCCGGTCCTGGAAGGCCCTGGCCGGCTGGTTCACCTTCAGTTTTCGCCGCTCGGGGCGCGGGTTCGTCTCCAGCATGCACGGGGTGGTGGGTACCTGGGTGCTGCCCCTCTACCTGCTGGCAGCCCTGACGGGGCTGTACTGGTCCTATGACTGGTACCGGGCGGGTCTGCATGAGCTCAGCGGTGTCCCCATGCCGGTGCGCCCGGGTCCGCCGCAGCCCGCCCAGGAGGGTAACGCCGAGGCCCGGGCCGGCGGTGCCCGGAGCGGGGAAGAGGCTCCCCGTGGCCGCATGGGCCGTGAGGCGTCTTCGCCCCGGGAGCCGGCGGCTGACCGCTTTGCACAGGTGAACGCTATCTGGCAGGCCTTCGAGCAGGCGGTACCTCTGGGCTATTCCACCGCCACCCTGCGTCTGCCCCAGCCAGGGGGGGAGTACCCGTTCATGTATTTCGACCCCCGGCCGGCCCATGATCGGGCCTGGAACCGCCTGACCCTGGCGGCCGGTACCGGCGACGTGCAAAGCCATGTCCGCTATGCGGACCGTCCCCTGAATGAAAAGCTCATGTCCAGCATGCTGCCGCTGCACAGCGGTTCGTTCTTCGGCATGCCCGGCCGCATCGCCATGATGGTGGCCAGTCTGATCATGCCCCTGTTCGCCATCACGGGACTGGTGCTGTATATCGATCGCCGTCGCAAGGCCGGTGTGACCCGGTCGGCCCTGCTTCAGGCCGGTCTGAAACCCGCGGGTGACAGCGGGGCCGGGGAGGGCGAGCGTATCCACGTGGTCTTCGCCAGCCAGACCGGCAACGCCGAGACCCAGGCCTGGAAGACGGCCGGTGCGTTCCAGGCCGCCGGTCTTGCCGTGACAGTCCACCCACTGGGCACCCTGACCCCGAATGACCTCAAGGATATGGGGCGCGTGCTGTTCATCGCCTCCACTTACGGGGAAGGTGAGTCCCCCGATCCGGCCCGTCCCTTTGCCCGCCTGATGGACCGGCAGCATCCGGATTTGAGCGCAATGGAATATGCCCTGCTGGCTCTGGGCGACCGGGGTTACTGCCACTTCTGCGCCTTCGGCCGCGCCCTGGATGAATGGCTGCGATCCTGCGACGCCATCGCCGTGGCCCCCCGGGTGGAGGTGGACAGTACCGAGCCCGCCGCCCTGGGCCAGTGGCAGGTATTGCTCCGTTCCCTGGGAGCTGCGGAAATGGACATGAATGGGGAGATGTCGCCACCGACTTCCTGGACCCTGACGGAGCGGCGGGAACTCAATCCCGGTTCCGTGGGCGGTTCCACTTTTCACCTGTCCTTCAGGCCGGACCCGGGGGCGGATGCACACTGGCAGGCCGGTGATCTGGTGGCGGTGCATGTCCCCGCCGCCGTCACCGGGGGACACGAAGTCACTCGCCTGTATTCCATCGCCTCCGTGCCCGCCGAAGGCTGTCTGAACCTGCTGGTGCGGCAGGTCCGTGGCGAGGACGGTCGACTGGGCCTGGGATCGGGCTATCTCACGGCCACGCTGGAGCCGGGGCAGTTGGTGTCCCTGCGCCTTCGTCCCAATCGCAATTTCCGTCTCGACCAGGAGACCCGTCCCTTGATCCTGATCGGCAACGGGACCGGCCTGGCCGCCTTGCGTGCCCACCTGGTGGCGCGGATCACCGCCGGGCAGCAAACCAACTGGCTGGTCTTCGGGGAGCGCCAGCGGGCCTATGATTTCTACTACGAGGACGAGATCCGAAGCTGGCAGGCCCAGGGTGGACTACCCATGCTATCCCTGGCCTTTTCCCGGGACGGGGAACAGCGGGAGTATGTCCAGCATCAGTTGCGGGACCATGCCGAGGACTTGATCCGTTGGGTGGACGAGGGGGCGGTGGTGCTGGTTTGCGGCAGTGCCCTGACCATGGCGCCGGCGGTGGATGAGGCCCTCCGGGAGATTCTGGGCGAAGAAAGGTTCGAAACCCTGTCAACGGATGCCCGCTATCGGCGTGATGTGTACTGAAGGGGGGATGCTTCCCCCCCAGTCGATGACCCCGTCGCCATCCGGAGCCTGAACCGTCCCATGAATCCGCCCAACCGTTCCCAACGGCGTTGGCCGCGCCGCCGTGCCTTCATCCTGCTGATGGTTCTGCTCCTGCTGGCCGGTGGGGCCTATGGCGCCTGGAGCTGGCTCGGCGGTGGCAAGGATGAGGAAACCACCCGGCTGACCGCCAAGGTCAGCCGGGGTGACATCGAGAACCTGGTGACCGCCACCGGCACCCTGCAGCCCAGGAGTTATGTGGATGTGGGGGCGCAGATCTCCGGTCAGGTGATGGCCATCCATGTGGAGGTGGGCAGCCAGGTGGAGGAGGGGCAGTTGCTGGCGGAGATCGATCCCACGGTCTATCTGGCCCGGGTGGACGCCAGCCGCGCCCAGCTTCGTTACCAGCGTGCCCAGTTGCAGGACCGGGAGGCCCAGCTGGCCCTGGCCCGAATCACCCACACCCGGCAGCGCAACCTGTATGCGGAGGACGCCACCACTCTGGAGTCCCTGCAGACCGCCGAGGCCGGTCTGAAGTCGGCCCAGGCCCAGATCGAGATGCTCCAGGCCCAGATCGAGCAGACCGAATCCAGCCTGCGGGCCGACGAGGCCAATCTGGAGTACAGTCGGATCCTGGCGCCGATGGCCGGGACGGTGGTCTCCGTCACTGCCCGTCAGGGACAGACCCTCAATGCCAATCAGCAGGCCCCCATCATCCTGCGGATTGCGGAGCTGTCCACCATGACCGTGCAGACCGAGGTCTCGGAGGCGGATGTCTCCCGCCTGCAGCCCGGCATGGCGGTCTATTTCACCACCCTGGGCGGGGGGGATCGCCGCTGGCACGGCAGTCTGGAACGCATCGAACCCACGCCGACGGTCACCAACAACGTGGTGCTTTACAACGCCCTGTTCAATGTGCCCAATCCGCGCCACTTCCTCATGACCCAGATGACGGCGCAGGTCTTCTTCATCGAATCGGCGGCGCGGGACACCCTGCTGGTGCCCATGTCGGCGCTGACCCTGACCGGTCCGGCCGCGGGTCGCACGGGGCGTCCCGAAGGACGCGAGGGCCCCCCGGAGATGCGGGAGGCCCGTTCCGGGTCCGGGAACGAAGAACCCCCCGTCGTCCGGGCGCGTCGCGGTCTGGTCAAGGTGCTCAAGGACGATGGACGCATTGAGGAACGGGTGGTCGAGATCGGGGTCAGCAACCGGGTGCAGGCCCAGGTGCTGTCCGGCCTTGAGGAGGACGAGACGGTGGTGCTGGCCGGTCGCGCACCCACGGCCTCGTCCACGACTACCCGTCAGGCCGGCAGTGACCGCATCCCCGGGTTGGGTCCCACCGGTATGGGGCCGGGGCTGCGCTGATGACGACCGCCGGCATGCACCCGCTCATCCGGCTCTCCGGCGTCACCCGCTGCTTCGTCAACGGGGATCTGGAGGTGCCGGTACTCCATGGCATCGACCTGGAGATCCAGGCCGGGGAATTCGTGGCCATCGTCGGCGCCTCCGGTTCCGGCAAGTCCACCCTCATGAACATCATCGGTTGCCTGGACCGGCCTTCCGGGGGGCATTACCACTTCATGGGAGAGGACGTCTCCGGGCTGGGCCCGGATGATCTGGCGGCCCTGCGCCGGGAGGCCTTCGGCTTCGTGTTCCAGAGCTACCACCTGATCCAGGGGCTGTCCGCACGGGAGAACGTGGAGGTGCCCGCCCTGTATGCGGGCATGGCACCCGTGACGCGCCATGAGCGTGCCGAATCCCTGCTCACCCGACTGGGGCTGGGGGAGCGTCTGGAGCACCGTCCCGCCCAGTTGTCCGGCGGTCAGCAGCAGCGGGTGTCCATTGCCCGGGCGCTGATGAACGGGGGCCGCATCATCCTTGCCGACGAACCCACCGGGGCCCTGGACAGTCGCAGCGGCAAGGAAGTGATGGCATTGCTCAAGGACCTGTCGGCCCAGGGCCATACCATCATCCTCATCACCCATGAGGCGGAAGTGGCCGCCTATGCGGACCGGGTGATCGAGGTGCGTGATGGCAGGGTGCTGTCCGATACCGGCACACGGCGGGTGGCCGAGGTACTGCCGGAGCCCGCCGACAATGGGCACGAATCTCTTCCGGGAGAGGTGTTCGAGGCCACCCGTACCGCCTTCAGGGCCCTGAGTGCCAACCTGTTCCGTTCCATCCTCACCCTGCTGGGCATCGTCATCGGCGTGGCCTCGGTGATTTCCATGCTGGCCATCGGCGACGGGGCAAGGCAGGTGGTGGTGGACCGCATCAGCGCCATGGGCACCAACCTGCTGCTGGTGCGCCCCTGGGCGCCGAACATGCGCGGCTTCGGCATCACCACCCTGGTCCACGAGGACGTGGTGGCCATCAACGAGCTGGATAACATCATTGCCGCGGTGCCGGAACTGACGGGCAACGTGACCTTGCGATACGCCGGCAGGGATCAGTCCACCTCGGTGACGGCCACCTCCGCCAGCTTCGTCGCGGCCCGCAACTGGCCGGTGGCCCACGGGGTCTTCTTCGACGAGATGGATGAGCAGAGCTATGCCACCGTGGCGGTGCTGGGCGATACCGTGGCCCGGGCGCTGTTTCCCGGAGAGGACCCCTTGGGCCGGTTCGTGATGGTGAACAACATCCTGTTCCAGGTGATCGGCGTGATGTCGCCACGGGGCGCCTCGCCCATGGGCCAGGATCAGGATGATGTGGTGTTCATGCCCTTTCATACCGGGAGCCTGCGGGTATTCGGCCAGCGCAACTTGCGTAACGTGACCGTGGCGGTGGAGGATGTCTCCCGCATCGACGAGACCCAGGCGGCGGTGCATGCCCTGCTGCTGCAGCGCCATGGAGTGGAAGACTTCCAGATCCGCAACATGGCCTCTCTGTTGGACAGCGCCAGCGAAACCCAGAACACCCTCACTCTCTTGCTGGCCTCCATTGCCGCCATCTCCCTGCTGGTGGGCGGGATCGGGGTGATGAACATCATGTTGGTGAGCGTCACCGAGCGGACCCGGGAGATCGGCATCCGCATGGCCACGGGGGCGCGCATGCGCAACATCCAGCAGCAATTCCTGATCGAGGCGGTGACGGTTTCCGCCCTGGGCGGGGCCATCGGGGTGGTGATCGGGCTGGGTGTGGCGGCCCTGATCGGACATCTGGGCACGCCCATCCAGTACAGTCCGACGCCGGTGGCGCTGGCCTTCGGCTGTGCCTTTGCCACCGGTCTGGTGTTCGGTTACCTGCCCGCCCGCAAGGCCGCCCGGCTGGACCCGGTGGTGGCCCTGGCCTCGGAGTGAACTTCATGACGGTCAATACCGATAAACGTTTTGCCGCGGGCGCGATGGTGGTGGTCGGGCTGTTTCTGGGCGGATGCGCCGGCACGGCGCCGCTGACGGGGCCGGTTCTGGACATGCCCGAGGTTTACGGCCGCGATGCCCCGGAGGCGGCTCAGGTCCAGCCCGGCTGGTGGCGGACCTTTGAGTCTCCGTTGCTGGAATCCCTGATGCTGGAGGCCCTGGAATACAGTCCCGACCTGGCCATTGCCCGGGAACGGGTGGTGCAGGCGGAACTGCAACTGCGCAGCACCGGTGCCTCCCTGTTCCCGTCGGTGGATCTGTCCGGCGGCAGCACCTTCCGCGAGACGCGGGCGGATGAGGGCGATACCGCCACCAGCCGTTCCAGCAGTCTGTCCCTGGGGGTGGGTTACGAGGTGGACCTGTGGGGTCGGCTGAGTGCCGGCGTGAACGCCGCCCAGGCCGGTCTACAGGCCACCCGCCATGACCAGGAAGCCGTGCGCCTGAGCCTGGTGGCGGGGGTGGCCAGTGGCTATTTCCAGTGGCTGTCCCTGAACGAGCGGCTGCGTATCGGCCGCCGGAACCTGGAAACCGCCGAGCGCCTGCTGGACATCGTGGAATCCCGTCATCGCCATGGGGTGGCCACGGCCCTGGACGTGAGCCGCCAGCGCACCGCGGTGCTCAGCCAGCAGGCAGCCCTGGTGCCTCTGGAGGTGCAGGCACGGCAGGCCCTGGCGGCCCTGGCGGTACTCAGTGGTCGGGCACCCCAGGGTTTCGAGATGGAACCCGAGTCCATCCAGGGACTGGCGGTCCCCGAGGTGGGACCGGGGCTGCCCTCGGAACTGCTGGTCCGGCGCCCGGATATCGCTGCCGAGGAGGCGCAGCTACTGGCCAACGACGCCAACCTGCAGGTCGCCCGGGCGGCTTTGCTGCCCAGCATCCGCCTCACCGGTTCCGGTGGTCTGGCCAGTACGGCGCTGTTTTCCCTCGCCGATCCCACCCAGAGCCTGAGCCTGGGGGCCAGCCTCGCCCAGGTGGTGTTCGACGGCGGCCGTTTGCGGACCCAGGTGGGCACTGCCGAGTCCCGGCGCCGGGAGGGGCTGGAGAGCTACCGCCGCACCGTGCTCACCGCCCTCAAGGAAGTGGAGGACGCCCTGGGAGATGTGGCCCGTCATGGGGAACAGGAACGGGTGCAGGAGGCCACCATTCAGGAGGCCGAGCGCAGCCTGAGGCTGGCGGAGTTGCGCTACCGGGAAGGGGCGGGGGATTTCACCAGCGTGCTGGATGCCCAGCGCACCCTGTTCCAGGCCCAGGAGCAGGCGGTCCAGCTGCGTCTGTCCCGCCTGGTGGCCGCCGTGGATCTGTACAAGGCCCTGGGCGGGGGCTGGCAGCGGGAGGCGGCGCCGGACATGCCTTCCGACATGCCCGGCCTGGCCACCTGAGCCTCGGTACCGTTAATCCAGGGCCTTCAGCTCGATGATTTCATAGTCCGTCGGCCCCACCTGCTCCAGGGTGAAGCGAATGCGATCACCGGCCGCCACGCCGTCTGCCAGCGCGGTATCCCGCAGACGCAGGTCCATGGTCATGGGTGGCCAGCGCAGGGCCGGGATGGGGCCGTGGCTCAGGGTGACCGTGCCCGCGTCCCGGTCGATGGCCTCCAGCACCCCTTCCGCCTGGGCGGTCAGGGCGGCGTGGCCGGTATGGCCATGATGGTGGTGGTTGTCGGCGGCCGACAGCACCGGGACCGACAGGCCCAGGGCACAGGTCAGGATGAGGGTGGATACGGGACGTGCGTGGGACATGATGGAACTCCTTCTTGGTTTCATGCAATGGTTCATGGATGGACGTCATGGGTCCGCCCCCTTGCCGGGGCGGGGTTGTCGGGCAGAGGCCCGCGTTGCCACAGCCAGTACAGCACCGGGATCAGCAGCAAGGAGACCAGGGGGGCGGTGATCATGCCGCCGATCACCGGGGCGGCGATGCGCTGCATGGCCTCGGAGCCGGGGCCGCTGTCCAGGAGCAGGGGGGAGAGCCCCAGCACCACCGTCAGCGAGGTCATGGCCTTGGGGCGCACCCGCATCACCGCCCCGGCGATGATGGCCTCCTCCAGGGCCTGCCGGTCGGTGGGCCGTTGCCGGGCCACGGCATTGCGGATGTACATGAGCATCACCACCGCAAACTCCGCCGCGAGTCCCATCAGCAGGATGAAACCCGCCGCCACCGCCACCGACAGGTCGTGGCCCAGCCAGTACACCAGCCAGATCCCCCCCACCGCGGCGAAGGGCAGGGCCCCCATCAGCATCAGCGCCTCCGGGCCGCTGCGAAAGCACAGGTACAGGAGCAGGAAGATCAGCACCAGGGTCACCGGGATCAGGTAACCCAGGCGCTCCCGGGCCCGTTCCATGTGCTCGTACTGGCCAGACCAGGCGATGGCATAGCCGGGGGGCAGCGTCACCTGTTCGGCCACCAGCCGGCGGGCCTCGGCCACGTAGGAACCCAGATCCCGATCGCGGATGTCCACCACCACCCAGCCGTTGAGACGGGCGTTTTCGGTGCGGATCATGGCCGGGCCGTCCACGATGCGGATGGTGGCCAGACTGCCCAGGGGCACGTGGGCACCGGCAGGGGTGATCACGGGCAGCGCCTCCAGGGCCTCGGGGCTGTCCCGCCAGTCCTGGGGATAGCGCAGGTTCACCGGGTAGCGTTCCCGGCCTTCCACGGTCTCGGTGACCCCCATGCCGCCCACCGCCGTCTGCACCAGGGACTGCAGTTCGGCCACGCTCACCCCATGGCGCGCCGCCCGCTCCCGATGGATCTCCACCTCCACGTAGCGGCCGGTGGCGGCCCGGTCGGCGAAGGCCGAGGCGGTGCCGGGCACCTGGGCGAGTACCGCCTCGATCTCCCGGCCGAGGCGTTCGATCCCGGCCAGGTCCGGACCGGAGATCTTCACCCCCACCGGGGAGCGGATGCCGGTGGAGAGCATGTCGATGCGGGTCTTGATGGGAGGCACCCAGACGTTGGCCACGCCGGGAAACTGCACTGCCGCGTCCAGTTCCCGGATGATGTCCGCCTTGGTCATGCCTTCCCGCCACTGATCCCGGGGCTTGAAACGGATCACCGTCTCCAGCATGCCGATGGGGGCCGGGTCGGTGGCGGTATCCGCCCGGCCCGCCTTGCCGAATACCTGCTCCACCTCGGGCACCGAGGCGATCAGCCGGTCGGTCTGCTGCAGGAACTCCCGCACCTTGTCCAGGGAGACCCCGGGGTTCAGGGACGGCATATACATCAGGTCACCCTCGTCCAGTTCGGGCATGAACTCGCTGCCCAACCGGGTGCCGGGCCACAACATGGTGAGGGCCAGCAGCAGGGCCGCCGCCACGGTGGCCCAGGGGTGGCGCAGCAGCAACCGCAGCAGGGGTTGATAGAGGGCGATCAGCAGCCGGCTCAAGGGGTGCCCGGCCTCGGGCCGGATGCGCCCACGTACCAAGTAGCCCATCAGTACCGGCACCAGGGTGATGCCCAGCCCGGCGGCGGCCGCCATGGCATAGGTGCCGGTGAAGGCCAGGGGCTTGAACATGCGGCCCTCCTGCCCTTCCAGCACGAACAGGGGCAGGAAACTCACGGTAATGATGAGCAGGGCGAAGAACAGGGGGCGGCCGGTCTCCTTGGCCGCCTCGGCCACCAGGGCCCAGCGGTCCTCCTCGGGACGGGCCCGCTCCAGGCGCTTGTGCAGGTTCTCCACCATGACGATGGCCGCGTCCACCATGGCGCCGATGGTCACGGCGATGCCCCCCAGGGACATGATGTTGGCGTTGATGCCCTGCTGTTGCATGATCATCAGGGCCGCCAGGATGCCGATGGGCAGGCTGACGATGGCCACCAGGGCCGAACGCAGATGCAGCAGGAACACCAGAGACACGGCGGCGATGATCAGGAACTCCTGCCACAGTTTGCTGGACAGGTTGTGTACCGATTCCCGGATCAGGGTGGAGCGGTCATAGGTCTCGACGATCTCCACACCGGGCGGCAGGCTGGGGCGCAGGGCGTCCAGGCGCTGTTTCACCCGTTCGATGGTGGCCAGGGCGTTTTCGCCGTGGCGCATCACCACCAGGGCCCCCACCACTTCACCTTCTCCATCCAGGTCCGCCAGGCCGCGCCGGGCCTCGGGACCCAGGCGGATCTCGGCCACGTCCTCCAGCAGCAGCGGGGTGCCGTCGGCGGTCCGGCCCACGGGGATGTGGGCCAGATCCGCCGCGCCGGTGAGATAACCCCGGGTCCGCACCATGTATTCGGCCTCGGCCATCTGCAGCACCGAGCCGCCCCCCTCCCGGTTACCCGCCTGGATGGCGCTGCGGACCTGCTCCAGGGTGAGGTCGAAGGCCCGGGCCCGGTTCGGGTCCAGCACCACCTGGTACTGCTTGACCATGCCCCCCAGGGTGGCCACCTCGGCCACGCCGGGCACCGACTGCAGTTCGTATTTGAGGAACCAGTCCTGCAGGCTGCGCAGGTCCGCCAGGTCATGGGTGCCACTCCGATCCACCAGGGCGTACTGGTAGACCCAGCCCACCCCGGTGGCGTCCGGCCCCAGGGCCGGACGGGCCCCGTCCGGCAGATCCGGGGCGACCTGGCTCAGGTATTCCAGCACCCGGGACCGGGCCCAGTAGGGATCGGTGCCGTCCTCGAAGATCACGTAGACGTAGGAATCCCCGAACATGGAAAACCCTCGCACGTCCCGGGCGCCGGGCACCGCCAGCATGGCGGTGGACAGGGGGTAGGTCACCTGGTCCTCGACGATCTGGGGGGCCTGGCCCGGATAGCCGGTATGGACGATCACCTGCACGTCCGATAAATCCGGGATGGCGTCCAGGGGCATGTCCCGCAGTGAGAACAGGCCCCAGGTGATGAAGATCGCCGTCAGCAGCAGGACCAGCAGGCGGTTGTCCAGGGAGGCCTGGATGATGCGGTCGATCATGGTGCATCTCCCGGACGGGGGGCCACGTGGGTCAGTTCATAGACGTATTCCTCCCGTTCCCGGATGCGAATATGCACGGCATCGCCGGGGGACAGTCCTTCCAGACTGACCCCGTCCGCCACCTCGAAGTCCATGGTCATGGCGGGCCAGCCCAGGACGGGAATGGGCTCGTGGTACAGGTTCACCCGGCGCGCTTCCCGGTCCACCCGGTTGATGCGGCCTTCGGCGGGGACGCTGTCGTCGTGGGTGTCGCCGCCGTCTTCAGGCGTCTCCAGGCGGGCCAGGGCCACGCTCACGGCGGCCTCCGAGTCGATGAGGAACTGGCCTGAGACCACCACCTTGTCCCCCGCTTCGATACCCGCCAGGATCTCCAGCCGATCCCCGGCGCGTCGCCCCAACGCCACTTGCCTGACCTGAAAGCGGCCTTCTTCCAGGGCGAGCACGACGCGATTCTCGTGGCCGGTGCGGATCACCGCCTCCACCGGGACATGGACCACCTCGCCGGTGGGGATGGCCGCGAGACGGGCCTCAACCCAGGCGCCGGGCCTGAGGATGCCGTCCGGATTATCCAGTCCCAGGCGGGCGCGCACCGTGCGGGTGGGCTGGGTCAGGGTGGGATAAAGGTAGTCCAGGCGGCCTTCCAGAACCTCGTCCGGATGGGCGGGTAGTCGCAGAGTGACATGGCTTCCCGGGGAGACGGCCGCGGCCTGTTGTTCGAACAGGTCCAGCATGACCCAGACCCGGGACAGGTCGCTGATCCGCATCACCTCGGTGCCCGGGGTGACGAACATCCCTTCGGCGACATTCAGGGCGGTGACGATGCCGTCCCGTGGGGCCGTGACCGGCACCCGTGTCAATGCCTGTCCCCGGGATTCCACCTCACGGATGGTGTCCCGGCTCAGCCCCAGGGCCCGCAGCCGTTCCCGGGCCGGTTCCGCCGGGCCGCCCCGGCGCAGGATCTGCAGCAGTTCTTCCTGGGCGTTCACCAGCAGGGGGGAATAGATCCGGAACAGTATCTGACCGGCCCGCACCGCCTCGCCGGTGGTGCGCACCCGCAGATCCTCGATCCAGCCCTCGGTGCGCAGGTGGACGTGGGCCAGACCGGCTTCATCCTCGGTCACGAAGCCGACGGTGCGGATCTCCCGAGTCAGTTCGCCCCGTTCTGCGGCGGCGGTGCGCACCCCCATGTTTTGCATCACCCGAGGGCTGATGCGTACGCCGCCCTCATCTGCAGGGTCCGTGTCTCCGGCGTAGATGGGAATGAAGTCCATGCCCATCTCGTCCTTGCGGGGTTCGTCCGAACGAATGGCAGGGTTGTGCGGGTGGCGGTAGTAGAGCACGGTCCGGCCGCCACCGTCTTCGGCCCGGGAGGCGGTCTCTCCATGGTGCCAGAGGATGGCGCCGGCACCCAGGGTGATGCCCAGGGACAGGCTCAGCAGCAGGGGCATGATTTTCATGACGGGTCCTCCCCCAGCAGGGACAGCAGACGGGCCTGGGCGATCCACCGGTCCCGGGTGACGTCGGCGGTGGTGATCTGCAACGCCAGGTGGTTGATGCGGGCGCGCACCAGGCCGGGCAGGTCCCCGGTGCCGGCAGCGTAGGCTTCTTCGGCGGCTCGAATGGACGCCTCGGCCAGGGGCAGCAGGCGCTGCCGGTAGCGCCGTTCCCGTTCAGTCAGTTGCTGCCAGGTGGCGTGATCGGTCGTGAGAGACTGCCGCAGTTCGCGGTGTTGGGCCTCCCGGTCGTGCCCGGCGGCGGCCGCCTCCCGCAGGCTGGCGGCCACATCCCGGTCCTGGCGATTGCGGGTGAACAGGGGGAGATCCAGCATCACCATGGCCGAGAGCCGGTCCGTGTCGTTCATGCCTGAGCGGGTCGAGGTACCGTAGGTGAGTTCCACCGACCATTCCGGTCGATAGCCCTGTCTGGCCAGGGCCACGCCCCGTTGCTGCTCGGTGACCATCAGGTCCTGGGCACGCAGCAGGGGGTGTTGATCAATGTCGTCGGTCAGGTTCGGGGTCGGCAGTTCGGGCAGACTGTCCGGAAGCGGACGGCGAGCGGCCTCCGCGCCGATCCATCGGGCCAGGCGGGCCTGTGCCCCGGTGGCGTCGGCCCGGTTGGCGTCAAGGCGGTCTGCCAGGTTTTCCAGCGCCAGTTCGGTCTCCAGGAGCGTCTGGTGTATGCCCCGTCCGGCGGCAAACTCCCGTTCGGTGACTTCCAGCAGTTCGCGCAACTGATCCCGGCTGGCCTCCAGCAGACTCAGGAGCCGACGCTGGTAATGCAGTTCCACATAGGCCTGGCGGACCTGGGCGCGGGTTTCCCGCATGGTCGCCTCCGCCCGGGCGTGGAAGGTCATGGCGCGCAGCCATTCCCGTTCACGACGCAGCGCCCGGCTGTCCCCCCGGGGGAAGGTCTGGCGCAGGCCCAGCCGGAGTTGGGTCATGTCATCGCCTTCCAGTTGCAGACGCTCTGCGGGCAGATCCATCCATTCGATGATCAGCATGGGATCCGGCAGGGCACCGGCGCTGACCGCGGATTCCGCCCGTGCCGCCGCCTGTTCCCGGTAGCGGGCGGTCAGGGGGTCCTGATCCAGGGCCAGGGTTTCGGCCTCGGCCGGACTCAATGGCAGGGGTGGAGGGGCCGCCGGGAGTGCCCCCGGCAGCAGAAGCAGCAGCAGGCCGGGCAGCCTGCCGGGGTTCTGGGATGGCATGAATTGACGTCCTCGCCTTGGGGTCGCGCGGGACCCCGTTGCATCGGGTCGACCCGGCGACGTTCAGACGCGTGGCAGAACCCGTATGGGCCGGCTGCGCGTGACGAGGGCCGAAGGGACGACCGGTATCCGGCGGCCCGTGGCCGCCCGGGGGTCAGGCGAGGTGGGGTTTGGGAGGTCGGTGTTCCAGCTGGGGAATCCGGGAGTGCAGGCCATGAATGATGCCGGCCGGGGCGGGCTGGCAGGCACGCTGTTCGACGGGTGGCTCCTGGGCCATTGCCAGGGCGCAGGCGGCACAGAAGGCACACTGCTCCTGGCTGGTTTCGGCCTGCTCGTCCCCGGTTTCACCGCAATGGCCCGTGTCGGCAGCGGGGACGTGATCCTGATGATGACCCTGGTGCATCCAGGCATCGCCTTTGGCGGCAGGCGAGGCCGCCAGCACATGGTGCATCGGCATCGCCAGAAGGGACGCGATCACCAGCAGGATGATGGCACGGACGTGCAGCATGAAACGATGCTGGCACATCTGTCGGGGACGGGCAAGCACTCTGGTCCGACGGCTTCGGATGACCGGTCAGGTGCGGACGATCGGCGGAGGGTATGGCGATCTTTTAAGTCATCGTCTTAAAACCGATATCCAGTATTATTCTCATTTAGTAATTTGAAATGGCATAACACCCAGGTCTATAGGAGTGCCTGAATGAAAGTTTTGCTGGAACGGACCGGTCTTGCCGGAGGGCTGACCATGCTGATGGGAACACTGGTCCTCACCAGCATCCTGGTGGTGACCGGGATGGTTTTCATGCAGTACCGGGAGGCCTATACCCAGGGGACGCTGCAGCAGCTCCAGTCCGCCGCGGCCATGAACACCCAGTCCTTCATGGACTGGCTTCGGGTGCGGCAGGACGAGATGCGTTATCTGGCAAGGCTGGAAGAGGCCGCGGACATGGATCCGGCCGGACTTACGCCCCTGCTGCTGGCCATGGTCGCCAACGGCTATTACGACACCATCATGGTGGTGGATCCCCGGGGGCATGGTATTGCCGGCGTATCCCACGACGGTCAGGCTCGGACGTTGCCGGCGGAACAGGTGGCCGGCTTCCGTCTGGACAACCGTTCCTGGTTTACCCAGGTAGTGGCCGGAACGGAGGTGATCGGCAAGCCGGTGCATTCCCGCTTCACCGGTTATCACGTGAGCCCCGTGGCGGTCCCTATCCACCGGGATGGCCAGGTGGTGGGGGTGGTGCGGGGCGCGGTCCGGCTGCAAAGCGTGTTTGAGCGGGTGCGGGAACTGTCTTCGGATGCGGACGGGGAGATCTTTCTGGTGGACGGTGCCGACGGTCGACCGGTGACCCCGGCACGCTCCATCCGCGATATCGATACGCCCCTGGATACCGAGGCGGTCCGGGCCATTCGCGAGGGCGGTAGCGGGGTGGGCCGCTACCCTAATTCGGCCGGGGCGGAGGTGATCGGCAGTTATACCCACATCCCCCTGCTGGGTTGGGGGCTGGTCCTGGAGCGGGAGGCAGGTCCTGCCTTTGCGGACATGCGTGCCATGCTGGCCCGACTGGTCGTCATTGCCGGTCTGATGATTGTCGTGGCCATGGCGCTGACTCTGCTGGTGGTGCGCACCGTAAATGCCATCATCGGCGGTGAACCTGCCGATGTGGCCGGTGCAGTGCAGCGGGTGGCCGGGGGAGATCTGAGCGTGCCGGTCCAGGGGCGGACGGGCGACTCCTCCAGTCTGGCGGCCGGTATCGGTGCCATGCAGGTCCGGCTCCGTGAAATGGTGGGGGAGATTGTCGATGTCTCCGGACGCCTGAGCGTCGCTGCTTCCCGTCTCTCCCGGGTGAATATGGATACGGACGAGGGTCTGCGGCGTCAGACTGAGCAGGTGGACGGCGCAGTGGTGGCCATGAACCAGATGGTGGCCACGGTGGATGAGGTGGCAAGGAACACCCAGTCGTCGGCCCATCTGGCCCAGGACACCCTGGCACAGGTGCAGGCCGGCAAGACGGAAGTGGGGCGCAGCATGGCCACCATCGAATCCCTGGCGGAAAACGTCAACGATTCGGCCCAGGCCATGGACTCCCTGCGGGAGGATGCCGAGCGCATCGGTACCGTACTGGAGGTGATCCGCGATGTCGCAGAGCAGACCAACCTGCTGGCCCTGAATGCGGCCATCGAGGCTGCTCGTGCGGGGGAGCAGGGGCGGGGATTTGCCGTGGTGGCTGCCGAGGTCAGGACCCTGGCCAGCTGTACCGAGAAATCCACCGCCGACATCCAGGGCATGATCGACCGGTTGCAGAACAGCGCCAGGAATGCTGCCCAAGTGATGGTGGTCAGTCGTGAGCAGGCGGTGCGGAGCGTGGATGAGGCGGCCCGGGCGGGGGAATCCCTGGACCGGATCACCGCATCAGTGACCCATATCAGCGACGTGATCCGGCAGATTGCCGGCGCTACCGAGGAACAGAGTGCGACGGCCCGGGACATCAATGGCGGCATTCAGCAGATCCATGCGGTCTCCGAGCAGACCCGGCGCTGTATGGACGAAACTTCCCATGCCGCGGAAGACCTCTCCGCTCTGGCGGACCAGCTACAGGGGCTGGTGCGGCGCTTTCGCATGTGATCGTTGTCGAGCGATGGAGATGGTGGCGGCCTTGTGCGCTCCGTCACGGTGAATCAGCTTTTCCAGCAGCAGGTGGCTTGGGTCCCGCGTTCCGGCCGCCAGCAGGGCCGCCGCCTCGGCGACGGCCGGTGTGCCCATTATCTGTCTGACCCGCTCGGAAGGATTGGGGACGGGTACCTGGGACAGGGTTTGGGCGGAAAACACCTGGATGTTCCAGCCATGGTGTTTTGCCACGAAGAGGATGGCCGGCTCGTGCCGGCGTTGTACGATGGTCCCCAAGCCGCCGACGGCATCCGGTGCGAGTGCCGCCATTTCCAGTGCCCTGTGTACCGCAACCATCATGGCGTCGGGATGAAGGCCGGGGGTACAGCCCACCCCTAAAAACGCATGTTTCATGAAGATGACCCCGCCATGACCTTGTTCTGCACGGCTTGAGGCGCTACTTTACCAGACCACGGTCTCCATGCCGTAGCCCGACGGCGCACAGGAATCGACCCACTCCATGACTTCAGGAAACACGCCCCGGGGTTCGCGCCCGGATCTGCAGCCCAACTTCGGGTATCGCATTCTCAAGCTGCTTGAGGGGCATGGCCTGGATCCTTCTCCCATCCATTACTGGATTTTTCACGAGTATCTACAGGCCGCCAACGAAGAGCTGGTGCAGGCGGTCAGTGAACAGCTCAGTACGGGCAGGAAGCTGGATTCCTTTGCCCTGCATCATCTGTTCGAACGCTACGTGGCCGGCGAGAGTCTGTCCCGTTTCAGCGGCATGGGGGATGAACTGGAGGCGTTGCTGGGGGGCGTCATCAGTCTGCTCCGAGATGCTGAACGCAGTACGGCGGGCTTTCATGAATGTCTGACGGACAATCTGCAGGCCCTGGATCAAACGGAAAACCCTGAAGGCCTGAAAGCCATCGCCAAACGCCTGGCGGCCGCGGTGGTCACGGCCAGTTCCGATAATCTTGCGCTGCAAAGGAACCTCGAAGAGGCGGAGCTGGAGGCTCGGCATCTGCGCAATGAGTTGGAAAAGCATCGGAAGGCTTCCATGACCGATCCCTTGACCGGCCTGTTCAATCGTCGGGGCATGGAAACGGAGATGGCCCGTGTTCTCATGGCTTCGGATGAGCTCCGTAATACCATGCTGGTGATGGATATTGACCATTTCAAGTCCATCAATGATCGTTATGGCCATGCCGTCGGTGATGTGGTCATCCGCAAGGTGGCCGTCTCCTTGCGCCGTGTCCTGCCGCCCGATGCGGTGCTGGTGCGTTTTGGCGGCGAGGAGTTCGTCGCCCTGTTATCGGGTTATACCGTACAGGAGGCCGTCGCCCTTGCCGAGCAGGCACGGACGATGGTGGAGCGCCTCAGGTTGGTGAACCGGCAGGATGATACGGTGGTGGAAGGCTTCACCATCTCCGCAGGCGTGGCGCCGGCAACGGCGGGCGACACGGTAGAAACCCTGTTCGCTCGGGCGGACAAGGCCCTTTACCAGGCCAAGCATGCGGGACGTAACCGGGTGGTGGTGGCCTCGGGCTGAAAATGCAGCCCTAATCCGAGCGTCGGGGGCGCCGTAGCAGGTAGGTGTCCATGATCCACCCCTTGGCGGCCCTGCCCGCCTGGCGAGCCTGTTCGATCTGCGGCGTGACGGTTTTCGCCGGACCTGAGATCAGGATCTCGTCCTCGGTCCCCAGATAGGCCCCCCAGAATATCTCCATGTCCTCTTCCAGTACCTTCCGATAGCTCAGATCCCCGTCCAGCATCACCAGGACCGCATCCAGGTCTTTGGGGAGGCCCTTGGCAAGTTGCCGGCCCGTGGTGACATGCACTGGCTCACCGATGCGATTGAGGGGGATGCGGTGACCCGCCGCCAGGGCCTGTACGCTGGTGATGCCGGGGATGACCCGGTAGTCCAGCGCCAGATTGCCCCGTGCCTGAATGATCTCCATGAGCCGCATGGCGCTGTCATAGAGGGCGGGGTCGCCCCATAGCAGCAGGGCGCCGCACTGCCCTTCCTCCAGTTCGTTCCGGATGGCCTGCTCCAGCAAGACTGCCCTGGCATCGTGCCACTCTTCCACCACCGAGGCGTATCCCCCCCGGCTCTGATCCCGCACCGGATCCTGCAGGGTGACGAAACGCCATGGGCGGTCGGTGGCGAACTGCTCGCAGATCTGCCGACGGAAGCGGGTCAGCTCCGCCGTTTCCGCTCGCTTGTCCAGGACGAAGAAGACATCCACGCGGTTGATGGCCTTGATGGCCTGCAGGGTCAGATAGTCCGGGTCGCCGGCGCCGATGCCGATCAGCAGGAATTCTCTCATGGGCGTCATGGTCAGGTCGGGGAGGGCAGTGTAGCAGGAAGTCTTTCGGTACGGTTTTCGTCTGTTTCGCGATAAGTAAATAATTTCAGGAAATATGATGCGAATAAGATAGATTATCGTTCAAGTTTGTATTTTTTATTGCTACACTGCGTTCCGGTCACTGCCATTGCGGTCATGTTTTCGAACCGGCAAAGGCACGTCGCCGTCACTCCCGCGAAAGCGGGAGTCCAGCGGGTGTTAGTGCGTGACTGGATTCCCGCCTGCGCGGGAATGACGACTTCGGCGTTCATTGTGACGACATTATCTTGAAATGGGGGAATTTCATGAAGGGTGAAATCATCGTGCGGGGTGGGCAAAACAGGCTGACCCGCGGCCTGGCGCTGGCACTGGGGAGTGCCTTGGCCGTGACCGCGACAAGTGCCCAGGCACAGATGCCGGAACTGACCTGGTCCGGTCTGCTGGAGATCGAGGCGGGCTGGGCCGAGGACTATGACGGCGGCTCCGAGAGTGATCTGAATCTGGCAACCGTGGAACTGGGGCTTGAGGCCCGGTTCAATGAACTCCTGTCTGCCCGCATCCTGCTGCTCTACGAAGATGATGGCGAAGAGTCGGAAGTGGAGGTGGACGAGGCTGTGATCTCCCTGGGGCTGCCGGCCCTGCCGGGTGCTTACCTGGAGGTGGGACGCCGGTACGTCCCGTTCGGTCGGTTCGAGACCGCCCTGGTCTCCGACCCGTTGGCCCTGGAATTGGCGGAAACCCGTGAGACCGCCGCCTTGCTGGGCTGGGAGGGCGAGCAGTTCTATGGGGCGGCCTGGCTGTTCAGCGGCGACACCCGTGACAACCTGAGCAGCGTGGGCCTGAACCTGGGGGTGGCATTCGATGTCGGTCCTGTGGAGATGGATCTGGGCGTCGCCTACACCAGCACCCTGGGCGATTCCGATGCATTGCAGGAAGTGGAAACCGTGGTCGAAGGCAAGCGCGTGGGCGGTTACAACGCCCATATCACCGCCGTCCATGGCCCCTTTACCCTGGCCGCCGAATATGTGGTGGCGGAGAAGCGCTTTGATGCCGGGCAGCTTGAATTTAACGGCAAGGGTGCTCGTCCCAGCGTCTGGGGGGTGGAGCTGGCCTATGAGCTGGATGGTCTGCAGCGTCCGGTGACCCTGGCCGCCGCCGCTCAGGGCAGCAGCGAGGCATTCATTGAGGATGCGCTGGAACTGCCGCGCTACCGCTATCTGGCCGGTGTGTCCATCGCCCTGATGGATCAGCTATCCCTGTCCTTCGAATACAGCCATGACCGCGATTACCGTGAGCGCGATGGTGGTACCGGCGACTCCGCCAATGCCTTTTTGGTGCAACTGGCGGCAGAGTTCTAAGTCCGCAGGTTTCGACCTGCACCCTTTCAATCCACGTCAACCTGTAAGCTTTTGGAGCAAATCATGAAAAAGACCCTCCTCACCGTTGCCCTGGCCGCCGGCCTGGGTCTGGCTTCCGGCAGTGTCATGGCCGATCGCGTCGAGCACTTCAAGGGGACGCCCTCGGAAACCCTGGAGCAGGCGGTCAAGAATTTCAGCGAATATAACGCCAAGCTGGAGGCCGTGCTGGCCGGCGAGCTGACCTCCGAAAAGGTGGCTGAGGTCCATGAGCTGACCTATACCCTGGAAGTGGCGCTGGAAAAGATCAATGAAGAACTGGAAGAACTGGCCGAGACCCTGGAGGAGCTGCACGTGGCTTCCGAGGAGAATGACTTTGCTCTGGTGAAGGCCAAGGGTGAAGAGTATCTGTCCGTGTCACGTAAGGTCATCAAGTAAGCCTTACGATTCCCTTTCGTGCCGCCGCCACTCCCGTCGTGCAATGGGGGATCCAGGTTTTCTATCTGCGTCATTCCCGCGCAAGCGGGAATCCAGTCGGACAATGCCTCCCTGGGCTCCCGCTTTCGCGGGAGTGACGGTGGGGTTGAAAGTAACGGCAAATTTGAGAGTGACGGCAAGTTTGAAGCCGTCATTCCCGCGCAGGCGGAAATCCAGGCTTTCTATCTGCGTCATTCCCGCGCAAGCGGGAATCCAGTCAGGCAATGACACCCCCTGAACTCCCGCTTTCGCGGGAGTGACGGTGGGGTACCCGGCAATCCCGCAACTCTCAGCGTGTCCGGAAGGACATGTGACAGGCCACGCAGGTGGCCGTGAGTTCATGCAGGGCCTTTAAGGCCTCCTGCAGATCCCCCTGTTCGGCCACCTTGGCGAATTCGGTGGCGGATTCATGCATGGCAAAACCCATCTGCCGCATGCCGTCGGGCATGAATCGTCCCGGTCCTCCCAGGCCCCGCGTGGCGGCGGCATGCTTGCCCATGGTGCTGATGCCCATGGTGTTCTCCGCCATTTCTCCCGCCTGTGCCAACTCTCCACGAGCCAGCAGATCAAGGATACGTTGATAGGCAATCAGGTGTTCCTGCATTTCCTCCCTGAGCAGTTCCCTTTGCAGCGTGGGCATTTCCACCAGGTGTCTGTGGTCCGGGGGTGGTTCCGGCGCCTGCGCCAGGGTCAGCGTGGGGATGAACAGCAGGATGAAGGCAAGGAAAGGGCGGGGCATGACGTTCACCGGAGAATGATCCTTCCCCACACTACCCCTTGCCATGCCGCAGCGCAAGAAAGGCGGCGACGGTGACCACCCCGGCAATCCCCGGGGTGGCCCCGCAATGGCTTCAGCAACGGCAGAGCGGGTCTTCCACCTGTTTGCGCTTGTCGGTGCCGGCCAGCAGTTCGACCAGGGCAAGGGCGAATTCCATGGCGGTACCCGGACCCCGGGATGTGGCCACGTTGCCGTCCACTTCCACCGGCTGTCCGGTGAGCTGGGTATCGGTAAGCCCCATGCCTTCCAGTACGGTGGGGTAGGCGGTCGCCCGGCGATCCGCCAACAGCCCGGCCTTGGCAAGCACCTTGGGCGCGGCGCAGATGGCCCCGACATAGCGTCCTTCATCATGGAGCTTGCGCAGCAGCGCGTGGATGCGGGGATCGTCATTGAGATGGTCCGCGCCGGGCAGGCCGCCGGGCAGCACCATCAGGTCATATGACTCGTGCTGAGCCTGTTCCAGTTCCGTGTCCGGCATCAGTACGATGCCGTGCGCGCCGGTGACGGGGCCGGGTTCCAGGCCGGCGGTGATCACGTCGAAGTCGGCCCGGCGCAGCAGGTCGATCAGGGTGACGGCTTCAAGTTCCTCGCAGCCGTTGGCGAGGGGGATAAGGATGCGTGCCATTGGCGAACTTCCTCCTTCTGCTTGAGATATTCACTGACCGTTATCAGGCGTATACCCCGGGACGCCAGGGTGGGCAGCACTTCTTCCAGCACCTGGAGAGTGGCCGGGTAGGGGTGGCCGATGGCCAGGGCATGTCCTTGGGTCCGGGCCAGCCGGATCAAGTGCTGCATCTGCATGCGGGCAAATTCCACGTCATGGGGTCGGGAGTCCAGAAAGACATCCCGCTGGGTGGTGTTCAGGCGTGCCCACTCGGCCACATGGCGCCCCAGGGTCTCCACGTGGGTGCGGCTGTCCACATAGTAAAGATCGGGGTCATGGGCGCGTAGTTCCGACATCACCCAGGCCAAGTGATGATATTCCCGGGAGAGGCGGCTGCCCATGTGGTTATTCACGCCCCGTATATGGGGCACCGAGGCCAGGGCCTGGCGCACACGGGACCGGGTTTCCCGTTCATCCAGGTGGCTCAGGATCGCCCCCGAACCCGGGTTGCTGCCGTTGTCCGCCTCCATGGGCAGGTGCAGCATCACTTCCTTGCCCCTCTCATGAGCCAGTTCCGCCGAGGCCTCGGAGAAGCGGAGATGGGGCAGCACGGCGCAGGTGACGGCGCCCGGGAGTGTCGTGGTGCGCCGGGCCTCCCGCAGGTCATTGCCCAGATCATCAATGATGATGGCAATGAAGGGCAGGCGCTCACCGGCCCCTAAGGGGCCGGTGAGAAGGCACAGGCACAATGTCAGGGCACACAGGCCCGAGACGTGCACGGGGAGCGGCCTTGCCTTTACTACCGGCGGGCCTGGAGGATGTCCAGGCCCTTGAGCAGGTTGAGGGCCTCGTAGAGCTGGAAGTCCCGCTGGGCCAGCGGTTCCTTCTCATCGTCATCTGTTGTGCTGGTCTCGGTGGCCCCTTCGCGGCCCTGCAGGTGACGGTTGAGTTGGGACTCGGTGATGGGCCTGACGTCCGGGGTTTCCGCCCGAGCCACGGTGACCGGCTCCAGCTTGATGTCCGGCTCGATGCCTTCCGCCTGGATGGAGCGCCCGGCAGGCGTGTAGTAACGGGCGGTAGTCAGCTTGAGCGCCTTGCCCTGGTTCAGGGGCAGGATGGTCTGCACCGAACCCTTGCCGAAAGTGGGGGTGCCCATGATGATGCCGCGCTGGTGATCCTGCAGGGCACCGGCGACGATTTCGGAGGCGGAGGCGGAGCCCTGGTTCACCAGGACCACCAGCGGCGCACCCTTGAGCACATCGCCGGGTGAGGCGGTGTAGCGGAACTGGGCATCACTGACCCGGCCCTCGGTGTAGACGATCAGGCCTTCCGTGAGGAAGGCGTCGGAAACACCCACGGCGCCGTTGAGGACGCCACCGGGGTTGTTGCGCAGATCCAGCACCAGTCCCTTGAGACCACCACTGTCCCGCTGCAGCTTGCGGATTTCCTCCACCAGGTTCTGGGCGGTCTTGGACTGGAAAGTGGTGATGCGCAGATAGCCGAACCCCGGCTCCAGCATCTCGCTGCGCACGCTGCGCACACGAATGGTGTCCCGGGTCAGGGTGACTTCGAAGGGACGATCCACACCTTCACGGACCACCGTGAGGGTGATCTTGCTGCCGCGGGGGCCGCGCATCTTGTTGACCGCTTCGTTCAGGGTCATGCCCTTCACCGGGTTGTCATCCAGGCGAATGATCAGGTCGCCGGCCTGGATGCCGGCGCGGCTGGCAGGGGTGTCGTCGATGGGGGAGATGATCTTGACGAAGCCGTCCTCCATGCCCACCTCCAGGCCCAGGCCGCCGAACTCACCGCTGGTCCCGATCTGCAGTTCCGAAAATTCGCTGGGGGTCAGATAGGAGGAATGGGGGTCCAGCCCGGAGAGCATGCCTCGAATGGCATTCTCCAGCAGTTTGGAGTCCTCGACCTCTTCCACATAGTTGCGCTTGATGCGCATGTAGACGTCGGTGAAGGCGCGCAGGTCCTCCAGTGGCAGGGCGTCGGCCTCATGCTGCTGGCGGTCCGCCATGACGCTGAAGGAGATGCTGAGCGCAACGCCCAGAATCAGGCCCATCAACAGGCCGGCGCCGACGCGGGTTTGGGTACTCATAGCCTTGAACTCCAAATGATTCTCTCCGTCTTGAGCGGGAGATTGAGGGCTTGATCGGTGCGGATCATGTGTCCGGATGGCCCCTATGGTGCGCTTATTAGCGAGAGCCTACCACTGGGAGCTTAGAGTCGCACCATTGGGAGGGGTTCACCGGGTTGCCTTTGTGACGAATCTCGAAATACAGGCCCGCACGTTCGCTACCGCCGCTGTCTCCCACCCGGGCAATCAGATCACCGGCCTGTACCCAGTCCCCCGGTGACTTGTACAGGGCCTGGTTATGGCCGTAGAGGGTCATGTAACCGCCGCCATGGTCGACGATCAGGAGCATGCCGAAGCCGCGCATCCAGTCGGCAAAGGCGACTCGGCCGTGATGGATCGCCTGTACCGGTTCTCCTTCGCGGGCGCTGATCACCAAGCCCTGCCAGCGGCGGCCGGTACCGCTGTCCCGGGTGCTGCCGAAGCGGTGGATGATTTCCCCCTGGACGGGGAACGGCAGCTTGCCGCGGCGTTCGGCGAAGGCCTGATTTGGCAGGGCGTCGTCGGGGATGTCGCTCAGGACTTGGTCCAGGGCCTTGAGCAGTTCTTCAAGACCCTCCTGGTCCGCCTGCAGGCGGGAAAGCGAGGTGCCTGCCTGGGTGATTTCCCGGCGCAGTTTTTCCAGCACCTGGGCCCGTTCCCGGCGCTGCTGTTCCAGTTGTTCCCGGTGCGCCAGCAGGGTCCGGCGCTGCTCTGTCTGCTGCAGGCGGGTCAGGTCCAGCTGGTGGTGGGTCTCGGCCAGCGCCGCCAGGGCCTGGGTGGCGGCCTCGATGCGGGCGTGCCGGGCCCGATTGTAGTGCTCGTAATAGACCAGCATGCGGCCGATACGGGCCGGATCTTCCTGATTCAGCAGCAGTTTCAGATGGTCCTGCCGGCCGGTCTGATAGGCGCTGCGAAGCTGGGCGGCCAGGGCGGTACGATGCTCCGCCAGTCGGGCCATTTCGTCACGCCGGCGGCGCTCCAACTCGCGCAGGCGGGTTTCCGTGGCCTTGAGGGCGCTCTCGCCGGCGGCCAGGTCGCGGCCGGTCCGGTCCATGGCGCGCTCCGTCTCCCGGAGTTGTCCTTCCAGCCGGCCCTGTTCGCCCCGAGCCGCTTCCAGGCGTCCCCGAACCTGCTGGATCTGCCGCTGTACCTGCTCCAGGCGGCGTGTGGCCTCTTCCCGTTCCGTGGCGGCCGGGATCGGAGAGGGGAGACCCAGCAGGGGAATGAGCAGGGCCATAACAAGATGACGCGGCCGGGGTATCATGGGCGGCGGATACGGAAAATCGTTGAAATATTTTTGATAAAGATCATAATCGAATCATCCAATTCTAATATATCAGCCCCCGGCCCATGGCTAAGGTGGCCCCCTTCGAGCCGCAAGCCCCCATGAATACAGTATCCGATATGATCCCTGATCTCCTGAACAAGGAAGAAGATATCGAGCGTGCCTCCCGCTCCCTCAAGGCCATGGCCCATCCGCTGCGCCTGAAGATCCTCTGCGTTCTGGGTGACAGAGAGGTGAGCGTGCAGGAGATCGTCGATCATGTGGGGACCTCCCAGAGCAATATATCCCAGCACCTGGCCATCCTGCGCGACAAGGGGATCCTGGCCTCCCGCAAGGATGCCAATCGGGTCTATTACCGGGTCAGTGATGCCAGAACCCTGCGTCTGATCAGCATGATGCAGGACGTCTTTTGCCGCTCCGCGTGAGTCCCCCTGCTCACGGGCTGGCCTGACTGACTTGCCCGCGGGGGCGCATGGCTTCAGAATGCGCCCTTTCCAATGATTCACGAGTCTTGAGCGATCCATGGACCAATACCTGGAGTTTGTTGCCAATCACCCCCTCCTGTTCGGTCTGCTGGCGGCGGTCATTGGTGCCATCGGCTATACCGAATACACTCGCCTGACGCGGAAATACAAGGTGCTCGGGCCAGCTGACGTGGTTCGGATCATGAACCAGGATCAGACCGTGGTGGTGGATGTGCGTGAGGAGGGCGAGGCCCGCCAGACCGGCAAGATTGCCGGTGCCCGCCACATCCCCCTGACCAAGTTCAAGGACCGTTTCACCGAGATCAACAAGTTCAAGGACAAGGCCGTCGTCGTCTATTGCCAGACCGGCGCCCGTTCCGGTCAGGCCTGCAACACCCTGGTCAAGAACGGTTTCGAGAATGTGGTCAATCTTCAGGGTGGCGTCCTGGCCTGGGAGTCCGCCGGTCTGCCCCTGAGCAAGAAATAAGGCGGCCCCGTGGCGGATTCATCGCCACCCACGGGCGGCACCACCGTGGTGATTTACGGGACCGACTCCTGCGCCTTCTGCATGCTGGCCCGGCGATTGCTCAGGAGCAAAGGCGTCTCCTTCGAGGAGATCCGGGTAGACCGGGACCCGGTCCAGCGTGAAGTGATGGAGCAGCGCTCGGGGCGGGAGACGGTACCTCAGGTGTTTGCCGGGGACCGGCATCTGGGCGGCTATACGGACTTGGTGGCGCTGGATCGACAGGGTGAGTTGGACGCCCTGCTAGGGCTGGATGGGGGCTGAGACCTGCTTTCCCGCCCGTTATCATCCTGTCATTTGCAGCCCCTGGGCCGCCCCCCCTATCATTGTCCGCTCGATCACCTCGTACCCAACCAGTCACGGAGTCAGCATGACGGAAAATCAGGCACCGAAACCCAACGCCGACGGCGTTGCCCAGGGACAGCCGCAGCAGGAGTTCGGGCTGCAGAAGATCTATGTGAAGGATATCTCCTTCGAGTCGCCCAATTCTCCCGCCGTCTTTACCCGCGAGTGGAAGCCGGAAACCCAGGTGCAGCTGAACTCCCAGGCCCGGTCCCTGGATGAGAACGGACTCTTCGAAGTGGAGTTGACGGTGACCGTGACCACCAAATCCCAGGACAAGGCGGCGTACCTGGTGGAAGTGAAGCAGGCCGGCGCCTTCGTGCTGCGGGGCATCCCCCAGGACCAGATGGGTCCGCTGCTGGCGGCCTACTGTCCCAATCTGCTGTTCCCCTTTGCCCGCGAGGCGATCTCCGATCTGGTCACCCGCGGTGGCTTCCCGCAAATGCTGCTGGCTCCGGTCAACTTCGATGCCCTCTATACGCAGAAGCTGCGTAACGAGCAGCAGGCGGCTCAGGGTGGCGGTGGTGATGCCGCGCCCACCCCGCTGAACTGAGCTCCGGCCTCCATGGGTGTCGTGGGTCATGTGGCGGTGCTGGGCGCCGGTTCCTGGGGGACGGCGCTGGCGATTCATCTTGCCCGCAAGGGTCTGAAGGTCGGCCTGTGGGGGCGTGACGGGGAGCGGATGGCGGAAATGCGGGCCGCCGGTCGCAATGTCCGCTATCTGCCGGATGCCCCGTTCCCGGCGACCTTGACGCCCGTTGATGATCTCGATGCCCTTGTGTCCGCGGCCGATCGGGTCCTGCTGGCCGTGCCCAGCAGCGGTTTTCACGAGATTCTGCGCCGCATTGCCCCGCAACTGCCGGGGCGTGGGCTGGTGTGGGCCACCAAGGGTCTGGATCTGGAAACCACCCGCTGGCTCCATGAGCTGGTGCTGGAGGATCTGCCTGGTGATGTGCACTGGGGGGTGGCCTCCGGTCCTTCCTTTGCCTCCGAGCTGGGCCGGGGCCTGCCCACCGCACTGACCCTGGCTGCGCCGGATCCGGCCTTTGCCGAGGATGCCCGTGCCTGGCTGGCAGGTGGTACGTTGCGGGTATACACCAGTGACGACGTGGTGGGTGTGCAGCTGGGCGGTGCCTTCAAGAACGTGCTGGCCATTGCCGCCGGGGTGTCCGATGGCCTGGGTTTTGGGGCCAATGCCCGTGCCGCACTGATCACCCGGGGGCTGGCGGAGCTGATGCGTCTGGGGGCCGCCACCGGTGCCCGCAACGAGACCCTGATGGGGTTGTCTGGTCTGGGGGATCTGGTGCTCACCTGTACCGACAACCAGTCCCGCAATCGTCGCCTCGGCCTGGCCCTGGGCCAGGGGCAGGGGATGGATGAAGCGGTGGCGGCCATCGGCCAGGCGGTGGAGGGTGTGCGCACCGCCCGGGTGGCAGTGGCCAAGGCCGCCGCCCTGAAGGTGGACATGCCCATCTGTCGGCAAGTGTACCGGGTCCTTTATGAAGGGCTGGCGCCGATGGCTGCGGTGGAAGAGCTGCTGAGCCGGGACCCCAAGCCGGAGTTCTAGCTGTCTGACGGCCCCTTTGACACGGGCTTGTGCATGTCACGTCAGGCGTCGTTCTGAAAAACATCGCCGCTCCCGCTGGAAAGCAGCGTCGTTTCCGCAGGAAAACATCGTCACTCCCGCGAAGGCGGGAGTCCAGGGTTTTCAGTTCGTCACTGGATTCCCGCCTTCGCGGGAATGACGGGATAGGGTGCGGGAATGACGGGATAGGGCGCGGGAATGACGGGATAGGGCATGGGAATGACGGGATAGGCAGGGGTATGTTTTGCTCTGCACATCTTCAGGTGGCGGCACCGGGGTAGCCCAGTTGCCGCCAGGCCTCCATCACCACCACGGCCACCGAGTTGGACAGGTTGAGGCTGCGGCTCCCCGGCATCATGGGGACGCGCAGGCGTTGCTCCGCGGGGAGCGTTTCCAGCACCACCTCCGGCAGGCCCCGGGTTTCCGGGCCGAACAGGAAGGCATCCCCCGTCTGAAACGGGATCTCGCTGTAGACCCGGCTGCCTCGGGTGGACAGGGCGAACAGCCGCTGCGGCTGTATGGCTTCCGAGAAGGCCCCCAGGCTGTCATACTCCGTCACCGGAGCCATATCCCGATAATCCAGCCCTGCGCGCCGCAGGCGTGCGTCATCCAGCGTGAACCCCAGCGGGTGGATCAGGTGCAGCCGGCAGCCGCTATTGGCCGCCAGGCGCATGACGTTACCCGTGTTGGGCGGTATCTCCGGTTGATACAGGACGATATGAAACATGCCAGTCGACACTTCCCCTAAACAGGCCCTTGCGATCGATTTTTGCGGGCTTTCCATGGCCTCTCCCCTGGTGCTGCTCTCGGGCTGCGTGGGGTTCGGCGAGGAGTATACCCGTGTGGCGGGTTTCTCCAATCGTCATGTGGGCGCCGTCTGTCTCAAGGGCACCACGGGTCAGGCCCGTTCGGGCAACGCCCCTCATCGGGTCTACGAGACCCCCGGCGGCATGCTCAATGCCATCGGCCTGCAGAATCCGGGGGTGGACTTCGTGGTGGACGAGATCCTGCCCGGCCTGGACTATGACGAGACCCGTTTCATCGCCAATGTTTCCGGCTCCACCATCGAGGAATACATCGAAGTCACCCGCCGTTTTGATGATTCTCCGGTGGATGCCATCGAGATCAACATCTCCTGCCCCAACGTGAAGGAGGGTGGGGTGGCCTTCGGCAATGATCCGGACATGTCCGCCCGGGTGGTGGCGGCCTGTCGCAAGGCCACCGGCAAGCCGCTGATCACCAAGCTCTCTCCCAATCAGACGGACATCGCCGCCAATGCCCGGCGCTGCATCGAGGCCGGCACCGATGCCTTTTCCGCCATCAACACCCTGATGGGGATGGCCATCGATGCCGAGCGTCGCCGCACCGTGATCGGCAACAACCAGGGCGGCCTGTCCGGTCCGGCCGTCAAGCCGGTGGCCCTGCTGCGGGTGCATCAGGTCTATCAGGTGGCCAAGCCCCATGGGGTGCCCATCATCGGCCAGGGCGGGGTGGCCTGTGCCACCGATGCCATCGAGTTCCTGCTGGCGGGGGCCACAGCGGTCGGGGTGGGGACGGGGCTGTTCTATGATCCGTTGCTGTGCCAAAAGATCAACCAGGGTATTCAGGATTACCTGAAGCGCCACGGGTTTGGCCATGTGTCGGAGCTGACGGGGACCCTGCAGCTGAACTGAGGGGCATCAGGCCCCCAGATCCTCACCCTCATCCATGTTCAGTTCGTTGATCTTGCGGGTGAGGGTGTTGCGCCCCCAGCCCAGTAGTTTTGCCGCATCCTGGCGTCGCCCGCCGGTCTTCTTCAGGGCGGCCTTGATCATGATGCGCTCGAAGGCCGGGGTGGCCCGGTCCAGCAGGGAGGCATTGCCCCGCGCCAGTTCCTGTTCCGCCCAGTGAGCCAGCTCTTCCTCCCAGCCGCCGCCGTGGCTGTTGCCGGAGCGCTCGTGCAGTTCCGGCGGCAGGTCGTTGGTGTGGATCTCCCGGCCCGAGGCCATGACCGTGAGCCAGCGGCACAGGTTTTCCAGTTGCCGCACATTGCCGGGCCAGTCCAGGGCCGAGAGATACTCCATCACCTCCGGCAACGGGACCTTGCGCTCCACGTTCAGCTCGGCCGCTGCCGTCCCCAGGAAGTGATTCAGCAACAGGGGGATGTCCTGGCGCCGTTCCCGCAGGGCCGGGACATGAATGCGAATCACGTTCAGCCGATGGAAAAGGTCTTCCCGGAACAGGCCTTCCTGGACCCGGCTTTCCAGGTTCTGGTGGGTGGCGGCGATGATGCGTACATCCACCTTCACCGGCATGTGCCCGCCGACCCGGTAGAACTCGCCGTCCGCCAGTACCCGCAACAGCCGGGTCTGTAGTTCCGCCGGCATGTCACCGATCTCGTCCAGGAACAGGGTGCCGCCGTCCGCCTGTTCGAAGCGTCCGCGACGGGCGCTCTGGGCACCGGTGAAAGCCCCCTTCTCGTGACCAAACAGTTCCGATTCCAGCAGATCCTTGGGAATGGCGGCGGTGTTCAGGGCGATGAAGGGCATGTGTGCCCGGGGGCTGTGGCGGTGCAGGGCGTGGGCCACCAGCTCCTTGCCGGTGCCCGACTCGCCGTTGATGAGAACGGTGATGTTGGAGCGCGACAGTCGACCGATGGCGCGGAATACCTCCTGCATGGCCGGCGCCTCGCCGATGATCTCCGGGGTCTTGCTGTTGCCGGAGGGTTCCTCCCGGCCTCGCTCCCGCCGTGCCTGACAGGCCCGTTTCACCAGCGAGACCGCGTCGTCCACGTCGAAGGGCTTGGGCAGGTATTCGAAAGCGCCGCCCTGGTAGGCGGAGACCGCGCTTTCCAGGTCCGAATGGGCGGTCATGATGATCACCGGCAGTTCCGGGTGTTCCCGCTGCAGCCGGCTGAGCAGTTCCAAGCCGTCCATGCCCGGCATGCGGATGTCCGTCACCAGCGCGTCCGGTACGTCGCGTTCGAGGCATTCCAGGGCCTCGGCGGCACAGGCGAAGGAGGTGACCTCGATGCCGGCCTTGTTCATGGCCCGTTCCAGCACCCAGCGGATGGATCGGTCGTCATCAATGACCCATATATGTTCACGTCTAGTCATCCATAAGCTCCACGGGGATCAGCAGTGAAAACACCGTCTGCCCCGGACGGGAAGTACACTCGATCAGGCCGCCCATCTGGTTGAGCAGGGATTGGGCGATGGAAAGCCCAAGCCCCGTACCCCCGGCGCGGCCCGAGACCATGGGAAAGAAGATGCGCTCGCGGATGTCCTCGCTGATACCCGGCCCATCGTCGATGATCTGGATCAGGGCCACCAGCTTGTGACGGATCTGGCCGATGGTGTACTGGCGCCGCACCCGGGTCCGCAGGCGGATTTCTCCGCCATCATCCAGGGCCTGCACCGCGTTGCGCACGATATTGAGTACCGACTGGATCAGCATGTCCTGGTCGGCGTTGACATCGGGGATACTGGGGTCGTAGTCGGTGCGGATGTGAATCTCTTCCGGGGCTTCGACGCTCACCAGGCTGCGGACATGCTCCAGCACCCGGTGGATGTTGAGGGGGCGGGAGTGGGGCAGGCTGTTGGGTCCCAGCATCCGGTTGACGAGATTCTGCAGGCGATCTGCCTCGCCGATGATGATCCGGGTGTACTCCTGCAGCTCAGGGTCCGGCAGCTCCCGTTCCAGGAGCTGGGCCGCGCCGCGCAGCCCTCCCAGGGGATTCTTGATCTCGTGGGCCAGGCCCCGGACCAAGGCCCGGGTGGCGGATTGCTGGTTGAGGAGTTGCTCTTCCCGGGTGATGCGCAACTGCCGGTCCACCTGGATCAGTTCCACCAGCAACTGTCTGGCGTGCCCCGGCTCGGAGAGGGGGGAGGCGGTCAGGTCCACGGTCACCTCCCGGGCGAAATGCAGGGCCAGGAGTCGTTCCCGCTCGGTAAACGGGTGGCCCGTGTCCAGGGATTGCCTCAGGCTGGCGATAAAGGTTTCGTCTTCCCGGAACAGTCCCTGGATGGGTAGGCCCTGGATCCGGTTCAGGCTCATCTCCATCAGCATCTCCGCCGCCGGGTTCATGTAGACCAGGCGCAGCTGATCATCTGCCACCAGGACGGCGGTGGTCAGGGTCTCCAGCAGTTGTCGGTGCAGGCTGTGATCGTGAGGCATACGGATTCCCTAATGCAAGAAACAAACCAGAATGATGCCGCCCGCGGGAATCGCGCATTCATCCCGCAAGACGGCTTCGGGGCGCCGCTTCCGGGGCATCGGCGGTCAGGGCGTGAGGGATGTTCCGGCGCCTTTGGAGCATAGTATGCACCATGATGGTGCGCGCCGGGTCCGGGCCGGCGATTGGCGCGCGGGCTTCAGGGGCGTGGTCGGGATTGCTGCTGTACGGTGGTGCGCAGGAGGTGGAAGGTGATCGTGTCGGAGCGGATCAGGGCGCTGCCGCCCTCATCCAGGACCTCTGCCTGCAGGGTGTGCGTCCCCGGCGGCACGTCTTCCAGGGTGGTCTGGGTGGCCTGGGTGGTGACGGCGGCGTCGCCGTTGAGGCGGATCCGGATTCGGTGTCCCAGGTCTGTCTTGAGAGTGGGGCTTAGATTCACGGCGATGTCGACCTGCCCCAGGTTGGTGCGTACCACGCCGTCCTGTTCCGGTTGGTTGATGGTCAGCCGCTGATAGGCGTCCTCCGATTCCTCTGTTGCGGAAGGGGGGGGCGGCTGCAGGATCTGTCGGGCATCGGGCAAGCCGGGGAGGGTCGCGGGCCGGTCAACCCGGACCGGGCGTGCATCGACCCCGTCCGGTGGCGTGTCGCCGAAGGCGGGGCGTCCCTGCTCGTCAGTCCACTGGTAGATCTGGGCCTGGACGGGCACGGCGAGTATCAGCAGCAGGAGCAACAGGGGCATGGCGGTGTCCTTTGTATCCTCTGTTCCAGGTCGCTTGCACGGAAAAAAGAACCCCCGGCAAGCCGGGGGTTCGGTGCTTCCGGACTGCTGACCCGTCTTGTACTTACAGACTGTAGTACAGATCGAACTCCACCGGGTGGGTGGTCATGCGCAGACGGGTGACTTCTTCCATCTTCAGATCAATGTAGGCATCAATCATGTCGTCGGTGAACACACCGCCGGCGGTGAGGAAGGCGCGGTCCTTGTTGAGGGCTTCCAGGGCCTGGTCCAGGGCATGACAAACCTGCGGGATCTGCTTTTCCTCTTCGGGGGGCAGGTCGTACAGGTTCTTGTCCATGGCTTCGCCCGGGTGGATCTTGTTCTGGATGCCGTCCAGGCCGGCCATCAGCATGGCGGCGAAGGCCAGGTAGGGGTTGGCAGTGGAGTCGGGGAAGCGCACCTCGATGCGACGGGCCTTCGGGCTGGACACCCACGGAATCCGGATGGAAGCGGAACGGTTGCGGGCGGAATAGGCCAGCATCACCGGAGCTTCGAAGCCGGGCACCAGACGCTTGTAGCTGTTGGTGGAGGCGTTGGTGAAGGCGTTCAGGGCGCGGGCGTGCTTGATGATGCCGCCGATGTAGTACAGGGCGGTTTCGGACAGGCCGCCGTATTTGTCACCGGCAAACAGGTTTTGCCCGTCCTTGGCCAGGGACTGATGCACGTGCATGCCGCTGCCGTTGTCGCCCACCAGGGGCTTGGGCATGAAGGTGGCGGTCTTGCCGTAGTTGTGGGCCACGTTCTGCACCACGTACTTGAGCATCAGCACTTCGTCGGCCTTGCGGGTCAGGGTGCCGGGGCCGACACCGATCTCACACTGACCGGCGGTAGCCACTTCGTGGTGGTGAACTTCGGTCTTGAGACCCATGTCTTCCAGCACCAGGCACATGGCGGAACGCAGGTCCTGCAGGCTGTCCACCGGGGGTACCGGGAAGTAGCCGCCCTTCACGGAGGGGCGGTGGCCGATATTGCCGTCTTCGAACACCTTTTCGGAGTTCCAGGAGGCTTCGTCGGCGTCGATCTTGAAGAAGGCGCCCTGAATGGAGTTGCCCCACTTGATGTCGTCAAAGACGAAAAATTCGTTTTCCGGGCCCCACAGGCAGGTGTCGGCGATGCCGGTGCTGGCCAGGTAGGCCTCGGCGCGCTTGGCCAGGGAGCGGGGGCAACGGTCATAGCCCTGCATGGTGGCCGGTTCCACCACGTCGCAGCGCAGATTCAGGGTGGGCTCGTCAAAGAAGGGGTCCATGACCGCGGTGTCCACATCGGGCATGAGGATCATGTCTGACTCATTGATGCCTTTCCAGCCGGCGATGGAGGAGCCGTCGAACATCTTGCCGCCTTCCAGCACGTCTTCATCGACGGCGTGGGCGGGCACGGTCACGTGCTGTTCCTTGCCACGGCTGTCCACAAAGCGGAAATCGACGAATTTCGCGCCGTTTTCCTTGATCATATTCAGAACATCTGCTGCTGACATGCGTACTCCTCCAGGGCTTGAATGAGAGAGGCCTGTTGAAACGGATCCCCGCCTGAGCGGGCGTTCAATTCGGTCGATCCATAGCAAGCATGAAGCATGCCATGGGTTTGAGTGGGATGATGCGGCCTTTTGGGGCGGATTTTCGGGTCCGGCCCATCAATGCACGCACAATCTTAGTGCGTTTTTAAGTATTTTGCGCTGTTATGGGGCGAGCGGTGTGGGCCCTGGTGTCCGCGCGGCTTGCCCGCAGACCATTCAGTGCCGGAACAGGACCTGTACCTGGCCGACGTCTTCTGCTTGCAGGCTGGACGCTACCAGGGCCCGGGCAATGCTATCGGCCTCGGTCAGGTTGTCGAGCGCCTGCAGAGGCAGTTGCAGTTCCAGATGCACCCGTCCCTGCAGGTAATGGATGATCACCTGGTCTACATGCCGCGATGCCGGTAAGTCATGCCATTGTGCCTGCAGGCGTTTGAGCATCTCCGTGCGGTTGGGCAGATGGCTGCTGGGGGCACTCTGCTGGTCGTCTTCGGGGTCGATGTGGACCAGGATGTCGCCCAACTCGTCCTGGACCCCGTGCATCGCCACACAGACGGCATCCGCGATGTGATGCCCCTCGGAGACGCTGATGCGGGGCGCGACCTGGACATGGACGTCCGCCAGCAGGGTGCCCGCCATGCGCCGGGTGCGCAGGTCATGGACTCCCTGGATGCCGTCCAGTCGACGGACCGCTTCCAGCATGCGCTCCTGTTCTTCCGCTTCCACCCCGGTGTCGATGAGTTCCCGGGCGCTGTTCCAGATCAGCTTGACCCCCATGTGGCCGATGAGCAGGGCCACCAGGATGGCCGCGACCGCATCCATGAAGGGCATGCCGGCCAGGGTGGCGCCCACGCCCACCAGCACCACCACCGACGAGATCACATCGGAACGGTGGTGCCAGGCATTGGCCTCCAGCATGCGTGAGCGAACCTTTTTGGCGACGCGCATCGTGTAGTGGTACAGGGCTTCCTTGCTGATGATGGCGATCGCCGCCAGGACCAGGGCCAGGGGAGTGGGGTTCAGGAGTTCTGCCGGATTGAGCAGGCGCCGGGCTGCGTCCGCCATGATGCCCACAGCCACCCCGGCCAGGATCAGGCCCACCGCCACGGTGGCCAGGGTCTCGATGCGGCCGTGACCGTAGGGATGGTTGGCGTCAGCGGCTTCGTTGGCCTTGCGGGCGGCGAACAGGACCATGATGTCGCTGATCAGGTCGGAGAGGGTATGGACGCCGTCGGCGATCAGGGCCTGGGAGTGGCTCATCCAGCCGCCGACGATCTGCGCCGTCGCCAGGCTCACGTTGGTCATGGCGCCGATGAGGGTGACGCGACGCATGGCCTGATAACGCTGTTCGCTGGGGAGCCCGGCTGACATGGGGGCCTCGTTGATCATGGCCCGGGTGGGCACGGCTTGGGGAAGCGGGATTGTAAACCCTGGTGACACGTGCGCCCAGTCCCGTCGGTCATCGGGCGTTTGGTCGGGACCGAACACGCGCGGGGCTGGGCGCCCACGGCGAGGCACCGTTATACTGACGAGCTTTGCGTGACCCACGATCAGGGTCGCGCCATCCACGAATCACTCGGGTCGATCCTCATGTCTTCTCACGATGTCTCTACCTTCCAGGGCCTGATCCTGGCCCTGCAGGACTACTGGGCAGGCCACGGCTGCGTGCTGCTCCAGCCCTACGACATGGAAATGGGGGCGGGTACCTTCCACTCCGCCACCTTCCTGCGGGCCATCGGCCCGGAGCCCTGGCGCACCGCCTATGTGCAGCCTTCCCGCCGGCCCACCGACGGCCGCTACGGGGAAAACCCCAACCGGCTCCAGCACTATTACCAGTTCCAGGTGCTGCTCAAGCCCTCGCCGCCGGACATCCAGCAGCTCTACCTGGGCTCCCTGCAGGCCCTGGGCATCGACCCGCTGGTGCACGACATCCGTTTCGTGGAGGACAACTGGGAGTCTCCCACCCTGGGCGCCTGGGGCCTGGGCTGGGAGGTGTGGCTCAACGGCATGGAGGTGACCCAGTTCACCTATTTCCAGCAGGTGGGTGGCCTGGACTGCCGGCCGGTGAGCGGTGAGATCACCTACGGCCTGGAGCGCATCGCCATGTACCTGCAGGGTGTGGAGAGCGTCTACGATCTGGTCTGGACCCGAGGACCCCAGGGTGTGGTCACCTACGGTGACGTCTACCACCAGAACGAGGTGGAACAGTCCACCTATAACTTCGAACACGCCAATGTAGAAGCCCTGTTCGGCTGGTTCGAGACCTGCGAGCAGCAGAGCAAATATCTCATCGAGCAGGGCCTGCCCCTGCCGGCCTACGAGCAGATGCTCAAGGCCTCCCATACCTTCAACCTGCTGGATGCCCGGCGCGCCATCTCCGTCACCGAGCGGCAGCGCTACATCCTGCGGGTGCGTGAGCTGGCCCGCGCCGTCGCCGAGGCCTACTACGCCGCCCGCGAACAGCTGGGCTTCCCCATGCTCCCCGCCGCGGCTAAGGCCGAGCGCACCTGACCTGGGACTGGATCAAAACATGAGTAAGACACAGGATCTTCTGATCGAGATCGGCACCGAAGAGCTGCCGCCCAAGGCCCTCAAGGGGTTGCGGGATGCCTTTGCGGACGGGGTCGTCAAGGGCCTGGCGGATGCCGGCCTTGGCCCCGTCGACCACGTGGCTTATGCCGCGCCCCGCCGCTTGGCGGTGTGGGTGCGGGGGCTACCGCCGGGCCAGGCGGATCAGGCCATGGAACGGCGGGGGCCGGCCTTGGCCGCCGCCTTCGACCGGGACGGCAACCCCACCCGCGCTGCCCAGGGTTTTGCCGCCTCCTGCGGCGTGGCGGTGGGTGACCTGGAACGCCTGGAAACGGACAAGGGTGCCTGGCTGGTACACCGCCACCTGGAACCGGGCCGTGACACCGTCGCCCTGGTGCCCGCCATCGTCGAGGCCGCCCTGTCGGCCCTACCCATCCCCAAGCGCATGCGCTGGGGTGACGGCGACGCGGAGTTTGTGCGTCCGGTGCACTGGGTGGTGATGCTGTTCGGCACGGAGGTCATCCAGGCCTCCATCCTGGGCATCCCGGCGGGCCGCGAGACCCGCGGGCATCGCTTCCATCATCCTGCCGCCCTGTCCCTGTCCGCACCGTCGGATTATGCCTCGCTGCTGGAGACCCAGGGCTGGGTGAAGGTGGATTTCGAGGCCCGCCGTGCCGCCATTCGCGGCCAGGTGGAGACCGCCGCCGCGGCACTGGGCGGCCGGGCGGTCATCGAGGCGGACCTGTTGGATGAGGTGACCGCCCTGGTGGAGTGGCCGGTGGCGGTGGTGGGCCATTTCGAGGCCCGCTTCCTGGACGTGCCTCAGGAGGCCCTGATCTCCACCATGCAGGACAACCAGAAATACTTCCCCGTGGTGGATGGGGAAGGGCGCCTGATGCCCCATTTCATCACCATCAGCAACGTGGATTCCCGGCAGCCCGAGCGGGTGCGGGAAGGGAATGAGCGGGTGATTCGGCCACGCTTTGCCGATGCGGAATTCTTCTGGAACCAGGACCGTCGCCGCCCCCTGGAGAGCCATCTGGAGGCCCTGAAGACGGTGGTGTTCCAGCACAAGCTGGGCAGCCTGTACGACAAGACCCAGCGGGTGGCCCGTCTGGCGGGCCTGTTGGCCCAGGCCGTGGGTGCCGATGCCGCTCAGGCCCGCCGGGCCGCCTTGCTGAGCAAGTGCGACCTGCAGACCCTGATGGTGTTCGAGTTCACCGAACTGCAGGGCACCATGGGCCGTTATTACGCCGCCCATGACGGCGAGCCGGAGGCCGTGGCCGCGGCCCTGGAACAGCAGTACCTGCCCCGTCATGCAGGAGATGCCCTGCCGACCGGCCCGGTGGGCCGGGTGCTGGCCCTGGCGGACCGCCTGGACACCCTGGTGGGGATTTTTGCCATCGGCCAGAAGCCCACCGGCGCCAAGGACCCCTTCGGCCTGCGCCGCGCCGCCCTGGGGGTGCTGCGCATCCTGGTGGAACTGGAGTTGCCCCTGGATCTGGAGACCCTGCTGCAGCAGGCCGCGACAGGCTACGAGGGCCGGGTGCCCGCCGCCCCGGCCGTGCCCCAGGTGCTGGAGTACGTGATGGAACGCCTGCGGGCCTATTACCTGGACCGGGGCATCCGTCCCGAGGTGTTCGAGGCGGTGCTGGCGGTGCGTCCCACCCGACCCCTGGATTTTGACCGGCGGGTACGGGCGGTGGAGCACTTCCTGGGCCTGCCGGAGGCCGAGGCCCTGGCGGCGGCCCACAAGCGCATTCACAACATCCTGCGCAAGGTGGAAGGCGGCCTGCCGGACCGGGTGGAGACCGCCCTGCTGACGGAGCCGGTGGAGCAGGACCTGCACCGCCACCTGGAAGGATTGCGGGAGGCGGTGGCCGCCCATCTGGATGCGGGCGAGTACACCGAAGGCCTGACCCGGCTGGCGGCCCTGCGCGGCCCCGTGGATGCCTTCTTCGACCAGGTGATGGTGATGGTGGAGGACCCGGCCCTGCGGGATAACCGGGTGGCGCTGCTCAATCGCCTGGCCGGGTTGTTCCTGCGGGTGGCGGACCTGTCACGGCTACCATGAAGCTCATCATTCTGGACCGGGACGGGGTTATCAACCGGGATTCCCCCGACTACATCAAGTCGCCGGCGGAGTGGGTGCCGCTGCCCGGCAGCCTGGAGGCCATCGCCCGCCTGACCCGGGCCGGCTGGTGCGTGGCGGTGGCCACCAACCAGTCGGGCCTGGCCCGAGGCCTGTTCGATCTGCCCACCCTGCGGGCCATTCATCAGCGCATGGAAGAGGCCCTGGCCCCCCTGGGGGGGCGCATCGACGGGATCTTCTACTGCCCCCACGGTCCGGACGAGGGCTGCGATTGTCGCAAGCCCCTGCCGGGTCTGTTCGAGCGCATCGGCCGGGCCTTCCGGGTGTCCCTGAGCGGTGTGCCCGCCATCGGGGATTCAGCTCGCGACCTGCAGGCCGCCGCCGCCGCCGGCTGCAGGCCCATCCTGGTGCGGACCGGCAATGGCCGTCGCGCCCTGTCCGAGGGGCGTGTACCGGCACAGACGCCGGTATTTGCGGATCTGGCGGCGGCGGTGGATCACCTGTTGGCTGAAACGGATCATGTCCATGACTGAACACACACCTTCCAAACCGCTGCTTTATCTACGGGCGGGCCTGTTCTGGATCGGCCTGGCGCTGTCCACGGTCCTGTTCGCCCTGCTCAGTCCCCTGATGCTGCCGCTGGGGTGGCACGGGCGCTTCCGGGTGCTGTCCCAGTGGACCCGTTTCAATCTGTGGTGGCTGACGCTGACCTGTGATCTGCGTTATACCGTGACCGGCACCGAGTACCTGGCCGGCGAGGCCCGGGTGCTGATGTGCAAGCACCAGTCGGCCTGGGAGACTCTGGCCCTGCAGCAATTCACCCCGCCCCAGGTGTGGGTGCTCAAGCAGGAACTGTTGCGTGTCCCCTTCTTCGGCTGGGCCATCAGCATGCTGGAGCCCATCGCCCTGGACCGGTCCGCCGGCCGCAAGGCCATGGAGCAACTGGTGGTGCAGGGTCTGGATCGTCTCGACCGGGGGCTGTGGGTGGTTCTGTTTCCGGAGGGAACGCGTACACCGCCCGGCCACCAGGGGCGTTACAAGGTGGGCGGTGCGGTGCTGGCGGCCCGCAGCGGTCGGCCGGTGATCCCGGTGGCCCACAACGCGGGCCTGTTCTGGCCCCGTAACAGCTTCATCAAGTACCCGGGGACCATTCAGGTGGAGATCGGGCCGCCCATCCCCACCGAGGGTAGAAAGCCCGAGGCCATCATGCGGGATGTCCAGACCTGGATCGAGGCTCGCACGGCGGTGTTGTGCGGATTGCCCGAGCCGGGTGCGGGGCGCGCCCATGAGTAAGGTCCCCCGCTGGGACCTGAGCACGCAGTCCGGGCGACGTCGAGCCTATCTGCAGGCTCTGTGGCTGGATGACGGCTGGGTGAGGGAGTACGGCCTGTCCAACTTTCACCGGATTTCCGGGCAGGCCTGGCGCTCAGGGCAGCCGTCGCCGCGACATCTGTACCAGCGCATCCCTCGCCACGGCATCCGCACCGTGGTGAACCTGCGCGGGGATGAGCCGGACAATCCCATGCTGGCCCTGGAAACGGACGCCTGTGCATGTCTGGGGGTGGCGCTGCATCATCTGAAGCTCTACTCCAGGGATCTGCCGGCTCCGGAGGCGATTCACGAGGCCCATGACCTGCTGCAGCGCATCACCTATCCCGTCTGGTTTCACTGCAAGTCCGGGGCCGACCGGGCGGGGCTCATGAGTACCCTCTACCTGCACTGGATGGAGGGGGTCCCCCTGGCGCAGACACGACAACTGCGCCTGTGGCCCTATTTCCATTACCGCTGGGCCAAGACCGGTCTGCTGGATCATTTCTTCGAGGCCTATCTTCTGGATACGGCGGACTCACCCATGACCCTGCTGGAATGGGTGGATACCCGGTATGACCGCCGGGCCTTGAAAAAGGGCTTCCGGCCTCGGCGGGCAGTGGACGCCCTGGTGGATCGGGTCTTGCGCAGGGAGTAGGGCGGAGGGTCAGCGTCCCAGCACCACCGACTCCAGCGGTCTTGGCTTGCCGATGAAATGGCCCTGCACGTGGTCCACGCCGATCTCCCGCAGGATCTTCAGGATGGCCTCCGATTCCACGTATTCGGCGATGGTCTGCTTGCCCATGAGATGGGCGATATCGTTGATGGAACTCACCAGGGCCCGGTCGGTGGCATCCTGAACCACATCGCGCACGAAAATGCCGTCGATCTTCAGATACTTTACCGGCAGGGTGCGAAGATAACCGAAGGACGACATGCCGCTGCCGAAATCATCCAGCGAGAAACTGCAGCCCAGTCGACTCAGGCTTGAAAACAGGTGATTGGCGTTGTCCAGGTTGGCAATGGCGACGGTTTCCGTCACTTCGAAGCAGAGTTTTTCGGGTGGGATATTGGTGTGCTCCAGGACCCCCAGTACAAAGCCGAGGAAGGTGGCGTCTCCCACCGAGTGTCCCGACAGGTTGATGGCGCAGGCATCCAGCAGGCTCAGCAGAGAGTACTGGTCCGCCAGCCAGGCCAGGCATTGCCGGATGACATGGCGGTCAATGGCAGTGGACAGATTGTAGCGTTCCGCCGCCGGCAGGAAGTCCCCGGGATTGATGAGTCTGCCGTGGTCTTCCTGCATGCGAACCAGGACCTCGAAGTGGGTGCCCTTGTCTTCCCCTTCCGACAAGGGGCGGATGGGCTGGGCGAACAGGATCAGCCTCGACTCCTTGATGGCGGACTGAATCCGGTTGACCCACTGCATTTCTCCCTGGAGCCTGAGCAGTCCGGTGTCATTCTGCTTGAAAACGCTGACCCGGTTGCGCCCCTTGTCCTTGGCGGCATTGCAGGCGGTATCCGCTGCCGCCATCAGGGCGATACCGCTGGTGCTTCCGGGGGTGACGGGTACGACACCGAGGCTGGCGCTCACGCTGAAATCGCGATTTTCCCAGCGAAACGTGAAGCTCTGCAGGGATTCACGCAGGGTCTCCGCCCGGGTCATCGCCTGCTCCAGGGGGAGTGTCTGCATCAGCAGCGCGAATTCATCCCCGCCCAGGCGGGCCAGGGAGTCGCCAAGAAGCATGTGCTCACTGAGCAGGTTACCGATCCGGCGCAGCAGTTCATCGCCTGCCTCGTGGCCGCTGGTGTCATTGATGACCCGGAATTGATCCAGATCCAGGTAGATCAGGGCATGCTGGTGCTCGTTTTTTCTGGCGTCGTGGATGGCGCGCTCCAGCCGGAACATCAGTTCACGGCGGTTCAGCAGTCCGGTCAGGGGGTCATGGCCGGCTTGGTAATTCAGCTGGGTGATCAGCGAGCGGAATTCGGTGGCATCGCTGAAGTTGACGACGGCACCGCTGATGCCGGTGCCCTGCCGCAGCGGGGTGATGGAAAGGTGAACGGGCTGGGGATGGCGATCCTTGCGCCAGAGGACGGTTTCCAGCCGTTCCACGGGCCGCCCGTCACGCAACACCTGCCGGATGGGGGAGTCTTCCCAGGCGGCGGGAGTGCCGTCTTCGGCGGCCTTCATCAGCAGGGCGTGGGCCGACTGGGCCAGCAGGGCAGGGCGGGAGAAACCCAGCAGGTTCAGGGCCGCCTGATTCACGTAAGTGATCAGCCCCAACTCATCCACGGCAAACAGCGGCGAGGGCGCGTGATCCAGCAACTGATTCAGACGCTGCGCCAGCCGAGCCGCATCCGGGCGCCTGGCCTCTGGGGATTGGGGGGCTTGCATCGTGTCCCTTGCAACAAGTCGGAGCGACCAACCACACATCATTTCTTTTGCCGGGGGCGGGTTCCGGGTAATGCTTATCCTGACTATAGTGTAAAACCACGATGGGGCGTTAAGCCCCTTGCTGACGTGCCGGTATCAGGTTCTGGATGACATGGCCGGCCAACATCAGTCCGAACAGCCCGGGCATATAGGAAATGGTGCCGTTGACCGCCCGGGCACGACCACTGACGGGGCCTTCGATGGGACGATGTTCGGTACCTTTGATGGCGGTTTCGGTGGAATGAACCACGGGATAATCCAGGTGTGCGCCCAGGCGGCGCAGCCGTTTTCGCATCTCCCGGGCCAGGGGGCACTTGTCGGTCCCTCCCAGCGGACCGATGCGTACTGCCGTCGGGTCCAGGCGTCCGCCCGCCCCCATGCTGGAGATAATCGGTACCCCCCGTTGCTGACAGACATGCACCAGGGCGGCCTTGCAGGCGATGGAATCGATGCAGTCCAGCACGTAGTCCACGTCCACCGGCAACAGGGCATGCACGTTGTCCGGTGTCAGAAAATCCCCCAGTACCGTGACCGTGAGGGCGGGATTGATGTCCCGGATCCGTGCCGCCATCACTTCCGCCTTGGACTGGCCCAGGGTGGAATGCAGGGCCACCAGTTGGCGATTCATGTTGGAGGGTCCGACCCGATCGTGATCCAGCAGGGTGATGCGCCCGATGCCTGCCCGGGCAATGGCTTCCGCGGCGCTGCCGCCGACCCCGCCCAGGCCGGCGATGAAGACATGGCGGCGGGCAAACTGTTCCAGGCCTTCCGGGCCGATCAGCAGTTCGGTGCGTTCGTGGAGCGGATTCCGGTGGTTCAAGGTGTTGTCTGCGGCTGGTGAATCAGGGGTGGATCATCGGGGATGTGGTTCAGCCTGTCCAGGCGAAACAGCTGGATGGCGTTGTCACGGGTGATCCGGGCGATCTCTTCCGGGGGCTCATTCCTCAGCGTGGCAAGGGTCTGGACCACCTCCGGCAGCCAGGCGGGTTCATTGCGCTGGCCCCGGTGGGTCTGCCCCGGCTGGTCGGGGGCGTCGCTTTCCACCAGCAGGGCTTGGGCCGGCAGCCAGGCCGCCAGCGCGCGCAGACGCTGTGCCCGGGGGTAGGTGAGGGGGCCGCCGAGCCCCAGTAAAAACCCCAGGTCCAGCAGTTTTTCCGCCTGTTGTCGGCTGCCGGAAAAGCTATGTACGACACCCCTTAGTCCCGGTCGTTGCCTCAGGGCCTGGGTGACCTGGTCCACGGCCCGCCGGGCGTGGATGATCACGGGCAAGTCATGGGTCAGTGCCAGGTCCAACTGGGCCCTGAAACAGGCCTGCTGCGTCTTTTCATCCAATCCCTCGGCAAAAAAATCCAGGCCGCACTCACCGACCGCCACGGCCGGTTCCCGCTGCAGCCACTGATCCAGGGCATGGATATCGTCCGGCCGGTGGGAAGCCAGGTAGACCGGGTGCAGGCCATAGGCGGGATAGAGGCCGGACGCGGAGGTCGCCACCGCCCTGAGTCGTGGCCAGTCGGCGCGGGTGATGGCCGGAATGATCATGGCCTGTACGCCTGCCTCCCGGGCGCGTTGCCGGCAGGCTTCCCGGTCCGCGTCAAAGGCCGGGACGTCGAAATGGCAATGGCTGTCGATGAGCATGGCTTCACTCCGTGCAGGCGGTTGGACAAAGGCGTACTTCCCCTGGTGTTGAAAAATCCTGTCCGCGGCGTCACCTTATGGTGCCGGGTAAGTTCTGGAAAAGCACCTTGGGTGACCCCGCGAAGATTCCTTGTTGTGACCTTGCGAAGATTCCTTGTCGCGACTCCACGAAGGTTCCTTGTTGTCACTCCCGCGAAGGCGGGAGTCCAGGGTTTCCAGTCCGTGACTGGATTCCCGCTTGCGCGGGAATGACGATCATCGGACGGAACAGCAAGAGACGGTTTGGCTGGGTTCCCGCTTACGCGGGAATGACTTATCCAGAACACCCCTGGAGGGTTGTTCGGTCGCTGTCAATCAATGCGCCTGATAGGCATATCGTCGGCGGCCGGATCATCCCGCGACTATTCTCCGGACAATTTTAAAGGGCGGAACCATGGCAGGATGGCTCAGTGGCGAAGTGGTGGAACTCAAGCGCTGGACGCAGCGACTCTATTCCCTGCGTGTGGAGGCGCCCGTGGACCCCTTCAAGGCGGGCCAGTTCAACCGGCTTTCCGTGATGGTGGGCGGCGAGCGGGTGGCGCGTCCCTACTCTTACGTGAATGCCCCGGATGAGCGCCCGCTGGATTTTTATTTCATTACCGTCCCGGAAGGTCCCCTGACCAATCACCTGGTCACCCTGTCTCCGGGAGACGCCGTGGATGTCATGGCCAAGGCCAATGGATTTTACACCCTGGAAGAAGTACCCGATGGTGACGTGCTCTGGATGTTCGCCACCGGGACCGCGCTGGGTCCCCACCTGTCCATCCTCAAGACCGAGGCGCCCTGGCAGCGTTTTCAGCGCATCGTGCTGGTGCATGCGGTCAGGACCCGTGAAGAGCTGATTTATCAGGACACCATTGATGCGTTTCGCGACCGTGGGGAACAGTTTCAATTCGTGCCCTTCGTCAGTCGTGAAGAGACCCCGGGGGCCTTGCCCGGACGCGTCCCCGCTGCGATCGAGTCGGGCCTGCTGGAGCGGCATACGGGATTGCCGCTGACGCCGGATGCCGCCCAGGTGATGATCTGTGGCAATCCGGATATGGTTCGGGATACCAGCGAGGTGCTCAAGGGGCGTGGCATGATCAGGAACCGGCGTCGTGAACCCGGGCACATCACCACGGAAAACTACTGGTAGATACGGGTGGCGCGGTGACCCGGGGATGTTTCGAATCAGTCATTCCCGCGTAAGCGGGAATCCAGCCACGGACGGCAGGGGACTTACCCTATGTTTCTCCGGCCCGTAGTGTGCGTCTGTCACTGCTCCCGGCAATGGGCGCATAGCCCCCGCCCCTCCATGATCTGATGCTCCAGCTGGAAACCCTGTCGGTGCGCCTGTTCTTCCAGCGTTTGCTTGATGGTCGTGTTTTCCATCTCCGTGACCACGCCGCAACGCCGGCAGATGAGCAGCAGACAGTCATGCTCATGTTCCGGGCTGGTGCAACCTACATAGCCATTGAGGCTCTCAATGCGGTGAATCAGGCCCTGTGCCAGCAGGAACTCCAGGACCCGGTAGACGGTGGGGGGTTTCACCGTATGGTCATCGGAACTCAATTGATGGATCAGGTCATAGGCCTTGATGGCCTCATGGCTTTGCCAGATCTGTTCCAGCACCTGGCGTCGTAAGGGCGTCAGCCTGACGCCTCGTGCCGAACACAGGTGTTCTGCGGATTTAAGGGCCGTGGCAATGCAGGCCGCATGGTTATGGCGGGGATCGGCAATATCCGGCATGGATCTGTCCATCAGGGTGTGTGCCTTTGGCGGTGTCGCCTGGATATATCACAAATGAAGTGACGTCAGGGCCAATACTCCGGATTTCCGGTATGGACGCGGCAGTGACCCCGGGCTATTGTGACCCGCTGAGGCTCATGGAGCGTATGCATATATTTATTATGGGGTGGCGGAAGTAGGCGCCGTGGGGTAGATAGGGGCATGAGGGAAGATTTCTATCGGAGGTTTGGAAAATGGGGTACCTCCGGCCGGCGTTTGGCCACTCTGGTGTGTCTTCTGTGGGTCGGCATGGCTCTATTTCCCGGCGCCGTTGTCGGTGCCCAAGTTGTCGTGGTTAATGACTCCATCACCCGGAATGCCCTGCCTGTAGCCACGGTGCGGGCTATTTTCAGTCTGCGCGTACAGGTGCTGGACGGGCATAAGCTCACGGTATTCGTCCTGGACCCAAGGGACCCGGTCCATACCGGTTTCAGCAAGGATGTCCTGGGTGTCTTTCCCTACCAGCTTGAGGCCGCCTGGAATCGGAGTATCTTTTCCGGTGCCAGTAGAGGCCCCGTGATCGTGAATTCCGAAGCGGAAATGCACCGTCGTGTGGCCAATACAGTGGGTGGCGTCGGATACCTGAGTCAACCGGTGGCCCATGAAAGCATTCGGATTTTGAACATTGAAGGGAGTCATCCATGACCGGCCGGCGGAAGGTGGTGCCGTGGTTCATCGTATTCGTGGCGATGGTGTGTTCCTGGCCGCTGCAGGCCGCGGACCGGCCGCTGAATATCCATGGTTTCGTCAGTCAGGGCTATCTGTCTTCCACGGATAACAATTATTACGGTGACAGTACCCAAGGGAGTTTTGACCTGACGGAGTTGGGTGTGAATGTCTTTCACGCGCCCATGCCGTCCCTGTCCCTGGCGGCCCAGGTGGTCAGCCGCCGGGCCGGGGCATTGTATGACGGCGATCCCCGGGTCGACTATGCCTTTCTGGATTATCGCCTTCTCTCCTCGCTGGATGGCTACGGCGGGTTTCGTCTGGGACGGGTCAAGATTCCCATCGGCTTCCATAACGAGACCCGGGACGTGGCCGCCACCCGTCCGGGCATCCTGTTGCCCCAGTCCATCTATGTGGAAGGCCTGGGTATCCGCGACTTCTACATCGGTGTGGATGGCTTGGCCGCTTACGGGGAATGGTTCCTGGCCCGATCCACCCTGCAGCTGGACGTGGGCCTTGCCGTACCGACCACCCTGCAGGACGAGACTCAGGCGGCCTTTCTGCGCACCGTGTCGGCGCCGGGAGATCTGCGGCTGACCTCGGGGCAGAATCTTCGGCTGCTCTATGAGCAGGATGGCGGCCGGCTCAGGCTGGCAGCCACCTATTCTCGGGTGCGCACCGAGTACCGGCCTGCCGCCCAGGACTTCCTGCTGCGCGGGCTTGCGCCGGTGGATGCCCTGGTGCTGAGTGCAGAATGGAACTGGGAAGATTTCAGCCTCATGGCTGAGGCGGTGCATCGCCGTATCCGCCGCAGTGGCTTTATCCCGTCGGTGCCCGATGCCGGCCGCTACGAGCAGGGTTATTACATCCAGGGGACCTATCGCCTGGGCAACGGCTGGGAGGCCTTTTTGCGCTATGACACCCACTGGAACGACCGCACGGATCGTGCAGGTCATCGCCAATCCATGGAGTCGTTGGCGCCGGAGTCCCTGGCCCCACAGGCGCCCCATCGCTTCTATCAGCATCAGTGGACCCTGGGGACGGGCTGGCGGATCACGCCGCAGTGGTTGCTGCGGGCCGAATGGCACCATGTCCATGGTACGGCGCTGACGCCGCTTGCCGATAATCCGGTGTTCGACGAGGCCGGGGGCAAGGCGCGCTGGGATCTGTTTGCCCTGCAGGCGTCTTTCACCTTCTGAGTATGAATCTCCTGGCCGACAGAAGGAATGGTGGGGTCTTGAGTCTGAAGTGGAAGCTGCTTCTGGTGATGGGTGTGCTGCTCGCGGGGCTGTTCACCGGGTTTGCATGGCTGAATCACCAGAGTCTGCAAGGCCAGTATGAAGAATTGCGGTCGATGGAACAGCAGCGTTCCCGCATGCAGCTGCAGGGACTGCTGCAGCAATCCCAGGCAGACCTGCTGGGTCTGGCGCATCTCGTTCCTTCCCTGTCCGGGCTGCGGCAGGCCCTCAAACAGGGGGATGCCGGGGAGCTTGGACGGTTGTTTGCACCTCAGTGGGCCAGTCTGCAGGTGGATACGGATCTGGTCAGGGCGGGTTTTCTCGATATCCATGGCCGATTCCTGGTGGAGGTGCAAATTCTGGAAGCCCGTTACGAATGGCCGCCACGTCTTTGGTCTGCGCTGGATCAGGCGTTGTTGACGGAAACGCCCAGCACCTTTACCGACTGCAACTCACTCTGTCTGAGCTATGCCGTAGCACCGGTCCTGGCCAATGGCCAGACGGTGGGGGCCGTAGTGCTGGCCCGCCCCATGTCTCACCTGGTGGTGTCCTTTAACGAACTGTCTGCCCTGGACGTGGCCGTGTTCAGGCTGGCTCTTGAAGGGCGGGAGGGGGACGATGGGCAGCAGGTGATAGGGATCACCAGCCGTGATCGGCTGGAGCCGCTGCTGGACTCGGGTGTACTGGAGACGTTAACCCCCGAGCAGGTGACGCTGTTTCAGCTCGAGGGGCGTTGGCAGTTGGAGCTGAGTCCTTTTCTTCTCCTCGACGACGAGTCGGGCTACCAGATTCTTGCCGTGGTGATCAGCGATGTGACGCTGGCCCGGCGACAGATTGCCGTCGCTCAGCGCCGGAATGTGTTCATGGGTGTGGTTGGCCTGGTGCTCTTTGCCATGGTTGTTGTGGCAATGACGCGAACACCGCTTATTCGCTTGCGCCGTGTGGCGCGTCTGTTGCCGTTGCTGGCCGAACGGCGTTTTGATTCCGTCCGGAACGAGCTGGCGAGTCCCGTACGTCCGTTTTTCCCGGACGAGCTGAGCCTGCTGGAGCACACCACGCTCAAGCTGGCGAATCGGCTGGAGCGGTTGGAGGCCGATGTTCGCCGACAAAGAGACTCCCTGGATCTGAAGGTGCAGGAGCTGTCCATTGAGCGGGAACGCTACGCCCTGGCGGCCGCCGGTACCAAGGATGGGATTTGGGACTGGAATCTGGAAACCAATGAAATCTTCTATTCCCCCCGTTGGCAGACCATGCTGGGCTGTGAGTCGGGCGAGATGACTTCCCAACCCGACGAGTGGTTTGGGCGCCTGCACCCGGATGACCGACAAAGATTGCAGCAGGAACTGGATGCTCACCTGGAAGGCCATAGCCCCTGGCTGGAAACGGAGCATCGCATGCGTCATGCGACGAATGGCTACCGCTGGATGCATTTCAGGGGGGTCGCTGTGCGCAACGCCTCCGGCAGGACCCACCGTATTGCCGGTTCCATGAGCGATGTGACCGAGCGCCGTCGGATTGAGGAACAGCTGCGTCATGACGCACTGCATGATCATCTGACCCAGCTGCCTAACCGCCCCCTGTTCGTAGATCGCCTGGAACACGCCATCTCCCGTTTCAGGCGTTCCGGCAGTGGCTATGCCGTACTATTTCTGGATCTGGATAATTTCAAGACGGTCAATGACAGCCTGGGGCATATCGTCGGTGATCAGATGCTGATCCAGACGGGGCAGCGGTTGCAGATGTGCCTGCGTCCGGGAGACTCGGTGGCGCGCTTTGGTGGTGACGAGTTCGTGCTGTTGTTGGAGGATATCACCTCCGAGGATGAGGTCCATCAGGTGGTTGCGCGTCTGCAGTCAGCCATGCAGACACCGGTCAGCGTCGGTGATCAGGAAATCTTCGTCAGTTTCAGCGTAGGCATTGCCCTGGGAAGCCCCGAGGACCGGAGCGCGGATGATGTGCTGCGAAATGCGGATACGGCCATGTATCAGGCCAAGATCCATAATCCCGGGAACAGCATGTTTTTCAGTGGCAGCATGCGGGCCAGTGCAGTCCGGAGGCTGACCCTGGAGACCGCCATGCGGCGGGCTTTGGAGCGGCATGAATTTGTCTTGCATTACCAGCCGCTGGTCTCCATGGGAGATGGGCGTTTGCTGGGTTTCGAGGCCCTGCTGCGATGGCCGAGGCTGGGGGGTAGACCGGTTTCGCCGGTCGACTTCATCCCGCTGGCGGAGCAGACCGGCCTCATCATTCCCATTGGTCGGTGGGTTGTGGAGCAGGCGATTGAGCAGGCTGCGCGATGGCAGCGCCTGGGTCTCTCTCCCGGTGAAGCCGTCTTGCCCATCAATATCAACGTTTCCGGCAGGCAGTTCCGCGACCCTGAACTCGTGCCCGTCATTCAGCAGGCATTGAAACACCATGGATTGTCCGGACGATGTCTGAAAGTGGAACTCACCGAGAGTGCCGTGATGGAGAGCGGGACACAGGCCCTGGCGCTCATGGAAGCCCTGAAAGATGCCGGGATTGATTTGTGCATGGATGATTTTGGGACCGGCTATTCTTCCTTGAGTCAGTTGCGGGATCTTCCCTTCGATGTGGTCAAGATCGACAAATCCTTTGTGCACCGTTTGAGCAGCGATCCCAGACACGTGGGCATTGTCAGGGCGGTGACCGCGATAGCGAGGGAGTTGGACAAATCCGTGGTGGCCGAGGGTGTGGAAACCCCGGAGCAGGTAGGCCTCCTGCTGGACTTGGGTTGTACCACCGGCCAGGGCTACCTGTTTTCTCCGGCGGTGGAAGCGGAGCGGGCCGAGATCTGGCTCAGGCATGCGGGGGGCTGTTTTGCGGCTGTCTTGGGGCGATGAGTCTCATGAGCGTGGCGTCCCGATGCCGGTTTTGGGATGATGCCCGGGTAGGTGTTGCCGGAGAGAACGGTTTGAATACAGAAGATCTGGAACCGCTGCGCAGCCATCTGGCTGAACTCAAGGAAGAGCATCGTGCCCTGGACGATGCGATCCACCGTCTGGCGGAGGGACCGTTCGTGGATCAGATCCGCCTGACCCGGCTGAAGAAACGCAAGCTCCAGCTCCGGGACGTGATTGCAAGGCTGGAGAGTCGCCTCATACCGGACCTGAATGCCTGAAAATCCAGGTTGGTGGCGGGGGTGCACGCCGCCAACCTGGATGCCGCCTCAGGGTATTACCCCCAGATATCCGACGTGATGCTGTCGTACCAGCCCTGGGCGTAGCGGGCCTCCTGGCGCCGGAAGTTGGGACCCGCATCCGCGGGACTCACGCCGCCGGAACCGGGGACACCGGTGATGGTGCCATCCGTGAACCGGTAGACGGCGGCAATGCTGATGCCGTACTCCGGTCCCACCAGGCTGTAACAGGTATTCACCGTGGACAGGGCCAGCATGTCCTGATTCGCCATGGCACGGACAATGGCGGCAGCGGCGGTCTTCCCCTGGGTGTTGGCGGAATGGCCGGACTTGGGCATCTGGCCCGCGATACAGGCGTCGCCGATCACGAAGATGTCCGGATCCATTTCCGACTGGAAATTGAGCTGGTTGACCGGACACCAGCCGGTTTCTGCGGTCAGGCCGGCCTCCCTGGCGATACTGCCTGCCATCTGGGGTGGGATGAAGTTCAGCACGTCCGCCCGGAAGCGGGTGAGGCCCCCGTCCGAATAAGCGGTCCGGGTGGCCGCATCAATCCGTTCCACCTGCCCTCCCTGGGAACTGGGCACCCATTCGATCATGTCGCCGTAAAGCTGTTTCCAGCCGTCCATGAACAGACCTTGCTTGGAGAAGGACTCCTTGTTATCCAGGATGATGATCTTGGAGCGCGGCTTGTGCTGCTTGAAATAGTGGGCCACCATGCCGGCCCGCTCATAGGGGCCGGGCGGGCAACGAAAGGGGTTTCCCGGGGCCACCATGACGAAGACGCCCCCGTCCGGCATGGCCTCCAGCTGGCGGCGCAGGGTTACGGTCTGGGGGCCGGCCTTCCAGGCGTGGGGGATTTCTTCCGCCACGGCCGCACTGTAGCCTTCCACCGCCTCGTAGCGGAAGTCGATGCCCGGTGAGACCACCAGTTTCTGATAGCCCAGTCGCTCTCCACCGGCCATATGAACGGTGTGGGTGTCCCGGTCGATGGCCGTTACGGTGTCATGGATAACCTCGACGCCATGCCTGTCGCGAAGCGCCCCGTAGGTCTGTTCCAGGTTTTCCATGCGGGTCAGCCCGCCCAGATACCAGTTGGAGCCATAGCAGGTGTGATGGCGTGCGTTCGGCTCGATCAGCACCACCCTCAGGCCGGGTTCGAATCGCTTCAGATACTTGGCGGCCGTGGCGCCCCCCGAGCCGCCACCGATCACCACCACTTGAGCCTTGCCCTTGCGGCCGTCCGGCAGGGTGCCGCAGGCCGCCAGGGCCGTGGCGGCCCCGCCGGCGCCGAGGGCACGGAGGAAATTTCTGCGTGACATCTGTTCCATGGTCGCTGTGCCTCTCCTAGCGCAGGGTGCTGAGATATTCGGCGATGAGCTTGATTTCCTCATCCGTATACCCGGTGGCATGGCGGTCCATGACGGTAGCGGGTCGGGTACCGTCCCGGAATGCCTTCATCTGCGCGATCATGATCTCCGGCGGGTAGCCGTAGATGCTGGGGATGGCGCCGGCACTGCGGCCGTCGGTGCCGTGACAGGCATAGCACGTGGTCGCCATGAGGGCGCCGCGCGAGACCTCGGCGGTCGCGGTGTGAGTGAAGCCCAGTCCGGCCAGGGCGAGCAACAGGGCACGGCTTGAATGGCGTAAAAGGGTATGTTTCATGGAATTCAGTATCCTCCTTTTGTAGTTTTGGTCGTCCCCTGGACCCATCTTGCCTCTTAATGATATCAAGCTATATGCTTTGTCTTTTTAGATATTTAAAGGTTGATGTATGTCAACCACTCCGAGGGTTGTTCTTCCTGCCTTGGGCAATTTCAGGGGCAATATATAATTGTGCTGGTAAATATCGCTAATAAACAATAATCCGGATATAAGAACCTATGGGCATGAGTTTTCCAACGACGGCAGACGCAAGAGACGTCCTTCCATGAGTAGTGATCAGCGCAGACACCCGCGGGTGCCCATGGAAATCACGGTGGAACTTCACTGTGAGGACGAGGCTCCCAGGCGCGTGCAGACCATCGACCTCAGCGGCGGCGGGGTCATGCTGCTGATCCCGGAGGGCACGATCCCCGACGAGGGGACTGAAGTGAAGGTAAGGGTCTGCGGACAGCTGGGAGACGGCGAAGCACCGCCACTGGTCAATGCCAGGGTGGTCAGGCGCCTGCCGGAGGGTGTGGCGGTGGAGTTTCTCCCCTGAGTTCAGGTTCAGGGCGTGCGCCGCGGCAGCATCAATAGACCCGTGGCGCGCCGGGTGGGCGGGCGGCAAAGCGCTTGTAGCTCCAGACGTACTGCTCGGGGCATAGCCGGATCAGCGTTTCCACGGCTTCGTTGACGGCGCAGGCCGCGACCTGCGGATCTTTCGCATACACCGTTTCCGGCACCGGGATGCACCGGTAGCGATATCCTTTTCCCGCAGGCAGGCGCTGCGCAAAGGCGAATACGATCGGCACTTGCCGTGGTCCGGCCAGCCGGTTGAGCAGGGTCATGGTGAGGGCCGGATGTCCGAAGAAAGGGGCAAAGATGCCTCGGGCACCCTTGGGCGTCTGGTCCGGCAGCATGCCGATGAGTCCGCCGTGGGAGACGGCCCGCTGGATTTCCTTGATGCCGGCCAGGGTCGTTGGCACCAGACGGGCGCCGGTGGCCGCCCGAGCTTCCCTCAGCGGCCGATTCAGGGCGGCCAGTCGGGGCGGGCGGAACAGGCTGGTCATGGTGCCGAAGCCAGCCGCGTGCAGTCCCGCGAATTCCCAGCTTCCCAGGTGAGGTGAAACCAGAAAGGCACCCCGGCCTTGTGTCAGTGCGGACTGAAGATGTTCCTCGCCTTCCACGCCTGCCAGCAGGGCCTGTACTCGCGCACTGCCGGCGTGCCAGAGCCAGGGCGCTTCCGTCAGTGCCTTGCCGGTCTCCATCAGGCTCTGCCGGGCAATTTTTTGATGCCAGCGGGCATCCCGCTCCGGAAAGCAGGTGGCCAGGTTGAGCAAAGAGATGCGCCGCGGCTCGGTTCGCAGCACCCAGGCCAGCCAGCCCAGAAGGGCGCCCAGGGCGTGGTTCGCCCGCAAGGGCATCCGGGCCAGCAGGCTGAACAGGAGACGAATCAGGGGTTCCATGGCGACTGCTCCATCCGGGGGGTGGCCGGGAGATCGTCGGCGATGTCGGGGACATCATCCAGTCCTACCGACATGAGTGGTGTCAGGGTGCGGGTCAGGCTCTTGAACAGCCCCGGATTGTCCTGTTCCTCCCGGGCCAGCAGGGCCTTCATGTGGGGCCGCTGGGTGGGTTTGCCGAAGCGGGTGGGGCAGTTTTCTTCCATGATCGGCAGTCCGGCCCTGTGCGCGAAGTCGCGAATCCGCCGTTCGCGGGCGTAGACCAGGGGGCGGATCACGCGCAAGTCTCCGGCCTCGATGAGATAATGGGCCTTCATGGTCTTGAGGCGCCCACCATGGAAGGCGCTCATGAGAAAGCTCTCTGCCAAGTCATCCAGGTGCTGTCCCAGGGCGATGACGTTGTAGCCCTGTTCCCGTGCCGTGCGGTAAATGAGTCCCCGGCGCATGCGGGAGCAGAAAGAGCAGTACGAATGGTTGTCCAGATGCTTCTCGGCACGGGCCAGGATGGGTTCACTCACGTAGGCGTAGGGTATGCCCAGTGACTGGAGATAGGGGATCAGGGCGCGTTTGTCGGTCAGGCCGGTCTGGGGGTCGATGGTCACGGCGCCGACCTCGAAACGAACCGGTGCCCGTTGCCGGAAATATAGCAGCAGATGCAGCAGGGTCAGAGAGTCCTTGCCGCCGGATAGGCCAAGGAGGATGCGATCACCGTCGCGTATCATGCGAAAATCGCCGATGGCACGACCGGCGTCCCGAATCAGGGAGCGAGGAGGAATCAGGCTGGACATGGCCGCCGAAGATACTCACTGGGCGGAAGTGATGGCAAGTCTTTCTTCGGGGTAAAAAAACCCCCACCATCCTTGGTGGGAGCGAGACCATCCCTGGTCAGGTGATTGATCCTGCGTTCCGTGCCTGCCTAGTGGATTCATTCCACGCCTGGTCCGAAGTCGTCCTGTACCCCATCACTCCAGGATCCCTGGGAGGCGCTTCGTGCACCATGGGTATATGATTTCATAGTCGAGGGGGCGGTGAACACTGCCCCAAACCTGCGAAAAACAGGCTTTTGGGGCAAAAGTCTGTAAGGATTTTCTTACACGCGTGCCTTGCCCCCCACCACTGAGCCCGGAAAAGGTTTTCGTCCATGTCTGCCGCCCCCCTGTTTCCCGATATTCGTCCCTATCGCTCACATCATCTGGATGTAGATCCTCCGCATCGTCTCTATCTGGAGGAGTGCGGCATTGCCGGGGGGCTGCCGGTGGTGTTTCTCCATGGCGGCCCCGGTTCCGGGTGCGAATCCTGGCATCGACGTTTTTTCGATCCCAACCGCTATCGCATCGTCCTGTTCGATCAGCGAGGGTGCGGCCGTTCCGTGCCCCATGCCGGCTTGGAAGGCAACACCACCTGGGATCTGGTGGCGGACATGGAGCGTATCCGCGAGTATCTGGGAATCGATCGCTGGGTCCTGTTCGGCGGTTCCTGGGGCTCCACCCTGGCCCTGGCCTACGCCCAGACCCACCCTGAGCGGGTGCTGGGAATGGTGCTGCGGGGGATCTTCCTGTGTCGTGACGAGGATATCCAGTGGTTCTATCAGGAGGGCGCCGGACGCCTTTTCCCCGATTACTGGGCCGATTATCTGGCGCCGATTCCCGAAACGGAGCGGGGGGATATGGTCGCCGCCTATTACCGGCGCCTGACCGGGGCCGACGAGGTGGCCCGTATGGCGGCGGCCAAGGCCTGGTCGGAATGGGAGGGGCGTACAGCGACCCTGATGACCAACCCGGCCGTGGTAGGGCATTTCCAGAATCCCTTCACCGCCCTGAGCCTGGCCCGTATCGAGTGCCACTATTTCCGGCACCAGGCCTTCATGGTGCCGGGGCAGTTGCTGCGTGACGCCCACCGTCTGAAGGACATTCCGGGTTACATCATCCATGGGCGTTATGACGTGGTCTGTCCCGTGGATCAGGCCTGGACGCTGCACCGGGCCTGGCCGCAGGCAGAACTCACCATCGTGCCGGATGCGGGGCATTCCGCCGGTGAGCCGGGGATTGCCCGCGCCCTGGTGGCTGCCACCCAGGCGCTGGCGGATCGCCTGGCATGATCGCGCTGTTGCAGCGGGTGAGTCAGGCGCGGGTGGTAGTGAGTGGTGAGACCGTCGGTGAGATCGGCCCCGGCATCCTGGCATTGGTGGGTGTGACGCGGGAGGACGGCGCCGTTCAGGTGGCACGTCTGCTGGAACGGATGCTGGGATATCGTCTGTTCGAGGATGGGCAGGGCCGCATGAACCTGAGTCTGCGGGACACCGGGGGTGGCCTGCTGCTGGTGCCTCAGTTCACCCTGGCGGCGGATACCCGCAAGGGCCTGCGGGCCAGCTTCACCCCGGCGGCCGACCCCGCCGTGGGGGGGGTCTTGTTTGCTCAGCTGGCCGCCCGGGCGCAGGAGGCCTGGCCCCGCGTGGCGACCGGGCGCTTCGGGGCCGACATGGCGGTGTCCCTGACCAATGACGGCCCGGTGACCTTCTGGATTGAGGCCCGATAGCTCGTCCCGATCCTGCGCCCCCTACATCGGGGGTGATTTGCCGTTGCCGTTGTGGTGATTACGCAGATCTTCCACCGGCTGGGTGCCTGCCACGGTATACAGTCCGTCCAGGTCGTAGATGGTGATCAGCTTGCGTCGCACCAGGATCAGCCCGGCGGCCTGGAATCGGGTGAACAAGCGGCTCACCGTCTCCACCGCCAGACCCAGATAATTGGCGATGTCATTTCTCGACATGGTGAGGTTGAATTCCGTGCGCGAGAACCCACGTATGCCCAGGCGGTTGGAGAGACTGAGAAGGAAGGCGGCAAGCCGGGCATCGGAAGCCTTCTTGCCCAGCAGCATCATGAAATGCTCGTCGGTCTGGATTTCCCGACTCATGATGCGAAAAAGTTGGTGTTGCAGACCCGGGATGCGAACTGAAAGCTCTTCCAGACGGTCAAAGGGGATCTCGCAGATGCTGGTGGTTTCCAGAGCGCGGGCGGCGCAGGGATGGACACCGTCACTGATGGCATCCAGGCCCAGCAGTTCGCCCGGCAGGTGGAAGCCGGTGATTTGTTCCTGGCCATCGTCGGTGAGGGTGTAAGTTTTTACCGTGCCGGAACGTACCGCGTAAATGGATGTCATACGGTCACCTGGTCGGTACAGGTGATCCTTTCGCTGCAGGGGACGTTTTCGGTTGATGATCCGTTCGAGCATTTGCAGCTCTTCGTCGCCGACCCCCAGGGGTAGGCACAGATCGTGGAGACTGCAACTTTTGCAGGCTTGCTTGAGACTGCCTAGATCAAGGATCTTGGGGGCGGACATGCGGGTTCAACCACTCCTGCAGCCTTTCGGCCGCCAGCTTATTGCCGAGGTTCGGTTCGGTACGCACTGATTCGGCACCTTAACCAAAGCCGGGCCGGGAGACAAGCCGGCAGGGCTCACCGTGGGCGTAATGCTGTGGTACGATGGCCCCCTGAATCCCCACCGGTGCTTCAGCGCCCATGACCTCCCGCACAGCCCAGATCAAGCGCGATACCCTGGAAACCCGGATACAGGTGACTCTCAACCTGGACGGGCAGGGCCGCGGCGAATTCGCCACCGGCGTCCCTTTCCTGGACCACATGCTGGATCAGGTGGCCCGCCACGGCTGTATCGACCTGTCCATTCAGGCGGATGGTGATCGCCATATCGATGATCATCACACGGTGGAGGACATCGGTATCGCCCTGGGGCAGGCCGTGGCCCAGGCCGTGGGGGACAAGCAGGGGATCCGCCGCTATGGCCATGCCTATGTACCCCTGGACGAGGCCCTGTCACGGGTGGTCGTCGACTTTTCCGGACGGCCGGGCCTGCAGTATCACGTGGCCTACCCCAGGGACCGCATCGGGCAGTTCGAGGTGGAACTGTTCGAGGAGTTCTTCCAGGGTTTCGTGAACCACGCCCGCGTCACCCTGCATCTGGACAACCTGCGGGGCAAGAACGCCCACCATATTGCCGAAACCCTGTTTAAGGCCTTCGGTCGTGCCCTGCGCATGGCGCTGGAGTCGGACCCCCGCATGCAGGGCGTGATGCCCTCCACCAAGGGTGTGCTTTGAACGATCCTGTTTCCCGGCCTGAATAAAGAATCCCTTATGAATACTGTTGCGGTGGTGGATTACGGCATGGGCAACCTGCGTTCCGTGGTCAAGGCCCTGGAGCATGCAGCGCCTGCCGGCACCCGGGTGCTGCTTACGGATCACCCCGCGGATATCCTGGAAGCGGATCGGGTGGTTTTCCCCGGCCAGGGGGCGGCCCGCGACTGCATGCAGGCCCTTGATCAGCGAGGTCTGTCCGGGGTGCTGCGTGAGACGGCGCTGACCCGGCCGTTTCTGGGTATCTGTATGGGCATGCAGGTACTCATGGACCACAGCGAGGAAAACGGGGGTACCGAGTGTCTGGGGATCGTCCCGGGGCGGGTGCGCTGGTTTGGTGTCGATCTGACTGATGCTGGGGGCGAGCGCCTGAAGATTCCCCACATGGGCTGGAACCAGGTCCATCAGGTCCATGCCCATCCGCTCTGGGCCGGCATCGAACAGGATAGTCGTTTCTATTTCGTACACAGCTATTATGTGGAGCCGGCCGCCCTCCAAGTGGTGGCGGGTACCACGGACTACGGGATGCCGTTCACCGCGGCCATCGCCAAGGACTACATCTTCGCCATTCAGTGCCATCCTGAAAAGAGCGCCGCCACGGGTCTGACCCTGCTGCGCAATTTCATGCACTGGACCGGCGGTGTCTGAAATCAGTTAATCAGGGGAATAGATCATGCTGGTGATCCCGGCCATCGACCTCAAGGACGGTAAATGTGTGCGGCTGCGCCAGGGGCGCATGGATGACTCGACGATATTTTCCGAAAGCCCGGTGGAGATGGCTGCGCGCTGGGTGGACGAGGGCGCACGGCGTCTGCATCTGGTGGATCTGGACGGCGCCATCGCCGGCCGTCCCCGTAACGCCGATATCATCGGTGAGATCGTCTCGCGCTTCCCCGATCTGCCGGTGCAGGTGGGTGGCGGGATTCGGGATGACGACACGGTGCAGGCCTATCTGGATGCCGGCGTGCAATGGGTGATCATCGGCACCAAGGCCGTCAGCGCCCCCCATTTCGTCAATGACCTGTGTCTGGAGTTCCCCGGTCGCATCATTGTCGGGCTGGATGCCAAGAACGGCAAGGTGGCCATCGACGGCTGGTCCAAACTGTCCCATCACGATGTGGAAGACATGGCCAAGCACTTCGAGCAGGATGGTGTGGCCGGCATCATCTTCACGGACATCTCACGTGACGGCATGATGCAGGGGGTGAACGTGGACTCCACCGTGAGCCTGGCCCGTTCGGTGAACATCCCGGTATTCGCCTCCGGCGGTGTGACCAGCATCGAGGACATCCGCCGCCTGTGCGCAGTGGAGGACGAGGGGGTCACCGGTGTCATCGTCGGGCGTGCCCTCTATGAAGGTACCCTCAGTCTTGCCGAGGCCCAGGCCCTGGCGGACCAGAACGCCGCCTGAGCCCAGGGTCGATCATGCTTGCCAAGAGAATCATCCCCTGCCTGGACGTGGACCGTGGACGCGTGGTCAAGGGCGTCAACTTCGTCGATATCCGGGATGCCGGTGATCCGGTGGAGATCGCCCGGCGCTATGATGCCGAAGGGGCGGATGAACTCACCTTCCTGGATATCACCGCCAGTTCCGATGAGCGAGAGACCATCGTGCATGTGGTGGAGCAGGTGGCCGAACAGGTATTCATCCCCCTGACGGTGGGAGGGGGCATTCGCCGGATCGAGGACATTCGGCGCCTGCTCAATGCGGGTGCGGACAAGGTGTCCATCAATACCGCCGCGGTCTTCAACCCGGATTTCGTGCGCGAGGCGGCGGACCGGGTAGGTTCCCAGTGCATCGTCGTGGCCATCGACGCCAAGCAGGTGTCCGCGCCGGGGGAGTCCCTGCGTTGGGAGATCTTCACCCACGGCGGTCGCAAGCCCACCGGGCTGGATGCCATCGACTGGGCCCGGCGCATGGTGGACAACGGAGCGGGCGAGATCCTGCTCACCAGCATGGACCGGGACGGCACCCGCCAGGGCTTCGACCTGCCACTCACCCGAGCCATCGCCGATGCGGTGACGGTACCGGTGATCGCCTCCGGCGGCGTAGGGCATCTTCAGCATCTGGTGGAGGGGGTCACCGAGGGGCACGCGGACGCGGTGCTGGCCGCCAGCATCTTCCATTTCGGTGAGCACACCGTGGGCGAGGCCAAGCAATACATGGCCGAACGGGGTGTCGAGATTCGCCTGTAGGGGTGACCTGAAGAGGTCATTTTCGTCTCGGGGCATGTCATCGGCGCCTCTGGGCATGTCATTCCCGCGAAAGCGGGAATCCAGCGGCGGATTGAACATCCTGGACTCCCGCCTTCGCGGGAGTGACGGCAAAAGGGCCTTCGCGGGAGTGACGGCAAAAGGGCCTTCGTGGGAGGGCGGCAAAAGGGCCTTCGGGGTAGAACTTCCTTGGGGGCATGTTCCCCGGTTGCTGGTAAATTCCCCCGCCAACGGTTTAAAGTACATGCCCGATACCTATATCCTGATACCCGGCGCATGACCCAGAACAGTCCCCTGGACACGATTCGATGGAATACCGACGGCCTTGTCCCCGTCATCGCCCAGGACCATGCGGACGGCTGCGTGCTGATGGTTGCCTGGATGGACCGGGAGGCCTTGGCCCGCACCCTGGAGACCGGCGAGGCGGTGTACTGGTCCCGTTCCCGGGGCCGGTTGTGGCACAAGGGTGAAAGCTCCGGGCACGTTCAGGTCGTGCATGATGTGCGGCTGGATTGCGACCGCGACGTGATCCTTCTGAAGGTGGAGCAGAAGGGCGGTATCGCCTGCCATACCGGGCGCCGTCACTGCTTCTATCATCAGTATCGGGATGGTGACTGGGTGGAAAGCGAGCCGGTCCTCAAGGATCCGGCGACCATCTACGGCGAGGCTCCTTCCCATGGCTGACGATCGTATCCTGGAACAACTGGCCCAGATACTGGAGTCCCGCAAGGGCGCGGATGCCTCCAGTTCCTATGTGGCGAGTCTGTACGCCAAGGGGCTGGACGGCATCCTCAAGAAAGTGGGCGAGGAAGCCACCGAGACCGTGGTGGCCGCCAAGAACGGCGACCCTGAGCAACTGATCTATGAGACCGCCGATCTGTGGTTCCACACCTTGGTGATGCTGGCGCAGCAGGGGCTGGGTCCGGGCCAGGTGCTGGCGGAACTGGAGCGGCGTTTCGGTCTGTCGGGGCTGGAGGAGAAGGCGGCACGTAGTGCCCGCTAGCACGACGGCCACGGCACTGATCACAGCGGACACATTACTGACACATCTGGAGGCATCTCATGGGTTTTGGCGGCATCAGTATCTGGCAATTGCTCATCATCCTGGTCATCGTGGTCTTGCTGTTCGGGACCAAGAAGTTGCGCAACATGGGCGGTGATCTGGGCAGCGCCATCAAGAACTTCCGGCAGTCGGTCCGCGACGGCGAGACCGAGGCCGACGGTAAGGGCAACGAAGACACGGAACGCAAGCCCCTGGAAGACAAGCCCGGCCGCGTATTCGAGGCCGAGGCGACCACCGAGAACAAGACCCGGGAAGGCGAGCGCCACTCCTGATCTCCGGAGGGTCTTCATGCCGGGCGGCGGCCGTCAGGCCCCGCCCGCTCAATCCTCATAACCGCGGCGGTTGATACGGACGCATGTTCGATTTCGGATTCTGGGAACTCATCGTCATCGGCTTGGTGGCACTTCTGGTCGTGGGGCCGGAACGGCTGCCCAAGCTGGCCCGTGAAATCGGTCGCTGGGTGGGTAAAATCCGCCGTTTCGTCAGCAGCGTGCGCTCCGATATCGAGCAGGAGCTGCGGACCGAAGAACTCAAGAAGATGCTTGAGGATCAGGAGCGGGAGATCGGTCGCCTCAAGACCATGATGCAGGATACGGAACAGGACCTGCGTCAGTCGGTGGACAAGACCCGGGAGCGGGTCAGTTCCGTGGAGGCAGAGGTCAAGGAAGGTGCCGCCGCCCAGGCGGCGTCGGCCCCTTCCGCACCGACGCCTCCCGAGTCCGATCAGACCCGGAAATCGAATCATGAATCATAAGCCCGAGTCCCCCCAGGCCGGAGACGAGGCCGAGGGGACCTTGCTGTCCCACCTGGTCGAACTTCGCACCCGGTTGCTGCGCAGTGTGCTGGCGATCCTGCTGGTCTTCCTCGTGCTGTTCCCCTTCGCCAATCCCATCTATACCTTCCTGGCCGGGCCGCTGATGGTACACCTGCCGGAAGGCAGCAGCATGATCGCCATCGAAGTGGCGGCACCGTTCCTGATCCCCTTCAAGCTGGTGCTGATGCTGGCGATCGTGATCTCCGTGCCTTTCCTGCTGTATCAGGCCTGGGCCTTCATCGCGCCGGGGCTGTATCGGCACGAGAAGCACCTGGCCGTGCCCATGCTCGTCTCCAGCACTATCCTCTTCTACCTGGGCATGGCCTTTGCCTACTTTGTGGTCTTTCCACTGATCTTTGCCTTTTTCACCTCGTCGGCCCCGGAAGGGGTCTCGGTGATGACGGATATTTCCCGCTATCTGGATTTTGTCATCCTGCTGTTCCTGGCCTTCGGTATCGCTTTTGAAGTACCCATCGCCACCATCCTGCTGGTGGCCATGGGGCTGACCACCCCCCAGCAGCTGGCGGCCAAGCGGCCGTATATCATTGTCGGCGTGTTTGTGGTCGGCATGATCCTGACCCCGCCCGATATCATCTCCCAGACCCTGCTGGCGTTGCCCATGTGGTTGCTGTTCGAGATCGGGATCGTGCTGTCAAAGGTCCTGGTCAAGAAGAAGGCGGCCCGGGAGGCGGAGGAGGGGGAAGATCCGCCGCCTGCCGATGATCCGCCGAGCCGTCCCGCCCCCACGGAGGCCGCTGATCTGTCGGCCCGTGCCGCCGCAGCCGCCGCCAAGGCCCGGGCCAAGGCCGCCACCGCCGTCGCCAGGGCCCGGCAGGGACGCAAACATGAAACCGATCAGCCCCTTTCGGCGTCGGAGATGGATGAGGCCCTGGATCAGGCCGAAGCGGAGGAGCGTCGGCTACGGGGCGCTTCGGACAACTCCAAGCCACAGGACAAGTGAATGACGCAGTCTTCCCACAATGCCCCTCGCCGTCCCACCCTGCTGATCATCATGGACGGTGTCGGAGTCAATCCGGGCAAGCTTAACAACGCCTATCACGATGCCGCCACGCCGCGGCTGGATCGGTACTTTGCTCACCATCCCCATACCCTGCTGGAGGCCTCGGGCCGGGCGGTGGGGTTGCCTGATGGGCAGATGGGTAATTCCGAGGTGGGGCACCTGATCCTGGGGTGCGGTGCTGTCATTCGGCAGGATCTGGTCCGTATCGACGATGCCGTCGAAGACGGCAGCTTCATGGACAACGCGGCCCTGACGGCGGCGGCGAAAACGGCCGCAGAGGCCGGTCGGCCCCTGCATCTGATCGGGCTGGTGTCCGATGGCGGTGTGCACAGCCATCTCCGTCACCTGCATGCCCTGATCGAGTTGTGCGGTCGCCATGGTGCCAAGCCGGCGATCCACATGATCACCGATGGTCGCGATACCGCGCCCAAGTCTTCTCCCGGTTATGTCCCCTCGCTGGAAAAGGCCCTGAAGTCCTGCGGCGGCCAGATCGCCACCGTGACGGGCCGGTATTACGCCATGGACCGGGACAAGCGCTGGGATCGCACACAGCTGGCCTTTGATGCCATGGTGCATGGCAAAGGGACCCGCGCCTCCAGCGCGGCCGCGGCCCTGTCCGCCGCCCATGAGGCGGGGGAGACCGACGAATTCATCAAGCCCCGGGTCATCGACAAGGGGGCGCTGATTCGCAGCGGTGATCCGGTGCTGTTCTTCAACTTCCGCAATGATCGCCCCCGCCAGCTCACGGAGGCCTTGAGCCAGTCGGACTTCATCCACTTTGATCGCGGCGACTTCACGCCGGTCACCGTGACCTGTCTGACCCTTTATGATGCCCGCTATGACCTCCCGGTGGCCTTCCTGCCGGAGCGGCCCAGGGTGACCCTGTCACGGGTGCTGAGCGATGCAGGCCTGAAGCAGTTTCACTGCGCCGAGACGGAGAAGTACGCCCACGTCACCTTCTTTTTCAACGGCGGCGTGGAGACACCCGCCGAGGGTGAGGATCATGTCATGATCCCTTCTCCCAGGGTGGCCACCTATGACCTAAAGCCGGAGATGAGTGCCCCCGAGGTGGCGGATGCCACCATCCAGGCCCTGGAAAGTGGTCAGTACGATTTTGTCCTGGTGAACTTCGCCAATGGGGACATGGTGGGTCATACCGCGGTCTACGAGGCGGTGGTGAGTGCGGTGGAGGCCCTCGATACGGCTGTGGGGCGAGTGCTGGACGCGGCCGTGGAGCGGGGGTATTCCGTGATCCTTACCGCCGACCACGGCAACTGCGAGGAACTGATCGATCCCTTCACCGGTGAGCCCCATACCCAGCACAGCATGTATCCGGTGCCCTGTCTGGTCATCGACGGCAGTGTCCGGCATCTGCTGACCGGTGCGGGGCTGAGTGCCATCGCGCCCACCGTACTGCAACTCATGGGGCTGGCACAGCCGCCGGAGATGACCGGGAGGTCGTTGCTGCTCGATACCTTGGTCAGGTAACGAGGGCGTTTTCCCGGCAATAGAAATACACCAGATTATCCGCGTTTTCCGTCAGTGGAGACCCCAGGCTCAGATAGCCGGACCCGGTGAGCGGGGCGTCGTCCTGGTGGATGAAGCGGACCTCGCCGGTCTTGTCCTGCAGGTAAGTGCCATTCAGGCTTTGATCCACGAGTACGAAGCCGCCGTTCCGGCATTCCACCCGGGCATGGCGGCGGGAGACGAATTCCTTGGGCACGACCAGGTCGCACTGTCGATTCCGCCCCATCAGGAAACCGTCGTCCGAGGGGTGCAGGTTGACCACCGCGTCCCGGTAATGCAGGAGCAGGCTGCCACCACTGCCCCCCGAGGATTTTTCACCGGGCCTTGAGGGCTTGGGCTGGGTGATGGGGCTTGGACTTGGGCTTGGGCTTGGTACGTACTCCTGATCCTCGGAGATCTCCCCGGCGCGTCGATCCACGAGGCGACGTCGATTGCTGATGACCCACTCCCCGAAGCTGTCCCGAAACGGATAGTTGGGGCGTCTTTCGTAGCGACGTCGCTCTCCCTTTCTTCTAAGATCCATGCCCGTGTGCTCCGCGACAAGATATTATCCGCTCCAGTATAAACCAATCGCCCATTGGCGAACCGAGGGTGCTGTCACGGACTTGGCATGGTGACAAGGTCCGTCCCCATGCTAGGATCGGCAACACTTGCCCTTATTTCTCATCGGGTTATCGCCATGTTGAGCGCATCCAGGATCATCTCCGCACGCGGTGCCCGTCCCGCTCCGGAGGACGTGGCTCGCTTGGGGCGCTGGCTGGTCCTGCCGCTGGTGGTGGTGTTGGCATGGAGTCTGGCACAGCTCACCTGGACCCTGTTGACCCCGCAGGAGATCGGGCCTCTTCCCGTGGCGCGGGACTTGCCTTCGGCGCCCCCGTCCGTGGCCCCCCTCTCCAATGAGGTTCCGCGCCTGACGGCAGTGGCCGATTTGCAGCTGTTCGGGCATGCGGAAACCGTGATTGAAGCCCCGGCGGTACCCACAGAGGCCCCGGAAACCCGTCTGCGCCTGACCCTGAAAGGGGTGGTGGCCTCCCCCGAGCCTGCCCTGGGCGTGGCACTGATCGCCGATGACCGCCAGAATGAACGCCATTACCGGGTGGGTGCCGAGCTGCCGGGGAGTGCCCGGCTGGAGCAGATCTTCGGCGATCGGGTCATCCTTTCCCGTGAAGGGCGTTTTGAGATGTTGCGTTTGCCTCGGGAGACCCTGGACAGCGCGGCGGTGGTGCCGGCCGTGCAATCCAGCCAGGCAGGCGGGACCGAGCCGGCACCGCCGCTGCGAGACGCGGGACTGGCGGCAAGCCTGGCGACGCGACGGGATACCTGGCTGCAGGAGCCCGGCCAGTTCATGGAAAGCATCCGGGTGCGGCCGGTGATGGAGCAGGGGGCGATGAAGGGTTTTGCGGTCTCCCCCCGGCGTGACCCGGCCCTGTTCCGTCAGGCGGGCCTGCGGCCCGGCGACGTGGTGACCGGGATCAACGGCACGCCGATCAGTGCCGTCACCGATCCTCAGGCCCTGATGGCCGAGCTGGCGCAGGCCACGGAAGTCAGGCTGGATCTTGAGCGTCAAGGCCGTGCCATGTCATTGACCCTGCCCATCGGGCAGTGATGGAGAACCGCATTTCATGAGTGGACGACGAGACCTGTCTGCAATCCGGCCCCGAGGATTCGCCCGCCATTGCCGGATGCGCCTGATCCCGCCCCTGCTGGCGCTCGCCTGTCTGCTGCCGGCCGGCCTGCAGGCGGAGGAGGACAGCGCCACCCTCAATTTCCGGGATGTGGACATCCAGGCCCTGATCAATTACGTCTCCGAGGAGACTCAGACCAATTTCATCGTCGATCCCCGCGTCCGCGGCCGGGTGACCGTGGTCTCGGGCCGTCCGGTCAGCCGCTCGGAACTGTACGAGATCTTCCTGTCGGTGCTGCGGGTCCATGGCTTTGCCGCCGTCCAGACCGATGGGGTGATCAAGCTGGTGCCCGATGCCATTGCCAAGCAGGCGGAAGTGCCCACTGCCTCCGAGCGTAGTCCGTTGCAGGGGGATGAGTACATCACCCGAGTGATCTCTGTGAACCATGTGGATGCCGCCCAGCTGGTACCCATCCTCCGGCCCCTGATCCCCCAGAGCGGTCATCTGGCCGCGTCCCCGGAATCCAATACCCTGGTCATCTCCGATACCGCCGCCAACGTCAATCGGTTGGTGGGCATCATCGGCCGGATCGATCAGGAAAGCCGGGAAGACATGGAGGTGATTCCGCTTCAGCATGCCGCCGCCGCGGAGGTGGCGCGGATCATCAGTACCATGGAGGGGGCCGAAGGCCGTCAACGCCCCGGCTCGCGCCTGCAGGTGATGGCGGACGAGCGCACCAACAGCATCCTGCTGAGCGGCGATCCCAAGCGTCGCATCCCCGTGCGGGCGGTGATTTCCCATCTGGATATTCCCATGGAGGGGGGCAATACCCGGGTCATTTATCTGCGCTATGCCAAGGCCGAGGATGTGGCCGAGGTCCTCCGGGGACTGGCCGCCTCCATGGAGGGGGGGGCTGCCGGTGCCGGTGGTACTGCGGGCGCCGGGCGGGGGGGCAGCATTCATGTGCAGGCCCATGAGAGTACCAATGCGGTGGTGATCAGCGCGCCGCCGGATGTGGTCAGGGACCTGCGCGCGGTGATCCAGCAACTGGACGTGCGTCGTGCCCAGGTACTGGTGGAGGCGATCATCGCCGAGGTGTCCACGGAGCGGGCGCGGGAGTTGGGCGTGCAATGGGGCATCGGCTCCGAGCGTGACGGGGTGGGGATCATCAATTTCGGCAGTTCCGGTTCGGGGCTTTACCAACTGGCGCGGGGCTTCTATTCCGGTGGCACGGATCTGCCCAGCGTGGGGGATGGCCTGACCGTGGGGGGCATCGGCCAGTCCGGCGGGACCTCCATCGCCGTCCTGCTCAGGGCCCTGGCCGGGGATTCCGCCAGCAACATCCTCTCCACCCCCAGCCTGCTGACCATGGACAACGAGGAGGCCGAGATCATCGTGGGCCAGAACGTGCCCTTCCGTTCGGGGCGGGCCATCGAACAATCCGGGCAGGCCTTCGATACCATCCAGCGCCAGGACGTGGGTGTGAAGCTTACGGTGCGTCCCCAGATCAACGAGGGTAACGCGGTGAAGTTGGAGATCGAGCAGGAAGTCTCTCAGGTGGCCCCCAGTATCAGCGGCCAGGACGCGGCGGATCTGATCACCAACAAGCGCAGCCTGCGGACCAGCGTGATGGTGGATGACGGTCAGATGGTGGTGCTGGGTGGCCTGATCGATGATGTGCTGGTACAGACCCGCAACAAGGTGCCGGGCCTGGGGGACATCCCCGGTCTTGGGCGGTTATTCCGCTACGACACGTCCACCAAGGAAAAGCGCAATCTGATGGTCTTCCTGCACCCGGTGATCATTCGTGAGCACAATGACCTGACCGGACAGACGGCGGCCAAGTACAACTACATCCGGGCCGAGCAACTGCGTTCCCGCGCCCAGGGGGTGTTGATGATGCCCGACGAGACGGTGCCGGTGCTGCCCGACTGGGAAGCCTTGCTGCACCTGCCGCCGCCCTTTGAAGCCACTGCGGCCGCCACGGTGCGGGGCCTGTCCATCCAGCCACCTCCGGGTCGTCAATGAACGCCCGCACGGCACCGGAGGCCATGGAGGGGCTGCCCGCGGCCCGCCCGGTGGAGGATGCCCCGGCACTGTCGCCGGTGCGGGGCGTGAGTTTCGGTTTTGCCCGCCGTCATGGGGTCGTGGTCATGGAAGACTCGGGCGCGGCCCTGCGGGTGGTGTGCCGGCAGGGCGTCAGTAGCCGGACCCTGACTGAACTACGTCGCCACCTGGGACGCCCCCTGACGCTGGAAACGGTGCCGGAAGCCCAGTTTGACGTATTGCTGCGCACCCGGTACGAGAGCAGCAGCAACGACGCCATGCAGCTCATGGAAGGCATGGGGGAAGAAGAAGACCTGGACAGCGTCGCCCGAAGTCTGGCCGAGCCGGAAGACCTGCTGGAGACCGAGGATGACGCCCCCATCATCCGCCTCCTCAATGCCCTGCTCACCGAGGCCATCAAGGAAAATGCCTCGGACATCCATATCGAGCCCTTCGAGAACCGTCTCACCGTGCGCTTCCGTGTGGACGGGGTGTTGCGGGAGGTTCTGGAGCCCCCGCGGGTCCTGGCCCCGCTGATCACCTCGCGCATCAAGGTCATGGCCCGTCTGGACATTGCGGAAAAGCGCCTGCCCCAGGATGGGCGCATCTCCTTGAAAGTGGCGGGTCGGGCGGTGGATGTGCGCGTTTCCACGTTGCCCTGCGGCCACGGTGAGCGGGTGGTGCTGCGCCTGCTGGACAAGCAGGCCGGGCGCCTGGACCTGCGTCATCTGGGCATGGATCCGGACACCCTGGCGGTGATGCGGCGTGTGATTGCACGCCCCCACGGCATCATCCTGGTGACCGGTCCCACCGGCTCGGGCAAGACCACCACCCTCTATGCGGCCCTCTCCCAGCTCAATGACCGCAAGCGCAACATCCTCACGGTGGAAGACCCCATCGAATACTATCTGGACGGCATCGGGCAGACGCAGATCAACAGCAAGGTGGATATGACCTTCGCGCGGGGGCTGCGGGCCATCCTGCGCCAGGACCCGGACGTGGTGATGGTGGGCGAGATCCGTGACGTGGATACGGTCAACATCGCCATCCAGGCCAGTCTCACCGGCCACCTGGTCTTTTCCACCCTGCATACCAATACCGCGGTGGGGGCGGTGACCCGCCTGCGGGACATGGGGGTGGAGCCCTTCCTGCTGTCCTCCACCCTGGTGGGCCTGCTGGCCCAGCGCCTGGTGCGTCTGCTCTGCGATCACTGCAAGGCCCCGTACCGGGCCTCCGAGGCCGACAGCCGTCTGCTGGGGCTACCCCCGGGGGAGCACACCCTGTTCCGGGCCGTAGGCTGCCCCGAATGCAATCAGCTGGGCTACCGGGGGCGCACCGGCATCTATGAACTGGTGGAGCTGGACGAGACCCTGCGATCCCTGATCCATGACGGCGCCGGCGAACAGGCCATGGAACGGCACGCCCGTGGCCATGCCACCAGTATCCGCCAGGACGGCATTCGTCGCATCCTGGCCGGTCACACCACCCCGGAGGAGGTCCTGCGGGTCACCAAGGACGACTGACCACCGATGCACTCCAGCCTGCCCGCCACCGGACACCCGCACCTGAACCATGCCCGCCTTTGAATACACAGCCCTGAAACCTACCGGCCGCCAGGTCCGCGGAGTGCTGGAAGGGGATACCCCCCGTCAGGTGCGCCAGCAGTTGCGGGAGAGCGGCCTGACCCCGCTGTCGGTGGAGGCGGTCCAGCAGCGGGAGCGTCGGCGTCGGCGGCTGCCGGGACTGGCCCGAGGCATCAGTGCCATGGACCTGGCCCTGCTCACGCGCCAGCTGGCCACCCTGGTGCGTTCGGGGCTGCCCCTGGAAGAGGCCCTGGGAACGGTGGCCCGCCAGAGTGAGAAGGCCCGTATCCGCAGCATGCTCATGGCGGTGCGCACCCGGGTGATGGAAGGGCATTCCCTGGCCCGCGGCCTGGGGGATTTTCCCCACGTATTTCCCGATATCTATCGCACCACGGTCTCCGCCGGGGAGCAGTCCGGGCATCTGGACATGGTCCTGGAGCGGCTGGCCGACTACACCGAAAACCGTCAGCAGATGCGCCAGAAGATCCAGCTGGCCCTGTTCTATCCTGCCATCCTCACCACCATGGCGGTGTTGGTGACCGTGGCCCTGCTCACCTACGTGGTGCCGGAGGTGGTCCAGGTATTCAGCGGCATCGGCCAGGAACTGCCCTGGCTGACCCGCACCCTGATCGCGGTGAGCGATGCCCTGCGTGACTATGGCCTGATGCTGTTGGTGGCGCTGGTGGCGGCCGGTGTGCTGTTCAAGTATCTGCTACGGCGGCCAGGGCCGCTGCGGACCTGGCACCGGTTGCTGCTGCGCCTGCCGCTGGTGGGGCGGCTCACCCGGGGCATGAACACGGCCCGATTTGCCCGCACCCTGTCCATCCTCTCGGCCAGCGGCGTGGCGGTGCTGGAATCCCTGCGCATCGCCGCCGAAGTGATCGCCAATCGCCCTATGCGCGAGGCGGTGCAGACGGTGGCCCAGCGGGTGCGGGAGGGTTCCGGCATCGGCGTGGCTCTGGAACGCTCCGGCTATTTCCCGCCCATGACCGTCCACCTGATCCGCAGCGGCGAGGCCAGTGGCGCCCTGGACGAGATGCTGGAGCGGGCGGCAGTGAACCAGGAGCGGGAACTGGAAACCCGCATTGCCATGATCATGGGCATCCTGGAGCCGGTGCTGATCCTGGTGATGGGGCTGGTGGTGCTGGTCATCGTGCTGGCCATCCTGCTGCCCATTTTCGAACTCAATCAGCTGGTCAATTAGTGGTCATACTCAATTAAGGGGATTGCGCGCAAAATGATGAACATTCACCCACGCAGACAAGGCGGTTTCACCCTCATCGAAGTCATGGTGGTGGTGGTGATCCTGGGTATCCTGGCGGCCATCGTTGTGCCCCGGATCATGGATCGTCCCGACGAGGCCCGGATCACCAAGGTACAGAACGACATCCGTGCCCTGGAGAGCGCCCTCAATCTCTACCGCCTGGACAATTTCGTCTACCCCAGCACGGATCAGGGGTTGCAGGCCCTGGTGCAGCGGCCCTCGGGCCAGCCGGAGCCGCGCAACTGGCGCCAGGGCGGGTATGTCGACCGCCTGCCCATGGACCCCTGGGGCAACCCCTACCAGTACCTGCATCCGGGCACCCGGGGCGAGTTCGATCTCTACAGCTTCGGCGCCGACGGCCGCCCCGGTGGTGATGGCATCAACGCAGAGATCGGCAACTGGGGTCAGTGACCTGCATGTGCCGTTCCTGCCGCGGCTTCACCCTGTTGGAAGTGGTGGTGGTGCTGTTCATCGTCGGCATCATGGTTTCCTTCGCGGTGATCGCGGTGGGCGACGGCGGCCGTGACCGCCACATTGAGCAGGAAATGCGCCGCTTTGTCGCCCTGGTCGCCCTGGCCCGGGACGAGGGCATCCTCACTGCCGAGGAGACCGCCTTGAGCGTGGGCCGGCACGGGTACGGTTTTCTGCGCGAATACCAGGTGGATGCCCGCAGCTATGAGTGGCTTCCGGTGCCGGGGGATCGGCCGCTGCAATGGCGCGAGCTCGGGGGGCTGGGTATCGAGCTGGCCCTGTCTCTGCAGGGGCAACCGGTGAGCCTGGAGCGGGAACCGGCCAGTCCGATGCCCCATGTGTACCTGGGCATCAGCGGTGAGATCACCCCCTTTGAACTGCAGTGGCTGACCGATCAGGCCCGCACGCCCCGCTTCGTCATCCGTGGTCATCCCGGGGGGCGGATCGAGATACTGGAGCCCGCGGACCTCCACGGCAGGGATCTGCGGACATGGCGATGAAGCCGCAACAGGGTTTCACCCTGCTGGAAGTGCTGGTGGCGGTCACCATCCTGGCGGTGGCCCTGGGGGCGGTGATCAAGCTGGGTAGCGACAATGCCCGCATCGCTGCCGAACTGCGTGATCGCACCTATGCCCACTGGGTGGCCTCCAACGTCATGGCCCGTTATCGGGCTGGGCTGGAGGTCCCGGCCGAGGCCGTGGTGCGGGGGAGCAGCATGATGGCGGAACGGGAATGGTTCTGGGAGGTGCGTCTTGATCCGGCCATGCTGGATGTGGGCGGCTTTGAACTGGGGCCCGTGCCCCGGATCGAGATCAGCGTCCGCGACAGGGATGATCCGGGTGCCTCCCCCTTGGCCCGGCTGGTGGGTCACCTGAACTGGCAATGAGCCTCCGTCGCCCCCCTTCTGCACGCTACGGACGTGGCTTCACCCTGCTGGAGCTGATTGTCTCCCTGGCCGTGTTTGCCCTGGTCTCCGTGATGGCCTATGGCGGCCTGCGGGCGGTGCTGGAGGTGCGGGCCTTCACGGATGAATCTGCCGCCCGTCTGGCGGAGGTCCAGATGGCCATGACCCTGCTGGGGCGGGATCTGGAACAGGTGGCCCGGCGCCCGGCCCGGGATGGCCTGGGGGAATTCCAGCCGCCGATCCGTCATGACGGTCTCCAGGTGCCACCGCGGCTGGAGGTGATCCGTGCCGGGGTGCGGGGTGGTGCCGGTCGCAGCAGTTTGCAGCGGGTGGCCTGGGAGGTGGAGGAGGGCAGCCTGTATCGACTTTACTGGTCCGCCCTGGACGGGGGCGGGGATCTCCCCATCGGCCGCATGCCCGTGATCCTGCGCCGGGAGGGATTCGGCCTGCGGGACTGGGAACTGCGTTTCCACCATCGGGACGGGATCGAGGGCCTGACCACGGTGGCCTTCTGGCCTCCCTTGGGCAGAGAACAACAGGACATGGCCCTGCCGCTGGCGGTGGAGATCATCCTGGATCTGGAAGGGATCGGCCGGGTATCGCGGCTATTTCCCGTGACCCATTCTGCCCGTGATCATTGAAGTGATGGGGGAACCTGGGGATGGCTCTTGCCGTCACTCCCGCGAAGGCGGGAGTCCAGGATCCTCAGTCCGTGACTGGATTCCCGCTTGCGCGGGAATGACGGATTCATCGGCTTCAGGAAAAGTCGCACTGGATGACTGGGAAGCTAAGGGTCTAGAATTAATTGAGAAATCTGTTGTCGCTGCCGGTGAGGCATTTCGAGAAGCTTTTCGCAATAATGTGGAAGAGAATGGCCCTGCATTGGCAGGTACTTATACTGTGACGAGTCGATCCTTCCCGCCTACCGTCGCGATAGGGCTATAATTAAGAGGCATGAATCACCTAATTCCCCCGAATTATGCCCGTTGATATAAGAGCACTTTATCCTAAGTTGCTTAATCTGATGCTGGATGCGGTCTTCGTGGTTGACGAGGACAGCAAGATCGTCTTTGTGAGCGATGCGTGTGAGACGCTGCTCGGTTATCGCGCCGACGAGTTGATCGGCACGTCGATCACCGACTATATGCATCCTGACGATTTGGTGGCCACACGGGCTTCCATTGCCCAGGTCATGAACGGTCAGCCCCACGTGGACTTCAGTAACCGTTATATCCACAAGGATGGCGCTGTCGTGCACATCCTGTGGTCTGCCCGCTGGTCCGAGGAGAATGGTGTGCGGATCGGTGTGGCGCGGGACGTGACGGCCCTCAAGCAGGCCGAGGAGAAATTACGTTTCCTCGCCCATCACGATCCGTTGACAGGGTTGACTAACCGATCGCTGTTCAATGATCGACTGGATTCGGCTCTGCATGCGGCCCATCGCCACCAGAGCGGTCTGGCTTTGCTGTTTCTGGATATCAATGACTTCAAATATATTAATGATACTCATGGACATGCGGCGGGTGATCGTGTGCTCTGTGAAATTGCACGACGGCTGGAAGGCTGCGTACGTGAAACCGACACGGTGGCCCGGATGGGCGGTGACGAATTCGTTGTTCTGTTGACGGATCTCCATTCCGAGGTTGCCATTTCCGGGAAGGTGGAGCAGATTCTCGCATTCATGGCCGAGCCAATGGACGTTGAATTCGGTGATATCAGAATGCCGTCCTGTAGTATCGGCGTGGCCTGTTATCCCGCGGACGGGGTGGATGCAGATACCCTGTTGAGGCATGCGGATGAGGATATGTACCGGCTGAAAGGGGGACGTTCGAAAACTGGCTGACGAAAAAAGCTAAGGGTAAGACAATGCCTCTTTTGGCTTTGTCTTGAGCTTTTATTTCGCTCATGGCGAAATTTTGCAGTGCTAATAAGGATGGATTGTTAATGGATGCCAATCTCGCTAAAAAGAACTTTCCTGTCGTTTGCGTAGGCGGTTCAGCCGGTGGCCTTGATGCCTATATCCGTTTGCTCCAGAACCTGCCGGCCGATATGGGCGTGGCTATTGTGATAGTTAATCACGTGAGAACACAGGCCACCCTGCTTCACCAGATTCTTCCGAACTATACAAAGATGCCGGTTGAACTCATCACGGAAAAACTGGTTATTGTTCCCAATCATGTTTTCATAATCCCTGGGCAGCGTGATCTGCACGTTCTCGACGGTGAGTTTCTTCTAAAACCGATATCAAAACCGAGGGGATGGCCTGACGTAATCACGGTGTTCCTGGGTTCTTTGGCGGAGCACTGGGCCGCAAAAATTGTCGCGATCATTGTCTCTGGCTATGATGGCGACGGCGCAGAGGCCCTGTGCCGCATTAAAGAGGTGGGGGGTATTACCATCGCGCAGACGCTCGATACGGCTGCACAGCCGGATATGCCTGAGAGTGCAATCGCTACAGGTTGCATAGATTTTGTCCTTTCGCCCGAAAAAATCGCGCAAAAAATCGTGCAGATTGCATGCTCGGAGTCTGGTTTGCCTGATGCTTGACGACGAGGGAATGGTGAAAGCGTTCCGGCCCTGGAGCGACTACGAGTAGTGACCGCCGCCATGTATCGCCGTCAACAGGGTGTCGCCCTGATCACTGCACTGCTGGTGGTGGCCCTGGCCACCATCGCTGCCGTGTCCATGGCCACCCGGCAGCATCTGGATATCCGCCGGACCACCAATGTCTTCACCCATGACCAGGCCTATCAGCTCTCCCTGGGGGCGGAGGCCTATGCCCTGCGCCTGCTGGGGGAGCGCGGCGAGGACGATGAACTGCCCTGGGAGGGGTGCGTGTCACCGGCGATCCCCGTCTATCTGGAGGAGGCGGAGTTGGTCGTCCTGCTGGAGGATCTGCATTGCCGCTTCAATCTCAATGCCCTGGCGCGGGAGGACGATGAACTGCGACAGGGATTTGTCCGGTTGCTGGAAGAGATTGCCCGGGAAACCCCGGACCTGCGCCTGGATCCCGAACGCCTGCTGGTCCATCTCACCGACTGGCTCGATCCGGAGACCGATGACCCCGCCTATCGTGCACTGGATCCTCCCTATCTGAGCGGGAACCGGCCCATGCTCAGCCCCAGCGAACTGCGACTGGTGCTGGGGGTGACGACACCCATCTGGTGGGCCGTGGTGCCTTACGTGACCGCCCTGCCGGAGACCACGTCCATCATGAATCTTCAGGTGGCCCCGGAAGTCCTGCAGCGGGCCTTCGGCACCGCCGAGGATACGACGGTGGAGTCCCGGTACTTCCGTCTGGCGGTTCGCACGGAACTGGCCGGGCGGCGCTTCCTGCTCTGCAGCGTGCTCGATACCCGGGAACAGCGGGTGGTGCTGCGGGAACAGACCGCCTGCGGTCCCTGACACACCCTGAAGATCCTGGGCAAAATTTGTCATGATGATGTCCGTCAGTCCCATCACTGGAGAATTTCCGTGAATCCCAGCCAGGTCTTTTTAAGACCCACCGATCCCAATGATCCCGAGGCCCCCTGGGAGGCCCTGCTGCAGATGGCGGATGGCTCCGTGCAGATCCTGCCCCCGGAGGGGCTGGATGGACTGGCGGAACGGATTCGGGCCGGGCGCCTGATCGTGCTGGTACCTGGGGCCCGGGTCTTGCTGACCCGTGTGGAAATGCCCACCCGCAACAGCCGCGCGATGATGAAGGCTTTGCCCTATGCCCTGGAGGATCTGCTGGCCGACGAGGTGGAAAGCCTGCATTTCGTCCCCGGTGCTCGAGACCCGGATGGACGTCTGCGGGTGGCCGTGGTGTCCCGGGGTGACATGCAGTCCTGGCTGGAGGCCTTGCGCGCTCAGGGGCTGGAGCCTCATCTGCTGGTGCCGGAGACTGCTGTCCTGCCCACGCCACCGGATACCTGGACGGTCCGGCTGGAAGGGAGCATGGCCTGGCTGGCCACGGCCGACGGCGACGGGGCTGCTATGGAGCGGGACAATGCGGCTTTTCTGTTGCAGTTGCAATGGGACGAGACCCCGCCGGATCGGCGTCCCGAGCGTCTGGAGATCCATCGACATGGTCCGGCGCTGCCCGGTGACGAGGCCCTGGATCGTCTGGATCAGACGTTCGGTGCAGAGGTCAGGTGCCATGCCGCCGATGAACGTCTGCTGGTTGCCATCGTCGGGGAGTGGCCGAAATCGGTACCCTTCAATCTGGCCTGCGGCGCCTTCGGTCCCCGCGACGGCCTTGGCCAATGGTGGCGCCCGTGGCGTCCGGCGGCGATCCTGCTGCTGGCATTGGTCGTGGTCCAGTTCATCACCCTGGGCTGGGAACTGCACACCCTGCAGGCGGAGCAGGATCGGCTGGATCGGGAAATCACCCAGGTCTTTGAGCGGACCTTCCCCGGCAGTCGGGTGGTAGACCCCCGGCGCCAGATGCAGAGCGCCCTCAACAGCCTGCAGCAGGGCCAGGGCGGCGGTCCCGCGACCTCGGGCCTGGATGCCCTGCTGACGGTGGCCGGCCCGGCCCTGGCCGCCGAGCAGGGGTTGACGATCCAGAGCCTGCGCTACCAGCCGGGGCGGCTGGATCTGGACCTGCATCTGGCCGATCTCCGGAGTCTGGACCGTCTTCGACAGCAGCTGGAATCGACCGTAGGCTGGAGCGTGGAGATCCAGTCCGCCAGCACCCGGGAAGACCGGGTGGACAGCCGTATCCTGATCCGGAGCAACGATTCATGACCCCATGGTGGCAAGCACTTTCATCCCGTGACCGGCGGATCCTGGTCCTGGGCGGTCTGTTATCGGCGCTGATCCTGTCCTACGGCCTGATCTGGCTGCCCCTCAATGACCGGGTCGACGCCGCGACGCGGACCGTGGAACGGCTGCAGGGGGATCTGGGGTGGATGGAGGCGGCCTCGGCGCAGGTGCGGGCCGCCAGGGGCCAGTCCGGTCCTGCGCCCGCGGCCCAGGGCACCCAGTCCCTGCTGGGGCTGGTGGATGCCACGGCTAGGCAGGCGAATCTGGCCTCCAGTCTGCGGCGGGTCCAGCCGGAGGGGACGGGCACGGTCCGTGTGTGGATGGAGAATGTCGCATTCGATGACCTGTTGCGCTGGCTGGACGGGCTGGGGCAGCAGTACGGGATTCAGGTCAGCGGTCTGGTCGTGGACCGCCAGCCGGCCGCCGGCCGGGTCAATGCACGACTGGTGCTGGAGGGGCAGGGGGCGTGAAGTCGGGTCTGAAGTCGTGGCATTACCTGGTACTGGGGGGAATCGCCTATCTGATCTTCCTGCTGGTGACCCTGCCGGCATCCTTCGCCTGGCAACTGGCCCGGGACCGGGGTCTGGTGCCTGACGGGGTGGAACCCGCGGGGATGTCCGGCACCCTCTGGCGGGGTCAGGCGCGACAGGTCCGGCTGGATGAACTGATGCTGTCGGATCTGCAGTGGCGGGTACGTCCCCTGGCGGGGCTGCGCGGGGAGTTGCGGGTGGATGTCACCCTGCGGCCGGCGGGCGGGACGGCCGCCGGCCGCCTGGGTCTTCACCCTTCGGGCCTGCGCCTGCGGGATCTGCGGGTCGATCTGCCGGCGGCGGCACTGGCCGATGCCTATCTGACCCTGCCGGTGATCGTGCAGGGGCGGGTCCTGGCGGACATCTCCAGCCTGCGGCTTGACCGGCAGGGGCGTTTCAGTCAGGTGGAGGGCGTGGTGGGCTGGCTCAATGCCGCCTCGGGACTGCCCGAACCCCTCCCCCTGGGGGATCTGCGGGCCACCCTGACCGCCACCGAGGCGGGTCATCTGGAGGCCGTCATCCGCGACCAGGGCGGGCCGTTGTTCGCGGAAGGCACGGCGGGACTGGCCCCGGACGGGAGCTATCAGCTGCGTCTGCGCCTGGGGACGCGGGAAGGAGCCCGTCGGGAGCTGTCCCAGGCCCTGGGCTTCATGGGGCGGCCGGACGCGGAAGGCAGGGTCCCCCTGAACCTGTCCGGACGCTTCTGAGGCGCCGTCGCGGCAACGATTATCCGAAGTGGCAGATGTAGTGGAAGGGCTCGCCGTCCACTTCGATATCGAAGCTGGCGTCGCCGGGCACCGAGAATGACTCTCCGGCAGCGACGCTGCGCCATGCATCCTCTCCCGGCAGACGGACCCGGCAAGCCCCGGCCACGCATTCCATGATCTCCGGCGCCCCGGTGTTGAAGGTCAGGCGGGCGGGCAGGATCACGCCCACCGACTTGCGGGTGCCGTCCGCCAGGGTGAAGCCGTGGCTGACGCACTTGCCGTCAAAGTACACATTGGCCTGGGTGTTCAGGGTGACGTTGTCGAACTGTTGGGTGATGCTCATGGAAAAGGGCTCCGAAAAAGGTCAGGTCTTGCGATCCCGCGGCCGGTGGGCCGGGTCGATCCATGGGTCCTGGGAGGTCGGCGGGGCCATGCCATCACGCTCCACCTCCACCTGGGAGATGGTCATGCCGGGGGCCTTGGCCCGGACATAGAAGCTGGCCAGCATCATCAGGATATTGATGGCACCCACCAGGACGAAGGGGGCGCGGGGATCGATCTGGTCGAACAGGCGGCCGCCGATCATCATGATCAGCAGGATGCCCAGGGCACCGCTGATGTTGAACATGGCCAGTACCGAGCCGCGGGTGGCCTTGGGGGCTTCCTGGCCGATCAGGGACTGCCCGCCCAGGAACACGCTCATCTGACCGATGCCCAGCAAGATGAAGAAGATCCAGGTGGTGCCGCCGCCCAGGGGATTGTCCATGAAGATCACCGCCAGGTTGCCCAGGGCCGCCAGGCCCATGCAGACGCCCAGGGCGGTGACCCGGTTCAGGCGATCCACCAGCGGACCCAGCAGCGGCGCCGAGAGCAGGGCCGCCACCTGGGTGATGACGAAGATGAGGGTGGCCTGCTTGATGGCCTCGGGCGCACTCATGCCCATGCCGATGCCCACCGTGGTGCCCCAGAGCACGACGAAGGCGGCATTGATGGACTGGTCGCCCCGGGCGATGAAGGCGGCGCCGTAGGCCAGCAGGATGCGCGGGTTGCGGGCCTCGGTCACCCCGGTGACCAGCAGCTTGCGCACCGGCGGCCGAGCCTCCCGGGTGGGCGGCACCCCGCCCTTGAGGCCGAAGCCGATGATGATGGCGGAGACCACCGCCAGCCCCGCTACCAGCAGATGGGTATAGAGCCCGGCATCGGTGCCGCTGACCCCGCGGGCGGTGAATACCTCCGGCAGTACCCCGAACATCTGGCCGATCATCACGATCCCCAGGCCATTGAGCATGCCGATGATGGCCACCAACTTGCCCCGGGAGCGCTCCGCCGGGTAATCCGCCAGCACCGTGGACAGGGCGCCGGCGATGGCGACGATGCCCATGGCATAAATGGCCCGATACAGGAACAGGTCGTCGCTGGAGCCCGCCAGAGGATAGAGCACGTAGGTGGCCGCCAGCAGCATGAAGCCGGCAATGAAGATCGGCCTTCGGCCGATGCGATCGATGAGGATCCCCGCCGGGATGAACAGCAGCAGGGCCACCACCTCGGTCCAGAACACCAGATCCCCGGTGAGGGTGCCCTGCTGGTCCAGGGGGATATTCAGGTGCTCGTTGAGGATGTAGGTCTGGCCGATGGTGATGAACACCAGCAGGCCGATGGAGACAAAGCCGCCGTAGAAGAAGGTCCAGCCGTGGAGGGGCAGGATGCCCGGTGCCAGATGGATGGGGCCGATCCGGTGAGTATCCACCGCTGAAGAGGGGCTGCTGGTCTGGGTCATGGGATGGGTTGAGATCTCAGGTTCTGCCAAGAAGCCGCATCATGCGGTCCAGCGCCCCGTCAACGGCACCGCTGAAGCGCTTGCCCAGGGTCTGCTTGCGACGGTAGGTGACCTCGTACAGGTCGAACTCCCTGGACAGGCGCATGAGTTCGTCGTCACTGGTGCTCAGCGCATCCACCAGGCTAAGGGGCAGGGCTTGCTCCCCGTACCAGTGTTCTCCGGTGGCCACCGTATCCAGGTGGAGCTGGGGCCGGTAACGGCCCAGGAACGCCTTGAACAGGGCATGGGCCTCGTCCAGCTCCTGCTGAAACTTGGCCCTGCCTTCCGGGGTGTTCTGTCCCAGAACGGTGAGGGTGCGCTTGTACTCGCCGGCGGTGAGCAGTTCCACGTCCACCTCGCGGCGCTTGAGCCAGCGGTGCAGGTTGGGTAGCTGGGCCACCACGCCGATGGAGCCGACGATGGCGAAGGGCGCGGCGACGATGCGGTGGGCCACCGCCGCCATCAGATAGCCGCCGCTGGCGGCCACCCGGTCCACGGTGACGGTGAGATGCAGTCCTGCGTCCCGCAGCCGGACCAGCTGGGAGGCCGCCAGGCCGTAGTGGGGGACCATGCCGCCGCCGCTCTCCAGGCAGACCACCACCCGGTCCAGGTCCTTGCGGGCCTGGGTCAGGATGGCGGACACCTCTTCCCGCAGGTTTTCCACCCGGGAGGCGCGAATGTCGCCGTGAAAGCGCAGCACGAAAATCCGGCTGCGATCCGGGTCCGGCGGCGGGGAGGTCTTCTTGTCATCCTGTTTCCGGCCCAGCCGTCGCAGGCGCTGACCCAGGCTGCGGGGTGTCTTGAGGTGTTCGCGCAGGGTCTTTTCCATGTCCCGGTAGCGCTGGTTGAGATGCCGGACGTCCAGGTGTTCCTGGCTCCGTTCCCGGGAGCCGCCGGCGGCAGCGGTGATGCTGCCCAGCAGGATCAGGGCGGCCACCACGAAGGTGACCGCCTTGGCCAGGAACAGGCCGTACTCGTACAGGAATTCCATCAGTGGTCAGCCCCGATCAAGCGTCGCCCTTGGTGCCCAGGGTCTTTTCCACGAAGGCGTCATAGTGCTGCACGAACTCTTCGGGCAGTTCATAGAAGGGCAGGGCGCCGGTGGCGAACTCCTCCACCCGCCAGTTGGGCAGGCGCTCCACCGCCGCCTTGCCGCGGTAGTCCACGAAGTCGCCCCGCTCGCCATGGCACATGAAAACCGGCAGGGTCAGGGATTCGTAGATCCGGGTGATGTCCTTGCTGAACAGGTTGCCCGCCAGGAAATGATAGGGCGCATGTTGGGCGCCGGGCTGCCGGGTGGTGGCCACGCTGTATTCCAGCAGGCCCAGATCAATGCGGCGGGAACCCCATGCCTTGTTGAGGAAATAGCGGATGACGCTGCGCTTGGTCAGGGCACTGAACAGGCCCTGATTCCAGGGACCCCGGGTGAGCACGGTGTGCAGCCAGGGCATGCCCCGGGTGCTTTCCGGGGGGCCGTCCAGGCGGCCGGTGCCCCGGAAGCCGGTGGGGCTGACCAGGGCCACGGTACGAAAATCGGCGGCGGATTCGGCGGCGGCCCGGGCCAGGAATTCCGAGCCCAGGGACAGGGCGATGGCATCGATGGGGCTATCGCCCATCAGTCGCCGGATTTCCTGCACCATGGCGTGGATGGCGTCGGTCATGAGGCGGGGCGTGTAGGCCCGGTCGCTGCGGTCCGAGCCGCCGAAGCCGGGCAGTTCCAGGGCAAAGACGGGGCGCAGGCGGCTGTAGTGGTCGTACAGCGGTTTCATTTCGTAGGCGGAGCCCGCGGCATTCACGCTGTGAATGAGCAGCAGGGGCACGGCGGTCTGCTGTTCTTCACGCCGAGCCGGGCCACCCTGGTAATAGCAGAGCAGGCCTGCCTTGCTGTCGAGGGTGCGCCGCTCGCCGCTCAGGGCCGGAGGCAGCGTGGACGGCGGGGCCTGGGTGTCGGTCTTGTCGGCAGCGCCCGTGACGGCTTCGGCAAACTGGATCGAGGGCTGTGACGTGATCGTCCTGGACATGGCGGCAACTCCTGGGGATGCGTTGACTGACCGAGGGGAATCCCCTCATCAATAATTTTGCTTTGAGCGTAGGAGTATCCATGGGTGCCGGAGGTTTCTCAAGCGACGTCGGCAAAATCAATAAAGGGGCTATAATCCTAGCGGAATGCCAGGATTTGTGGTCCGTCAACCTTGGAGGATTTTCACATGTATCGTCATTTTCCGAACAGCCTGATTACCCTGTCACTCCTGGGAGTGCTGACGCTGGGCACGGCACAGGCGGATCTGGGGCGCATCGCACCGCCCGAGGGGGCTTCGGTGTATTTCATCAGTCCGGCCGATGGTGAGACGGTTGCTGCGCCCTTTACGGTGCGCATGGGGCTCAAGGGCGCCGGTGTGGCTCCCGCCGGTGTGGATCGCCCCGATACCGGCCATCATCATCTGCTGGTCAACAAGGATCTGTCGGCAGTGAATCTGGATAGCCCGCTGCCGTTTACCGACCACACCCTGCACTTCGGGGGTGGCCAGACCGAGGCCGAGGTGAGTCTGCCGCCGGGTCGGCATACCCTGCAGCTGCTGTTCATGGATTATCGCCACGCCAGTTTTGATCCGCCGCTGGTGTCCGAGCAGATCACGGTGATCGTGGAGTAGATGTCAGCCCGGATGGTTCTACAGGATGGTTCTGATAGTATAACCGTCAGAAAGGCGCGGCGCCCCGATAGGGGAACATCACAATAACAGTGCCGCGCCGGACGGCTTCAACACCACCAAGGGAACACCATCCATGTATATCGGCACCACGCTTACCAATTTCATCATTGAGACCCAGCGCCAGTTCGAGGGGGCCACCGGTGAGTTCACCGGGCTTTTGAACGATATCGCGGTGGCCTGCAAGAAGATCTCCGATCTGGTGAACAAGGGCGATCTGGTGGGGGTGCTGGGCACCGCCGGTTCCGAGAACGTCCAGGGGGAGCAGCAGAAGAAGCTGGATATCATCTCCAATGAAATCTTCATCGAGGCCCTGGCCCATAACGGCCACGTGGCCGGCCTGGCCTCGGAGGAGATGGATGACGTCCATCATCTGCCGGATAATGCCCCCAGGGGCAAATATCTGGTGCTGTTCGATCCCCTGGACGGCTCCTCCAATATCGACGTCAACGTTTCGGTAGGGACCATCTTTTCCATTCTCAAGGCCCCGCCGGGGGTGAAGAATCCCGCCAAGGAAGACTTCCTCAAACCCGGCACCGAGCAGGTGGCCGCCGGTTACTGCCTCTACGGCCCTTCCACCATGATGGTGCTGACCACGGGGCGGGGTACCAACATGTTTACCCTGGACCGGGATTTCGGGGAGTTCCTGCTCACCCACTCCAATGTGCAGATCCCGGCGGATACTCAGGAGTTTGCCATCAACACCTCCAACATGCGGTTCTGGGAGGCGCCGGTGAAGCGCTACATCAGCGAATGTCTGGAAGGTAAGGACGGCGCCCGCGGCAAGGACTTCAACATGCGCTGGATCGCCTCCATGGTGGCCGAAGTGCACCGCATCCTCACCCGGGGCGGCATCTTCATGTACCCCATGGACACCAAGATCCAGGCCAAGGGTCAGGGCGGCAAACTGCGTCTGATGTATGAGGCCAATCCCATGGGGTTCATCATCGAGCAAGCGGGGGGCGCCGCCACCACGGGGCGGGAGCGCATCATGTCCCTGGACCCCGAGGATATCCATCAGCGGGTACCGGTGGTGCTGGGGTCGCGCAACGAGGTGGAGCGGGTCACCGGTTATCACCAGGAATGATCCGATCAGGACCCGGCTTCGGCCGGGTCCCGTCGTTTGGGGAACATCCACCGCAACAGCCCTGAGCGGGCCAGGAGGTTGCCATGAGCCCTGTCCGATCGTTCATGTTCATCCCGGCGGTATTGTTGATGGTCGCGCTGTTCGCCTGGAGCGTCGCGCCGGCCCAGGAAGCCCGCCTGGATCCGGGCATGGTCAACCCGGGCTGGGTTGAGCCGCCGTCCTGGTTCCATGAGTCCTTTCTGGATATCCGGGAAGACGTTCAGGAGGCCACGGACGCAGGCCGTCGCCTCATGCTGTATTTCTATCAGGACGGTTGCCCCTACTGTGAAAAACTGGTGCGGGACAACTTCGGCCAGCGCGACATCGCCGACCTGACCCAGCGGCATTTCAATGTCATCGCCATCAACCTCTGGGGAGACCGGGACGTCACCGACATGGCGGGTCGCGAGACCACCGAAAAGGATTTTGCCCGGGATCTGAACGTACAGTTCACCCCCACCCTGCTCATGTTCAACGAGGATTTCCAGGTGGTGGGGCGCATCAATGGCTATTTCGAGCCCCATCGCTTCCGTGCGGCGCTGTCCTGGATCGGGGAGCGGCGGGAACACGAGATCGGCTTCCAGGCGTATTTCGAGCAACTGTCGCCGGAGCCCGCCAGCGGCGTACTACATGCCCGGGAAGGCTGGCTGCCCTCTCCCCATGACCTGGCCTCAGCCCTGAGGGAGGATGAACGGCCCCTGTTGGTGCTGTTCGAGCAGGCCCAGTGCTCCGCCTGCGATGAGTTGCACCTGGATATTCTGGCCCGGCCCGACAGCGAGTCCCTGCTGGCCCGGTTCCAGGTGGCACAGATCGATGTCGCCGGTCGTGATCCGGTCATCACCCCGGCGGGCGAGGAAACCACCGCGGCGGCCTGGGCCAGGGACAGTGGCGTGCTTTACACCCCCACGCTGGCTTTCTACACCCCCGAGAGCGGCGAGGTGATCCGTGCCGAGGGTTATCTGCGGACCTTCCATGTGCAGTCCCTGATGGAATACGTGCTGACCGGGGCCTACCGGGACGAGCCTGAGTTGCAGCGGTACCTGGATCGGCGCGCTCAGTCCCTGTATGAGCAGGGGATTGAAGTGGATCTGCTGGACTGATTGCCCCCGGGCTGCATCCGGCACCTGCCTTGAGTTACCCTAGCGGGTCATCCAGTCGTCCAGCCGGGAGTCAGCAACTTGGTCAAGGGAACCCTCTTCATCGTGTCCGCACCCTCCGGGGCCGGCAAGACCAGCTTGGTGGCCGCCCTGCTGGAAGCCCGTCCGGATCTGGTGGTATCCGTCTCCCATACCACTCGCCCGCCCCGGCCGGGCGAGGTGGACGGCACCCATTACCACTTCGTCAATGCCGAGCATTTCCTGGGTATGATCGAGGACGGGGCCTTTCTGGAGCATGCCCGGGTCTTTGACCACTATTACGGCACCTCCCGCGCTGCGGTGGAGGCGGAGCTGGACCAGGGCCGGGACGTGATCCTGGAAATCGACTGGCAGGGCGCTCAGCAGGTCCGCCGCCTGATGCCCGATTGTCAGTCCATCTTCATCGTTCCTCCCTCTCGGGATACCCTGCGCGCCCGGCTTCAGGCCCGGGGCAAGGACAGCGCTGCCGTGATCGAACGGCGTATGCAGGATGCGGTCAAAGAAATGACCCATTACGTTGAATATGACTACCTGGTGGTCAATGACCGCTTTGAGGACGCACTGGCGGACCTGAAGGCCATCTTCACCGCCAATCGTCTGCGCATGTGGCCCCAGCACCACAGCAAACGGGCGTTGCTGAGCGAATTGCTGGCATCCCGGGTTCTGAACCCCTAGTATTGACCGTTTTCCGCCGTTTTTTCAGGAGCACTGCCAGCCATGGCACGAGTGACCGTAGAAGACTGTCTCGACAATGTAGACAACCGTTTCCATCTGGTGTTGGTGGCTGCTAAGCGCGCCCGTCAGCTCGCCGGAGGCACCAATCCCCTGGTGGAATGGGAGAACGACAAGCCCACCGTGGTGGCCCTGCGGGAGATTGCCGCCGGCCTGGTGGGACCGGAAGTCCTGAACGAAGTGGCTGCCCGTGACCATGCCGGCCAGTCCAAGATCAGCGACGAGGAGGTCGGTTCGGAGATCTAGCCCCGTCTGCGGATTGCTCCGGGAACCGCAACAGGGCCACTCCGCATGACAGCCGCCATGGTCGAGAGCGCCCCCACCCCCACGATCCCCAGCCCCCAGCCGCTGGACACCACCCGTTTCATGGCCGGTGACCTGTGCGCCTACCTGGAGTGCTATCTGGAGCCGGAGCAGATCAAGGAGGTCTACCGGGCCTATCTGTTCGGTGCCGAAGCCCACGAAGGGCAGACCCGTCAGAGTGGGGAACCCTATATCTTCCATCCCCTGGCCGTGGCCAAGACCATGGCCGAGATGCGGATGGACTACAAGAGCATCATCGCCGCCATCCTCCATGACGTCATGGAGGATACCCACATCAGCAAGGAACGCATCATCGAGGAGTTCGGGGATGATGTGGCCGAACTGGTGGATGGTGTCTCCAAGCTTACCCACCTCAAGTTCCGTTCCAAGGCCGAGGCGCAGGCCGAGAATTTCCGCAAGATGATGCTGGCGATCACCCGCGATCTGCGGGTGATCCTGGTGAAGCTGGCCGACCGCCTGCACAATATGCGCACCCTGGGCGCCCTGCGGCCGGACAAGAGCCGACGGGTGGCCCGGGAGACCCTGGATATCTATGCCCCCATTGCCCAGCGTCTGGGCATGAACGCCATCCGCCGCGAGCTGGAGCTGCTCGGTTTTGCCGCCCACTATCCCATGCGCCACAAGGTGCTGGAGGCGGCGGTGAAGAAATCCCGGGGCCACCGCAAGGAAGTGATGCAGAAGATCGAGACCGCCATCTGCGGTCGCATGGAAGAGGTGGGCATTGAGGCCCGCATCGTCGGCCGGGAGAAGAACCTCTACAGCATCTATCGCAAGATGAAACAGAAGCGTCTGTCCTTCTCTGAGGTCTATGACGTTTTTGCCATCCGCATCATCGTCGCCGACGTGGATACCTGCTACCGGGCCTTGGGGGCGGTACACAATCTCTACAAGCCGGTGCCGGGGCGCTTCAAGGACTATATCGCCATCCCCAAGGCCAACGGCTACCAGAGCCTTCACACGGTGCTGTTCGGACCTCACGGCATCCCCATTGAGGTGCAGATCCGCACCGAGGAGATGGACCGGGTGGCCGAGACCGGTATCGCCGCCCACTGGCTTTACAAGGCCGGTGATCGGCAATCCGCCACTGCCCAGGATCGGGCCCAGGACCGGGCCCGGGAGTGGCTCAAAGGGGTGCTGGAGATCCAGCAGGCCGCCGGCAACTCCATGGAATTCCTGGAGAACGTCAAGGTTGACCTGTTTCCGGAGGAGGTCTACATCTTCACCCCCCAAGGGGACATCATGGAGCTGTCCCGGGGCGCCACCGTGGTGGATTTTGCCTATGCCGTGCACTCCGACGTGGGCAATACCTGTGTGGCCGCCAAGATCGACCGGCGCCTGGCGCCCCTGTCCACCCCCCTGGAGAGTGGCCGCACGGTGCAGATCATCACCGCCCCCGGTGCCCGCCCCAATCCGGCCTGGCTGAACTTCGTCGTCACCGGCAAGGCCCGCACGGCCATCCGCCACTACCTCAAGAACCTGCAGCAGGACGAGGCGGTCAGTCTCGGCCGCCGGTTGCTGGAAAAGGCCCTCTCGGTCTACGAACTCTCGCTGGAGCAAGTGCCCGAGGAACGCCTGCGGGCGTTGCTGGAGGAATTACAGTTGCCGGATGTCAAAGCCCTGCTGGCGGACGTGGGTCTGGGGAACCGCATGGCCGCGTTGGTGGCCAGACGCCTGTCCGTGGCGGAGGATGCCGATGCCTCGGCCATGGAAACCACCCCCGCAGGCATGGGACGACCCTTGGCCGTGAAGGGTACCGAGGGTATGGTGCTGTCCTTTGCCAAGTGCTGCAATCCCATCCCCGGCGATCCCATCGTGGGGGTCATGAGCACCGGGCGCGGCCTGGTGGTCCACCGGGAACACTGCCGCAACGTGGCCGATTACCGGGACAAGCCGGACAAGTGGATCACGGTGGAGTGGGCGCCGGATGGCAGTCAGGAATATGCCGCCAGCGTGCGTATCCAGACCGCCAACAAGCGGGGCGTGCTGGCCAGTCTGGCGGCGGGGATCGCGGACATGGGCTCCAATATCGAGCACGTTTCCTTCGACGAACGGGATGGTCATGCCACCACGATCACCTTCACCCTGAGTGTCCGCAACCGCAAGCATCTGGCCGACATGATGCGCCGCCTGCGTCGTATCCCCGAGGTTTTGCGTATCGTCCGCGCCAAGGGCTGACGGGACTGTCAGCGGCCTTGACGTGGATCATTCAGCGCCTTTTCGGGGCCGGGAGCCCGCCTGGCCCCGCTGCAGTCGGGTATTTACTCTCCGCCGACGGCGCCTCGGGCCGGACCCTTGGGGGCGCCGCCGGTCGGCTTTTTGAAGGTCTTTTTGGTGCGAGGACCATTTCCGCTGCTGCCTGATCTTGGCTGCCTGGCTCCACGGGCCTGACGCGGACTGCTGCGTGTTTCGGCGGCCTGCTTCTCACCGCCGGTGATCTGGTTGACGGGCGCCAGGGAGATCTCCAGTTCGATGATCTCGTCCCATTGCTCTTCGGTACGCTGGTTGTCAGGGATCGCCAGCAGGGTCTGCAGGCGTCGACGGGGGGAAATCGCTTGAGAAGAATCGTTCATGGCTAGGATGTCATGTGGTTGGGCGCCGCGGGCGCTGCAGGAAAAGACATGAACAGGACGTCTGTCATTGGTGCTGTACTCCTGTTGTCGGAAGAAAACAGCCCGGGTCAGGTGCGGGCCTTGTCGATGAGTTGTCCGGCAATATCAAGGATGTCATCGAAGCTGCGGGCCTGTTCGCCGACCACGACGAAACGGCCGTCGACCACCAGGGTGGGGACGCTGTTGATGCCGAAGCGGGTCTGCAGGCGGTCGTTACGGGCCACTTGGGCTCGAATATGGGAGGCGTTGAAGACCTGGCGGAATGCCTCGGTATCCACGTCCCTTTCCCCAAGCCAGTCCATGATGGCGGTTTCGGTGAATAGGGGTTCCCGATGCACCCCGACCGCGTCAAATACCGCTTGATCCAGCTCACCGGCCAGACCGGTTTCCTCCAGGGCCAGGGCCAGGCGGGCCAGGTTGGCCCAGGCGGTGCGGTTGAAGGAGATGGGGACGCGCCGGAACACCACGTCATCGGGCTGTTCCGCCAGCCAGGGCTTCATCACCCGGGCCAGCTGTCCGCAGAAGGGGCAGCCGTAGGAAAAGAACTTGGTCAGTTCGATCTTGCCCGCGGGCGCTTCCGACTGGGGGCGGGCGATGGCACGCCAGTCCTGACCTTCCACCAGTCCGGCCAGGACATTGGGGGTCAGGGCCGCGCCTAGCCCACCTGCAAGCAATTGGTTGAAACGGCGTCGGGTCAGGGGCATAGCATCGCTCCAGGGGCTGGTTGGGTGGTGCAAGGGTTCATCGTGCCGCCATTGTGATGTGGACGACCGGTGCCCATCGGTTGGGCTGACACCCCTGTGTCCCGGACAAGGCCGGGTCTGACTGGGAGATTCTGCTGGGGTGCCGGTGTCACCGGTATGCGGGTCTCATGACCCGCTCAGCGCCGCCGAGGCGGCAACACAGCATTTCCCGCCCAGGGAGGCGGGGCCGCATGACCGTCGAGTCCTGGACTCGACGGATTGATGATTTATGTATGGTTCCTTGTCCGAGGCCTTTCAAGGCCTGACCGGCAACGTTGCCTGATTTACAGACAAAAGGCCGGGCGGGTTATTGTGGAGGATTATAAAGACTTTGTGGAAGATTTGCCCGTTTCCCGGGGTCAGCCCTGGCTGATCTGGATCAATCGTGCGATGAAGAACACGCTCAGGAGTAGCCAGCCGACAGGGTAGGGGAACACCCCGATGTACCAGGCGGTCAATGTGCCCAGCAGCAGGGCGCCGATGATCAACAGTGGAATGTCCATGGAACGATCTCCTGCGCTTGTTATCATTGGAGCGCGTCCGGCCGGGCGTTGTTCCCCGTGGTTTCCAACATCCCTGCATGGAATCTCATGTCAGTCTTTCATGGCTTTTTTATCGTCAGTGTTCCGGTCCTTGGATTGGTGCTTGGTTTGATGGTCCTTCGGTCATGGCTGCTGCGGGCCTTTCGCATTCAGGCGCGGTCATGGGTGACCGAGCCACAGGCCCTGGGCCTGTCTCCCGAACGGGTCCGGATCATCAGTCGTCGGCGCAAGGCTCTGGCCGCCTCGTTTTTCCTGCCTCATCCCGGTGCCCCGGTCGTGGTCATGGTGCATGGCTGGGGTGCCAACAGCTCCCACCTGCTGTTCATGGTGCCCCGGGTGCTGGCCGAGGGGTTGAACGCGGTGGTCTTTGATGCCCGTTGTCACGGCCTGAGTGATGATGACGGCTTTGCCTCTCTGCCGCGCTTTGCCGAGGATGCGGAGGCCGTCATGGAGGTGCTACGCCGGCGAGGATATGGGGATATCATCCTGCTGGGGCATTCCGTGGGCGCCGGTGCGGTACTGCTGGCGGCTTCCAGAACCCCGGATCTGCGCGCGGTGATCAGTCTGTCCGCCTTTTCTCATCCTGAGCCGATGATGAACGGCTGGCTGGCGGAGCAGGGTATCCCGCGCCGGCCATGGGGGGTGGTCATCAATCGCGGCGTGGAATGGTTCATCGGCCATCGCTTCGATGACATTGCCCCCCGGACCACGGTGGACCGGATCCAGGCGCCGCTGCTGTTGGTGCATGGCGAGGACGATGACGTGGTGCCCCTGCATCATCTGCAGATCCTGGCCGGTGCAAATCCCCGGGCGACAGTGCTTACCCTGCCGGGTGTGGGGCACAATGACCCGGAAGGATTTGCCCGTCATGCCGGGCAGATCATGGACTGGCTCAGGCCCTATCTGCCGAGTCGCTCCCACTTGAAGGATGCCCATCCCCGTGCCACTGGAACTGTTTGATCTTACCCTGATCGTGACCGCCGCCTTTGTGGCCGGCATCATCAATGCGCTGGCCGGGGGAGGCAGCTTTCTTACCCTGCCGGCCCTGGTCTTCACCGGCGTACCGCCGGTGGCCGCCAACGCCACCGGCACGGCAGCCTTGCTGCCCGGCTATCTGGCCGGCGCCTGGGCCTACCGGGACCTGATCCAGGCGCCCCGGGGGATGACGGTGCTGGGGGTGGTGCTCATTGGTACGGCGGGGGGCGCGGTGGGGGCCTTGCTGCTGCTGGCGACCTCCAACGAGGCCTTCCGGGTGATCGTGCCCTGGCTGTTGCTCTTTGCCACACTGCTGTTTGCCTTCGGCCCCCGCCTGAACCAGTATCTGGCCCGGCGCAGCCGGGGCACCGGCGGTTTCTGGGGGCGGCTCGGGGTGTTGGGTGTGTGCGGCTACGGCGGCTATTTCAACGGCGGCATGGGCATTGTCATGCTGGCCATGTTCCGGCTGCTGGGCGTCAATGACCTGAACGTGGCCAACGGTCTGAAGAACCTGCTCTCCGCCGTACTCACCCTGATGGCGGTGATCATCTATGCCTGGGGCGGCGCCATCTCCTGGCCGGAGATCCCCCCCATGGCCCTGGCGGCAGTCCTGGGCGGTTTGGTGGGGGCCCGCATCGGTCGTGTACTGCCGCCGACGGTCCTGCGCAACGGCATCGTGGTGGTCGGCGCGGTGACCACGGCACTGTTCTTTTTCCAATAATCCAAGAATAAAGATCACGCCCTACCATCCGATGGCTTCCGGTAGCCACAGGGCGATCCCCGGGAACAGGATCAACAGCCCCAGGGCCATTAGCTGGATGAATACAAAGGGGATCGCCCCCCGGTAGATATCCGCAGTCCGTATCCCTTTGGGCGCCACTCCCTTCATGAAGATCAGCGACCATCCAAAGGGCGGCGTCAGGAACGAGGTCTGCAGGTTCATGGCGATGAGGATCGCGATCCAGACCATGGAGAACTCCGGATACCCCGCCAGGAACGGCATGAACAGGGGGACGGCGATGTAGGTGATCTGAATCCACTCCAGGAAGAACCCCAGCAGGAAAATCAGCAGCATCATGAACAGCAGGGTGCCGTAGGGTCCGCCGGGCACCCAGTTGAACATGGCCTCCACCAGGAACTCCCCGTCCAGCCCCCGGAACGCCAGGGCAAACACCTGGGAGGCGATCAGCACGAAGAACACCATGGCGCTGATACGCACCGTGATGATCAGTGCCTCGTTGACGACCGGCAGGCTCAGGCGCCGCATCAGCGCCGCCACCACCACCGCGCCCACCGCGCCCACCGCCGCGGCCTCCGTGGGCGCGGCGATGCCGCCGATGATGGCCCCCAGTACCGCCGCCACCAGGGCCAGGGGCGGCAGCACCGAGGTGAACAGGTCCTTCCAGAGCTGTGCCTTGCTTATGGCCGCCCGTTCCTCGGCATCGATGGCCGGCACATCCGCCGAACTGTACCAGGCCAGAAACAGCAGATAGACCACGTAGAGTCCGGCCAGCAGCAGGCCCGGCACCAGGGCGGCGGCGAACAGGCTGCCCACGGACAGGTTCATGGTGTCCGCCAGCACCAGCAGTACCAAGCTGGGGGGAATGATCTGCCCCAGGGTGCCCGAGGCACAGATGGTGCCGCAGGCCACCGACGGTTTGTAACCGCGGTGGATCAGGGTGGGCAGGGCCATCAGGGTGAGGGTGACGATGGCCGCCCCGACAATGCCCGTGGCCGCACCCATGAGCACACCCACCAGGATTACTGCCAGCGCCATGCCGCCGGGCAGGGCGCCGCTGGCGTGGCCGATCACCTCCAGCATGCGTTCCGCCACCCGGGTCTTGTCCAGCATCACCCCCATGAATACGAACAGCGGGATGGCCAGCAGGGTGTAGTTGGTGATGGTGCCGAAGATGCGGGAAGGCAGCAGCTCGAACAGCCAGCCTTCGAAACCGATGAAGCCGAACACGAATCCCACGGCGGCAATGGCGAAGGCCACCGGCATCCCGGTGAGCACGAGGACGAAGAAGGCACCCACCATCATCAGCGCGATGTACTCAAGGGGCATGGACAATCCTCCGGCGGGGTCCGGGGCGGCGATAGTGGAACAGCAGGCGTCGACCGATGCTCAGGGTTTGCCGCAGGGCCTCGCTGAGGATGAGGGCAAAACCCAGCAGGATCATGGCCTTGGGAAGGAACAGCCAGGGCATGCCGCCAGCGTTGGGCGAGCCTTCGCCGCGCACATAGGAGATGTTGACGAAGGGCCAGGTGTAGAAGAGGACCAGGGCCGCAATGGGGATGGCCACCAGCACCATGGTGATGCCGTTAAGCCAGAGTTTGCCCACCCGGCTCAGACGATGGGAAAAGACATCCACCCGAACGTGTTCATCGGCGCGCATGGCATAGGCGATGCCGGTCATCACGCTCAGGGAGAGCAGATACCATTCCAGTTCCTGCAGCCACACGGCGCCGGTACCGAAGGCGTAGCGGGCGGTCATGTTGCCGAAGATCAGCAGTATCATGGCGGCCATGGCGACGGCCGAAACCCCGCCGGCAAGGCTGGTGATCCGGTACAGCACACGCTCGAAGCGGAGGAGGAGCCGGGGCATGGCGATCTCCAGGCGATCCCGTCGGAATGAGTCGGATGAGCCCCGCTCCCGAGGGAAAGGGGCTCCGGAGCAGGCTCAGGCGAGGATCTTCCCGCCCAGGTCCCGGATCTGGGTCTGGAAGGCCGTTTCCGAGTTTTGCTGCCAGCGGTCATGGCGGGCCTTGAACCCGAAATAGCTCTCATGCACCCGGCGCACCAGCGGGTCCTTGGCGGCCCGGTCGCTGAGAATATCCCGGGTGGCTTCCAGCAGGGCCTGGATCACGTCGTCGGGCAGCGGCCCGAATTGCACCCCATGATTGGTCACCAGGTCGTCCAGGGCATCGGCGTTTCTGGCCTCCAGCCAGGCATGGGAGGTGATGTTGCAGGCCGCCGCGGCGTTGCGCATGATGGCCTGCAGATCCTTGGGCAGGGATTCCCAGGCGCGGCGGTTGACCACCACCTCGGTGCTGGTGGCCGGTTCGTGCCAGCCGGAGGAATAGTAGTACTTGGCGGCCCGGTGCAGACCCAGTTCGCGGTCGGAGTAGGGACCCACCCACTCCGCGGCATCAATGGCACCCCGCTCCAGGGCCGCAAACAGTTCACCACCCGGCAGCAGGCGGGCATTGGCGCCGATGGCGTTGTAGATGTCCCCAGCCAACCCCGGCATGCGGATGTTCAGGCCGCGGAAATCCCGCAGACCCTCGACCGGGCGCCGGAACCAGCCCACCGGCTGCACCCCGGTGCAGCCCACCACCAGGGGCACCAGATCAAAGGGCTTGTAGACCTCTTCGTACAGTTCATAGCCGCCCCCCTCGTTGAGCCAGGCGTTATGACCCTGGAAGGTCATGCCGAAGGGGACGGTGGTGAAGTATTGGGCGGCGAAGGACTTGCCGGCCCAGTAATAGGCGCAGCCGTGATTGAGCTGGACCTGACGACCGGAAGAAGCGGCATCGAAGCCCTCGAAGGCGGGCACCAGTTCATTGGCGGAATAGACCCGGATGCGGATACGGCCGCCGGACATTTCCTCCACTCGCCGGGCGAAGTCGGTGGCACTGCCGGGTCCGGTCTGGAAGAAGGGCAGGCCGGCGGGCCAGGTGGTGGTCATGCGCCAGTTGAAACGCTCTTGGGCCTTGACGATGGCCGGTGCCCCGATGATGGCGGCCCCGGTGGCCACGGCGGTGCCGGCCTTGAGAAAATCTCGACGCTTGATGGACATGGCCTTGATGCTCCTCGGTGGTGGGTTCGCTTGATGTTGTTTTTGGAATATGAACCAAACCGGTTATGCGTGACAACCTTGTGCCGATTAGGTTGGTGGCATCTCAAGCAGGCGCTCGATCTCCCCAGCAATGGCTTCCGGCGGGACATTGGGGGCATAGCGCCGGACCGCCCGACCATCTCGACCCACCAGAAACTTGGTGAAATTCCACTTGATGCCCTGGGACCCCAGCAGACCGGGCGCGGCGGCCTTGAGGTGACGAAACAGGGGATGGGCGTCAGCGCCGTTGACCTCCACCTTAGCAAACAGCGGGAAGCTCACCCGGAAGCTTGTGGTGCAGAAATCGGCGATCTGGTCCTCGCTGCCCGGTTCCTGGTTGCCGAACTGATTGCAGGGAAAGCCCAGCACGTCGAACCCCCGGTCGTGGAAACGATCCTGCAGGGCCTGCAGGCTGCTGTACTGTTTGGTGAGGCCGCAGCGGCTGGCCACGTTGACGATGAGCAGAACACGACCGGTGAATTCGGCCAGGGTGCGGGGTCGGCCCTGGATGTCGGTGGCCTCGAAAGTGTGGATAGTGCCTGGGTCGGTGGCCATGGCGTGTGCTCCAGTGGTGGGGCGGCGGGGGTTCACCGCAGAGTATCCCGGCCCCGGAACGAAAAAAAGCCCGGCAAAGCCGGGCTTTTTTCATGGCGTCACCGCGGCAGATCGGAACTTCCCATCAGCCACTGATCCACTGCCCGGGCGCACTGGCGCCCTTCGCGGATGGCCCAGACCACCAGGGACTGGCCGCGGCGCATGTCGCCGGCGGCGAACACGCCGTCCACGCTGGTGTGATAGGCCTTGGCGCCTTCGGTCACACCCTTGACGTTGCCCCGGGGATCCAGCTCCAGGCCGGATGCCTGCTGCAGTTGGGCCAGCATGCCCTCCTGTACCGGATGCACGAAGCCCATGGCCAGCAGCACCAGATCACAGCGGATTTCCCGCTCGGTGCCCGGTACTTCGCTCATCTGGAAACGGCCCTCGGCATCCTTCTCCCACTTCACCGTCGCCACCCGGGCGGCCTTGACCCGGCCGTGGCCGTCGTCGATGAAGGCCTTGGTGGCCACGTTCCACTCCCGGGTGCAGCCCTCTTCCTGGGAGCTGGAGGTGCGCATGCGGTTGGGCCAGTTGGGCCAGGTCAGCCCCTTGTTCTCCTTTTCAGGCGGCTTGTCCAGGATCTCCACCTGGGTGACATGGACCGCGCCATGACGGTTGGAGGTGCCGATACAGTCGGAACCGGTATCGCCGCCGCCGATCACCAGCACGTGCTTGTCCTGGGCGCTGAGGAAGTCCTCGTCGGGTACGAACACGCCCTGGACTCGCTTGCTGTTGCGGGTGAGGAAATCCATGGCGTAATGCACGCCCTCCAGTTCACGGCCGGGCACCGGCAGATCGCGGGGCTTTTCGGCCCCCCCTGCCAGCACCACCGCATCGAACTCCGCCTGCAGTTTCGCCACCGGGATGTCCACGCCGATATGGGTCTGGGTGTGGAACTGCACCCCTTCCGTGCGCATCTGCGCGATACGGCGGTCGATATGCGTCTTGCTCAGCTTGAAATCGGGGATGCCGTAGCGCAGCAGGCCGCCGATGCGGTCCGCCTTCTCGAACACCTCCACGCTGTGACCGGCACGGGCCAGCTGCTGGGCGGCCGCAAGACCCGCGGGGCCGGAGCCCACCACCGCCACCCGCTTGCCGGTGCGGCGCTGGGCCACCTGGGGCCGGATCCAGCCTTCTTCCCAGGCCCGGTCGACGATGGCGCACTCGATGGTCTTGATGGTCACCGGGGTGTCGTCGATGTTCAGGGTGCAGGCGGCCTCGCAGGGGGCGGGGCAGATGCGGCCCGTGAACTCGGGGAAGTTGTTGGTGGAATGCAGCACCTCGATGGCCTGCTTCCAGTCGTCCTTGTACACCAGGTCATTCCAGTCCGGGATGATGTTGTTCACCGGGCAGCCCTGATGGCAGAAGGGGATGCCGCAGTCCATGCAGCGGGCCCCCTGCTCACGCACCTGTGCCACGTTCAGCGGGATGACGAACTCCCGATAGTGAACGATACGGTCACTCACCGGCGCATAGCGCCGGTCGCTGCGTACAAATTCCAGGAATCCGGTTGGCTTACCCATGAGCGGCGCTCCCCTCAAGCGGCTGGTTGGCGGTCAATGGTCGGTTGGCACCCGGCGGACGGGCCTTCTGGGCCTGAAGTTCTTCCAGGGCGCGACGGTAATCCACCGGCATCACCTTGACGAAACGGGGCAGGAAATTATTCCAGTCCGCCAGGATGCGTTTGGCCTGGGCCGAGCCGGTGTAGGCCAGATGACGCTCGATAAGGGTCTTCAGGCGCCGGGCATCGTGGTTGGTCATGTCGTGGCTCAGGTCCACCCGGCCGTGGGTTTCCAGATCCCCGCCCTGGTGATCCAGGGCTTCCAGGGCATCGTCCTCGGCGGCGATGGGCTCCAGTTCCACCATGGCCAGATTGCAGCGCTGGGCGAAGTCACCGTCCTCGTCCAGCACGTAAGCCACCCCGCCGGACATGCCGGCGGCGAAGTTGCGGCCGGTGCGGCCCAGGCACACCATGATGCCGCCGGTCATGTACTCGCAGCCGTGGTCGCCCACGCCTTCCACCACGGCGGTGGCGCCGGAATTGCGCACGCAGAAACGCTCACCGGCCACGCCGCGGAAGAACACCTCGCCATTGATGGCGCCGTAGAGCACGGTGTTGCCGACGATGATGTTGTCCTCGGCCCGGTCGATGGCGGCATGGGCCGGCGGATAGATGATGATGCGACCGCCGGACAGGCCCTTGCCCACGTAGTCGTTGGCTTCACCTTCCATCTCGATGGTCACGCCCTTGGCCAGCCAGGCGCCGAAGGACTGGCCGCCGGTACCGCTGGCCTTGATGTGGATGGTGTCGTCCGGCAGGCCGGCATGGCCGTAGCGGGCCGCCACCTGACCGGAGAGCATGGTGCCCACGGTGCGGTGGAAGTTGCGGATCCGGGTTTCGATCTTCACCGGCTTGCCCTCGGTCAGGGCTGGCTGGGCCTGCCGGATCAGTTCGTGATCCAGCGCCTTGTCCAGACCGTGATCCTGGGTCTCGGTGTTGTAGATGGCCACCTCGGCCGGCACCTGGGGCCGGGCCAGCAGACGGGTGTAGTCCAGCCCCTTGGCCTTCCAGTGGCTGATGGCCTTGCGCATCTCTAGCAGATCGGCACGACCGATCATCTCCTTCATGGTGCGGAAGCCCAGCCTGGCCATCAGGCGGCGGACTTCCTCGGCCACGAAGAAGAAGTAGTTGATGACGTATTCCGGCTTGCCGGTGAATTTCTTGCGCAGTTCCGGATCCTGGGTGGCCACGCCCACCGGGCAGGTGTTCAGGTGGCACTTGCGCATCATGATGCAGCCTTCCACGATCAGCGGCGCGGTGGCGAAGCCGAACTCATCGGCCCCCAGCAGGGCGCCGATGACCACATCGCGGCCGGTGCGCAGGCCGCCGTCCACCTGCAGCGCCACGCGGCCCCGCAGGCGGTTGAGCACCAGGGTCTGCTGGGTTTCGGCCAGGCCGATCTCCCAGGGACTGCCGGCGTGTTTGATGGAGGTCAACGGGCTGGCCCCGGTGCCGCCGTCGTAACCGGCGATGGTGATGTGGTCCGCATGGGCCTTGGAGACGCCGGCGGCCACGGTGCCCACACCCACCTCGGAGACCAGCTTCACGGAGATGCGGGCCTTGGGGTTGGCGTTCTTCAGGTCGTGGATCAGCTGTGCCAGATCCTCGATGGAATAGATGTCGTGGTGGGGCGGCGGCGAGATCAGGCCCACGCCGGCGGTGGAATGACGCACCCGGGCGATCTGGGCATTGACCTTGTGGCCGGGCAGCTGGCCACCTTCGCCGGGCTTGGCGCCCTGGGCGATCTTGATCTGGATGTCGTCGGCGTTCACCAGGTACTCGGTGGTGACGCCGAAGCGGCCCGAGGCCACCTGCTTGATGGCGGAACGTTCCGGATTCATGGAGCCGTCCGCCAGGGGCAGGAAGCGTTCCGGCTCTTCACCGCCCTCACCGGTGTTGGACTTGCCGCCGATGGCGTTCATCGCCTTGGCCAGGGTGGAATGGGCCTCGTAGGAGATGGAGCCGAAGGACATGGCACCGGTGGCGAAGCGCTTGACGATCTCGGCCGCCGGTTCCACCTCGTCCAGAGGGATTTCGGTATCGGCGAACCTGAAGTCCATCAGACCGCGCAGGGTCAGCAGGCGCTCGGACTGCTCGTCGATGAGCCGCGAGAACTCGGCGAAGCTCCCGGCGTCGTTGGCGCGGGTGGCGTGCTGCAGCTTGGCGATGCTGTCCGGGGTCCAGATGTGATCTTCGCCGCGGATGCGGAAGGCGTAGTCGCCGCCCACGTCCAGCTGCTTGCGGTAGATCTCCGCATTGCCGTAGGCCTGCCGGTGCCAGCGCACCGCCTCTTCGGCCACTTGGGACAGGCCGATACCCTCGATCTTGCTGTGGGTGCCGGAGAAGTACTGGTCCACGAACGGCGTGTTGAGGCCGATGGCATCAAAGATCTGGGCGCCGCAGTAGGATTCCAGGGTGGAGATGCCCATCTTGGACATGACCTTGAGCAGCCCCTTGCCGACGGCCTTGATGTAGCGCTTCTGGGCCTCTTCGAAGCTCAGCCGCTCCGGCAGACGCGGCAACATGGACTGGATGGTGTCGAAGGCCAGATAGGGGTTGATGGCTTCGGCGCCGTAGCCTTCCAGGGTGGCGAAATGATGCACTTCCAGGGCGGCCCCGGTTTCCACCACGATGCCGGAGGCGGTACGCAGCCCCTTCTCGATCAGGTGATGGTGCACGGCCGAGGTGGCCAGCAGCATGGGGATCGGAATCCGGTCCCGGTTGGTGTCGCGGTCGGACAGGATAAGGATATTGAAGCCATCCAGAACCGCCTGTTCCGCCTCGGCACACAGGCGATCCAAGGCGGCGCCCATGCCTTCGGCGCCTTCGACGGCGGGGTAGCACACGTCCAGGGTGCGGGTACGGAAGGCGCCGCCGGAGTGGTACTCGATGTGGCGGATGCGCTCCAGGTCCTGGTTGGTGAGCACCGGCTGGGGGGTTTCCAGGCGCCAGTGCCGGCCGGCCTCGTTGATGCCCAGCAGGTTGGGGCGGGGACCGATCATGCACACCAGCGACATCACCAGTTCCTCGCGGATCGGGTCGATGGGCGGGTTGGTCACCTGGGCGAAGTTCTGCTTGAAATAGGTGGACAGGTGCTTGGGCCGGGCCGACAGCACCGAGGGCGGGTTGTCCGCGCCCATGGAGCCTATTGCCTCCTGGCCGGTGAGGGCCATGGGGGTGAGCAGGAACTTCAGGTCTTCCTGGGTATAGCCGAAGGCCTGCTGGTGATCCAGCAGGGTGGCGTCATCGGGGGCCATGGGACCGACGCCGGTGGGCAGGTCTTCCAGACGGATCTGGGTCTTCTTCAGCCATTCGCCGTAGGGGCGGGCTGCGGCCAGTTGGGTCTTGATCTCGTCATCGCTGATGATGCGGCCTTCCTCCAGGTCGATCAGCAGCATCTTGCCCGGCTGCAGGCGCCACTTCTTGACGATCTGCTCTTCGGGAATGTCCAGCACGCCCATCTCGGAACCCAGGATTACCAGGTCATCCTTGGTGACCAGGTAACGGGCGGGGCGCAGGCCGTTGCGGTCCAGGGTGGCACCGATCTGGCGGCCGTCGGTGAAGGCCATGGCGGCGGGGCCGTCCCAGGGCTCCATCAGGGCCATGTGGTATTCATAGAAGGCGCGACGCTTCTCGTCCATCAGGGTGTTGCCGGACCAGGCTTCGGGGATGAGGATCATCATGGCATGGGCCAGGGAATAGCCCCCCATCACCAGCAGTTCCAGGGCGTTGTCGAAGCAGGCGGAGTCGGACTGGCCTTCCGGGATCAGCGGCCAGATGGTGTCCAGGTCGTCGCCCAGGATCTCGGAACGCATGGTGTGACGGCGGGCGGCCATCCAGTTGACGTTGCCCCGCAGGGTGTTGATCTCGCCGTTGTGGCAGATCATGCGGAACGGCTGTGCCAGGTCCCAGGTGGGGAAGGTGTTGGTGGAGAAGCGCTGGTGCACCAGGGCCAGGGCGCTGACGAAGGTTTCGTCCTGCAGGTCCAGGTAGTAATGGCCCACCTGGCCGGCCAGCAGCATACCCTTGTAGTTCACCGTGCGGGAGGACATGGAGGCGATGTAGCAAGCCTCGAAACCGTGACCGGCATCGCGGATCTCGTTATCCATGCGCTTGCGGATGACGAACAGTTTGCGCTCGAAGGCATCCTGGTCGGCACAGTTGTCGCCCCGGCCGATGAACACCTGGCGCACCCTGGGTTCGCTGGGCAGCACACTTTCGCCCAGGTCGCTGTTGTCGGTGGGCACGTCGCGCCAGCCGAGCACGGTCTGACCGCTTTCCAGAATGTGCTTTTCGATGATGGCCTGCATCCGGGCGCGGATGTCCGCATCCTGGTGCAGGAAGATCATGCCCACGCCGTAGTGTCCGGTCTCGGGCAGGTCGAAGCTCACCTGGGCGCGGAAGAAGGCCTCGGGGATCTGCACCAGGATGCCGGCGCCGTCACCGGCCTTGGGGTCGGCACCGACGGCGCCGCGATGATTGATCCGCTCCAGAATCTCCAGACCCTGCTGGACGATCCGATGACTTTTCTGATTCTTGATATGACAGACAAAGCCGATGCCGCAGGCGTCGCGCTCGTGGGCTGGATCATAGAGGCCCTGCTCGGGCGGTAAGGCATGAAAGCTCATCATTGACCTCGCTGGTATCTGGTCGCTGGCCGGCATCCGCGGCAGTCTGGTGTCGGGGGATCGGGCGGTTTTACCGTCGCCGACCTCCTGCTATTGACTTCCGTGAATATCGCCGAATTCCGGCGGGTTGGGGAGATTAAAGGGAAAGTGTCCGCGACGCCAGAGGGCGAGGGGCGCTTCCTTCAAGAACTTGTAAAAATGCACTGCTTTGGTGCGCTTATGAACTGTTTTGGGGCGTTTTTATGTCGGTTTTTGTGTTTTTCTACGGTTTTTCGTAATGATCAGGGCGTCTTATTCCTGCGCTGCTGTTTCATATCAATCTGCGTGCCAATAATTGCGATGGCTTTGCGGACACGAGGCTGGATGAAGCACGGTGAGCGGGCATTTGCAGTACGGGTGCACCAATGCCGGGCAATCTTTGCGGGATTCGGTGCAGGTGGTATGGTCCTCACATGACCTCTCTACCTTCGGGGTGCGCGGCCGGGCGCAGGAGAGGGCCGGTTGTTGGTTCAAGAGGGCGAGGGCATGGGCAATGCACTACTGGTGGCGGTGGTGGCGGACGAGTTCGAAGAACAGGCCCTGGCCATCGCTGCCCGCGAGGGGGCTCTCCAGGCGACCACGCTGGCAGGCCGAGGCATCAACTTTCCCGAACACGTCACCTTTTTCGGTCTCACCTATCAGGGGGTGGAGCGGGTCTGCCTCTGGATCCTTGAGGAGGAACGGGCCACCCATGTGGCTGAGTGCCTCAACCGGGAGCTGGATCTGCTCAAGCCCTTCAAGGGGCTGGCGTTCTCAGTCCGGATCGACGGGCCGGGACCCCTCCCGCCAGATCATCTTCCCGACTGAGTTGCTTCGGGTCGCAGGCGTGCAGTAGGAAAACGGACAGATTAAGGGAGCCAGAGGCCGGCCTGGGTTTTAAGCCCCCTCCGTCATGCGGGTGCCCAAGGGGAACAGACCGCGCTACCCAGTGAGCGCCTGTGGATTGTCAAGGATATTGACGGGCAGGCTAGCCAAGCCTAGAATTGTCGCCAACACGGCCCCTCTCGGTGACCCCGCTTCGGCGGGGAGCTGCTGAGGGGTTTTTTTGTTGCCTGTGTTCACCACTCAGCTTCCCAGCCAGTCGGCGCGCCCATCCCCGCCAAGTTCAACTCAAGGTGGGTCAGATTGGGGAAGGCTAGCAAATGCGCCTTCATTCGCTCCGACCAGCTCGACTTTGGGTTGAACACGCGCAGCAGATGGGAGGCGATTTTCAGCAGCAGGAAGCAGCGTGCCCGGGCATGCGCATCAGCCTCAAATGGAGCCACCCACTGCAATTCGGTGGCTGACGGCAGTTTGGGCTGATCGACGATGTTGCGGTTCCACAAACGACTGTGATGTGCACAGATGTTGCGCAGATAGTTCAGGCTCCGCAACCAGGTGGCGAAGGTGCGGCCATTGCTGACGCCGTACTGGCTGGCAATCATATCCTGCTCAGCTTCGCGCATACCGTCGAACAGTGTCGAGAGCGTGCCGAAGTCCCACACCTCACACGCCACCCAGATTGCTAGTGGCAGGCCGTACTTGGCCCGGTTGTGGCGTACGAACTCTTCCTTGGAGCGACCGATCAACTGGGCATGTTTGCTCAGCCAGTTGTGATGCTTGGTCAGGCCGCTGTCTTTGTCCAGCTTGGCGCTGAACTCGTTGTGGAGCAGCTCGGGCTTGAGATAGGCGAACCGGTCGAGCTTGCCAAGCGTATGCGATACATCTACCCGCAGCGCCACCTCAATGCGCTCGAGCGCGTCCAGCACCAGCAGCCGCAACTGCTTATCGAACACGTAGAGATCCACCGCGTTTTGGAAGGTCGTCCCCGCCCGAAACGAGTCCAGCGCAATGCGTTCCACGCGCCCTCTCTTCGTCTTCCTGTCATGCTCGTCCAACAGGCACAGCGGCCCGCTACGCTCGCGGCACGCGAACCAGTAGCCGCTCAGGCGGTAGTAGCCGATGCGCTCCAGGTAGTCGAGCGCACGCTCCCGGTCGGTGACAAGCATTCCACGTTCGATTAGTTGGTTCAGTTGATCGTCGTAGCTTTTCCAGGGTTTGTGGTAGCTCATCTGGCTATTCCTTGATGCGGTGCTCTAGCTTTATCGTGGTATCGTCTTACGAAACTTCGCAACGGCGAACCCCTCAGGCACCGGCTTATACGGATCATCCTCACGAGGCCAACGCTTTTCACGGCTCTGGAAAGCTCGAAGGTTTGCAATTTCCAGTTCCACGACGGCCACATGCTCATTCTCGCCTCCACGAAGCCTGCAAGCGTCTCGCTTGAAGGCTTCTTTGGCTGGGTTTCTCACCCTGCTATCACCATATTTCCGGTTGTTAACGAGTGCAATGTGTGCGTGGACGTCTAGGCTTGCTGATTCCACGAGCGCAGAAAATGTCTCCAGGTCCTGGTTCCAGGAAAGGATCATCATGCAATCTACGTTGCCCTGGAATTGCTGGCGATGTGCAATGTTCTGCAACTCAGAGCAGATCAGAACACCAAAGCAGAAACCGTAGTGAATGTAAACGGGCTTGCGCTCGTTAGCCAAATGCGCCGGCCATTGCAACCCGAATAACCGCAACAAGGTTTCTTCCTCACCTGCCGCAGGCAGAGACTTCGCCTGCCGGATCTGAACCGATGACGGAAATCCCAGCCTGTCATCCGCCAAAACCAGGACCGCCTCGCTGTGAGCCTCGGAAGAAGGCCCCCGGTGGTAATCGAGGCCAGCAATCAGGCTAATTCCCGCCTCCTGAAGAAGTCGGGATACGGTGTCGATCCATCGCTCGGGAAGTGACAATTCAGGCAGCATCAAGTGCGTTGGTCGCGGATAGGCATCAATGGCCTGATTGATCAGGCGCTGAATGCGCTGGTATCTGCTGCGTGAAAGATCTGAACGTCCGTTGGCTGCAGCAATGAAGCTCTCGTCATTGGTCAGCAGGCTGCTGATTCCCAGCCTTACTTTCGGCACTGCCCTACTACCCCCCATTCTTGCAATGCGCTCAGGAGTTGGCTTATCTTCCTTCGTGCTCTCGTCCTTGTCATTATGGATGAGGTCAGTCTGAACCAGCGAACCCAAAACCCATATCCCCCGCACCGCCTGGACGTATCTTGCCCAGTTCCGTGCTGGAGCATCGCCCAAGCCTTCGAAGACGCATTCCTCTGGTAGGAACAAAGATACTTCTTGCGCAGTATATGGACGAGTGGGCAGGAGGTATGGCAACAGCGATGGCGTTAAGGCGCCTTCAGAAGTGTCGATGCAACGCGAGGGAACACGTGCAGCGCCAGTGCCGTTGACGGATGCGACCGATTTTTTCAAAAAGTCGCACAGGTCGTGTTCGTGCGGATAGATGTGATGCAATTGGTGTTCTTGCTTAACGGCCGGTCGCTGGCGGGCCGCATGCCTGCGCAGGTGATCCTTGTAAGCCGATTTCGCCCAATCTGTTTCACGCAAGCCCAGTGCCTGAGCTGCAATGGACTCAACGTTTTTTCCAAGGCCGACTGCTTCACAGACGTCGAGAGCGGTTTTGCCGAGCGGGCGCATGGCTCCCTTGCTGTGGCTCCAGCGCACTGATCGCAGAAGAGCGTCGCTCGCCAAGTCCAGTGTGGTCTTAAGGAGTCCGTCCCATAATCGGCCTTCGGCACAAGGCTTGGCCCTGAAACCGTTCACCTTGACCTCCGATGATGCGGTCTTGGCCTGCAGCGCTTTCAATGCATTCAAGGTTGACTCGACTAACCGGTGGGCATCAGGCCAGTCCATCAACGCGACTGCTAGAGATAGCAAGCGCGGAAGGTAGTCTAGATGATCGAGGATTTTGTCTGGCCGCAAGATATGACTATGCGCAAACTCATAGAACTGCTTGCGCTCCTGTCGCCAATCATCTTCGCGCAGGTCGCGCGCCAAGGTCTCCACCGCTCTCAGCTGTATCGACCACCCAAGCCGACGCACGGACAAGCTGTCTGCACGTCGCAGCGTGTCGGCTTCTTCAGATGGATGCCCCGCAGCGGTGAGAACTTTGGCCGACGCCATAGACTCCAGTCGGTCTGGAGATGCCATCAACCTGCGCTCGCTGGAAACGCTACGAATCTGTGATTCAATGTTGCTCAGCAGGTCGATGCCTACCTGTCCCTGCAGGAAAAAGGTCTTTTGCTTGCTCTGTTGCAGCAATAACTTCGTCTTGCCCTGAAACTCTCCGGGCAAGGTCAAATAAACTTCGCCCTTCGTGGCCCTGCCGTCACTCGGAAAGCTCTGCGTTCGTGCAGCAAAGTACGACAAAACCTGGTCTGCTGAAACCAGATGACCTGGGTCGCGCAACACCAGGAACAGGTCATCGACATACCGACCGTAATAAACCGGCGTCAGTCCCTGCTCAATGTCGTGATCCAATCCGGCCAACAAAGCATTGGCAGCCACCCTCGAAAGTGATAGGCCGATTGGTAGCCCACCGACTGCGACTTTACTGCAACCCAGCGCGTGCATTTCACTCGCGACTTGCTTGGACCACTCGACCAGTATAGCCGTAAAGCCTCGGGTGAAGTTCTGTTCCCATTCGGAAAGCGAAATACCAGCCATTGCAAGGAATCGACTATCGGAAATGAAGGTAGGATCAATGAGATGGTAATAGCTGGTCAGGTCCATCGAAATCGCAACAACCGCGTGTCCGGCTTCCAACTCGGTGCGAATGGCTCTTAGGCCACGATTTCGCCATTCCTTGTATGGTCCGAAGTACGGCTGGAAAGACCCGATCGCTTCTAGGTGGTAATCCCCGACACTGCCTTTCGGTGCGCCAGGCTCCGGCCGATAGCGGCGTAGTCGTGAACCGTAGGCCGATTTAGAAAGCGCTGCGTCAAACTTGTGGCCGATCAAGTTGATCCATAGCGCTGACAAGACGTGCATCTCGACCGGGAAGTCCCCGATCAGCCGAAACTCTGGTGTCAGATCGTGTGAGTCGTACAAGTGATCAAACGCACGGATAGGATCGGAGAAAAAGCCATGGCCATCAGGTGTAGTGCGTTTTTTTGGTGATTTGGCGGCGGTACCCAGTTTCTTGGCAACCACGCGCCTCTGCCCGAGGTTCTCTGCAAGCAAGGCTTCTACTTGGTCCTGATGCAGGCGAGCAAGCAAGGCCGTCAGCCTCTGAGCCAAGTCGTGCTCGTAATTGGCAAACTCGCGGGCAATACAGATGGAGCGCTCAAAAAAGCAGTCGGCCTTGGCCTTCCGGAACGCGAAAAAGAGGTCTGTCAGGTCTACATCCTGCCAAGTGCGAATTGCTTTCGTTTTCATTGTCAGTTCGCCCGGTAGCTGCAGCGGGGATTGTCGCAGTCGGTGAGCAGCTTGCCGATTTTTTTGAGGATGTTGAGAGTGTCAGTCACTGCGTTCTCCCGGTTCGGTGCCCAATGAAGACTCGGAATCCGGATTTTCAGGCCCCGGTTCCGGTAGCTCCAGGCCCGGGTCCATGTCCGCCGCGCCTCGGGCGCGGGGCGGCTGGCCGGCGGCTGGCGACTGGGTGGGGCCACCGGGCGCGGGGACCATGTCCCGTATATGCAGATCCATCTGCGGGAAGGCGATCTCGATGCCCAGTGCCCGGAAACGCTTGATGATGGTGGTGTGCAGTTCGCTGGTGGTCATCAGCCGTTCCCGCAACTGGCTCACGTAGACCCGTAGCTCGAAGTTCAGGGCGCTGTCACCGAAGTGGATGAAGAACACGCTGGGGCCCGGTTCCTTGAGTACCTGGGGGTTTTCCGCCGCGATCTGCAGCAGAGTCTCCCGCACCAGGTCCACATCCGCCGAGTAGCTGACCCCCACCGGGATCACCAGTCGGGTGACCGTGTCCGACAGGGTCCAGTTGATCAGTCGTTCGGTGATGAAGTTTTTGTTGGGAATCACCACCTCCCGGTTGTCCCAGTCCACGATGGTGGTGGCGCGGGTGCGGATACGGGCTACGGTACCGCTGTATTCACCGATCGTGATGGTGTCGCCCACCCGCACCGGGCGTTCGAACAGCATGATCAGACCCGACACGAAGTTGGCCACCACCTCCTGCAGACCGAAACCCAGGCCCAGGGTGAGGGCCGCCACCATCCATTGCAGTTCACTCCAGCGCAGCCCCAGCAGGGAGAATACGCTGATGATGGCCACCACGGTGAGGGCATAACGCAGCAGCATGGTGACGGTGTAACGACCGGAGGCATCCATCTGAGTGCTGCGGGAAAGCAGGATCTCCACCAGGCCGGGCAGGTTGCGGGCCGCCAGAGTGAAGACCACCCCCAGGAAGATGGCCATCAGGAAGTTCAGCAGACTGACGCGGCTGAGCACCTCGGCCTCGCCCACCATGATGGTGCGCGACCACAGGGTGATGCCGTCCAGCCAGGTGAGGGCCGGCAGGACATCGGACCAGGCCCAGAACAGGGCCAGGGCCACGGCCGCCCACACGGTGATGCGCATCAGGGTGCGGGTCTGCAGGTTCACGTCTTCCATGCTCAGGTGGGGTTCCGGGATATCCAGCCCACCTTCCGCGCCGGTGCCGGCACTGCTGCTTTCCATGGTCGCCGCCTTGGCCCGCTGCTCACGCATGCGCCGCACCCGCAGGCGTGTTTCGCTCAGGATCAGTGCCCGGGCCGAGAGGTTGTAGCCCAGCCAGACGATGCCCACGATCACCAGGGTGTCGATACTGCGGCTCATGAGTTCGGCCACCGTCAGCAGGTAACCCGCCAGGGTCAGTCCCGCCAGCGTCAGTACCGCCACGCCGATCACCGTCCGCAGCATGCGCCGGCGGCGTTCCTTCAGGGGAGGCTCCTCGCCTTCGGGGAAGGGACTCAACAGCCACCAGCCGAACAGGGCGCTGACCACCACCGCGGCCAGCAGGGCCATGCGACCGAAGACGTCGAAGACTTGGTCGGATGGATGGCTGAAGGTCAGGGCCAGGAGCAGGATCAGCAGCAGTTGGGTGGGCAGGAACCAGGTCAGGTGGCGCCGCAGGCGTCTGACCATGAGCGGGTTCCACTTGAAGTGGGCGGTGCCGACACCGTTCTTGTGGGTGAGCAGGATCAGAAGATGGCCCGCCAGCCACCAGATCGAGGTGCTGAAGAAGATGGTGGCCAGGGCTTCCACTCCGTGGCCCACCTCCGGGATGGCCTCCAGGCGCAGGGACGTGGCCATCAGCAGGACAGGGATCGGCAGGACCCGCAGCAGACTCCAGCCCAGGGCTTGCAGGGTCAGTTTGATGCTGTCGGTGAAGCGGTGCCGGGTCCGGGCCGCCAGATCTTCCAAGTGACTGGGTGTTCTCCGTCCCGGCACGTAAAGAGACAGTGCCAGCAGCAGGGTCAATCCCAGGGCGATGGGGCTACCCACGGTCACGTCCCACAGGACCTTGTAGACTTCCTGCCAGGCGGTGGGGTCCAGCAGGGCCAGGGTGGCCGCCGGGATGCGGACGGACCAGTCCACGCCCACGGGGACATGGCTGGGCCACCAAAGCAGGGTTTCCCTCAGGATCTGGTCCAGCTCATCCACCAGGACCACTACGGTCCGCAGGCGCAGCTCGGTCTGGCGGAGTTGGTCGGCCAGGGTGTCTTCGGCGTGGAGCTGGATGGTCAGGGCCTGCTCCTGCAGTCGCCGCAGTTCACCCTGACCCAGGTCGTCGCCGTTGAGGATCACCGCCCTGGGCTGAGTACTCAATTGCTCCCGCAGGGTGATGGCTCGCAGCCGGGACTGGGCCAGTTCCCGTTCGATGCCCCGGACCGCATAGCGGGCTTCTTCCAGATCCCGCAGTCGCCGCTGCTCTTCCAGAAACAGGCTGCCCAGGGCCTCGGTGAGTCCTCCCACTTCCAGACGTTCACGTACGTTGGCCAGGGTCTGGGTCAGTTCCCGTTCGATGCGTACGTAGCGATCCCGTTCCTGTTGCAGGGTACGAACGCGGGCCTGGGTCTCGGCGATCCGGTCGAAGCGGACCCGCAGGGCCTGGATCTCGCCGGCAAAGCGGGTCCTGGCTTCCGGCTCCCGTTCTACCAGCCGCTGCAGCCCCTGTTGCAGGGTCCTCAATTCCTCCGATGAGCGTTCGCCGAGTTCCCGTTCCAACTCGGCCAGGCCGGCCCTAAGCCAGCGCAGCTCCAGTTCCAGAGCGGGAATCTCCAGACGCAGGACCTCGATGCGGGGTGTCAGACTCTGACCATCCAGCTGGGCGGCAATAATGCGGGCATCGGCGCGTCGGGTGATGGCGTGGCGGGCGGCCTCCACGGCATTGCTTAGCTCTGCGTCTTCCGGGGTGGGCGGCAAGGCCTCCAGTTCCTCGGTACGCTGGTGCTGCAGGCGCTCCAGGGTTTCGGCCTGGGTCCGTGACTGTTCCTCCAGGCGGGAGAGGGTGACACGCCGCTGGTCCAGTTCCAGGGCTGTCTGTTCTCGACGCCGTTCCAGTAGGCCGATGTCATCCTCGATCTGGCTGATGCTGCGGTCTTCGCCGGGGCTGTAGGGTTGGCGCAGCGACTGATCCAGCCGCTGACGCGCTTCCTGAAGGCGATCGGTGGCCGCCTTGGCGATGCCTGCCCGATCCAGGGCGCCACGCAGGCGCTCCACTGCAGACCGCTCCTGTTCCAGGGCCGTCTGCCACAGGGTGCGCTCCGTCTCGGACAGTTCCCCATCGCCGGCCCGCTGGCTCAGGCGCTGTTCGGGACTGGTTCGCAGCCAGGCCTCGGCCGGCGCGGTATCGACGGCCTCTGCCAGCGAGCGAATGCGGGCGATGCTTTGATTGAGGCTGTCCCGCTGGGTATCCAGCTCCGTCTGGCTGACAGGCGCGGGTCCTGTGGGCGGCGCCACACCCGCTTCTTGGGCCGGAACAGGCATCCCGAGCCCAAGGTACAGGGCAAGCATGAGCAATAGCCGGATTGTCAGGCGTTGGGTGGACATGGGGAAATCAACCTCTGGATATCCGGCGGGGGTACTGGATATGGTGATGTGATGTGCTGGACAATGGCACTGAAGCGCCCGCCCCCGGGCGTCCATTGTGCCTCAGTTGGGGGCCATGCGTCAGTTCGGTGGCCGGGGCCAGACTTGTGGAAAGTTCATGACAGAGAAAGACGGACGGGATCATCGCACCGTGTCGCTGGTGCTGGGCTCGGGCGGGGCGAGAGGGTTGGCCCATATCGGTGTGATCCAGGAGCTGGAAGCACGAGGGTATGAGATCAAGGCCATTGCCGGCAGTTCCATGGGGGCGCTGGTGGGCGGGATCTATGCCCTGGGGGAACTGGATACCTATGCCGACTGGGTGAAGGGTCTGGATCAGACGGACGTGCTGGCCTTGGTGGACTGGTCTTTGTCGGGCGGAGGGATCATCCGCGGTGACAAGCTGATCCGCAAGCTCAAGGACCTGGTCGGCTGCCGAGACATAGAACACCTGCCCATCAGCTACACCGCGGTGGCGGTGGACATCGAGCGGGGCAAAGAGGTTTGGATGAGTGATGGTCCGCTGTTCGATGCCATCCGTGCCTCCATCGCCATCCCGGCGGTGTTCACGCCCCATCGTTACCGGGGGCGGACACTGGTGGACGGCGGCCTGCTCAACCCGGTGCCGGTGGCCCCCACCTTGCGGACGCTGACGGATCTGACCATCGTGGTGGATGTGAATGGGCCGGCGCTGGAACCCGGTGAGGATGCCCCTGAGTCCGAGCAGGAAAGTCGGGCCTCGGAAGAGGGTCGGTCCGGCTTGCTGCGACGCATGCGGGGGTATGTGGAATCCTTCGGTGGCGACAGCGGGGGAAAGGAGGACGGGCTGGCCCTGACGGAGGTTTTGATGCGCTCCCTGGAAACCATGCAGGCGGCCATCACCCGTCAGCATCTGGCCGTGTTCCGGCCGGACGTGGTCGTCAGCGTGCCCAAGAATATCTGTATGATTCATGAGTTTCATCGTGCCGGCCCCGTGATCGAGCTGGGGCGGCAGCTGGCGCGGGAGCGCCTGGATGCCTTGCCGGGAAAGGAGGGCTAAGTTCCCCGCTCCCCCGACTGTGGTTCGAGTTCATAGGGCTTTACCAGTTGCCACACATGGTCCGGGATCATGTGTTTCATCCGTCCGGGCTGAGCCCGGCGCAGGTGCAGCACTGTCTCCACCGCCTTCATCTCCACCCGCGCCCGGGCAAACTCCAGTCCCCGGGGGCCGATGCGGGGCATGAGAAAGGCCGCCAGGGGGCGAGCCCAGTCGGGCATGCTGCGCAGGGGCAGGCCGCCCGCCGCCCGCTCGGTATTCTTCAGAAATCCCTTCACCGGCCCCTGCCGCTTGCCGGCGCTGGTGCAGGGTGCGGTACGCACTTCATCGCCCAGGAGATCGAGCAGGGCCTCGCCCTTGTCGTTGCGCACCACCAGCCACTGTTCTCCCCGTCCCGCCATGTAGCCCACGGTGATGTCCGCCAGGACGTTGGTGTAGTCCACGCAGGTCTGACAGGTGAGGGGGAAGAAATCCCGGGGCAGCTTGGAGATGGGCAGTTTGAGGAAGGGGATGGTCTGTACCCGGCCATCCTCGAATCGTAGTTCCACACGGTAATCGGCGCGGAATTCCAGGTAGGTCACCGTCTCCGGCCGGTCCGCCAGCAGGGCCAGGAAGTCATGGAAGTGCTCGGTGGTGGTGTTGTCGGAGCAGGGGGTCCCGATGACGTGGAGTGCATCCAGATCCAGTTCCGGCTCGATGGCGCGCAGGGCGTAGATCTGACAGGGCAGGCCGATCACCGCCAGGCGTCGGTAGCCCCGGGCCAGGGCCGGTTCCAGGTGGGCCAGCAGGGGGGCATAGCCCATGCGCATGCCCCGGCACCGGGCCATGTCCTCGGCCCGGGTGACCAGAATGGGCTGTGGGCGCCAGCGGTCCTGGGGATCGGCCGTCATGGTGAGGACGGCATCCACCTGACCGGTCTCCAGCAGGCGTTCGCCGATGCGGGTGGTGATGCCGGTCCACTGGGCGCCTTCTTGCGGGGTGTTCATGGCCGCCTGCAGCATCCGACGATAGGGGCCGAAGAACAGTTCGTCTTCCTTGTCCGGGTTCCGTGCCCGACCATGGACCTGCGTCTCCAGCCGGTCATATCGGGGGTGGATGAACTGGCAGGCCCGGCCGCAGCGCCTGGGGTCGGCGGTGCGGGACAGACCACAGTCGGTACACAGGTCGCGGTGGGGAATGGCGGCGGCTTCGGTCACGGCACTGGATCTCTGGGTTTTCGTGTTTCAAAAACAAAACCGCCCCCGGGTCATGGGGGGACGCCGTGAACACATCCCTGTAGGCTTGACGGTCGCATCCCTGCGGCCGACACATGCCTATGGCATCACCCTATGACCCGGGGTCTCCTCATCAAATCAAGGCAGAACGCGGTCAATGGTCAGCCTGACCTTCGGCGCGGGGGTGTCGGCACTGACGGTGACCGCCTCGCTGACGCCTTCCATGTCGCCGCTCTCGGCCTGGGCCATGCCGGTGCGGCTGAGGCGGGCCACCACTTGCACTTCGCCGAACTCGCGCATGGACATGCCTTCCACCATGCCGCCCTCGTCTTCCAGGCGCAGGTTCAGGGGGAAGGACTCCGCCCTGGCGCGCACGATGGCCAGCGGCATGCGAGGACCCTGGGCGGGGCGGGCAAAGACCATGATGAACTCCTCGCCGGTTACACGCCCTGCCAGTGACTCGTCCAGTACCACCTCCACCTCAATGGCCAGGGCGCCGGCATCGGTACCCGCATCGGCCGTGGGGGTCTGCTCACCGGCCATGCCGCCGGTCATGGTCCGGACATCACGCAGCGCCTCGGCCACGGAGCGGGCGGCGTCACTGCCTTCCGGCAGCCGACTCAGCAAATGGTCCAGACGCTGCGCGGAGCGCGGGTAATTCTCCTGCTGGAAATCCGCGATGGCGCCCAGCCAAAGACCATTCTGGTGGTCGGGGTCCAGCTCCAGGGCACGATCGAGCAGGCGGCTTGCCTGGCGGCTTACCCGACCGTCGGTGGCCAGCATCAGGGATTCGGCGTAGTCCACGTTCAGATCCGGCTCATCTCCCGTGCGTCGATAGGCCTCGTCAAAGGCGGCAGCCGCGTCCTCGAACCGTTCGACGAAGCCGTAGGTGCGGGCCAGGAACAGCCAGTTCTCCGTGTTGTCCGGGTCTACCTCCAGGCGCTCCCGCAGCTGCACGATCATGCGTTCGATATCCATCATGTCGTGACTGGGTTCCTGGCCCATGGCCAGGGTCTGGGCGGGCGACATGCGCGGGGCCGTGTCCAGCTGAAAATAAATCAGCAGGGCCGCCACCGGCACCAGCACGGCGGTAATGCCCAGGAGGATCATCCCCTGACGGGGAGCGGGTGTGGGGACCGCCGGGGTTTCCTCCGGCTGTTCCACGTCGGTGATGAGATTGTCTTCCAGCTCCGCCTTGGCGGCCTCGTACTGCTCACGGGTGAGCAGGCCGTTGGACAGTTCCTGATCCAGCTCGGCCATGCGCTGGCGGTAGATGGTGAGATTGAGCCCGCGGAAGGCCACGTCGGCCTGTTGCCGGCGGCGGATGAAGGGCCAGAGGATCACCAGCGCCGCCAGCGAGAACAGCAGAACGGCACCGATCCAGAATCCAGTACTCATGCATCTTTTCCTTCATTCAGCAGGCGGCGGGCACGCTCCCGCGCGGCGGCGTCGGCAACGGGCTGCTCATCCCGGCGATGACTACGGCGGGCGGTGAGGTAGAGGGCCGCCAGGCCGATCAGGAGCAGGATGAACGGACCTGCCCAGAGCAGGAAGGTGGCGGCGGAGAGGGGCGGGCGATAGAGCACGAACTGACCGTAGCGGGCCACCATGTAGTCGATGATCTGCGCATCGGTGGCGCCGGCCCGGAGCTGGTCGCGCAGCTCCCGGCGCAGGTCCCGCGCCAGCCCGGCGTCGGAATCCGCCAGGGACTGGTTCTGGCATACGGTACAGCGCAGTTCGTGGAGCATGGCCCGGTAGCGCTGTTCCAGCACCGGATCATCGAAGTCGGTGGGATCCAGCCCGCCGGCAAGACTCAGTCCGGGCAGGCAGAGTGTCAGACACAGGCCCAGGGCGGTCAGCAGCGATTTCACAGGGCCTCCCTCCGCAACTGTTCAACCATGGGCAGGACCGTGTCCCGGGCATCCTGCCAGCTCAGGGGGCCGACGTGCTTGTAGCGGATCCGACCCTGGTGATCAATGACGAAGGTCTCCGGGGTGCCGTAGACCCCCCAGTCGATCCCCACTCGCCCTTCCAGGTCATGGGCGTTCCAGACATAGGGATTGCTCATGCTGCGCAGGTAGGCCAGGCCATCGCCGCGCTCATCCTTGTAGTTGAGGCCATAGATGGGTACGCCCTGGTTGGCCAAGGCCACCAGCACCTGATGCTCCTGTCGGCAGGAAACGCACCAGCTGGCCCAGATGTTCAGCAGCACCACCTCGCCATCGAAGTCGTTGCTGCCCACCACCCGCTCGGGGTCTTCCAGGGCGGGCAGCTGGAACCGGGGGGCGGGCTGATCCACCAGCGGCGAGGGCACCCGGCGGGGGTCCAGGCTCAGTCCGATCATCATGAATCCCCCCAGGACCGCGACGATGATCAGGGGCAACAGATAACGCAGACGCTTCATGAGGCGGAACTCCGGCCGGCGGCTTCGGGCAGGTTGTCGGTGTCGGCCTTGCCGGCGGCATCGGCACGGCTTTCGCTGGTACGGCGGGCGAACACCCGGTAACGACGATCCGCCGCGGCCACCAGACCGCCCAGAACGATGAGGGTGGCACCGATCCACAGCCAGACCTGGAACGGGTTGTGATAGAGACGCAGGGACCAGGTATCGCCCGGCAGGGGCTCACCCAGGGCGACGAAGATGTCGCGGGTGAAACGGGTCTGGTAGGCGGCCTGGGCCATGGGTTGGGTCTGTACCCGATAGACCCGGCGCTGGGGGAAGAGCTCGGTGACGAACTCGCCGTCCCGGGTCACCACCACCCGGGCCTCGACGGCCTCGTAGTTGGGGCCGCGCACGCCGTAGGTCTCCCGCAGTTCATAGGTGTAGCCGGCCAGGGTGTGGCTCTGGCCGTAGCCCAGGCGCACGTCCTGTTCCTGCTCGAAGGCCATCAGCAGGGTGATGCCGATCACCAGGACGGCAAACCCCAGGTGGCTGACGGTCATGCCGTAATAGCCGGCGGGAGTCCTGCGCAGGGCGGTCAGCGGGTTGCCGCCCCGCTGGGTGGCGCGACCGTAAAGATCGCGGGCGATGGTGAAGAGGATCCAGAAACCCATGGTGGTGCCCAGGATCACCATCAGGGTGACGCTGCCCTGCATCGCCAGGGGGAACACCACTCCGGCCACCAGGGCCGCCAGCAGGGTATGCCACAGGCGCCGGGTCACCTCCAGGGGCGAGACATGCTTCCAGCGCAGCAGCGGCCCCAGGCCCACCAGGAAGATCAATGGGACCATGAGGGGGGCAAAGACCGAGTTGAAGTAGGGCGGACCCACGGAGATCTTGCCCATGCCCAGGGCATCCAGCAGCAGGGGATAGAGGGTACCCAGCAGCACGGCGGCCAGGGCCACCATGAGGATGACGTTGTTGGCCAGCAGGGCGCCTTCCCGGGAGACCGGGTCAAATTCCGCATGGCTGCGCACCGTGGGGGCGCGCCAGGCATAGAGGGCGAAGGAGATCCCCGTCACCGCCAGCAGCAGCATCAGGATGTAAACACCTCGAGTGGGGTCGGTGGCAAAGGCATGTACGGACACCAGGACCCCGGAGCGGACCAGGAAGGTGCCCAAAAGGCTCAGGGAGAAGGCCAGGATGGCCAACAGCACGGTCCAGCTGCGGAAGGCACCGCGCTTCTCGGTCACCGCCAGGGAGTGAATCAGGGCGGTGGCCGCCAGCCAGGGCATGAGGGACGCATTTTCCACCGGGTCCCAGAACCACCAGCCGCCCCAGCCCAGGGTGTAGTAGGCCCACCAGCTTCCCAGGGCGATACCTGCGCCCAGGAAGGCCCAGGCGGTGGTGGCCCAGGGACGGGTCCAGCGTGCCCAGGCGGCGTCCAGGCGGCCGCCGATGAGGGCGGCCACGGCGATGGCGAAGGGCACGGCCAGACCCACGTAGCCCATGTAGAGCATGGGTGGGTGGATCACCAGGCCCGGGTCCTGTAGCAGGGGGTTGAGATCCCGGCCGTCCGCCGGGATCGGAAAGATGGGCTCGAACGGGTTGGAGGTGAACAGGGTGAAGGACAGGATACCGACGCTCACCAGGCCCATGACCGCCACGGTGCGGGCGGCCATCACCGCCGGGAGCCCCTTGCTGAACAGAGAGACCGCCAGTGACCAGCCGGCCAGCATCAGCGCCCACAGGACCAGGGAGCCTTCATGGCCGCCCCAGACACCGGAGATGCGGTACATCAGCGGCAGGGCGGAGTTGGAATGGTTGGCCACGTAGGCCACGGAGAAGTCATGGGTGATGAAGGCGTAGGTCAGCGTCAGATAGGCGATGGCCAGGAACAGGAACTGGCCGGCCACCGCAGTATGGGCGGTGGCCATCCAGGTGGTGGTGCCGCGGTGGGCGCCGATCAGGGGGATGGTGCCCTGGACCAAGGCCATGAGCAGGGCGAGGATGAGGGCGAGCTGACCGATTTCGGGCATCATGCTCAGTACGCCTTCTTGCCGGGGTGTTCTTCATAGCCCGCCGCCTTCAGGGCTGCGGCCACTTCCGGCGCCATGTAGTTTTCGTCATGGCGGGCCAGGACCCGTTCGGCGCGGAAGACGCCGTCCGGCCCCAGGCGGCCATGGGTGACCACGCCCTGGCCTTCGCGGAACAGGTCGGGAAGCAGACCCACGTACTCCACCGGGATGCTGTTCTTGGTGTCGGTGACGTGAAAGAAGACCGTCAAGCCTTCCTCGGCATGACGGATGGAGCCGTCCTCTACCAGACCACCGAGACGGATGATGCGTTCACCGGGCGCCTCGCCTTCCACCAGCTGGGTGGGGCCGTAGAAATACATGAGGTTTTCCCGGAAGGCGCTCAAGGCCAGGGCGGAAGCCCCGGATACCGCCAGGACTACCAGCGCCACGCCGGCCATCCGTCTCTTCTGTCGAGGTGTCATTGCACTCTCCTGCCTGCTGAGGGGTCTTGCGATGGGAGCCTGTGCCCCGGTTGCCGCCGGGCAGCGCGCCATTGATATCACCGATCCGGGTGGAGCCGCAACCGCGCTCAGGGTGCCGGACGGCCGCTTCACGGGGCTTTCCTAGTGACAGCCAAACATTGTTCCGGTTCTAAACCAGTGGGTCGGATCTTGATTTGCGTCAAGCCAAGAGTGGCCGATGTTCACCGATGCGGGAGGGGCCCCGGCTGTGAGCGGGGAACCTTGTCATGTCGCCCACCCTGATGAATTCATCCAAGTGAGTCCCGATTGCCTTAACATGTAGTCAAACTCAGATCATCGGGAGTCTGCTCATGGTGGATCAGCACTGGGGATCATCCCTGGAGTCCAATCGGGTTGCCGGCACCCGCCTTGAATTGCTGCTCTTCCAACTGGAGGGGCGGCAGCTTTACGGGATCAATGTCTTCAAGGTGCAGGAAGTCATCCCCTACCAACCCCTGTCGCGGTTGGCGGGAGCCCATCCGCTGGTGAAGGGGATCGCCACCCTGCGCGGTATCACCATGCCCATCATGGACCTCTCTCTGGCCATCGGTGGCCCTGCGCTCAAGGCGCCTGAAAAGGGCAACATCATCATCACCGAGTACAACCGCTCCGTACACGGCTTCCTGATCCGACGCGTGGATCGCATCATCAACACCCAGTGGGATCAGGTGCAGCCCCCGCCGCGCAGTACCGGACGCAATGCCTATGTGACCGCTGTGACCCTGATAAACGATCAGATCATCGAGATCCTGGATGTGGAAAAGGTACTGGACCAGGTGGTGCACGCCAGTACGGAGGTCTCTCGTGCCCTGAGCGAAACCGTACGGGCGCAGGACTGCAAGGTACTCGTGGTGGATGACTCCAGTGTGGCCCGCAACCAGATCCGTGCCTCCCTGGAGCAGCTGGGGGTGCAGTGTTCCCTGGTCACCGACGGCAAGCACGCCATGGAACTGATCCTGCGCCTGCAGGCGGATGGTGTGGATGTGGCGCGGCACTTCACCATGGTCGTCTCCGACATCGAGATGCCGGAGATGGATGGTTATCAGCTCACGACGCGCATTCGACAGGACCCACGGCTCAAAGACCTCTATATCCTGCTGCATTCTTCCATCAGCGGCGTCTTCAATGTGGACATGGTGCGGCGCACCGGCGCCAACAAATTCATCCAGAAGTATCACCCGGACGATTTGGCCCAGGCCGTTCGTGATCGTCTGGCGCAGATCGGCGCCGCTCTCGCGGAAGGCTGACAGCCCGTGGACCTGCGTGTACCATCAGCCGTTCGCCGAGTCACCCGTGCCGTCCATGAGTCATGCTGCCCGTGTCGTCTTTCCGGCCCATCGGCTGGAAGTGGAAGGCCTCGTCGCCGAACGAGGTGAACGCCTGTTGATTCAGGATCTGGGGTTTTCCCTGGCGGGCGGGGAACTGTTGCAGGTGGCCGGTCGCAATGGTGCCGGCAAGACCAGCCTGCTGCGCATCCTGTGCGGGCTCTCCCGCCCCCTGGAAGGCCGCATCTGTTGGGACGGCGTGCCCGTGCAGCGCCGGGAAGAAGGCCCCACCGCCCATCTGGCCTATCTGGGCCATACCAACGCCCTCAAGGATGAACTGTCCGGCGAGGAGAACCTGCGCATCCAGTCCGCGTTGCAGGGGCGCCGGCTGGGGCGGGACGAAGCCTGGGAAGTGCTCGGACGCATGGGATTGGGTGGTCATGAAGACCTGCCGGTGAAGTTTCTCTCCCAGGGCCAGAAACGGCGGGTGGCCTTGGCGCGCCTGCTGCTGGTGCGCCGCCCGCTGTGGATCCTGGACGAACCCTTTGCCGCCCTGGACGTACAGGTCATCGAGGTGCTGCGCTCGGCCCTGGAAGCCCATCTGGCCGCCAACGGCATGATCATCCTGACCACCCATCAGGCGGTGCCGATTCAGGGTCGGCAACATACCCTGACCCTGGGGAAAGCATCATGAACGGCCTGGCAACCGCCCTGTTCACCCTGCTCCGGCGTGACCTGATCCTGGCCCTGCGGCGGCGTCAGGATGCCTTGGTGGTGCTGGGGTTCTTCGTCGTCGTGGTGTCCCTGTTTCCCCTTGGTGTCGGCCCCGACCCTCAGTTGCTGCGCAGCATGGCGCCGGGGGTGTTATGGGTATCCGCCCTGCTGGCTACCATGCTTTCCCTGGAACGACTGTTTTCCGATGACTTTCGCGACGGTTCTCTGGAACAGATCCTGCTGGCACCCCAGCCCCTGAGCCTGATGGTGATGAGCAAGATCCTGGCCCACTGGCTGATTACCGGTCTGCCCCTGGTGCTGATTTCCCCGCTGCTGGGCATGCAGCTCAATCTGGACGGCACGGAAATCCTCACCCTGATGGCGGCGCTGCTGCTGGGGACCCCCATTCTCAGTCTGGTGGGCGCGATCGGCGCCGCCCTGACCCTGGGCCTGCGGGGCGGCGGCGTGCTGATCTCCTTGCTGATCCTGCCCCTGTATGTGCCGGCCCTGGTGCTGGGTGCCGGGGCGGTGGATGCGGTCATGTACGGATCCAGCGCCCAGGCCCATCTGTCCCTGATGGCCGCCTTGCTGATCCTGACCCTGTTGCTGGCGCCCTGGGCCATTGCCGCGGCGCTGAGAATCATGTCGGATTGATGGAGGAATAACGTGGCTGAACAGCGCGTGCAGTGGTTCAAGTTCGCATCACCGCCCAATTTCTATGATCTGGCCGGGCGTCTGGCCCCCTGGTTCGGGGGGCTGGCCGCTATCCTGTTCGTGGTGGGGCTTTATGTCGGTTTCGTCCTGGCACCCCCGGACTATCAGCAGGGCAACAGCTACCGGATCATGTTCATCCATGTGCCCACGGCCTGGATGTCCATGTTCCTGTATGTGCTGATGGCGGTGTACGCGGCCATCGGCCTGATCTGGCGGGTGAAGACCGCCGAGGTGATGGCCAAGGCCATCGCCCCCACCGGTGCCCTGTTCACCTTTCTGGCCCTGTGGACCGGTGCCCTGTGGGGCAAGCCCACCTGGGGGACTTACTGGGTCTGGGACGCCCGACTTACCTCGGAGCTGATCCTGCTGTTCCTCTACCTGGGTTACATGGCCCTGCATGCGGCCATCGAGGACCGTCAGCGGGCCGCCAATGCCAGTGCCATCCTGGCCTTGGCCGGGGTGGTGAACGTGCCGATCATCTACTTCTCGGTGGTCTGGTGGAACACCCTGCATCAGGGGGCGTCCATTACCGTGACCAGTGCGCCGACTATGGAGACGGTGATGTTCAGCGCCCTGATGCTCATGACTTTCGCCTGCTGGATGTATGCCATCGCCGTGGTGCTCTGGCGGGCACGGCTGGAACTGCTGGAGCGTGAGCGACGGGCCGCCTGGGTGCTGGAACGCATGGGAGAGAAGGCATGATCGAATTTCTTGCCATGGGGGGGCATGGCCCCTATGTCTGGGGCTCCTATGGGGTGGCCCTGGTGGTGCTGGTGGCTGAACTGGTGCTGCTGAGCCGCCGCCGTACGGCGATGAACCGGCGTCTGGCCCGTCTGGCCCGTCTGAACCGGGAGAACGGCGCTGAGCCGTCCCCGGATTCCTGAGCAGTCTTACTGAGCGTAGCGCGGCGCGGTGAAGCGCATCGCCTGCAGGTCCCGGTCATGGCCGGTGTTACGGTGGCATGTCAGGCAGCTGTATCGCCCCTCCATGATCTCGGTATGCTCCTGATAGAACTCAGGGTCGTTTTCGCGGACGCGGTCACTCAGATGGCATGCGCTGCAGTTTTCCGAGATCCTGACCGGATGGGTCTGTGAGGGGGCGTCATGGTGGGGGTTCACCTGACCGCTGAACATCAGGTAGACCTTGCGTGCGCCGTGGATCTTGTCGGTGACGAAGCCCTTGGTATGACAGGTCAGGCAGTCGACTTCGGGGTGGTCGCCATGATCCCAGGAGACCTTTTCATAGGCATGGCAGGTGATGCAGAAGTCATTCTGGGTGGAGATGTGATGCCCCCCCACGCCGCCGGCGGCGACCAGGCCCAGGGCCAGCAGAATGATCAGGGTAATCCAGAGTTTGCCCATGGCGACATGTTCCCGGCAGTCGGTCTTGAGTGAATCCGTGGACGAGCCCGTTTGTGGACGTGATCATTTCAACGCTGTCCCCGGATGCTGTGATCTCTTACAAAATGTAGCAAAATTGCGCAGGCATGGGTGGCGGTGAAGTTGACCCAGTCCCGGAAACCCTCATTTTCCGGTGTTTTCCGTCGCATGTGGGCTGGTTACCCGATCCTTAAGGTCTCGTGCTAATGTCAATCTAATGGCGATTCATCCGGAGCACTTCCCGAGCCGTACGCCCTAGCCGGAAACACCATGGACATCACCCTGGGCCGCAAGGCGGTACTAATCATTGATGACTTCCAGAACATGCGGGCGCAGCTTTCGCAGATGCTCGGGTCTCTGGGTGTGCAGCGCAAGCCTGATGTGGCCGGTTCCGCCGAAGAGGCTTTGGAGCTGCTGCGTTCCCGCCGCTATGACATCGTCCTGTGTGACTACAATCTCGGCGAAGGGATGCACGGCCAGCAACTGCTTGATCTGGCGCGCCGTGAGGGGTGTGTGGATGTGGCCACCGTGTTCATCATGGTCACGGCGGAAAATTCCACGGAGATGGTCATGGGGGCCCTGGAAAGCGGGCCGGATGCCTACCTGGCCAAGCCCATCAGCAAGGAACTGCTTAATGCGCGTCTGCTCAAGGCCCTGCGGCGCCGTGTACCCATGTCGCCCGTCGCTCAGGTACTCAGGCAGGGGGACACTGAACAGGCCCTGCAACTGCTGGATACCATGCTGGCGGCAGGGCGGGGGGAACGTGCTGACATCTTGCGCCTGAAGGCTGAGCTGGCCCTGGAGACGGGGGCGCTGGATCTGGTGCAGGAGGTCTGTGAAGCCGTCATCAGGGAGCGGCCGGTGGCCTGGGCCATCACGTCCCTGGGCCAGGCGGCCATGGCGCGAGGCGAACTGTCCCGGGCGGAGACCCTGTTTCGGCAGGCGATTGTGGTAACACCGTATTTCATGGCGGCCCATGATCACCTGGCGGCGGTGCTGGAACTCCAGGGCCGGTCCCGGGATGCGCTGGAAGTGCTGGAGCAGGCCGTGGTTCGCTCTTCCCGCTCCCTGTCCCGTCAGCGACGTCTGGGCTGGCTGTCTATGCAGCAACGGGAATGGGAGCTGGCGCGATCCGCTTGGCGGCAGGTGATCGAGTTGGGGAAGCCCATGGAGTCAGTGCGCGCCGAGGACTACTTCAACCTGGTCTGCGCCTTACTGGAGATGGGGGAGTCGGCCAGGGCCGCCAAGGCGCTGGAGGAGATGCAGCAGTCGGTGGCGGCGGACCCCCTGTTGCGGTGGTGGTTCATGCTGGGACGGCTCCATCTGGCCATCCGTGATCGCGATGACAAGGAGGCGGCCCTGGATGCCCTGGACGGGCTCATGCTCAAGGCGATCCCCCCCCTGGAGGTACACAAGGCGCTGATCGAAGTCCTGGGGCGCTTGGGCGAGGTGACTCGGGCGGAGCTGTTGCGCCAGCAGCTTCCAGACTGACAGTGGACCACCAAGGAGGAGACTTGAGCAAGCTGGACTTCAATACGGTGCTGGCCATCAGCATCCACGACATGAAAAATTCCCTCAACCTGCTCCTGGGTTCCCTGGATGATCTGTTACAGAGGGAGGAGCAGCGGCCTTCGATGGACTCCGATCGCTTGGCGCTATTGCGTTACGAGGCCCGGCGTGTCAATGACACCCTCATCCAGTTGCTGGCCCTGTATCGCAGCGTCAAGGGTCTTTACCACCCCTATTTCACGCCGGTCTCCATCCATGACTTGCTGGAAGAGTACTGGCTCAACAACAAGATACTGATGGATCACCGAAACGTGGAATGCCATCTCACCTGTGACGAAGATCTGGTCTGGGTCCTGGACCGGTATCTGGTGAACAGCCTGCTGGAAAACGTGGTCAATAATACTGTGCGCTACACTCGAAGCAGGATCCACATGTCTGCCCGGTCGGATGGTGACTGGCTGCTGGTGCAGGTCGCCGACGACGGCCCGGGTTTCCCCCGGTCCATGCTCGGGCGTCAGGCCATTCGTGAAGGGGTCCAGCTGGACCCTCAGCGCGGGCGGACCGGGCTGGGACTCTATTTCTGCGCCCTGGTCGCCGATATGCACGGCGGTAATGGTGATCGTGGATTCGTCGAATTGTCCAACGGGTGCGAACTGGGTGGCGGCTGTTTCACTTTGCATCTCCCCAAGTTGCCGCTTAACTGAAGTACCCCTGATCCTGGAGTCCAGGCCCATGTCTGATGACGATTTCATCAATAAGCTCTCGGAGTTGGCCAACTTTGTGGAATCCACCCGTTCCCTGGAAGCGGGGTTGGAGCGTCTCACCTCTCTGGTTGCCCATGCCATGGCCTGTCGGCATTGTTCCATCATGCTGGTGTCTGAGGAGGGCCACACCGCCGAGCCTCACCTGCGGGTGGAGGCCCATTCCGGCGGCCTGCCGGCGGAGGCGAAAGATCATCGCCAGCCGCTGGGATCGGGGATCGCCGGCCAGGTGGCCGGTACCGGCAAACCCCTGTTGATCCTGGATCTGCACCGCTCCGTCTATGCCGGTCTGGCCCGACGTGATGAACCCGGTACGGTGGACGTGATCTCGGTCCCCCTTCGCCTGGAAGCGCAGGTGATCGGGGTGATCAATGTGGACAGTCCTCTGGATCGCCCGCGCTTGAGCTTGGCGGATCTGCGTCTGGCCACCATCCTGGCGCTGGTGGTCTCCAAGTCGGTGCAGATCCATCGTCTCAAGGGATTGCTCAAGACCAATTTCATGCAACTTGCCCTGGCCCGGGAGGCCCAGCGCACGGGCGGGGCCATTACTCAGGACCCGGCCCGGGTCGCCCGTCTCATGGCCCATACCCTCTATGACGAGATGATCCAGGCCGGTTTTGCCCGGGATCACGTCCTGATGGTGGCCACCGAGATCCTGTCCCAGGTCCACGACGCCTTGAGTCATCGCTGACCCCTTCCCTTGAGGGGGCGGGCAAGTCATTCCCGCGCAGGCGGGAATCCAGTCGCGGGCCGGGCATTCCGGACTTCCGCGTGCGCGGGAGTGACGGCAGGAGAATGATTCGGTGCTTCCCCTGTGGGGATGGCCTGTGTGCCTCCCTCTGTGGGAGCGGCTCTCGGCCGCGAAGGGGGAGAAGCCCCCCGCCAGTCCCGCAGAGAGTACAATCCCCCCTTTTTGCCGCCATAGGAATTTTCATGTTCAAGAATGCCCGCCTGTTTCGTCTCGAGGATGCCCTGGGCCTGGATGCCATGGCCCTGGAGCAACAGCTCACCAACCGGCGTTTCCAGCCCTGCGGCCCCCTGACGCTGTCCACCATGGGCTGGTCCGAGCCTTTGGGCGGCGAGACGCAGGCCCTGGTCCATGAAGCCGCCGGTTGCCTGCTGATCTGCGCCAAGCGCCAGGAACGCCTGCTGCCCGCGTCGGTGGTGGCAGAGGTGCTGGAAGAGCGGGTCTCGGACATCGAGACCGCCGAGGGCCGCACGGTGGGCCGCGCGGAACGCCGTCAGCTCAAGGAGGCGGTGACGGCCGAACTGCTGCCCCAGTCCTTCACCCGCTCGCGACGCATCTTGGCCTACGTGGACACGGTGGCCCACTGGGTGGTGGTGGATGCCGCCAGCGAGCGCATGGCCGAGGATCTGGTGAGCCTGCTGCGGGAGACCCTGGGCACGTTGCCTGCCAGTCTGCTGCGTCCCTCGGTACCGCCGCCGACCCTGATGACCCGCTGGGTCTCCGAAGGTCGCGGCGAGCAGGGCTTCGAGCTGGGGGATGCCTGTGAACTCAGAGACCCCAAGGACAAACAGTCGGTGGTGCGTTGCCGCGGCCAGGATCTGGCCGGGGACGAGATCGCCACCCATCTGCAGGCCGGTAAGCAGGTCACCCAACTGGCCCTGGAGTGGGAACAGCGTCTGAGCCTGGTGCTGGCGGAGGATCTGTCCCTCAAGCGTCTGCGCCTGACCGATGAGCTGATCGAGGACAGCGGCGTGCTGGAGGCCGATGATCCGGCCGCCCGGTTCGATGCCGAATTCACCCTGCTCATCCACGAGATGCGCGGACTGCTGGAACGTCTGGACGGACTGTTCGGGCTCTCCAGCTCGGAGGCCGCCGAAGTCCCCTGGTGACGGGCTGGAGGGGCCTGTGGGAGCAGCTTCCACAGGCCCCTTTGGACACCAGTGCCTGAGGCCTAGAAAGTGTATTCCACGTTGGCTCGCAGGAAGTGGGCGTCTGAAGTCCCGGACGGGTAGTAGTCCCCCGTATCCAGATACTCCGCCCACAGGTGCGCTCTGAGGCTGGGGCTCAGGTTGATGCCCAGCACGGCGGTGAACAGATCTCCCCGATGATCGCCGTCGCCATTGCCGTCTTTCTCATCGGCGTACAGCCGGTGGGCACGCAGCTTCAGGGCGGTGTTGTCGGAGGGATTCAGGTCCAGGCCGATGAAGGGGGCCTTGAGGTTGGTCCAGCCGGCGATGCTGAACTGGGTGCCCACATAGGAGTAGACATACAGTTCACTGAACTGGGGCCAGCGGGAGAACACCGGATACCAGGCTTCGTTGTTGCCGGTGCCTGCCTCATTGCCGGACAGGTAGTAATAACCGGCGGTGAAGGCCGGGCGGGTCTGACCCCAGATCGCCGGGCGCAGGGTCAACGAGGCATCCAGCAGGCGCCCTTTGAGGTTGGCATCGCCATGGCTGCCGTCCTGGGCCGCCAGCTCCAGGTTGGCCGAGATGGGGCCGTTCCGGGGCATGAAGCGGACACCCAGGGTATGGAAATCTGCGTCGGCCTTGCCGCCGTCCGCCGTGCCGGAACCCAGCTCCTCCTTGTAGATCCAGTAATACTCGAACGGCATGGCTTCGGACTGACTGTTCCTGCCATAGACACCCATGGCCCGTTCATTGTGCTCGATGAGGCTCAGCCCGGACTGCCGGTTGATGGTCAGGGCATCCTGCCTGGCGTTGTAGATCGCCAACAGGTCCAGGGTGTGACCCTCGTTCACCGTGAGGGCGGCCTTGACGGCATTGAAGAACAGGGAGCGGGAACCATCCAGGGGCGTGCCGTTGAGGATGATGTTGCCGGTGCCGTAGATCAGCTCCTGGCGACCGATGCGCAGATCCAGCAGGCCGTCGGCCAGATTGTTGAAATCCATGTACAGCAGGTCGGGCACCACCTCGCTGAGGAATTTCTGATCATCGTACTGATTCCGGTCTTCGCCCCGCTCATAGATGCGGAACTCGTTCATCAGGCGCCCGCGAAAGGCGACGTCCTCATTGAATTGGTAGCCGGCCCAGAGGCGGGTGCGGGTGCGGTTGAAGAGCAGATCGAACTGTAAGCTGCCGGCTTGAGTGGGAATGCTGTCCAGGTCCGTGACCCGGACCCGCAGGTCCCCACCCCAGTCCCACCCGGCCTGTGCACTGCCCATCCCCATGAGCAGTGCCAGCGCGCTGGCCGATAACGTCGTCTTTTTCAGCATGACTCCCCCTGACAGGTCTTTGTGTATGACGGTTTAACCCTTGTAAAAGGAGGATTATCCCGTCTTTGCCGGTGGATGTCCTGAAAAAACACGCTTGGGGAACGCTGAGCAACTCTCCTGCCGTCACTCCCGCGAAGGCGGGAGCCCAGAATGCCCGGTCCGTAGCTGGATTCCCGCCTGTACGGGAATGACTGACTCAGAGTATCCCTTGCTTCACGGCGTCATCGGCAGGGGGATCTTGTTGCCTTCGTTGTCCAGGCGCACGAAGGTGATGCAGGTGGAAAAGATGGGTTCTTCCGTGCCGCTTTCCAGGTCATCACAGAAGACGCTCACGGCATACTGCACCGAGGTGTTGCCGCGCGTGTGCTCACGGCTACTGAAGCGCAGCACCGTGCCCTGATGTACCCCGCGGTGAAACTCCACCCCGTTCATGGCTACGGTCACGAAGCGGCAGCCGGGATGGTCACGGCTGGCGGCGATCCAGGCGATCTCATCCACCCACTTGAGCAGGAAGCCGCCGAAGAGATAGCCGTAGTGATTCAGGTGTTCGGGTCTTACCAGTTTGAAGGTATCCAAGGGTCACTCCTTGTGGAATCCGGTGGGGAGGCTTCAGCCCAGCAGGCGCCATCCCAGCCAGACCAGGGAAAAGCTCAGCAGAAAGATCAGCCCCGCCCAAGCCAGGCCCAGCAAGCCCCGGCCCGGCTGGGCGGACACCGGGACATGTTCATGGGTGACCACCCGCAGGGTGAGCCAGGCCAGGATCGGGGCCGAGAGGAAGGAGATGGTGGTGGCAAAGTCGATGAACTGGGTAAAGCGCGTCCCGGCAAAGTGGATCATGAGCAGTGCGCCGCTCAATACGACGATCAGGCTGATCAAATAAGGTCCGCGCCGGTGTTCCTCGGGACCGGGGGTGCGGCCCCGGTCGCCGGCCCGGGCGGCGGCGAACAGGGCGCTGATGACCCGGGGATAGGCATCCGTCACCGCCAGGGTGGTGCTGAACATGGCGGTCAGTGCCGCCACGGCGATGATGGGGCGGCTCCATTCACCCAGGGTGCCCGCATAGAGGTCCACCAGCTGGGCGGAAAAGCCCACCGCGGAATCGGCAAAGCTCATGCCGCTGGCGTGCATGGTCAGGGCGCCCAGCAGCAGGAACGCCGCGGCCATCAGGGTGGCAGCGACATAACCGATGCGAAAGTCCGTCAGCGCATGGCGCAGACTGGGTTGGGTCCGGGTCTCCCTGGCCCGTTCCAGGGTCCAGAGGGAGTGCCAGGCGGCTACATCCAGGGGGATGGGCATCCATCCCAGCAAGGCCAGCAGAAAGGCAAAACCGGCCGCGCTCCAGATCAGCCCCGCATCCTGCCAGCCGGAGAGCCGGGACCAGTCCGGCTCTCCGCCGAAGGCCAGCGCCACGGTGGCCAGGGTGGACACGGTCAGGGCGGCCATGATGAGCTTCATGCCCAGGTCCAGTCCCCGGTAATTGCCGATGGCCAGAAGCAGCAGACAGGCCCCCATGATCCATGCCGACAGGGTGGCCGCGGAGGCCTCCAGTCCGAACACCAGACCGAACAGACCCGCCGTGACCACGGTGACCACGGCCTGGATGATGAACATGGTTCCCAGGGTGACCAGGGCGAACAGGCCCAGGGCCCAGCGCCCGAGCCGGCGGTAGCCCACCAGCAGGTTCTCTCCGGTGGCGGCGGCATAGCGGGGGCCGAATTCGATGAAGGGGTACTTGAGCAGACAGGCCAGCAGCACCACCGGCAGCAGCAACAGGCCGAATTCGGCACCGGCCCGGGTGGACTGTACCAGGTGAGAGACACCGATGGCCGCGCCGGCCATGAGCAGGCCGGGGCCGATGGCATGGCGCAGGGTACTGCCGCGAAGTTCATTCATCAGGAGGGAATCTCAATGAGTCAGCAATCCGGACAGGGCAGGCTGTTGCCCAGCAGTACCAGCACCGGGCCGTCATCTCCGGCGGGTTGATGGGGGAAACAGTGCAGTTCCGGATGAACCTGTTGCAGCCAGGCGCGGATGGCTTCGAACTCATCCAGGCCACCGCTGTGGCCGCGATAGATCATCAGGCTGATGATTCCGTCCGGCCCCAGCACGGCGCGAGCCGCTTCCAGGGCGGCCAGGCTCGTCTCCGGCCGGGTGATGATGCCATGATCCCCCCCGGGCAGGTAGCCCAGGTTGAAAGTCACCGCCCTGATCCGGCCTCGGGCCTGATCGGGCAGGTGGCGCTCCAGGTGCTGGTGTCCATCCTGGATCAGGGTGACCCGTTCCGCCACGCCGGCGGCTTCCAGGCGCTTGCGGGTGGCGTCCAGCGCGGTGGCCTGGATGTCGAAGGCCCAGACATGACCGGCATCACCCACCGTCCGGGCCAGGAACAGGGCGTCATGTCCATTGCCGGCGGTGGCATCCACCGCCAGATCGCCGGGCTTGAGGATCTCGGTCAGTTGTTCGTGGGCAAGGCGGGTGAGGGGCTTGGGGTACATCTGTCAGGTCCTTCTGCTGATGAGGCTCAAGGCGCAACGTGGTTTTCACAGGCCCGCTGCATGGTTTGTAGGGAGTCCGGGTCTGCCAGGCGATGATCCGAGCCGACCGTGATCAGGGTGACGGCCGCGGGCCGGCTGTTGTCGACCAGGCATCGGGAGTCGGCGAAGGGGATGACTTCGTCCGTCGGGGAATGGAGGATGATGGTTCCCGTCTTCACTCGGTCGACGGTGCCCCAGCGCCGCCATGCCGGGCAGAGCAGCACCAGCGGGATCCGGTGGCTGTCCAGGGCCATGGCCACGGCACCGCCGCGGGAGGAACCGACGATGACCTGGGGGCGATGGATTTCCAGGGTGGATTGCGCCGTGTCGACGGCGGCCTCGAAGTCATCGTCGTCCAGCAGCGGGTTGATGACCTCGTGACCCCGTGACAGCAGGTATGACGGTTTGAGGCCTCCGGGTGTGGATTGCCAGCCGTGGAGAAAGAGGATCTTCATCGGGTCTCCGTGCAGGGGACGTGCATGTTGACCGGCCCATGCCCGTGTCCCAAGCCAGGTGCGCTCCGGATGGCCCGGTGGATGAAGGACTTGGCCTGCCGGGCCGCGCCTTCCACGTCCTTGCCCAGGGCCAGGCCGGCGGTGACGGCGGCGGCAAAGACGCAGCCAGTGCCGTGGGTGTGGGGCGTGTCCTGATGGGCGGCGGGCAGTCGGGTGACGCGGCCGTTGCTGAACAGGATGTCCGTGGCGGCATCGACCAGGGCGCCGCCGGTGATGACCACATGGGCCGCTCCCAGGTCGGCCAGGGCCGCGGCGGCCTCGATCATGGTCGCTTCGGAATCCACCGTCAGGCCGGTCAGGGCAGCGGCCTCGTGCAGGTTGGGAGTGACCACGTCGGCCAGCGGGAGCAGCCGCCGACACAGGGCCTGGCGGGCGGCCTCATCCACCAGCGGGGCGCCATGCTTGCTGACCATGACCGGGTCCAGCACCAGGGGGAAATCCGCGGCATCGGGCCGTGACAAGCGTTCGACCACGGCCTCCACCATGGCGGCACTGCCCAGGGCGCCGATCTTGACGGCCTTGGGCGGGATGTCTTCCAGCACCGCGTCGATCTGTCTCAGCACGAAGGCGGGGTCAATGCCCAGCACGCCGGTGACGCCCCGAGTGTTCTGTACGGTCAGCAGGGTCACCACGCTCATGCCGTAGAGCCCGAACTGATGGAAGGTCTTGAGATCCGCCTGCAGTCCCGCGCCCCCGGAAGGGTCGGAACCGGCGATGGTGAGGGCAGGCGCTTGCATGATGGTCACTCCTGATCTGCCCGCGGCAGGGATGGATGATCCGGGCCTGTTTGCGGTGACCGAGGCACGGGAATGTCTCGCGGGATCATGCCCCGGCGGGGGCCATGCCGGGAAGACCCGCGCCCCCCGAGGGGACGCGGGTGGTCGGGACGATCAGAGACCGGCCGCTGCCTTGAGGGTATCCGCCTTGTCGGTGCGTTCCCAGGGCAGGTCCACGTCTTCACGGCCGAAGTGACCGTAAGCCGCCGTCTGCCGGTAGATGGGGCGCAGCAGATCCAGCATGCTGATGATGCCCCAGGGGCGCAGATCGAAGTGCTCGCGCACCAGGTCGACGATCTGCTGGTTGGAGATCCTGCCAGTGCCGAAGGTGTCGACACTGATGGAGGTGGGGCGGGCCACGCCGATGGCGTAGGAGACCTGGATCTCACAGCGCTCCGCCAGACCGGCGGCAACGATGTTCTTGGCCACGTAGCGGCCGGCATAGGCGGCGGAACGGTCCACCTTGGAGGGGTCCTTGCCCGAGAAGGCACCGCCGCCGTGACGGGCCATGCCGCCGTAGGTGTCGACGATGATCTTGCGGCCGGTCAGGCCGCAGTCGCCCACGGGGCCGCCGATGACAAACTTGCCGGTGGGATTGATGTGGATGTTGTCATGGCTGCAGGTGGACAGCCACTCGGCGGGCAACACCGGCTTGATGATGCAGTCCATCACCGCTTCGCGCAGGGATTTCTGGTCGATCTCCGGGGCGTGCTGGGTGGACAGCACGACGGCGTCGATGCCCACCGGCTTGCCACCTTCATAGCGGAAAGTGACCTGGCTCTTGGCGTCGGGGCGCAGCCAGGCCAGTTCGCCGGACTTGCGCACGTGGGCCTGACGGCGTACCAGCTCATGGGCATAGTGAATCGGGGCGGGCATCAGCGCGCCGGTTTCGTTGCTGGCGTAGCCGAACATCAGGCCCTGGTCGCCGGCACCCTGTTCCAGACGGTTGCTCACGTCCCGGTCCACACCTTGGGCGATGTCGGGAGACTGCTTGCCCAGGGCGTTGATGACGGCGCAGGTGTGGCCGTCAAAGCCGGAGTCGCAGTTGTCGTAGCCGATGTCGTTGACCACGCCGCGCACCAGGGCCTCGTAGTCCACGTGCACGGGGGTGGTGATCTCGCCGGCCAGTACCACCATGCCGGTCTTCACCAGGGTTTCACAGGCGATGCGGGCATGGGGGTCTTCCGCCAGGATGGCGTCCACGATGGCATCGGAAATCTGGTCAGCCATCTTGTCCGGATGACCCTCGGACACGGATTCGGAAGTAAACAGATGGGAATCGTTCATATTGTTCAGCTACTCCGGCTCTCGGGTGCCCGCCTGGCGGCTCACCCACGGATTGATGATGTTTGTAATCCGCGGCGGATTTTAACCTGAAAGGCCCGATTATGGCGCGCCAAGCCGGTCCGAGAATTCCCATTATCTACATATTGCGGTCTTCATCATGTAATTTATCGTTGTATCTGAATGTCTTATGGGGCGGTGCAGCAAAAGGCCCCATGCTTCGCTCGGGCTTGCGACAAGCCCCCCTGTCAGGGAAAATGCAGGCCGATAACGCTGTGGTCAATGCATATTCCATGTGGTATTCATTGCCGGGTGATATGCCGGGGGTTTGGGCTAACTTTCTGTCCCTAAAGACCTTTTTCAGTGACCAGTTTGAGGTGTGCCGCGTCTTTCCCGTATCCGAACAACCAGAACACCGCTCAACGGTGTCGGCGCGGTAGACCATGAAGACCACTATTTCCACCCTTGTCAGGAGATCTGCATGCCTTCCCGCAAAGAGCTAGCCAACGCTATTCGTGCGCTTTCCATGGACGCGGTCCAGAAGGCCAATTCCGGTCATCCCGGTGCGCCTATGGGCATGGCAGACATCGCCGAAGTGCTCTGGAACGATTACCTCAAGCACAATCCGGCCAACCCTCGGTGGGCGGACCGGGATCGTTTCGTGATGTCCAACGGCCATGGTTCCATGCTGGTGTATTCCCTCCTGCATCTGAGTGGCTACGACCTGCCCATCGACGAACTCAAGCGGTTCCGGCAGTTCCATTCCCGTACTCCCGGTCATCCGGAATACGGCTACACCCCCGGTGTCGAGACCACCACCGGGCCGCTGGGGCAGGGCATCACCAATGCCGTAGGCATGGCGATTGCCGAAAAGGCCCTGGCGGCCCACTTCAACCGTCCCGGCCATGAAGTGGTGGATCATCACACCTATGCCTTCCTGGGTGACGGCTGCCTGATGGAAGGCATCTCCCACGAGGCCTGCTCTCTGGCCGGCACCCTGGGTCTGGGCAAGCTGGTGGCCTTCTACGATGACAACGGCATTTCCATTGATGGCGAGGTGGAAGGCTGGTTCACCGACGACACCCCAAAGCGTTTCGAGGCCTACGGCTGGCATGTGGTGTCGGGTGTGGACGGCCACGATGCCGAGGCGGTGAAGCAGGCCATCGAACAGGCCCGGGCGGTGAAGGATCGTCCCACCCTGATCTGCTGCAAGACCATCATCGGTTTCGGCTCTCCCAACAAGCAGGGCAAGGAGGAGTGCCACGGCGCCCCCTTGGGTCAGGACGAGATCGCGCTGGTGCGCGAGACCATCGGCTGGCCCCACGAGCCGTTCGTGATCCCGGACGAGATCCGGGCCGGCTGGAATGCCCGTGACAAGGGCGCCCGGGCCGAAAGCGCCTGGCAGTCCCGCTTTGCCGAATATGCCGAGGCCCACCCGGAACTGGCCGCCGAATTCACCCGCCGCATGAGCGGCGAACTGCCCGCCGACTGGGAACAGAAGGCCCAGGCCTTCATCCAGGAGACCGTGACCAAGGCCGAGACCATCGCCAGCCGCAAGGCCTCCCAGAACGCCATCGGCGGCTATGCCCCGGCCCTGCCGGAGCTGCTGGGCGGCTCCGCCGATCTGGCCGGTTCCAACCTGACCCTGTGGAAGGGGGCCAAGGGCATCAGTAAGGAAGACGGCGACGGCAACTACCTGTTCTACGGGGTGCGCGAATTCGGCATGGCCGCCATCATGAACGGCATCGCCCTGCACGGCGGCTTCATACCTTACGGCGGCACCTTCCTGATCTTCAGTGACTACGCCCGCAATGGCCTGCGCATGTCCGCCCTGATGAAGCAGCGGGTCATCTACGTGATGACCCATGACTCCATCGGCCTGGGCGAAGACGGCCCCACCCACCAGCCGGTGGAGCAGGTCACCAGCCTGCGACTGATTCCCAACATGCATGTCTGGCGTCCCTGCGACGCGGTGGAAACCGCGATGGCCTGGAAGGCGGGTATTGATCGTACCGACGGTCCCAGCCTGCTGAGCCTGTCCCGCCAGAACCTGCCTCATCAAGTCCGTACACAGGCCCAGTTGGCCGACATCGCCCGGGGCGGTTATGTCCTGCATGATGCCGGCGGCCGGCCGGAAGCCATCATCCTGGCCACCGGCTCGGAAGTGGGCATCGCCATGGAGGCGGCCAGGTTGCTGGAAGCCAAGGGCAAGCGGGTCCGGGTGGTGTCCATGCCCTGCCAGGAAGTCTTCGATGCCCAGGATGCCGCCTACCGGGAGTCCGTGCTGCCCGGCGCCGTGCGTGCCCGCGTGGCCGTGGAGGCCGGCGTGACCGCCGGCTGGCTCAAGTATGTGGGCCTGGATGGTCGTGTGGTGGGCATGGACCGCTTCGGCGAATCCGCCCCCGGCGGCGAGCTGATGAAGCATTTCGGCTTCACGGCGGACAACGTGGTCAGTACGGTGGAAACCGTGCTGGGCTAAGCCTGAGCCCCTGGCCATTTGCCGGCAGGCCGGGCAGGAGCCCGGCCCCGGAGCACTGAATTTTTCAAAGCAAGCTGGAGAAAACAAACGATGACAATCAAAGTCGGTATCAACGGTTTCGGCCGCATCGGCCGCATGGCCTTCCGGGCCATTTCCAAGGAATTCCCGGAGTTGGAAGTGGTGGCCATCAACGATCTGCTGGACCCGGAATACCTGGCCTACATGCTGCGCTATGACTCCGTCCATGGTCGCTTCGACGGTGAAGTCTCCGTGGAAGGCGACCACATGGTGGTCAACGGCAAGAAGATCCGCTTGACCGCCGAGCGCGATCCCGCCAACCTCAAGTGGAATGAGGCCGGCGCCGAGCTGGTGATCGAATCCACCGGCTTCTTCCTTACCGAAGAGACCTGCCGGAAGCACATTGAGGCCGGTGCCAGGAAGGTTATCCAGAGCGCCCCGTCCAAAGATGCCACCCCCATGTTCGTGTACGGCGTGAACCACAAGGAATACGCCGGTCAGGCCATCATCTCCGCCGCCTCCTGCACCACCAACGCCCTGGCGCCGGTGGCCAAGGTGCTCAACGACAATTTCGGCATCAAGCGTGGCCTGATGAGTACCGTGCATGCCGCCACCGCCACCCAGAAGACCGTGGACGGCCCCTCCCAGAAAGACTGGCGCGGCGGTCGCGGCATCCTGGAGAACATCATCCCGTCCTCCACCGGTGCTGCCAAGGCCGTGGGCAAGGTGCTGCCCGCCCTGAACGGCAAGCTCACCGGCATGGCTTTCCGTGTGCCTACCTCCGACGTCTCCGTGGTGGACCTGACCGTGGAACTGGAGAAGGGGGCCTCCTATGAAACCATCTGCCAGACCATGAAGTCCGCCGCCACCAGCGGTGACCTGCAGGGCGTGCTGGGCTACACCGACGAGAAAGTGGTGGCCACGGACTTCCGCGGCGTGAATTTGCCGTCCATCTTCGACGCCGAAGCCGGCATCCAGCTGGATGAGACCTTCGTTAAGGTGGTGGCCTGGTACGACAACGAGTACGGCTATACCTGCAACATGCTGCGCCTGGCGCGGCACGTGGGCGGCCAGTAAACGGCCGGCCCTCACCCCACCCCCTCTCCCCTTGGGGAGAGGGGCGTCTGTTCCCTTCTCCCCTTGGGGGAGAAGGGCCGGGGAAGAGGGGAGAGAAAACAACCCGCCCAGAGCGTTCCGGCAAGCCCCGGTTTGCCCGAACACTTTGCAAGACCCCAGAACAACGATCCGAAAACCATCCAAGGAGTTGCGCATGTCCGTCATCAAGATGACCGATCTGGACCTGAAGGGTAAGCGGGTGCTGATCCGCGAGGACCTTAACGTCCCCGTGAAGGACGGCAAGGTGACCTCGGATGCCCGCATCCGCGCCAGCCTGCCCACTATCGAGCACGCCATGAAGGCCGGTGCCCGGGTCATGCTCATGTCCCATCTGGGCCGCCCGGAGGAAGGCGTGTTCAGCGAGGCCGACTCCCTGGCACCGGTGGCCGCCCATCTCTCCGGTCTGCTGGGCAAGGACGTGCGTCTGGTGCGCGACTACCTGGACGGCGTGGACGTGGCCGAGGGTGAGGTGGTGCTGCTGGAAAACGTCCGTTTCAACCAGGGTGAGAAGAAGGATGACGAAGCCCTGTCGAAGCAATACGCCGCCCTCTGCGACATCTACGTGATGGACGCCTTCGGCACCGCCCACCGGGCCCAGGCCTCCACCCACGGTGCCGGCAAGTTCGCCCCCGTGGCCTGCGCCGGCCCCCTGCTGGCGGCGGAGCTTGAGGCCCTGGGCAAGGCCCTGGACAATCCGAAGCGTCCCTTGGTGGCCATCGTCGGTGGCTCCAAGGTCTCCACCAAGCTGACCGTGCTCGAATCCCTGTCCACGGTGGTGGATCAGCTCATCGTCGGCGGCGGCATCGCCAACACCTTCATTGCCGCCCAGGGTCACGGGGTGGGCAAGTCCCTGTGCGAAAACGACCTGATTCCGGAGGCAAAGCGTCTGATGGAAGCGGCCCGGGCCAAGGGCGGCGACATCCCCGTGCCCACCGATGTCACCGTGGGCAAGGCATTCTCCGAATCCACCCCGGCCGCGACCCGCAGTGTCGCGGATGTGGCCGATGACGACATGATCTTCGACGTCGGGCCGGACACCGCCGCCGGTTACGCCGAACTGCTGAAGAAGGCCGGCACCATCGTCTGGAACGGCCCTGTGGGTGTGTTCGAGTTCGACCAGTTTGCCGCCGGCACCCAGGCCATGGGCGAGGCCATCGCCGCCAGTGATGCCTTTTCCATCGCCGGCGGCGGTGACACCCTGGCGGCCATCGACAAGTACGGCCTGGCGGACCGCATTTCCTACATCTCCACCGGCGGCGGTGCCTTCCTGGAGTTCCTGGAAGGCAAGACATTGCCCGCCGTGGCCATGCTGGAGGCACGGGCCAAGGGCTGAGCGGTTGCCACTCACCACCTCCGGTACATCACCGAGCAAGGACAAGGCCCGATATGCGTAGAACCAAGATCGTAGCAACCCTGGGACCGGCCACGGACAGCCCGTCCGCCATGCGCGCGCTGGTGAAGGCCGGCGTGGATGTGGTGCGCATCAACTTCTCTCACGGCGATCCGGACGATCACCGCAAGCGGGTGGCTCTGCTGCGGGAAACCGCCCGGGAAGCCTCCCGCATCATCGCCGTGCTGGGGGATCTGCAAGGTCCGAAGATCCGCACCGCCCGTTTTGCCTCGGGCAGTGTGGACCTCAAGGAGGGCGATGCCTTCACCCTGGACGCCGCCCTGGACCCCAATGTCGGCACTCGGGAACAGGTGGGCATCACCTACAAGGAACTGCCCGGCGACGTCAATCCCGGTGACAACCTGCTGCTGGATGACGGTCGTCTGGTGCTGACGGTGGAGCGGGTGGAGGGTCCTCGGATCCATACCCGCGTGGCCGTGGGCGGCACCCTGTCCAACAACAAGGGCATCAACCGTCAGGGAGGCGGTCTGTCAGCACCCGCCATCACCGACAAGGACCGTGCGGACATCCGTCTGGCCGCCGAGCTGGCCGTGGATTTCCTGGCTATCTCCTTCCCCCGCAGCGCCGCCGACGTCAACCGCGCCCGGGAGTTGCTGCGGGAGGCCGGTGGGCAGGGTGCCCTCTGCGCCAAGATCGAGCGGGCCGAGGCGGTGGACGCCATTGACGAGATCCTTACCGCCACCGACGTGATCATGATCGCCCGCGGGGATCTGGGGGTGGAGATCGGGGATGCGGAACTGCCGGGAGTGCAGAAGCGCCTGATTCACCAGGCCCGCGTCCGCAATCGGGTGGTGATCACCGCCACCCAGATGATGGAGTCCATGATCCAGAACCCCATCCCCACCCGGGCCGAGGTATTTGACGTGGCCAACGCGGTACTGGATGGCACCGACGCGGTCATGCTCTCGGGCGAGACGGCCACCGGCAATTATCCCCACAAGGCGGTGGAGGCCATGGGGCGGATCTGCGAGGCGGCGGAGCGCCAGCGCAGTGCCCGGGTATCCACCCATCGCATGGACAGCTACTTCGACCGGGTGGACGAGGCCATTGCCATGGCCACCATGTACACCGCCAATCACCTGGATGTACGTGCCATCGCCGCCATGACGGAATCCGGTTCCACCGCCCAGTGGATGTCCCGCATCAGCTCCGGCATCCCCATTTTCGGCATGACCCGCCACGAAAGCACCTGTCGCAAGATGGCCCTGTACCGGGGGGTCTATCCGGTATTGTTCGAGAGCGACAACACCAGTCATGCGGCCAACAACCGTCAGGTCGTGGCCATGCTGCAGGAAGCCGGTATTGTCAGGGACGGGGATCTGGTCATCATCACCAAGGGCGATCTCACCGGCGTCATGGGTGGTACCAATGCCATGAAGGTCGTCCAGGTGGGCGCCTTGCAGGACTTTGAGCCCTAGGCGCCCTTGATTCCCGAACCCATAACGACAACGATACCGAACCGTAAAACGATTCGAAGACCACAACCCACAGGAGGTCCTTCATGGCCCTGATTTCTCTGAGACAGCTGCTGGATCATGCCGCCGAGCATGGTTACGGCATGCCCGCTTTCAACGCCAACAACATGGAACAGGTACATGCGGTCATGCAGGCCGCCGACGAGGTGGATGCCCCGGTGATCATCCAGGCCTCCGCCGGTGCCCGCAAATATGCCGGTGAGCCCTTCCTGCGTCACCTGATCATCGCCGCCGCGGAACAGTATCCCCACATCCCCATCGTGCTGCACCAGGACCACGGCGGCGAACCGGCGGTGTGCCTGGCCTCCATCCAGTCCGGTTTCACCTCGGTGATGATGGACGGCTCCTTGATGCCCGACATGAAGACGCCTTCCACCTATGAGTACAACGTGGAAGTGACCCGCCAGGTGACCGAGATGGCCCACTGGCTGGGCGTGTCCGTGGAAGGGGAACTGGGCTGCCTGGGTTCCCTGGAGACCGGCATGGCCGGCGAGGAAGACGGTTCCGGCGCCGAAGGCCAGTTGTCCCATGACCAGCTGCTCACCGACCCGGACGAGGCCGCCGACTTCGTCAAGAAGACCGGCGTGGATGCCCTGGCCATCGCCATCGGCACCAGCCACGGCGCCTACAAGTTCACCCGCCCGCCCACCGGCGACATCCTGGCCATCAAGCGCATCAAGGAGATCCACGCCCGCATCCCCAACACCCACCTGGTGATGCACGGCTCTTCTTCCGTGCCCCAGGACTGGCTCAAGATCATCAATGAGTACGGTGGTGACATGGGCGAGACCTACGGTGTGCCGGTGGAAGAGATCCAGGAAGGCATCAAGCACGGTGTGCGCAAGGTGAACATCGACACCGACCTGCGCATGGCCTCTACCGGCGCCGTCCGCAAGTTCCTGGCGGAAAACCCCAAGGAATTCGATCCCCGCAAGTTCCTCAAGGTCTCCACCGCCGCCATGAAGGACATCTGCAAGGCCCGCTACGAGGCCTTCGGCTGTGCCGGTATGGCCTCCAAGATCAAGCCCTTGAGCCTGGAAGCCATGGTCAAGCGCTATAAGTCCGGCGAGCTGGCGCCCAAGGTGCAGTAAAGGCAACACTGAACAAGTCCCCTGCTGCCACTCGCGCCTTCGCGGGAGTGACGGATGTCCAGGTCGTGACTGGATTCCCGCTTGCGCGGGAATGACTTGCTCAGAACATCCCAACCGACAAGCCCCTCTCCCCTTGCGGGAGAGGGGTTGGGGTGAGGGGAGAGCGGTTCTGCTAAAGTGCCGGTAACCGGTACACCGTTCCTCTTCACCCTTTCTCTCCTCACGGGAGCGCAGGGTGTCCGTATCCCTGGATCCTTACATGCGTATACCCAGCCCTCGTCCCCTCGCACGTGTTCTGCCTCTCCTGCTCCTGCCGGTTACGGCGTTGGCGACTCCGCTGGCCGAGGCCCTTCAGTCCTGTACCGGCATCACCGACGATCTCGCCCGCCTGGCCTGCTACGACCGGTTGGCCGAACAGCCCGTTGCAGACGGGGACGGTGTGTCGCCGCCGCCATCCAGAATCCTGGCACTGCCTGGCGGCGAGGCAGCGCGAGATCTCGCCCGAGTCCGCCGGCCGGCCTCCCACATCGATACCGCTTGGGGTTTTGCCCCTGACAGCAGTCGCTACGTGATTGCCTCCCACCGCCCCAGCTACCTGCTGCCGGCCCGTTACACCGACCGCCCCAACGAACAGCCCTTTTCGCCCCTGATGGAACTGACTGATGCCGACCGGGTGGAACTGGATTCGGTGGAGGCCAAGTTCCAGTTCAGCTTCAAGACCCGGCTCTGGGCCTCGGAAGACCGCCGCTGGGGCCTGTGGGGCGCCTATACCCAGCAGAGTCAGTGGCAGGTCTATAACGACCGGGACGGGGTGTCACGACCTTTTCGTGAAACCAACTACATGCCGGAGCTGATCCTGAGCTACCGACCGGACCTGTCCCTGGGAGGCTTCCACTGGCGCTTGCTCAATGTGGGCTACAACCATCAGTCCAACGGCCGGGCCGAGCCCCTGTCCCGTAGCTGGGACCGGCTCTTTGCCGAGGTGGCCGTGGAGCGGGATGACCTGGTCCTCAGTGCCCGGCTTTGGCACCGAGTCCAGGAAAGCGGCAACCGGGACGATAACCCGGACATCACCGACTATCTGGGCTACGGTGACCTGACCGCTTTCTGGCGGCGAGACGGCCACAGCTACACCCTGATGCTCAGAGGCCGCCCCAGCACTGGCAAGGGTGCCGTGCAGGCCACCTGGATGACTCCGCCGGTACTGGGGCCGCTGCGGGCCTATGCCCAGGTCTTCAGCGGTTATGGGGAGAGCATGATCGACTACAACTGGCGCCAGAACACCCTGGGTTTCGGGCTGGCCCTGAGCGACCTCTACTAGCCTTCCCTTCGGGGCATGTGTTCCGGCGGCAACGGCGCCCGTCCCCGCATCCGGTCGGCGATCTTCTCCGCCATCATGATGGTGGGGGCGTTGAGGTTGCCGGTGATGATGCGGGGCATGATGGAGGCATCCACCACCCGCAGACCCTCCACTCCGAGCACCCGCCCTTCGCCGTCCACCACCGCCATGGGGTTCGCCGGCGTCCCCATGGCGCAGGAGCCCGCCGGGTGGTAGGCGGTTTCGCCGTGCTCGCGCACGAAGGCATCCAGCGCCGCCTCCGAACGGACGTCACTGCCGGGGGACAGCTCCCGCCCCAGGTACGGCGACAGGGCCGGCTGGGCCATGATCTCCCGAGTGAGACGGATGGCATCCCGGAATTCCCGCCAGTCCTGGGGGTGGCTCATGTAGTTGAAGCGGATGCGCGGGGCCAGGCGCGGATCCTTGCCGGCCAGGCGGATCCAGCCCCGGCTGGGAGAGCGCATGGAGCCTACATGGGCCTGGAAGCCGTGGGCCTCCACCGCCTGGGTGCCGTTGTAATTGATGGCGATGGGCAGGAAGTGGTACTGGAGATTAGGCCACTGGAAGGCCGGATCGCTGCGGATGAAGCCGGCGGCCTCGAAGTGGTTGCTGGCGCCGATGCCACGGCCCGAAAACAGCCACTGGGCGCCGATCCAGGGCTGGTTCCACCATTTCAAGGCCGGGTAGAGGGTGACGGGGCGGCGACACTGATACTGGATGTAGATCTCCAGGTGATCCTGCAGGTTCTCGCCCACGCCCGGCAGGTCATGGACCACCGGGATGTCCAGGGTCTCCAACTCGGCGGCCGGACCGATCCCCGAGCGTTTGAGCACCGCCGGGGAGAGGATGGCGCCGGCGCAGAGAACCACTTCCCGCTGGGCATAGGCATGTCGGCGCCGACCCCGGTGGATGAAGCTGACCCCTTGGACGGAATGCCCTTCGATGAGTACCTGCTCGGTGAGGGCATGGGTCAGGATGCGCAGATTGGGCCGTGGGCGGGCCAGGTCCAGGTAGCCTCGTGCGGTGCTGGAACGGCGCCCTCGGGGGGTGGTGGTCCGGTCCATGGGGCCAAAGCCCTCTTGCTGATAGCCGTTCACGTCCGGTGTGTGGGGATGACCGGCCTCCTGGGCCGCCTGAATGAAGGCCTGATAGAGCGGGTTGTTGTCCGTCCGGGGCGTGGTCACCTGCAGGGGACCCTGGTCGCCGTGATAGGCGTCGGCGCCGATGTCCCTGTTTTCCGCCTTCTTGAAGTAGGGCAGGCAATGGGCATAGTCCCAACCCGGCAGGCTGAAGTCTGCGGCCCAGTGGTCATAGTCCAGGGCATTGCCGCGGATATAGCACATGCCGTTGATGAGGGACGATCCGCCCAGGCCCTTGCCGCGGCCACAGTCCATGCGTCGCCCGTTCATGTGGGGTTCCGGTTCGGTCTGAAAGCCCCAGTTGTAGCGACGGCCCTGCAGGGGATAGGCCAGGGCGGCCGGCATCTGGGTGCGAAAGTCCGCCCGCCAGTCCCGTCCGCCGGCCTCCAGCAGCAGCACCCGGGTGTCCGGGTCTTCGGTCAGCCGGGAGGCCAGTACGGCGCCGGCGGAACCGGCACCGATGATGATGTAGTCGTAGGTCATGTCCTGCATGGGGGCTCCGGATTCAGATGAGGGGTGGGTCTCCCTCCGGGTTAGAACACGCTGTCCACCGTGCCGAGTTCCACGTACACCGACTTGCGCTGGGTGTAGTGCTCCAGGGCGGCGCGCCCGTTTTCTCGTCCGATACCCGACAGCTTGTAGCCGCCCACCGGCATCTCCACCGGTGACAGGTTGTAGGTATTGATCCAGCAGATGCCTGCCTGGAGTTGGTGGATCACCCGGTGGGCCCGGGCCAGATCCCGGCTGAATACGCCTGCGGCCAGGCCGTAGCGGGTGTCGTTGGCCCGCCGGATGACGGCCGCTTCATCCTCAAAGGACTGCAACACCATCACCGGGCCGAAGATCTCCCGGCGCACCAGGGGGTGGTCATCCGGGCAGTCGGCGAACACGGTGGGTGCCACGAAAGCCCCCTCCGGGGCGTCGTCGGGGCGCAGTCGTTCCCCGCCGATCAGGCAGTGCAGGCCGTCTTCCCGGGCCTGTCGGATGCGGCCCATGACCTGCTCGCAGTGGGCCTCGCTGATGACCGGTCCCAGGGTGGTGGCCGGGTTCAGCGGGTCCCCGGCGCGGATGTGCCGGATGCGTTCCAGCAGGCGGCTCTGGAAGACCTGACGGATGGAGGCCTCCACGAAGACCCGGGTACCGTTGGTGCAGATCTGGCCGCTGCTGTAGAAGTTGGCCATCAGGGCCGCGTTCAGGGCCTGCTCCAGATCCGCGTCGGCAAAGATGATCAGCGGCGACTTGCCCCCCAGTTCCATGGTGACCTGCTTGAGGCTGCTACGGGCGGCATCGGCCATCACCGCTTTGCCGGTTTCCACCTCTCCGGTGAAGGAGATCTTGGCGATATCGGGGTGATGGGTCAGGGCCCGACCCACTTCCGCGTCTCCCTGCACCACGTTGAAGACACCCGGCGGTAGACCCGCCTCGGTGAAGATGTCCGCCAGCGCCAGGGCGCTCAATGGGGTGAGTTCGCTGGGTTTGAAGACCATGGCGTTGCCGCCGGCCAGGGCCGGGGCCGCCTTCCAGCAGGCGATCTGCAGGGGGTAGTTCCAGGCGCCGATGCCGGCGCATACCCCCAGGGGTTCCCGGCGGGTGTAGATGAAGGCCTGCTCGCCCTGGGGGATTTGTTCCCCTTCCAGCCCCATGGCCAGTCCGGCGAAATATTCCAGGGCGTCGGCGGCGGTCTGGATGTCTACGCTGGCAGTCTCGCTGATGGGCTTGCCGGTGTCCTGGGTCTCCAGGGTGGCCAGGGCCTCGTTGCGGTCGCGCAGCAGATCCGCCGCCCGGCGCAGGATGCGACTGCGGGCCATCGGGGGCATGGCGGCCCAGGCTTTCTGGCCCAGCGCCGCCGAGCGCACGGCCTCGTCCACCAAGGCCTGATCCGCCGCCTGAATACGGGCGACGGTCTGCCCGGTGGCCGGGTTGATGGTATCGAAACAGGGGCCCTCCTGGACCTGGATACGTTGTCCATGGACGTAACTGCCCTGGATTATTTCAAAGGCGGGCTGGGTGTGGGGCATGGGTTCTCCCGGTGCTCTGCGGATGGGAAGGGTTTGCTTACGTCCGGAAATCCTGGGGTACGTGCTGCCCCAGCCAGGCCCGGGCATTGTCCCTGGCCAGTCGCCGGCAGGCTTCGATATCGATGCCTGCCGGTGTCAGGGCGCCCCGCAGCCAGAGACCGTCGATGAGGGCGGCCACGGACCGGGCGGCATCCCGGGCCTGATCCGCCGGCATGACCTTGCGGAACTGGTGGCACAGGTTGGCATACAGGCGCCGTTCGTTAACCCGCTGCAGGCGGCGCAGGGAGGGCTGATGCATGCTGGCGGCCCAGAACTCCAGCCAGGCCCGCATGGCGGCCACATTGGTCTGGCTGGAGTCGAAATTACCGTCGATGATGGCATTCACATGGCCGGCAACATCCTCCGCAGGAATCTGTCGGCGCCGTTCTGCCACCGCCTCCCCCAACTGTTGAAGCAGATGGCGCATGGTCGCCTCCATCAGCCCCGCCTTGTCCCCGAAATAATGGCTGATGATGCCGGTGGATACCCCCGCCAGGCGTGCGATACGTGCAATGGTGGCATCCGCCATGCCGTACTGGTGAATTGCTGTGAGTGTGGCGCTGATCAGTTGTCGGCGTCGTCCGGCCGCCATGAGGGATGATTGCATTATGGGCTCCAGTAGGCGCGTATATTTCACTCTAAATCAGATTGAATGATCGTTCAATTATAGTTTGATTGATCGTTCAATCAGGGTTGATTTGTCAGCAGATACTGGGCACTCTGAAAAGGCAACACTGAACCAGTTCCTTGTCATCACTCTCGCGAACCTCCAATGCTCCCATGAACTTCCGTCACACTCGCGAGCCGCCGTCATTCCCGCGAAGGCGGGAATGACTTACTCAGAACATCCAAAATGTCACGCCCGTTCCGGGGCGAATGAGGAGAAGAGTCAACATGCATCGTTTGCTGAGCGCAATCACCGTATCCGCCATGACCCTGACCGGTATTGCCCAGGCTGCCGAACCCGCTGAATGCGCACAGGTGCGGTTCGCAGAGGTAGGCTGGACCGACATCACCGCCACCACGGCGACTGCCCAGGTAGTTCTGGAAGGCATGGGCTATGACACCCGCAGCCTCACGGTGTCCGTCCCCATCGCCTATGCGGGGTTGGAGAACCATGACTTTGATGTCTTCCTGGGTAACTGGATGCCCAGCATGGCCAGCATCATCCAGCCCTATCTGGAGCGGGGTACGGTGGAGACCATTGCCACCAATCTGCAAGGGGCCAAGTACACCCTGGCGGTACCCCGGTATGTGCATGATGCCGGCGTGACCCATTTCAGTGATCTGGCGGAGCACCGGCGCCGGTTCGGCGGGCGCATCTACGGCATCGAATCCGGCAATGACGGTAATCAGATCATTCAGCAAATGATGGATGACGATGCCTTCGATCTGGGGCGTTTTCGTCTCATGGAGTCCAGTGAGGCCGGCATGTTGGGTGAGGTGCGTCACAAGACCGCCCGCGAGGAATGGATCGTATTCCTGGCCTGGGAGCCCCATCCCATGAATACCCGGTTCGACATCGCCTACCTGGAGGGCGGAGATGAATATTTCGGCCCGGACTTCGGTGCCGCCACGGTGCACACCAATGTGCGTACCGGCTACACGGCCCAGTGTCCGAACGTGGGACGTCTGCTGACTCAGCTCTCCTTTACCCTGGAGATGGAAAACCATCTCATGGACCAGATCATGAATCGGGACGTGGACCCCAAGGTGGCGGCCCGCGCCTGGTTGCAGGAAAATCCTGATGTCCTGGAAGGCTGGTTGGACGGCGTCACTACCCGGGACGGTGAAGATGCCCTCACAGCAGTGGCCCAGGCTATCGCCGCGGCGACGGCCGAGTAGTTCTCCGCCCTCCAAGCCGGCCTGCCGGCGAACAGCGACGCCAGCCGGGTGCAGACGTTCCGGGGGGTTATCGGCTATCTTCAGCCTCCATGACTGCTCCGCGCCGCATCGCCCACTTGGACATGGATGCTTTCTATGCCTCCGTGGAACTGCTGCGTCATCCGGAGTTGCGCGGTCAGGCGGTGGTGATCGGAGGTCGCCGCCGCGCCTTGGGGGAGCCCGGACAGGCCGCCGCCGCCCGGCTGGGAGAGTATGCCGGACGCGGGGTGGTTACCACGGCCACTTACGAGGCCCGCGCCCTGGGCGTCTCCTCGGGCATGGGACTCATGAAGGCGGCCCGGAAGGCCCCGGAGGCCATCCTGCTGCCGCCGGACTTCGAGGCCTACCGGGACTATTCCCGGCGCTTCAAGACCGCGGTGGCCGCCATCGCCCCCTGCATCGAAGACCGGGGCATTGATGAGATCTACATCGACCTGACCCATGTCCCCGGCGCATCCGGGCCCTTGGGGCAGCGGCTCAAGCAGGCCGTTCGTGATGCCACGGGCCTGTCCTGCTCCATCGGCATCGCCCCCAACAAGCTTCTGGCCAAGCTGTGTTCCGAGTTGGACAAGCCGGATGGCCTCACCCTGCTGGCTATGAACGATATCCCGGCGCGGATCTGGCCTCTGCCGGTGGGCAAGGTCAACGGCATCGGTCCCAAGGCCTCGGTCCGGCTGGAAGCCTTGGGTGTCATGACAGTGGGAGATCTGGCTGCCTGCGGCCCCGGCCTGCTGCGGGAGCAGTTCGGACCCACCTACGGGGCCTGGTTGCATCAGGCGGCTCGGGGCATTGATGATCGGCCGGTGGAAACCGTTTCGGTGCCCCGTTCGGTCAGCAGGGAAACCACCTTCGAGCGGGATCTGCATCCCCGTCAGGATCGGGCCGAACTATCGGAGATCTTCACAGCCCTGTGTGTGCGGGTGTCCCAGGATCTGGCCCGCAAGGGCTGCCGGGGCCGCACGGTGGGTATCAAGCTTCGCTACGAGGACTTCCGCACCCTTACCCGTGACATTACCCTGGCACGTCCGGTGTCCGAGGCGATGGATATCCGCCGGACAGCAGGGGAATGCCTGCGCCGGGTGCCCCTGGAGCAGCGGCTTCGCTTGCTGGGAGTGCGTGTGTCGGGACTGAGTTTCGGTGACGAGGATGCGTCGGCCGACGGGGGCACGCAGATGGAGCTGCCACTCTGATGATGTTGAGCCAATACGACCGAACGAGAAAACGATGCTGTTGACCCTTGCCGTGATGCTGTTGATCCTGTTGTTGGGCTTGGTACTGCTGCTGTGGCATGCCCGTACCGCCTTCGTCATCACGCTGGAGAAGGGCAGGGCGCGGACCTTGCGGGGGACCTCGCCACCCGGTTTCCTGCGTGGCTGCGATGAGGTGGCGCGGATGTATCGTCTCACCCAAGGGCGCATCAGCGGCGTCCGGACCGCCCACGGGGTGCAACTGCGCTTCTCCCGTGAGATCCCGGCCCATGTACACCAGCCTTTTCGCAATGTCTGGACACCGCCCACGGACGGCGGCGGCGGCGGTCATCGGGCCGCCGGGTAAGACCGCTTCGGATCAGGGCGCAGTGTCCCAAACCCCCTGCAGAAAGCCGGTGCCGCCCAGGTAGCCCATCTGGCGTTCTATCCAGGCCTGCCGGGCACGGACATAGTCCGAGGGGGCGGCCACCCGGTATCGCACCGGTCCGGGCAGTACTGCCGCCAGCAGTGCCGCTTCCCTGGTCGTGAGTTCCGCCGCCGGTTTATCGAAGTAGATCCGGCTGGCCGCCCCCACCCCGTAGACATTGGGTCCGAACTGGGCCACGTTCAGATACACCTCCAGGATGCGTTCCTTGGGCCAGAGGGCCTCGATCAGAACGGTCAGGTAGGCCTCGGTCACCTTGCGGGTCAGGCTGCGCTCGGGCCACAGGAATACGTTCTTGGCCACCTGCTGGGACAGGGTGCTGGCACCGCGCAGACGTCCCCCGTCCCGGTATTCGTCAATGGCGGCACGGATGGAACGAAAATCGAATCCCCGGTGATCCAGAAAACGCTGATCCTCTGCAGCGATCACGGCCAGGGCCGCCTGGGCGGAAATCTGCTGCCGGGGCACCCACTCGTGGTTGACCGGGATGGTGCCGATGGCGGGGCGGGAGGACCACTGGTGTTGCAGCATGAAGGCGGTGGTAGGAGGGTCCACCCACCGCAGGCTGCCCACGATCAGGGCGCTGAGCAGCACCAGCGCCACCAGGCTCGCCAGGAGCCAGCGCAGCAGGCGCCCCCACAGGGGCCGGCGACGGGGTTTGGACGGGTATTTTCGCACCCGGGAACTATCTCAATTTCCAGCCCGGATCGGAAGCCGTGCGTGCCGATATCCCACTGACCGGCGGTAGCTCATGGGGATTCTCCCGCGAAGCGGCTAAATGCTCGGCATCAGAGGGAAAATGCCGACTATCCACAAATGCTGTGGATAAGTCTGTGGAGAGCATGTCGGAAACCGGGTCGAGGGCGCATGAGAACAGGGGGCTGCTAAATTGGTCATGAAATGATCAAATTTTTAATTATTTGATTTTAAATGCTTTTATTTTTATTGCCGGCCATGCCTGAGCATGGCTGATGGGTTCCATGTCGCTGCATCAGGTATTTCCCATGCTGTGCATATTCCTGGGCATATCCACGCCTGTCATTCGATTTTCATGCTTTCTTGATCAGTCTTTAACGGTGGGAAAAGACACTCCTCATTTTTCGAGGAGATACCGACCATGCAACGCGCCCTGTTAGCCTCTGCCCTGGCAACGATCATGGGCTCTACCATGCTGATGTCCGGTTGTGACTCATCTTCCAACAGCGCAGATGATCAGTCGGGTCATGGCACGGTAGAGTTGTCGGTGCTCGGCCAGTATCAAAGCGGAGAATATGCCCGCAGTGCAGCCGAGATCGTGACCTATGATCCGCAAAGCCGCCGTGCCTTCGTGATCAATGCCGCCAGTGGCCAGGTGGACGTGCTGGACATGAACGATCCGGCCAATCCGGCCCGGCTGTTTGCCATCGACGTCTCGGATATCGGCGCCGACGCCAACAGTGTGGCGGTAAAAGACGGCATTGTCGCCGTGGCTGTGGAAGCCAATGTGCGTACCGATAACGGCTCGGTCGCCCTTTTTGACGCCGATGGCAATCGGCTGAACGTAGTGGAAGCAGGCGCCCTGCCGGATGCATTGACCTTTTCTCCCGACGGCCGTTATGTGCTGGTGGCCAACGAGGGTGAGCCCAACGACGACTATACGATCGACCCCGAAGGGTCCGTGTCCATCATCGATCTTAGCGACGGTGCGGATCTGGCTACCGTACGTACGGTGGATTTCAGGGCCTGGAATGGCCGGGAGGACGAACTGCGCGCCGCCGGCGTGAGGATCTTCGGCCCCGGCGCCACCGCTGCCCAGGACTTCGAGCCGGAGTGGGTGGAAGTCTCTGCCGATTCAAGCACCGCCTACGTGTCTCTGCAGGAGAACAATGCCATTGCCGTGGTGGACATTGCCACGGCCACGGTGACGGCCATCCTGCCTCTGGGCTTCAAGGACTGGTCGGAAAGCGGTGAATGGGCCGGTAACGGTTTTGATGCCAGCGACCGTGACGGCGGCATCCATATCCTTCACTGGCCCGTCCTTGGGGTCTATCAGCCGGATACCATCCGTCTCTACGAGACCGGGGGGCAAGCCTACATCCTGACCGCCAACGAAGGGGATGCCCGGGACTACGGCGGCTGGACCGAGGAGTTCAGGGTGGGTCAGCTGCAGCTCGCCCCGGCGGCTTTCCCCAACGCGGCGGAGCTGCAGCAAAATGAACAGCTGGGACGCCTGCGGGTGACCTCCACGCTGGGAGTGAGCAACGACTGCGATCCGTCCAGCAAGGCAACCGACGTGCGTCAGGATTGCGTCTATGACACCCTCTACGCCTTCGGTGCGCGGTCCATGTCCATCTTCCGGGTCACCGAGACGGGACTGGTCAAGGTGTACGACACCGGATCGCAGATGGAGGAAACCACCGCGGCGCTGTATCCCGACGATTTCAATGCCAACAACAGCGAAAACAACAGCTTCGACACCCGTTCCGACGACAAGGGGCCGGAGCCGGAAGGGATCGCCATTGGCGAGGTGGATGGTCGGGTCTATGCCTTTGTCGGGTTGGAACGCGTGGGCGGCGTGATGGTCTACGACATCACCGAGCCGGAGCAGACCGTCTTTGTGCAATACATCAACAACCGGGACTTCAGTCTGCCCAATACGCCGGAGGCCCTGACCACCACCGATCTGGGTGCCGAAGGCCTGCATTTCATCCCGGCCGCCGATAGCCCTGATGCCCAGGGTCGGGCGCTGCTGCTGGTGGGCAACGAGGTCAGCGGCACAACGACGGTCTTCGCCATCGACGTGGTTCCCGCCGCCCAGTGATTTTGCACCAGGGGGGATCCAACGCGGATCCCCCCTTCCTCAGGCCACCCCCTTGGAACCCGGACCGGTTTAGGCTATCCTGCGCCACCTTGCCGCAGTCGAAATTTCCCGCATCGGCAGGCGACGTTTCCCAGCGCACATTCGCCCTGAAACGTGCTAACATCCTTTTTCACGCGCCCGTAGCTCAGCTGGATAGAGTACTGCCCTCCGAAGGCAGGGGTCACTGGTTCGAATCCAGTCGGGCGCGCCATAAAATAGAGAACAAAAACAGCCGCTTACAGGATATCCTGGGCGGCTTTTTTGTTGCCTGGTCACATGGGAGTGCTGCTGTGTGCCCAAAATGTGCCCATCCCCTCGCGCCCTTTCCAACATGTTCTGGTCAAAACGTCCACAGGAACACCGAGTAGCTTGCCGAGTTCGTGGCGGATTGCGCCGATGTCGAGCAGCGTCGTTTCAGGCGTCGGATCAATCAGGATATCCAGGTCGCTGCCATCCGTGTCTTGGCCGCGCAGGGCAGATCCAAACACCCGAGCATTGCAGGCGCGGTGAGACTCGACCACATGCCGGATCGCGGTACGATTCGAGTTCAAGGCTTCAGAGGGCTTCATGTGATGGATCTCAGTGTCTGGGCGCCTCGCTCAGCAAAGCCTCCAGTGTCTCCGCCTCCAGGATGGCATCAGCCCAGGTTTCCAGTTGCTCAGGGCCGGCCTGGTCGAGCCGGGTCTGCGCCCATGTGGGGATCGCACCGTACTTCTTGACGATCTGCCGGGCGAGCATGCGACGGGTACCTTGCTCACGCCCTTGTTCCAGTCCTCGCTCCAGCCCTTGCTCCAGCGCTCTTCCCCCAGATAGCAGATATTATTAACCCGGCAATCAAAAGTCTTTGACTTGAAATCTCAAGCTATTGATTTTATTCGTTTGAAATTGAAAATAATCATACTTGTTTAATTGCCGGTTTAATATATTGCCGGGTAGTTTTGAATGGCGCTCGTGCGCCCAGTGGTTTCAGGTGCGCGAAAGCCCAGAAGATGAATCCGCCTTTGGAGGCTGAGCGATGGACAGACGGCGTGCCCTTGACCTGCTAAGCCGCAGCAAGCCTGAGTTGCAGGCCCGGTTCGGCGTGATCCGGCTTGCCCTGTTCGGCTCCACCGCCCGTAATACGGCAGGAAGTGGCAGCGATGTCGATGTGTTGGTGGCCTTTGACGGCCCGGCCACTTCCAAACGTTATTTCGGTGTGCAGTTCTACTTGGAGGACATGTTTGGCTGCCCGGTCGACTTGGTCACAGAAAAGGCCCTGCGGCCGGAGCTTCGCCCTTACATTGAACAGGAGCGAGTCAATGTCTGATACCAGGAAGCGCGAGTGGCGCTTCTACCTCGACGACATGATCGATTTCTCCGGGAAGGTGTTCGCCTACACCGACGGCCTCGACCAAGCCGGTTTCGTGGCCAGCGCTCTCACCTACGACGCCACTCTGCGTAATCTGGAACTGATCGGCGAAGCCGCCACCCATATCCCTGATGAGGTCCGGGCCGCCCATCCTGAAATCCCCTGGCGGATGATCATCGCCACCCGCAACCGCCTCATCCATGGCTACCTCGGCATCGACGACGACACCGTGTGGAGCATCATCCGGGATGACTTGCCCGAACTTTTGCCGAAGCTCAAGGCGCTTAAGGACGAGACATAGGCGTGAAACCTGGCAGCGTCAAGATCATCGACTGATGCCGGGTTTCCATTCATTGGGACTCAGTGTCTGGGCGCCTCGCTCAGCAAGGCTTCAAGCGTCTCCGCCTCCAGGATGGCATCAGCCCAGGTTTCCAGTTGCTCGGGACCGGCTTGGTCGAGTCGGGTCTGCGCCCATGCGGTGATCGCGCCGTACTTCTTGACGATCAGACGGGCCAGCATGCGACGGGTACCTTGCTCACGCCCTTGCTCCAGGCCTTGCTCAAGGCCCTCTTGGCGCCAGCGTTCCTCTCCATTGTAGAGCACCACCGGCAGGACAGGCGGCAGCTTGCCGTTAGGGTCAAGGACCGAGTGGAAAGTCTGAGGGAGATCAACGAGACGCTCGACAGGATCATGGACGCGGCCAACGCCAGCATTCCGCGTCTCCGCGCGCAGCGCATCGAGGGTGGTAGTGGCGGCGCCACCCGTATCCGAGCCCGGCTCGACGGCGCCGAAGTCAAAATTGAAATCTCACCGGTCACGCGTGGCGTCGTGCACGATCCTGAACGCCGCGCCGTATCCCCAACGGTCGAAGATGAATTCGGCTATGCCGCCGTCCAGGTTGTGTCATTTGAGGATTTGTTCGGTGGCAAACTCCATGCGGCGGTCGATCGCCAGCTCCCCGCGCCCGACGCATCAACTGCTCGCGCCCGGACTGAGCGATCTGCACGAACCCTATGCCAGGGAATTCGTCGGCATGACGACCATCCCGATCTCCGTCGACGAGCTCGAAGCGACCAGAGTTCGGCTCATCGCCGATATCCGCGGTCGCCTGTGTGACAACACCGCGCAATTCCTACTCAGCCTGCATGACGGCGAACCTGATTTCGAAGCGATCGGATTGCCGCAGGCACAAACCCTTCCAGCCATCCGCTGGAAACTCTTCAACC
>NZ_JAJNQN010000019.1 GCF_022227845.1 Ectothiorhodospira lacustris | reverse complement strand
CTCCTCCCGCGATTGAAATCGCGGGTTTCCTTGCGGAGATTCTATGAAGAAGGAAGCCGTTTTGATGAACAAGGTGATTGCCTGTATCGATGGTTCCCGCTCCTCCCTGTCGGTGTGTGACCACGCCGCCTGGGCCGCACGGCGCCTGGACAGCCCCCTGACCCTGCTGCATGTGGTCCACAACCCCCATGCGGAGTCGCAAAAGGATCTGAGCGGCAACCTGAGCTTGGGTGGGCGGGAAGCCCTGCTGCAGCAGATGGTGGAAACGGAGGAAAAGCGCGGCAAGCTGATCCGTGAACAGGGCCGCGCCATCCTGACGGACGCCCTGGAACGGGTGAAACAGGCCGGCATTGCCGACCCCGGCAGCCTACTGCGCAATGACCGGGTCACCGAGGCCCTTGATGAACTACAGGAAGAGGCCCGCCTGCTGGTGGTGGGCAAGCAAGGCCAGGACGGTGACAAGGTGGCCCGCCATATCGGCTCCCACCTGGAAAGCATCATCCGCACCGTGAAGCGGGCGGTACTGGTCTGTCCGTTGGAGTTCACGGAGCCACAGCGGTTCATGATCGCCTACGACGGCAGCAGCACCGCGCACACGGTGGTGGAACGGGTGGCCCAGAGCCCCATGCTCAAGGGCCTGGAAGCGCATCTGCTCATGGTGGGTGAAGACAGCGGTGACAACCGGGCCAAGCTCGACAACGCCCACCGCACCCTGGAAAACCACGGATTTACGGTCAAGGCCGTGCTCCAGCCCGGCGAGGTCTGCGAGCAAGTCTGCGCATACCGTCAGGCCCACGACATCCACCTGCTGGCCATGGGTGCCTACGGACACTCCCGCCTGCGTCAGTTCTTCGTCGGCAGCACCACCACCAAGATGATCATGAACTCACCCATCGCCCTGCTGATCCTGCGCTGAGGGTGGGTGTGCGGCCGGCAACAGGGATGTTGCCGGCCGCATGCATCACGCCGGCCCCGGCATAAAGGACTAAAACGCATGGCAGAGCCACCGGATATCACACATTATCGCACCCGACTGCTGGCTGCACGGGATGATATCCTCGGCCTGGAGGATGCCCGCAAGGCCTCCACCGCCACCGTGGTGCTGGACCAATCCAGTGTGGGCAGGCTGTCCCGCATGGATGCCCTGCAACAACAGGCCATGGCGCAAAACACCCGACAAAGGGCCCGGCAATCCCTGCTGCGCATCGAGGCCGCCCTGCGCCGCTGCGATGACGGCAGCTACGGGGATTGCCTGGACTGCGGCGAGCCCATCAACCCCCGTCGCCTGGATCTGGACCCGGCGGCCACCCTGTGCATCACCTGCGCGGAAAACCGGGATTCGGGGTAAATTTTTCAACCCATCTTCAAACCCCGCATCGCCCAGAGGCCCAGCACGGGTCCCGGCAGCAGCCACAGGATGACCCAGGCACCCTGCAGTTCCCACAACAGGCTGGTCAGCCAGATGGCGGGCAGCGTCAGGGCAAAGCCGATGGCGTTCATCACCGCCAGCGATGACCCCACCAGCTCCCGCGGGGCATTGGCTGCCGCCAGGGCGGAAAACTGGGGCGAATCGGCAATCACCGCCACACCCCACAGGGCCAGCAGGATCAGCAGTAAACCGGCCGGTGCCCAGGTCAGGAAGGGATAGGCCAGACACAGGGCACCGGACATCGCCAGGGCGCGACGGGCCACCCACTCACTCCCCCGGTAACGACTGATCACACCGCCCCCCACACACCCCGCAAATCCCAGGGCAATGACGGCGAACGCCAGCCAGGGTATCCAGGCATCCGCGGCATCCAGACGGCCGATCTCCCGCCCCACCAGCAACGGCACCAGCATCCAGAAGGCATAAAGCTCCCAGCAATGACCAAAATACCCCCCGGCCACGGCACGAAAACGCGGGATCTTCAATCCTGAAAGTCCCTGGCGTAGCGGGATTTTCCCACCGGCCTTGGGCAGATGGGGACCATCGCCCAACAGCAGGACCAGCACGCCCCCCAGCAGCGCCAGCACCGAGGCCCCCAGCAAAGGCCATTGCCAGGGCATGCCCAGCGTCATCCCCTGCATCAGGTGCGGCAACGCCGTGCCCAGGGTCAGCATGCCCACCAGCCAGGACAGCGCCGCCCCCGCGTGCCGGGGCACCCAGGAGATGATCAGTTTCATCCCCAGGGGATAAATCCCGGCCAGGCAAAGACCGGTCAGAAACCGCAGCAGCAGATCAAAGGGCGGCTGAGCGGCCACCAGCAGGAAGGCACCATTGACCAACGCACCGCACAGACAGGCCACGGCGAAGATGACACTGGCGTGAAAGCGATCCGCCAGCCCGGTGGCAGCCATGGTCAACGTGCCGACAATGAATCCGAGCTGTACGGCCAGGGTCAGATAACCCAGGTCTGCATCCGACAGACCCAGGTTCGGGGCCATCGACCACCAGACGCCATTGATGCTGAACCACAGGGATGTGCCGCAAAGCTGGGCCAGCACGATGACGGTCAGGGGATGACGGCGCAGGAAGGCGAGGATCATCGGTCTGCTATTGGCTCCATACCATGCCCCAGAACATTGGCGAAACGCCATATAGTGCCAAGGAATAAGAATAAATCAATACACGTCAAAGACCGCATTATTCCAGACACACCTCCCGCCGAATTGATCACCCGGAAAATGTAGGTTTTCCGACACGGACTGGATCATCCCCCTGTTACTGTCGCAAATCCCTCCTTACAGCCCAGGGGCTGAAATAATAAATTCATTCAAAAATAAATAGTTAAGAAAAATACCGGATTGGCCCGCAAAGTGCTTTGCCATACTGGAGCCTGGATTTATCTTGTCATGCGCTATATACAGAAATACATAACGAACCCCGGTCAGGAACCTCTCATGCAACCTGAAATCGACGGCCAGTTCTGGTTCAAGCTTCACGGCCAGACCTTCCTTGGCGGCGCCCGCATCCAGTTGCTGGAGCAGATCGCCGCCACCGGCTCCATCTCCGCCGCGGCCCGGGCCATTGGCATGAGCTACAAGGCGGCCTGGGACGCCATCGACGCCATGAACAACCTGGCGGACAAACCCCTGCTGCTGCGGCAGGCGGGGGGAAAGCACGGCGGCGGCACCCGACTGACCGCCCACGGCGAACAGGTGATTGCGCAGTACCGGGCCGCCGAACAGGCGTACCAGCAATTTTTGCAGCAAATGGCCCGGTCCACGGGCGAACTGGGCGATGTCTGGACACTGATGAGGAAACTATCCATGCGCACAACGGCAAGAAACCACTACCAGGGCAAGATCTCCCGCGTCACGCAGGGCGCGGTCAGCGACGAGATCACCGTGGATATCGGCCATGGGCTGGAGATCCACGCCGTGGTCACCCATGAGGCCGGCCTGGAACTGGGGCTGCAGGTGGGCCGGGAAGTCCATGCACTGATCAAGTCTTCCTTCGTGATTCTGAGCGAAGTGGCCGACACGCTGCGCTTTTCCGCCCGTAACCGCCTCCAGGGCGTTGTCAGCCACATCGAGGCCGGCCCCGTGAATGCAGAGGTCAAGCTGGACCTGGGCCATGGCCGCAGCCTCACCGCCGTCGTCACCCGGGAGGCCCTGGACGAGGGCTGGCTCACCCAGGGGGCTCGGGCCTGCGCCCTGATCAAGGCACCCCACGTCATCCTGGCCATCAATGACTGAACCCACCCTGTTGGAGGCTCAAACATGAAACCAAGACACGTCATCCTGTTTCTATTCTTGCTGTTCACCGGCATCACGACCGCTTCCGCCGCTGAACTTCGGGCCGCCGTAGCCGCCAACTTCCTGGGCACCCTTCAGACCCTCACCGCCGCCTACGAGGCCGAAACCGGCCATAAGATCAATCTCAGCGCCGGGGCATCGGGTGCCTTGTATGCCCAGATCGTCAACGGCGCCCCCTTTGATCTTTTCTTCTCCGCCGATACCCTGCGCGCCAAAACACTGGTCGCAGATGAACTGGCCCTGGAAGATTCCCGGTTCACCTACGCCGTGGGCGTACCCGTGCTGTGGTCCAGCCGGGAAGGTTACCTCAACGATCCGGAAACACTGCTGCGCTCCAGAAGCTACCGTTTCCTCAGTATCGCCGATCCGCGAAACGCCCCTTACGGCGTGGCCGCTCAGCAGATCCTCACGGGCATGGGCATCTGGGAAAGCCTGGACAGGGCGGGCCGTCTGGTGCGCGCCCAGTCCATCGGACAGGCCTACTCGCAGATTGCCTCCGGCGCGGCGGAACTGGGGTTTGTGGCCCTGGCCCAGGTCAAGGCTAACGATGGCACCATTCCGGGATCCCACTGGATTCCACCAGCGGAGTGGTTCGATCCCATCGAACAGCAGGCGGTGATTCTCAAGCGGGCCATCGACATGGACGTGGCCCGGGACTTCATGGCCTGGATCCGCAGCCCGGAAGCCGTGCGGGTCATTGAGGCCGCAGGCTACAGCATACCCTGACCCATCGCCGGTCCGATACCCGGCGGCATTGTCCCGGGTATCGGGCTGGGTTTTGACTGCCCATTGGACATTCCCAGGCCCATGATGCCCATTTCACTCTCCCCCCAAGACACTATGGCCCTCTGGGTCACGTTCAAGCTGGCGGTCATCAGCACCACCATATTACTGGTACTGTGCGCACCGGCGGCCTGGTGGCTTGCACATACCCGGTGGCGGGGCAAGGTGGTTGTGGAGGCCCTGGTCACCCTGCCACTGGTCCTGCCTCCCACCGTGCTCGGGTTTTATCTTCTGCTCCTGCTGGGACCCCGGGGCTGGGTGGGCGGCACGCTGGAATCCATGGGGTTCAACCACCTGGCCTTCAGTTTCACCGGGCTGGTGATCGGCTCCATGATCTATTCCCTGCCCTTTGTCATGCAGCCGCTGACCAACGCGTTTCAGGCAACCGGGACGCGGGTGCTGGAGGTAGCCGCTACCTTGCGGGCATCGCCGCTGGATCGATTCTTCACCATCGTGGCGCCATTGGCCCGACGGGGATTTCTCACCGCCGCCGTACTGTCCTTCGCCCATACCCTGGGTGAATTCGGCGTCATCATCATGATCGGCGGCAACATCCCCGGCCAGACCCAGGTCGCCTCCATCGCCATTTACGATCACGTGGAAGCCATGGATTATCAGTCGGCCCATGCCCTGGCCCTGATACTGGTGGTGCTGTCCTTCTCACTGCTACTGGCAGTCTATGGATTGAACAAGAAATTCAAGGTGGTGGGGGTGGGGTCATGAGCATTCAGGCAAAATTTCATCTGGAACGGGGTGACTTTACCCTGGATGTGGATCTTCAGATCCCCGGGAAAGGCGTCACCGCGCTGTTCGGGCGCTCCGGCTCCGGCAAGACCACCATCCTTCGTTGCCTGGCCGGCCTGGAGCGCATTGAAGATGCCCGCCTGCAATTCAACGGCGATCTCTGGCAGGATGCGACATTCTTTCTCCCGGTGCATCAACGGCCCCTGGGCTATGTGTTCCAGGAGGCCAGCCTGTTCCCTCACCTCACCGCAAAAAACAACCTGCTGTACGGATTCAAACGCATCTCCGCCAGGGAACGCCGCGTACAATTGGATGACGTGGTGAGTCTGCTGGGCCTGGAGACATTATTAACCCGCTATCCGGACGCCCTTTCCGGTGGCCAGCGCCAGCGGGTGGCCATCGGCCGCGCCCTGCTCACCAGCCCGCAACTGTTGCTGATGGACGAGCCCATGGCCTCCCTGGACGTGACCAGCAAGGGGGAGATTCTGCCTTATCTGGAGCGGCTACGGGATGAACTGTCCATCCCGGTGGTCTATGTCAGCCACGCCATCGAGGAAGTGGCCCGTCTGGCGGACCACATGGTACTGCTGGAGGCGGGACGCACCCTGGCCCAGGGGCCGTTGCAGACCCTGCTGACCCGTACCGACCTGCCCCTGGCCCACAGCGAACAGGCCTCGGCGGTCATCGAAGGCACCGTGGCCGTCCACCATGAACCCGATCACCTGACGGAGGTGACCTTTGCCGGGGGCAGCCTGCTGATCTCCCGTCAGCAGCGGGCCATCGGCGCCCCTCTGCGGGCACGCATCCTGGCCAGGGATGTGTCCGTGGCCCTGGCCCGCCCCGATGCCAGCAGCGTCCTCAACTCGCTTCAGGTGCGGATCGCGGAGATCAGTGACGACCCCCACCCCGGACATATGATCCTGAGTCTGGATGTCGGTGGCCAGACCCTGCTGGCCCGTATCAGCCTGCGCTCCTGCCGACAACTGGCACTGGAAAAGGGGCAGACCCTATGGGCCATGGTCAAGGGTGTGGCGGTGACTTAGGCGAATTCCCCCAGGTATCTTTCTTGTACCGCTGTCGGTTATGCCACGGATCGTTATGTTTCATTGTATACAACGCTACAGTGCCCTCCATCAATCCCCCTTCATCCACAGCCCTGACCTACCCCCTCCAGTTTGCGCATTTCGCTGCATATAAGGCCTTTTTCATGGCCATTTCCCCTTAATTGCGTGACCTTTCCTTCAGCAGGCCGCCCATGGCATGACTCCTGCTAAATGCAATCCGGCGGGACGCCTGGTCGTATTTTGACCATCGCTATATAAAAAAAAATATAACGAGGAAAAGGATCACCACACACCGAGTACATAACAACAAGCAAACCGGGGGCATTCATGAGAAAACACCAAACCCAGGGCCGAAAAACCGCCCTGCCTCGGCCACGGACGGTACTTGGCCTGGCCGTGTTATCGGCTTTGAGTCCCACCCACGCCGAAGAGGCGCCTTGGGCACTGACACCCATCACCGTCACCGCCAGTACCGGCAGTGAACGCCCCCTGGAACGCACGCCCGGCTCCGTCGAGGTCATCGACAGTGCCATGCTGGAGGCACGGGGTGCCGTCACCCTGGCCGATGCATTGCGAGAGGCCTCAGGGGTTTTCGTCAGCCCGGACGGCGGCAGCCTCTCGATTCGCGGCACCAGTCGGGAAGACGTGATCATCCTGATCAACGGCCGAAGACTGGCCGGTGAATTCAGTCGTCAGTACGAATTCAACCGCATCCTCATGACCCAGGTGGAACGCATCGAGATCGTCAAGGGTCCTGCCAGCGTGGTCTATGGCTCCGACGCCCTTGGCGGGGTGATCAACATCGTCACCCGCAAGCCACGTCCGGGCCTGAATGCCGAGGCCGATATCCAATGGGGCATGACCACGGACGGAGAAGGGGAACGCCGTACCTTGTTCCTGGGACTCTCCGGCGGCAGCGACCGCACCCAGGTCCAGCTTCGCCTGGGGGCCGACAGCCGCGACCCCATTGCCGAACGCACGCGCACCACTGTCGGTGTGGGTGGCGGCCGCACACCGCCTTCCCAGCACAACAATCCGCAAATCAGAGCCATCCCCGACGAATACACCCTGGACGCCACCCGGGTCGACCAAGCCGATGTCTATACCGCAGGGGTGTCCCTGCAGCACCAGGCGACGGCTCGCCTCCAGTTGGGCGTGGACCTGGACTACACCCTGGAAGAGCGATCCCAGAACTATATCGGCGGTCGTCAGGATACCGCCTTCGGCGGCCCCGCGGTCTTCGGTCTGCCCACCCGCTGGGACGATGACAACACTCGCCTGAATACCGCTGCCCACCTCCAGTGGCAGGCGACGGATGACCTGAACATCCGCTACCAATGGGCCCGCAGTCACTACGACAAGGACCGTTCCATCTACGTCATTCATTACCAAGACATCGGCTTTACCAGCGCCGACCAGACCGAGTCGGGAGGGTTCGGGCAGAAGATCGAGATGGATACACACGAAATCATCGGCCGCTGGGCTCCCAGCCAGCCCCATCGGTTCACCGTCGGCAGCGAATACCGGGAAAGGACGGCCAGCGCCTTTACCGGCAGACGAGAGGAATCCGCCCTGTTTGCCCAGCATGAGTGGGCCGTCACTCCCCATCTGGACGTGGTGTACGGGGCTAGGCTGGATGACACCAACATCGATTATCAGGAGACCTCTTTCAAGGTCGGCGGGGTCTATCGACTGACACCGGGGTTGGGGATCAACATCAACTATGCCCAGGGATTCAAGGTGCCCCAGGAAAGGGATTTGCTGGTGGACCACCTGATGCCCAACGGCGAGCGGCAGTTGGGTGCCTTACTCATCGAACCGTCGCTGGGCAAGGAAGCCCACATCCTGCGCCCGGAGACCAACGAGACCTGGGAGTTGGGATTAAGCGGAGAAGCGGGCACGTTCCGACACCGGATCACCCTGTTCCACAGCGACATCAATGATCGCATCGAGCCGATCTGGGTCAATGCCCTTGCGGGGCAACGCTACCGGACCTTCAAGAACGTGGCCGAGGCGCGCATTCAGGGCCTGGAGGTCAGTGCGGAGATGCGTTTGCATCATGCCCTCCACCTCCGGGGGAACGCCACCTGGCTGGATACGGAAAACCGTACCACGGGTAACACCCTAACCAGTTCCCCCGAATTCCTGGCCATGCTCGGTGCCACCTGGACACCCTCAACCCCGTGGATGTGGAGCCTGAATTGGCACCACGCCGGCCGGCAGTATGCCGACACCGACAATACCGAGGCCCTGGAAGCCTACGACCGGGTGGACCTGGCCCTTTCCTTCTTCCCGGACCTGCAGCGGGACATTGAAGTGTTTGCCGGTATCGACAACCTGTTCGACCGTAGTAACGACAGCTCGCTGCTGGCCGATCCGGGACGCTACCTGCGCCTGGGTCTGCGTTACCGACACTGAGACATACCTGGGGGGGCACGGCACCTCGATCCGGAGGGTCGAGAGCCGGCTGCGTGCCTGACACATCAGTCGTTATATACAAGAAAACATAGCGATTGACCGCCATGAATCACAAACACCATCAGGAGCAACAGGTCATGCCTCATTTCAGACGATGTGCATATGCCATCGGCATCACCCTGCTGGGCACCACACCCCAAGCCCCTGCGGACAACGCGATGCCGATCTATGAACTGGGAACCATCCATGTGGCACCACAGAGGCAGGAGCTGGGTGGCATGCCCACGGATCAGGCCTCATCGGTCCTCACCCTGCACGAGTTCCGCCACTTCAATCGCAACACGGTGGGTCAGGCCCTGGATTTATTGCCCGGCATCCATGTTTCAACAAATTCCAGAAACGAGCAGGTCGTGCATGTCCGCGGCTTTGATGCACGCCAGATCCCCCTGTTCATCGACGGCATCCCCGTCTATGTCCCCTACGACGGCTACATCGATTTCAATCGCTTCACCACGGCCGACCTGGCTGCCATCCAGGTGGCCAAGGGGTTCAGTTCCGTGGTCTATGGGCCCAATACCCTGGGTGGGGCCATCAATCTGGTGTCCAGGAAACCTCAGCAGCGTTTTGAAGGGAACATCACCTTGGGCGCCGGGCAAGGCAACGAGCGTTCCACCGCCGTCAACGTGGGCAGCCACCAGGGGAACTGGTACGTGCAGGGGGGATATGCCTGGATCGACAGCGATGGTTTTCGCTTGTCTTCGGATTTCACGTCCACCCCCACCGAATCCGGCGGACTGCGTGAAAACGCCTATCGCAAGGATGAAAAACTCTCATTGAAGATCGGTCTGCAGCCCAACGCCACCGATGAGTACGCCCTGAGCTACTACCAGCAGAATGGGGAAAAAGGACAGCCACCCTCCACCGACCCGAATGCCGCCCGCTACTGGCAATGGCCGTATTGGGACAAGGAAAGCCTGTATTTCATCTCCAGCACCGCGGTCAGTGAGTACGAGACCATCAAAACCCGCCTGTACCGCGATGCCTACGACAACGCCGTTCATTCGTACACCGATGACACCTATTCGCAGCTCAGGACCGGCGGTCGAGGCAGCGTCGGTCCCGCCGGGAAAAGCATCTACAACGACCGCACCACCGGGGGCGCCGTGGAGCTGCATTCCGCTCGCCTGCCCCGGCAGGCGGTGACACTGGTCGCGATGCGCAAACAGGATGAGCACAAGGCAAACAACACCCTGATGCTGACGGAGCACTTCGAAGACACCCTCACGAGCCTCGGTGTGGAGAACACCATCCAGCTCGCCCAGGACCTGCGACTGAGCCTGGGTCTGTCCCGGCATGAACTCCAGGCGGATCGTGTCTTCAAATCCAGCGATCCGGTACCCAAGCCCGACGCCATCTCGGCCACCAACGCCCAGCTGGGGCTTTTCTGGGACCTGGATCCCTTGCATCGGGTCTACGCCAGCCTCTCCGGCAATTCCCGTTTCCCCACGCTGAAGGACCGCTACTCCCTGCGTCTGGGTTCGGCCATTCCCAATCCTGATCTGCAGAAGGAGAGGTCCCTCAATGCGGAACTGGGGTACCAGGGTTCCCTCTGGCCGCTGGCCCGGCTCGAAGCGGCGGTCTTCATGAGCGAGGTCACGGATCTGATCCAACGGGTCGACGACGTGGAACCGGGCCGCTACCAGATGCAGAACGTGGGAGAGGTGAGAATCAAGGGTCTGGAGTTGGCTCTGAGTTCAAATGTCGGTCCCCGGTGGCGTTTGGGAGGCAACCTGACCCTGCTGGATCGGGACAATCGCAGCGATCCCGACACCCGCCTGACCGGCGTACCGGAGCGAAAACTCCTGCTCCACGGGACGTACACCCCCAGTGCCCCTTGGGAAATCCTGCTGGTACTGAAGAACGAGAGCAGCCGGTGGGATTCCGACACGATCCGGCTGTCTGGCCACACCACCGCAGACCTGGGGCTGGCCTTCGAACCCTTCCCACAACTGCGCCTGGAGGCCCGCGTCGACAACCTGTTCGATGAGGACTACGAGGTATCCAGCGGCTTCCCCAGTCCCGGGCGCATGTGGTTCTTCAACGCCCGCTATGAATTCTAGCCGCTTTTATTACCCACCCGTTTACACCCACACCACAACATGAGGTATTTCCGATGCCATTTCCAAGATCCATCATTTTCATCATCGCCACCCTCGTCACCGGCGCAGGATTCGCGGCCGACGCCCCACACAGGCTATCGGAATCGATCACCATCACCGGCGCCGTCGAACAACCCCTCACCCTGTCGGTTGCCGATCTGCAGACCCTGAACACCCAGTACATCGAAAAGGTCGACATGGTCTGCATGCGCGGCATCCACCGGGGCACCAAGGAGGATCTGCAAGGGGTGTTGCTGCGAGACATCCTGGAAAAGGCCCAGCTCAAAGCGGCATCCCCCAGGGATTTTCGCAAAATGGTATTCGTTGCCAAGGCCACAGATGATTACAAAGTGGTGTTTTCCTGGGGGGAAGTCTTCAACGCCGCCGCCGGTGACGAGGTCATGGTGTACTACGGCCAGGGGGGAGAACCCTTGAGTGAGGCCGAAGGCCTGATCGCACTGATCACACCCACGGATACCCGCACCGGGCCGCGTCATGTGAAATGGCTCAACGAGATCGAGGTCGTCCAGATCGCCGATTGATTCGATAAAGGCCGAAAGTCGCTCCACGGGGGCCGGTAATGCCGGCACCCCGTGACGATTCAGGGCATCCGCCGGGTCAGACGTATCTGTATGCTCCCCTCGCCCTCATCCCCGAACGGCATCACCTGATGGCGCACCAGCCAGCGGCCGTCCAGGAGACGCCAGGCAACCAGTGACTCCGCGTAGGTGACCGCTGCGTAGAACTCCATGTCATCATCCGAACGGGGTTCGGTCAGCTGGTAATCATAGGCATGAAAACAGGCCGTGCCCGCCCGGTCATGTCCCAGCACACGCCGCGCCATGACTTCGTGCTCCTGGAATACCTTGAAACCGTAGGGTTTGACCGCCCGGTCAAGCCAGGGGTTTTCCAGCTCAAACCAGCAGCGGGGCACACAGTCCCGGGAGCGTCCACCAGGGAAGATCTCCCCGAAACGACAACGCAATACAGCCATGTATTCCTCTCCTTGCCGCCCTATGGCAGCGATCCATTGTGCAATGGGGTGACACAATCAAGGGGGATCCGGACATGCATGCACTCCCCCAGCCGGGGCACCGCACACCCATCTGTCAGCACGATCTGCAGCGGGGTGCGATCCTCAAGGCGACAGATCACCAGCGTACGCCGTCCCAGACCCATCACCCGAGTCACCTGCCCGGCCAACCCATCGCCGTCGCTCACCAAACGGGGGCCTTCAGGGTGGACAGCCAGACGGTCGAGATGCCTGCCTCGGGCGGACGCAGGCAACGGCAACCGCCCCCAGCCCCCCCAGGCATGTCCCTGGTCCACACCGGCCACCGGCAGCAGATTGCTCCAGCCCAGCACCTGGGCCACCTGAACATCCCCAGGCTGGGCAAAGACCTGCTCGGTGGGACCCAGACGACGCAATCGCCCCTGGATCATCACGCCTGCACGATCAGCGATGTAACGGGCATCATCCAGGTCATGGGTGACGACGATCACCGGGATGCCCTGGGCGGCGATGACCTCCTGAAACAGCAGACGCAAATCCCGTCGCAACCCCTGATCCACGGCGGAGAAGGGTTCGTCCAGCAACAGCACGTCCGGTTCCGGGGCCAACGCCCGCGCCAGGGCCACCCGCTGTTTCTGTCCACCGGAGAGTGATCCCGGGTAGCGCCTTTCCAGCCCCTGCAGGTGCAGACGCTCCAGCCAGAGATTGACCCTGGCGAGGTGGTCCCGCTTCGACGGCAGGCCGAAGGCGATGTTGCCGGCCACCGTCAGATGGGGAAACAGGGCGTACTGCTGGAACATGAACCCCACCCGCCGCCGACGGGTGGGCAGGTGGACCCGCCTTGAGGAGTCAAACCAGATCCGGTCCCCCCGCTGGATGACACCGTCGCCAGGCCTTTCCAGGCCCGCCAGCAGACGCAGCAGCGTGGTCTTGCCGCATCCCGAAGGCCCCAGCAGGGCCGTGACCCCGCCCGGAGGCACACCCAGCGCCACATCCAGAGAGAATCCCCGGTGCCGAAAGCGCACATCGGCCATGAGCCCGCTCATCGACGGACTCCGAAGTGCTGCAACAACAGGAACAGGAGCAGGGACACCCCGCCCAGCATGGCCGAGACGTGGCCGGCACAGGTGAAATCACCATCCAGGACATGGTTGTAGATGGCCAGGGACAGGGTCTCGGTGGCACCGATGATGTTACCGCCCAGCATCAGCGTGATACCCACCTCGCCGAAGGAGCGCCCCACGCCTAGGACCAACCCGGCGACGATGCTGCCCCGGACCGCCGGAATTACCACCAGGATCAAGGTGGCCATGCGCCCCTTGCCCAGCGTCTGTGACACTTCCACCAGATCCCTGGCACTGCCTTCGATGGCGGCCTGGATCGGTTTGACCACCAGGGGCAGGCCGGCAATAAAGGCGGCGAGCACCAGGGCAGGGAATGAAAACACCATATTCCAGCCCAGCATCTCATCCAGCCACCCCCCCACCGGGCCGTGCCGGCTGAATATCATCAGCAGGACGAAGCCGACGGCAATCGGGGGGAAGACCAGCAGTAGAGACACCAGGCTGTCCAGCAATCCTCGCAAGGGGATGGGCAATGTGAGCACATAGGCCAGCCCGATTCCCAGAGTCAGAAACAGGACCAGCACAACCCCGGCCACCTGCAGGCTCAGCCACCAGGCGCCGGGAGAACAAGCGAAGGTCTCGCCCATCACAGCCCGTGCCGAGCAAGGATGGCCCGGGCCTGCTCCGTGGTCAGAAATGCCGCAAAGGCCTGTACCGCCTCCCCCATGGGCCGGTCCTTGGGATGGGCCAGCACGATCGTTGGCGGGTCATAATATTGCGTGGGAAGTTCTTCGAAACCGGCGATCCTCTCGCCCAGCCCGAGGGCGTCGGTCAGGTTGATGAATCCGGCGTCCACGGTGCCGGCCACCAGATGTGCCGAGACCTGGGGCACGGTGGCCATGGGCATCAGCTTCTCTTGCACCCCCTCCAGCAAACCGCTACGTTGGAGAAACTGCATGGCCGCCATTCCGAAGATGGCCTTAGCGGGATCAGGCAGGGCGATCCTGCGCACATCCTCGGCCAGAAGCTCCCTGTATCCATCGCGCGGCTGAACGGCATAGGCCAGCACCAGCCTGCCGGTGCCCAGCGGTACGAAATTCTCAAACAGCCCGGTCTGCCGCAGGAATCCCAGTTCACCGACCACCAGGTCCACACGACCACTGCTCCGGGTCTGGGCCGTGATCTGCTGCATATTGCCGAAAACGGCCTCCACCTTGTGACCCGAGTGATCGGTAAAGGCCGCATACACTTCCATCAATGGCCTTTTGTATCCCGCACCGGCGGCGATCATGACCTCGGCGGCCTGAAGCGTCAGGCTGTAACACAGCAAGGCAAGCAGGGTCAGAATTCTCATCGGGTATCTCCGGACGACATGGGTGATGGGCTCGATTCAGATGATGGACTGCAGGATGCGGGCCATCTTGTCAGTGACCATGCAGTGGCGATGAAACCCCGCTGCCATGGTGTTTGGCGGTCACCCGGAGAGGGCGCAAACGGTTGCCTTTGTCTGAAATGACACCCCGTTGTGTCCTCTTGTATACAACGCAACATAAAAAACATGATCGGGACACAGTCCATGACGGGTAACAATCCATGGCTCGAATATTGCTTAAACCCCACTGAAAAGTACCCGATCATTCGTTTCAGGTTTTCATGGGGGAGTATCGATGGCGCAACCGGACAACACATCACGTTCAAGAGCATTCCACGGCCCGGCCTTTGGGTGGGGTGCCGGTATCGGCAGCCTCGGGGGATTGATCGGGCTGGGCGGGGCGGAATTTCGTCTGCCGGTACTGGCGGCCATCTTCCGGTTCAAGATGCTGGACGCCATCATCATCAATCTGATGGTCAGCCTGGTCACGGTGATCTTTGCCTTTCTGTTTCGCATCGGCATGACGGGCATCGCCGAACTGCTGCCCTATCTGTGGGTGGTGGCAAACATCCTTTCCGGCTCCCTGATCGGCTCCTGGATGGGGGTACATTTCGCCACCCGGGTCAATGAGCGCCTGCTGACCCAGGTGGTGGTAGTGTTTCTGGTCTTCCTCAGCGCGGTACTCATCGGTCATGAGTTCATATTCAGCGGACTGGGGCTGGACATTCCCCTACCGGTGGCGGTGGTACTGGGGTTTTTCGCCGGGATCGTCATCGGACTGTTCAGCAGCATGCTCGGGGTGGCTGGTGGAGAACTCATCATTCCCACCATCCTGCTGCTGTATGGGCTGGACATCAAAGTAGCGGGGAGCCTGAGTCTGGCCATCAGTATTCCCACCATCCTCATGGGCCTGTCCCGCTATCGCGCGAGGCAGACCTTCGGCGAACTCCAGCAGTTCGGCGGCTTCATCGGCTGGATGGCGGCGGGCTCGATCCTGGGCGCATTGATCGGTGCCCTGCTGATGGTGTACACCCCCAGCACGGCCCTGCATGTCCTGCTGGGGATCATCCTGCTCATCTCTGCCTGGAAGCTGGCCATGGTGAAATTGCGTACCCCCCGGAAGGCAGGCCGATGAACGCGAGCCCTTGGTCGATCTACGAACTGCTGGAAGATGCCGCCGCCGACAACGCTCGCATCCACGAGGTGCTCATCGGCCTGACCTGGACCCTGTGCGAAACGGATCGGGGGTTTGGGCTGGCCATGAGTCCAACCCGGGGCACCCGCACCCTGCCCTGGCCGGGCACACTGGCCGGACGCTCCGTGGGGGCACTGAGCCCGTGGATACGTTCCTGGAATCCCCACGAGGCCTGTGTGGGGATGGCCGCCATCAACGCGGTGATCAACCCGACCTCCCAGCTGGCGGCCAGGGCAATGCCCATCCATGTTCAGGGCTCCGCCAACCTGGCGGTATTCGAGCATTTCGCCCCACGACTCGCCGGCCGCCGCGTGGTGGTAGTGGGCCGCTATCCTGGCCTGGACAGCCTTCAGCTGGACTGGCACCTCACGGTACTGGAATGCCAGCCCGGCCCCGAGGATCTGCCCGCCCAGGCCGCCGAATTTGTACTGGCGGAAGCAGACTGGGTGTTCCTCACCGCCACCAGCCTGATCAACAAGACTTTCCCCCGACTGGTCGCCTGTGCCCGGGAGGCCACTCTGGTACTCATGGGCCCCACGTTGCCCTGGCTCGGGGAGTTGGCGGACTGGGGCGTGGATTATCTGGCGGGGGCCCGCGTGGTGGACGGCACGAGTCTGCGCAGAACGATAGGCGAAGGGGGCGGCACCCGCATCTTCGAAACCGGTGTCGGCTATGCTGTGGCCTCTCTGGGACAAAACGGTAACCACGTCCCTGAAAGATGAAACTCTTGCCCTCAGAAAGCACTTATAAAGAGAGGTGTCACTTGAACCGCCAGGCCCTGGAACGCCGCCAGGTCTTCGTCTACCTTGCCGGCGGCCGGATCGGTGCTGGAACATCTGCTGTGGCCCGTGTTGGGCCTGATGCTGTACGCCACCTTCACCCTGGTGCCGCTGAACCACCTGCGAGATGCCTTCCGGGACGGGCGGTTTCTTGCCGCGGCCGTGCTGGGCAACTTTGTGCTCATCCCCATCCTGGCCTAGGCATTGATGCTGCTGGCCCCCAACGATCCCGGCGGGCCATCGCCTTTTCCCCTGTCAGCCTGCTCATGATTCGGTTATGGTGCAACCCTGTTTTGCAAAGGCTTGATTAAGGCATACAGGTCCGGCCTCTGAACGCTTTTTGCCCCGATTGATCCAAAGGGGTATGGCGCTCAGCCCGCATTGGGATCTACCAATATCTGCTGCTTGGGCATTTAATTTTTTGGGACACACGAATAACCCCACTGCCGTCACTCCCACGAAAGCGGGAGTCTGGAATTGTCGGCCTGTGACTGGATTCCCGCTTTCGCGGGAATGACGATTTAGGGTACGTAGTCTGTTTTCGATTGACTCAGGATTCTCGCCTGCGTGGAAATGGCGATTTTGATGCGGGAATTGCACAGGCGTGACGGTCGGGAATACGCGGGAATGACTTGTTCAGAACATCCTTGGAGGTATACAAGCTCAATGAATACACCGGTAAAACGCCCCTGGTTTCGTTCCCGCCAGCCCAGCTACCGGATCGCCGCCGTCGGTGTAGTGCTGCTGATGGCCGGTAGCCTGGGCATTCACCTGGCCCTCGGACATCTGGAAGGGGTCCTCCGGCAGCTGGTAGTGCTGTTCTGCGCCCCCGGTCTGCCCATGGGCTGGTGGTTCATCACCATGTCCACCTGGAATACGGGACGCATGAAGAAACTCATCATCCAGGGCAGTACAGGCATCGCCTTTCTGGTGCTGGGCGCATGGATCTTCTTCGGCCCCTACCGGGGCGCCATGCTGATGAGCCTGCTCATGTTCTGTCTGGCCCTGTTCCACTTTTATCTGGCGACCCGCAAGGGTCCGCGGGCACCGGACCGGCATTCCCTGCGCTCCGGTTGATGTTGATACGAGGCTCGATACCCTCCTGTTTTATACAACTTCCACAACCATTGAACCGACCCAGACCCTCATCATGCGCATCGCACTGATCCAGCATTCCAACTCGGACGATACCCAGGCCAACCTGGGCAAGAGCCTGCGGGGCATCCGCGAGGCCGCCACCCAAGGGGCCGAGCTCGTTATCCTGCAAGAGTTGCACACCGGCCTGTACTTCTGCCAGACGGAGGATACCGAGCTGTTCAACCTGGCCGAGCCGATTCCCGGCCCCAGCACTCAGGCCCTGTCCGAGGCGGCGGCGGAGCTGGGGGTGGTCATCGTCGGCTCCCTGTTCGAGCGGCGTGCCCCCGGCCTGTATCACAACACCGCCGTGGTACTGGACAGCGACGGGCGCCTGGCCGGGGTCTATCGCAAGATGCACATCCCGGACGATCCCGGCTATTACGAGAAGTTCTATTTCACCCCGGGGGATCTGGGATTCGAGCCAGTGGACACACGTGTGGGACGCCTGGGGGTGCTGGTGTGCTGGGATCAGTGGTTTCCGGAGGCAGCGCGGCTCATGGCCCTGGCCGGGGCGGAGCTGCTGATCTATCCCACCGCCATCGGCTGGGACCCCAATGACAGGGCCGATGAACAGGCTCGTCAGCGGGAGGCCTGGATCACGGTGCAGCGCGCCCATGCGGTGGCCAACGGAATTCCGGTGGCAGCCTGTAACCGGGTGGGGTTTGAACCGGACCCGTCCGGGGTCACCGCCGGCAGCCGGTTCTGGGGTTCCAGCTTTGTCTGCGGTCCCCAGGGGGAGTTCCTGGCCCAAGCCTCGGAGACGGAGGAGCAGGTCTTGGTCGTGGATGTGGACAAGGCACGCAGCGAGGCGGTGCGGCGAATCTGGCCCTACCTGCGAGACCGGCGGATCGATGCCTACGGGGATCTTCTCAAGCGCTACCGGGACTAATCCTGCGACGCCGGAAAGAAGAATCAATTCCAAAAATCCTGTCCTTCGTCAATCAGAATAGCCCCATAACCACTATGATGGTACGACGCTGTCCAATCCAAGGAGCACGCTGATGAATCTGGAAGAACTGAAGAACATGGGTTCCACTGATCGTATGATCCGTATCGTGGTCGGCCTGGGCCTGATTGCCCTCGTCTTCGTCGGCCCTCAGACCCCTTGGGGCTGGCTGGGTCTGATCCCGCTGGCCAGCGCCCTCATGAGCTGGTGCCCGGCCTACACCCTGCTCAACATCAGAACCGACGACAAGGAATCCTAATCCTCCTGAGTCGCCGCCGCCCCGCCCCGGCGGGGCGGCCCTTCCTCTTCTGCCGACGCCTCCTGCCCATCAGGGTATAATCTGCGCTCATCAATAAAACCGCCGGGCCGCAGTCAGGATGGATCAGTCAAAGACCTTTACCCCCCTCAATCCCCCCGCCCTGCCCCGTGAAACCCAGTGTGCCCATTGGGGGCAGCTTTATGGTGCCGCCCTGGGTCTGGCCGTGGCTACCGCCCTGGAACGGCATCAGGGCCTGACCGTCGTGGTCACTCCCGATACCCAGATCGCCGAACGCCTGGAGTTGGAGCTGGCTTTTTTCCTGAACGACGCAGAGGCCATCCTCGCCCTGCCCGACTGGGAGACCCTGCCCTACGATGTCTTTTCTCCTCATGAAGACATCGTCTCCCGACGTCTGGAAACCCTGCACCGGCTGCCCTCCCTCAAGCGCGGCGCACTGATCATCCCGGTGAACACCCTCATGCAGCGCCTGGCACCCCGGGCCTGGCTGCAGTCCCAGTGTCTGTTCCTGTCCCAGGGGGAACGCATCGACCGGGAAAAGCTCAGAAGCGGCTTTGAAGAGGCGGGCTACCGGCATGTGAATCAGGTCATGGAGCATGGTGAATACACGGTCCGAGGCGCCCTGCTGGACGTGTTTCCCATGGGTAGCGGGGTCCCTTATCGTATCGATCTGATGGATGACGAGATCGAGTCCATCCGCACCTTCGACCCCGAGAGCCAGCGCTCCCAGGACCCCGTTCCCCAAATCCGCCTATTGCCGGCCCATGAGTTCCCCATGAACGAGGCCGGCATCAAGGGCTTTCGCCAGCGCTATCGCACTCTCATTGAAGGTGATCCCCAGGCCAGTCTGATCTATCGCGAGGTGAGCCAGGGGGCCGCCCCGGCGGGGATCGAATACTACCTGCCCCTGTTTTTCGATCATACCGAGACCCTGTTCGACTACCTGCCCGGCAACACCCTGTTCATCCAGGCGGGTGACACAGACACAGCCGCCCGTAGCTTTGCCGAGCAGGTGGCCCATCGCTACGAACAGCGCCGACACGACAGGGAACGTCCCCTGCTGCCCCCCGCGACCCTGTTCCTGGATCAAGAGACGCTGTCCCGGCAATGGGCACAAGGCCGGCAACTGCAGATCCAGGCCATGGCATTGGCCGATATCGGAGCGGGCCTGTGCAACCTGGAAACCGCGGCCCTGCCCGACCTGCGGATTCATCCCCGCCAGAACGATCCTGCCCTGGCCCTGCAGCAATTTCTGCAGAGCTTTACAGGACGCGTCCTGTTCACGGCCGAATCCGCCGGGCGGCGGGAAGTCCTGCTGGATACCCTGCGTCCGTTCGGTATCCTGCCTACCCCGGTGGATTCCTGGCAGGCCTTCCTGACGGCAGAACATCCCCTGTGCATGACCGTAGCGCCGCTGGATGACGGCCTGTATCTGCCTGAAGCCGGCCTGGCCGTCCTCACCGAGTCCAGCCTGTTCGGCCGGCGGGCCCGTCAGGAACGACGCCGCAACCGCCCCACCCGGGATGCGGATGCAGTCATCCGCAATCTGACAGACCTGCATCCCGGCGCGCCCGTGGTCCATGAAGACAACGGGGTGGGCCGTTATCTGGGTCTGCAGACACTCACCGTCGGCGGTCAGGAAACCGAGTTTCTCACCCTGGAATATGCCGGCGGTGACAAGCTCTACGTCCCCGTCTCCTCCCTGCATCTGATCAGCCGTTACACGGGTGCCGATCCGGAACACGCCCCGCTGCACAAACTGGGAACGGATGCCTGGGTCAAGGCCCGTCGCAAGGCAGCGGAAAAGGCACGGGACGTGGCGGCGGAACTGCTGGACATCTATGCCCGGCGTGCTGCCCGCAAAGGGTATGCCTACCAGCCTCACGGCGATGAGTACGCGGCCTTTGCCGCCGCCTTCCCGTTCGAGGAAACCCCGGACCAGCTCTCCGCCATCGAGGCCGTGCTGGCGGACATGGCCTCGGAACGCCCCATGGACCGGGTGGTCTGCGGCGACGTGGGCTTCGGCAAGACCGAGGTGGCCATGCGTGCCGCCTTCGTGGCGGTGCAGGACGGCAAGCAGGTGGCGGTGCTGGTACCCACCACCCTGCTGGCCCAGCAACATGATCAGAACTTCCGCGACCGCTTTGCCGACTGGCCCATCCGCATCGAATCCATGTCCCGGTTCCGTTCCCAGAAACAACAGCAGACGGTGATGGAAGGGCTGGAAGACGGGCGCGTGGATATCGTCATCGGCACCCACAAGCTGATCCAGGGCAATCTCAAGTTCAAGAACCTGGGGTTGGTGATCATCGACGAGGAACAGCGTTTCGGGGTCCGGCACAAGGAACGGCTCAAGGCCCTGCGGGCCGAGGTGGACATGCTCACGCTCACCGCCACCCCCATCCCTCGCACCCTCAACATGGCCTTGTCGGGGCTGCGGGACCTGTCCATCATCGCCACCCCCCCGGAAGAGCGGCTGGCCATCAAGACCTTCGTCAGCCAGCGCAACGACGCCCTGATCCAGGAGGCCTGCTTGCGCGAGATCCGGCGCGGCGGTCAGGTCTACTACCTACACAATCAGGTGGACACCATCGAGAAGACGGCACGGGAACTGGGAGAACTGATTCCCTCCGCCACCATCGGCATCGCCCATGGACAGATGCGGGAGAAGGAACTGGAACAGGTGATGCTGGACTTCTACCACCGGCGCTACAACATCCTGGTATGCACTACCATCATCGAGACCGGTATCGACGTACCCACGGCCAATACCATCGTCATTGACCGAGCAGACAAGCTGGGCCTGTCACAACTTCATCAGCTCAGGGGACGTGTCGGACGCAGTCATCATCGGGCCTACGCCTATCTCATCACGCCGCATCCCTCCGGCATGACGCCGGATGCCGTCAAGCGTCTGGAGGCCATCGAATCCCTGGAAGATCTGGGGGTGGGTTTCACCCTGGCCAGCCATGACCTGGAGATCCGGGGCGCTGGCGAACTGCTGGGCGATGAACAGAGCGGCCAGATTCAGGAAATCGGCTTCACCCTCTACAACGAACTGCTGGAACGGGCGGTGAAAGCGCTCAAGGAAGGCAAGATCCCGGACCTGGAAACCGGCGCCGGCGAGACCACCGAGGTGGACCTGGGGCTGCCGGCCCTGCTACCGGACAACTATGTACCGGATGTCCACGGCCGCCTGATCCTCTACAAGCGGCTGGCCAGTTGCCGCGATCAGGAGCAGTTGCGCGAAATGGAAGTGGAGATGATCGACCGCTTCGGACTGCTGCCGGCCCAGGCGAAAAATCTGGTGGAAGCCGCCCGTCTCAAGCTCAGATTGCAGCCACTGGGCGTTCGCAAGCTGGAACTGGGCCCACAGGGCGGTCGGTTGGTCTTCCACCCGGACCCGGCCGTGGACCCGGCCGACGTCATCCGCCTGATTCAGTCCGATCCTCAGGGCTATCGACTCGACGGCCCCGACAAGCTGAGGTTCTTTGAGTCCATGGACACACTGGAACAGCGGGTGCAGGCGGTGCTGAGACTGGTCAATGCCTTGAGCCAGAAGCGGGATGCCGCCTGAGGCGGCGCCGCTTCGGCCTCAGCTGCGACCGTAGGTATCCTGGAAGCGCACGATGTCATCCTCGCCCAGGTAACTCCCCGACTGCACCTCGATCAGTTCCAGGGGGATCTTGCCCGGGTTTTCCAGGCGGTGGGTCACGCCCAGGGGAATGAAGGTGGACTGGTTCTCGGTGAGCACGAATATCTCTTCACCCCGGGTGATCCGCGCCGTGCCCCGGACCACGATCCAGTGTTCCGCCCGGTGATAATGCATCTGTAGTGACAGGGTCTGTCCCGGCTTGACCGTGATGCGCTTCACCTGGAAACGGTCCGAGGCATCAATGCACTCATAGGTGCCCCAGGGCCGGGCCACGCAGCGATGGATCTCCGCCTCATCCCGGCCGCCGGACTTCAGTCGGGCGACCACCTCCTTGACCTCCTGGTCGCAGTCTTTGTGCATCACCAGCACTGCATCCGCCGTTTCCACGATCACCAGGTCTTCAACCCCCACGGCGGCCACCAGACGCTGGTTACCATGCACGTAGCAGTTTCTGGCCCCCACCGTGATGACGTCTCCCTGGGCCAGGTTGCCGTCAACATCCCTCTCCCCCACGGCCCACAGAGAGGTCCAGGAGCCCACATCGCTCCAGCCGGCCTGCAACGGCACCACCACGGCTCGGGTGGTCTTTTCCATGACTGCATAGTCGATGGATTCGCTGCGACAGGCGACAAATGCCTCCCGGTTCACACGCAAAAAATCCAGATCAGCCTGCGCACCCTCCACCGCTTTGCGGCAGGCGGCCAGGATGTCCGGTGCATGGACCTCCATCTCCTGCAGAAACACCGAGGCCCGAAACACGAACATGCCGCTGTTCCAGTAATACTCGCCGGTGGCAAGATAACCTTCCGCCGTCTGCTGATCCGGCTTTTCGACAAATTCCAGAACTGGTACGGCACCTTCCACCTCACTCCGGGCGCCGGCACGGATGTAGCCGTAGCCGGTATGAGGCTCGGAAGGGACAATGCCGAAGGTCACCATGTCCCCGGCTTCCGCCCGCACCCGGGCAATGGACAGCGCGTGGCGGAAGGCCTCCACGTCGATGATCACATGGTCCGCCGGCATCACCAACAGCACCGGGTCCGCACCCTCCTGTACCTGTTCCAGAGCAGCCAGCGCCACCGCCGGCGCGGTATTGCGTCCCAATGGCTCCAGGATGATCCGAGCCGGCTGCACCCCCATGGCGCGTAGCTGTTCAGCGACCAGAAAGCGGTGTTCTTCATTGCACACCACCACCGGACGGGCCATATCATCGCCCTGGGGCAGGCGCTCAAGGGTCGCCTGCAGGAGGGTCCGCCGAGGGTCCGCCAAAGGTAGAAACTGTTTGGGATACAACTGGCGCGACATGGGCCAGAGCCGAGTACCTGCACCACCTGAAAGAATCAAGGGAATCAATTTGGATCTCCTGGGAAAATCATGTACAGAGCCGGTCACCCCGGCGACTAGCTCCCCCTGGCGCGGTCACTCATGAGGATACCCATCCATCGGGTATCCGACTTGGACTCCAGTGCCAGCTTGGCGATCATGGTCAGAGGAATCGACAGTAACATGCCCACCGGTCCAAACACCCAGCCCCAGACCAGCAAGGATACCAGCACCACCAGGGGCGACAGGCCCAGGTTGCGCCCCATGAACTTGGGCTCCAGCACGCTGCCGATACCCACGTTGACCAGCACGTACAGGATCAGGACCAGCACAGCCTCCGTCACCCCCATGCCCAGCAGTGCAATCAGCACCGCCGGGGCTGCCGCGATGATCGAACCGATGGTCGGAATGAAATTGAGCAAACCGGCCAGGATGCCCCAGAGAATGGCAAAGTCCACGCCAATGAGCGTCAGCCCGATACCCACCAGCAACCCGGTAACCACGCTGGCACCCGTCTTGATGGCCAGATAGCGATAGACCGAGCGCAGAAAACGCCGCATCCGTACACGAGCACGGCGGCGACCGGGAAAAGCCGCAGTGAGCTTGGCCTCCAGAGCCCTTTCTTCCATCAGCAGGAACATGAAGGCCAGCAGTACCAGAAAGGTACTGGCGGTAAACTGCCCCACTCCGCCGGCAACCGCCCTGGCCGCATTGGTAATGGTCGCAGTGGCGGGCAATGCCGGTTTTTCCGGTAACAAATCCGCCGGCAAACCACGGGCTTCAGCGATGGCCCGCAAGTGCTCCAACCACCCTGTCAATCGCATCTGATATACCGGAGCCTGAACGGCGAGGCTTTCCGCCGCATCCCTGAGCGCCAGAAACAGCAGAAAAAAGGTGAAGCCGACAACGGAAAACAAAATGATGACCGCCACGGCACCGGGTACACCTCGACGCTGCATCCAGGCCAGTGGCGGCGCGCAGATGATGGCCAGAAACGCCGCCATCAGAAACGGCGTGAGAATATGGCTGACGGCCTTGAGCCCCCCCAGCACGATCACCATCGCCGCAGCGCCCAGCAGCCAGTGCCAGCTGGTAAAGCCGTCAATCCCCACGCCTCGGTTTCCGACCACTGCTATCCCTCACAAGGCCGCTCGGGCCATCACTCGTCTGCGCCTGTCAGGGCTGAATGGTCAGCTTCAGGCCGCTAAAACATACACAAAGCCATGATGCCTTGCACCCGTTTCCGGGCCGGAACGAGACAGGGGACCCGAAGGTCCCCTGTCCACCCGGTTCCGTCCGGGTCATTCAGTTGATACAACTGTGAAATTACCCTTCAACAGCCTCGCCTTCTGCATCACCGGCAGGTTCGGCAGCAGCGCTGGTGGCGGCCGCAGGCTCGTCACCACGATGGATCACCCGATTCAGTTCCGGATAATCCTTCAGCATCTGCGCACGATCCAGCGGCAGCTGGAAGCCGTTGTGGCAAGTGGCGCAGTTGGTCTTGGGCGCGTCACCCGTGGGACCCAGACGGTAATCCGGGTACTCGGGCTGCAGCGGGTTCAGGTACTGATTGTTCAGCGCACGAACCATCTCGATCCCCTGCCATGCCGTCACACGCTGCGGAGGGCTGGTCTGCCATTCCGGGAAGTTGTTCGTGTTATGGCAGGTGGTGCAGTTAGCACCCAGGGCCTTCGAGAAGTGGATCATGAGACCATGCACCCACTCAGCGTCCACCAGGTTATAGGGGTTGTCCCCCATCGGCAGGGCAGTCCGCGGCGTCACACGAATGTTCTGCGGCCCATCACCCTGCAGGAAGGGCGTGAAGACATCATTCGGCAACGAAGTGGAAGCCACGTTGCTACCCGCAAGATTCTGACCCATGCGGCTGGCGGCAAGGCCACCGGCATGCTTGATGCCCGAATCTTCATACCAGATGTTCTCCGGTACCGGGTTGCCCATATGGCAGGTGTAACAGGTTACACCGGTTTCGCCCACGTGGGCGGTCCACTCGTTGTTGATGGTGTAGGTCATCTCCAGCATGCGACGGGAGACAATCTTCGTGTAGACGTCTTCGTCTGCGAAGTTACCCGGCGTATGACAGTAGTTACAACCTTCTTCCGGAGCCACCCAGGCAGTGATGGCGTTCATCAGACGGTTGAACTCGGAGATGTTCAGGTCACCCAGCACCTTCACGTTCTCGTAGATGTCACCGGCACGGGGACCGGCGGCAGCCGCGGGACGCTCAGGCTCCGGAATTTCCATGCCGCTGCGCTTCATGGCTTCCAGATGCCGCTTGGTCACCTGCTCCATACCCAGACCGCGATAACCGGTCTGCTCGGTTTCGATCCCGATGGGCAGTTCGCAGCCGGTCATCAGGAGTGCGGCACCGGCAAGTGCCGCCACTGTCGTCGTTTTACGCGTCATCGTTTTCATTGAGACATCCCTTGAAGCATGGCCGGATCTTCGACGTTCGGATGTACGATCGGATAAGACGGCGCCACGCCGTGGTCGATCGCCCACAGATACCAATTGTCGACTACCGTGCCAGTGAGCAGAATGCCAATGCCGCCGGTGATCGGTACGAGAACCGCGAACCACCAGCCCCAGCGATGGATGGATTCCATGGTGGCGTTGAAGCCCATGGTCCAGCGCCAGAACAGCATTGCTCTATCGGAAGCCGTACCACGGTCGGTGATCTGCTCAAGCTCGCGTTCACCACCATACCGGCCCACGGCCAGCACCGTTGCACCATGCATGGCAAACAGCACAGCAGAGCCATACAGGAAAGCAATACAGAGCATGTGGAACGGGTTGTAGTACAGGTTGCCGTACTTCAGAGAGAATGCCGTGGTCCAGTCAAGGTGCGGGAAGATGCCGAACGGTACTGCTTCGGACCAGTCGCCCATCAGGATCGGACGGAAGAAGCCAAGGCTCAGATACAGGAAGATCGCCGCGGCAAATGCCCAGGCCACATGGGTACCCATGTTCAGCGCACGTGCACGACGATACATCCGTACCCACCACAGCAGGATGGAGGTGGTCAGGAAAAAGCCGGCCATCAGCCACCAGCCGCCCTCGGCCAGCGGAGGAATGCCCAGACCATACTGCGCCTGCGGCGGCTCCAGTCCCAGCCAGAAGAGCTGGCGGATGAACTGAATGACGTCCCAGTTGACCTGGGCCAGGAAGTTAAAACCAATGATCAGGATTGCCATCAAACCAAACATGATGGATGCCAATCCGGTCCAGCCCAGGTAAATCGGCCCAATCTGGGCGTTACCTAGTTTGCCGGCCCAATAGAACAGCAGCGGTTTCCCGATGCGTTCGCGATCACCATTCGGCAAGGGTACGCCAGCCTCAGGCTCTGCCTGGACCTGCACCCGGTTAAATATGTTCTGGTATTCGGCCATTGTGGTCCCCTTACATTAAGCCCAGATAGGAAGGTCAAGCCACCAGTTCCACCATTCCGGCCAGCTCTGCGTCCAGAAAGGACCGCTGATGACGATACAGACGGCACTCCAGAAGGCGGCGCTGAGGGCCAGGAACAGACCCAGGCGGTGAATGCCGAGGGCACCGATGGAATAGCCGACGACGTCACGGAAGAAGGTATCTTCGTATTCAGGCGTCTTGACCGGTTCACCCTTCTTGGGGTTGGTAGCGGACAGGATGAGACCACCATGCAGTGAAAGCGCCAGAGCCGTGGTGAAGAAGAAGGCGATGGCCAGCATGTGAGCCGGGTTATAGTGGAAATGCAGGAACTGATAACCAGTGTTGGACACCCAGTCCAGGTGACTCATGATGCCGTAGGGGAAACCATGGCCCCAGGCACCCAGCAGCACCGGGCGAATGACAACCAGCGTGAAATAGGCAAAGACCGCCACAGAGAAGGCGATCGGGATATGCAGACCCATGCCCAGTTTGCGGGCAATCTCAGCCTGGCGTAGCGCCCAGGAGACGAATGCGCCCAAGGCACAGATCGTGATCATCTGCCAAAGACCACCCTCAGCCAGGGGTGCAAAGCCAAGGCCGTAACTCAGGTCGGGGGGATTGATGCTGATCTGCCAGATGTTCCAGGTTGGGCCCATAGCCGCACCCCAGACGATCAGGAGTGTACCCAACAACGCGAAAAACGCCGTTAGGACCCCAAAAAATCCGACGTAGAAAGGCCCGACCCAGAAGTCAAATAGGTCGCCTCCGATCAACGTCCCCCCGCGTACGCGGTATCTTTTCTCAAAGCTCAGCATGGACATTCCTAGAACCTCCGGTCAGTAAGGCATAGGCCGGAGATTCCGGCCCTAGCCCTATACTCTCAACACGCTTGTTAGCGAAGGGCCGCGGATGCCGGGCGGGGCCGGCATCGCTGCCGGCCCCCGCCCATCACCTGTGGCTACAGACGCTATCAGGACAGTGCTGAACCGCCTTCCTGAGCCTGCAGAGTCGCTTCGACAGCCGACGCAGAGTGCATCCAGTTGAAGCGTTCGGTGCTCAACAGGATGAAGTGGATCAGCAGTGCAAGCACGGCCAGGAACGTGAACAGGGCAACCAGCGCTCTGCGCGGATCGAACAGCAGCCAAACACGCCACATGTTGAAATCTCCTATGTTTTTAGGGAACTACTTTTACAACTTCGGTTCGAAAGACTCGGTACTGACTAACACACCAAAAGGGTGTGCAGTCTTACCAAGCCACGCCCCAGGGACGCCACATCCAAGCCAGAACGTGAGCAACGGCAGCAACGGCCAGGAAGCCCATCATGCTGGTCATGAAGACACCATGAAACTCCATGGCCTCGTCTTCGGTGAGCCCAGAGAGCGAACCTTTCGTTTCGTCAACCATTTAAATACCCTCCAAATGAGCCTTATTGGCAAATACCGCGTTGACTCAACGCGATCACGACCGTCGTGGAAAAAATTGCCTCCACAACGAAACTCACGACCGTGTCACCTGTCATACCGTTTAAGTACTCGGCTAACGGGTGATGGCTGAAGACATGAACAAGCTAGATACACGTCACAGCACATTCACGATCGACCCATAACCCCCCAGACTTTGGGAGGTCGGGGCGACTTCGCCTCGCGGTACTGCACGCACAGGCGGCGACGCCCAGAAAACCGCAAATCTGTTACCTTGACACCGGCAATTTCCTCTGCCCGGTGGTTACTTCATCATTCTTTTCCGTCTCAAGGCAGCGCTCAATTACCCTGCCCTGCTGCTTGTGTCTGGGTCAGGCTGCCCTGCCGGCAGCCACGTCCGCGTGGGTCTTGGTGACCCTGTCCACACTGACTCTTTCTTCGCCTTCGCGTCTTGCGTCTGCCTCAATGGCATCCCTGAGACGCTTGGCGGCAGAGATTCGAACCAGCACCGGATACGCTTCAACCAGTCTGTCCAGGGCTGCCTTGGCCTCATCATCCCAGGGCAGTTCCCGGTGGAGTCGCGATGGGGTGGCATCCACCTTGTCCAGTTCCGTCCCCAGGGGCAGGATGTGGAACAGCGCATCAAATAGCGCGTTGCACACTTCCTGAACCAGATACGTCGCTCCGGCGTAGCCCATGAAGGGGGTGCCGGTATGGCGCCGTATGATCGCCCCGGGGAAAGAGGCCGGCACATACATCGCCCTCCCTCCAATTTCTGCCAGATACATGCGTTCGTTGTAACTGCCGAACAGCACCAACGGCGTCTTTTCATGGATTGCCTTGCGCACCGACTGGTTATCGGGTTTTGCCCCGGCGCTGCGCGCAAAGGCAAAGTTGCAAGGCATTCCCATCTCCTCCTCCAGGAAGTGTCTGATACCCCTGGCGTAGGTTTCGGTCGCCACGATCCCGAAGGTCGCCGTCCCGAAGAAATCTTGTGTCACCGACCGCCACAGATCCCACAGGGGTTTGGCCGTCGTGTGCTTTTCCTTTTCGATGAACGGCTCCGGATCCAATCCAAGCAATTCACCCAGTTTCCTCAGGAAAAAGGTGGTGCTATGAAGGCCAATGGGCGCCTGCAGATAAGGCCGATCCAGGGTCTCGCACAGCATCCTGCCAAACTCCCGATACATGCAGATGTTGACTTCCGCATCCGCCAATCCGGATACCTCGGCCAGATGGCTCCCCAGAGGGAAGACCATATTGACCTCAGCACCGATGCCTTCCACCAAGCGGCGAATCTCCGCCAGATCGGATGGCATGTTGAAGGTGCCGTACATGGGACCGATGATATTGACCTTCGGCTTTTCGCCAGCCTTGCGTGCTTTCGGGGCCGGCACCTTCTTCTTGCTACCAAATTCAGTCCACAGCCAGTTTAGAGCCCTATCGGCACTCTGCCACTGATCCTCGTCAATAGTACGAGGAAGAAACCGTTGAATATTTGTGCCTTCAGGGGTCACACCACCGCCGATCATCTCGGCAATGGAGCCCGTCACCACCACGGTCGGCAGATCCGGATCCAGGGCTTGGTGCGCACGCCTCATCGCGGCCTCGGTCCCTGTCTGCCCCAGTTCTTCCTCACCCAGCCCGGTCACCACGACCGGCAGTTCGTGGGGCGGCAATGCATCGGTGTAGTGAAGTACCGAGGTGATCGGCAAATTCTCACACCCCACGGGGCCATCAATGATGACCTGCAGCCCCTTGATGGCGGTAAAGGCGTAGACAGAACCCCAGTAACCACCCGCACGATCCAGATCCAGGATGAACATCAGCTCATCTCCCCCGGACCGTTCTGTCCGGCGACACGCTGCCGCTGACGTCTCATGCGCTCACGAAATTCCGGGTACTCCTGCGGAAGTTTTTCCCAGACACCGGTCGTATAGCCTTCGCCGACACCTTCGAAAAAGGCCTTCATGCGATCGAAGCGAGCCTGGTTGGACAGGGCGGCATTGACGATCTGAGCCAAAGAACCCGCGCCCGCAGGCCCCATCAGGGGACGGGCGGAAATGAGGTTGGTGAAATACAAGGCAGGAATACCCTTCTCTTTTGCCTTTTGCACCACCGGCGTCGTGCCGATGGCCAGGTCGGGACCAAATTCTTCAATGGCGGCCAGATCCTGCTCCAGCGATGCACGGAACTGGATACGGACACCCTTGCTCTCCAGCCATTCGCGGTCCGGATCGGACCAGCGGGTTCTGGGGCAGGCAGTACCGACGTAGGGCACATCCGCACCACTTTCAATCAGCAGGCGCGCCACCAACAGCTCGGAGCCTTCGTAGCCTGACAATGTGATGCGGCCCTTGATCGGCGCGGCCGACAGAGCGCCCTTGATGGCAGGCAGAAAGCGGTTTTTGGCGCTGTCCACGGCGCTTCTGGCCACACCACAGGCCTCGCCGATGGCCTCCAACCATGCGGCGGTACCGTCGTAGCCCACGGGGGCCGAACCGACCACCTCGCGTCCCGCCTCATTCAGCTCACGCACACATGAGGTATAGAAGGGATGGATGGCCGCACCCACCGCACAGTCCAGGGCGGCATAGAGTTCACGCCACTCGCGGGTGGGAACCACCGGGCCGGCAGCAAGCCCCAAGGGCTCCAGCATGGCACCGATACCCACCGGGTCAGCCGGGAACATCTCGCCCATCAGGGTGACCGTCGGCTTGTCCTTGCGTCCGTCCCGAGGCGCCTGCACCGGGCCCTGCTCGGCCTCGCCGCGGGCATAGCGCAGCATGGCACCGGCCAGGACATCCTTGGCCTCGGCATGAGTGGGCACGCCAAATCCCGGGACATCAATCCCGATGATACGCACCCCGTTGATTTCTTTGGGCAGCAGCCGCAAGGGCACCCCGGAGGCGGTGGGTACGCAGAGATTGATGACGACCACGGCGTCATTGACTGCCGGATCAGCCACCTGATACACGGATTCCCGAATATCCTCGAACAACTTGCCGGTGACCAGGGTTTCAGAATCAAAGGGCACGTAACCGACGGTGCGGCGCGCGCCGTAAAAATGCGAGGTGAAGCTCAGGCCATAAACGCAGCAGGCAGAGCCGGACAGGATCGTGGCCGTACGCCGCATGCGCAGACCCACACGCAGCGAGCCAAAGGCCGGGCACATGCTTTGCGGCTGATCATGGGGGCCAGCCGGATAATCCCTGGCGTACTGGTCCAGGGTTTCGCTCTGACCGGCGGCCCGTGCAGCCGCACGCAAGGTTTCCTGGCCGCCATGGCAACCGGAATCTTTTGCAGAAGCCTTCGTCTCAATGGTCACTGGAATCTGGTCGATCTTCACGGAAGGCTTGGTATCTTGCGGATGATCCGGAGACCCAGCACCACCGCCGGCACGGCCGACATCGGGATCACTGGCCTCCATGAGGTGGCGATGTCGATCAGACATCGTCATAGATCACCTCAAGGGAGGGCTTTTTGACCATGGCATGGCCATGGACATCTTCCCAGGTCGCCGGTTCAAGTACCACGTCCCGTCCCACGGCATCACTGGAGAACAACCCCAGCAATTCATCCTGGGTCAGCGGCTTGGGCCGCTGCGGCGGTGCTTCAGCCACCTGGGCCGCCAAAGCCTCGAACAGCGGCCCCCACTCGCCGTCCGGATGGGCGACGATCTGGTAATTGGCGCTCTTTCTGCGAATGTCTTCGTTGGCAGGGATGGAGGCCAGGACGGGGATGCCGGCCGCCTGGGCGAAGGCCTGGGCCTCGCCGGTGCCGTCATCCTTGTTGATGACAATACCCGCCACACCCACATTACCGCCCAGACGACGGAAATATTCCACTGCGGAGCAGACGTTATTCACCACATAAAGGGACTGCAGGTCATTGGATCCCACAACGATGACCTTCTGGCACATGTCGCGGGCGATGGGCAGACCAAAACCGCCGCAAACCACGTCGCCCAGGAAGTCCAGCAGCACGTAGTCGAATCCCCAGTCATGGAAACCCAGCTTTTCCAGGATTTCGAAACCATGGATGATGCCGCGACCACCGCAGCCACGACCCACTTCAGGGCCACCCAGTTCCATGGCAAACACGCCGCCGCGTTTGAAGCAGACATCGCCGATCTCCACTTCCTCACCCGCCAGCTTCTTGCGGGCAGCGGTCTCGATGATGGTGGGACAGGCCTTGCCGCCGAACAGCAAAGAGGTGGTGTCGCTCTTGGGATCACAGCCGATGAGCAGGACGCGCTTGCCCTGCTGGGCCATCATGTAGGACAGGTTCGACAGGGTGAAACTCTTGCCAATACCACCCTTGCCATAGATTGCGATGATCTGGGTTTCTTTGGCTGTACTACTTTGCACGCGCTCATCCCCTTCAGAAAGGATCGTCCCCGCCGCTCCGGAACCCATCGGTTCCCTGAGCCTATCAACGGATACGGAAGTCGTATGACCGCCACCACTCACTGGCTGGCTCTCCAGTCCAGCACCATTTTCAGGCATTCGGGATCACCGAATGCCGTCCGATAGGCCTCATCGGCCTGAGCTGCGGGACGGCGGTGTGTGATGAGGCCGCCCAGAGACAGTCGGCCGGAATCGATGAGCGCCTTCACCGCCGCCAGATCGGGCGCGCGCCATTCGGCAGCACAGCGGATCCGGGCTTCGCGCATAAACGCGGGCGGGAAGGCAAACGAAAGCGGCTGGCTATAAAAACCGGCGAGGACCACCTCCCCCCCCGGTGCCAGGCGGGCAATCAGGGTATCCAGCAGCGCGCTATCACCACTCACATCCACGATGGTGTGATAGTCGCGACGCCCATCCTGATCCGGGTGCATGACGGCATAGCCTTCGGCACCGGCGGCACGGGACTCGTTCAGCTCCCAGACCACCGGGGAAGCACCGGCCGCCACGGCGACGCGCGCCAGCAGACGACCCAGAACGCCGTGACCGATGATGAGGTCGGGCAACCGGAAAGACGCCGCCTCATCCGCGGGCTGACCCTGAAAAATGGCATGGTAGGCGGTGGCAGCCAGCGCCAGCAGCACGCCTTCCTCGCCGAGACGGTCAGGGATGGGCACCACCTTACTGCCGGGCACCACCACGCGGGACGAAGCACCGCCGAACAGCCCCTTCACCTCACCGTAGCAGGAAGCGCCGGGGACAAAGACCCATTCGCCTTCCTGACGACCGGAGTCAGGGCCTGCCTGAGTGATCCGGCCCACGGACTCGTAACCGGGAACCAGGGGATAGCCCATACCGGGGAAACTGGGCATCTTGCCGGTCCAGAGCAACCTTTCGGTGCCGGTGCTGATCCCGCTCCAGTCGATTGCCACAACCACATCCGCCGCACCGGGAGCGGTCAGCTCCAGTTCGCGGATTTCAAGGGATTCAGGTTGTTGGATGACGACGGCTGTCGCTTTCATAAGGATATTGGCCTGTGACCGGACTTGGCCCTACAAGATATGCGTGTAAGTCTAGCGTGACCCCGGATGTTGTCAACCCAAACTAACACTCACCCCAGGTCAGGGTTGAGCCAACATGACACGTGTCAATAAAGGTGTTCTGGTGGGAATCAGGCGAACACGCGTAAACCCTGATTTAAAAAGCATTTCTTCCAGCTCTGAAGGGGTTCTGGGACGTCCTCGCCCCATTGCAAAAAGATACATGCCGAAATAGGCATCACCCATGGGTTCCGCCCCCGAGGTGCCGGACATGGGCTCGGCCAGCAGCAATGCGCCATGATCCGGCAATGCCTCCCGAATGGAGCGAAAGAGCCCGAGAATGTGATTGTCATTGTGGTCATGGACCACGCGCACCAGGGATATCAGGTCCGCCCCCCGGGGCAGCGGATCCGAAAAGAAATCGCCGCCGATGGCCGTGGCCCGATGCGCCAGGCCCAGCTCGGCAAAACGGGTTCGGGCCTTCTCGGCCACTGCCGGCAGGTCGAACAGCACCAGCTCCAGATCCGGCAGCCTGCCGGCCACCGCGGAGAGAAAGGTGGCGTTCCCGCCGCCAAGATCCATCAACCGGGTGTAACCCCTGGGTGTGAAGGCATCGAGAATCTCCTCGGCCACCAGCTGCTGGGAGACGGACATCAGCCGTGTGTACTCGTCAACCCGCCCGCCATCCAGACCACCAGGCGGCTCCTGTCCGGCATAGGCCCAGAAACGGCCCAACCGCGTCTGCCCGTTCTTGCCGGCCCGCAGCAGGGCCACGGGGTCCTGCAGATCTTCATACAGCATGACATGGTGCTCGACCATGGCAGCCACCCCGGGATTGGCGATCATGGCCGCACCCTGCCGCCCCAACCCCCAGCGCCCTCGCCCGTAGTACTCCATCAGTTCCAATGACGCCGCCGCCTTTGCCAGCAGCAGGCAGGACTCCTCGGGCAGATCCACCCGGGCGGCCAGCTCTTCGATGGTCAACGGCCCCGACTCATGCAGTAACTCAATAATCCGCAGATGGACACAGGCGTACAGGACCTGCGAATAGACGAAGCCCGCCACGATATCGAACATCCGGCGGGCCCGATGATGAGCGACGGGACGGGTCAGGGGGAATGCGGCAGCCCAGCGCTGGAAACGGGGACTGGAAAGGATACGGTTGCGCAGGGCCAGGAAATGACCCCGCCAGACAGGGCCCCGGGAAAAGGCCCTCACCTTCCCTGGCCTGTGCGCCATGATCGGATCAGGCCGCCTGCTGGGCCAGTTCCTTGGGCAGGAACTTGGCGGCCTTCTTCATCAGCAGCACGCGCAGTTCCGCCTCGCCCTGACAGGAAGGGATGGAGGCCATGGCCTCATCAAGCAACTGCTTGAGGTACTTGGTGGCCCCCTTGATGCCATGGGTCGCCACGGCATTGGGACGGCCCAGGGCCTCGTCCTGACCCACCGGCTTGCCCAACTCTTCCGGATTGGACGCCACATCGCGCAGATCGTCCGCCACCTGGAAGGCCTCACCCAGCTTCTCGCCCAACGCCCGCCAGCCAGCAGCCTCATGACCTGCGGCTACGGCCCCGGCCATGGTGGCGGCGGCGAACAGGGCACCGGTCTTGGCACGCTGGTACTGGGCCAGATCCACTGACGGTTCACATTCCCAGGCCTGCCCGGGGATGATGCCGGAAGGCACACTGACACCCTGTCCCACGGTCAGCAGCAATGGCGCCAGACGCTCGGGCCTGCGGGTAGCGCCATGCACCAGCGCCTCCATGGCCATGATGATCAGCGCGTCGCCCGCCAGCACGGCCAGACGCTCACCGTAGGCCGCGTGGACCGAGGGCTTGCCGCGACGCATGTCGGCACTGTCGAAACAGGGCAGGTCGTCGTGCACCAGAGAGGCGCAATGCATGAGTTCAATGGAAGCAGCCGCCGCATCGACAAGCTCCGGCGCATCATCGCCGCAGGCCTGGGCCACGGCAACACACAGCTGGGGCCGGATCCGGGCACCGCCGGGAAAGACCGAATACCTCAACGCCTCAGCGAGCAGCGGCGGACAGGCCGGGGTCTCCCCACGGGCCAGCGCCTGGTTCAAAGCCTGCTCAATCCGCGTCATGGCATCCATGGTTTGCCTCCGCCCCGTAGTGTAAGGTTAGGTTGTCACTTATGCTTGGTGCTCAGCATAGACACAACCCCCGGCCGAGTCAAAGGCCTTTGCAGGAGGCAGCAATTCAGGTGCAAAATCCCAAGGCAATCATCGTCGGCGCCGGTATCGCCGGACTGTCTGCAGCACTGGAACTAAACCGACAAGGCATAGAGGTTCTCGTCCTGGAGAAGGCCGCCACCCCCGGGGGCAAGATCAGGGAAGTCATGGTGGACGGCGTCCCCATCGATTCGGGTCCCACCGTCTTCACCATGCGCTGGGTATTCGATGAACTATTTGAGTCCGCAGGCACTCGTCTGGACGATCATCTCTGCCTCAGACCGCTTCAAATCCTGGCGCGTCACGCCTGGAGCGAGGACGAGAGACTGGACCTGTTTGCAGACCCGGAGCGTTCCGCTGCGGCCATCGGGGAATTCGCCGGCCCCGGCGAGGCGCGCCGGTTCAAGGAGTTCTGCCAGCGGGCCAGGCGAACCTACCGGACCCTTGAAAACACCTTCATCCGCGATTCCCGCCCCACCCCTGCCGGCCTGGTAAGCCGCTCCGGCCTCAGGGGCATCGGCGACCTGATCCGGATATCCCCCTATGACACCCTCTGGCACGCCCTGGGCAGGCATTTTCACAACCCCCGACTGCGTCAGTTGTTCGGTCGTTATTCCACCTATTGCGGCTCTTCTCCCTATCAGGCACCCGCCACCCTGATGCTCATCACCCACGTGGAACAGGAGGGAGTCTGGAGCGTGGAGGGCGGCATGTCCCGCCTGCCTGAAGCACTTTACAAACTGGCCGCCGCCCAGGGTGTGCAGTTTCTCTTTAACACCCCGGTCAGCCGCATCAACGCTCGGGCCGGGCGCGTCTGTGGGGTCACCCTCGACGAGAACGAATCACTGGATGCCGATCTGGTCGTCTTCAACGGAGACATCGGTGCCCTGTCCCGGGGGCGCCTGGGGATCGAGGTGGCCGGTGCCGTGCAGGGACCGGAACCAGGACAACGGTCCTTGTCGGCCCTGACCTGGAGCCTGAAGGCCGCCCCCCAGGGCTTCCCCCTGATCAGGCACAACGTCTTTTTTTCCAGTGATTATCAGGCGGAGTTTCGGGACATCTTCGAACATCACCGCCTACCCAAGGAACCCACGGTTTATATCTGCGCCCAGGATCGCCAGGATGATGATTGTCACGGACAATCCGGTGCGGAGCGGTTACTCTGCCTGGTTAATGCCCCGCCAATCGGCGATCAACACCATTACAAACCCACGGAGATTGCCCAATGCGAGGAGAGCACCTTCAGGCTCCTGGCTCGCTGTGGTCTGAAGATCGACCTGAACGAATCGCCGCATCTGATCACCACACCGACGGACTTCGAACACCTGTTCCCGGCGACGGGGGGCGCACTCTACGGCCGGGCGAGCCATGGATGGCGAGCGTCGTTCGACCGGCCGGGGAGTCGCAGCCAAGTCCCGGGGCTGTACTTGGCGGGGGGCAGCGTGCATCCGGGAGCGGGCGTTCCCATGGCAACGCTGTCGGGGCGACTGGCGGCACGGACCGTGATACAGGACCTGACTTCTCGGAAGTGGTGACTCCGGGTGGCTATCTGTGGTGGTACCTGGATGCATGGAGTGATGACGGCTGCCACGGCATCACCCTGATTGCCTTCGTCGGCAGCGTCTTTTCGCCCTATTACGCCCTCGCCCGGCGGCGAGGCACGGCAGACCCCAGCCATCACGTGTCGATCAACGTCGCCCTATACGGCAACACACCCCGGCGCTGGGCCATGACCGAGCGCGGGCGTGGCGATCTGCAACGGGACAAGGACAATCTGGTGATCGGTCCCAGCGCCCTGGAATGGGGGCCGGACGGTCTGACCGTCCACTTGAACGAGGTCAGCGCCCCGCTCCCCAGCCGCATTCGCGGCACCATTCGGCTCCATCCCGAGGCCATGGCGACCAGGCACTATGCCCTGGACCAAAAGGCACGCCATCAGTGGCGCCCCATCGCCCCCTGTGCGCGAGTGGAAGTGGATTTGCAGCAACCCGGGCTGCGCTGGCAGGGCCACGGCTACATGGACAGCAACATCGGGACCGAACCCCTGGAGCAGGGCTTTCGGTACTGGGACTGGTCACGAGCCGTCATGCCCAACGGAGATACCGTGGTGCTCTACGAAGCCACGCAAAGGGACGACCGGGAGCGCATGCTGACTCTGCGCTTTGATCCTCGGGGCGGGGTGCGGGATATCGAGCCACCACCACGCCAGGGGCTCCCGATCTCGGGATGGCGGGTCAACCGGGCCACCCGTGCGGACGATGGCCGCGCCGCCGTCAGGCAGACCCTGACGGATACCCCCTTCTACGTACGCTCACTGCTGGACACGCGTATTGGAGGGGAACCAGGGCTGGCATTCCATGAAAGCCTGTCCCTGGAACGCTTCGAGACCGCCGTGGTGCAACTCATGCTGCCGTTCCGGATGCCTCGCCGGGCAAGGGGCTGAAACGATTCGGGCCGGGTACAAGACCCGGCCCGACGTTCACGCTCAGTGGGACAAAGCCGCTCAACCGGCTACCGGCGTCCTGCCGGAGCGGGGCGCGCGGGCAGTCCGTGGTGAACGGCGCTCCTGCTGCTCAAGCCGCTGAAACAAGTTGTGCAGCCACATGATGCGATCCTCCACGCGCCCCATGCCGACGCCCTGGGGACGAATCTCCTGCTTGAGCACTTCCTGCTCCCGCACCGCATCCACCAGGAAACGATTGGCCTCCAGCGGGTCCTCCGAAAGGATCTCCTTGATCACTCGAAGCTCATCCCTGCCCCAGCGTCGGGACATGGTGTACAGGGCCAGCACCTTGCGGGCGGGAGAAGTCACCGCACGCCGGGAGATGGAATCACACCCATTGCGCTCCACTTCCCGACCGATTTCGGAATAGAGGGCGGCGGCGGCCTGCATGCCTTTGCGGCAGGACGGCGGCAGGGCATGAATCCCCACGGCCCCCCGCTCATAGAGTACATCCGCCGCCTTGAGCAGGCGCTGCACGATCTCCCCCATCTCCGGGGTAAAACGCGGATCGGCCAGAAATTCTTCCGGGTCGATCCCCTTCTCCTGCAGCCAGTTCAGTGGCAAGTAGATACGGCCATTGCGGGCATCCTCACCCACATCACGGGCGATGTTGGTGAGCTGCATGGCCACCCCCAGATCACAGGCCCGGGCCAGGGCGTCGGGCGAGCGCACCCCCATCACCAGGGTCATCATGGCACCGACCGTACCGGCCACCCGGGAGCCATAGGCCTCCAGCGATGCCAAATCAGGATAGCGATGCCCCTGGGTATCCCATTCAAATCCTTCCAGCAGGGCTTGGGGCAGCGCCTTCGGAATGGAATAGCGCCGCACCACCTCGGCAAAGGCGCGATCTGCCGAAATATCCAGGGGATTGCCGTCATAGATGCGATCCAGACGCTCCTGCATGCGCTCCAGGCCATCCCCCCGCTCGTCCAGGTCGATGGCGTCATCGGCCAGGCGGCAGAAGGCATACATGGCGGTTGCCGGCCGTCGGATATGCTGGGGCAGGAACATGGAAGCGGCATAGAACGACCGGGAGCCGTCACACAGCAATGACCGACAGGCAGCCGCATCGGCGGCACGCCGGGACATGCGCTTTTCGGAGGATCTGAGCTTGATCATGAGGCACCTTTGATAGTCGCTGCATCCGGCACCACCCTATCCAGCACCTTGGCCGAGGAAATGACTCCCGGCATCCCGGCCCCGGGGTGGGTGCCGGCACCCACCAGATACAGCCGATCCACATCCTCGCTTTGATTGTGAGGACGGAACCAGGCGCTCTGGGTCAGGATCGGCTCCAGCCCGAAGGCTGCCCCCCTGAAGGAAGAGAGGGTGTTCTGGAAATACGGCGGAGTAATCATGTGGGAGGCCACCACCTGGTTTTCCAGATCCGGCAGCACGTGTTCCGAGAGATATTTTTCAATCTTGCGACGATAGGGTTCGGCCTGCTGCTGCCAATCCACCCCGCTTTCCATATGCGGGACGGGCGACAGCACATAGAAGGTGTCGCAACCCTCCGGGGCCAGGGAAGGATCCGTCTTGGTGGGACGATGCAGATAGAGGCTGAAATCTTCCGCCAGTACCTTGCGATCGAAGATGTCATCCAGCAGCTCCCGGTAGCGGGGCCCCAGAATGATGGAGTGGTGAGGGACATCCTCATAGCGCTTCTTGGTACCGAAATACCAGACCATGAGACTCATTGAATAACGTGAACGCTCGACCCGCCGGTTGGTCCACTTACGACGGGCGGTTTCCGGTACCAGATAGCGGTAAGTGGACGCCGAATCGGCATTGGAGACCACCACATCGGCGGCGATAGTCTCACCGGAGGCCAGTTGCACACCGGTGGCGCGGCCATGCTCCACCAGGATCTGCCGCACCTCCTGATTGCAAAGCACCACATTGCCCTGCCCTTCGATCAGACCGACCAGACCCTTGACGATATGCCCGGTTCCGCCCATGGCGGAGTGAACACCGAAACGTCGCTCCAGATAGGAGATCAGGGAATAGGCCGAGGTGGTCCTGAAGGGATTGCCGCCCACCAGCAGGGGATGGAAGCTCAGTACCTGCTGCAGACGGGGGTTCTTGATGTGCTTGGCCACCAGCCCGCAGACACTGCGATCAGCCCGCAACTTCAGCAGTTCCGGCACCACCTTGGCCATGTCGGTCCAGGAATTGAAGGGCATATGGGCCAGTTTCTCGAAGCCGACCCGGTAGTTGGCCTCACTGTCGCGCATGTAGGCATCGTAACCGTTCAGGTCGTCGGGGGAGAAACGCGCCACTTCCGCGCGCACGGCCTCTACGTCGGCCCAGTAGTTGAAGACCTCGCCGTCATGGAAACGGATCTGATAAAAGGGGTCCATGGGGCGCAGGTCCACGTCGTCTTCCATGCGCCGCCCGCACAGCTGCCAAAGCTCTTCAAGCACGAAGGGGGCCGTCACGATGGTGGGACCGGCGTCGAAGGTGAAGCCGTCCTTGCGGAAGACATAGGCGCGACCGCCGGGTGCATCCAGCTTTTCCAGTACGGTCACCCGGTATCCCCGGGCGCCCAGGCGGATGGCGGCGGCCAGGCCGCCGAAACCGCTGCCGATGACCACGGCATGAGGGGCATCCGGGTTGGCGTGAGAGGAGGCTGTTGCGGAATGAGGTTCTACCACCGTGGACACAGAGCAACCCTATCAACTGTAAGTATTGCTTGACAGTCTAGCAGGGGGATACGGGGCACACCATATGGAAATCGAACCTTGGAGGGCGGTAAATGCACATTACATGAGGCACGTCATTCCCTTCAGGATGCCCTGAAAAAGTCATTCCCGCGTAAGCGGGAATCCAAGGACTTTGCCATGGACGCTTTGCACGATATGGCAGTCATTCCCGCGTAGGCGGGAATGACGGTGGACGTAGAAGTGACGGCAGAGGACTTGTTCAATGTTCATTCATGAACATGGCGGAAACTGTTCCAGCAACAGGGCCTCCACCAGGTCGGGGCGCTCCTCATGGGCCAGATGCCCCAGGCCGGGCAACGTCACCAGGCGTGACTGAGGCAGCAGCGCCTGCACCCGTCGCGACTCCGAGGGCGGCACGGTACGGTCATTGCCGCCGACCACCTGAACCAACGGCACCGGCAGGCGGGCCAAATCCCGGGCCAGGGGATGCAGGTCCCAGTTCACCATCATGTTGAGGGCCCCGCCCACATGCCCGGGACTGCGCACCAGACGCCCGTACAACTCCAGGCCCCGGGCATCCAACCGCGAACCGGTCCCCCGCAACAAGCCCTCCAGGGCGCGGCGATCCGTGGCCCGCCAGGCCACGTAATGGGGAATGAAGGGAATCATGGAGAGGACACGCGCCGAGGCACTGAAGAACAGGCTCACCGTGCCCGGCAAGGGGAGCATGACCCCGTTGATGCTCACCAGGGTCCGGGGCGCGATGTGTCCGTCAAGACACATCCGGGCCAGCACCGCGGCCCCGGCGGAATGCCCGGCCACCAGGACCGGAGACAGATGCATCTGCTTGAGCAGTGCCGCCAGGGACGCCGCCATGCCCGGCAGGGCAAACCCGGCAAAGCGCGCCGGTGGAGAGGAGAACCCATGCCCCGGCAGATCCGGCGCGATCACCGTGAAGTGATGGGCCAGCAGGGGCATGAGGTCACGCCAACTATGGGAGGCGGCACCGGTGCCGTGAACCAGCAGGATCGGCGGCCCCTCCCCCAGACACTGCACATGCCAGCGCAGACCACCGGCCTCGACAAACCGGCTGGCGTCACGGTGCGGCCAATCATGACCATCCCGCGTCCAGTCCAGCCGGCCTGTCATGACGACCCCTTAACTGCTGGCCGCCTGCACCGCCGAGGACAGCGTGGCCGCATCGGCGTAGGGCAAGGGCAGATAGCGGGCGTTCATGGCCTGGGACAGTTCCTGGGCGGAACGCTGGGGTCGGGGAGAAGTATCCACCAGGATGGTGGTGAAGTTCTCCTGCGCCAGCACCCGCGCCGCGGCCACGGCGTCCTCCATGGCCTTGGGCCGACCGGGCTTGCCTTCGCGGTCGATGTTGGCCCGACCATCGGTCAGGAACACCGCCACCGGGGTCTCGCCCCGGCGTTTCACCGCCTCGGCCAGTTCACGCACGGCATCGATGGCTGCGGCCAGAGGCGTACCACCGCCGCCCGGCAGCCCGGCCAGACTGCGCTTGGCCCGCACCAGGGAGCGGGTGGGCGGCAGCAACAACTCGGCCCCCTGCCCCCGAAACGCGATCAGGCCGACCCGGTCACGACGCACGTAGCAGTCCGCCAGCAACAGCTCCACCGCCCCCTTGGCCTCGGCCAGCCGATGCAGGGCGGCGGAACCGGAGGCATCCACCGCAAAGATGGTGGTGGTCTCGGTGCGCTGCTTGAAGCGGGTGATGCGAAAATCATCCCGTCGCACATGCACCCGCGGCCCCTTGACGGTGCCGCCGGCCAGGGCCTGGGCACGCCGCAAAGGCTGCCAGGGGGCCGCGGCCCGCAGGGTTTCGATGACGTTGAGTCGGGCACCGGCACGGATCTCGCCCCGGCGGGTGCCGATGGGGCGGCCCCGGGACTTGCCCTGCTGCAAGGCCCCGGCCTTGCCGGCGGAACCGGAGCGGCTGCGCATGGCGCCCAGCTGCAACTGGGCCAGCAATCCCGCCGGCAGAGCGGCCTTGGCGGCTTCCAGCACCCGGTCTTCCAGGGGCTTGTCCAGATCCTGCTGGGTCTGCTGATCCTCCCCTTCCGGCGGTGGCTCGTCCGGTGGCTGCTGCTCCGGCGGTGGCGCCTCCTCCTGCTGATCCTCCGGCGGCTCCATGGGCGGTAGTCGAGTGGCTCGCGGCGCCAGCACCAACCGCCCGGCCAGGGTGGCGTCTTCGTCGGAGACCTGGGTGCGGCCATCCAGGGCGGCGGCCGCACGGGCCACCCTCAGGGCCAGGAACGGGATGCGCAGGGAAGCGATCCCCAGCGCCATGGCGGCCCCGCACAGGGCCTCCAGCACCGAGTCTCCCGCTTCCACCTGAGGCAGCAGATTGCGGGCGGCAACGATGTCGTCCACGGTCCAGAAGGGCTCGTCCACATCCCGGATACCCACGGGCACGATATCCACCTGGAAGGCCAGCCGGTCGGTAAGCACCACCGGCACCACCTCGTCATCGGTGACACCTTCGTCCAGGGCCACTACCCCGAATCGGGTGGGCACCCGCAGACCCAGGCCGTCCCGCTCCAGCAGGACCTCATGGGAATCCATCACCGCGGCGATACGACCGGCGGTGGCCACGGTCAGGCGCTCAGCCATGGCCGCCACCGCGACACCACCGTCACATTCCGCCAGCAGCCCACGCTCGGCGATGGGCTTGCCGGCCTTGAGGGTCGCGGCCAGATCCAGCCCGCCCAGCAGACGGCCATCGGCGATGTGCAGCGGCAGACGGCGCATAGGAGAGGTCGACGGCAGCAGCTGACGCAGCTGTTCCAGCCAGCGTTCACGGACCGGGCCGGCGTGAGCACGCAGCACCAGACCACCGCAACCGGCCGGATCGACGGCAAACAGACCGGCCGCAATGGCGGCCGCCGCCCACGGTGTCAGTTCGGGTGCGCGCAGATCGGTCATGCGTCGAACATTTCCGCGATGGCCCGCTCCACACGCACCGTGGAACCCGCATCGTCCAACGGATTACGGCGCAGACGATGACGCAGGGCCGGCGGTGCGATACGCCGTAGATGCGCGTCGGTCACTTCCCTGTCACCCAGAAAGGCGGCCAGGCCGCGGGCGGCGCGGATCAGGGTCAGCTCGCCGCGCAGACCATCGGTACCCAGTTTCAGGCACAGCTGAGCGGCCCGCTCCAGGGCGGCATCGGGGACCACCACTTCAGGCAGCAGGGCACGACCGTCAACGATCTGCTTGCGCAGCTTGGCGTCATGGCGCTTCCACTTTTGGGTAAACCCTTCCGGGTCCTTCTCGAAGGCATCACGGCGACGCACCACTTCGATACGGGTGGGCAGGTCGGTGGGGGTGGTGATCTCGACGGACAGACCAAAGCGGTCCAGCAACTGGGGACGCAGTTCACCCTCTTCCGGGTTACCACTGCCGATGAGCACGAACTTGGCGGGGTGACGGATACTCAGGCCTTCACGCTCCACCACGTTCTCGCCGGAGGCGGCCACGTCCAGCAGCAGGTCCACCAAGTGGTCTTCCAGCAGGTTGACCTCGTCGATGTACAAGAAGCCGCGGTGGGCGCGGGCCAGCAGGCCCGGCTCGAAGGCCTTCTCACCCTGGGTGAGGGCCCGCTCCAGATCCAGGGCACCCACCACCCGGTCCTCGGTCACACCCAGGGGCATGTCCACCACGGGCACCGGCACCTTGCGGCTCTTGGGCTTGTCCTTGGCACCGGGGCCTTCACAGACGCCGCACAGGCCGGCCCGCTTTTCCGGAGCGCAGCCATAGGGGCAATTGACGACCGCCTCCATGGGGGGCAACAACGCAGCCAGTGCACGTACCGTGGTGGATTTACCCGTGCCTCGATCCCCGAATACCAGCACACCGCCGATACTGGAGTCGATGGCAGAGATGAGGAGGGCGAGTTTCATCTCGTCCTGCGCGACAATCGCTGAAAACGGAAACGTCAAAGCCATAGTCTGTCTGTTCTGCCTTAAGGTAGCGGCCGGGCAACCGCCGCAAGCGGCGCCCATGCCGGGATGAGGCTCCGCCCTGGCCCGGTCATGCACCGGGTCAACGCCGAGCGTTGAGAGATACCCCATATGGATCCCGGCCCAGCCGGCCCCGGGGACCCATTCCCAGATCAAGGGCGTAATGTTCCCCTAATTGGCACAAAAAGACAAAGGGCGATTGCCATGGAAATGACGCGGGAGGGGTGATGCGGAACTTTGAAGGAAAAAGAAGGGAAAATTCATGCCGACCGCACAAGCACCGGGTCCCTCGGCACGCCCGAGGGACCCGGGTGCGGTCTTACTTGTTCAGTGCACGCAACATCCAGGCGGTCTTTTCGTGGGTGCGCATGCGATCGGAGGCCAGCGCAGAGGTGGATTCGTCACCGGCTTCCTGGGAGAGCTTGAGCACGTCGCGGCAGGTCTTCACCACTTGCTCATGGCCTACGGTCAGCAGATCCACCATCTCCTTGGCGGGAGGCACGCCTTCCACTTCCTTGAGGCTGCTCAGGCGGGCGAATTCCTTGTAGGTTCCCGGCGCGGGCACGTCCAAGGCGCGGATGCGCTCGGCGATGTCATCCACGGCGGTGGCCAGTTCGGTGTAGTGCTCCTCGAACATCAGGTGCAGGTCACGGAACTGGGGACCCACCACGTTCCAGTGGAAATTGTGGGTCTGCAGATAGAGGGTGTAGGAATCGGCCAGCAGACGCTTGAGGCCTTCGGCAATCTCGACTCTGTCCTGTTCTTTGATACCGATATCGATCTGGGTCACGGATTGTACTCCTGGTTGGTGTTGGTGGATTGGCCAGACATGGAAAAGACCTTGAAGGTGCCTGAAAATTCCGGCCGATATGGGCATATACCCAATCATAACCCATGATGGGTCAGCGTGGCGGACCGGAAAAATCCCCTTGAAGCACTTCGGCCACCGTATAGAAGGAGCCAAAAACGATTACCCGGTCTTCGGGTCCCGCCTCCGCCAGCGCCGCCTGACAGGCCTGGATCACCGACCCATGGGATTGCACCGGTTGCTGCGTCAGTGTCGCCAGGCAGGTTGCCAGTTGCGAAGCCCCCAGGGCGCGTTCCGTGCGGGGGGCCGCCACATGCCATCCGCGCATGACATCCAGCAAGGGCTGCACGATGCCGTTGACATCCTTGTCGGCCATCACGCCCATGACCGCCAGGGTACGGCCCCGGCAGGGCACGCCAAGCAAATTCATAGCCAGGCTTTCCGCGCCCTGGGGATTATGGGCCACATCCACCCACAGCGCCGGGGCTTCCTGGAGCAACTGAAAACGGCCGGGCAGGCGTGCTGCGGTCAATCCCTGACCGACCGCCTCCTGCGTCACGGGCAGGCGTTCACGCAAGGACAGCACCGCCGTGATCGCCGATGCGGCGTTGCGATACTGCACACCGCCGGACAGTGCGGGCGCAGGCAAACCCTCCAGGACCAGGCCCGCACCCCGATATTGCCATGTGTCCATGCGCAATCCGGTCAGCGGGGCAAAGTCCCGCCCGGCCAGCAACAGACGGGACCCGATCCGGGCGCCATGGGCCAGCAAGCGGCCGGGGGGATCGGCGTCACCGCAGACGGCGACCCGGCCCGACCGGAAGATGCCGGCCTTTTCAAACCCGATGGACTCCCGATCATCCCCCAGAAAGGCCTGATGATCGATCCCCACGGCGGTGACCACAGCCACGTCCGCATCCAGGATATTGACCGCGTCCAGGCGCCCGCCCAGCCCCACTTCCAGCACCATCACGTCCACCCGTTCGCGGTGGAACAGCCACAGGGCGGCCAGGGTGCCGAATTCGAAATAGCTGAGACTGATCTCGCCCCGGGCCCGATCAATGGCCTCGAAGGCCTCACAGATGGGACTGTCCGGCACGGGCAGGCCGTCGATGCGGATGCGCTCGTTGTAATGGATCAGGTGGGGCGAGGTATAGCAACCCACCCGATATCCCGCCGCCTGGTAAATAGCCTCCAGCATGGCCACCGTGGAGCCCTTCCCATTGGTCCCGCCGACGGTGATGACGGGGACGCCGGCAGGCCTGAGTTGCAGCCGATCGGCCACCTGGGCCACCCGGTCCAGGCCCAGGTCAATGGGCCGGGCATGGGCCTGTTCCTGCCAGGCCAGCCAAGCCGCCAACGTGGGGTGACGCGACCGGGCCATGGCCGGGGCGGTCATCAGCTACCCTGCCCCTGGGGCGAAGGCTGGGTACCCGTTTCACTACCGCCATCCGCCGCGCCATGGCCGCTCTCTGCCGCACCGCCCTCCGCCTGCTCTTCTTCCTCCACCGGTACCGGCACGTCCGGGGCGGGCTGATGGGTCAGCATGGCCAGCAGCTTGCCCAGGCGGGGCCGCATCTGCCGGCGATCGATGATGAGATCCACCGCCCCGTGTTCTACCAGGAACTCGGCCCGCTGGAAGCCTTCCGGCAAGGTCTCGCGCACGGTCTGCTTGATCACCCGGGGACCGGCAAACCCGATCAGGGCACCGGGTTCGGCGGCGTTGACATCACCCAGCATGGCCAGACTGGCGGACACGCCCCCCATGGTGGGGTCGGTCATGACGGAGATGAAGGGCAGCCCCTCTTCCTTCAGGCGCGCCAGGGCGGCGCTGGTCTTGGCCATCTGCATCAGGGAGAACAAGGCCTCCTGCATGCGGGCGCCGCCACTGGCGGAAAAGCAGACCATGGGGCAGCGGGCCTCAATGGCGGCATTGACGCCACGCACGAAGCGCTCGCCCACCACCGAGCCCATGGAGCCACCCATGAAATTGAAGTTGAAGGCCGCCGCCACCACCGGCATGCCGAACAGTTGGCCCTGCAGAACCACCAGGGCATCCTTCTCGCCCGTGGTCTTCTGGGCCGCTACCAAGCGATCCTTGTAGCGCTTGCTGTCACGAAATTTCAGCATGTCCACCGGTTCGATCTGAGCACCGATCTCCCGGCGCTCGCCTTCGTCCAGAAAGGCCTCCAGGCGCCGCCGGGCATTGATGCGCATGTGGAAACCGCACTTTGGGCAGACCTCCAGATTACGCTCCACCTCGGGGCGATACAGGGTGGCGGAACAGCCGTCACAGCGCAGCCACAGGCCTTCGGGCACCGCCCGCTTGTTGGTGGCGTCGGTGCGGATCCGGGAAGGAACAAGTTTTTCAAACCAGCTCATGGGCGATCGTCAACGTTTTGATGAATGAATCGGGATCCCGGCTCAGGCTGGGGTCGTGGTGGTGGCCTGATCCATGGCGCGGCGCATGTCGGCCAGCACCTGGGCCACTTCGCGACGCCCGGCGGCGGGATCATCGACATTGGCCGCAATACGCTTGACCAGGACACTGCCCACCACCACGGCATCGGCGATCCGGGACACCTTGGCGGCGGCTTCGGCATCGCCGATACCAAAACCCACGCCCACCGGCAGCGCGGTCTGGCGACGGATCAGGGCCAGCTTCTCCGCCACGGCATCCACATCCAGGGTGGCCGCCCCGGTGACGCCCTTCAGGGAGACATAATAGACAAACCCGGCAGCCACTTCGCTCACGCTGCGAATGCGCCCCTCATGGCTGGTGGGCGCCAGCAGGAAGATGGGGTCAATACCGTGGCGCTTCAAGGCGCCGGCCAACTCCGCGCTCTCTTCCGGCGGCAGGTCCACGGTCAGCACACCGTCCACGCCGGCCCGGGCGGCATCTTCGGCCAGGGTCTCATAGCCCATGATCTCCACCGGATTGAGATAGCCCATGAGGACCACCGGGGTCTCGATGTTGTCGCGACGGAACTCACGCACCATCTCCAGCACCTTGCGCAGGCTGGTACGGTGTTTCAGGGCCCGCTCGCAGGCCTGCTGGATCACCGGGCCGTCGGCCATGGGGTCGGAAAAGGGCACCCCCAGTTCGATGATGTCGGCACCGGCGGTCACCATCTCGTGCATCAGGGGCACGGTGTTGCCCGGCTCCGGGTCACCGGCGGTGATATAGGGGATCAGGGCCTTTCGACCCCGGGCCTTAAGGGCTTCAAAACGGGCGGCGATGCGGCTCACAGTTCGATCCCCTCCAGACGGGCTACGGTATTGATGTCCTTGTCGCCCCGACCGGACAGATTGATGATGATGCCCTGCGCCGGGTCCAGGGTAGGCGCCAGCTTGAGGCCATAGGCAATGGCGTGACTGGATTCCAGGGCCGGGATGATGCCCTCGGTGCGGGTCAGGCGGTGGAAGGCCTCCATGGCCTCGCGGTCGGTGATGGGCACGTACTGCACCCGACCCACATCCTTGAGCCAGGCATGCTCGGGACCCACCCCCGGGTAATCCAGACCGGCGGAGACGGAGTGGGTCTCGATGATCTGACCGTCCTCGTCCTCCATCAGATAGGTGCGGTTGCCGTGCAGCACACCGGGCTTGCCGGCGCACAGGGGTGCGGAATGGCGCCCGGTGTCGATGCCGTCACCGGCGGCCTCCACACCGTACATGGCCACCCCCTCGTCGGCGAGGAACGGATGGAACAGACCGATGGCGTTGGAACCGCCGCCCACACAGGCCACCAGGGCATCGGGCAGCCGGCCTTCGGCCGCCTGGTACTGTTCGCGGGCCTCGCGGCCGATGATGGCCTGGAAATCCCGCACCATGGCGGGATAGGGATGGGGGCCGGCCACGGTGCCGATAATGTAGAAGGTGTTGTCCACGTGGGTGACCCAGTCCCGCATGGCCTCGTTGAGGGCATCCTTGAGGGTGCGGGAACCGGAGGTGACCGGCACCACCCGGGCACCCAAAAGGCGCATGCGATAGACGTTGGGGGCCTGGCGCTGGATGTCCTCGGCGCCCATGTAGACCACGCATTCCAGCCCCAGGCGGGCCGCCACGGTGGCGGTAGCCACGCCGTGCTGACCGGCGCCGGTCTCGGCGATGATGCGGGTCTTACCCATTCGCTTGGCCAGCAGGGCCTGGCCGATGGTGTTGTTCACCTTGTGGGCACCGGTGTGATTGAGGTCTTCCCGCTTGAGATAGACCCTGGCCCCACCCAGCTCCCGAGTCAGGCGCTCGGCCAAATAGAGGGGGCTGGGACGCCCCACGTAATGGACCAGATCCCGGTCAAGCTCATCCAGGAACTGGGGATCCTGGAGATAACGCTGATAGGCCTCCTGCAACTCCAGCAGGGGTTCCATCAAGGTCTCGGAAACGAAACGGCCGCCATAGGGTCCGAAGTGCCCGCGGGCATCCGGGAAGGCGCGCCAGTCCGGCGTCTGTTCAGGCTTGATCACGGTCGACACGTACTACCTCGCTGATGAATCGGGTCATGCGTTCCGGGTCCTTCAGGCCCGGGGCCGACTCCACGCCGCTGCTCACGTCCACCGCCCAGGGGCAGGTCTGTTGCACGGCTGCGGCCACGTTGTCCGGATGGAGTCCACCGGCCAGGACCAGGGGGCGCGTTGCCCGGGTAGGCCAGTTGGACCAGTCGAAGGTCTTGCCGGTCCCGCCCACCTGGCCGGCGCCATGGCTGTCCAGCAGAAAGCCCAGAGCCCTGGGATGACGATCCATGTACTCGCCGACGGCCACAGGCTCGGCCATGGGGATGGCCTTGAGGTAGTCGTGGCCGAAGGACTCGCAGTAATCGGGGGGTTCGTCCCCATGGAACTGCAGCAGGTCCAGGCTGACCTGAGCCAGCACCTGGCGCACCCATTGGGCATCGGCATTCACGAACAGGCCGACCCGGGTGACGAACGGGGCTTCCACGGCGGCAATGGCGCGGGCCTGGTCCGGGGTGACGGCGCGCGGGCTGCGCGCGTAGAACACCAGCCCGAGGGCGTCCGCGCCCGCCTGCACGGCGGCCCGGGCGTCCTCAGGTCGGGTGATGCCGCAGATCTTGATACGGGTGCGCATGAAGGCCAGCCTGGTGAACCGAGTCGCCAAGCGTACCAGAAAAGGGAACGGGCATCAGCTGGTTGCCGGCCGGTCTCAGAACTGCTTGACGCGGATCTTCAGGGTCTGGATCCGATAGGCGATCTGGCGCGGGGTCATCCCCAGCAGACGGGCCGCCTTGGCCTGCACCCAGCCCGCCTGTTCCAGGGCGGCGATCACCCGCTCCCGCTCGTCCAGCTCCGGATCATCCAGATCCGTTTCCGGAGGCGGGGCGACGGCCTTGCGCGCCGACGGCAGCTTCTCTTCCAGCCCCGTGAGCTGGATCGCATCCAGATCGATACTTCCCGTCTCACTCATGATGGCCGCCCGTTCCAGGCAATTTTCCAGCTCACGCACGTTGCCCGGCCAGTCATGGCGCATCAGGGTGCGGATGGCACCATCGGTGATATCCAGGGGGCGCCCCTGCGCCCTGGCCAGCTTGCCCACCAGGAAACGGGCCAGATCCGGGATGTCCTCAGTGCGCTTGCGCAGGGCGGGCAGGAAGATGGGCATCACGTTGAGGCGGTAATACAGATCCTCGCGAAACTCCCCCTGCTCCACTTCGTCTTCCAGATTGCGGTTGGTGGCCGCCACCACCCGCACATCCACCTTGAGGGTACGGGTACCTCCTACCCGCTCAAACTCACCTTCCTGCAACACCCGAAGCAATTTGGCCTGAAAGGCCTGGGAGATCTCGCCGATCTCGTCCAGGAAGATGGTACCGCCGTCGGCCTGCTCGAAGCGCCCCTTGCGCTGGGCCACGGCACCGGTAAAGGCCCCCTTTTCGTGGCCGAACAACTCGCTTTCCAGCAGGTTATCCGGCAGGGCGGCGCAGTTGAGCTTGATGAAGGGACCATTGGCCCGGGAAGAATTGTAGTGGATGGCATTGGCGATCAATTCCTTGCCGGTGCCGGTCTCCCCCCGGATCAACACCGTGGTATGCCACTTGGCCACCTGACGCACCTGTTCGAACACCCGGCGCATCTCCCGGGAATGTCCCACCACGTTATCCAGGTGATACCCGCTGCGCACCTCCCGGCGCAGACGGTCCCGCTCATCGGTCAGCGCCTGGCGCTCCTTTTCCAGGTCCCAGGCACGGCGCACGGTCTGCGCCAACAGGTTGGCCACCATCTCCAGGAAACGGGCCCGCTCGGTGAGCAGCCCATCATCGGCAGCCGGCTGAGCGGCCAGCACCCCGATGGGAGCTTCGTCCCCCACCTGGATGGGCACGCCGATGAAGGGCAACTCCGGCACATACAGACGCAAGCGATCCAGAAACCGGGGCTCATCGGCGATACGTCGGATCACCAGGGTATCGCCCTCCTTGAGGATCGCCCCGACCACGCCCTCACCGGGACGGTAACGCACCTTTTCCAGTTGCTCACGATGGCCGGTGTGAGCGGCACCCACCATCAGTTCACCGCTGGAAGGGTCCAGCAGCGACACCATTCCCCGCTGCATGTCGGCGGCTTCGTGCAGTACGTGGAGTACGTCGGACAGGATCTCGTGAAGATCCGCCGAACGGCTGAGCACCTGACTCACCTGGTAGAGGGCGTCCAGCTGCATCTCCACCAAATCGGCGCGCTGCCCGCCATTCTCTCTTAAGGCTGAAGAAGACATTACCATGAGGCTTCCCTGGGTCAGTTCGGGTCTTGTCGTCGTGCGGCGGTGGGGAACTGCAGGCGGATACGGCAGCCTTCATGACAGCCGGGATCAATCTCGATCAGACCGGCATGCTGGTTGACCACTTCCTGGACCATGGGCAGGCCCATCCCGGCGCGACCGCCGGAACGGCCCTTGGTGCTGACAAAGGGCTCGAATACCCGCAAGCGCAGATGCTCGGGGATGCCCGGGCCGGAATCCTGGATGCTCACATGTACCGCATCGCCCCGGGACTCGGTGAGGATGCGGATCTCCCGGCGCCCGCCGGTGGCGCTGTCCATGGCGTCCAGGGCATTGTCCACCAGTTGCTTGAACATGCCCCGGAGCCGCCCCTCCCGGCCCAGCACACTGGGCAGTACCGGCGCCGGCTGCCAGTCCACCACCACCCCGGCGGCCAGCAGGCGCCGGGTGGACAACCCCAGCACCTCCCGCAACAGGGCATTGATGTTGACCGGGGCCAAGGGCTCATCCCGCTCCTCCGGCATAGAGTCTTCCAGGGTCTGCAAGGCCCGGCGCCCGGCGGCCAGGGCATCCTGGAGCACATTCAGCAAGGGATCGGTACCGCCCTCCCCCTGACGGCGACGCTCCAGCAGCTGGGCGGCGGCGGCAATCATGTTGACCGGGCCCTGCATCTGGTAGATGGCGCCTGCCAGGGTCTCGCGCATGCTCTCCACCAGCTCGCCCTCGGCGGTCAGGGCGCGCAGGGCATTCATGCGCATCTCTTCCTGCCGCCGGCGGATCTCGGTGACCTCCTTGGCCACCAGCACCAGATAATTGGCCTTACGTGCCTCGAAAAAGGAATCCGCGCTGGTGTCCCGTTCCTTGAACCAGGTACCGGAACAGGAAAACCAGCGGGGGGCTGCGCCGCCGCCCGGATCGAACTGCACCTCCCGGTCGACGAAGCCTTCCCCGGTGCTGCGGGCGGTCTCGAAGGCATCACCCATGCTCTCGGCCAGGGCGGTGAGAAATTCCCGGGCCGGCTCGCGCCCGCCCATGTCGCCGGTCAGTTTCTTGTATTCCTGGTTGTCCAGCACGACCTGACCGGCCTCATCCAGCAGGGCAATGGCCACCGGTTCCGCATCCACCACCGACTCGATCAGAGCCTTTTGATTGCGCACCTGCTGTTCCAGCTGATGCATCTCGGTCACATCCCGATGCATGCCCAGGTAATGGCTGAGCTGGCCCCGGGCATCCAGCACCGGGGCGATGCTCAGTTCCGCCAGATAGCGGCTGCCGTCCTTACGCCGGTTGACCAGCACCCCGGACCAGGGCTTGAGCTGACGCAGCCGACCCCAGAGGGTCTCGTAGACCAACCCGGGGGTGTGACGGTCCGAAAGGATGGATTCATTACGCCCGATCACCTCGCCCACCCCGTAACCGGTCACCCGCTCGAAGGCCGGATTGGCGTAGAGGATGCTCGCCTTGGTGTCGGTGATGGAGATGGCCACCGAGGACTGCTCCACCGCTTCAAAGAACAGGCGCGCCGGCAGCATCCCCTCCGGGGTGCGGATGGTATCGGCCAGGCCCGCGACGGCGGGTTGATCGGGTTGGCTCATGGGGGTGTATCTCCCGGGTGAGTTGGGCTGGGTTCCTGACGAATATCCAGCAAAATCCGGGCCAGCAACAATGTCGGAGCTTTCCCCGGGATTGGGAGGGGTATGTCTTTGTCGGATTCCCCACAGAACCCGCCCTGCCCCACGCTCACTGTCACGATCCCCACAGGAAAATCCGCACCAGCACGGTGCAATCTCCCGCAAAACCCGTTGATTTGCGCACCTGAAACGCGCATTCACCAAGTGGCACACAAGATGCAGATTCTTCGACAACCGAACCGAAGGATCCGACCGTGACAGAGTTCATGCTGCTACTCGTGGGCACCGCCCTGGTCAACAACGTGGTGCTGGTGCAATTTCTGGGGCTGTGCCCCTTCATGGGTGTCTCCAACAAGCTGGACACCGCCCTGAGCATGGGACTGGCCACCACCTTCGTGCTCACCCTGGCTTCCGTGGCGGGGTGGCTGCTGGAGTATTTCGTGCTGGCACCGCTGGACCTGGGCTTTTTGCGCATCCTGTCCTTCATCCTGGTGATCGCCGCCGTGGTGCAGTTCACCGAGATGGTCATCCGCAAGACCAGCGCCGCCCTTCATCAGGTGCTGGGGATCTTCCTGCCGCTCATCACCACCAACTGCGCCGTGCTGGGCGTGGCCCTGCTCAACGTGCAGGAGGGCCACGGCTTTTTGCAGAGCGTGACCTTCGGTCTGGGCGCGGCCCTGGGCTTCACTCTTGTGATGGTGATTTTTGCCGCCCTGCGGGAACGTCTGGCCATCAGCAACGTGCCGGCGGCCTTTGCCGGCGCCCCCATTGGCTTCATCGTCGCCGGCCTGTTGTCCCTGGCCTTCATGGGATTCGCCGGACTCAACTTCGCCTGACCGCGACAGGAGGTACTTCCGATGGAACCTTCCCTGCTTTCCGCCATTTTCATCCTCACCACCATGGGGTTGCTCCTGGGCTACGGCCTGGGCATGGCCGCCAAATACCTGAGGGTGGAAAAGGACCCGCTGGTTGACGAGATCGAGGCCATGCTGCCTGGGACCAACTGTGGTCAGTGCGGCCTGCCCGGTTGCCCCAGTGCCGCCCAGGCCCTGGCAAGCCGCACGGCTCCGGTGACCCTGTGTCCGCCGGGCGGCAAGCTCCTGGCCCAGCAACTGGCCGACAAGTTGGACATCACCGTGGACCTGTCTGCCATGGGCGAGGAAGTCCCCGCCTTTGCGGTGATCGATCCCGACCACTGCAACGGCTGCACCCGCTGCTACAAGGTCTGCGCCACCGACGCCATCATGGGTGCCAATCGGCAGATTCATACGGTCTTCACCGAGGCCTGCAACGGCTGCGGCAAATGCGTGGAGGTCTGTCCTACCCAGGGCCTGACCCTGGTGCCGGAAGCCCCCAGCCTGCGCCGCTGGCACTGGCCCAAACCCAAATCGGCCTGAAGGTGCTCCCCATGTTCTTTTTTATGCGCAAGCGGCCCGCGTTCAAGGGCGGTGTCCATCCCGATGACCGCAAACAGGCCACCAGCGGATTGCCGATCGAGCCCCTGCCCCTGCCGGCACGGCTCTATCTGCCGGTGCAGCAACATATCGGTGCCGCCGCGCGCCCGGTGGTCACCGCCGGCGACACCGTCCTTAAGGGCCAGATGATCGCCCGCGGCGACGGCGCCGTATCGGCGGCCGTGCATGCCCCCACCTCCGGACGGATCCTGGCGGTGGAACCCCATCCCGCGCCCCACCCCAGCGGCCTGCCGGTGGAGACCATCGTCATCGAGCCGGACGGCGAGGATCGCCGGCAGGAAGAGCCGGACCCGGAACATGCCCTGAATCTGGAACCGGAAATCATCGCCCAGCGGGTGGCCGAGGCCGGGGTGGTGGGCATGGGCGGGGCCACCTTTCCCGCCGCCATCAAGCTGAACCTGGGGTCCCGACATCACATCGACACCCTCATCATCAACGGCTCCGAATGCGAGCCCTACCTCACCTGCGATGACCGCCTGATGCGGGAACGTACCGATGAGGTGGTGGACGGCATTCGCATCATACGTCACGCCCTGGGGGCCAGACGGGCCCTGGTGGTGGTGGAGGACAACAAGCCCGAGGCCCTGGCCGCCCTGCAGGCACGCCTCTACGAGATGGACACCATCGAAGCCATGGCGGTGCCCACCCGTTATCCCATGGGTTCGGAAAAACACATGATCAAGGCGGTCACCGGCCGCGAGATCCCGGCCGGCAAGCTGGGGGCCGACATCGGCGTGATCGTCCACAATGTGGGCACCGCCTATGCGGTGCATCGGGCGGTGCGCATGCGCCGTCCACTGATTTCCCGCATCGTCACCGTCGGCGGCGGCGCAGTCCAGCGCCCCGCCAACCTGGAGGTCCTGCTGGGCACCCGGGTGGAGGACCTGCTCGCCCATTGCGGCGGCACCCGGCAACCGCCGGCCCGCCTGCTGATGGGCGGCCCCATGATGGGCCAGGTGATGCCCCACGCCCAGGTCCCCATCATCAAGGGCAGCAACGGGATCATCGCCCTCACCGCGGAAGAGATCAACATCGGGGAAACCATGCCCTGCATCCGCTGCGGACGCTGTGTGGCCGCCTGCCCCTGCGGGCTCATGCCCCTGGAGATGGCGGCAAGGATTCGCAAGGAGGACATGGACGGCGCCGTCGATTACGGCCTGATGGACTGCGTGGCCTGTGGCTCCTGTTCCTATGTCTGTCCCTCCCATATCCCACTGGTGCAGTTCTTCCACCACGCCAAGGGCGTGCTGGGGGCCAGGCGGGAACAGCAGCGCCGCCAGGAAGAGATCAAGCGCCTGGCCCAGCAACGTCGGGAACGCCAGGAGGCGGAGGCCCGGGCCAAGGCCGAGGCGGCGGAACGGCGCAAGGCCGAGCGTGAGGCGGCCAAGCGCAAGGCCGACGAAGCCAAGGCGGCCCGCGCCGCCAAGGCCGCCGCCGCCAAGGAGACCCCCAAGACCCCCGCCGCCGATGAGGCAAAGGCCTAACCCATGACTCAGACCACCCCCGTCAGCGGACCCCACACCCATGCCCCCGGCAGCGTGGCCTGGAACATGGGCTGGGTCACCCTCGCCCTGCTCCCGGCCACCGCCTTCGGCGTCTACCTGTTCGGCTGGCCCGCCCTGAACCTGCTGCTCATCACCATCCTGGCCGCCGTCCTGTTCGAGGCCCTGTCCCTGCGCATTGCCGGGCGCCCGGTGTCGCCGTTCCTGATGGACGGTTCGGCCATCGTCACCGGCCTGCTGCTGGCCCTGACCCTGCCGCCGTGGGCGCCCTGGTGGATCGGCGTGCTGGGGGCGGCCTTTGCCATCATCGTCGGCAAGCATGTCTTCGGCGGCCTGGGACAGAACCTGTTCAATCCGGCCATGCTGGCGCGGGTGGCCCTGCTGGTGTCATTTCCCCTGGAGATGACCACCTGGATCACGCCTTCCCCTCTGTTTTCAGCGGGCGCCCCCGGCTTTCTGGAAGGGCTGGCCATCACCTTCGGCCTGACCGCCGTTCCCGACGCCGTCACCGGCGCCACCGTGCTGGGCGAGACCCAGACCGGCTTCAGCCGGGATCTGGGGCTGTCCGAGACCCTGCCCGGGGTCTACGCCCCGCTTCAGCAGGCCCTGGGCTTCGTACCCAGCAGCCTGGGTGAAGGCTCCGCCCTGCTGCTACTGGCGGGGGGGCTTCTGCTCATGGCCAGGCGCATCATCACCTGGGACATCCCCGTGGCCATGCTGGGCACCCTCGTGATCCTGTCCACCGTATTCATGCTCATCGACCCGGAACGCTATGCCGGACCCGGTCTGCACCTATTCTCCGGCGCCGCCATGCTGGTGGCCTTCTTCATCGTCACCGACCCGGTCACCTCGCCCAGTACCGTGGGGGGGCGGCTGTTGTTCGGCGCCGGATGCGGCTTGCTCATCTATGTCATCCGCACCTGGGGCGGCTATCCGGAAGGCGCGGCCTTTGCCGTGATTCTCATGAACGCCCTCACGCCCCTGATCGATCACTACCTGCGCCCCCGTACCTATGGCCGCACCCGGCGCGGGAAGCCCCTGCCGATGAAAAGTCCGGAAGCGACGGCACCGGCCCAGGAGAAACGCCCATGACCACCCTGGCACAACCCACCTATCGCAAGCGGGTCGGCTACCAGGCCACCCTGCTGGGGGGCATCGCCCTGCTGGCCAGCGCCGTGCTGGTGATTGCCGACCTGCAGACCCGGGACACCATCGCCGAGCGCCGCGCCGAGGACTTTCGCCGCACCCTGGAGCAGGTACTGCCCGCACAGATGCATGACAACCGCCCCCAGGAGGATACCCATACCCTGCGCATCGAAGACGGACGTTCCCTGGAGGTCTACCGGGCCAGGCAGGAGGGTCGGGTATCCGGCGTGGCCTTCCGGGTCCAGGGCCGGGGCTATGCCGGCCCCATCCATGTCCTCATGGGCGTGGATGCCGCCGGCGAGGTTCTGGGCGTGCGGGTCCTGCAGCACAAGGAAACCCCAGGGTTGGGCGACAAGATCGAGGTGAACCGTGATCCGTGGATCCTGTCCTTCGACGGCCTGAGCTTCGATGCCCTGCCCGCCCCCCGCTGGGCGGTGAAAAAGGATGGCGGCCCCTTCGACCAGTTCACCGGGGCCACCATCACCCCCCGGGCGGTGGTGAACGCGGTGCGGGACGGGCTGACCCTGTTCCATGCCCATCAGTCGGAACTGTTGCAACGGGCACCAGATGAGGCGCAGCCCGCACAGAACCTGCCGGAGACCGAGTCATGAGTCAGGCCAAGGCATTACTTGAAGACTATCGCCGTCTGTTCCGGGACGGTATCTGGGACAACAACGTGGTCATGGCCCAGATGCTGGCCCTCTGCCCTCTGCTGGCGGTCACGGGGACCGCCACCAACGGGCTGGGCATGGGCCTGGCCACCACCTTCGTCATGGTGGCCTCGGGGCTACTGGTTTCGATGTTTCGCACCATCATCACACCCGAGGTGCGGATTCCGGTATTCATCCTGTTGATCGCCAGTCTGGTGACCCTGGTGGACCTGGTGATGAACGCCTATCTTTACGAGATGCACAAGGCCCTGGGCCTGTTCATCCCCCTCATCGTCACCAACTGCGCCATCCTGGGGCGGGCCGAGTCCTTCGCCTCCCGGCAGCCGGTGCACCGGGCCATGGTGGACGGCCTGGCCATGGGGGTGGGGTTCACTGTGATCCTGGTGGTCCTTGGGGCCGTGCGCGAGATCCCCGGCAGCGGTACCCTGTTCGCCGATGCACAGCTGCTGCTGGGAGAAGGCTTTGCCTGGATGGAACTGACCCTGATTCCCGATTACCGGGGCTTTTTGCTCATGATCCTGCCCCCCGGCGCCTTCCTGGCCCTGGGTTTCATCCTGGCGGGCAAGCGGGTGCTGGATGCTCGGTTGGCGGCACGGACCGCCCCGGCGGCAGCAGCTCCGGCCACATCCTGATGACATGACGGGCTTGAGAGGAACAGATTCATGAAAGTCGGCGTAGCCTACAGTAAACCCGACGGCCAGGCCTGGCTGCAGGTGGAGTTGCCGGAAGGGGCCACCGTGCAGCAGGCCATTGAGCAGTCCGGCATCCTCAAGCGGTTCCCGGACATCGACCTGGACACCCAGAAGGTGGGCATCTACGGCAAATTCTGCAAGCTGGACAACCTGGTGCAGGAAGGAGACCGGGTGGAGATCTACCGTCCCATCACCGTGGATCTGTCCGATGGTGACGACGATGATGATGATGATTGAGCTGGCCAGCACCCATCTTAATCGTCATCCCCGCGAAAGCAGGCATCCGGACCACCACCCTGAGGCACCGGGGAAAGTGAATCGTCATTCCCGCGCAGGCGGGAATCCAGTGTAAAACTGGGCTCCCGCTTTCTCGGGAGTGGGAGTGACGGTGGCCGGGAGAGCACCCCCAAGGACTGGGCATTCTTCCGGTGCGGATCCCCGCATACATATCAGCAGCGTCACCGGCACCAGCGCCGGGGCAATGAACGCCGTGGTCATGACCGACGGGCTTGCATCCGGGACGAAAACGGTTCTCAATATTGACCCGTCATGCCCTTACGCCCATTCACAGCCTCGAAATACCGCTGCCTTTCCCTCCTGCTGCTGGCCGCCACCCTGTCGGCAATCGGCTGCGGAGGCGATACCCCGGCATCGAACGATGCCCCACGGGTCGAACGCGGGGCGCCCATCGCCGCCATGGAAGTCCAGCCTCGGGATCTGTCCCGCAGCCTGTCCCTGTCGGCCACCGTAGAACCCAGGGTGGTGATCCGGCTGGCCAGCCGCACCAGCGGCACCATCGACCGCATCACCGTGGAGGCCGGCGACCGGGTGCGGCAGGGAGACCTGCTGCTGGCACTGGATCTGTCGGAACACCAGGCCGAACTGGCCCGGGCCGGGGCCGAGGAGGAAGAGGCCACCCTGGACTATCGCCGCGCCCGGGAGCTGCGGAGCAGCGGCGTGGTGAGTGACGCCGATTACCAGCGCGCCCGGGTGGCCCTGCACATCAGCCGCAGCCAGCGGGAGCTGTGGGAGACCCGGGTGGCCTACGGACGGGTCACCGCCCCCCTGGATGCCGTGGTCACCGCCCGCCATGTGGAACCCGGCGAGGCGGTGGAGGCCCAGGACACCCTGTTCGAGCTGGCCGCCCTGGACGAACTGGTGATGCGGCCCGGGGTTTCCGAAATGGACGTGATCCACCTGAGCGTCGGCCAGACACTGCCCATCCGCTTGGATGCCCTGCCGGAACGGGTCCTTGAAGGCCGTATCCGGCGCATCTTCCCCATGGCCGATGCCGCCAGCCGCCTGGTCACCGTGGAAGTGGCCCTGCCGGCATCGGCCTCGACCGGCGGCGTGCGTCCGGGCTTTCTGGGCCGCATCCAGACCCCCATCGATCCCCGCCCCGAGGCCCTGGCGGTGCCCGCCGCCGCCATCGGCGAAGACAGCGAGGGACGTTATCTCTATGTGATTGAGGAAGAGCACCTGGTACGGCGCACCGTGGACATTGGCGTGACCCGAGGACCCTGGACCGAGATCCTGAAGGGCCTGACCCCCGGTGACATCATCCTGGCCACCAACCCCATCGACATGCGCGAGGGCCAGCGGGTACGGATCGTCGGATGGCGCGGCTGAGCCTGTCCAACCTGGCCATCCGACGGCCGGTGGGCACCCTGGCTATCGCCTCGGTGGTCTTCGTGCTGGGGCTGTTCTTCGTCGACCGTCTCCCCATCGACCTGCTGCCCGGCATCGAATACCCCCACATCCGCGTCACCGTGAACTACCCCGGCGTGGCCCCGGAGGTGATGGAGCAGCAGGTCACCCGAGTGCTGGAACGCAACCTGGCGGCCACGGAAAACCTCACCCGCATCGACAGCCGGGCCTCGGAAGGACGCACCAACGTCAATCTGACGTTCGAGTACGGCACCAACCTGGACCTGGCTCTGCAGGATGCCTCCCGTTATCTGGAACTGGCTCGCACCCAGTTGCCGCCGGACATCGAACCCCCGCGTCTGTACAAGTTCGATCCCTCCCAGGACCCGGTCTGGATCGCCGGCTTCAGCTCCACCCTACGCTCCGAAGTGGAGGTGCGGGACTGGGTGGAACATCGTCTGGCTCCCCAGCTCCTGGCCATCCACGGGGTCTCCGGCGTCACCGCCGCCGGCGGCATGGTCAGGGAGATGGAGATCATCGTGGACCAGGCCCGACTGCGTTCCTACGGTCTTACCCTAACCGACCTGACCACCACCCTGGCGGCCGAGAACGTGGACATCGCTTCAGGCTGGATCACCGGTAGCAGCTTCGACGTCATGGCCAAGACCGACGGCCTGTTCCGCGACGTGGAGGACATCGAGAACGTCCTCATCGATCTGCCCGGCGGCCAGGGGCGGCACATCCGCCTGTCCGAGGTGGCCATGGTGCGGGACGGTCACCGGGAACAGCGGCTGTTCGTGCGCCTGAACGGCATCCCCGCCGCCCAGATCACCGTATTCAAGCTGCCCCAGGCCAACACCGTGGAGGTGGTGGACCACATCCAGGCCACCCTGGCACGGCTGGAGCGATCCGGCTTCATCCCCGAGGATATTCGCTACCAGGTCGTGGGCAATCCCGCCTTCTTCATCCGCGGCGCCATCACCAGCGTGGCCACGGCGGCCATCCTCGGCGGCGTGTTGGCCATGCTTGTGGTGCTGCTGTTCCTGGGCAGCCTGCGCAAGGGCTTTATCATCGGTCTGTCCATCCCGATTGCCATCATGGCCGCCTTCGCCCTTATGGGGGCCAGCGGTCTGACCCTGAACATCATCAGCCTGGGCGGGCTGGCCCTGGGGGTGGGTCTGCTGGTGGACAATGCCATCGTCATGCTGGAGAACATCTACCGCCACCGGGAACAGTTCGGCAAATCCCCCCTGGATGCCGCCCACGACGGCGCCCGCGAGGTGGTCTCGGCCATCACCGCCTCCACCTTCACCAGCCTGGCCGCCGTGTTGCCCTTCCTGCTCATCACCGGCCTGGCAGCCCTGGTATTCCGGGAACTGATCCTCACCCTATCGTTTGCCATCATCGCCACCCTGGCGGCGGCACTCACCCTGGTGCCCATGCTGGCGGCCCTGCTGAGCCGCATCGAATTCCACAGCGGCCTGGAACAGAGCCCGCCCCTGCGATACTTCAACCGGGGGATCGATCGGCTACGACACGGCTACCGCCGCCGACTCCCCCGGCTGCTCAGGCTGCGCTGGGCGGTGCTGGCCCTGGCCGCCCTGGGACTGGCGGGCAGCATCCACATTGCCGGTCAGCTGGGCAATGAGTTCCTGCCCCAGGTGGATGACGGCAACGTGGGGGTCCGCATGGTTTTGCCTCCCGGCACCCCGCCCCTGGAGACCGATGCCGCCGTGCGCCGCATCGAGGCCCTGCTCCAGGAACTGCCCCACGTGGAGACCGTGTTCAGCATGGTGGGCGGCCACCTGAGCGGCGGCATCATCAACGAGCGCCCGGGCACCGCCAATCTGCGGGTGCAGCTCACGCCGGCCCGCGGCCGACCCGACCTGCCCGCCGGCCAATGGGTGGCCATGGCCCAGGATGCCCTCAACCGGCTGGACCTGCCCGGTGCGCGCATCAGCGTGAGACCGCCCGCCATCCAGGGCCTGCGGTTGACCGCCGGGGATGCGGACCTGTCCATCGGCATCGTCGGGGAGGACCTGGACCAGCTCCAGCGCCTGGCCCAGGAGATCAGCGCCCGCCTGGAGGGGATCCCTGGCCTGGAAGGGGTGGAGGTGGGCCGGGAGGACCGCAGCCCCCTGCTGCGGATCCGGGTGGACCGGGAACGGGCCGCGGACCTGGGCCTGCGGGTCGCGGACGTGGGCCGGGCCATCCGCGACGCGGTGGACGGGGCCGTGCCCACCCGTTTCCTGACCCGGAACCAGGAATACGACGTCCGCGTGCGCCTGCCCCGAGAACAGGTGGCGGACACCGAGGCCCTGGGCGGCCTGCTGCTGTTCCGGGCCGGCGGCGAACCCATCCTGCTGCGGGACATCGCCCGCTTCGAACTGGGAGAAGGACCGGCCCACATCGAACGGGAAAACCAGACTCGCATCGCCCGGGTCAACGGCGACATCAATACCGCCGTCGCCGATATCGGCACGGTCATGACCGCGGTGGAATCCCGCCTGTCGGATCTGGACCTGCCTGACGACTACAGCCTGATCTTCTCCGGCCAGTGGGAGACCATCCAAGAGACCCGGCGGGAACTGCTCACGGTGGTCCTGCTGGCGGTGTTCCTGGTCTTCGTAGTGCTGGCGGTCCAGTATGAGCGCCTGAGCAACCCCCTGGTGATCCTGGCCGCCGCGCCCCTGTCCCTGATGGGTGTGGTGGGCATGCTGTGGCTGACCCAGACCTCGCTTTCCGCACCGGTGCTGATCGGCGTGGTCCTGCTCATCGGCATCGTGGTGAACAACGCCATCCTGCTGGTGGAATACATCGAGATCGGGCAACGGGAACAGGGCCTGGGCATGGCCCGGGCGGTGGTCCGTGCCGGCGGTGTGCGGCTGCGGCCCATCCTCATGACCACCTCCACCACCGTCCTGGGTATGACCCCGCTGGCCGTCGGCATCGGCCAGGGCACGGAGATCATGCAACCCCTGGCCCTGACCGTGATCGGCGGCCTGCTGGTCTCCATGCTGCTCACCCTGCTGGTGGTCCCCTGCCTGTACCTGATCCTGGCGGGCAACGCCCTGCGCCTGAAACAGGCCCTGACCGGGCAAAACCCGTCAACCATAAAAAGTTTCACGGCCCCGCAAAAAACCCCTTGACACCCCCCAACCTCGTCCATAGAATGCGCGCTTCAGTTGTTCAGCGCCCGTAGCTCAGTTGGATAGAGTACCTGGCTACGAACCAGGTGGTCGGAGGTTCGAATCCTTCCGGGCGCGCCATATAGATCAAAGGCTTAGCATCATTCAGGTGCTAAGCCTTTTTTCGTTTTCGGCCAAAAGCCGAAAACTGCCCTCACGCTTACCCCCATCCCCGCATCACCCGCCCACGGCCGGTTGACCGCCCGAACCCCACCGACGCTGGAACAGCAAAGCCACCGCTCCCGGATGGCTTTGACCCGATTTTGGATTTTACTTGTGCTAGATCACGATCGTGGAACTTGTCGTAGTGTACTGTTCGTTGCGACCTACATGATCGCGTCCAATCAACGCGGTGTTTGCCAATACGTCCTCATTTGGAGGGAATTTAAATGGTTGATGAAACGAAAGGTTCACTCTCGGGGCTCAGCGAAGATGAGGCCATGGAGTTTCATGGTGTCTTCATGACCAGCATGATGGGTTTTCTGGCGGTTGCCGCCGTCGCCCACGTTCTGGCCTGGATGTGGCGTCCCTGGGGTGTGGCTTGGTAAGACTTTTCGCCTGAACGGCGAATCAAGTCTCAAGTTGTACTTTAGGCAAAGCAGTTTCTTTCCGATATAGGAGATTTCAATATGTGGCGTACTTGGCTGCTGTTCGATCCACGCAGAGCGCTGGTTGCCCTGTTTACGTTCCTGGCCGTACTGGCTCTTCTGATCCACTTCATCCTGTTGAGCACCGAGCGCTTCAACTGGATGCACAGCGCCTCCCTGATCGATACGACTGAGCAAGTCGCAGTACAGGCTTAGACAAATAATTTCAGCCTGGCCTGAAATCGTCTGATGCCTACGCTTCCGAGCGGGATGGCTGTGCAATTTGCATCCCGCTTGGTAGCTGCGCTAGTGCGTCAGTGATTTCGAAGCATGAATATTCACAGCCTGCCCCCAGTCATCCAGCTATAAGCCACTTAGCCAGCGGCTGAGCTGACCATGTGCAATGCCCCCCCGACCCGACCCTGTCACAACCCACCTAGTCATCGGCTGTCGTTCTCACAACGTGTGGATCGATTCCTTGAGCAGGCAACGCCTCTCGCGCTGAGCGCGGCGACCAGGCACTGAGATCGCCGGTAACATTCAGCACCCGAAAACGCACGAAGATTGACTCCGAGAACCAATCCTCCTGACGTGCTGCACGCAGGGTGCGATGGTGCGGGCTCTCGTGGTAGGCGAAGGCGCGCATCTGCTCGGCATCCTGCCACAGGCTGAAGGTGGCCAGCGTGCGCACCGGCCCCTCACCAAAACCGATATGGAACCGGCAACCAGGGGTTTGGCGCAGGTGCCGGCGGATCGCCGGCACGGCGCGCCAGAAGGACCGCAGCCGGTTGTTACGCACGCGTGCGTGGGTAAGGACCGCGACTGGCCCACCCGTTGCACGCTCGCCGCTGTACTCGAACGGCTCGCGCCCATCCCAAGTGCCGTGACCCGAGATCGGCTGCAGTTCGATATGCAGTTGTGCTTGACTGGGTGCGGCGATGCGCTGATAGAAACGACTTTGCCGTAGACGCTGATCATCGGCAGGATCGGGTAGCCCGCTTAACAGGCAGTAGGTGCGCGGATCGGGCAGGATCGAAAAGCCATCGCCGCCGCCGCAGCCCATGAGTCGGATATCGCCAACGGGCACATCCGGGCCGATGAACAGGCGGCGAAAACCCATAAAGAGGAAGGCGACCGGACTGTAGCCGAGCGGATAACGGAAAAAGCTGAAGATGACGCGATCGGTCGACATGTGGGGGGGCGCCGTGGGTGTTCAGCGCTTATTCAGCCGTCCGAAGGTGCTGTCCAGGGAACGCCTCATCTTGTGTACTGCACCGTCGACAGCCTGCTCCACGGTCGGCGCTGCATCGGTCACGGCGACGGGCTGGCGGCCTTTGAGCCTGGCTTCCAACAGGCAGCGCATGTCGGAGCCGCCGGATTTCTTGTCGCTGTTCTCGTCGCTGAGGTGAACTTCCAGACGCGTCACCTGATCCGCAAAGCGCTCCAGCACCTCTGTGAGCGTGGTTTCGATCCACTCCATCAGCGTATTGGAATGACTGACGTTGTCATCGGTATTGATTTGAATGAGCATGTCACGTGCCTCAGTAGCGATAGATTGCGGCGATTCCCGTTTCAGTCGACATCCGTTCCGGCGGCACGACGACCACCTCTCCACCCATCTTGAGCACTACTGAGCCCAAGTCGTCGAGCACATCGTCAAGTTCCGGGTGGGAGAGGTCATCGAATTCAAGCTCCCCGGTCGACCCATCGACCCGACCGGGGATTTCCCGGCGCGCTTCAATCAGCAGGGTAGCCACGCGCCCGCCCACGGCGGCCCGGGCCACTTCTGCCAGGTCGTCGGCGGCGAGGCCCTTGGACTTGTGACTGCCGAAAGTCTCCACCAGCCCCGCCAGACGCGCGAGGTAGCGGGGCTCAATGGTTTGCCAGACCCGCTCGCGAAACTCGTCGGTCGATGCGAGCGCATCCGGATGCACGTCCAGGCTCTCGGAAATCAGACAAGGGTTGTGGCTGAGCTTGTGGAACATGTGATGGTGCTCCGGCAGGGCGGCGAGAATCAATGGCAGGCCGGAGGGCTTGGAATGGTGTTCGAGGACCGCCCGATCGACAACACGAAAGAATCGCTCCGCGTCATGATCCAGTTCGTCTTTTCTGCCGCCATGACCATGGTGCATGGGGGCCTGGCCGCCGCCGGTGCCGCCGTAGGCCGAGACCGTCTGGCGGGGATCAGAGAGTTCTTCACCGAGCGCCTCGGTGATCGTCCGCGGCACGCCATCGGCGGGCGCGATCTCGTCCAGGGCATCGCGGTTCCCCTCGAACAATCTCATCTCGTGCCGGTTCAAAGCCAGTACCTGGTACCGATCTGCTGATTGCAGGATGCGCAGCAAGGGCTTGGTGTGGAAGCTGTCCGCCACCACCGCCAGTTCGGCGACGGGGCGCTGGAGCTTGTAGACCCGCAACATATTTTTGTCACGCAACACTGCCAGTCCGTCGAAAGTGCAGTTCCAGAAGTCGTGATCTTCAGCGAGGGCCAGCATGGGTTCGAGCAAGGGCTGGATCTCGTCGCACTCAAACTTTTGCCGCAGGGATTCCTCCAGCACTTTCACCAGATTCTTGAAGCGTATCGGATCCTGCTGATTGTCCGGATGATTTCGGTGCGTCGGTTGAAAAAGCGAAAGGCAAGGCGGACCACATTCATCCCATAGCCCCGCGGCGGCGTCTTGGTTGACACTGTTCATTAGCATCCTGAAATCCTCCAACATGGCGCATGATCGGTATAGCACGTCAGCCCGAGCATTGATGTGCGGTATCGCGCTTAGTGCCAAGGTCGAACACGGCGTCCACCAACTCGGGCGTGATGCTGAGCTGGGGCTGGAAGACCACATCCAGTTCAACAACAACTACCGGCCCCACAGGGGACTTGACCAACAAACCCCGGATGAAGTCCACTGGACCTCCATGCCGGATCCATGAAACCCCGAGGCACCGGATTTCACTTCTCAGAGCCTGTCAGGGGTCCAACGATGGGGTCCACTTTAAGGCATCGGACTTGTCACTTTCCATCCGCCCACAGACACCCAGGAAGAAGGCCGTCGCCTCTGGTTGTCAACCACCTACCAACTCCATATCCCGTTTAAGCTGACTCGATGGGGGGCTGTTGATTTTTAGGCCAACCGGCCCGGCACCTCGCTGGGCAGCAAGCCGGTCCAGCGCTTGAAAGATCGGCGAAAGTTCGCCTTGTCATTAAAGTTCAGATAGGTCGCCACCTCATCACTGGTAAAACCCTTGCTCAGGTAGAGATCCAGCGCCACATAGGTCCTGACTTGGTCCAGTTGCTGCAGAAAGTGCGTGTCGTGGTGCTTCAGTTTGCGCTTGAGGGTGGCTACGCTCATACCCTGGGCCTCGGCCAGGCGTTCAAGCCCCAGCGGCTGGCGAACGTGCTTGTGGATATAGTCGAATAGGGCTTCGAGCAGGCTGGGGGCCATCTCGTCTGCGGCAGCCAGTTCATCAAGACCGGTTTGCTCGGCAACCTGGCCCACCGTCAAGGAGGCGTGCGGCCAGGGTTTGAACAGATACTCGCACGGTAATCGCATCACATTCTGCGGGCAGCCGAAGCGCACCGCCTCACTCAGGTGCACCCAGTACTGCTCAATATAATCAGGTTGCGAATGACGCAGTTGGTATTCCCAGGGCAAAGGACCGCCAGACAACCACCGACACATGGCGGTCACGGCGGTCATGCAGGCCTCCATCAAAAACACCTCGCGCGCGCCCGCGCCACAGCTGTCAAACCAGTGCAGATACACGTACCTGTCATCGACTCTGACGCGTGGCGTCAGCAAGGGTGAAAGCCTGCGCCGCAGCAACACCAGTCGATCCAGGGCCTGTTGCAGGTCCTGTGCATGACGTAACGCATGACTGGCATGACCGTAGTGGCCCGGTAGCAACTGCTGACCGAATAGAAAGCTGCAGTCATCACCGCCCCGCAGTTGCCGAACGTTGTCGATCAGTCGCAGGAACTGTTCCGCACTGATGAATTGCCGACCGCCAAGGATATCCTGGTAAAACAGGCCCGTTCCGCGCAACAGGCGATGGCTCTCTATCCCGCGCATCAGGGCCAGATCAATCAAGCCAGCAGGCTGATGATGCGCCGGAATAAAGCGCGCCTCCCGCTCATACCATGCCCGTTGCCGGACCGCGCCCGCGTTCATGCGCTACGGAACAAAGACGTCTGCTTGGCATGGGCCAGACGTGTGTTTAGTCGTTCCAGCAGGCACTCCGCACCTTCCTGTCTGGCCATCACGGCCACGGTGGTGGCACTCAGCGCCAGCCGCTCACCCTGCAGGATGGTTCGGTAGGCCAGATGCTTGATCGACAACGCCAGATCGTGGGCAATAGCCGCTGCCTGGGACTCCAACGTATTGGGCAAGACAATCACGAAGCGATCGCCTGCCAGACGACAGAGCAGATCATGCTCGCGCAGATTCAGCAGTACCAGCTGGGTAATCACCTGGAGTACACGATCACCTTCAGCCTGACCATAATCTCGGTTGATCACACTGAACGCGTCGATATCCAGCATGATCAGTGACAAGGGCTGCCGTTCTGTCACTGCCTGCTTGATACTCATCTCAATCTGATTTTTGAGATAGGTCGCCCCCCCCAGGGGCGTCAACGTGTCAAAGTGAAGATGTTCACGATACAACCGTTCCCGATTACGCATCTGAGCACTGATCGCCAGCTGTTCCCGATGCCAGTGATAGATACCCAACGTAAGCAGGATAAAACCCACCGGCATGGGACCGGACTCCAGCCATGCGTCCCAACTGACGCTGTCCGGCATCCTCACGAATTCGTCGGCCAGATCCATCAATAACGAAAAGAACAGGCAACCGAGCCCGGCGAACAGCAGGTCGGTCACCCGCCCTGCCGGACGACTCTTCAACAGTAGGCCTATCCATATCAGCAGCAGCATCGCTGAGCCGCCCTCGCCGACAATATCCAGCCAATCCCAAACCGACAGCGGCTTCATGTCGCCGGCGGACAGGTGCAGCATCAAACCGAAATTCGACACTAAAAGCAGCGTCAGCAGCTTCATGCGATGCAGCGCAAACAAGGGTGGCATGGTGTCCTCCGGCCAGAGCATGGGACTCACAACACCAGATGCAGATGACAGGGAGATGGCAACCCCCGGGTCAATTTGGCTCAGGCGATTTCGGTTGCCTCTTACGCAAATAGGGCTATTACCCGGCACCAGTGCCACCAAGCCGCATAAAAGCGTTGGGCAAACAGGTTTTTCGTGAGTCAAATAAGCTCAAAACAGCCGCGATAGTGGGTCAAATACCCCAAAAACCGGGATTTGTCGGCGCATCTGTCACCACAGTGAAATCTGCCGCCCCTAAGGTCCGTCGGCAGCAAGCTGAACACGCCGGGTTCAGCGGCAAGCCACTAGGGGAAAGGACCATGTCGGAACACACGTATGCGGTTAGGGGTAGCGGATTCAGGATCAGCCTGATGGCCTTCGCCATCGGTGCGTGCGGCCACTCATGGGCTGCAGATCGTCAGCCAGAGATCGTCGAGGTCATCGGTCAGGCCGCTCAGCTGGAACAGGCGCTCGAAGACCAGCGCCGCTCCAACGCCATCAAGAGCGTTGTTCACGCCGATGGCATAGGCCAGTTACCCGATGACAATGCCGCCGAAGCCCTCCAACGTGTGCCAGGTCTGTCGGTTGAGCGCGACCAGGGCGAAGGACGTTTTGTTCGGGTGCGCGGGCTGGGTTCGGACCTCAACAGCGTGACCATCAACGGCACCCTGGTGCCGGCGCCAGAAGACGATCGCCGGGCGGTGGCGTTGGACGTATTGCCCAGTGAGCTGATTCAGTCGCTCTCCGTGGTCAAAACCCTGACACCGGACATGGATGCCAACTCGATAGGTGGGACCATCGAGGTGGAGAGCCTGTCCGGCTTCGACCATGACGGACTGTTCTACAGCCTGAATGCCGAAGGCAGCTACGACGATAACACCAGCCAGACCAGTCCGAAGCTGTCAGGCGCCTTCAGCAACCGTTTCAGCCTCGGCGGCGGGGTTGATAACCTTGCCGTCGCCGCGGCCTTCAGCTGGCAGAGGCGCGATTTTGGCTCCGACAACGTTGAAACCGGGGGCGCCTGGGATTTTGACAACGGACCGGGACTGGAAGAGGTCGAGCAGCGTCGCTACGACATTACCCGTGAACGCGCCGGCCTTGGCCTGAACTTCGATTACCGACCGGATGAAGACAGTGAGATCTATCTGCGCACCCTGTACAGCCGCTACCAGGATGACGAGGTGCGCCAGGCCAGCATTGTCGAGTTTGAAGAACCGCAGATGTCGGGGCAATTGGGCACGGCCGAGGCGGCCCGTGAGCTCAAGGCCCGCGAGGAGACCCAGGAAGTCAAAAGCCTGGTATTGGGTGGCAAGCGGCGTGTGGGCGACTGGACGCTCAGCGCCCAGGGCGGATACAGCCAGGCCAGCGAAAAGAGCCCCGTAGGTCTGGCCAATGCCGCCTTTGTCGGCAATGACGGCTTTAGTGCTGCCGGATTCAACGGCACCCGCAAACCGCGCCTGAGCATCGAAGAGCGTTTTTACGACCCCTCCCACTTTACCCTGGAAGAGGTCGAGCTGGAAAAGCAGACCACCACCGATACCGAGCGCAATATCCGCGTCGACCTGAGCCGCGATTTCTACGCCGGCACGATGCCGTCCCAATTGCAGTTTGGCGCCAAGGTCAGCCGACGCAAGAAGGACAATGACCTGGATGTCTGGGTCTTTGAGGATTTCGATGAGCTGGGTTTTGGCGATGAACAGCTCAATATGACCCGCTTCAGCGACGGCAACGCGAGTTCCGGGCTGGGACGCTTCGGACCCAGGGCCTCTTCGAACGCCGTACAGAATCTGATTGGTGGGCTTGCCCGTGATGACTTCTTTGACGAAGAGAAGTCACGTATCAATGACTTTGATATTCGCGAAGACATCAACGCCGCCTATATCATGAACACCCTGGATATCGACGCGCTGCGCATCATCGCCGGCGTGCGCTATGAAGGTACCCAACTTGATGCGCGCGGAACGGGTTTGAACGAAGGCGTCTTTGAAGCCAGCAGGATAACCAACGACTACCATCACTGGCTGCCTGGACTGCATGGCATCTACCAGCTCAACCCGGACACACAGATTCGCGCCGCCTGGACCAACACGGTGGTGCGCCCCACCTTTGGCCAGCTGTTCCCGGGTTTTGTACTTGACGGCGACGAGGCCGAGTTCGGCAATCCACGACTGGAGCCGCTGGAATCAACCAACTTCGACCTGGGTATCGAACACTACATGGGTCGTGCCGGTGCCGTATCTGCCTTCGTGTTTTACAAAGACATTGAGAACTTCATCTATGCCGCTGATGTTGCCGGCACGGGCGATTTTGTCGACTTTGATGAGGCCTTTACCTCAATCAATGGCGACAAGGCCAAGGTATACGGTCTGGAGCTGGCCTATTCACAGAAATTCAATTGGCTGCCTAGTCCGTGGAACGGGCTGCTGCTCAGTGGCAACTCGACCTTTACCCGCTCAAAGGCGCGCATCGACCAATTCGATCCGGACCTGGGTGCTGAACGGGGGCGTAATATCAGCCTGCCCGGCCAGTCCGACATCACCGGCAACCTGACCCTCGGCTGGGAAAACAACAGGCTCAGTCTGCGCCTGTCCAGCAACTACAAGTCCGCCTACCTCGACGAAGTAGGCGATATCCTCGACAAGCGCTACGACTATCAGGTTGATGACCAGCTGTTCGTCGATTTCAGCGCCAGCTATTTCCTCACCGACACCCTTCAGGTGTTCTTCGAGGCGCAGAACCTGACCGATGAATCCTACTACGTCTACACCGGTAGCCGCCGTTTCAACGCCCAGTACGAAGAATACGGCCCAACCTATAAGGTCGGGCTGAGACTCAGCCAATTCTGACCAGCGACCCCGGCCATCGGCAGCCGCGGACCCACCGTATTTACGAGAGATGATAATGACTCACCGCCTCGCACTCTCCCTGGCTGCCACCCTGATGGCCGGCGGATTACTGCTCAATGGCTGCAGCCCAGCCGAAAGTCAAAGCAACAGCAAGCAACCACCTGCCGCTGACGCCGTTGATAGCCCTGCCCTCACAGGGAGACCAGATCTGATGCTGGCCGAGTGGCGACCTGCAGCCGGTCAGCGTGCTGAAAGCTGGCAATGGCTACCTACCGGCAGCGACTTCGGTGAGATTGACCGTGCGGCCGCCGACAGTCGTGGGCTGTGGCTGCTGGATGCACAGGGTGAGGTCCAGGCCCATCTGCCGGGGCGCTTCGCCACCCTGGACCTGCGTCTGTCCAAAGGCAGGCTGACCCTGGCCACCGTCGACACCAGCACCGGACGGCCCATGCTGATTAACTTGAACCGGGAAGACCTGAGCTTTGGCAACCCCCTGTACCTGCCCGCAACCAATTACAAGATTGAAAGCCTCTGTCTGTACAGGGACGAGGCGCTCAACCTGTTCGTGTTCCTGCTGGGCGAAGAAGGCATGGGCGAACAGTGGCTGGCCGCCAGTAACCAGCACCTGCTGGACAGCGGCTTGCCGGTGCGGCGCCTGAGCATGCCCCCGGAAAGCGAGTTCTGTGCTGTGGATGATCAGCAGCACCTGCTGTTCGTCAATGAAGAGTCCGTCGGCGTCTGGGCCTATGGCGCACACCCGGAAGCCGAGCTGAGTCGCACACCGATCGACATGGTTGCGCCCTTTGGCGCCATCGCAGGAAACGCAGCAGGCCTGTCGTCCATCCCTGGCGCACTGCTGGTGCTGGATGCGAAGACCGCACGACTGCACCGCTATCAGCAGACTGACGGCGGTTGGTCTGCCCTACCCTCCATTGTGCTTCACGGACTGGAGGAACCGGAACGCATCAGCAGCCGACTGACGGCCACGGGCGTAGACGTGCTGCTGGTCAACGATGGCGACGTCGCCCTGCATGTCGGCCAATGGCAGTGGCAACCAGAACCACCGGCGACGCCAACTACCCTGCCCGTGTTGTTGCCTCGGGTGCATACCGACCCGGTGCCTACCACTGGCGATGCGGCCGACGACCCTGCCATCTGGATCCATACTGCACAGCCCGAGCTGAGCCGCGTGCTGGGCACCGACAAACGCGCCGGGCTGGGCGTATACGACCTGCAGGGCAAGGAATTGCAGTTCCTCGCAGCGGGACGGCTGAATAACGTCGACCTGCGCTATGGCTTTACCTTCGCTGGCCATACCGTCGACCTGGCCGTCGCCAGCAACCGCGACGAGAACAGCCTGCACCTGTTCGCCATTGACCCATCCAGCGGCGAACTGACCGACATAGGCCAGATTCCCACCTCCCTGAACGATATTTACGGCTTGTGCATGAGCCAGTCGCCCGAGGGCGAACTCTACGCGATCCCCAACGACAAGGACGGCCGTTTCCAGCAATACCGGATCACCGCCGAGACCGACCAGATACGGGGCGAGCTGGTGCGCGAATTCGCCACCCAGACCCAGCCTGAAGGCTGCGTTGCGGATGATCAGCGCCAGACACTCTTTATCGGTGAAGAGGACGTGGCGGTCTGGGCCCTGGACGCCGGCCCCGATGCCCCGACCACCCTGCACAAAGTGGTCGGCATCGGCGGCCTGGTCAAGGCTGACATCGAGGGCCTGGCCTTCTATCAACACCCCGAGCACCCCTATCTGGTGATCTCCAGTCAGGGCAACGACAGCTTCGTGGTCTTTGATGGCGAAGCCCCCTACGCCTTGCGTGGCGCCTTCCGGATCGGGCTCAACGCCGAGCGCGGCATCGATGGCGTCTCTGAAACAGACGGCCTGGAAGTCAGCTCACATGACCTGGGCGGCCCCTGGAGCCGCGGTCTTGTGGTGCTTCAGGATGGGCGCAAGCGCATGCCGGAGGGTCACCAGAACTACAAGTATGTGGCCTGGCAGGACGTTGCCGAGGCGCTGAACCTGGATTGACCCGCCCGTTAACGCGTCACGGGATCGTCATTCAATGGCTTAACGGGGCCTCCACCTGGCCCCTGACAGGAGCAACACAACATGCCTACCGCGGTAGACAGTATGTCCATTTGGGCACTCGTGGAAGACGCCAGCGTGCTGGTGCAGATTGTCATGCTGATTTTGGTCGCGGCGTCTCTCGCGTCGTGGTTCGTCATCGTGCAGCGTAGCCGTCTGTTGGCCTCTGCCCGACGCTCACTGCAACGTTTTGAGGCGCAGTTTCGGGCCGAGGGCAACCTGGATCGCCTCTTTGCCCAACCCACCGAGCAGAGAAATCCCGCCGAGCAGGTATGCAGGGTCGGCTTTAGCGAGTATCAGCAGCTGAGCCAACATGCCACCACCGAATCGGCGGCCGTTATGGAAGGTACCCAACGCGCCATGATGATCGCCATCGCCAGGGAAGAAAAACGCCTGGAGAAGAACCTGCCCTTCCTCGCCACGGTCGGCTCGGTGAGCCCCTATATCGGGTTGTTCGGCACGGTGTGGGGCATCATGAACTCCTTCATCGGCCTGTCCCAGGCTCAACAGGCCACCCTGGCGGCGGTCGCTCCGGGCATCGCCGAGGCACTCATTGCCACCGCCATCGGCCTGTTTGCTGCCATTCCTGCGGTGATTGCCTACAACCGCTTCACCGCAGGCAGTGAGGACATTATCGCTGGGTATTACACCGTGGCGGACGAACTGGCCACCCAGCTGCATCGTCGCCTGCACACCCCTGGGCAGAGGTAATCGACATGCGTCCAGTCAGGCACAAACGTAAACCGAAGGCAGAAATGAACGTGGTGCCCTACATCGACGTCATGCTGGTGCTGCTGGTGATCTTCATGGTGACCGCACCCATGCTGACCCAGGGCATTCAGATAGAACTGCCCAAGGTCGCCAGCGAGGCCTTGCCCAGTCAAGAAACACAAACCATCGTCACGCTATCGGTCGAGGTCGACGGGACCTTCCACTGGAATCAGGGCGATACGGTCAATACCGAGCGTTACAGCCACAGCGCAGACAATCTGCAGGAGATGTCCGAACGGGTGGCCCGCCTGGTCGCCGACAACCCCAAGACCCAGGTGTTCATTCGTGCAGACAGCCAGGCTGGCTACGGGCTGGTCGTGGCAGGCATGGCCGCGTTACAGCAAAGCGGCGTCGCTCAGCTGGGCCTGATTACCGAGGCGCCCTGAGACCATGACTGCCATGCTGCCACCGCACCCGTCGTTGCGGGCATCGTCTGCACCGCCAGCCGAAAAATTCGGGGATTTTCTCTGGCCAGCCGCCGTCACCCTGGTGCTGCACGGGGCAATCCTCACCCTGTTACTGGGCCACTGGTCGCCGGGTGAGCCGGTCGTGGCGAACGAGAAACTGCTGAAGACACAATGGGTGACGATCCATGCTGCCCCGCAACCAGAGCCGGCCCCCCTTTCCATACCGCGCGTTGAGCCACCGCCACCACAGGCGCCTGCACCAACGCCCTCACCTGCCCCGGTCGTAGAACGGCCGGCGGAGCCACCCAAGCCGACGATCGATCAGGGCGCCATTGCTCGCCAGCGAGCCAGGGAAGCCGAGCAACGGGAGTTGGCCCGTGCCCAGGAACAACGCCGGATGGCCGAGCAGCGGCGTCAGGAGCAAGTAGAGCAGGAGCAACAACAGCTTCTTGCAGCACAGGCCGCGGCACAAGCGGCTCAGGCAGCGGAGGCACAACGGCAAAGGGCTGCAGAGGAGAGGCGCAGAGCAGAAGCCGCCCGCCTCACTCAGTACCAGCCCATCAGCAAGAAGCCGCCAGCCTATCCGAAACGCGCGTTGGACCAGCGCAAGGAAGGCGACTGCACCGTGGAATATACCGTGACCGCACAGGGCACGGTGCACAACCCCGTGGTGGTCGAGGGTGGTTGTGATGACCCGGTTTTTGCCCGTCCGTCCCTTTCGTCCGCCAGGAGCTTCCGCTACAAGCCGCGGATGGTCGACGGCGTGGCGGTCGCGGTGCCCGGCGTGCGCAACACCTTCCGCTTTCGTTTGGAGCAATGAAGATGCCTCCAGAGCAAAGGCGGCCTCGCCGTCTGACCTAATCCACCTCACCAACCACCGATTCAATCATCCCTACCTGAATGAAATTGAAAACAAGGTGTTATATGACTATTTTTACGTATTCGCGAGCCTATGCGGCCGCTTTCCTGTTGATGATCGGCCCGGTCACACTGCAGGCCGGCTCGATCGCAGACGCTGAACCCGTGCTGCGTTTTGCCGTGCTCGGCGACGCCGAACCCAAGCCCCTGGCCGAGTTCCCAGGCCTGGCCAGTACCGTCGATCACGTCAATACGCTGCTCGCGGAGCAACCGATGGACTTCGTTATCGGCGTCGGTGACATTGCCCACAAAGGCACCCTGATCCAGTACGACAATGCCAGCCTGGAGCTGGAACGTCTCAGCCTGCCCTTCTATCCGATCATGGGTAACGAAGAGCACCACGCCAGCGTCGCCCGCTTCCTGCACTACGCCAATCGCTGGAACGCCGACAAGGCCCATATCGGCAACGCCCGCTACGTCATAGAGCAAGAGCAGGTGGCGCTGGTCCTTGCCTCACCGGATCACGGCCGCGACTTCGACAACAGCGGCGTGCAATGGATCGCCGAACAGATCGACCACCTGCATCCCAAGCCGGTTTTCCTGGTCGTGCATGGCGCCCAGGTGGGTATCTTTCCGGAGAATGCGGACAAGGGCATCCGCAACACGACTTTTGACAGCGTCACCCGCAAGGAGAATCTGGCCGCGATCATTTCCGGTGATCTGCACATGGATATGGATCGCGTCCAACACTCAAAGAAGATTGGCCATGTGCACTATCTGCACATTCCCGCCCTGGAACGCACCAAGATTCCGGACGAAACCAGGCATATCACGATGTTTCGCGTGGTTTCTCTGTACGCCGATGGCAAGGTTGTCGTGGATACCTATGAAGCCGGTGCGGGCAATACGCCACTTGAGCGGCATGACTACCGCTTTACCTTGTTCGAGTAACCCACATCAACCTGAACTGTGACCTGAAAGCGGGCGTTCACAAAGGTCCGCCAGCGCGAAACAAGGATCAATTGAAACAGAAATCACTATCCCATCTTCGCAAACTGCAAAACAGGCCAGAGTATCACTGCATCATATTCACCTATCACGGACGAAGTCCTCTACCGGGTCAAGCCGCGGGGGCGTCACCCGATGAGTCTGTAATCCACGAACACCGGACCGCGCCATGATCGAGATCCTCGCCGACAATCCACTGCTGTTGCTCTTTGCCGTGGCCGCCACGGGGATGCTGCTGGGCAGCATCCGACTGCTGGGCACCCGCATCGGGATGGCCGCCGTGCTGTTTGCCGGACTGGGCTTCGGCGCCCTGGACCCAGCCCTGCGGTTGCCGGAATTCGTCCTGCAACTGGGCTTGGCCCTATTCGTCTATCTGGTGGGCCTGGCCAGTGG
>NZ_JAJNQN010000018.1 GCF_022227845.1 Ectothiorhodospira lacustris | reverse complement strand
CGGGCTCCCGGCAAGCCCGGCGGGGGCTTTGGATTCATGCTTTTCGCTGGCAGGTCAGTTCCTACCGGGTGGCCCCTTGGCCCCTTGGCCCCTTGGCCCCTGATGCGGCTGTGGCTCCCGTGGGAGCGGCCCTTGGCCACGAGTGATGCCCGAGATTGTCGCTTTCAGGCCGTTTCCACATCGAATGCCACGATCTGCCGCTTTTCCCGGGAGAACTCCACGCCGATCAGGTGAATGGGTTTGCCGGTGGCCCGGTATTTGTCGGCATAGCCCTTTTGCTTGATCTGATCCAGGGCCTTCCCTTCGGGCAGTTGCTCCACCACCTTGAATTCGAACAGGTAGAGGTGGCCACCGAAGTCGACGGTCATGTCCACCTTGCCGTGGTGGCTGGCGTCTTCCACCGTGACCTGGACCCCTAGGGCGGCGAAGTGGCTGTAGAAGACGCTGGCATAGTGCCCTTCGTATTTCGCGATGGGGTTGTTGCGGTACCAGTCGTGGGGCAGGCCGGCGTAGAGCGCCTTGAGGTGGGTCTCCAGGCCCGTCAGGTCGTGGCGCTGCAAGTGCTTGAACAGGGTGCGGCGTTCGCGTGGGCCGTTCTCGACGCCCAGTGACGGGAGCAGCGCGTGGTTCAGGCTGGTCTCCACCTCGTGGTTGGGAAAGCCCAGGGTGTACTGGCGGTAACCCAGCATGGGCTCCTTGATCTGCTTGATGGTCAGGTAGCCGGTCTGGAAGAGCAGGGCGTCGGTGCTGATGTTGTCAACATCGAACTGGCTGAGTAATTCGTATTCTGTCTCCCACCGGTCTAGCGAAGGGGTGAAGACCCCGCGTTGCTTGAGGACATCGACCAGGAAGGTGGGCGTGGCGCTCTCGAACCAGTAGGGGCCGAACTGACGATTTTGCAAGAGCAGCAGTACATCGAAGGGGTTGTAGACGGAGTTGACCTCCTGCCCGCCCCAGCGGTAGCCGTTGTACCACTGGCGGATGGCCTCGCGGTTCAGACCGGGTAGCTCCGGGGCGAACACGGTGTCGACGTCTTCGTCGGTATACCCGCAGATCGTGGTGTATTCCGGTAGCAGCGTGATGTCGCGCAGGTTGTTGAGCCCCGAAAAGAGGCTGACCTTGCTGAATTTGGACACGCCGGTGATCAGCACCAGATGCAGGTGCGGGTCGGCGTCCTTGAGTACGCTGTAGAGGTTTTTGAGACCTTCGCGCAGTTCGCGGGCACGCTCCGGTTCCAGAATGTTGTCGAGGATGGGTTTGTCGTACTCATCGATGAGTACGACGGCGCGCTGTCCGTAGTGGGCGTGAGTCTGGCGAATCAGTGATGAAAACTCACCGGAGATGATCTCGGCTGGTGGTTGGGGGAGCGCCAGTTGTTCTCGTTGTACTTTCAGCTGGTGCCAAATGTGGGCATCCAGTTCCTCACGGCTTTTGACGACGCCGTCGGCAAAGCTGATGCGGATGACCGGGTGTGTTGTCTGCCAGTCCCATGTGTCGTGGAGGTAGAGTCCTTCGAACAGGGCTTGCTGCCCTTCGAACAGGCAGCGCAGGGTGTCGAGCAGCAGGCTCTTGCCGAAGCGGCGGGGGCGGGAGAGGAAGTAGTAGCCGCCGATCTTCGCCATGGACTCGATCAGGGGGGTCTTGTCGACGTAGTAGTAGTGGCTCTTGCGCAGCTTTTCAAAGGACTGGATGCCGATGGGGAGTGTGAGGCGCTGATGGTTAGCCATGCCTGGCCCTCCAGGGACAAGTATCGTGCCGGTGGCAGTCTATCATGGCCTTGGTGGTGGTCGTTGTTGCCACTGTCATCGTCATCGTCACCGCCATCGCCATCCCGCCATCCCGCCATCCCGCCATCCCGCCATCCCGCCATCCCGCCATCCCGCCATCCCGTCATCCCGTTATCCCGTTATCGGCACTATCATCGTCACTCCCGCGAAAGCGGGAGTCCAGTGCATGGTTTCAGTCTGCCACTGGATTCCCGCTTTCGCGGGAATGACCCTGCTCTTTGCGCAAGCAGAACACGGTAGCCGGGGCCATGGGGGATGCGCAGTTCCGAGATGCCTTCGCCGATCGGTGATTGTTTGTCAGGCCGTTTCCACATCGAAGGCCACGATCTGTCGCTTTTCCCGGGAGAACTCCACGCCGATCAGGTGAATGGGTTTGCTGGTGGCCCGGTATTTGTCGGCATAGCCCTTTTGCTTGATCTGCTCCAGGGCCTTGCCTTCGGGTAGCTGCTCCACCACCTTGAACTCAAACAGGTAGATGTGCCCGGCAAAGTCCACACGCCATGTCGACCTTTGCCATGGTGGCCCAGCTGCTGGCCTACTAGGTGGCACTGGTGAAGGGCACCGATGTGGACAAGCGACGGGATCTCACTAAGAGTGGGGCGGCGATGGCGAGTTGATCAGCGTTTGAGGTTGCGATAAAAGTTCTCGTGGGTGCCGACCAGCAAAAGCAGTCGGGTAGCCGGGTCGTACTCGTAGGCGAGCAGGAATTGCTGACCGACGCATGGGAATTTGTAGACGAACACACCGGCAAGATCGCCCTTCTTGGCCTCGCCCCGCTCAGGCTGGTCGACGATGGTTGCGACTGCAGCGTCGATGGCGGCCTGCTGGTTGCGCTGAAGGCGCTTGTAGGCACGGCTGAAGGCATTGGTTTGGAGGACCGTGATCATTCCCGGGAAAGGCCCTGCGGAATAAAGGGTGTGGCCTGTTCGCGGCCTTCTGCGCGAGCGATGAGCAAGTCGCGTACGAACTCGACCGGCAGGTCGGGATTGTCGAGAGCGGCCTTACCCACCTTGGCCCAGAACTCGATCTGACCGGCGATGGTGCGGCATTCCGCCCGGGCCTGAGCCTTGGCGCTTTCGTACAGTTCGTCTTCGATGCGGACAGGCATGCCCATGATGTTCTCCCGATGGGGTTTGCTACTTTTGTAGTTTGCCTTGCTCCCCTCCCGGTGTCAAAGTCGTTAGAGCGACGAGCCTAACGGTCGGGTGGAGTTGGTTTGCATGCCGTGGTGGTCTACACGCCAAGAAGCAACGCCATCCGTATCATCTCTGCTCGCAAAGTGAAGTGGTTCAAGTCCAGTGCATGGTTCCAGTCTGCCACTGGATTCCCGCTTCCGCGGGAATGACGGTGGGGCGGTGGATCCCTTCTTTTCGCTGGTAGGCCGGCTCCCACAGGTGTCCCCTGATGTGGCAGTGGCCCCCGTGGGAGCGGGCCTTGCCCGCGAATAGCAGTGTCCGAGATTGTCGCTTTCAGGCCGTTTCCACATCGAAGGCCACGATCTGTCGCTTTTCGCGGGAGAACTCCACGCCGATCAGGTGAATGGGCTTGCCGGAGGCCCGGTATTTGTCGGCATAGCCCTTTTGCTTGATCTGCTCCAGCGCCTTGCCTTCGGGTAGCTGCTCCACCACCTTGAATTCGAACAGGTAGAGGTGCCCGGCAAAGTCCACCGCCATGTCCACCTTGCCGCGGTGGCTGGCGTCTTCCACCGTGACCTGGACCCCCAGGGCGGCGAAGTGGCTATAGAAGACGCTGGCGTAGTGGCCTTCATACTGGGCAATGGGGTTGTTGCGATACCAGTCGTGGGGCAGGCCGGCGTAAAGGGCCTTGAGGTGGGTTTCCAGACCCGCCAGGTCGTGCTGCTGCAGGGCGTCCATGAGGCCGAGCTGGTGGGTCTGGGCCTCGCTGTGGCCGATCCCGAGGACGGGAAGCAGCAGGTCATTGAGGCTGCTCTCCACCTCCAGGTTGGGGAATCCCAGCGTGTAGAGCCGATAGCCCAGCATGGGCTCCTGCACGTCCTTGATGGTGATGTAGCCGGTCTGGAAGAGCAGTCCTTCGGTGGTGATGTCGTCGACGTCGAAGCGTCCGAGAAGCTGGGCCTTGGCCTGAAGTCTGTCCAGCTGTGGGGTGAAGATGCCGCGTTTCTTGAGCATATCGATGAGGAAGGTGGGCGTAGCGCTCTCGAACCAGTAGGGGCCGAACTCGCGGTTCTGGAGCAGCAGCAACACGTCGAAGGGGTTGTAGACCGATGTCACCTCGGGACCGCTCCAACGGTAGCCGTTGTACCATGTGCGTATCGCCTCTCGGTCCAGGCCGGGCAGTTCCGGGGCAAAGATCGTGTCGATGTCGTCATCGGTATAGCCGCAGATCGTTGAGTACTCAGGTAGCAGCGTGATATCGCGCAGGTTGTTGAGCCCCGAGAACAGACTGACCTTGCTGAACTTGGAAACACCAGTGAGCAGTACGAAGTGCAAGTGCGGGTCGGCATCCTTGAGCACGCTGTAGAGGTTTTTGAGGCCCTCGCGCAGTTCGCGGGCAGGCTCGGGCTCCAGGATGTTATCGAGGATGGGCTTGTCGTATTCGTCGATGAGTACGACGGCGCGCTGTCCGTAGTGGGCGTGAGTCTGGCGAATCAGTGATGAAAACTCACCGGAGATGATCTCGGCTGGTGGTTGGGGGAGCGCCAGTTTTTCTCGTTGTACTTTCAGCTGGTGCCAAATGTGGGCATCCAGTTCCTCACGGCTTTTGACGACGCCGTCGGCAAAGCTGATGCGGATGACCGGGTGTGTTGTCTGCCAGTCCCATGTGTCATGGAGGTAGAGTCCTTCGAACAGGGCTTGGTGCCCTTCGAACAGGCAGCGCAGGGTGTCGAGCAGCAGGCTTTTGCCGAAGCGTCGGGGGCGGGAGAGGAAGTAGTACTTGTTCTGGTGGACCAGGCGCTCGATGTGGGGGGTCTTGTCGACGTAGTAGTAGCCTCCTTCGCGGATCTCGGAGAAGGTCTGAATGCCGATGGGGAGTCTGAGGCGCTGATCGTTAGCCATGCCTGGCCCTCCAGGAATAAGTATCGTGCCGGCGGCAGTTTATCATGGCCTTGGTGGTGGTCGTTGTCGTCATCTTTTATCTTCATCTTCACTGCCATCGCCATCGCCATTATCATCGTCACTCCCGCGAAAGCGGGAGTCCAGTGCGCGGTTTCAGTCTGCCACTGGATTCCCGCTTTCGCGGGAATGACGGTGGGGGGGGTGGACTCCCGCTTTTGTGGGAATGACGGCGGGGGTTTGGATTCCCGCGTTCGCGGGAATGACGGTGGGGGTTGGACTCCCGCTTTCGCGGGAATGACACCTCGGACGTTATTTCGCGGGGAGGCCCGCTCCCACGGGGCTTCCACGAGGCAGGCTTTTCAGGAAGAAACCCATGGCTGTGGCATCATTGGCCGATCAACCAGGTGATGGTACGGGGGGGGATTTTCGTTGTTTCAGGTTTTCGGTACCTGCTCAAGGACATTGAGCCGCAATACTCTGGTTGCCCGCATGCTCGGCACCCGCCTGGTGCATGTCTCCGCATGGAGAAAACCACCGGCCGAAGTGACCACCCTGGTGGGCTGGGGGCGCAAGGCTCCTGCCCTCAAGACCCTGGCCTTGGCCGAAAAACATGATCTGCCCTTCATCACCCTGGAAGATGGTTTCCTGCGCTCCTTCGGGCTGGGGGTCAACGGTACGCCCGCCCTGTCCGTGGTGGTGGACGATCTGGGGATCTATTTTGATGCCCGACAACCTTCCCGCCTGGAGCAGATACTCCAGCATGAAACGTTCTCAGCGCCGCGCCTGGTGCAAGCCGATCAGGCCCTGGAGCGGCTGCGACGGGGGCGTCTGACCAAGTACAACCAGGGCACCGAGGTGCCTCCCGGCGCTTTCGATCCTGATCGCAAGCGGGTCCTGCTGGTGGATCAGACTGCCGGGGATGCTTCCATCACCTGCGGTCTGGCCACGGAAGAGACCTTTCTTCGCATGCTGGAGGCCGCCTTCGATGAGCATCCCGATGCCCAGGTCTGGATCAAGACCCATCCGGATGTCCTGGCCGGGCGCCGCCAAAGCTGTCTGTCCCATGCCCGGGACCGACGGGATGTCCACTGGATCACTCAGGACTGGCACCCCCATGACCTGCTGGACCATTTTCATCAGGTCTATGTGGTTACCTCCCAAATGGGACTGGATGCCCTGATCGTGGGGCGTCCGGTCACCTGTTTCGGAGTGCCCTTCTACAGTGGTTGGGGTCTGACTGATGACCGCACCCCTTGCGATCGGCGTACCACGCGGCGCACCCTCAGGGAACTCATCGCCGCTGCCTATCTGCGCTACCCCCGCTACCTGGATCCGGAAACCGGCAACCCGGGGGATTTCTTTCAGGTCGCCGACTTCATCGAGCGCCAGCAGCGTGTCCGCAATCAGTGGCCCCGGCGCTTCATCGGTGTGGGGGTTCAGCGCTGGAAGCAGGTCCATTTAAGGCCGCTATTGGCCCAGGCACGGGAGGGGGTGGTGTTCGTGCCGACACCGAAGGCCGCGGCGGCGATGGATCCGCGGCCCGGTGATGCCTTGGTGCATTGGGGGCGGGATGCGCCGGAAGACTTGATGACGCTTGCCGGGGAATGGGGGCTGCGCACCTTTTTTATCGAGGACGGTTTCTATCGCTCGGTGGGATTGGGTTCGGATCTGATTCCGCCACGTTCCCTGGTGTTGGATGAACAGGGACTCTATTTTGATCCCCGGACGCCGTCCGATCTGGAACGGCTGCTCAACACGGCGGTGTTCCAGCCAGACGAACTGGTGCGGGCGCGTACCGTGCGCGATCTGATCGTCCGACAGGGTCTGACCAAATACAACCTGGAAAGCCATGCCCCGGTGCAATGGCCTGCCCAGGGCCGTCCGGTGATCCTGGTACCGGGGCAGGTGGAGGATGATGCCTCCATCCGCCACGGCTGTGCCGGGGTCAATACCAATCTGGGACTGATTCGGGCCGCCCGGGCCGCCTGTCCGGGGGCTTTCATCGTCTTCAAGCCGCACCCGGATGTGAGTTCCGGCAACCGGCGAGGGCACGTGCCTGATGACCAGGCGCTGGCCCATGCGGACTGGATCGAACGGGAGGCCAGCGTGGTGGCCTGTATCGAGGCGGCGGATGCCGTACATACCATGACTTCCATGGCCGGCTTCGAGGCCCTGTTGCGGGAAAAACCGGTGGTGGTCCATGGTCGTCCCTTCTATGCCGGATGGGGGCTGACACAGGATGCCCTGCCCATGCCCGGGCGCACCCGCCGGTTGACGCTGGATGCGCTGGTGGCCGGGGCTTTATTGCGTTATCCGCTGTACTGGGACGGGTCGGTGCGGGGCTTCGTTGCCTGCGAGGCGGTGTTGCAGGGGCTGGTGGCAGAGCGCGATGCCCTGCAGGCGCAGGGCAGGCTGGTGCATTTGCGGCGGGGCTGGGTCCGACGGCAGGTTCGCAAGGTCAGGGGCCTGGTGGCGGGCCTGCTCCCGGATCGTCAATCCCGGTGATCGCGGATGATGGCGGCCAGCATGTGGATGATCAGGGCGCCGAGGATGGCCAGGATGCTGAAAACGGTGATGTTGTATACCCGCCGTGGCTCCATGGCGTATTGGGGGTAGGTGGCCTCCTGCAGCACCGAAACCTGCTTGAGGGTGCGGGCGGCTTCGACCCGGGTGTTTTCCAGGGAGGCCAGGGCGTTGGCATAGAGTTCCCGGGCAAACTCCACCTGCAGCAGCAGGGTTTCATACTCGGCGGCCAGACGATTGAGGGCGTCACCGCTCTGGGCCGCCATGCGGGTGCGTTCGATGTCGATCTGGTTGCGAATGGCATGGATCTCGCTGCGCAGACGGACCATTTCCGGCGAGGTGGGGCTCTGGGATTCACTCAGGGCCATCTGGCGGGTGCTGAGCTTGGCCAGTTCCGCCTCCAGGGAGGCCACCACGGCGGTGAGGCTTTCCACCGTGCCGGTGGGGGAGATAAGACCGTGCCGGTTCTGGAAGGTCAGCAGGTTTTCCCGGGCCTGTTCCAGTCGCCTCTGCAGGTCTGCGACCTGAATTTCGATGAAGCGGACCTGTTCGGTGGCCAGGCGCTGGCCCATGGCGTTCATGTGGGCCTCGCCTTCGCGCATGAGCTTGATGACCATGGCCTGGGCCAGGTCCGGATCATAGGCGCTGGCCTTGATGCGCATGATCTGGGCGTATTCGTCCATCTCCACCTTCACCCGGCGCAGGTAGTGGCGGTGGAATTTTTCCAGGTGGCCGTCGGTGTCGTTGAGACGGGAGAGACGATCAATGCGGCGGTCGCTGTAATGCCCCTTGAGATCAAAGGCCTCGTCCAGCTTGCGGGCCATGTCCACGGACAGCAGGTGATCCCGCAGCAGCAGCATGTCGGCCATGTTGCCGCCACCGGTCATCAGTGATGCAAAGCTCAGGGTTGGCGGCGCGATCTGCGGGGTCTGCAGCACCACGTTGGCCTGGGAGACGTAACGATCCGTGGAAAGCAGGGACCAGTAGGTGGCGGCGCCGATGATCAGGAGCAGGCAGACGGGCCAGTAGAAGTGTCGAAGGAATATGGTTTTCATGATGATTGTGCGGATGCGGGTTTCGATGCAGGGGGCCTGGGGGCAGCGCTCGGGGCCGGTTTTGCGCTTTTGTCCTTGGTAACGATGCTCTCGTGATAGGCCTTGATGGCTGCGTCGACGCTATCGAACCAGTGGGCATGGCCTTCGTGCAGGAAGATGCCCGCTTGGCACAGATCCTTAAGGATGCCCTCGCTGTGGGACACCATGATCAGGCCGGCCTGTCCTACCTTGTCCTTGAAGGCCTTGGTGGCCTTTTCGCGGAACAGTTTGTCCCCGACGGCGGTGGCCTCGTCGGAGAGGTAGACATCGAAGTTGAACGCCAGGGAGAGACCGAAGGCCAGGCGGCTGCGCATGCCGCTGGAATAGGTCTTGACGGGTTCATCAAAAGCCCTGCCGATCTCGGCAAAGTCTTCGACAAAGCGGATGACGTCCGCGATGGACCGTTCACTGCTGTGGATGCGGGCAACAAACTTGCAGTTCTGGCGTCCGGTCATGGCGCCCTGGAACCCCCCCGCCAGTCCGATGGGCCAGGAAACCCGGCAGCGGCGGATGATCTCTCCCCGGTCCGGGGTGTCCATGCCGCCGATGAGTCGGAGGAGGGTGGACTTGCCGGCGCCGTTGCGACCCACCAGGCCCACGCTCACGCCCTTGGGGATCTTCAGGTCGAGGTCCCGCAATACCCAGTCGCTGCCATGGTGATTGTGATAGCGCTTGTAGACGTGGTTGATGTGGATCATTGGGCCTTGAGTCGCTGGGAAAAGCGCAGATGCATGGCCAGTCCGAGCGCGGTGCTGCCGATGATCCAGTACCACAGGTACAGCAGATCCACGCCGGGCATGGTCTTGTAATGCTGGAAGAAGGCCAGGCGCAGTGCTTCCAATCCATGGACGATCGGGTTGTAAAGCAGTATCTCCTGAACATGATGCGGCAGGGTCTGCAGGGGAATGATGACTCCGGAAAGGATCAGTAGCGGCAACATCATGACGCGAACGATGATGCCGATCTCGCTGACCAGGGTGGCGGCCACCGACATGACCAGACCGATGCCCATGCCCAGTAACCACAGCAGGCACCACACATAGATCACCCCCAGGGGATCGACGGGAATGACGGGATGACCCAGCAGGCCGGCACCGATCAGCAGGATGAGGAAGATCAGCGTCTTGAGGATGCCTTCCACTACGTTGCGGACCAGGACCGGGTCCACCGGCAGTACCTGACGATAGGCAAACAGCCCCCGGTTGGCCTCCACGGCTCCCAGCGAACGGGTGACCCCCTCCCTGAACAGAAAGAAGGCGGTCAGGCCGACGATCAGCCAGGTGACGAAGTCGGCTCCGAAGATGTACTGAACCCGGCCTATCAGGCTGCGGATCCAGACCATGACCACCACGAAGGCCAGCGGCTCCGCCAACATCCAGAACCACGCAAACCGGTCCCCGGATGTGCGCGCCACCGCTTCCCGCAGAAACAGTGCTCGCCAGACGCTCCATGTGACCTGCCAGGGTGTACGCATCAAAGATCCAGCACGACCTTGGTGGCGATGGCGATCTGGTAGAGGATCTGGGTGAGGGTGGCGGCCAGCTGCAGGTTCTTGGTGGGCACTTCCGGCAGCACCAGAATCTCGTCACCGGGGCGCAGGGCTACCTGGTCGGCGGCGCGCACCTCGCCGTTCTGACGCACCACCAGGATGTGCTTGCGATCCGCGTGCTGACTGAAGCCGCCGGCCCGGTCGATGTAGTCACGCAGGCTCTGGCCCGGGACGTAGATCATGGCCTGGGGGATCAGCACCTCGCCGCTGATCAGCAGGGCGTCGGAACGCTCCGGAATGGTGATGATGTCGCCGTCCTGCAGGCGGATATTGGCGATGCGGTCCTCGCTGGCCACCACCATGCGGCCGGTGGGCTGCACCTGTCGCGCCCGGGCGACGAAGCCCTGGATCAGTTCCGCCTCGCGGGCGCGGATGGTGGCCTCTTCGGGCGTGGCGGACGAGGCCCCCAGGTAGGTGGTCTCCAGGCGCCGCAGGCTGTCTTCCAGGGATTGACGCTGACGTTCGGCCACCGACAGGCGGCGGATGGAGACGGCGGTGACGTCGGTCAGGCGCGGGTCGACGGCGATGCTGTCCAGCAATTCCCGGAGTCGGGCATCCTTGGGTACGGCAAAGCGGGAGGGCCCCATGTAGCTGCCTTCCACCTGAACCACGATGGTGTCCGGCCGCTCATCGGCGGAGAACAGGATCTCGTCACCGTTGTTGAGCGGGGTGCGGCGGAATTCCTCCAGGCTCAGATAGGCGGAGAAGGGGCCTTGGGCACGCACGCCGCGCACCAGGACATGGGAGGCATCCGGCGTGTGCTGGGCCAGATCGAGCACGCCCTGGCCGGTGAGGGTGTCCGGCTCCAGTTCGAAGCGATAGGGGCGGGCCACGTCACCGGCCACGGTGACCACCGGGCCGCGGCGTTCCACCACCAGGGTGTCGCCGTCCTTGAATTGGGGCCGGGGAATGCTGCCGGTGAGCAGGAAATCGTACAGGTCGGCCTGGGCGATGGTCTCGCCGTCGCGGATCAGGCGCACCCGGCGGTAGCTGCCGGTGTCCTGGTCGATGCCGGCGGCCTGATCCAGAAAGTAAAGCAGGGAGTCATGGGGGCTGCCGGCGTACCGACCCGGGTTGGCCACGTGGCCGGTGACGAACAGGGCCACGGGCTGGGTGCCCTGGAGGTTGGTGTAGACCTCCACGTTGTCGGTGAACACGGACTTGACGGCGCTCCTGACGCGGCCATCCAGCTGGCCGTGGGGCAGACCCTGGACCTGCACTGGACCCACATGGGGGATGAAGATGTTGCCCTGGGCGTCCACGGGCAGGACGCGGTCGATCTCTACCGCGCCCCAGGCCCGCAGGGTGATCTGATCGCCGGGGAGGATGCGATAGTCGGGGCTCAGGCCCGCGGCGCGGGTGCCGCGAAAGCCGCCCTTGAACAGGTGGGCGCCGAAGGGGGCGATGTCGGTGTCACGGCCGAGGGCGCCGGGCACGGGGCCGTAGGTGCCGGTGCGCCAGTCCACCGGAGAGGTGGGTTCCAGGGTGTCCGGGATGGGGGCGGCTTGCTGGATGCGGGGGATGTCTCCCATGCCGCTGAAGCTTTGTGCCGTGGCGGTCCAGGGCAATGCCCAGAGCAGTGGAATCAGCAGGGCGGCCGCAAGGAATGCACCTGTGGGGGCGGTTCCGGAGGCAAAGGTCTTGCGGACGATGCCCCCGGAGGGGCAGCCGGCTTTGGGCCGGCTTTCGGCTGGTGCGGACATGCTCATGGTGCGACCTCCCCGACCGGGCCTGGTTGTGTCGACGGACTGGGGGATGCAGGACGCGCTTGCCCCATGTGGGTGAGCACACGGACCTTTTCCCAGCCATCTTCACTCTTGCGGCAGACCAGGGCCTGCCGCTGTCCGTGATCGCCATGCACACTGAGGCTGCGGCAGGTGCGTCCGCTGGCGGCGAAGTAGGCGGCATCGGCGTGGATGAGGACGTCCCCTCCCCAGGGACTATTCGCCAGGGAGATGCTGCTGCCGGACGGGGCCTCGCTCAGGAAGCTGTTGAGGCTGCTCGGCAGACCCGTCGGGGTGTCCGGGCCGTTGACGGACAGCCAGGCACCTTCGGTGGGTACGGTCGGCAGGGTGTTGCAGGCCGTGAGGGTGGCCATACAGAGAAAGAGGGCCAGGGGGGTGGATCTGGCCTTGTGCAAGGTGTAACCCATGGTGTGCTTGCTTGAGTCCGGTTGCCCTGGGGTGGGTTGGGCGGCTCGGGAGAGCCGCCGGGTTGGGCGGCAGTGTAACCTGTCGGGGCAGGGATTTGAATGTAGGGTTTGTGGGCAGCAGGGCGGTCTTGGAGGGAGCGGTCCTCGGCCGCGAACGGGGCGGGCAACCCTCTCATAATAGGTAACAGCTTTTGGGACGATTGAAATCTTCAATTGCATCTATCCGATGAGCTGGGTATTATTGCATCACAGCATTTGGAATGCGTCTAAATCACAACCATTGGAGAAGCCTTTCATGTCCCTGATCAATACCCAAGTCAAGTCCTTCAAGGCCACCGCCTTCCACGATGGCGAGTTCGTCGAGGTGAACGACGAGAGCATCAAGGGCAAGTGGTCGGTGTTCTTCTTCTATCCGGCCGACTTCACCTTCGTGTGCCCCACCGAACTGGGCGACCTGGCCGACAACTATGCCGAGTTCCAGAAGCTGGGCGTGGAGATCTACAGCGTGTCCACCGACACCCACTTCACCCACAAGGCCTGGCACGACAGTTCCGAAACCATCAACAAGCTACAGTTCCCGATGATTGCGGACCCGACCCTGACCATTTCCCGCAACTTCGAAGTGCTGATCGAAGAGGCCGGTCTGGCCGAGCGCGGCACCTTCGTGGTGGATCCCCAGGGCGTGATCCAGATCGTCGAGATCAATGCCGGCAACATCGGTCGTAACGCCGAGGAGCTGCTGCGCAAGGTGAAGGCGGCCCAGTACGTGGCGGCTCACCCCAACGAAGTATGCCCCGCCAAGTGGAAGGAAGGGGAAAAGACCCTGGCCCCGTCCCTGGATCTGGTCGGCAAGATCTGAGCCGGGCCGCTCACGCCCATTGAATTGCCCAAATCTCCTATTCCTTGCCCGGGCCGAGTCCCGGGCATTTTTTTATGAGGTCATTCGGCATGCTGGACGCCAATCTGCAAAATCAGTTGAAGGCCTATCTGGAAAAGGTCACCCAGCCTTTCCAGATCGTGGCCACCCTGGATGAAGGCCCCAAGTCCAATGAGCTTTTGGAGATGCTGCAGGAGATCAGCGCCCTGAGCGACAAGATCTCTCTGCGCACCGACGGTCGGGACGGTCGCCGTCCCTCCTTTGCCCTGGTGCGCCCCGGCGAGAGCGGGCGGGTGGCCTTCGCCGGTTTGCCCATGGGCCATGAGTTCACCTCTTTGGTGCTGGCCCTGCTGCAGGTGGGGGGGCATCCGCCCAAGGCCGCTCCCGAGGTGATCGAGCAGATTCGGTCTCTGGAGGGAGAGTTCCTGTTCGAAACCTATTACTCCCTGTCGTGCCAGAACTGCCCCGACGTGGTGCAGGCCCTGAGCTTGATGGCGGTGCTCAACCCGAACGTGCGTCACGTGGCCATTGACGGTGCCCTGTTCCAGGATGAGGTGGAAGCGCGGGAAGTGATGTCCGTACCCAGCATCTTCCTCAACGGCCTGCCCTTTGATCAGGGCCGCATGAGCCTGGAGCAGATCCTGGGCAGGATCGACAAAGGTGCGGCCGAACGGGAAGCGAAGAAGCTCAATGAAAAGGCCGCCTTCGACGTGCTGGTGGTGGGCGGCGGTCCCGCCGGCGCCGCGGCAGCCATCTATGCGGCCCGCAAGGGGATCCGTACCGGGGTGGCGGCGGAGCGTTTCGGGGGGCAGGTGCTCGATACGATGGCCATCGAGAACTTCATCTCGGTGCCCCATACGGAAGGCCCCAAGCTGGCAGCGGCCCTGGAAAACCACGTCAAGGAATATGAGGTGGACATCATGAACCTGCAGCGGGCTGCGAAGCTGGTGCCCGCCCAGGGTGAGGCCGGGCTGCACGAGGTGCATTTCGCCTCCGGCGCGGTGCTGCGCAGCAAGACGGTGATCCTGGCCACTGGTGCCCGCTGGCGGGAGATGAACGTGCCCGGTGAGCAAAAGTATCGGACCCGTGGCGTGGCCTATTGCCCCCATTGCGACGGTCCCTTGTACAAGGGCAAGCGGGTGGCGGTGATCGGTGGCGGCAACTCCGGTGTGGAGGCGGCCATCGACTTGGCGGGCGTGGTGGCCCACGTCACGTTGATCGAGTTCATGACCGAGCTGCGGGCCGATGCGGTGCTGCAGAAGAAGCTGCGTAGCCTGCCCAACGTGGACATCATCACCCATGCCCAGACCATGGAAGTGAACGGGGACGGCAGCAAAGTGACCGGCCTGACCTACAAGGACCGGGACACGGATGAGCTCAAGCGCCTGGATCTGGAGGGGATCTTCGTGCAGATCGGTCTGGTCCCCAACTCCGAATGGCTCAAGGAGTCGCCGGTGGCGTTGTCCGCGCGTGGTGAGATCGTGGTGGATGCCCACGGTATGACTTCGGTGCCCGGGGTGTTTGCGGCCGGGGATGTGACCACGGTGCCCTACAAGCAGATCGTGATTGCGGTGGGCGAGGGCGCCAAGGCGGCGCTGGGGGCGTTTGATCACCTGATCCGGAATTGATCACTCCGGATCAGGTCATTCCCGCGCAGGCGGGAATCCAGTCCTGCGGAGGGCTCTCTGGGCTCCCGCTTTCGCGGGAGTGACGAATTTCATCAATCACGTCATTCCGGCGGTAGTGACGAATTTCACCAATCACGTCATTCCCGCGCAGGCGGGAATCCAGCCCTGCGGAGGGCTCTCTGGGCTCCCGCTTTCGCGGGAGTGACGAATTTCATCAATCACGTCATTCCCGCGGAAGTGACGAATTTCACCCATCACGTCATTCCCGCGCAGGCGGGAATCCAGTCCTGCGGAGGGCTCTCTGGGCTCCCGCTTTCGCGGGAGTGACGAATTTCATCAATCACGTCATTCCGGCGGGAGTGACGAATTTCACCCATCACGTCATTCCCGCGCAGGCGGGAATCCAGTCCTGCGGAGGGCTCTCTGGGTTCCCGCCTTCGCGGGAGTGACGGTGTCAAAATTTTGGTGATGAAAGGGGATTTCTCAACATTTTCCGTGTCCAACCCTGTCAGGCACACCCCATCCACCTGGAGGATCTCCACATGGATTCACGACGCAAACGTGCGGAAGAGGCCCGGCAGAAGATCCTGCAGTCGGGCAACAAAGAACTGATCGACCGACTGCATTTTCTGGAGGCCACCCAGGGTAATCCCCGGATTGCCGCCCGCGGCCGGCGAGGTGCCCCCGGGCTGCTGGGTACCGGGCTGGCCGCCGCCGGTGGCGCCTATTTGGGAACCTTGTTCGCCGGCATGGTCCTGAGTTCACAGATGCAGCAGGCCTTTGCCGACGTTGCTATGGACCTGGGCGTCTCTCCGCTGGACATCGGCCTTGACACCGCTCATCTGGATCTGGATCCCGTTGATATGGGTGCAGACGAGGGTGGTTTTCTTGACGGTTTCGGGGATGACTTTTTTGACATTTGAGTCTTGGCTCCAAGGTTTTGCCTCAGCGACCCAGTGGTCGGACTGATCCCTGCCGCCGCCCATCGGTCCTTTGTCACCGCCCCTGCACAGGCCGGCTGCCGCCGGTCTCTTGCCGTCACTTCCTCACAGGCCGGCTGCCGCTGGCCCATTGCCCGTCACTCCCGCGAAAGCGGGAGTCCAGGAAACTCCGTGACTGGATTCCCGCTTGCGCGGGAGTGACGGGGTTTTTTCGCGGGAAGACCCATTTAAAATATTCGCAACCCGTAAAACATCCGCAAGCCGATGCTGCATCAATCAGCCTTTGACTGCATCAATCAACCCTTAGCCGAATCAATCAACCCTTAAATGAGGGGGTGAACAATCAAAGCGGATGTTGCCGCGGGTGACGTACAATCACGATGGATGTCGCCGTGGACGGGGCATTGACTGGATGAACAGGATCTGCCGCTGGATCACAGGGGGATTTGACTATGCGGCTTGCTCTGAAAGGGGAGCAGAAGCATGGCAGTGGCGGTACTTCGGGCAGGCGTGAGGCGGGCGTTCGAGAGCCTCAGGGCTCCAGCCTTTTCCCTGCGTCTGCTCATCGGTCTGCCGCTGGTGTTGCTGACGATGATCTCCGCCGCACTGGCGGCCTGGCTGGCGATCCATGATGGTCGACTGGCCGTGGACGATATTGCACGCCAACTGCGCACGGATGTGCTGATCCGGGTGGAAGATCGCCTGACCGGATATCTGGGCATTCCCCCCGCCGTTAACGAAGCCAATGCCCGCGCCCTGCGCAGCGGTGTGCTGCGGTTGGATGATGCAGCCAATGTGCAGCGCTATTTCCATGGCATCCTCAGCACCTATCCCGCACTGGCCTACAGCTTCTTCGGCACCGTGGAAGGCGAATTCTACGGCGCTCGCCGGATTAGGGATGGGGATGTTCAAGTGGTGCGCGCCGGTGCGGTGACCGGCGGTGATTCCCATAATTTTTCTACCAATGATCTCGGGGATGCCCTGGAACTCAAACAGGTCTACCCTGGTTTTGATCCCCGCACCCGGCCCTGGTATCAGGCCGGGGCGGCGGCGGACGGGCCGACCTGGACTCCCATCTATCGTCATTTTGTCATTCATGATCTGGCGCTGACCGCCGCTCGGCCCTTCAAGGACCATGAGGGGAATCTGCTGGGGGTCTTTGCCGTGGACTACGTGCTGACCCAGGTGCATGATTTTCTGCGCCGTATCGATCTGAGTCCTGGTGCCCAGATCTTTGTCATACAGAGAGACGGTCATCTGGTTGCGTCATCATCGGCGCCCGTGGGCGGTTTTTTCCGGGAGGAAGCCGGCCGTTTTCTGCCCTTACAGGCGGTGGAGTCAGGCATCCCTTCGCTGGTGGAGGCCACCCGTCTGCTGAGTAGCAGGCCCGGCGGACTGGCCGCCATTGGGGATGAGGAATTGCTCACCTTCGATCTGGATGGGGAGCGCCAGTTCCTGCAGGTGAAGCACTTCGCGCCGGCACCGGGGCTGGACTGGGTCTTGGGGGCGGTGGTGCCGGAACGGGATTTTCTCGGCGGCATTCGTGCTCAGACCCGCGACACCCTGCTCATGATCGCCGCCGTGTTGCTGGCTGCCCTGCTGTTGGGGGTGGTGATCGCAGCCCGCATTGCCGCGCCGCTGGAGCGTCTGGGCATGGATGCGGATCGCTTGGCCAGGGGGGATTGGAATCGAGCGCCGGGCCGCACCTCCATCCGCGAGTTCAATTTCTTGGATCGTGCATTCCAGTCCATGTCCGGACAGTTACGCGGTCAGTTTGAGCGGCTGGAGTCCCAGGCACGCGTGATCTCGGAGCAAAACGCCCTGCTGGAGCAGCGCGTGGCGGAGCGGACCGCGGAACTGGATCGGGCCTCCAGCCGGTTGCGCGCCTTCTTTGAGAATATCCCCGGTTACATCGTCATCGTTGATGCGGATTTTCGCATCGTGAGTGCCAGCCAGGGCCTGCTGGAACTTTTCGAGCTCAATCTTTCCGCCGTCCTGGATCAGCCTTGTTACCGGATCGCCTGGAACGAGTCCAGCCCTTGTCAGCAGTGCGTGCTGGAGATGTGTTTCCGCACCAGGCGCCCGGTGGTTCGTTATTCCACACCCCAGGAAGAGGCTCGTTTCGGGGGTAAGGCCTTACAGATCTTCTCCGGTCCCATCCTGGATGAGGGCGGGGAGGTGATCGGGGGCATGGTCTATTACACCGATATCAGTGATCTGCGGGTCATGGAGCGACAGTTGATCAGCGCCCGCGAGGCGGCGGACTCGGCCAATCGGGCCAAGAGCGAATTTCTGGCCCGGATGAGTCATGAGATCCGCACCCCCATGAATGCGATTCTGGGCCTGAGCGAGTTGGTGCTGCTCAACGAACCCGCCGGGCAGTCACGGGAGTTCATGCACGTCATCCAGCACTCGGCCCGGCATCTGCTCACCATCATCAACGACATCCTGGACCTGTCGAAGATCGAGGCCGGGCGCATGGAGCTGCTGGAGGCGGATTTCGATCTTCACCAAGCCCTGGCGGAGGTGATCGAGACTCTGCAGGTATCCGCCCAAGACAAGGGGCTCGAGCTGAAGATGCTGCTGGCCCCTGATCTGCCTCGCTATCTGAAGGGCGACGTGCACCGGCTATCGCAGATCCTGATCAATCTCATCGGCAACGCCATCAAGTTCACCAGGCAGGGGTCTGTGCGATTGGAGGCCCATTTTCCGGGTGAGATGGATCAGCGGCTGCGGCTGGCATTTGAAGTGATCGATACCGGTGAGGGGATTCCTCTGGAGCGTCAGCGGGAGATCTTTCATGCCTTTACTCAGCTGGATGGTTCGGCGGGCCGCCGCCATGGCGGTACCGGGTTGGGGCTGACCATCACCCGTCAGCTGGTGGAAAGGCTGGGAGGCGAGATCGGGGTGAGCAGTCGTCCCGGAGAGGGTAGTCGTTTCCATTTCACCGTGGCCATGGCACCGGGCAATGTGGTGGAAGAATCCGCACCGTCACCGGTTGCGTGTATCGGCGCTGAGCCTGCCCGATCCTGGCATGTGCTGCTGGTGGAGGATACCCCGGCCAATGTGCTGGTGGCCGTGCATCTGCTCAAGCGGCTGGGGCATCGGGTCACGGTTGCCGACAATGCCCTGGCGGCCTTTGAACGTCTGGCAACGGAGTATCCCGATCTGGTGCTTATGGACGTGGAAATGCCGGGTATGAACGGCTTTGAAGCGACTCGCCGGATACGGGAAGGGGAGGCCGGGGAGGCCTGCCGGAAACTGCCGGTGATCGGTCTGACCGCCCATGCCTTGAACGAATACCGGGAGCGGGGGCTGGCGGCAGGAATGGATGATTACATCTTCAAACCCATCAGCCTGGTCGGATTGGGGCGGACGATCAATCGGGTGATGGGTGGCCGAATGCTCGGTGAAATCGAGGACCCGGCAGGGCCACGGGAAGAGGGCTTGCCCATCGTGGATCTGTCCGTGGTACTGCAGCGCCTGGGGGACGACAGTACCCTGCTGGTGGATACCCTGCTCAGCGTCCTTCCCGAGCTGCCGGAAAGGCTGACCGAACTCAGGCAGTGTCTCATGGCGGGTGATTTGATCACGGCCCGTCGCATGGCCCATTCCCTGAAAGGGCATTTGCTGACCATCGGCGCCTCTCCTGCGGCCAAAGACATGGAAATCATCGAAGCCGGGATTGGAACGGATCATCACGACCGGGTCCTGGACATGATCGAGACCCTGGGTGATGCATTTCTGCGGATCTACGAACATATTCCAGGTGCATTGAAGGCCGTGTTGGGCGCATTGCCCGACCATCGTCAGGTATTGCTGGAGGGGATGCCGCGGGTGGAAGGCATGTTACAGGGCCTGCGGCCGATTCACTGCCTCGATTCCAGAAACAGGTAGGTGCGGTTCACGTTCATCCGGTGCCAGTCATCATAGTGGCGAAGATGCCGGAAAGCAGGCAGTTCGGCCAGGCGTTCGACCGTGTCGTCCAGGGTTTCCCAGTCTTCCAGGGCCTGTTTCACTTCCCGGTTCAGCAGGACCAGATAGTCGCCGGTATCCCGCCGGGCCGTGGCCAGGTCGGTGGCGGCGCCGTGACCGGGAATGATGATCTCCGGTGACCAGGTCGCCAGGGTTTCGAAGGCCGCCAGCTGGCCGACGGGGTCACTCCAGGGATGAATTCCCAGCATGCGTTCGGTGTAGACCACATCCCCTGTGAAGACCACGCCCCGATCAGGCAGGTGCAGCACGGCATCGCCGGGGAAATGGGCGTCGCCGGCATGGACCAGTTCGAAGCGAATCCCGCCGATGCTGAAACGATGATGATACGTCGGCGCCGGGCTGGGGGCGGTACGGGGCACGGTGTCCGCCATGACGGCCTCACCCAGGGTCCGGGTGAGGCGTTCCAGATGTTGCTGCGCAAACTGTGTCTGGGTGGTGGTGGTGCGTTCCAGGGCCACGACGTGGGCGCCCTGGGACAGGAAATGATCATTGCCCAGCCAGCGGTGGTCCTGGCTACCCAGATTGACGACATGGGTCACGGGTCGGTCGGTGACGGTGGCGATGGCGGCCTCAATGCGCTCGGCCACATGGCGGCTGGGGCCGCTATCGATGAGTACCACACCTTCTGTGGTGATGACGAAGCCGATGTTGTTGTTCAGACCGAGGTTGGCCGGGGTGCGGTTTTCCAGGGAGCCGTAGAAGTAGTAAATCTGTTCGGTGACGGGCTGGGGGATCAGGATGGCGTCGATGGGGCGGTCTTGATCGGCCTGCAGGATGCTCGGGGGCAACAGAAACCATACGGAGAGTGTCAGCAGGGCGGTGCGGGTGATCGGCAACAGGGGCATCGGGTGATTCTCGGTTGCATTATTTGAAATAAGCTTATTTATACCTGGAATTCAGGCTGTACAGCCATTGTTGAGCCACCAGGACCCATCTATGATCGGGGCATGTCCAGATACCCTTCAGTACATCCGCTTATGCTTCAGGCCCTTGTGAGCCTTTCCTCCCGATGCGCCCGGGTGCCGGTCGGCAGACCGGCAAGGGGAGGGTGATCATGGCCAAGGGCGTGACGGCACCGATGCCGCAGGCGGGACTCAACGACTGGAAGGCGGTCTGGAACCGGCTGTTACCCCTGGATCGACACCGGGCGGTGATCTCCTTCCTGGAACGCTTGCGGGAACCGGCTTCCCGGCTTGAGCTGGTGTGTGATGCCACCCTCAAGACCCTGGCGCGGCGCAAGGGTTTTCGCGTCGAAACCCTCAAGCGCATGAATAACCACCAGCTGGCCGATGTTCTGTTGCCCCATGTACCGGTGGTCATGGGTGCACGGGAGTGGACCCTGCTGTTCCTGGGGTACTTTGCCGACTACAAGGCGGCCATCATGTGTCGCTTCCTGGATCTGTGCGACGTCCCCCACGATGAACGGGGCTTCGTGGCGGGCGGAGACGACAAGATCCATCCTCCTACCGACATGGTCGGCACCAAGGATGCCCTGATTGAGGAATTCGGGGCCATGGAGGTGGGGATCTATTTCCATGTGCTCAAGCTGATGGACCCGGGGCTGTGGCAGTTTCTGGACCCGGTGCTGCCGGCCCTGGACCAGGCCATGGCGGCCGCAGAGGCGGTTCGGCAGCAGGAACGGACGGTGGCGGAGGAAGAGACGACGGCGCGTGCGGTGCTGGATGTCTCCGAGGAGTTCACTCAGCTGGACCGGGTGGTGATGGAGCAGATCATCGCCACCTTGGCCGAGGAAGACCGCGCCCTCAAGCCTGATGAACTGGTGGATCTGGTGGAATCGGTCCATGCCCTGGATACCGGTCGCAAGCGCAGCTATTTTCACCTGGGTTTTCTCGATGCCCTGTTGCCCGGGCGACGTCCCGACATGGGGCGCCCCGAGATGAATGACGAACGACGCCAGTGGTATCTAGCGGGACTGCTCAGCGGCTACGTGCGGCAGCAGAATCATGCTGCCATCAGGGATACCCTGCACCGGTATGCCGCCATCTTTCGCGCCGCCTCGTCCACTCCCGGCGGGGCCGGGGCCGGCATGCTCACCGAGGTGCACCCCTATTTGCTGATCCACGGATTCCAGAACGAGGCCACCCGCTTGTTGCGCGGCCAGCGCCGGCATCTGACCCCGGCGACCGCCAGGTTGATCCTCCAGTCCGCCACCGGCGCCATCCGCCGGGGCGATGCGGCCATTGCCAACGTGTTGCTGGTGGAACTGCGGGAGGGTCTGCCCCATGTGGCACTGGACACTGCCGAGCGCGCCTCCCTTGAGGCCGGACTGGGGCGCCGTCTGGGCCAGGCCCTGCAGTTGCAGGGGAATTTTTCCGCAGCGAAGGAGGCCTTTGCCGGACTGATCGCCGAAGGGCGTCTAATGTCGCCCCGGCTACATGCGGACATGGGGCTGGTGCTGGGGGGCTTTCGTTCCCTGGCCGAGCTGGTGCTGCCGCCGGACCTGGATCGGGTGCGCACGATCCAGGCCCAGCTCCGGCAGGGGGAGCGCTATTTCACCGAGGCGGTGGAGCGTTTCGGGCCGGTGGCCCTGGGGGCCCATTATGCCTTGGGGGTGCGTGATTTCCTGCGCTGGATGGAGGACGACGGCGGTGACGAGGCCCGGGAGCAGGCCCTGATGCATGTGAATGCCGCCCTGATCGGGATGATGACGGAAACCGATGCCCAGGATCCCGAGCGTTCGCTGTTGGTGGATCGCTGCCGCTTCATGCAGGCCGTGCTCATGATGGCCCGCCTGGATGCCGCCTCGGCCCAGGCGGCCATGGAGAGCTGGCGGGCGTTGATGGCGCAGCAGGATCAGCCCTTCTGGCCGGCGTGGGGAATACAGCGTCTGCTGGAATGCGCGGATCTGGTGGATCCGGCCCTGGCGGGAGAGATTGCAGAATCCCTGTGGTGCCGGCACGGGGAGGCCGTTCTACCGCTGATCGATCGACCGGAATGGTTTGCCCGCTCACCCCGGTTGCTGGACGATCTGCAGGTCCTGTGCCGGGCCGGCACTGATCAGGCGTTGCAGGTGCAGTGGGATCGATGGTCGCTGCTGATGTCGGCAGCCCTGTCGGCGGGTCGGCTGGAGGCGGCTCAGGAGGGTCTGGACGGGATGGAGCACCTGGCCCATGAGGACTCCCGATTCTGCGAACCCATGCTGGACCTTCTGGAGGCCCCGGCCCGGCTGGATCCGGCCTGGTCGGAGACGGATATCCTGCGCGCCCGGTTTCGCCTGTACCGCCGACTGGGGCGGGACCCCGAGGCATTTTCCCAGCTGCGTGCCCTGTTCTTTGCCCTGCGCGATGCCCGGCCCCTTGAAGCCGCCCAGACCCTGGCGCTGTTCCGCGAGTGCGGCGCGGCGCCGGCCCAGTATGAAGATCTGGTCCTGCCCGGCATCGAGGCCGATCACGACGAGGACAGCGATCTGCTGGAGCAGTTGGAGGGCGGGGCCGAGCTGACCGTGCTGTTCGTGGGCGGCAACGAGATCCAGGCCCGCTACAGCGATGAGCTGAGCCGGGAGATTGCGGCGCAGTGGCCTGGGGTCCGGGTGGAGTTTCGTCATACCGGCTGGTCTTCCAACTGGGGGCGTGACGTCAACCATCTCAAGCGCCAGGCGGCCGGGGCCGATGCCGTGGTCCTGATGACCATGATGCGCACCACGTTGGGCCGAGTCCTGCGGGAGGCCCTCAATGACCCGCCCCGGCCCTGGATTCCCTGTACCGGCACCGGCCGCCAGGCCCTGTTCCAGAGTATTCGGCACGCCGCCCTGATCGGCCTGCGCACCCGCCGCCGGTCTGTGGTCGCCGATTGAGTATCGTTATTCGCGGGCAGGCCCACGAACGGACCCCTACGGTTTGTGTGCCAGGTCCAACTCCGACTGCAATTCGGTGCGCGGATCCAACTCGGCGGCCACCGCCGAGGTGCGGGTGACCGGCACGAAGCCGGCTTTCTCTTCAGGGGCCACCGGCGGTTCTCGAAGGATCCGCCAGAGTGCGAACAGGGCCAGCAGCACGATGATGGTGCCGAACAGCAGGGGCAGTACACTGATGGAGGCGACGCTGACCGCAATCCCCGCCAGTAGCGGCCCCAGGGTGGCGCCGATGCCGTTGAGCAGGAGCAGTCCCTGGGTGCCTTCCAGCACCTGGGTGACATCCAGTCGGTCATGGGTATGGGCCACCGCCAGGGCGTAGAGGCTGAAGGCAAACCCGCCGTAGAACAGGGCCGCTACCAGCAACGCCGGTAGTGACTGATTCACGGCCATGAAGATGGCCAGGGCCGCCAGAGCCGCACCGACGCAGGCAAAGACCATTATCCAGCGCCGGTCCCGATGGTCGGAGAAAAAGCCGATGGGCCACTGCAGCAGGGCGCCGCCCAGGATCACGGCGCTGACGAAGGCGGCCACCCCCAGGGGCTCGATACCCGATTGCTGGGCGTAGATGGCCCCGAACCCCCAGAACCCCCCCGAGGCGATCCCTGCCACCAGCGCCCCGATCACGCCCACCGGGGTCCTGCCGTAGAGGGTCTTCAGCGGCAGGGCCTGGGCCTTGATGGGCGTGGGCTGCAGGGCCGGCGTCAGGGCGATGGGGATCAGTCCCAGGGCGAACAGGATGGCCACCAGGGCATAGCTGGCCAGATGTCCCGGTCCGTAGATCAGTACCAGGAACTGTCCCACGCCCAGCATCACCAGGCAGACCGTCATGTAGAAGGCAAAGACCTGGCCCCGGTCCTGTCGTGCCCGTTCGTTGAGCCAGCTTTCGATGACCATGTACAGCCCCACCACCGAGATGCCGTTGACGATGCGCAATACCCACCACACCCAGGGATCGAAGATCAGACCGTGGAGCAGGGCGGCAATGGCCGATACGGCGGCCAGGGCGGCAAAGGCACGGATGTGCCCCACCCGGCGGATCAGGCCGGGACACAGGAACGAGCCGATGATGAAGCCCATGAAAAAGCCGGACATGACCAGGCCGATCAGCCAACTCGGCAGGCCTTCCTGAGCGGCGCTCAGGCCCAGCAGGGTACCCAGCATGCCGGAGCCGCAGAGCAGGATGCCCATGCCCAGGAGCAGAGTGGAAACGGATGTGAGGGTGGGAAACACGGGCGGCGCCGATGAGTAAGGTCAGTCCCGCATCTTAGCGTTTCGGACGGATTCTTCCAGTGCCGGTTTCGGGTATACTGCCAGCCCATCACATGCCACGCCCGAGTGGTGAAATTGGTAGACACAAGGGACTTGAACAATTTGAGCCCTCCGGGGGAAACCCCAGGGGTGGAACCCGTCAAATTCGGCGAACGCCCTGGATGCCCCGGTATCCGAGCCAACGCCGAGCCAAGCCCAGGCCCGGCGCCTGGGAAGGTGTAGAGAGCAGACGGCGGGCACCTACGGCCGCAAGGCTATGGTGAAGGCGTGCTCCAGACCACGAACAGCGAGCCTGTGCTGGCGGCGAAAGTCGAAGTGGTAAGAAAATCCCTCGCCGGAAGGCGTGCCGGTTCGACTCCGGCCTCGGGCACCATCCAAAGCCGCTCCTGTTCACGTAGGGGTGGCTCTTTTTTTGTGTTTAGGGCCGCAGGGCATGTTTCAATGCCCAATTCCAGGGATACCAAGGACTCCCCCTTCTTGCGGGGGCGGGTGGAGACTGGCCGTCAAATAGACGGTGGCATCAATGGCACATGGGATGACTACCCCTTTACTGATGTATCAGGACCGACAGCAGGCGGGTCCATCCGTCAGTTCGCAATTTCTGCCGTCAGTTCATAATTTTTGCCGTCACTCCCGCGAAAGCGGGAGTCCAGGGTTTTCAGCGCATGACTGGATTCCCGCTTTCGCGGGAATGACGCGGTGTAAAAGGGAATGGCGCGGTGTGAAGGGGAGTGATGTCGCGTAAAGAGATGGTGAATGACGCCATGTGAGGACATGTGAGGATATGGGGATGGGTTGTTCTGAACCTCCTTTGGTGTCCCGGTCAGTCAGGTTATCCAGGGAAGGGCTTCGTGCCCGGTGGTGCGGGTGGACCAGACCCAGGGCGGCGGCGAGGCCGTAGATAGGTTCCGGACTGTTGGGGGGCCAGGTCGATGTTCAGCGCATCTCGCGGGCGCGGAATTGAGTATGGTCAATATCATGAGGTCGCGACGGAGCGAACCCCGGCGCTGTGCCGTGGTCGGATGCTGTGGCGGCGAGGATGCCGGCAGGACGCGCCTCTCCCCTTGAACCGGCCCGCTGATTGAAGGAGCTTGAACTCCGTGACCGTCCCGGCACCTGATCCAATCCCGTTTTCCAACACCTATGCCCGTCTGCCGGACGCCTTCCATGTCCGGCTTGACCCGGATCCGGTGCCTGATCCCTCCCTGATCGAACTCAACCACGACCTGTGTCGGGAACTGGGCATTGATCCTCTGGCCCTGACGCCGGAAGAATGGGGCCAGGTGTTTGCGGGTAATCGCATACTGCCCGGCTCGGAACCCCTGGCCATGGCCTATGCCGGCCATCAGTTCGGGCATTTCGTGCCCCGACTGGGGGATGGACGGGCCGTCCTGCTGGGGGAGGTGGTGGATGTGCGGGGACGGCGCCGGGACATCCAGCTCAAGGGATCGGGCCGTACCCCGTTTTCCCGGCGGGGGGATGGCCGCGCCGCCCTCGGGCCGGTGCTGCGGGAGTATCTGGTCGGCGAGGCCATGCATGCCCTGGGCATCCCTACCACCCGTGCCCTGGCCGCCGTCTCCACCGGCGAACCGGTGTTGCGGGAAACGGCCCTGCCGGGCGCCGTCCTGACCCGGGTGGCGGCCAGCCATGTGCGGGTGGGGACCTTCCAGTATTTCGCCGTGCGCGGCGACCGGGCGGCGCTGCAGCAGCTGGCGGATCATGTTGCGGATCGGCATTACCCCTGGACCCGTGAGGCGGATCAGCCCTGTCTGGCCCTGCTGGAGGCCGTCGTGGAGGCCCAGGCACGGCTGGTGGCCCAGTGGATGGGGGTGGGTTTCATCCACGGGGTGATGAATACGGATAACATGGCCGTTTCCGGAGAGACCATCGATTTCGGCCCCTGCGCCTTCATGGATGGTTATCATCCGGATCAGGTCTTCAGTGCCATCGATACCCAGGGGCGTTATGCCTACGCCAATCAGCCGGCCATGGCCCAGTGGAATCTGGCCCGGTTGGCCGAGACATTGCTGCCGCTGATCGGCTCTGACGAAAAACAGGCGTTGGAACAGGCCACGGATCTGGTAAATTCCTTCTCCAGCCGGTTTGCGCGTCACTGGATTGACGTAATGGGCCTCAAGCTGGGACTGAGCATGGCCGATAAGAGTGACATCGCCCTGATCCAAGGGTTGCTGCAGGCCATGCAGCAGGGGCAGGTGGATTTCACGCTGTGTTTCCGCCACCTGTGTGATGCGGCCGAAGACGAGACCCATGATGAGCCGGTCCGCCGGCTGTTTGCACAGCCCGAGGCCTTGGTTGCCTGGGCGCAGCAGTGGCGGTCCCGCTTGCGGCAGGACCCGTTGCCCCCCGGGGAGCGGGCCGTGCGCATGCGGCGGGTCAACCCGGCCTGTATCCCCCGCAATCATCGGGTGGAGCAGGTGATTGCGGCGGCCCTGGAGGCTGAGGATTTCGAGCCGTTTAGGCGGCTGCTCGGGGTGGTGCGCAATCCCTGGGTATTGGCGGAGGCCGACCAGGCCTATGCCCGGCCCCCGGCCCCGACGGAGCGGGTGTATCAGACCTTCTGTGGAACCTGATGAGGCTGATCCGGGGTCCGGGTTTTGCCTGTCACTTTGCGGTTATGCTGAAATGAGACCATGACGACAGACGATCCCTTCAAGGATGTGCTGGTGATCAGGGATCGACTCCCCCTGGCGGTGGAACCGGTGGCCGGGATTCCTCCAGCTGAAGAACTGGCCCGGATCAATGAGGCCAATGAAAGTCTGCTTCGAGTCTGCGCCGGCATGGATGATGTGCAGCCGCGGCGGACCGACGACGCCGGCGAGGTGAGCCAGGAACTGCTCAGGATCGAGTCGAAGGTCAATCTGCTGGTGGAAATGGTCAGCCTGTTGTTGCATGCCCATGCGCGGATTCCTCCTCCGGTTCCGGTGCGTATTTCCGCCGAGGGTCTGGGCTGGGCTCAGCCTGAAGCCCAGCAGCCGGGGCAGATCCTGTGTCTGAGTTTTTATCTGTGCCCGCAGTTTCCCAAGCCGCTGACGCTGTTTGCCCGGGTGGCATCCTGTGAATCCGCTGCATCGGGACATGAACTGAGCGTGCTGTTTCAGGGCATGAGTTCGGCACTGGAAGACGGTATTCAGAAAATGGTTTTCCGGCGCCATCGACGCAGCATCGCCCTGACCCGTTCCAGGCGTGATTCGGAGGCGGGCTGAACGGATCATGACGGCGGCTCAGATTATTTAACCCTGCTTATAGAGCGGTTATTGTTTCGGACTGATGGACTGGTCCACGGCGGATATCCATGACACTTCAAGACGCATTACCAACAACCGACAATGAGGGCGGTCTCCTGCAGGCGCTCCCCGATGAGATCCTGGTGGTGGCGCAGGATGCGCAGCGCGCCCTGCGCATGGAAACCGTGCTGGACTTCCTGGGCTGTCGCCCGCAGGTGATGTCGCCGCAGGAATACAACGGACAATGGCTGGAGCCGGTTCAGACCGACTGGCTGGCAATCCTCTTCAGCGGCTGTGCTGTGCCGCACGCGGCGACTCTGCTGGAACGCTGGTCCGGTCTTGAGGCCTCTCCCCCTGTGATTCTTGCCGGTGCCGCCGAGGAATTTGCAGCCCTGCCGGACGAGATGCGTTCCCGGGTAGTGGGGCGTCTGGACTTTCCCCTGCGCTATCCGACCTTGTCGGGCAGTCTGCAGACGGCCCGACACCTGGTGGTCAACGGCATGACGCCGGACAAGGTACCGCACCTGGCGCTCTATCGTTCGCTGGTCGGGTATCACCGGACCATGCAGCGTATTCGGGAACTCATCCAGCAGGTGGCGATGAGCGATGCCAATGTGCTGATCCTGGGGGAGACCGGGACCGGCAAGGAAGTGGTGGCCCGCAATGTCCACCAGTGTTCGACCCGTCGCGGCAAGCCCTTCGTGGCGGTGAACTGCGGCGCCATTCCCGGGGAGTTGCTGGAAAGTGAGTTGTTCGGCCATGAAAAGGGGGCCTTTACCGGCGCCATTAGCGCCCGTCCCGGCCGCTTTGAGTTGGCCCAGGGCGGCACGCTGTTTCTGGATGAAATCGGTGACATGCCGCTCCCCATGCAGGTGAAGATCCTTCGGGTGCTGCAGGAACGTACCTTCGAGCGGGTGGGCAGTACGAAGACCCTGACCACCGATGCACGCATCATTGCCGCCACTCATCGGGATCTGGAAGTGGCGATCCGCGAAGGTACCTTCCGGGAAGATCTCTACTACCGACTCAATGTGTTTCCGATCGAAGTCCCGTCGCTGCGGGAACGCATGCGTGACCTGCCGTTGCTGATCGACGAACTGGTCAGCCGCATGGAGGCCGAAGGACGTTCCGGGGTGCGGTTTTCTCCCGCCGCCCTGCGGGTGCTGTCCCGCTATGAGTGGCCCGGCAACGTCCGTGAACTGGCCAACCTGGTGGAGCGCCTGTCCATCATGTATCCGGGGGAAAGTGTGTCTGCGGATGATCTGCCCGGCAAGTTCAGGGCGGGGCTGACTGAGCAGGACCTGCAGGCGATGAGCGCCGCAGACGGGATGGATCCTATGACCGCTGAGGCCGGCTTGCCCGATTCCGGTCTTGATCTCAAGGAGTACATCAACGATCTGGAGACCCGTCTGATCAGACAGGCGCTTGATCGTTCCGGCGGGGTGGTGGCCCATGCCGCCAAACTGCTGGGGATGCGTCGGACCACGCTGGTGGAAAAGATGCGGAAATACGGCGTCCAGAGGGATGATGAAGCGACGGAATCCTGACGTTATTGATTTTCTTTGATTTAAGTGTCTGTTTTTAAATGATTTAATTTTCTGGCACGTTACCTGCTTTTGTCAGGTTGCAGGCCACTCCATCGTCGGTGTTACGTCACCGCCGGGAGGGTCGACAACCGGACAACATTTCGGAGCAGGTGAGATGACCCAAGCAACACTTCTGACAATCGACCCTTCCGGCGGGGCCTTCGAGCTGGTCGCGGAGGACCCGCGGAGTCGGGAACTGTTGGAGCTTGCGCGTCGTGTTGCGGCCTCGGAAGCGACCGTGATGCTGAACGGCGAGTCGGGGGTGGGCAAGGAAGTCTATGCCAGGTTCATTCATACCCACTCTCCACGCGCCGACGGTCCTTTCGTTGCGGTCAACTGCGCGGCCATCCCTGAAAACATGCTGGAAGCCATGCTCTTCGGACATGAGCGAGGCGCCTTTACCGGCGCTTATGAATCCCGTCCCGGCAAGTTCGAGCTGGCCGAGGGCGGCACCCTGCTGCTGGACGAGATCTCGGAGATGGATCTTTCCTTGCAGGCAAAGCTGCTGCGTGTACTGCAGGAGCGGGAGGTGGAACGACTGGGTGGGCGTCGCCCCATGCAGATGGATGTCCGGGTGCTGGCGACTTCCAACCGGAATCTCATGCAGGCGGTGGCGGACGGCAAGTTCCGGGAAGACCTGTTCTACCGACTCAATGTCTTTCCTCTGGTCATTCCCCCACTGCGCGAGCGTCCGGGCGACATCCTGCCGCTGGCCCGGCGACTGATCTATATCCATGGCCGCGGCATCGACCATGCCCGGCTCACCACTGCGGCGGCTTCGCGGCTGGTGGATCACACCTGGCCGGGCAACGTACGTGAATTGGACAACGTCATCCAGCGCGCCATGATTCTGCGTGACGGCGATGAGCTGGATTCGATGTCCATTCAGTTTGAAGCCATGGCCTCCGCCGAGCTTCGCAATTCCCATCCTTCCGCACCGGTGCCGGCAGGCGCTGAAACCCAGCGTCTGGGAGACAGGCTCCGCTCCCGGGAAGAACAGCTGATTCTGGATGCCCTCAGGGTGGAAGAGGGTAGCCGCAAGGACGCCGCCGCCCGTCTGGGCATCAGCCCGCGCACCCTGCGCTACAAGCTGGCCAGACTGCGTGATGCGGGCGTGACCATCCCCTATTGACATGAATTGACGCTTGGCCCGTCAGTCCGGGCCGGGAGGGTAGCAAGATGAGTGACATGCAGATTAATCAGGTGCTTCAACAAATGCGTGTACTGGCGGCCAGTGCCGGTCTGGAGGGGCCGAAGGTCGCGGTGCCGCCGCCGGCCCAGCCCAATTTTGCCGCGGCACTGAAACACTCCATGGACAAGGTGAACAGTACCCAGCAAAAGGGCAACCAGCTGTCCACCCGCTTCGAGATGGGGGATCCGGACGTGGATCTGGCCCAGGTGATGATCGCCACGCAGAAGGCCAGCATCTCCTTTGAGGCCGTCACGCAGGTGCGCAACCGCTTGGTGTCCGCCTATCAGGACATCATGAACATGCAGGTGTAGGTCCTTTCAGGGAACCATCATGGCCACTTCAATGACCACAACGTTCAATCAGCAGATGCAGGGTTTCACCAGTCTGCCCCGCCAGAGCCAGGTCGGCTTACTGGTCGGGGTGGCTGCGGTGGTCGCCCTGGTGGCAAGCCTGTTCCTGTGGGTCAGCCGGCCATCTTATGCCGTGCTCTTTCCCGGGCTGGGAGAGCGGGAGTCGGCCCAGGTGATGGAGGCGCTGGGGCGGCAGGGGATCAACTATCGGGTCGATCCGGTTTCCGGTGCCCTGACGGTGCCTTCGGCACGGGTGCACGAAGCCCGCCTGCAGATGGCGACGGAAGGTCTGCCGCAAACGGGGGGGTTCGGTTTTGAACTCATGGAGCAGGATCAGGGGATCGGCACCAGTCGCATGGTGGAGACGGCTCGCTATCAGCGTGCCCTGGAAGGCGAACTGGCACGCTCCGTGTCGACCCTGTCCAGTGTGGAAACGGCACGGGTGCATCTGGCCATGCCCCGTGAGACCGTGTTCGTGCGTGACCGTACCAAGCCCAGCGCCTCGGTGCTGATCAATCTCCATCCGGGCCGTACGCTGACGGAACGCCAGGTAGCGGGTATTGTCCATCTGGTGTCTTCCAGCATTCCCGATCTGGAGCCGGAACGGGTGACCGTGGTGGATCAGCGCGGACAGTTGCTGACCCCCAGGGATGAGGATGAGGGCATGAACCTCTCCACCCGCAACCTGGAATTCACCCGCCGCATGGAAGAGAGCTATGTGCGGCGCATCATGGACATCGTGTCGCCCATTGCAGGACCCGACGGGGTGCGTGCCCAGGTCTCCGCGGATCTGGATTTTTCCCGCATTGAGCGCACGGTGGAGAACTATGATCCCGAACTCACGGCCCTGCGCAGCGAGCAACTTGCGGAAGAGGAATCCCGCGGCAGTCTGGGCATGATGGGTATCCCCGGTGCGTTGACCAATCAGCCGCCTGCGGGGGGCGTGCTGGATGCCGAAGGTGAAGGTGTGCTGGGGCCTGATGCCGCCGCCATGCCTGGCTCCAGCAGTCGTCGCATGACTCGCAATTACGAGGTGGACAGGACCATCAGCCACGTTCGCGAGGCGCCCGGTACCGTGCGTCGCCTGTCGGTGGCGGTGGTACTGGATTTCCGTGAACAGTTGAATGAGGATGGGGAGGTGGTGCGTGAACCCATCCCTCAGGAAGAATTGCAGCGTATTGAAAACCTGGTGCGCGAGGCGGTGGGCTTTGATGCCCGTCGCGGCGACAGTGTCAATGTCATGAACGCCCCGTTCCGTGCCGTGGCCGAACCCGATCCCTTCCCCGCGCCGGTGATCTGGCAGGAGCCCTGGGCTCAGGATCTGGCCAGGATGGCCCTGGTGGCCCTGGTAGCCCTCCTGCTGATCCTTCTGGTGGTCCGTCCCATGCTCAAGGGGCTGGCCGCCAAGGGCGCGCCGGAAACGGAAGAAGAGGCCGATGAGCGCAAGCGCCTTGAAGCCGAAGGGCTGGGAGAAGATCAGCTCAGCCTGACCCACGAAGGCGGTGCGGCCGGAGGACCTCAGGCCCTGCCGGGCAAGAAGCCGGCAAGCTATGAAGAAAATCTGCAGCGGGTGCGTGAACTGATCAAGGAAGATCCCAAACTGGTGGCTCAAGTGGTGAAGAACTGGGTGGCTGAAGATGGATCCTAAAAGCAATATGTCGGGCCCCGACCGGGCCGCGGTTTTCCTGATGAGTCTGGGCGAGGAATCGGCCGCCCAGGTCCTCAAGCACATGGGACCCAAGGAGGTGCAGCGGATCGGGACCGCCATGGCCTCGCTGACCAATGTCTCCAAAAAGGAGGTGGGCGAGGTGCTGGACGACTTCATCGCCGTGGTGGAGGAGCAGACCGCCCTGGGCATGGGGTCGGACGAGTACATCCGCAGCGTGCTCACATCGGCTCTGGGCAAGGATAAGGCCGACGGGGTGATCGACCGGATCCTGCTGGGACGCAATTCCAAGGGACTGGAATCCCTGAAGTGGATGGATCCCCGAGCCGTGGCCGAGGTCATCCGCCTGGAGCATCCTCAGATCATCGCCATCGTCCTGTCTTATCTGGATCCGGACCATGCCGCCGCCGTGCTGTCCTTTCTACCGGATCGTACCCAGCCGGACATCCTCATGCGCATTGCCACCCTGGATGGTGTGCAGCCGGCCGCATTGATGGAACTGGACGACATCCTGGAGCGCCAGTTTGCCGGCAACATGAACGTCAAGTCCTCGTCGGTGGGGGGTGTGAAGAGCGCCGCGAGTATCCTCAATTTCATGGACTCCGCGAAGGAAGGCATGATCATGGACAAGGTCCGGGATCTGGACGAGGGCCTGGGGCAGAAGATCCAGGATCTCATGTTCGTGTTCTCCAACCTGGTGGATGTGGACGATCGCGGCATCCAGTCCCTGTTGCGGGAGGTTTCCACCGATTCGCTGGTTCTGGCCCTCAAGGGTGCCGACGACGCGGTCAAGGACAAGATCCTCAGGAATATGTCCAAGCGGGCCGCCGAGATGCTGCAGGACGATCTGGAGGCCAAGGGTCCGGTGCGCCTGAGCGAGGTGGAGGTCGCTCAGAAGGAAATTCTGAGTATCGCCCGTCGCATGGCCGAGTCTGGCGAAATCGTGCTGGGCAACAAGGGTTCCGAACAGATGGTCTAGCCGGACGGCTGGAGTCAGTCTCCGGGTAACCGGGAATCGGTATGGCACGGAGAAGGTCAATGGTTGAACGCATTATCACATCGGAAAAGGGGGCGGGGGCACGACGCTGGGAGGTGCCCGATGTCCACGCGCCGACGCTGTCCCGGGAGGCGGATGACGAGCCGTTGGAATCGGTGGAGGATGACGCGCCGGCAGACTCGGCCCCCAGCCTTCCCACCGCTGACCGCATCATGGACATTGAGCGTCAGGCCCATGAGGAAGGTCTGCGGGCGGGGCGCGAGGAAGGGCGCAGCCTGGGACTGGAGCAGGGTCGCAAGGATGGTTTTGCCCAGGGCCATGCCGAGGGCCTGAAATCCGCCGAGGCCGGTGTAAGAGCGCGCCTGGCGCTGCTGGACCGGCTGATCCAGGGGCTTGAGACACCCTACGCGGCGCTGGACGCCGTTGTGGAGGATGAGCTGGTGCAATTGGCCATGGCCGTTGCCCGCCAACTGGTCCGGCGTGAGTTGAGGACCGATCCCGGGGCGATCGTGGCGGTGCTGCGGGAGGCCCTGGAGACCCTGCCCAATGCCGAACGCAAGTTGCACCTGCACCTGCATCCTGAAGACAGCAAGCTGGTCAGGGAAACCCTGCGGCTGGATGGTCTGGAGCGTCCCTGGTCCATTGTCGAGGACCCGACCCTGAGTCGTGGCGGGGTGCGTGTGATTACCGAAACCTCGCGGGTGGATGCCACCCTGGAATCCCGTCTGAACGCGGTGATTGCGACCGTCTGGGGGGGCGCCCGCAGCACCGATCAGGAGGGGGTGCAAGACGATGTCTGACGCCGGTCACTTGCCTGAAGCCCTCCGTCCCGAAGTCCGTGCCGGTCGATTGGTGGAAAAACTGGCCCGTTATCGGACTCGGGCCGCCAAGTCGCAAACGGTTGTCGCTGAGGGCCGTCTGGTCCGGATGGTAGGGCTCACGCTGGAGGCGGAAGGTTGTCAGATCTCCATTGGGGGGCGTTGCCGGGTCATCAGTGCGGGCGGCCACGAGGTGGAGGCGGAAGTGGTGGGTTTTTCCGCAGAGCGCACTTTTCTCATGCCGGTGGGGGATGTCAGCGGCCTGACGCCGGGCGCCCGGGTGATTCCTACCCGCCATGCCCGCGATACTCTGGTGGGTGATGCCCTGCTGGGACGGGTCCTGGATGGTTCCGGACGGCCCCTGGATGGTCGTCCCGCACCCCAATGCGATGATCATGTCTCCCTCAACGGTCGCAGCATCAACCCCTTGGCCCGGCGTCCCATCCACGAACCCCTGGATGTGGGGGTCCGGGCCATCAACGGTCTTCTGACCGTGGGTCGCGGCCAGCGCATGGGCCTGTTCGCGGGCAGTGGTGTGGGCAAGAGTGTGCTGCTGGGCATGATGACCCGCTATACCACGGCGGATATCACGGTGGTGGGCCTGATCGGTGAGCGGGGCAGGGAAGTGAACGAATTCGTCCAGAACATTCTGGGGCCGGAGGGCATGGCCCGGGCCGTGGTGGTGGCGGTACCGGCTGATCATCCTCCCCTGATGCGTCTGCATGGCGCCATGCTGGCCACCAGCATCGCCGAGTACTTCCGCGACCAAGGCCATAATGTACTGTTGCTGATGGACTCCCTCACCCGGTTTGCCCAGGCCCAGCGGGAGATTTCCCTGGCCATCGGTGAGCCCCCGGCGACCAAGGGGTACACGCCGTCGGTGTTCGCCAAGTTGCCCCAGCTGGTGGAACGGGCCGGAAACGGGGATCAGGGCAGCGGTTCCATCACCGCGTTCTATACGGTACTGGCCGAAGGGGATGACACCAATGATCCCATAGCCGATGCCGCCCGAGCGATCCTTGACGGCCATGTGGTCCTCTCGCGACGGATTGCCGACACGGGGCGTTACCCGGCCATCGATATCGAGGCGTCCGTATCCCGGGTCATGAACGAGATTGTGGACCCCGGCCACATCCAGGCGGCACGTCGCTTCAAACAGTTGTATTCCCATTATCAGCAGAATCGGGATCTCATCAGCGTGGGTGCCTATCAGCGCGGTTCCGATCCCCGGGTGGACGAGGCCGTTGCCATGCACCCCAGGCTGGAGCAGTACCTGCAGCAGGACATGCACCAATCGGTGGGCTTCAAGGACAGCCTGAAGGCACTGGATGGACTGATGGAGCCCCCGGCGCCATCCAGTGGGGATGACCGGGGCAGACAGCTGGTTCGTTGATGGGCTGTAACCAAAGAGGTAGATCATGAATCGATCCAAACGCATGGAACCGGTGGTGCAAGTGGCGGATAACCGCCAGCAACTGGCTGCTCAGCGCCTGGGTCAATCACAGCAGGCCCTGGAAGACCGCATGGCACGCCTGGAGGAACTGAGCAGCTACCGCGATGAATATGCCCAGCGTTTCGAATCCCAGAGCGGGGCGGGCATGACCGGCGTGTCGGTGAGGGATTACCGTCTGTTCCTGCACCGTCTCAATGAGGCGATCGAGCAGCAGGCACGAATGGTGGCGGCGGCCAGGCATGAACTGGAAATGAGCCGCGGTCGTTGGGTGGAAGCCAGCGGCAAGACCAAGGCCCTCAATCGTGTGGTCGAACAGTTCCAGCAGGAAGAGCGCAGGGCTGCGGATCGCCGTGAACAGGCTGAACAGGATGATCGTAATGGGCGCCGGCACCGGAGATTTGAGTGATTTCCGGCGCGTTTTTTGTATGTCTTTCAGGACACATCTGACATAGCCGAGGGTTTGGCCATGAACATGTCATTCATGCCCTTTTCTGCACTGGGCACATTGCCCGCCCTGGGGGGCGATTCGAGCAGTCCTGCCGGTTCTCTGCCTGGGCAGGGTGGCGATTTTCAATCGAGTTTGATGGGGCAGCTGCAACTACTGGCGGACGGTTACCCGGATCCGGCGCGAACCATGCCCCTGGAGGCCCTGCTGGAGCAGGATCCTGAGGCGATGGCACTGATGCCCCAGTGGCTGGCCCAGCTCATGGATCAAGCCGACCTCACTCTGGAAGACCTACAGCAGGAGGGTGCCGATGCTGCGCTGGCCTCCCTGCTGATCACATGGCAGCAACTGGCCGAGACAGGCCGTGGATTGCCGGGGGTTGCCGGTGAATCGCTTAATCCCGGTGCGGAACGCCGCCTGGACGGGGGGGGGCTCACGGCGCTGACGGCGGCGTTGAATCAGGTGCTGCACGGGCAGGGTACGGGGTCGGCACAGGCGGAGGGGAATCCAGTCATGCCCCAGGCATTGCATGCCTTGGTCGTTCGACTGGGGGCCGATGCCGCAGGGGTCGGTCGCGATTCCGCCGCCCCACTGACGCCCATGGCCGCAGAGACGGTACCTGCCGGCCAGGTTCAGGCCCAGTCCCTGGTGCCGAACTCCCCGCTGCGCGCTCTGGACCTGGACGTGCCGATGACGCGGCCCAACTGGGGGCAGGCGGTGGGTAGCCGTGTCCTGTGGATGGTGAACCAGAACATGCAGGGGGCAGAACTGAGATTGAATCCGCCCCACCTGGGGCCGCTGGAGGTGCGCATCTCCATGGAAGGGGATCGTGCCAATATTCAGTTCCTGGCCCATCACCCTCAGGCGCGCGAGGCACTGGACGCGGCCATGCCACGGCTGCGGGAGATGTTTTCCGAGAGCGGGGTCCTGTTGGGAGACGTGGATGTTTCCGGCCGGGATACCGGCGGTCAGGGAGGACCCGCCCAGGAGTCGGTCGGAACGCGCCCCGAAGACCGCGATGGGTCCGATCAGACTGCCGCCGAGGTCGTCTCGATGGATCCCGATGAGCGGGATGGTGCCATCCTGCTGGATGCCTATGCCTGATCACCCTCTCCGGCCGGTCCCGGTCGGAGGCCCTTCTGCCCTTTGACGTTGCCCGAATCCGGGGCGGCGTCCAGTGTCTGCCCACCGTATAATCCCCTCTCCTTACGCCTTGCCTTTGTGTCGGGCTGCATCGGCCCGCCGCCCTGCGAATGTGAATGATCGTCAATAATCCGTCACTCTCTGATTTCTTTCGAATTCAGCAGTTTGATTTTATTGATTTTTTTATTCTGTTCTCGCTTGGCATAGGTGTTGCTTTATTCCATAAAAAACGGAGGCCCAAGCAGGCATGGCCAAAAAACCTGAAAAAACCGCTGCAGCAGCTGCCAAGCCCGCCAAGGGCAAGGGCGGTCTTTGGAAACTGATACTCATCGTCCTGCTGACCACGTTGGTGGCTGCCGGTGCGGGTGGCGGGATTGCCTGGTACCTGCTGGGGAGCGGTGAACCGGGTGAGGAACGTCCTGAGCCGGAGCGGCCGGCGATCTATCTGCCCCTGGATCCCCCGCTGGTGGTCAATTTCCAGGGCTCGGGACGGATTCGCTTTGTTCAGGTGGGTATCGTCCTCATGGCGCGGGATCAGGCCGTGCTGGATGGCGTGACTCGCCACATGCCGGTTATCCGCAACAACCTGATGATGCTCATCGGCAACAAGACCTATGAAGACCTGATTACCCAGGAAGGCAAGGAACTGGCACGTGCCGAGGTGCTTGCCGAGGTGATCAATGTGCTGGAGACGCGAGGGGAACTCACCCAGGTGGAAGCGGTGTACTTCAACAGTCTTGTGATGCAGTGAGGCAACGTGATGGCCACCAGTGATCTTCTTTCCCAGGACGAAATTGATGCCCTGTTGCACGGGGTGGACAGCGGTGCGGTGGAGACTGGGGACCAGCTCCTGGCTCATGACGGTGTGGCCAGGGGGTATGACCTAACCACCCAGGATCGCATTGTCCGGGGGCGCATGCCCACCCTGGAGATGATCAACGAGCGTTTTGCCCGGTACATGCGGATCGGCCTGTTCGAACTCCTGCGACGCTCGGCGGAAATCTCCGTGGGCGGGGTCAAGATGATGAAGTTCGGAGAATACGTGCACTCCCTGTATGTACCCACCAGCCTCAATATGGTCCGGGTGCGGCCGTTGCGCGGTACCGCCTTGTTCGTGCTTGATCCCAAGCTGGTGTTCATCCTGGTGGACAACTTCTTCGGTGGGGATGGCCGTTACCACGCCAAGATCGAGGGGCGAGAGTTCACCCCGACGGAATTGCGGGTGATACGCATGTTGCTGAACCAGTCCTTCACGGATCTCAAAAAGGCCTGGGCGCCGGTGATGGAGCTGGATTTCGAATACAACCGTTCCGAGGTCAACCCTCAGTTTGCCAATATCGTCAGCCCCACCGAGGTGGTGGTGGTCTGTACCTTCCATGTGGAACTGGACGGCGGCGGCGGGGAACTGCATGTGACCATGCCGTATTCCATGATCGAGCCCATTCGTGAACAGCTGGATACGGGGCTGCAGAGCGACCGGGCGGATGTGGATGATCGGTGGGTCAAGGCGCTGCGCGAGGAGCTCAAGCTGGTCCAGGTGGAACTCAGCGCCAAGTTGACGGAAACCGAGCTCACCGTTGCCGAAATGATCAATCTCAAGCCCGGTGACATCATTCCGGTGGAAATCCCCCAAGAGGTCACCGTCAGGGCCGAGGGTATCCCCGTATTCCGGGGCAAGTTTGGTACTTCTGACGGTTTCAACGCCATCAAGATTACCGGGCCGATCCGGCTCAGTGAATGACCCAAGTGAGGACTGCCTCCATGAGTGACAAAGATCTGGACAACAAGCCCGAAGCCGAAGAAGAGGATATCTGGGCTGCTGCTCTGGCCGAACAGGCCGAGGCGGAGCAGCAGGCGCCGGGAAGCGGCGGTGGTGACAAGATCGGGAGCGGGACGGCCGACGATGGCGAAACCGTGACCGGTGATGCCGGAACGGGAGGCACGAAGGGCAGTGCCTGGAAGGATCCCACGCCCAAAATGGAGTTCGATGATCTGGCGGCCGAAGCCGTTGCCGGGCGAGGGGCTGAAGGGGGGGCCGAGGTCAACCTGGGGGTGATCCTGGATGTGCCGGTGACCATCTCCATGGAGATCGGGCGTACCAGAATTCCCATCCGCAATCTACTTCAGCTCAACCAGGGTTCCGTGGTGGAACTGGACCGTCTGGCCGGGGAACCTCTGGACGTGATGGTCAACGGTACCCTGGTGGCCCATGGCGAAGTGGTGGTGGTGAACGAGAAGTTCGGCATTCGCCTCACCGACGTGATCAGCCCGGCCGAACGGGTTCGCAAGCTCAAGTGAGGCGTACCATGTCCGTGCTCAAGCCTTTGATGGGTACGATGCTGCTTCTGCTCATGCCGCTGGTGGTGTCGGCAGGGGAATCCGGCAGCGGCACGTCTGGATTGGGCATCACCGGGGATGGTGCGGCCTATCTGGGGCAGATGGTTGTCGGCCTGATCCTGGTGATCGTTGCCATCCTGGTGCTGGGTTTCATGATGCGGCGCATGGGTGGCATGCACAGCGGGGTGTCCGGAGAACTGCGGGTGCTGGGGGCCGTGTCCCTGGGTGCCCGGGAACGCATGGTGTTGGTTCAGGTGGGCAAGACCCAGTTGCTGCTGGGTGTCGCGCCGGGCCGGGTGCAGACCCTGCACGTCCTTGATGAGCCGATCCGACCCGGGGAGCGTGTTGTGTCGGAGAAGAATGCCGGTGCGTTTGCGGAACGCCTGCGTCATGCCATGGGCCGGCAGGGGGGGGCGTCATGAGACCGCTCGCGCTGTTGTCCTTGGCGCTGTTGCTGCTGTTGCCGGCGGGACAGGCGCTGGCCCAGGCAGGTATCCCGCTGCTGTCGGTGGATACGGACCCCGGTGGCACCCAGACCTACTCGGTCACACTGCAGATCCTGATCCTCATGACCGTGATGAGCCTGCTGCCTGCAGCGCTCATCATGCTGACTTCCTTTACCCGGATCATCATCGTGCTGGGGATTCTGCGCCAGGGGATCGGCACCACTCAGACGCCTTCTAACCAGATCCTGATCGGTCTGGCTCTGTTTCTGACCTTTTTCATCATGGCACCGGTTTTTCAAGCGGTGAACGAGGAGGCGATCCAGCCTTTCATGGCTGAGGAGATCAGCCAGGAGGACATGGTTCGGCGAGCCTGGGTGCCGCTGCGGGATTTCATGCTGGAGCAGACCCGGGAGACGGACATCGCCATGTTTGCCCGTATTGCCGGGCACGACAGCTTCGAGAGTCCCGAGGATGTGCCCTTTTCCGTTCTGGTGCCCTCGTTCATCACCAGTGAGCTGAAGACGGCCTTCCAGATCGGTTTTCTGATCCTGATCCCTTTTCTGATCATCGATCTGGTGGTGGCCAGCGTGCTCATGTCCATGGGTATGATGATGTTGTCACCCCTGATCATTTCCTTGCCTTTCAAAATCATGCTGTTCGTGCTGGTGGATGGTTGGGCGATGATCATGAGTACCCTGGCCACCAGTTTCATTGTCTGAACCGCGGGGAGCACGCCGATGACGCCGGATACCGTAGTGGAAGTGGGGCAGCAGGCCGTGTGGGTCATCGTGCTGATTGCTGCGCCGGTCCTGCTGACCGCCCTGGCCATTGGTCTATTCATCGGCATGATCCAGGCGGCCACTTCCATTCAGGAAATGACCCTGTCCTTCATTCCCAAGCTGCTTGGCATGTTTGCGGCCCTGGTGATCGCCGGGAACTGGATGCTGGATCTGCTGGTGGACTACTGCCTGCGGCTCTACGAGAGCATCCCCGGGTTGATCGGCTAGGAGTCACCGCCCCATGTTCAGCTTTACCGACACCGAACTCATCGCCCTGGTCACTGCCTTCGTGTGGCCGTTCGTGCGCATCAGCGCGATGCTGTTGGCGGCGCCGATCTTCGGTGCGGGGACGGTGCCGTTGCGGGTGCGCCTGGTGTTTGCCATGGTCCTTGCCCTGCTGATTGCGCCCATGCTGCCGGAGCCCCCTGCCGTGCAGCCTTTGAGCATGGAGGGGCTGGTGGTCACCGTTCAGCAGGTACTGATCGGTGTGACCATGGGTTTCATCCTGCAAATGGTGTTCAGCGCCCTGACCATGGCCGGCGAATCCATCGCCCTGTCCATGGGGCTGGGATACGCCTCCATGGTGGACCCTGCGATGGGGGTCCAGGTGCCGGTGGTGTCCCAGTTCTTCGTGATCATGGGGACGCTGATCTTTCTGGCCATGAACGGCCACATCGCGCTGCTGGACATGCTGTTGCAGAGCTTTTACCTCATGCCCATCGGCGTCGAAGGGCTGACCCGGGTGGATTTCTGGGGGGTGGCAAGCTTCGGTTCCGCCATGTACGTGGGGGCCCTGCTGGTGGGGATGCCCATCGTGGCGGCCATGCTGATGGTGAACCTGTCCATGGGCGTGATCACTCGGGCCTCGCCCCAGCTCAATATCTTCGCGGTGGGCTTTCCCATGATGATCATGCTGGGTTTTGTGCTCATCATGCTCAATCTGCCCACCCTGGAGCCCCGTATCCGTGATCTGGCCATGGCCGGATTCGGACTCATCCAGCGTATCTTGGGAGGTTAGGCCATGGCCGAGAATGAATCCTCACAGGAGAAAACAGAACAACCGACCCCCAAACGTCTGCGGGATGCCCAGGACAAGGGGCAGGTCGCCAGTTCCAAGGAACTCAATACCACCTTGGTGCTGCTCACCGGCTCCACCACGCTGCTGCTGTTCGGCGGGGTGTTCCTCAACCATATTCAGGCATTGATGCGCAACAGCCTGATCATCGACCGGGACCGTATCTTTGATCCGTCCTTCATGCTGACGGCGCTGCATGCCCGGATCGGCGAGGGGCTGATGATCCTGGCCCCCCTGTTCCTGGTTCTGGTGATTGCGGCCGTCACCGGGCCGGTGGTCATGGGTGGGGGACGTTTCCGTCTCAAGGGACTTGAGCCCAAGCCGGACAAGCTCAGCCCCATCAAGGGGCTCAAGCGCATCTTCGGACCGCAGGGGCTGATGGAACTGGCCAAGACCCTGGCCAAGTTTTCCCTGATCTCGGTGGTGGCGATGGGCATCCTCTGGCAGTTTTCCGACCGTCTGCTGGGGCTGGGGGGGCAGGAGATGGTGCCGGGGGTGGTCAGTGCCGGTTACATGATTGCCTGGACTTTCGTCGCCCTGAGCGTGTCCTTGATCCTGGTGGTCATGATCGACGTGCCCTTTCAGCTCTGGAATCACCAGCGCCAGCTGCGCATGACCAAGCAGGAAATCAAGGACGAATTCAAGGAGACCGAAGGCAAGCCGGAGGTCAAGAGCAGGGTCCGCCAGCTCCAGTACGAGGTCTCCCGGCGTCGCATGATGGCCGAGGTACCCAAGGCTGATGTGGTGGTGACCAACCCCACCCACTTTGCGGTGGCCTTGAAGTATGACCAGCAAAAGGGTGGGGCGCCCCGGGTGGTGGCCAAGGGGGCGGATCTGGTGGCGGGAGAGATCCGGGAGGTGGCCAGGCAATCCGGCGTCACCATTCTGTCGGCGCCGCCTTTGGCCCGGGCTCTGTTCCATAGCACCCGCCTGGAACAGGAGATTCCGGCCGGACTTTATGTGGCCGTGGCCCAGGTGCTGGCCTATGTCTATCAGCTCCGTAACGCGCTGCGCGAAGGCGGGGTGGTGCCGACACCACCCACCGATCTGCCGGTGCCCGATGAATTTCTCAAACGTGATGTGCCGCCTGCGGAGAATGCATAAATGGCGAGCTTTGCAGACAGTCTGAAGAATGTGAACCGCATGGGTCTGGGGGCGCCGTTGCTGCTGATGGCGTTGCTGGCCATGATGGTCATCCCGTTGCCGCCGCTGGCCCTGGACCTGCTGTTCACCTTCAATATTGCCCTGTCCCTGGTGGTGATCCTGGTGGCGGTGTATACCCCGCGCCCACTGGAGTTCGCGGTGTTCCCCACGGTGCTGCTGGTGGCCACCCTGCTGCGCCTGGCCCTGAACGTGGCCTCCACCCGGGTCATCCTGCTGGAAGGGCATACCGGCACGGATGCCGCGGGCAACGTGATCCAGGCCTTCGGCGATTTCGTGGTGGGCGGTAACTATGCCGTGGGTCTGGTGGTGTTTGCCATCCTCGTGATCATCAATTTCGTCGTGGTGACCAAGGGCGCCGGCCGGGTTTCCGAAGTCAGTGCCCGCTTCACCCTGGATGCCATGCCCGGCAAGCAGATGGCCATCGATGCCGATCTCAACTCCGGGCTGATCTCCCAGGACGACGCCCGCAAGCGCCGGGAAGAAGTGGCCCAGGAGGCCGATTTCTACGGTTCCATGGATGGTGCCAGCAAGTTTGTGCGGGGGGATGCCATCGCCGGCATCCTGATCCTGTTCATCAACATCATCGGCGGTCTGGTGATCGGCACGCTGCAGCACGGCATGAGCGTGGGGGATGCGGCCACCAACTACGTGCTGCTGACCATCGGCGATGGTCTGGTGGCCCAGATCCCCTCCCTGGTGCTGTCTTCCGCCACGGCTATTATCGTCACCCGGGTGTCGACGGCTCAGGACATGGGGCAGCAGGTCGTCAAGCAGCTGTTCGGTTCGCCTCGCGCCCTCTATGTGGCGGGAGGGATCGTGGGCTCTCTGGGATTGGTCCCCGGCATGCCCAACGTGGTATTTCTGAGCCTGGGCGCCCTGATGGGGGCCACGGCCTATCTGATCAGCCAGCAGCGCGCCGCCGATGACGCGGCAATCACCAGGGCACTGGAGGATGAGGCGCCGCCCCCCACCAGTCCGGAGATGAAGGAACTCACCTGGGATGACGTGCCGCCGGTGGATCTGGTGGGCCTGGAGGTGGGGTATCGTCTGATTCCGCTGGTGGACCGTTCCCAGGGGGGGCAGCTGATGGCCCGGATCAAGGGCGTGCGTCGCAAGCTGTCCCAGGAGTTGGGCTTCCTGATCCAGCCGGTGCACATCCGTGACAATCTTGACCTGGGGCCGAATCACTATCGGCTCACCCTGATGGGCGTGACCACGGGGGAGGGTGAGGTATTTCCGGACCGGGAACTGGCCATCAACCCCGGCCAGGTCTTCGGGCAGGTGAAGGGCACCCCTACCAAGGATCCGACCTTCGGTCTGGACGCACTCTGGATTGATCCGGCGCAGCGGGAAGAGGCCCAGGGACTGGGCTATACCGTGGTGGATGCAGGGACCGTGATTGCCACCCATCTGTCCCAGATTCTGCGCGACCACGCCCATGAACTGCTGGGCCACGAGGAGGTTCAGCATCTGCTGGATACCCTGGCCAAGCATTCGCCCAAGCTGGTGGAAAATCTGGTGCCCAAGACCCTGGCGCTGGGGGTGGTGCTCAAGGTGATGCAGAACCTGCTGGCGGAGCAGATCCCGGTGCGGGACATGCGCTCCATCGCCGAAACCTTGGCGGAGCACGGTGCCAAGAGTCAGGATCCTGACGCACTGACGGCTGCGGTACGGATCTCCCTGTCACGCGCCATTGTCCAGAATATCGTGGGAACCGCTTCAGAGCTGCCTTTGCTGGCCATTGATCCCGCGTTGGAACAGATATTGCAAAAGTCCTCGCAGGGAGGCAGTGGTGCCGGACTTGGAATCGAACCGGGACTGGCCGAACGCCTGCAGCGTTCCATTGCCGAGGCCTCCCAGCGTCAGGAGATGTCGGGCGAACCTTCCGTGCTGGTGGTGTCGCCGGATATCCGCCCCTGGATGTCCCGCTGGCTGCGTTCAGCCGTGCGTGGGCTCCATGTCTTGGCCTACACGGAGATTCCGGATAGCAAGCAGATCCGGGTGGTTGCCACCGTAGGTAGGGAGGTGGGGTGACGCAGTTCGAACAGGCATAAGGTGTTTTCAGGCACGTGTGCAGCGCTTTGACCAGCCAGTGCAACGGGGATAACGGGTTACCGTCATGAAGATAAAACGCTATTTTGCACCGGATATGCGCCAGGCCATTCGCTTGGTGCGAGAAAATCAGGGACCGGATGCGGTGATCCTTTCCAGCCGCAGCGTGGAGGGTGGCATCGAACTGATCGCTGCCATGGATTACGACGAGGAAGCGGTACTGGAGATGGCCACCCAGGCGGGCGAGCCGGTTTCCAGGGCCTCGACATCCACCGCCGGCCGGCCGATATCCCCTGACGTACGGCTTCGTTCCAGGGCACCGGACACCGGAATGGAATCCGCGGCCGACCCCGGGATGCCCGAGCCTGAAGCGGCAGTGTCCCTCAAGGCCGATGCCGGGGTCCGTGTTTCGTCAGGGGAGTTTCCGTCGCTGCGCGCCCGCCGTGATGATGTGTGGGCGGAGGAGGGGTTGCATGCCCTGATGACGCCGGTGGTAGAGCCGCCGCCGACCTCGCCCCCGGCCTCGGAGCCTGCCCCCTCGAAACCGGCGAGGGCCAAGAAGGTCGCCAATATTGAGTGGTCCCAGGAACCGACCCTCCTGGCCATGCAGAAGGAGATTCAAGGGCTGCGGGCCATGCTGCAGGACCAGCTCGCCAGCCTGGCGGGGCAGGAGTTCATGCGCCGAGATCCGGGACGGGCCGGCGTGGTGGCCAGACTGCAGCGCATGGGACTGGAGCCGGAGTTGGCCAAGGAGATCGCCATGGCAATCAGCCATCCCGATGACCCTGCGGAGGCTTGGCAAGAGGCCTTGACTCATCTTTCCGGGCGTTTGGCGGTGACCCCCGATGGCATTCTGGATCAGGCTGGCATCATGACCCTGGTGGGACCGAGCGGCGTGGGCAAGACCACGACGGTGGCCAAGCTGGCCGCCTTGCAGAGCCTCAGGCACGGCCATGATTCCGTGGCGCTGATCACCACGGATGCCTATCGCATCGGCGCTCATCGACAGTTGCAGACCTTTGGTCAGATCCTTGAGGTTCCCGTCTATCTGGCGCAGACAGCACGTCAGCTGGGAGATATGCTAGAGGGGTTGAAATCCAAGCGCCTGGTCATCATTGATACGGCAGGCACCAATCAACGGGACATGAAACTGCTTGGCGAGTTGGAGTCCCTGACGTCGGTGCCTTCTGCCAGGACCCTGCTGGTGATGGCGGCCAATGTGCAGAAAGCCGTGATGATGGAGACCGTGAAGTCCTTTGCCCGATTGCAGCCGGAGGGGTGCGTACTGACCAAGGTGGATGAAGCCGCTTCACTGGGTGAGGCCCTGTCGACCCTGATCAGTGCCGGCCTGCCGCTGACGTTCGTCAGCGAAGGTCAGCGCATACCCGATGATCTGCGTCCGGCCCGTGGCGCCCGGCTGGTGGCCACCGCCGCCAGGATGGCGGATGCCGGTGGCGAGCGTGGGGATACCCGTCAGGCCCAGGTGGTTTCTCCCATGTTCCGTGAGCCCATCAACCAGCCCAACGCCAGGTACGTCCATGCCTCCAGTCAGTAATTCTCAGGCGGCCCGACTTTCCTCACCGGTCGATGCGGTCGCTCCGGTGCGTGTCCTGGCAGTGTCCAGCGGCAAGGGTGGTGTGGGCAAGACCAATGTGTCGGTGAACCTGTCCGCCGCCATGGCCCAGAGCGGTAAGCGCGTCATGCTGCTCGATGCCGATCTGGGGCTGGCCAACGTGGATGTCTTGCTGGGATTGCAGCCCAAGGCCAACCTCTACCATGTGCTCAACGGCGAATACACCTTGGACGAGGTGCTGCTTGAAGGTCCGGCGGGCATGCTGATCGTGCCGGCTGCTTCGGGTATCGCCCGCATGGCGGATCTGGAACCGGCGCAGCATATCGGTATCATTCGTGCCTTCAGCGAGTTGTCTCATCCCCTGGATGTGCTGGTGGTGGATACTGCCGCCGGCCTCCATGACAGCGTCACCAGTTTTTGCCGGGCCGCCCAGGAGGTGCTGGTGGTGGTGTGCGATGAGCCGGCTTCCATCACGGATGCCTACGCCCTGATCAAGGTGCTTTACCGGGATCATGGCCTGACGCGTTTTCGCATCCTTGCCAACATGGTCCGCAACGACAATGAGGATGAGGGCAGGGTCCTGTTTCGCAAGCTGGTGTCGGTCTGTGACCGTTTTCTGGAGGACGTGATCCTCGATTACGTCGGCGCCATCCCCCATGATGACCTGCTGCGCAAGGCGGTTCAGCGTCGGCAGAGTGTACTGGAGGCCTATCCTTCCAGCCCCGCCGCCCGTGCCTTTCGCGCGGTTGCCGGTCGCATCGACCAGTGGCCCATGCCCCGCAATACCCGTGGCGGTATCGAGTTTTTTGTGGAAAGGTTGATCAACAGCGGTCGAAACGACCTGGAGCCAGTCACATCAGTGCCATAGCCATGTACGCCAGCAAAGAGTCAGACCATACTCGACTGGTGGATGAGCATGTCTCTTTGGTTAAGCGAATCGCTTACCATCTGCTCGCCCGCCTGCCTGCCAATGTGCAGGTGGAAGACCTGATCCAGTCCGGGGTCATTGGTCTGCTGGAGGCTGCCCGTCACTATGACCCTTCCCAGGGGGCCAGTTTTGAGACCTATGCCGGCATCCGGATTCGTGGTGCCATGCTGGATGAGGTCCGCCGGAGCGACTGGACGCCGCGGTCCGTGCACCGTAATGCCCGGCGTATCAGCGAGGTGATCCGGGAGATTGAAAACCGGGCGGGGCGCGAGGCGACCGGCCCAGAGATTGCCGCTACCCTGGGGGTGGATCTGGAAACCTACCACGACATGCTCCGGGATGCCGCCGGTAGCCGCGTGCTGGGTTTTGATGACCTGTGCGAGGGGGATGGGGATGTGGACAACTTCCTCCCGGGCCTGGGGCCGACTCCATTGGAGTCCGTCACCCGGGCGGATTTTCAGAAAGCCCTGGCCGAGCATATCAACACTTTGCCTGAGCGAGAGCGTTTGATCCTCTCTCTGTATTATGATGACGAGCTGAACCTGCGCGAGATCGGTGAAGTGCTCGGCGTCAGCGAGTCCCGGGTTTGCCAGATCCACGGTCAGGCGCTGGTTCGTCTCAGGGCCCGCATGGTCGAGTGGGTGGCGGACGGTGAGCGGGTCTGATGCCCTCTTGCCGGCAGAATTGATTTCAGAATGCCGGAACACCCCGCTCAAGGGCGTGTCTTCGGTGTGTGTTTAATCGGGAGGTTATTGTGGATAAGAACATGAAGATCCTCATCGTGGATGATTTTTCCACGATGCGCCGCATTATCAAGAACTTGCTGCGGGATCTTGGATACAACAATACCGCTGAGGCTGATGACGGCAGTACCGCACTGCCCATGCTGCAGAACGGTAACTATGACTTCCTGGTCACCGACTGGAACATGCCCGGCATGCCCGGCATCGATCTGCTGAGGGCTGTGCGTGCCGATCCCCGGCTCAAGGACATGCCCGTCCTGATGGTGACGGCCGAGGCCAAGCGCGAGCAGATTGTTGAAGCGGCTCAGGCCGGTGTCAGCGGCTACATCGTCAAGCCTTTCACCGCGGAAACCCTGAAGGAGAAGATCAACAAGATCTTCGAGAGACTGCAGGAAAAAGGGTGAACAACGTCATGGAGAACCAGGAAGACAGCAAAGAGGCCCTGTTCAAGCAGCAGCAACTGGAACGCGCCCGGGAATTGGTCAAGCTCATGGAATCCGGCAATGAAGAAGGGGCTGGGCGACTCATCGAAGAGATGGGGCGCATGCACGAGAGTCTGCTGTTCCAGGAACTGGGCAAGCTGACCCGGGACCTGCACGAGGCCTTGAACAGTTTCCGCCTGGATTCCCGTCTCTCCGAACTGACCCATCAGGATATTCCGGATGCCAAGGAACGTCTCAACTACGTGGTCGCCATGACTGACCAGGCCGCCCATCGCACCCTGAACGCCGTTGAGGCGGCATTACCGGTCTCGGAAATGTTGGCAAACCGGGCGCAGGCATTGCGGGCTGACTGGGCTCGTTTTCGCCAGCGGGAAATGTCCGTGGACGAGTTCCGCTCAGTGAGCCAAGCCCTGGCCGAGTTTCTGGAGGATACGGAACGGGATGCCGAAACGCTGCGCAGTCAGCTTTCGGAAGTGCTCATGGCTCAGGACTTCCAGGATCTGACGGGGCAGGTCATCCGCCGCGTCATGACCTTGGTGCAGGATCTGGAAGACAGCCTGGTGGGGCTGGTGCGTATCTCCGGTAAGCGTCTGTCCACGCCGGAAGGCAAGGACAGGGGCGCGGGGACCGAGCCGGCCGGCCCTGCGGTCAAGGGGACGTCGGATCAGGGCGACGTGGTAAAAAGCCAGGATGATGTGGATGACTTGTTGTCCAGCCTTGGATTTTAAAACTTGTCCTGTCACCGGGACGTCGGCCTGTTTCAGATTTCGCCGGTCCGGCCGCCAAACCGGAATATCAGGGTGCGATTGCACTGGGCGTGAGAGACGGACATGAGTCTGGATACCGACGACGAAATCCTTCAGGACTTTCTGGTTGAGGCCGGCGAATTGCTGGAGGGCCTCAGTGAGCAGTTGGTTCAGCTGGAACAGACCCCCGACGATAAAGATCTGCTCAATTCGGTCTTTCGCAGTTTCCACACCATCAAGGGTGGGGCCGGGTTCCTGAATCTGGAAAACCTGGTCAAGATCTGCCACCGGGCCGAAGACGTGTTCAACCTGCTGCGCCAGGGGCAGCGTCATGTGGACAGCAACCTGATGGATACCATCCTTCAGGTGGTAGACGTGTTGAACCGGATGTTTGATGAGGTGCGCTCCGGCGAGATGCCGGCCCCTGCGCCGGATCACCTGATGGCGGCCCTGGAACCCCTGACCCTGCCCCAGGGGGAGGCACCGCCGCCGCCTCCGGTGCCGACACCCGTGTCGCCGCGGTCCGTGCCGGCTCAGGGGGAGCTTCGGGGGGATATCACGGATGACGAGTTCGAGGCTTTGCTGGATGCCCTTCAGGATCAAAAGCAAAACGGCGGCCCGAAACCGGAGAGCATGACGTCTGCGGTTCCACCGCCTGTCTCCGCGGGAAAGGCTCAGGCTGATGGCGACGCCATCAGCGATGAAGAATTTGACCAGCTGCTGGACGAACTGCAGGGTAGAAAGCCGGAGTCCGCGGCTTCCGCCCAGGCATCCCCCCCTGGGGCAGGCGATACCATCTCCGATGATGAATTCGAAAGCCTGCTGGACAGCCTTCACGGCAAGGGGGAGGGACCTAAAACCGCCCAGCCGAATGTGCCGGCAGCAACATCGTCGGCGGCACCGGTAGCCGGCGGCGTGGAGAAGGCGGCCAAGTCCACTCCCTTGGCCGATACATCGGTTCGTGTGGATACCAAACGTCTGGATGACATCATGAATCTGGTGGGGGAGCTGGTGCTGGTGCGCAACCGCCTGGCGACCTTGCGCTCACGCATGCGGGATGAACAGGTATCCAAGGCCGTGACCAATCTGGACGTGGTCACGGCGGATCTTCAGGCGGCCGTGATGAAGACCCGGATGCAGCCGATCAAGAAGGTGTTCGGGCGCTTTCCCCGGGTGGTCCGGGATCTGGCCCGAAGTCTCAAAAAGGAGGTCAATCTGGAGCTGTGGGGGGAAGATACCGACCTTGACAAAAACCTGGTGGAGGCCCTGGCCGATCCCCTGGTGCACCTGGTGCGAAATGCCGTGGATCACGGTATCGAGTCACCGGAGGAGCGCTTGGCCGCCGGCAAACCGCGTGTCGGCCATGTGGTCCTGTCAGCCGCCCAGGAGGGCGACCATATCCTGCTGACCATCTCCGATGACGGCAAGGGCATGGATCCGGATGTGCTGCGCAAAAAGGCAGTGGAAAAAGGCTTGATGGATGAGGATGCGGCTTCGCGTCTTTCGGATAACGACGCCTTCAATCTCATTTTCAGGGCGGGCTTTTCCACCAAGACGGAGATTTCCGACGTATCCGGTCGCGGCGTCGGTATGGATGTGGTGAAGACCCGGATTGCCCAGCTCAATGGACGGGTGGATGTCACTTCCGAACTGGGCAAGGGCAGCATCCTGAGTATTCGCCTGCCCTTGACCCTGGCCATTCTGCCGACCTTGATGGTGGTGCTGGGCCGACAGCGTTTCGCGTTGCCGCTGGCCAATGTCAGTGAAATCTTCGACCTGGACCTGTCGCGAACGAACCGTGTGGATGATCAGGAGGTTATCATGGTTCGTAACCGCTCCCTGCCGCTTTACTATCTGCGGCGGTGGCTTGTTTCCGGCAGTACCGATGAATATCGGGGGATGGGACATGTGGTAGTGGTGTTCAGCGGCAATCAACGGGTGGGCTTTGTGGTGGACAGCCTGATCGGGCAGGAAGAAGTGGTTATCAAGCCCCTGGGCAATATGCTGCACGGAGTCCCCGGACTGGCAGGTGCAACCATCACCGGTGATGGGGGTATAGCGCTGATCCTTGATGTGCCTGGACTTCTGAAGAATTACGCCAGAAGGCACTGATCTGACCTGTCCCCGCATCATCCCGAACGATCCGGATGCGGGGCCCATGACCTGGAAAAGACGGAGAGATTTGATGGCGGTTCGCGTTCTGGTGGTGGACGATTCCGGATTCTTCCGGCGTCGCATCGTGGAAATCCTGAATGCCGATCCGTCCATTGAGGTGGTGGGGACCGCGAGTAACGGCCAGGAGGCAGTGGACCAGGCCGCCAGTCTCAGTCCTGACGTGATCACCATGGATATCGAGATGCCGGTGATGGACGGTATCACTGCGGTGAGGCGCATCATGGCCCGCAATCCTGTGCCGATCCTGATGTTTTCTTCCATCACCACGGAAGGCGCCAAGGCCACCCTGGATGCCCTTGAGGCCGGCGCGGTGGATTTCCTGCCCAAAAAATTCGAAGACATCGCCCGTGATCAGGAGCAAGCCAAGGAAGTGCTCCGGCGTCGTGTCAAGGCGGTGGGAAGGCGACGCTTCTCACCGCCGCCCGCTGCTACCGTGTCGTCCGGATTGGGTTCCCGTGGGGGGGCTGCAGCACCGCCGTCAGGTCGCCCCGTGGCGGTCACGTCGCCTGCCGGCTTGCCGACACCCCGATCGGCGCGAAGTGTCCCGGATCGTACCCCGATTCAATTGCGGGATTTTCGGGTGGTGCTCATCGGGACCTCGACGGGAGGGCCGCTGGCGCTGCAGAAAGTGCTGGCCGAGTTGCCCGCCCATTTTCCGCTGCCGTTGCTGCTGGTACAGCACATGCCGGGCACCTTCACCCCCGCCTTCGCCCAGCGCCTGGATCAGCTGTGTCGGATCCGGATCAAGGAAGCAGGCGATGGCGATGTGCTGGCACCGGGGCTGGCGTTGCTGGCCCCCGGTGGCAAACAGATGCTGGTGGAGGCCCGTGGGGGGCAGCACCGGGTCAGGATCACTGACAGTTCCCCCGAGCAACATTACCGCCCCAGCGTGGATGTCACCTTCAATTCCGCCGCTGCGGCCTTCCGCGGCGATGCCTTGGCCATCATCATGACCGGCATGGGCGCCGATGGCCGGGAGGGGGCACGGCTCCTGAAGCGATGCGGCGCAAAGATCTGGGCCCAGGACGAAGAGAGCTGCGTAGTGTACGGCATGCCGGCCGCCGTGGTGGATGCGGGGCTTGCGGATCGTGTCCTGCCCCTGTCCCAGATCGGCAGATTGCTGGCCGAGGGGTGCTGAAGCATGGATATTCTCACGCTCATCGGTGTGCTGCTGGCCTTGGTGGCCATTTTCGGCGGCACCGTTGCCAAGGGCAGTGGACTGGCGGCCCTGTGGAACTTGGCCGCGTTCGTGATCGTGGTGATCGGCACGATTGCGGCGGCCCTGATTCAGGCGCGTCCGCTGGTGTTCATGCAGGCCATGAAGATTCTGCCCTGGGCTTTTGTGCCGCCCAGGCTCGACCCCGAGGCCGTCATCGAACGGATCATCAGCTGGAGTCAGGTGGCCAGAAAGGAAGGTCTGCTGGGGCTTGAGTCTCTGGCGGAAACCGAGGAGGACGCCTTCGCCCGCAAGGGTCTGCAGTTGCTGGTGGACGGCACGGAGCCTGAGACAATCCGCACGATCCTGGAGGTGGATAGTCATACCCGTGAAGATTTTCACACCCAGGCCGCCAAGGTCTACGAAAGCATGGGGGTCTACGCGCCGACCATGGGCATCATCGGCGCGGTGATGGGTCTGATGGCGGTGATGCAGAATCTGGCCGACCCCAGTCGCCTGGGGGCCGGTATCGCGGCGGCTTTTGTGGCCACCATCTACGGGATTGCCTCGGCCAACCTTTTTTTCCTGCCCGTGTCCAACAAGCTGAAGGCCATCATTCAGAATCAGAGTGCCTATCGGGAGATGATCATCGAAGGGATCATTTCCATTGCCGAGGGTGAGAACCCGCGCAATATCGAGACCAAACTGCAGGGGTACCTGCACTGACCCGGCGGGCCTTGGCGCCATGGCCGCAGGTTTGAGGGGGTTGCTGGAAGCCTGTCATGTCAAGACGTCGGAAAAAACACGAGGAGCATGTCAACCACGAGGCCTGGGCGATCCCCTATGCGGATCTCATGACCCTGCTGCTGGCCTTTTTCGTGGTGATGTACGCGATCTCATCACTCAATGAAGGCAAGTACCGGATTCTTTCGGAATCCCTGGTGGAGGCCTTCAGGGCAACCCCCAGAACCATCGAGCCCATTCAGGTCGGTGATCTGACCAGGTCGCCTCGCCCCTCCGCGGTGGAGCCTCCGCCCATTACCTCTCCCATGGAAATGGAACGGATGACGCGCAGCCTGGAGGAGATCCTGGTGGACATGGATCTGGAGGGGCTGTCGGTGGCCATCGAGGGTATCAATGCCATGGCGGACCAGATCGAGGTGGCCATGGCCCCATTGATCGAGGCGGGGCTGATTGAGGTGGGGCGGGATCGGTTGTGGATCGAGGTGCAGATCAACACCAGTATCCTGTTTTCCAGCGGCAGTGCCGAGCTGGCAGCGCAAGCGGTGCCCGTGCTGGAGAGGCTGGCCGCGATCCTGGCCCAGTTCCCCGCACGGATCCATGTGGAAGGCCATACCGACAATATACCCATCAGTACGCCGGTCTATCCTTCCAACTGGGAGCTTTCCTCCGGGCGGGCCGCCACCGTCGTCAACCTCTTTGCCCGCAACGGGGTGGATCCGGAGCAGATGGCGGCCATCGGGTTCGGTGAATATCGCCCCAAGGCCGACAATGTGACGCCGGAGGGGCGCCTGCAGAATCGTCGCGTCAACATCGTGGTGTTGGCCGGCCGTCGTCCCGGTACCGGTGAAGGTGCGCCGCCGGAGATGCTGCGCGAGGATATCCAGATACTGTTAAACCAGGGACGACGGAATATGGAGGATCAGCCATGACCGTGATATGGGCTGTCGCCAATCAGAAGGGGGGCGTGGGTAAGACCACCACCACGGTGTCCCTGGGCGGGCTGCTGGCGGCCAGGGGGCATGAGACCCTGCTGGTGGACCTGGATCCCCACGGTTCACTGACCGCCTATTTCGGCGGCGATCCGGAAGGGGCCACCGGCGGCGTCTACAGCCTGTTTCATCAGGCTGCGGAAGGCAGGCCGATCCAGGCAAGCGGGGCGGTACGCGCCACCCGCTTCGATCACTTGTACATCCTGCCCGCATCGACGGCCCAGGCCACGCTGGATCGTCAGTTGGGAACCCGGGAGGGGATGGGCCTGGTCATCAAACGGGCGATTCAGGGGCTGCAGGGGCGGTTTGAATACGTCCTGCTGGACTGCCCTCCCATGCTGGGGGTGTTGATGGTGAATGCACTGGCTGCCTGTAGCAAGCTGCTCATCCCCGTGCAGACGGAATACCTGGCCATTCGCGGGCTTGACCGCATGCTGCAGACATTGAAAATGATCCAGCGCTCGCGCAAGGATGCATTGGAGTACGTGGTGGTACCCACCCTGTTTGACCGCCGTACCCGCGCATCTACCCAGGCCCTATGGGAGTTGCGTGACAATTACAGTGACTGTCTCTGGCAGGGGGTGATCACGGTGGATACCAAATTCAGGGAGGCGGCCATCGCCGGCATGCCTCTGCCCATCATGCTGCCGGATGCCCGCGGGACCGAGGCTTATGCACGCCTGCTGGATTCCTTGTTGGGACAGCATGACTTTCGCCGCAGGGCCGCATCATGAATCACCGGGATGACAGGCCGGAGGATTCCAAGCCCCGGGTTACGGTGGTGGATGAGCCCCAGGCCCTGACCGCCTATCTGGATGACTTGCTGCAGGAAATCGCTGAAGTCACCCCGCTGCCGTCAGGGTCTGCACCGCCGCCTGCGCCCGTGAAACCTGCGCCCGTGCGGGCCATTGTCACCCCGATCAAACCCGTGCCGATCGCGGCACCTCCCGCACCTCCGGCGCCTGCGCAGGATTGCCCTCCGGCATGGGCGCAAAAGCCCTTTCAGTGTCTGCTGTTCCGGCTGGGCGGTGTGACGTTGGCGATTCCACTGGTGAAACTGACCGGCATCATGACCATGCCCAGGGAGATCACCCCCATGCCCGGCCACAGTTCCCTGTTTCTGGGACTGACGGAGCATCATGGCCGCAAGGTGAAAGTGGTGGATATCAGCCCCCACGTATTGCCGCCGGATCGTCTGGCGAACAGACCGCCTCCCGGCAATTTGATCCTCATTGACGAGGGGCGATGGGGGTTGGTCTGTGACCGGGTGGAGGAAACCCTGACCCTGTCCCCCGAGCTGGTACGCTGGCGCTCGCCCAGCGGCAAGCGACCCTGGCTGTCCGGCACGGTGATCAAACATCTGTGCGCCATACTGGATGCGGACTATCTGGCCCGGAGTCTGGAAAAGGGGACTTGGGGCTGAGGGTATCCTCTGCGTCTTGAATTCCAATATTAAGATCATCGCCGGCATGACATGATGCATCCGGCCCGAAAAGAGGTTTCAGTTCATGGCAAAAGAATCCCAGGCGGCATCTGCCACTCAATACGTCACATTCCGTCTTGCGGAGGAGACCTATGCCATCAACGTCATGCAGGTGCAGGAGGTGCTGCGGGTGACGGAGATTGCGCCGGTCCCCGGAGCCCCCCACTACGTGCTGGGCATCATCAACCTGCGGGGCAATGTGGTGACGGTCATTGATGCCCGTCGGCGCATGGGGCTTATGGACAAGGACTCGGATGATGCCTCCAGGATCGTCATCATCGAGGTGGGGGGGCAGGTGGTGGGTATCATGGTGGACAGTGTGGCCGAGGTCATCGAGCTGGCGGCCCGTGATGTGGAGCCTGCCCCGAACGTCGGCAATGATGAAAGCTCCAAGTACATTCAGGGGGTGGCCAGTCGTGATGGTGAGCTGACCATCGTGGTTGACCTTAACAAGCTGCTCACCGATGATGAGTGGGCTGAGGTGGCTACCCTTTAACAAAGGGGACGATCTTCGGAGGTAAATCATGGCTGCGGATCTTCCGATTCCTCCCGCCCATCCACTGGTTCCCGGACGCCCGGTGCCCGAGGAGGGGGATGAACGGGGACGGTTTCCCCGTTCTCCGGCCCGTCGCAAGTCACCGGAAGACGACTCGGATGCCGAACGCGAGGATGTCGATAAGCCGTCCGTGCCGCCGAGAAGGTCCGACCGGGATGATGACCCCAATCACATAGACGAATACGCATGATTTCTTACATCGTCCTGACCCTGGCCTTGCTGATTGCACTGGCAAGCGCCGCGGCCTGTTTTTGGCTTAAACGCCAGCTGGATGCCTTGCGCAAGCGCCTGAGTCTTCAGGAAACATCCGTGCTGGCCCTGCGGGGCGCGCTGAGCGCGTTGCACAACGAGGAACAGCAGTTCGAGGCTTACCGCAAGACGGTGGATCAGCAGCTGCGCCGTTTGGCGGAGCAGCAGGAGCAGGTGCTCATGCGTGATGTGGATGAGGGGCCTTACCGGCAAGCCATGCGCATGGTCAGGCAGGGGGCTACTCGGGATGACCTGGTGGCCGGCTGCGGACTGTCTTCCGGGGAGGCGGAACTGCTGCTGGCCATGCACCGGGATCACTCCGTGTCCTGACCCTTGCCGGCATCAGCGGGCGTTCTGCCGCTGAGCAGGTAGATGAAGGCGAGGACTTCCGCCACCGCTATATAGAGATTTTCCGGGATCTCCTCCCCCAGGGGTACCCGAGAGAGGGTCATGCTCAGGGCAGCATCCCGGTGGACGGGTACATCATGAGCCCTGGCAATCTCCAGCATCCGTTCCGCCAGTTCTCCTTCACCCTTGGCTGTCAGGCGCGGGGCGCCGGTGCCGCTGTAATGCAGTGCAACGGCCTGGCGTCTGCCCGGCTTGTGTTCGATGGGTTTCTTCATCAGGCGTGACTGTCGATCCAGGGCCCATCGGCGGCAGTGGGGGGGATATCCGGTGGTGTCCCGGTTCGGCAGTTCAGGCTGTGGACCTGAAGATTCCGGGATTCCAGGTTACCCTTCAGCTGGGGTAGGGCATCTTCAAGGCGCTGGCGAGTCTCCTCCGAGTCAACCCGAAAGTGGGTACTGACATCCTGCCCGCGGACTACGATCCGGACATGCACCGGCCCCAGTTCCGGCAGATCCATGGCCAGATCGGCCTTCCAGGTATGCGCCTGTTCGTCATCTCCCTGACCTTGGCGGGCATCCCGCTCCAGGCGCATGTGGATGATGTCGATACCCTGTTCGGCGCGCAGGGCCAGTTCCAGCAGCCATCGCGGTTGGGAAACCTCGTCCGGTTTCTCCGTGGACGAAAGCTGATGGATCACCAGTCTGGCCAGGGATCGCTCCACCTGTTGGCGCAGTGTGTCCAGCAGCAGAGAGGCCGGCAGGAGTGCGGCGCTGGCGGTCGCCGGCGCGCGGGGCTGGGCCGTCGGTGAGGTGTTGGGCAAGGGCGGTGGCAGCTCCGCCGTCGCCGGACCGCCGCGGGGCAGCTGGGTGCGCGGTTGCAGGGGGAGGGCGCGCAGTTGTTCGGCCAGGGACAGCAGGCGTGCCTTCAGGTCCTGGGGGAGATCCGTGCGCGCCGAGGGTGCGGGGTGGGCAAGCCGTGCCTCATAGAACAGGCCCGAACCCAACATCGCCTGGCGCAGGCCTTCCGGAGTGCCAATCTGTGAGGGGGTGGGCAGGGCCTGCCACAGGCGCTGCAAGGCCTGGGCCAGCGGCTCGGGAAGCCCCGCGGCACCGGCTTGCCCCGGCTGGTTCAGTGCATGCAGGCTTGCCAGCAGGGGCGCCTGTCCCGACTGCTGGGGCGCCCATTGCCGGAGAAAGGTCGACAGGATTGCCTGCGGCGTGTGCGGCAATGGAGACTGTCGCGTGGACTGCAGCGGAGATTGCGGCGTAGACGGTTGCGGTGCCGGTGCTTCCCGCAGCAGGGCCAGTTCCAGCCTGGGGTTGACGGCCGTGACCTGCATCCGCAGGCTATCCCCGGTGCGTACGGCCAGTGGCAGGCGCAGCTCCAGCGTTTCGCCCGCCAGTCGCAACTGCACGGCGTCCCCTGCCCGGAGGCTGTCGGTCAGGACCCTGGCCTGGACGATCTGTCCGGCCTGGAGGCGCTGCAGGAGATTCCCAAGGACCTTGGCCTGCAGGTCGGCAGGCTGGAGACGGATCGTCTGGGGAGCGGAAGTATCCATGGATGGTCTAACGATAGCCTGCGTCGGTGCCCACTGGCAACGCGCGGTGTGAGAGTGAGTGGGGATAGATGTTCAATAGATGGTTTCAGCGGCTCAGGCAACTTGAGCCTGCTGACGGAGATTTCGACATGAAATTGAGTGTCCTGTTCGTTTGCATGGGGAATATCTGTCGCTCCCCCATGGCTCAGGGTGTCTTCGAGCACCATGTGGTGCAGGCGGGTCTGGCCGATCTGATTCACGTGGATTCAGCGGGGACCCATGCCTATCATGTGGGCGAGCCGCCGGATGAGCGGGCGCGGCGCACGGCTCAGGGCCGGGGGATAGATCTGTCCGGACAGCGGGCCCGACGTATCGAGAGAGCGGATCTGGAACGGTTTGATTACGTATTGGTGATGGACAGGGACAATCTGGAGAACGTACGCCTGATGGGAGAGGCACGTCCCGGCGTGCGGCTGTCACTGTTCATGGACTTCGGGACCCAGTGGTCCGAGTTGGAGGTGCCGGACCCTTATTATGGCGGCTCTACCGGCTTTGAACGGGTCATGGATATGGTGGAAGACGCTTCGAGAGGATTGTTGCTACACCTCTGTCAGGCCCATGATCTTCCCTTGAGGGGCCGGGGGTAACTCCCCCGGCCACCGGGTTGCGGATCCGGCGTCGCCGTCAGCGATCTGCCGTTTCCGATCCCTTGCTGCCGTCCGTCGTCGGAGCCTCCTGGTCGCTGTTTGCCGGTGTGGCCGGTGTCGGTTTGTCGGTCATGGCGGGCTTTTCAGCGACAGCAGATGTTTCCGGACCGGCAGCTGCCGGTCCGGCGTTTTCTTTCACCGCCCTGACGACTTCTTCCTTGCTGGTGCCGGCAGTAGTGCGGCGGCCTTCGCTGCGACGAGCACTGGCCGGTCTCTGGGCCTTGACGGAGCCCGAGCGTCGGGGTTCCCGGGTTTCTTCCACTGCCGACTTGGCGCTCTGGTCAGGCTTGGCCGAAGGCGTTGCCTGCAAGCCCTTTTCCTGTGTCGGTGATTCCCTGTCCTGAGGCGGCTGTGATGCCTCTCTGGTCGGCTCGGATTTGGGCGCCGGCCGGGCTGCTTCCACCTTGGTCTCGGGGGCAATCGGCTGCCCGGCTGCCCGGGGTTCCGCAGGGATGGCCGGCGGCTTGGCTGCGGCCGGCGGAGGCAGCGGCTGGCTGGGAAGCGGTGCCGCCTGAGATTCCTGACTGGGTTGCTGCTCCCTTTTCGCTTTGGATGCGCCGCTTTCATCCTGGCTGGACTGGTCGGGTTCCCGGGCGGGTGGGGCGCTTGCGCTCACCGCTGCGGAAGTTGCGCCGTCGGTTGGGGCATCCTGAGTCGCTTGGCGTGGTCGCCGATCCCGGGGACGGTTGTCTTCACCCTGCTCGGTACTCTGCTCCGCGGTGCTTGGATGTTCTTTGCGGGTTTCCGTCGATGCTTCCACGGTGGATTGAGCGTCGTCCTGACGACCGTTGTCCGAGTTACGATGCTCATCACCCGAGCCGGAGCTGCGACGCCGGCGGCGCCCCCCACGACGCCCCCGGCTGCGGGTGCCGCCGTTACCTTCCCCCTTGTCCCGGTGTTCCTGGGCTGGGGGCTGAGGTGTTTCCTGGCGGGGCTCATCGACAGGCGACTTTGCCGGTGTTTCGGCTGTCCTGGATTCCGCGGGTTTGTTGCCGTCGGTCTCTTCGGTACGTCTGGAGGGTTCCGGGCGATGACCGCCGGCGCTGCGTGATCGCTCATCGTTGCCGGTATCCCGACCCCGTCGGGTGCGAGTGTTGCGACGGGAGCGCCCTCTGCTCGTGTCCGAATCGCCGTCCTGGGCCGGGCGTTCACGCCGCGCAGGAGGCGTGCCGCTGTCTCCACGCTCGCTGCGACTCTGGTTTTCATTGGCTTCTGCGCTGCGACCGGGCCGGCCCTGGCTGCGTTGGGGCGTCCGGGGGGCGGTCTGGGGTGCTGCCGGGCGTTCATCGTTGGAGAACAGGCTGCTCCAGATACGGCTGAACAGGCCGGGCAGGGACACCGGGGAGACGCTGCGCCGAGCCTGAGGGATGGGCGCCTGAGCCCGAGGCTGCATGTCCATCGGTGCCGGTGCCGCTGGTGCAATGGTCTGCACCAAGGCCTTTTCCAAGCGGCTCTTGCGTGTCTGGTTTACCAGTTCGGGTTCATCTTCGGTCAGGATCTGGTAACTGCTCTTGCCTTCGAGTTCCTCGGTCACTTCCTCACCGCGCATGCGCCTCACCGTGAAATGGGGCGTCAGCATGCTGGGGCTGGGCACCAGGGTGATGTCCACGGTGTAGCGGTTTTCGATGGTGGAGATCACATCCCGCTTTTCGTTCAGCAGGAAGGTGGCCACATCCACCGGCAGGTGAGCCAGCACGCACCCGGTCTTCTCCTTCATGGCCTCTTCTTCCACCAATCGGAGCACGGACAGGGAAAGTGATTCCACGCTACGGATATGGCCATGGCCATTGCAGCGAGGGCAGACGATCTGACTGGATTCTCCCAGGGAGGGACGCAGGCGCTGGCGGGACATCTCCAGCAGGCCGAAGCGGGAGATGCGTCCCACCTGGACCCTGGCCCGGTCCATCTCCAGGGCCGAACGCAAGCGGTTTTCCACTTCGCGCTGGTTCTTGTTGGGGGCCATGTCGATGAAGTCGATGACGATCAGACCACCCAGATCCCGCAGCCGCAGCTGACGGGTAATCTCCTCGGCCGCTTCCAGGTTGGTGTTGAGCGCGGTTTCCTCGATGTCGCTGCCCTTGGTGGCACGGGCGGAGTTGACGTCGATGGAGATCAGTGCCTCGGTATGGTCGATGACGATGGCGCCACCGGAGGGCAGGGTGACCTCGCGCTGGAAGGCGGCTTCGATCTGGCTTTCGATCTGGTAGCGGTTGAACAGGGGGACATGGTCTTCGTAGAGCTTGAGCTTGCGCAGATTGTTGGGCATCACCTGCTGGACGAAGTCCCGGGCCTGGGAAAACACCTTGGGATCATCGATGATGACCTCGGCAATGTCATTGCGCATGTGATCCCGCAGGGTGCGGATGATCACGTTGCTTTCCTGGTAGACCAAGAAGGGGCCCTTGCGGCTTTCCGCGGCCTCGGCGATGGAATTCCACAGGGTCTTGAGGTACTCCAGGTCCCACTGCAGTTCTTCGACGCTACGGCCGACACCGGCGGTACGGGCGATCAGTCCCATGCCCTGGGGGACATCCAGCTGTGCCAGGGACTCACGGATTTCGCTGCGTTCCTCGCCCTCGATGCGGCGGGACACGCCCCCGGCCCTGGGGTTGTTGGGCATGAGTACCAGGTAGCGTCCGGCCAGGCTGACGAAGGTGGTCAGGGCGGCCCCCTTGTTGCCCCGTTCTTCCTTTTCCACCTGGACGATGAGTTCCATGCCTTCCTTGAGGGCGGTCCTGGGGGAGGCTTCGGGGTTGTCCGGCTGGTTCAGGTAGCTGCGCGAAATCTCCTTGAACGGCAGGAAACCGTGGCGTTCCGCACCATAGTTGACGAAGGCAGCTTCAAGGCTGGGCTCAACACGGGTGATGACACCCTTGTAGACGTTGGCCTTTTTCTGCTCGCGGGAGGGGAGTTCGATGTCCAGATCGTAGAGTTTTTGGCCGTCCACCATGGCCACACGCAGCTCTTCCGGCTGCGTGGCATTGACTAGGATTCGTTTCATGAAGTGTATCTCGGGTGCAGGGCCCGGCCACGCCCCGGCGTTCACACGGCGTCGGCGGTGCTGCATGGAGAAGGCGCACGCCGCCGGTCATCAGGGCGCATGCGAACAGCCATGGGAGCACAACGCCCGCATGTGCAAGGCACAGGGGCGTGGGGGCAAAGTTGTCCAAAAAACCGCTCAGAATACTCAAGGGATCTATTGTTCTAGAGCGTGCATATCCATGACGGGGAACGACACATGCCCTCAATACAGGCAGGTATTCCCCGTTTGGTGTTCTGTCGGTCGCGGGAGGTGGGCGATTCGGGAGGATTCGCGGGGACCGCGGGGCTGCGGGGCCGCTCCGATATCTGCCGAGTCAACCCAGCGCGACGAGCCATGATAGCAATCCGGCAAAATTCCATCAAACCTTTGAGTGACCTGTTATTATTTCGCGATGTCCGAAACCCCCAAATCCAGCCCTTCGGCGGTAGTCCACGTCCAGGTCAGTGCGTCCGATGCCGGGCAGCGTCTGGACAATTTCCTCCTGCGCCACCTCAAGGGTGTGCCCCGTACCCGGGTCTACCGACTGCTGCGCAAAGGCGAGGTGCGTGTCAACAAGGGACGCGCCAAGCCCGATTATCGGGTCGTGACCGGGGATATGGTGCGGATTCCTCCGGTCAGCCGCAGTGAGCCGCGACAGGATGACCGACCGTTACCCCAGGGGCTGGCGGATCTGCTCGATCGCTCGGTGCTGCTGGAAGACGATGATCTGCTGGTGATCAACAAGCCGGCCGGTTTGCCGGTGCATGGCGGCAGCGGCGTGGCCGTAGGGGTCATCGAGGCCCTGCGGAAGATGGGCCGGGGCGAACCCTTTCTGGAACTGGCCCATCGTCTGGATCGAGAGACCAGTGGCTGTCTGGTACTGGCCCGCAATCGCCCGGCCCTGTTGGCCTTTCATGAACTTTTGCGCAGCGGCGGGATCGACAAGACCTATCTGGCCCTGTTGACGGGGCAGTGGTCGGGTGGTGAGCGTCGGGTGAATGCCGGTCTGGCCCGCAATGTCCGCCGTGGCGGTATCCGACTGGTGCAGGTGGATGACGAAGATGGCCGTGATGCGGACAGCCTGTTCATACCCGGCCGACGTTTTACGGAGGCCACGCTGATGGATGTCCGTATCGGCACGGGCCGAACCCATCAGATCCGTGTGCACGCGGCCCATGAGGGGCATCCGGTGGCCGGGGATCGACACTATGGTGATTTCGAGTTCAACCGTCGGATGAAGAAGTCGGGGCTCAGGCGCCAGTTCCTGCATGCCCGCGCCCTGAACTTCACGCTGCCCGTCAGCGGCCGCACCTATGCCATCGAAGCCCCGCTGGAACCGGAATTGAGTCAGGTGCTGGCGCAGCTTACCCCGCTGGATTGAGGTCTTTCCCCCGTGACAACTGAAAATCCCTATCAATTACTGGTCTTCGACTGGGATGGCACCCTGATGGATTCGGTGGCGCGCATCGTGGCCTGCATGCAGTCGACCATTGAGGTCCTGGGCGCCACGCCGTTGCCGGCGCAGCGTCTGCGTGACGTGATCGGTCTTGGCATGCGGGAGGCCATCCTGCAGCTCTATCCCGACGCGGATGAAGCGCTCTTTCAGGCCTTTACCCAAGCCTACCGGGAGCGTTTCCTGTTCATCGACGATACCCCCGCGCCCCTGTTTGCCGGGGTGCCGGAGTTGCTTGATGATCTGCTTGATCAGGGGTACTGGTGCGCGGTAGCCACCGGCAAGTCCCGGGTAGGCCTGGATCGGGTGCTGGATGAGACGGGGTTGGGCCCCCGTTTTCTGACGACCCGTTGCGCGGATGAAACCCTGTCCAAGCCTCATCCCCAGATGCTGCAGACGATCATGGATGAGCTGGGCATCATGCCGGAACAGACACTGATGATCGGTGACAGCACCCATGATCTGCTGATGGCCCGCAACGCCGGTACTGACGCTCTGGGTGTGACCTCCGGGGTTCACTCTGCCCGGGAGTTGCAGCCCCATGCCCCCAAGGGCCTGCTGGATGGGGTGGCGCAGCTGCCTGACTGGCTGGGGTGCCGGCGCCATGCCTGGTCCTCATCGGGGTGACTTGCTCGGAACATCCCCAGGGCCTGCTGTCCAAAACATCATGTGCAACCAAGGACACTCCGACTGATGAACCCTTCAATTGATCCCGATGACGATCAGCGCCGGCCCGCCCCGGAACACTGGGAGCGCGAGGCCCTGCGAGAGATTGCCCTGGCGGGCGTCAAGGAGCGTCGCGCTGCCCGTCGCTGGAGCATCTTCTTTAAACTGCTGGGCTTTGCCTATCTCTTCTTCATCCTGCTCGCGGTCATGGATGCCCTGCCCGGACGGGATGCGGATCGCAAGGCCCGGCACACCGCCGTGGTGGATGTGCAGGGGATCATCGCCGAAGGAGGCGCCGCCAGTGCCGATCTGGTGGTGGGAGGCCTGCGGGCTGCCTTTGAGAACCGCAATACCGTGGCGGTCATCCTGCGCATCAACAGCCCGGGCGGCAGTCCCGTGCAGGCGGGCTATATCAATGATGCCATCCGGCATCTGCGCGAGCAGCATCCTGATATCCCGCTCTATGCGGTGATCTCCGATGTGGGGGCTTCCGGTGGCTACTACGTGGCCGTTTCCGCCGATCGCATCTATGCCGACAGGGCCAGCATCATCGGTTCCATCGGTGTGCGTATGGACAGTTTCGGCTTCGTAGACGCCATCGATCGCCTCGGCATCGAGCGTCGACTCATGACGGCGGGTGGCAACAAGGGCCTGCTGGATCCCTTCATGCCCGTGCAGACGGATGAGAAGGTCCATGTCCAGGCCATGTTGGATCGCATCCATGCGCAGTTTGTGGAAGCCGTGAAGACCGGCCGAGGGGATCGCCTGGCGGATGACCCCCGTCTGTTCAGCGGTCTGATCTGGACCGGGGAGGAGGGTGTGGAGCTGGGGCTGATCGACGGTCTGGGCAGTGCCGGTTATGTCGCCCGTGAGGTGATCGGTGAAGAGCGGATCGTGGACTTCACCCGGCGTCAGGACCTGTTCACCCGTCTGACCGAGGGCCTGGGGGTGGCCGCCCTGAGGGTGTTCCAAGAGGGGTTCCAGGGCACCTTGAGATAGCTCCGGCATTGGGAGTGTGTAGGAGCCGGCCTGCCGGCGAATGACAGGGCATGGCAGGGGGGGGCGGCGCTGTTCGCGGGCAGGTCCGCTCCCACGAGGCCTGCTTCCAGGAAGCCCGGCTCTCGGGATCAGTCGTCGTTCTGGTGGGCGGATACGCCGGCGGTGAGGGTATAGCGCATGGCGTCTTCCAGGGACAGGTTCAGTGGCTCCACCCGGTTCCGCGGCAGCATCAGGGTATAACCGCCGATCTGGTAGCTCATGGGCAGATAGACGGCGATAATGCCTTCGCCGCCCAGGTTGTCGGGCAGTCCCGAGAAATCCTCCCGGGTGACGAATCCCACCAGTTTGCCGTCCATTCCCGGCAGGGTGACCAGTACCGCTTCACCAAAACGATTCCGGATGTCGCCGGAAAACAGCCGGGTCACGTCCCGCACCGTGCCGTGAATGGTCTTCACCACCGGGATGCGCTGCATCCAGCCTTCCACCCAACTGAAGACCCCCTGCACGATATAGGCCCGCATCAGCAGCCCCAGGGCGAAGATCAGGCCGATACCGGTGATAAGCCCCAGGCCCGGGAAGTAAAGCATATCGGGCAGGACCCACTGCAGTACCGCGCCCAGCAGGTTTTCCAGGGTGTTGCTCAGCCACAGCAGCAGCACGACGGTGACCAGCAACGGCAGAATGGCCGCCAGGCCGGTGAGGAAGGTACGGGTAATTCCTTTCAAGACAGGTCTCCACTTGAACCGACAACACGATAAAGCTCAACTATACCCCGGGTTGTTGTCTAGCTTGGTTGACACCCGGGGCAGGGCGATCTAATTTGACACGCATTCCAGGGTGAATCCGCCCCATCGCCTCACCCGGCCCAATTTATCAACAGGCACCAAGAGCATCATGGCAACAAAGCCCAAGTCCACAGTTGATCATACTCCCGTCCGGGTTGTCATCGTGACCATGGACACCCATCTGGCCAGCGCCACGGATCGGGCCCGGATCAAGCTTCAGAAAGACCTGCCGGGCCTGACGCTGAGCCTGCACGCCGCGTCCGAGTGGCAGGGTAATCAGGAGGCCCTGGATGCCTGCCGGGCGGATATCGAGACGGCGGACATCATCATCGCCACCATGCTGTTTCTGGAGGATCAGTACAAGCCCATCGTACCGGCTCTGGAAGCCCGTCGCGATAACTGCGATGCCCTGGTCTGTGCCATGTCCGCCGCCGATGTCACCAAGCTGACCCACATGGGCAGTTTCGACATGTCCAAGCCCAGCAGCGGCCCCATGACCCTGCTCAAGCGCCTGCGCGGCAGCAAGGACAAGGAATCCGGCGGTGCCGCCGGCGCCCAGCAGATGAAGATGCTGCGGCGCATTCCCCAGCTTCTGCGCTTCATTCCGGGCACCGCTCAGGATGTCCGCGCCTATTTCCTCACCCTGCAGTACTGGCTGGGCGGTTCGGAAGAGAACATGAGCAACATGATTCGCTTCCTCATTGATCGCTATGCCTCCGGTCCCCGGCGTGCTCTCAAGGGCAAGGTACCATCCTCCCTCCCGCTGGAATATCCCGAGACGGGTATCTATCACCCGGACATGAAGCCGCGCATCTCCGACCGTCTGCAGGATCTGCCGGTCCGCTGGTCCGACAAGAACGCCAAGGGCCGGGTCGGGGTGCTGGTACTGCGTTCCTATGTCCTGGCAGGTAACGCCGGCCACTATGACCCGGTCATCCGCAGCCTGGAAGAGGAAGGCATGCAGGTGGTGCCGGCCTTTGCCTCCGGCCTGGACTCCCGTCCCGCCATCGAGAAGTTCTTCATGAAGGACGGCCGTCCCACGGTGGATGCCGTGGTGTCCCTGACCGGCTTCTCCCTGGTGGGTGGTCCCGCCTACAACGATGCCCGCGCCGCCGAGGAGATCCTGGCCAAGCTGGATGTGCCCTATGTGGCCGCCCATCCGGTGGAATTCCAGACCCTGGACCAGTGGGGCAATTCCGACCGGGGTCTGCTGCCGGTGGAGAGCACCATCATGGTGGCCATTCCCGAACTGGACGGCAGTACCGTGCCCATGGTCTATGGTGGCCGCCCCGGCGGCGAGGGGGCGGTCTGTCAGGGTTGCGACACCCCCTGTACTTTCACCCAGATCGAGAACCCCCAGGACATGTCCACCTGCAAGGAGCGTACCGCCATGCTGGTGGCCCGGGTGCGCAAGCTGGTGGCGCTGCGCCGCTCCGAGCGCGCTCAGCGCAAGGTGGCCATCGTCCTGTTCAACTTCCCGCCCAATGCGGGCAACACCGGCACGGCCGCCTACCTGGCGGTGTTTGAATCCCTCTACAACACCCTCAAGGCCATGCAGGCGGAAGGGTACCAGGTGGATCTGCCGGAAAGCACCGATGCCCTGCGCGAGGCGGTGATCAACGGCAACCGGGAGCAGTACGGCTCCGATGCCAATGTCCATACCCTGATTCCCGCCGAAGAACACGTACGCCGGGAACGCTGGCTCCAGCAGATTGAATCCCAGTGGGGTGCCGCGCCGGGCAAGCTGCTCAGCAACGGCAGCTCCATTCTGGTTCAGGGCAGGCAGTTCGGCAACGTGCTGGTGGCGGTGCAGCCCTCCTTCGGTTACGAGGGCGACCCCATGCGCCTGCTGTTCGAGCATGGTTTTGCCCCCACCCACGCCTTCTCCGCCTTCTATCGCTACCTGCGGGAGGACTTCAAGGCCCATGCGGTGCTGCATTTCGGTACCCACGGCGCCCTGGAGTTCATGCCCGGCAAGCAGGTGGGCATGTCCGGCACCTGCTGGCCTGATCGCCTCATCGGCGACCTGCCCAACCTGTATCTGTACGCCTCCAACAACCCTTCCGAAGGGGCCATCGCCAAGCGCCGTGCCGGTGCCACCCTGATCAGCTACCTGACCCCGCCGGTGGCCCATGCAGGCCTGTATCGTGGTTTGCTGGACCTGAAGAGTTCCCTGGAGCGCTGGCGCGGCCTGGAGCCGGATCAGGCCCATGAGCGGGAGGAATTGGCGGCCCTGGTCCAGTCCCAGGCCGCCGAACTGGAACTGTGCAAGGCCGAGCCCCTGTGGGATGTCTCCGATGCCGGGGATGCGGACGCGCAGATCCACAAGCTCAACGAACAGATCCTGGAGCTGGAGTACACCCTGATCCCCCATGGTCTGCACGTGGTAGGGCAGGCCCTGTCGGAAGAAGAGCGGGTGGACATGCTCCTCTCCATGGCCGAGGCCACCGACGAGAGTCGGCCGGAGCGTGCCCTGATTGAGGCCCTGGTCCGTACCGGTTCAGCCGACAAGGCGGTGAAGGAGACCGGTGCCCAGGTGGATGAGACGACCCTGGAGCGCCTGCGGGAGTTGGCCAACGCGGATCATCTGTTGTCTCGGGAAACGGAGTTGGAGGGCATCCTCAAGGCCCTGGATGGACGCTACCTGCGTCCGGCCCCGGGCGGTGACGTGATGCGCACCCCCGAGGTGCTGCCTACGGGCCGCAACCTGCACGGCTTTGACCCCTTCCGCATCCCCAGCGCCTATGCCCTCAAGGACGGCGCCCGCCAGGCGGAACGCCTGCTGGCCCGTCATGTGGAAGACGGCAACCCGCTGCCGGAGTCCATCGCCCTGGTCCTGTGGGGCAGCGACAACCTCAAGACCGAAGGCAGCCAGATCGGCCAGGCCCTGGCCTTGGTGGGGGCCAAGCCCCGGTTCGACAACTATGGCCGTCTGGCCGGCGCCAGCCTGATTCCCCTGGAGGAGCTGGGTCGTCCCCGCGTCGATGTGGTGATCACCCTGTCGGGCATCTTCCGTGACCTGCTGCCGCTGCAGATCAAACTGCTGGCCGAAGCCACCTTCCTGGCCGCCAGTGCCGATGAGCCGCTGGATCAGAACTTCGTCCGTGCCCATGCCCTGGCCTACCAGAAGGAGCATGGCTGCGACCTGGAGACGGCCGCCCTGCGGGTCTACGGCAATGCCGACGGCGCCTATGGTTCCAACGTCAACAACCTGGTGGAGAACGGCCGCTGGAACGACGAGGACGAACTGGCCGATACCTACACCCAGCGCAAGGGCTTTGCCTATGGCCTGTCCGGGCGTCCCGTGAAGCAGGACGCCCTGCTCAAGAGCATGCTGGCGGACGTGCAGCTCACCTATCAGAATCTGGATTCGGTGGAGCTGGGCATCACTACGGTGGACAACTACTTCGATACCCTGGGCGGCATCAGCCGGGCGGTCCGTCAGGCCCGTGGTGGTCAGGATACTCCGGTATACATCGGTGATCAGACCAGGGGTGACGGGACCGTCCGCACCCTGTCGGAGCAGGTTTCCCTGGAGACCCGTACCCGGATGCTCAACCCCAAATGGTATGAAGGCGCCCTCAAGCATGGCTACGAGGGGGTGCGCCAGATCGAGGTGCATATCACCAACACCATGGGCTGGTCCGCCACCACCGGTCAGGTGCAGCCCTGGGTCTATCAGCAGCTGTCCGAGACCTTCATGCTGGATCCGGAGATGCGTGAGCGTCTGGCCTCGCTCAACCCGACCGCCTCGGCCAAGATGGCCAACCGCCTGCTGGAGGCCTCGGAGCGCAACTACTGGCAGCCCGATGAGGAAACCCTGGAGGCCCTGCGTCGCGCCGGCGAAGAGCTGGAAGATCGCCTGGAAGGCACCTACGAGCAGCCGCCCGCCGCCTGATGCACTAAAAAAGCGGGACGAAAAAAGGCGGGATATTATCCCGCCTTTTTTCGTCCCTGTGGCTCGGTGAGGCCGTCAGCTCAGACGCTGCATGTATGCCTCGTAACCGAAGGTCTTCACCGTCCTCACTTCCCGAGTTTCCTCGTTCACCCGGCAGATGGACGGCAGGCGGATGCCGTTGAAGGTGGTGGTCTTGACCATGGTGTAGTGGGCCATGTCGGTGAACACCAGCCGCTGTCCGATCTCCAGGGGCTGGTCGAAGGAATACTCCCCGATGATGTCCCCGGCCAGACAGGTGGAGCCGCCCAGGCGGTAGGTGAAGGTCTTCTCCCCGGGCATTCCGGCATCGATGATCTCCGGCCGGTAGGGCATCTCCAGCACGTCCGGCATATGGGCGGTGGCGGAGGTGTCCAGGATGGCGATGGGACCGCCGTTCTGCACGATGTCCAGCACCGTGCACACCAGGTAGCCGGTGCGCAGGGCGATCGCTTCGCCCGGCTCCAGGTAGACCGTCACCCCCGGATGGCGGGCACGGAAATCCCGGATCAGGCGGATCAGCCGCTCTACGTCATAGTCGTCCCGGGTGATGTGGTGTCCACCGCCGAAGTTGATCCACTGCCGGCCCGGGATGTACTGCCCGAACCGGGCCTCGAAGGCCTCCAGGGTGTGCTCCAGGGCATCGCTGTTCTGTTCGCACAGGGTGTGGAAGTGCAGGCCCTCCAGGCCCGTCAGGTCCACGCCGGCCAGATCCACCGCCCGGGTCCCCAGGCGCGATCCGGGGGCGCAGGGGTCATACAGGGCCACCTTGCCTTCGGAATACTCCGGATTCACCCGGATGCCGCAGGAGATGTGCCGGGAGGCCCCGGCCACCTGCTCGCGAAAACGCTGCCACTGGGCGGGGGAGTTGAAGCTGATGTGGTCGGCATATTGCACCACCACTTTCATCTCCTCCTCGGTGAAGGCAGGGGAGTACACGTGCACCTCCCCGCCGAACTTCTCCGCCCCCAGGCGGGCCTCGTCCTGACCGCTGGCGGTGGTGCCTACCAGGTATTCCCGCACCATGGGGAAGGTGTCCCACATGGCAAAGCCCTTCAGGGCCAGCAGGATGCGACAGCCGCTGTCGGCCTGGACCTGCTTGAGCAGGGCCAGGTTCTTGCGCAGCAGGGCGTCGTCCACCACGAAGGCGGGTGACGGACAGGCGTTGACGTCAAAGCAGGGATAGCGCGTCTTGTCCATGGGCGATCAGGCCAGGGGATCGCTGTCGGGATCCAGTTCCACCATCTGCCAGGGCAGGCCCATGTCGCCGATGCGTTCCATGAACGGATTCGGGTCCAGCTGCTCCACGTTGAACACGCCGGCACCCTGCCAGATGCCCTGCACCATGAGCATGGCGCCGGTGACGGCGGGTACGCCGGTGGTATAGGAGATGGCCTGGGACTGTACTTCCCGGTAGCAGGCCTCGTGGTCGCAGATGTTGTAGATGTAGACCTTGCGCCGCTTGCCGTCCTTGATGCCGTCCAGGATCACGCCGATGTTGGTCTTGCCCTTGGTGCGCGGCCCCAGGGACGCCGGGTCGGGCAGGATGGCCTTGAGGAACTGCAGGGGGATGATTTCCTTGCCCTCGAACCGGATGGGCTCGATGGACGTCATGCCCACGTTCTCCAGCACCTTGAGATGGGTGATGTACTTCTCGGAGAAGGTCATCCAGAAGCGGATGCGCTTGAGGCCCTTGATGTTGCGGCACAGGGATTCAAGCTCCTCGTGATAGAGCAGGTAGATGTCTTTGGGACCGATGCCGTCGAAATCGAAGCTGCGCTTCTCCGCCAGAGGTGCGGTTTCCTTCCACTCGCCTTCCTCCCAGTAGCGGCCGTTGGCGGTGATCTCGCGGATGTTGATCTCCGGATTGAAGTTGGTGGCGAACGGGTAGCCGTGGTCGCCGCCGTTGGCATCCAGGATGTCGATGCGGTGGATCTCGTCGAACAGGTTCTTCTGGCCCCAGGCGCAGTAGATGTTGGTCATGCCCGGATCGAAGCCGCAACCCAGAGTGGCCATGAGGTTGGCCTTGGCATAGCGGTCCTGGAACGCCCACTGTTCCTTGTACTCGAACTTGGCCTCATCCGGGTGTTCGTAGTTGGCGGTATCCAGGTAGGGGGTGCCGGTGCGCAGGCAGGCCTCCATGATGGTCAGGTCCTGGTAGGGCAGGGCCACGTGGATGAGGACGTCAGGTTTGAAGGACTCGATCAGGGCCACCAGGGCCTCCACGTCGTCCGCGTCCACCTGGGCGGTCTGGATGGGTCGGTCCAATTGGGCCGCGATGGCACGACACTTTTCCTCGTTGCGGCTGGCCAGACAGATCTCCGTGAAGACCTCCGGATGCTGCGCGCACTTGTGGGTGACAACTCCGCCAACGCCGCCGGCGCCGATAATCAGGACTTTGCTCATAGGCCTCGAATCAAACTGGGAAAGATGTGGGAGGAAAGCGGATCGGGCCGCAGCCCGAGACAGGATCGTGTTGCAGTGAATGATGCACGCGGTCCATGACACGCCGGTGTCATGGACCGCTTTGACGGGGATGATGCCCCTTGAGGGGCGCCGGTATCAAGCCCTCTCCACCGCAAAACTCACCGCGTAGCGCTGGTTGCTGCCAAAGACCAGGGCCATGCGCCCCTGTCCGGCGGCGTCGATCCCCAGATCCTTGACCCGGTAGAGGGCCTGGGCCTGGTTGAGGCGCCGCAGGGAGGTCTCCACGCTGCCCTTGTGGCGACGGATGTAAAGACTCAGGTCAGGGCGTACCGTGGCCTGGATATCGTGTTCTGCCTGCTGCATGTCCAGGCTGCCGGAGAGGGAGCGCAGGCCCTGGGGGGATACCTTGAAAAGGCGCTCCAGGATGCGTTGCATGCCCTCGATGGGGTCCTCACCCAGGTACAGGTTCCACAGGAATCGGCGGACGCCGTAGTCATCATTCCACCAGCCCCGTTCCGGATTGAGCACGTGAACGCCCACGGGGATGAGGCGGTAGGCGCCCAGGCCCACGTCGTCGGTGAGGATCTCGAAGCTCACCTGCCGGCACCCCAGATGCCGGCGGTTTCCTTTCATCATCAGGGCGGCATTGCGTGGAGTCAGCAGTTTCAGGGCCATGCGGTCCCTGGGTTGCAGGGGTTTGCCGCGCTGAATTCGAATGCCTTCGATGACTTCCAGGGCGCAGTTGGTGATGATCCTTTGGTCACGGATCAGGCCATGTGAGTCTTCTTGCCTGGTGCTGTTCATCAGGTTCCCGAGTTGCTCGCTGGACGGGGAGATGTGCGACCGGATCCGCTATTGGCCACGGGAGCTGTGATGACATCGTGGCGTTTTCCGGCCTCGGCTACGCAATCGGCCGTCAATAGATTACCCTCCGGAGATGGAGAATGCAGAACGATCGTCTGAATGAGCAGCGGTTTATCGGCATCAGGTCATGTTTTATTGACGCAAATGTCATGCCGTATCTTTCAGGTCAGGAAGTATCTTGTGCCTGTCAAAGGATAATGATCAATGCAGGTTGAAGAACACGACATCGTCGACAGGCTGGTCATACCCCCTCAGCCGGAAGTTTTGCGGGTGGTGGTGGCGGAGTCCAGAAAGGAGGATCCTGATCTGGGTCGGATCGCCAGGCATATCGCCGGTGATGCCAGTATTGCCGGTGGGGTGCTGCAGATCGTCAATTCTCCGCTGTTTCGTCGTGCCCGGGAGATCAGTTCCATACCGCAGGCGGTGATGCTGCTGGGCTTCAACCGCATCTATGCCATTGTCCGTACCGTCGCGCTGCGCAATGCCATGGCCCAGTATCCCGGCATGGAGGCATTCTGGCGTCGGGGTGTCCATGTGGCGGAATCCGCCGCCCGGGCGGCCAGGGTCATCAAACGCCCGGATCTGGTGGATGAGGCCCATCTCCTGGGTCTCTTCCACATGGTGGGTATTCCAGCCCTGTGCAGTCTGGCGGGTGATGACTATGTTCCCCTCGTCAAGGCGGCGCCGGCCAAGGGCTGGTCAACGCTACTCCCTGAAGAGACCCGACTGTTCGGCATTCATCATCCCAGGGTGGGGGCGCTGATCACCCAGCGCTGGCATATACCCCAGGCGGTGGTCCATGCCATCGATCAACAGTATGCCGTGGATCAGGTCGCGCATCTGGGCTCTCTCCATGAGGATGTGCCGGATCTGGTCGTCATTCTCAAACTGGCCCTGCGCTTTGCCACGGCGGTGGATGCCTCCCTGATGACTTATGCGGAGTGGGGTGTCTACAGCGAACAGCTGGCGGATTATCTGGCATTGCCCGACCCGGCGGCGCTGGACACCCTGGTGGATGGGGTGGCGGCGCTGGATTGACCCGGCACTCAGACAGGGGGCCATGCCTCTAGACCTGCTGGGCCAGCATCTCCCAGAAGTGCATGACGTCGGACTTGTGACACAGTTCGGTGCCGGAGGTCAGTACGGTGGCGGTACCCGCCGCCACGCCCAGGGCGAAGGACCGGGAGATGCTTTCACCGGTGGAGACGCCAAAGGTCATGCCCGCCACGAAACTGTCCCCGGCGCCGACGGCGCTCTTGGCGTTCACTTCCGGGGTCTTGAGCCAGGTGATGCCGTCCCGGGTGGCCAGCAGGGCACCATCGTGGCCCAGTGTGACCGTCAGGATCTCGACGCCTCCGTCGGCCACGATCTCCCGGGCCGCGTCTTCCAGGTCCTTGGGATCATCCAGGTCCCGCCCCATCAGCGCGGCAAACTCACCCCGGCTTGGCTTGGCCAGGTAGACCCCTTCTTCCAGCGCGCCCGCCAGAGCGGGCCCGGAGGTATCCAGGACCATGCGGGCACCGCGCCGCTTGGTCATCACCGACAGGCGGGCATAGACGTCTTCCGGTGCCCCCCGGGGGATGCTGCCGCTGGCGATCACGTAGTCAAAATCCAGCAGTTCGATGAAATCCAGGGCGGCTTTCCATTCGGCCGGTTGCACCGTGGGGCCTTCCGGGGTGAAGCGGAATTCCTGCCCCGAACTTTGCTCGTAAACCACATTGCTGACCCGGGTAGTCTCCCGGGTATGGACGCGATGGGCCATGACCCCGGCATTGGCTACCAGTTCATCGAGCACATCGCCGGAACGTCCGCCGGCCAGATAGACGGCAAAGCTCTGGCCGCCCAGCTCGTTGACGACCCGGGCCACGTTGATACCGCCACCGCCCGGGTCCATGCGCTCGTTGGTGGTGCGGATCTTGTGGACCGGCCTGACCTTGTCGGTGGTGCAGGACGCATCCACGGCCGGGTTCAGGGTCAGGGTGACGATTCTTTTGGTCATTCAGGTTTCCTCATGTTTTGTCTTGCACCAGTACGGCCACGGCTTGAATCCCCCTTCAAGGATATTCTGAACAGGCCATTCCCGCTTTAGTACAAGCCATTCGGGCGTTTCTGCACGTCATTCCGACATTTCTGCACGTCATTCCGACATTTCTGCACGTCATTCCGGCGTTTCTGCACGTCATTTCCGGGTTTCTAAACGCCACTCCCGGGTTTCTAAACGTCATTCCCGCGAAGGCGGGAATCCAGTCACAGACCGACAACCCTGGATTCCCGCCTTCGCGGGAATGACGGCAATGAGGGTGGCCCGCACCATCTCTTATGCCTTGCCAGACGGCAATGAGGTGTGGTCCGCCCCATCTTATGCCCCCACCAGGGGGAAGGTCACGCTCATGCCCCAGGCCAGGGCCAGGGCCACCGCCGTCGCGCCCACCCAGGGATGCCCCGTGGCGCGGTATATCCAGCTGCTGAGCAGACCGTAGATGGTGAGGCACACCAGGATCGCCGGCAGGATGATGATCAGGAAGAACAGGGTCTCCAGTCGCAGGGCTACGGCCAGGATCAGGGACAGGAACAGGAAGACCTTGGTCAGGGCATAGGCCCCACGGGCGGGTTGGGCACCCCGGGTCATCCATTCATCGGCGGAGAAGAACAAGAGCATGCCCAGGAACACCAGCGGCAGGATCAGGGCCCGTTCCGGCCCGGGCAAGTAGCCGGTGACGTGAAGGTGAATGGGAATGCCGATGGCCAGGGTCAGGTAGCCGGCCGCCAGGAGTATGGCGGGACCCAGGGCCTGCCAGCGGATGGCTGACAGTGCCGCCACGGGGGCCTGACCGCGACGGGTCGACCATCCCAGCATGGCCCAGCAGAGCAGGCCGTAGACGGCAAAATGCAGGGCCAGGTAGTCCACCAGCAGCAGAGGCAGTATCCCCACGGGGACGGCCCAGAGCAGCAGAGGCGTGAGCAGGGCGGGTATCCAGAGGGTCTTCAGCAACTGCCGCCGGGGCAGCCCCAGGCCCACCGGCAGGACCGCCACCCGGGGCAGCAGGCGGGAAAGGGGCCAGGCCAGGGCGATGGTGCCCAGGAACAGCAGACCCAGCCAGGGGCCGCGTCGGTCCAGATAACTTTCGTCGTGGCTTTCGCCCGCCGGCCTGATACTGCCATTCAGCCACGCCAGGGACTCCCGCAGCATGTCCTCTGCGTAGAGCACGCCGATGTGCTCCACCCCGCCGGCCAGGGCCAGGCGCCGGGCCGAGCCGTCTGCCGTGTTGCCGTAGGTGACACCCGTCTCGGGGGTATCCGTCAACGGGGCAAAGGCCACCAGAGCGGCTTCATGGAGGCTGGCCGGTTCCAGGCTGCCGAACACGAACAGCAGGTTATTCATCGCCTCCATGGGGAAGGCGCCCGAGATATAGGGGGAGAGTAGTACGGCGGTCTGGACCTGATCCGGATGTTCATGCATGTGCATGAGCATGATGTCCCCGGCCATGGAGTGTCCCAGCAGCGCCAGGCGCCCGTCCGACCGGGGCAGGGCCAGGCCCGTGGCCACCGCGGCGTCCAGTGCCCCACCCAGCAGGCCGCGACGCTTGTCCTCGTCCAGCAGGTTGGCGACGAAGGGCCGGGTATTGGCGCCGTGGCCAGGGAAGTCGAAGGTCAGGGCGATGTACCCGTTGCGGGCCAGGGTGATGGCCAGGGGCTGCATCATCTGCCGCGAACCGGCAAAGCCGTGGGCGATGACCGCCACCGGGGCGGGGGCGTCATGAACCGGCAGGTACATGGTCATGGGCACGCCATCCACCTGTGTCTGGCGTATTTCAAGTCCCTGGGTACCGGCGTGAAGCTGCCAGAGGGCGGTCAGGATGGCCGCCAGGGACAGCAGCGCCACCAGCCAGCGAGCCAGGGGCCGGTCGTTGCCGGGAAAACGGGATGTCTGTGCCATGCCTTGCTCCATGATCCTTGAAGTCAGTCCTGGGGATGTTCACCGCTTCCTGCCCGCCAGGGCAAGGCCGCTGCGCGCGCACCTCTGTATTTCCCGTAAAAGTGATATCATCATTCCCTCTGGCAATATCTGCCGCGCCTCCCGTTACCTGCAGCAGGCACAGGCCACGGTCTGCCCCAGGCAATTGCCCGCCATTCCCTTCGGCTTTCAAAGCATCAGCACCTTGAGGAGTGTCATTCATGCACAATTCCCCCTGGTCCGGCCGCATGCCCGGTCTGTTCATGGGGCTGAGGGCAGCCTGGAAGGAAGGCTACGGCCTGGCCGATCTGCGCAAGGATGTGATGGCGGGTCTGACCATCGGCATTGTCGCGGTGCCTCTGGCCATGGCGCTGGCCATCGCCGTGGGGGTGCCGCCCCAGCATGGTCTGTACACGGCCATCGTGGCGGGGGCCATCATCGCCCTGACCGGGGGTTCCCGCTTCAATGTCTCCGGACCCACGGCGGCCTTCGTGGTGATCCTGATCCCGGTGGTGCAGCAGTATGGTCTGGGCGGGTTGCTGGTGGCCACCGTCATGGCCGGCCTGATCCTGATCGCACTGGGGTTGACCCGAATGGGCGGCCTGATCCAGTTTGTGCCCTATCCCGTGGTGCTGGGGTTTACCGCCGGCATCGCCGTGGTGATCGCCACCCTGCAGTTGCCGGATTTCCTGGGGCTGACCGTGGCCCATCTGGGGGGGCACTATCTGGCCAACCTGGGGAACATCGTCTCCGCCTTTCCCAGCATCAACCCGATGGAACTGGGGGTGGGCATCTTCACCCTGCTGATCCTTATCTTCTGGGGCCGTCTCAAGGTCCCCGTGCCCGCCCCCCTGGTGGCACTGGTGGCGGCGGCCCTGGCCACATGGGCCCTCAATCACTGGTTGGGCGGCGGGGCCGTGGATACCATTGCCTCCCGTTTCACCTGGGAATATCGGGGAGAGTCGGGGCAGGGGATTCCGTCCATTCCCCCCGCTTTTGCCTTGCCGTGGCATCTCCCCGGTCCCGACGGGCAGCCCCTGCAGCTGAACTTCGACCTGATCCGGGCGCTGCTGGGGCCGGCCTTTGCCATTGCCATGCTGGGGGCGATCGAATCCCTGCTCTGTGCCGTGGTGGCGGATGGGCTGAGCCGGACTCGCCATGATCCCAACTCGGAACTGATCGGTCAGGGGCTGGGCAACCTGGTGGCGCCCTTCTTCGGCGGCATCACCGCCACCGGCGCCATCGCCCGGACCGCCACCAACATCCGCAGCGGGGCTCGATCCCCCATTGCCGCCGTGGTCCATGCCCTGGTGGTGCTGATTGCGGTGGTGGGCCTGGCCGGGGTGCTGGGCCATGTCCCCATGGCGGCCCTGGCCGCGTTGCTGTTCGTGGTGGCCTGGAACATGGGCGAGGCACATTTGTTTGTCCGCACGGTCCGCTCCGCCCCCGGTCCCGACGTGGCCATCCTGCTGATCTGCTTCGGCCTGACGGTGCTGTTCGACATGGTGCTGGCGGTGGCCGTGGGCATGGGGCTGGCGGCTGCCCTGTTCATTCACCGCATGTCCCTGCTCACCCACTCCGACCGGGTGCAGACGGACCGTCATCCGGATACCCGCTCGCTGCCGGCGGCGGTGGCCCTTTATGACGTCAACGGCCCCCTGTTCTTCGGCGCTGCGGAGAAGGCCATGTCTTCCCTGCGAGTGGTGGACCCCGGCGTGAAGGTGGTCATGCTGGACATGCAGGATGTCCCCAGCATGGACGGCACTGCCCTGGTAGCCCTGCAGAGCCTGATTGCCGACCTGCGTCAGAAGGGGATCGCGCTCATTTTCGTGGGTATGAAGGCCCGGCTGATCGTCAAGCTGCGCCGGGCCGGGGTGCGCAAGGAGGCGGGGCGCCTGACCTATGTGACGGACATGGAGGAGGGCGCCAGGGTGGCCCGGCGTTGGCTGGGATGAGGGCAGTACGGCGGCCGGTGACGCCCCCAAACTGGCCAGCCCCCGGGGTGGGGGAGGGG
>NZ_JAJNQN010000017.1 GCF_022227845.1 Ectothiorhodospira lacustris | reverse complement strand
AGATTCATCCACCATTGCGATGGTCAGGCACCTTCCAGTCTGGGGGCTGCGCAGGTGGCTGATTTCCTCCAGTATCTTGCGGTCACACGCAATGTCTCCATTAGTACTCAGAACCAAGCCTTGAACGCGCTGGTCTTCCTGTTCAGTAAGGTGCTTGAACAACCCCTTGGAGATATCGGCCCATTTTCCAGGGCGAAACGCCCCAGGCGATTGCCCACGGTGCTCTCCCGGGCAGAAGTGCGGCGCATGCTTGGCGAACTGGCGGGGGTTCCCTGGCTCGTCGCCTCTCTGCTCTACGGGACCGGTATGAGACTGATGGAATGCCTGCGGATTCGCGTACAGGACGTGGAATTTGACCGGGGATTGATCATGGTGAGATGCGGCAAAGGGAACAAGGACCGGATCGTGCCCTTGCCGGAATCGCTGGTTGGCCCGTTGACGGAGCACCTGGAAACCGTGCGTGCCCTGCATGCCAGGGATGTTGGGCAGGGACTGGGGGAAACCCTTTTGCCTGACGCACTGGCACGGAAGTATCCCAATGCCCCTCGTGAATGGCGTTGGCAGTTTGTCTTTCCCAGCGGTCGCCTTTCGGTAGATCCGCGTTCGGGGAAACCCCGCCGCCACCATCTGCACGAAACCGCTGTACAAAAGTCCGTCAAGGAGGCGGCTAGAAAGGCGGGCATTCACAAGAAGGCCAGTTGCCACACATTGAGGCACAGTTTCGCAACCCACCTGCTGGAGCAGGGGTACGACATCAGAACGGTGCAGGAACTGCTGGGGCACAGTGATGTGTCCACCACGCAGATTTACACCCATGTACTCAATCGCGGCGGTCTCGCCGTCAGAAGCCCCCTGGATGCCTGAAACACCCTTCGCCCCCCGCTGCCCGTCCAGCGGGAGCTTCCTTGGATAACCGCCCTCTCCTGCCCTACCCCATTCGGGCCGCACGGGTTCCCTGTACTCCATGTCCCTTTCCGCTGCATGGTCCTGGAGTCGAGGTTAGCCCATTTTGTGATCCATTGCCTGTTTCAGGTCAGGTTTGCCACGCCCCCCGAGCATTCCATTCAGGGTAGGCACGGACGGAGCAGGTTGCCGAGGATGAGGGTTTGCCTCACGGCCGTTCGTCCAGTTCCGCCCCTTCCTTCTTCACCGGCAGCATGACGCTGCGATCCACGCCCATTACCAAGGCCACGGCCGCCTCGTAACGTTCCTTCTGCAACGCCAACGCCTTGTTAAACACGAACCGGCACGAGCCAGCAAAACGGCGCATTTGCCGTTCCTGCTGGCCGTCGGGGCGTAGCTCAAACTTGAAGGCCTGGAGTTGTTGCATGCAGATAGCATAGTTTGGTCTATGAGCAAAGAAAACGATATTCGGCACGGTCGGCATTGCGTTTTCAAGATGCGCGTTCATTTGATCTTTGCGGCGAAATATCGCCGCAAAGTATTCGATGCCGACGCCATCAACCGGCTATGCACGATCTTCGCCAAGGTCTGCGCCGACTTCGAGGCACAACGGATCGAGATGGACGGCGAGGACGATCATGTGCATCTGCTGGTGGAATATCCGCCCAAGGTGGCCGTCTCGAACCTCGTGAACAGTCTCAAGGGCCTCTCCAGCCGTCTGCTTCGCAAGGCCCGGACATCGAGAAACGCTACTGAAAGGGCGTGCTATGGTCGCCGTCCTACTTCGCATCCTCCTGCGGCGGCGCGCCGATCTCCATCGTGCGCCAGTACATCGAGCAGCAGCAGACACCTCACTGAAACCCAAGGACGGCTACGCCGTCCCTATCCTTCCCCGCCCTGAACGGCGGGGCTTGTCGCGCACTGGGTCAATGCGCTCCAGCCAATAAACCTGTAACACTCAGGTCTTCATCAATATCTGGCCAATGGATTCCTTCTCCATCTCCTAGAAGCTCCCAGTTTTTCAACTGTTCTTCCGAAGCACTGGATAAGCGAGGAAACCAAACCAGTGGCACAGTGATTGTGCGGCCATCCACAAGCTCGACGACAAGTGCCACATCGGTGCATCTAACATTATGAGCTTGAGGGTGAAGCTCAACTGCCAAAGTACCCATTCCAGACCTCCAAAATAGTATCTCTGTTTTCAATAACCAATTGCTCGAGTTTCCTCAATTCCTTGGGTGAAAATCGGGTTGAGCCTGCAAGGGCAACTGGCTGTAACCAGAATTTTGCCAGCATTCGCTCCTGCTGAATATGTATATGAGCTGGCTCACCGCTCTCATTACTGTAGAAGAAGAAACGGTAAGGGCCAATTCGCAATACTGTTGGCATACTCTATGTTCACTCGTCAAAAGACTCTGTGTCTCGTTACAGCTAACACATAAGCGTTTATCCGCTGTGCGCAGCATGGCGGATAAAGGTCTGTTGGACGAAGCCACGTACTGCACATCTTTATAATGGGGATTGTATTTTTGGCGGCGGGCCAGGCAGGCCATGAGCGGCGCTTTGGCAGGTGTGGATTACCTGTGCGGGTTCCTTCAGCCACTGTGGAGCCATGCAGGGGGGTTCCTTGGCAAGTGTCTTCTGAATGAACATAGCCTGATTGTTGGCCCTGTTTCAATGTTTTGCCCGCACTCAGGCCCGGCCCTTCCGGGGGCCGTTGTCAGCGTGGTCCGTCACCCGCTATTTTTCAATCACTCAACATCGTCGTGCCTTGAGCGACTGGTTATGCATTATTCGTAGTGGCTCCAGAGGCGGAGGACCTTTACCACTTTCTCGTCTTCGAGCACTTGGTACGCCAGGCGATGCTGGATATTGAGGAGGCGTGAATAGGCACCAGCAAGGTCACCAATGAGCTTCTCAAACGGAGGCGGCTTGCGGAAGGGATCTTCTGCCATCAGTTCCAACAACTCCCGGGCCTTTGGCTTCACGCCAATGGTTTCGTGGGGATATGCCGGCCTTCCGAGGCATCCCCCACGGCAAACCCCGGCTATCGGCTCACGGCCGGTCGTCCAGTTCCGCCCCTTCCTTCTTCACCGGCAACATGACGCTGCGATCCACGCCCATCACCAGGGCCACGGCCGCCGCCACGTAGATGGATGAGTAGGTGCCCACCACGATGCCGATGATCAGGGCCAGGGCAAAGTTCTGGATCACGGCGCCGCCCAGCAGGTACAGCGCCAGCAGCACCAGCAGGGTGGTCACGCCGGTGATGATGGTACGGGCCAGGGTCTCGTTCACAGAGAGGTTCATCACCTGCTCCGCCCCCTGCTTGCGCAGCTTGCGGAAGTTCTCGCGGATGCGGTCATAGACCACGATGGTGTCGTTGAGTGAATAACCGATCACCGCCAGCACCGCCGCCAGCACGGAAAGATCGAACTCCAGCCAGAACAGGGAGAAGATCCCCAGGGTGATGATGACGTCGTGGACCAGGGCGGTCACCGCCCCCACCGAAAAACGCCATTCAAAGCGCAGGGCCACGTAGATCAGGATCCCGATGAGGGCGTAGATCATCGCCAGACCGCCCTGCTCCCGCAGCTCCTCGCCCACCTGGGGACCGACGAACTCCACCCGGCGCAGCTCCACGCCGGCCGGACCGCCGCCTCGCAACACGTCCAGGACCTCCTCGGACAGTTCGGCGGTATTTTCACCGTCACGGGGAGCGAGCCGAATCAACACGTCCCGGGAGGTGCCGAAATACTGCACGGTGGCCCGGCCGAAGCCGCCCGTCTCCAGCTGACTGCGGACTTGCTCCAACTCCACCACCTCTGGATACCCCACCTCGATAAGGGTACCGCCGGTGAAGTCGATGCCGAAGTTCAGGCCGCGAAATCCCAGCAGCAGCAGGGAACCGATGATGAGCACCAGTGAGACCACCAGGGCGATACGGCGCTGGCCCAGAAAATCGATATTGGCCTTGGCAAAGTTGAGCTTCATGGTCGTCCCCGGGTCAGATGGCCAGCGTCTTGAGGCGACGCTGACGTCCATAGGTCAGGTTGATGATGGCGCGCGTCACCACGATGGCCGTGAACATGGACACCAGGATGCCGATGGACAGGGTGATGGCGAAACCCTTGATGGGGCCGGTACCGAACATGAACAGCACCAGGGCCGCAATCAGGGTGGTGATGTTGGCATCGGCAATGGTGGAGAAGGCCCGGTCATAGCCGGCCTTGATTGCCGCCTGAGGCGAATTGCCGTTGCGCAACTCCTCCCGGATGCGCTCGAAGATGAGCACGTTGGCATCCACTGCCATCCCCACCGTGAGCACGATCCCGGCAATCCCCGGCAGGGTGAGCGTGGCCTGGAGCAGGGACAGGATGGCCACGATCAGGACCAGGTTCAGGGTCAGGGCCACGTTGGCCACCAGACCGAACACCCGGTAGTACAGGGCCATGAAGATCAGCACCAGGAAAAAACCGATGGCCACCGAGTTGAAGCCCCGCTCGATGTTGTCGCGCCCCAGACTCGGGCCGACGGTGCGTTCCTCGACGATGCTCATGGGCGCGGCCAGGGCACCGGCCCGCAGCAACAGGGCGAGGTTGCGGGCCTCCCGGGTGCTGTCCAGCCCGGTGATCTGGAAACGGCGACCCAGCTGCTCCTGGATGCGGGCGACGTTGATGACTTCTTCCGTGCGTGTGGTGCGCCGAACCAGCTCACCATCCTCCTCCACCGTCTCGGTGCTGGTCTCAATGAAGACCACACCCATCAAACGGCCCACATTCTCACCGGTAACCCGACTGAAGATGCGGGCGCCCTGGGCATCCAGGTTGATGAACACCGCCGGACTGCCGCTGTCCTGGGCGATGCCGGAAGAGGCGTCATTGATGAAGTCGCCGGTGAGCATCACCTGGCGCTGCAACAACACCGGGGTGCCGTCACGTTCGAAGTAGAGCCGGGAATTGGCCGGAGAACGCCCGGTTTCAGCCGCGGTGAAGGGGTCGCTGCTCTCGTCCACCAGGCGGAATTCCAGGGTGGCGGTGGCGCCCAGGATCTCCTTGGCCCGGGCGGTATCCTGCACGCCGGGTAGCTGGACCACGATGCGGTCCTCACCCTGCTGCTGGATCACCGGTTCGGCCACCCCCAGCTCGTCCACCCGGTTGCGCAGGGTGGTGATATTCTGCTGCAGGGCCAGGCGCCGCTGGGCCGCCAGATAGTCGGAGGTCACGGTGCCGCTGAGGCGGAACACCTCGCCGGACTGGGTGGTACGGAAATCCAGATCCCCCCGGTATTCCCGCCGCAATACCCGCAGGGCCTCGTCACGGCTGTCGGCATCGGCAAAACGCGCGTGCACGCCGTCGGCATCCCGCTCCACGCTCAGATAGCGGATGCGGGCATCCCGCAACTGGGTGCGGAATTCACCGGTGTAACGCTCATAGATGTTGTCGGCCACCGCATCCATATCCACTTCCATCAGGAAATGGACGCCGCCCCGCAGATCCAGCCCCAGGGACATGGGCCGGGCGTTGATGGCACGCAGCCAGCCGGGGGTGGCAGGGGCCAGGTTCAGCCCCACCACATGGTTCCCCGGCAGGGCCGTACGCAGGATATCCGCGGCCAGCAACTGGTCATCGGCGCTGCTGAAGCGCAGCATGAACTGAGCCCCGTCGAACTCCGTGGACTTGATTTCCACGCCCCGCCCTTCCAGCACGGCCTGGATCTGCAGCCGGGTGTCTGCATCCACCACGTCCGTGGTGGAGTTGGCCACCTGTACCACCGGATCCTCCGGATACAGGTTGGGGAGCGAATAAATCACGCCCACCAGCATGACGACCACGATCAGGACATACTTCCAGTAGGGGTATTGGTTCATGACGGGACCAGATGTGGACTAAAAGTGAAAGGCTGGATCAGATGTCCTTGATCGAACCCTTGGGCATTACGGTGGCCACGGCCTGACGCTGGACGTTGACCACGACACCTTCGGAGACTTCCACCTTGATGAAGTTTTCGGTCACCTGGGTGATCTTGCCCACCAGGCCGCCGTTGGTGACGATCTCGTCACCCTTGTTCAGGCCGTCCACCATGGACTTGTGTTCCTTGGCGCGCTTGCTCTGGGGACGGATGATGAGGAAATACATGATCGCAAAGAAGATCACGATCATGATCAGGAATTCGATGAAACCACCGCCGGCGGGCTGCCCGGTCTGGGCGTAGGCGTCGGAAATGAAGAAGCTCATGGGCGGGACTCCTTGAATTGAATGGATAATTGACACGGTTCAGGACGTTTTAAGGCCGACATTATGTCACAGACTGTGGGGTTTGCGCGCGCCGCTCATGGAAGGCGCAGGCCCAGTCCTCCAGGGTGCCGGCGGCAATGGCCTGACGCATCTCCCGCATCAGTGTCTGGTAGTAGTGCAGGTTATGGAGGGTGGCCAGACGGCTGGCCAGGATCTCGTTGCACTTGTCCAGGTGTTTCAGATAGGCCCGGGAATAGTGACGACAGGTATAGCAGTCACATTCCGGATCGATGGGCAGGGTGTCGTCCCGGAAACGGGCATTGCGAATCCGCATCACGCCCTGATGGGTATAGAGAAAGCCGTTGCGGGCATTGCGGGTGGGGATGACACAGTCGAACATGTCCACACCCCGACGCACCGCCTCGACGATATCCTCCGGCTTGCCCACCCCCATCAGATAGCGGGGCCGATCCACCGGCATCAGCGGGGTGAGCCCGTCCAGTACCCGGTTACGTTCCGCCTCCGGCTCACCCACCGATAGCCCGCCGATGGCATAGCCGTCAAAACCGATCTCCACCAGCCCTTCCAGGGAACGGCGCCGCAGTTGCGCGTACATGCCGCCCTGGACGATGCCGAACAGGGCCGACGGATTGTCGCCGTGGGCGATCCGGGAACGGGCCGCCCAGCGCAGGGACAATTCCATAGAATGGCGGGCCTGGTCCTCGGTGGCAGGATAGGGCGTGCACTCATCGAAGATCATGACGATGTCCGAACCCAGCGCCCGCTGGACTTCCATGGAGCGCTCGGGGGTGAGCAGGATCTTCGAGCCGTCCACCGGCGAGGCAAAACGCACCCCTTCTTCCGTGATCTTGCGCAGCTTGGCCAGGGAAAACACCTGGAACCCGCCGGAATCCGTCAGGATCGGCCGCTCCCAGTGCATGAAGTCGTGCAGGTCCCCGTGGGCCCGGATCACCTCGGTACCGGGCCGGAGCATGAGATGGAAGGTGTTGCCCAGGATGATCTGGGCACCCAGGCCCTCCAGCTCCTCCGGGGTCATGGCCTTAACCGTGCCGTAGGTGCCCACGGGCATGAAGGCCGGTGTATCCACCACGCCACGGTCGAAGATCAGGCGCCCGCGGCGCGCGGCCCCGTCCCGGGCCATCAATTCAAACTGCATGTATCAAAGTTCCGTTGGTTCGAGGGGCCGGCGGGTCATGAACATGGCGTCGCCGTAACTGAAAAACCGGTAACGCTCGCGCACCGCGTGCCGGTAGGCCGCGAGCACCTGATCCCGGCCGGCAAAGGCGCTCACCAGCATCAGCAGGGTGGATTCGGGCAGATGGAAATTGGTCACCAGGGCGTCCACCACCCGAAAATCGTAACCGGGCACGATAAACAAACGGGTATCTCCCTCGAACGGGGCCAGAGCGCCCCCCCTGGCGGCGCTCTCCAGACTGCGCACGCTGGTGGTGCCCACCGCCACCACTCGACCGCCTCGGGCCTTGCAGGCCGCCACCTGGTCACAGGTCCGCGCCGATACCTGCACCCATTCGGCGTGCATGACGTGCTCACGGATATCCTGCACCCGTACCGGCTGGAAAGTACCCGCCCCCACATGCAGGGTCACGGAAGCCGTTTCGACCCCTCGGGCGCGGATCCGTTCCAGCAGGGTTTCATCGAAATGCAGACCGGCCGTGGGTGCGGCCACGGCGCCGGGGCTGCGGGCAAACACGGTCTGGTAGCGCCGGCGATCGTCGCTGGTGTCGGGACGGTCGATATAAGGCGGCAACGGCATGTGGCCATGTCGCTCCAGCACCTCCAGCACGGGATCGGTGAAGCGCAGCCGGAACAGGTCACCTTCCCGGCCCAGCACCTGGGCTTCCGCCGCCTCTTCCAGCCACAGCCAGACCCCGGCTCCGGGAGATTTGCTGGCGCGCAGATGGGCCAGCACCTGATGCCGATCCTCCAGGCGCTCTACCAACACCTCCACCCGCCCGCCGGAGTCGCGTTTGCAGCCGTGCAGGCGCGCGGGGATGACGCGGGTGTCATTGAACACCAGCAGGTCGCCCGGCCGCAGCAGGTCCGGCAAATCCCGGACGCAGCGGTCCGCCAGGGTGCCGGAGGGACCATCCAGGCGCAGCAGCCGGGAAGCGCTCCGCTCCGGCAACGGCGCCTGGGCAATCAGCTCGGGAGGAAGATCGAAGGTGAAATCACTGACTTGCATGGCGCGCGATGGTATCAGGAACCGTGGAGAGGGGCCATCGACATGACGGGGACCCGATCGGTCAGCACCAAAATATTATTGGCGCTGACCATGCCTGGTCGTTATAATGCTCAATCCCCACCTTGCCGGGATGGCGGAACTGGTAGACGCGCCGGACTCAAAATCCGGTTCTGGAAACAGAGTGCGAGTTCGATTCTCGCTCCCGGCACCATGAAAAACCCAAAGGTCTGCGTGGCAGCACGGTGTCTGACAACAGGACGCCCATGTCACCTCCGGCCTTTCAAGCGGCCACCGCCACGAGGAGCGCGGATGTCCGCTTCATCACGACATCCATCCCTATCCGCGTTTCGCAGGTATCCCCTTGAATCAAGTACAGACCAATCCGGCCGATTTCCGTGCCCTGGGCCTCATTGAACCCGTTCTGACCGCCCTGAACGAGGCCGGTTACGAAGTCCCCACCCCCATCCAGGCCCAGAGCATCCCGCCGCTGATCGCCGGGCAGGACCTGTTGGGCCAGGCCCAGACCGGCACCGGCAAGACCGCGGCCTTCGCCCTGCCCCTGCTCTCCCGCCTGGACCTGAGCCGCAAGGACACCCAGATCCTGGTGCTGGCCCCCACCCGCGAGTTGGCCATCCAGGTGGCCGAGGCTTTCCAGACCTACGCCCGACATCTGCCTGACTTTCATGTCATGCCCATCTACGGCGGCCAGGCCTACAGCGTTCAGCTGCGCCAGCTGCGCCGGGGCGCCCAAGTGGTGGTAGGAACGCCGGGCCGGGTCATGGACCACATGCGCCGGGGCACCCTGAACGTGGAAGGACTGACCGCTCTGGTCCTGGACGAGGCCGACGAGATGTTGCGCATGGGCTTCATCGACGACGTAGAGTGGGTGCTGGAACAGACCCCGGAGAGCTGCCAGCTGGCCCTGTTCTCCGCCACCATGCCCGACGTGATCCGCCGCGTGGCGCGCAAGCATCTGAAGTCGCCCCAGGAAGTGCGTATCGCCGCCGCCACCACCACCGCCAACACCATTCGCCAGCGTTACTGGCGGGTCAGCGGTCTGCACAAGCTGGATGCCCTCACCCGCCTGCTGGAGCATGAGGACTTCGAGGCCATGCTGGTATTCGTGCGCACCAAGACCGAGACGGTGGAAATCGCCGAAAAGCTCACCGCCCGCGGCTATGCCGCCGAGGCCCTGAACGGGGACATCCCCCAGAAACTGCGGGAACGCACCGTGGACCGCCTCAAGCGGGCCCAGGTGGACATCGTGGTGGCCACGGACGTGGCTGCCCGGGGGCTTGACGTGGACCGTATCAGCCACGTGGTCAATTACGACATTCCCCATGATACCGAGTCCTACGTTCACCGTATCGGCCGTACCGGCCGTGCCGGTCGCAAGGGTGAAGCCATCCTGTTCGTGGCACCCCGGGAACAGCGCATGCTGCAGGCCATCGAACGGGCCACCCGTCAGCCCATCGAACCCATGCACATGCCCTCTGCCCGGGATGTGAACGAGCGTCGCATCGACCGTTTCAAGCAGACCATCACCGACACCCTGGTGGGTGAGGACCTGTCCTTCTTCCAGAACCTGGTGACCGAATACGTCCAGGAACACGATGCCGACCCCCAGGAAATCGCTGCCGCCCTGGCCCATATGGCCCAGGGTGATTCTCCCTTACTGCTGGATGAGCGATCAGCCCCCGCCGCGCCCCGTGCCATCGAACGCGAACGTGAGCAGGGCGGCCACAGAGATCGGGATGCCGCACCGCGTCGCGCCCCCAGGGGCGCCCGCGGCGGGGAAGACACCGGCATGCAGAGCTATCGGGTCAATGTGGGCCAAGTCCACGGCCTCAAGCCCGGCAACCTGGTAGGCGCCATCGCCAACGAGGCGGGACTGGACAACCAGCACATCGGCCGCATCAACATCGGGCCGGAGTGCTCCACCGTGGATCTGCCGGCCGACCTGCCCCGGGAACTGCTTCAGCACCTGAAACAGGTCTGGGTATGTGGACAGCGCCTGAACCTGGCACCGGCCGATGGCCGTGAAGAACTCGGCGGTTCCGGCGGCGGTTTCCGTGACCGTCGCGGCCCCGGCGGCCCCGGCGGCAAGCCGCCCCGCAGCGCCGGCCCGAGAAAGCCTGCCGGGCGCGCTGGCAAACCCGGCATGGACCGCCCCGGCAAGCCACGGCGCCGCGGCATGTAAACACCGCGTCCGGCCCTCGCCGAACTGACCAAAGCCCGGTTCCGCCTGATCAGCGGACCGGGCTTTTTTATTGTCCGCGCTCATCAATGAGGTTTGCGTTGCCGATAGAAAAAAACTTGTTGCAGTTTTCCACACAAGGTTTATAAGGCGACGTAAATCACAGCAACCGTGGAGACACGACAGCATGGCAAGGGCCCCCGAATCCCTTCTGGCGGATGATGAGGATGACAGCGTTGACTGGAAGGAATCCGACAGTTCCACGCGCCTTTCGGCGCGTCGCTCCCTGGAACTACTCCTGGAGCGCAGGGCCCTGAAGCGTCAGTTGGAGGATGCCTTCGACGAGAACGGCTCGGGTCTGAATGACCTGGACTGGTAGGCAGGATGTGCTGGAGGACGGTGTCTCATTCCTGCCCTGGGAATCCCTCCGGCGCCATCTGCAATACCAGGGAGACCCGGCGGTTCTGTGCCCGGCCCTGGAGGGTGTCGTTGTCCGAAACCGGCTTTGTGTCGGCAAATCCTGATGCCTGAAGGCGCTCAGGCGCCACACCTTCACTGATCAGATGACGTACCACCACCGTGGCCCGGGCCACGGACAGCTCCCAGTTGGAGGGGAAGCGCTCCGTGGCGATGGGCACGTTATCCGTATGTCCTTCCACGGTCACCCGTGCCACTTCAGGGCCGAAGATGGGGGCCAGACGGCTGAGCAGTGCCACGCCCTCCCCCAGCAACTCCGCCCGGCCACTGGCAAACAGGATGCCTTCGCGCATCCTAAGCTCCACCTGACCCGGCGTGGTCAGCACGTCCACATCCTCCAGGCCGCCGCTCTCGGCCAGGGACTCGGTCAGATCCCGGGCCAGCCGCTCGGCCTTGCCGGGGGATGGGGCCGGAGGGATGGCTTCCACAATCGGGGGGACGATGGTTTCCTGGCGGGGATAACCCAGTTCCACCGCCAGGGAGTCCACCAGTTTGAGCTGGCTGTCCGCATCCACGGTGGTATAGGCCAGCAGGATCACGAACAGCACCAGCACCAGGGTCAGCAGATCCACATAGATGAGCAGCCAAGCCTGGTCATCATCCCGATCCATCGCCGGTTCCCCATGGGAGCCCCGCGACCAGGGCGGTGGAAAATGCGGGGCGGCCTCCAGTTCATCCTGCAACAGCTGCTTGCGCAGATCCTGATCCTCGCTACCGCCGCATTCTCCGGCCGGATCAGCGGGAGCGGGGGGCACCGGCCTTTGGGGAGGCAGGGTCACGGTGTTCCTCCTTCATCCTCAAGTCGTCCTGATGATGCGCCATGAAGGACTTGAGGGTTTCCCGGATATAGGCCGGTGAACGTCCCTTGCGCATCAGCGTGACCCCTTCCAGCACCATGTTCATCAGGATGATGCGCTCTTCCGTGCGTCGCTCCAGCTTGATGGCAATGGGTTTGAAAACCAGATTGGCCAGAATCAGTCCGTAGAAAGTAGTGATGAGGGCAACCCCCAGATTCACCGCAATCACGGCAAAATCGTTGGTATCGGTGGCCAGCAGCATGTTGATCAGGCCGATCAAGGTGCCCAGCATACCGAAGGCGGGGGCATACATGGCCATGGTGCGGAAGATCTGGGCCTCGGCATGTTCCCGCCGGCGCAGCTGGCTCATGCGCCATTGCAACAGATCGTTGATGTCCTCCATGGGCGTGCCGTCAATGACGAGTTGCACCCCTGTGCGCAAAAACGGGTTACGAATCCCGTCGAGCCGGTTATCCACCGCCGCCAGCTTGCCGCTGAACCAGAGCCTGGACACCTCGACGATCTCTTCCATGTCCTCACGGAAGAAATAGCGCTCATTGCGCAGTACCAGCAGAAAGACGCGGAACACCCGCACCACTTCGTGAAGGGGATAGCTCAGCAGGGTGGCGGCAATGGTGCCGCCCACCACGATGCCCAGACCAGGCAGGTTGAGAAATACCCCCAGATCCTGAGAGGTAAACGCAATCACACTGGCCAGCAGCACCACACTGCCGACCATGCCCAGCAAGGTGGAAGGGTTCATGGCGGTCAGTGTAATGCGTGGGGCCGGTGAAAGGCCAGAAGGATCATGGAGCGGCCTCCAGGAGGGCCTTGAGCCCGGCCTCATCCAGGATCGGGACCCCGAGTTTGCGCGCCTTGTCCAGCTTGGACCCGGCGGCCTCCCCCGTAATCACGGCGGTGGTCTTGCGGGAGACACTGCCGGACACCTTGGCCCCCAGCGCCCGCAGACGATCGGCCGCCTCCTCCCGGGTAAAGGCCGTCAAACTGCCGGTCAGTACGTAGGTGTGGCCGACCAGGGGCTGGTCATCGGCATTGCGGGGCGCGTGTTCCTCCCAGTGCACCCCGGCCTCCCGCAATTGCCGGATCACTTCCCGGTTATGGGGCTGTCGGAAGAAGGTGGCCACATGGGCCGCCACCTTGGGTCCCACGTCCGGGACCTCCATCAGCGCCGCCTCGTCCGCCTGCATCAGGGCGTCGAGACCGCCGAAGTGGGCCGCCAGGGCCCGTGCCGTGGCTTCGCCGACCTCGCGGATACCCAGGGCGAAGATGAAGCGATCCAGGCTGGTGTGCCGGCTGCGTTCCAGGGCACGGACGAGATTGGCCGCGGATTTCTCTCCCATGCGTTCCAGGACCGCCAGGGCGGGTGCCTGCAGGCGGTAGAGATCGTCCACGTGCTCCACCAACCCTCGCTCCACCAACTGCTCGATAAGCCTGTCACCCAGCCCTTCGATGTCCATGGCCCGGCGCGAGGCAAAATGCCGGATGGCCTCCCGCCGCTGGGCGGCGCAGTACAGCCCCCCGGAGCAGCGGGATACGGCCTCCCCCTCGGGGCGCTCGATGGCCGAACCGCAGACCGGACACTGGTCGGGCATGAGTATGGGGTAGGCGGCCGCCGGTCGGTCCTGCAACACCACGGCCACCACCTCGGGGATCACGTCACCGGCCCGGCGGACAATGACCCGGTCACCGATGCGCACATCCTTGCGCTGGATTTCATCCATGTTGTGCAGGGTGGCATTACTGACGGTGACGCCGCCCACGAACACCGGTTCCAGGCGGGCCACCGGCGTGATCGCACCGGTACGCCCCACCTGGAATTCCACCTCCCGCAGCCAGGTCATCTGCTCCTGGGCGGGATACTTGTGGGCGATGGCCCAGCGGGGGGCACGGGAGACAAAGCCCAGGGCCCGCTGCAGGTAAAACCGGTTCACTTTGTACACCACGCCGTCGATCTCGTAGGGCAGCGTGTCCCGCAGCTCACCGATGCGACGGTAATAGGCCAGACAGCCCTCCCCGCCCGTGACCACGTCCCGTTCGGGACAGACCCGCAGACCCCAGTCTGCCAGACGATCCAGGGTATCCCCGTGATTGTCGGGCATCTCCCCGTCGTCCACATGACCGACACCATAGGCAAAGAAGCTCAGGGGACGCCGAGCAGTGATCTCCGGGTCCAGCTGGCGCAGACTGCCGGCGGCGGCATTACGGGGGTTGACGAAGACCTTTTCCCCCCGTTCCCGGGCATGGGCATTGAGGGCCTCGAAGCGGGCCTTCTCCATGTAGACCTCCCCGCGGACTTCCAGGCGCCGGGGATGATTACTGCCCTGCAGACGCAGGGGAATGGCGCGGAGGGTCCGGATGTTGGCGGTGACATCCTCGCCGGTGGTGCCGTCCCCTCGGGTCGCGCCGCGCACCAGCAGACCATCTTGATAAAGCAGGCTGACCGCCAGACCGTCCAGCTTGGGTTCAACGGCGTATTCCACCAGGCTGTCGTCTTCCAGTTCCAAGCGTTCCCGCACCCGGCGGTCGAACGCCAGCACATCAACCGCCTCGAAGGCATTGTCCAGGGACAGCATGGGGAGTAGATGGATCGCTTCGGGAAAGGCCTCCAGGCGGGTTCCACCCACCCGCTGGGTGGGTGAATCCGGAGTGACGAGCGCCGGATACTCCGCCTCCAGGGCGGACAGTTCCTGCATCAGTGCATCATAGGCCGCATCCGGTATTTCCGGATCATCAAGGACGTGATAGCGGTGATCGTGGCGAGCGATCAGGGCGCGCAGACTCTGCGCCCTGTCGCGGACGGTGTCGGGAATGGACGCGGACATGAGCAAGGATGGTCCCGTTATCTTCCCGTCGATCCCAGACCGGTGCGTAGCTGCCAGCGACGGATATCCTCGCGGATATGCTCACTGCCCTGGCGGGTCAGGGCACTGCGGGAGGCATCCAGCACCTGCCCCTTGAGGCGCTCCGCCAGTCCCTCGGCGCAGTGGTACATGGCATCGAAGCTCTCCACGGCGTCGCAAGGGCCGGGCAACTGCAGGAACAGGGTGACGCCCAGCGTGGTGAATTCATCCATGAACTCCGGGTCGAAAGTACCCGGGTTGAGCATGTTGGCCAGACTGAAGACCGGTATCTGGCGCCGGCCATCCGTCACCAGGTAGTGATAGATGTTCATCTCGCCGAACTCCATCCCCTCTGCGGTCAGGGCGGCCGCCAGGTCCACCCCTAGGAAACGATCCTCAACGCCCGCCACCACATGCAGGACCACCAGCTTTTCCCTTGGCTCCGCCGATGTCCCGGGGCGCTCGGCCGGTTCCGGCGCAGCGGGAACCGCAGGCTCCATGGCCTCCATGGGTTCCACAGGTTCGATCGCGGACCTTGCCGAGACCGCCGGCCCTGCCTTTGAGGTCTCCCGGGTCGGCCGGTTCGGGCCCGAAGCCCCGCCCAATCCGGGGATCTTCGGCAACCGCCCCAGCAGGCCGGTGCCGGGCTTCCCGGCAGCCCGCGTTGTTTTCGCCGGTCGGGATTGTGCGGAGGGCGCGGCCTTCCTCACGGTCATGGCCACGGGGCGGTCACGGACCTCGTCCGCCACCAGATCACTCAGACCGTCCAGATCATCCCCCATTCGCGGCGGGTCCTCGAGGCCGTCATCAGCCCGGATGTGCACATGCTCCAGCTCATCCGGCTCCAGGTTTTCCCTGGGCAGATCACGGCGACGCCTGGGCGCCCGCATGCGGCCGGCCAAGTAGATGCCGACAAGAATCATGATTCCCAGTATCAAAAGAATCCAGCGCAACGTATCCATCTCCCGGGTCCTTCTTGGTTGTGTCTCAGGTAGTGGCCATCTGGGCGGCTTCTTCCACGTCCACGGTCACCAGACGGGAGACCCCCGGTTCCCGCATGGTCACGCCCACCAGTTGATCGGCCAGTTCCATGGTTGTCTTGTTGTGGGTGATGAAGATGAACTGTACCCGTTCCGACATCTCCCGCACCAATGCGCAGAAACGCCCCACGTTGGCCTCGTCCAGGGGGGCGTCCACCTCGTCCAGCATACAGAACGGCGCCGGGTTCAGCTCGAAGATGGCGAACACCAGGGCCACGGCCGTGAGCGCCTTCTCGCCACCAGACATGAGGTGAATGGTGGACAGACGCTTGCCCGGTGGCCGGGCCATCACCGCAATGCCGGTAGAGAGCAGGTCATCGCCGGTCATCTCCAGGTGGGCCTGCCCGCCGCCGAACAAACGGGGAAACATCTCCTGCAGGCGCCCGTTCACCCGCTCAAAGGTATCGCGAAAACGGCTCCGGGTCTCCCGATCGATACGCTGGATGGCGCTTTCCAGGGTCTCCAGGGCCTGCGTCAAATCATTATACTGGGCGTCCAGATAGGTCTGTCGCTCGCTCTGGGCCTTGTATTCATCAATGGCCGCCAGGTTGATGGGGCCCAGGCGCGCAATGCGTTGCCCCAGGGCATCCGCCTGCGCCTGCCGGTCTGCCACCGTGGCCGCCGGGTCCATCGCCGCCAACAATGAGGCGAGGGTAAAACCGGCCTCCTCCAACTGTTCCAGTACCGTCTGCCTGCGAACCTTAATCTCCTGCCAAGCCATGCGCAATTGATCCAGACGGTCGCGCAGGGTGTCCGCTTCCCGCTCGGCCCCCAGGCGATGCTGATCCTTGTCGCGCATCTCCGCCTCCAGGGCCTGGACCCGGGCGCGGGCCGCGGCCAGGGCCTGCTCCACGTCCATGCGATCATCCACCAGGGTAACCAGGGTGTCTTCCAGCTCGCCGATGGGTGCCTCAGCATCATCCAGGGCAATCTGCAGGTATTCCAGACGGGCCTGTAACTGAGCGGACTGCCCCTGCAGGCGATCCAGGGCCTGCCGAGCGGCGTCCCGTGCGGCCCGCAGGGTCTGCAGCTTCAGGGCCATCTGGTGCACTGCCTCGCGGCGGGACCGGGCCTCGCCCCGGATCATGTCCAGGTCACGGCGCAGACCATCCCTGCCCCGCTCCAGGGAGTCCCGTTCCCGGGCCAGGGCCTCCATTCGCGTGACGGCCTCGTTGCGGCGGTGGGTGGCCTGCTGCAGGGCCTCATGCTCCTGCAGGCGCTGAGCCTGCACCTCGGTGATCTCGCCCTCCACCCGCTGCATGCGGGTCTCCACCTGCTCCAGGCGGGTGCGGCGGTTGCTGAGCTGTGCATCCAGTTCACTGGCAGCCCGGTGAGCCTGGTTCAATTCCACCTGGACCTGGTCCCGTCCGGCCTCCAGCTCGCGCAGGCCTTCACGGCCGTCCTCCAGGCCCTGCTGTCGGATCTCCAGTTCCTCCTGCAGGTCGTGCATCTCATCACGGAGCTGACGCAACTCCCGGTCTCGACCGATGAGGCCCGCATGTTCATCCCGATCCCGGGCCACCCGCAGCCAGCAACGGCCCAGCCAGATCCCATCCGGGGTGATCACGGATTCATGGGGTGCCAGGCGGGCACGCAGGACCAGGGCCGTTTCCAGATCAGGGGCGGCATGGACCGGGGTCAGCAGATCATTCAACGGTATCGGGCCACGCACCTTGGTCGATAGGCGCTCGGAGTCCGGCATGGCGTCCGTCAGATCACCACCGACGGTTTCCCAAGCCAACAGGTCCCCCTCTTCCAGGCTGTCGCAGACCTGGGCCAGCGGGTCCAGATCAGGTACACAGATGGCCTCCAGGTACTGCCCCAGCACCGTCTCCACCGCCTTTTCCCAACCCGCGGCCACATCCAGCCCCTCCCCCAGACGAGGGGCATCCGCCAGTCCTTGGGCCTTGAGCCAGCCCGTCACCGATGCGGTCTGCTTGCCCAGAGCCGCCTGCTGCAGGGCTTCCAGGGAAGCGAGACGGCCATTGAGGGACTGGATGCGGCGGCGCAGCTCGTCCACCTGGGCGTTATGGAGGCGGGCCTGTTCACGATTGTCATGGATCCGGTCACGAACTGCCTGCAGTGCCTCGTCCAGGGTTTCCACCCCGGCATGGGCCAGGACAGACTGTTCCGCCAGAACCTGGATCTCGGCGCGCAAGGCGTCCGTGGACAGGTCCTCCTGTTCCTGAGTCAGGCGCCCCAGACGGTCATCCAGGGCGCGGATCTGGCGTTCCAGCTGTTCCATCCGGGTGCGTTCCACCTGAGCCACCTGGCTGGGCTCGGCCGCCCGTCGGTTAAAGTCCTCCCAGTGACCCTGCCAGGACATCATCGCCTGCTCTGCCTGCATCAGCCGGTCACTGATCTCCTCCAATGCCTCGCTGCCCACCGCATGCTCCGGTTCCAGGGCTTCCAGATCGGTCAGCGCCGCCACCAGTCGTGCTTCGTCATCCTGGATATGGCCCCGGGCCTGGGCCAGGCTGTCGCGTACCTGGGCCAGTTCCCTGGACTGGCGTTCCCGCAGTTCCCGATGATGCTGGATGGACTGCTCGGTGCGGGAGATCTCGCTGCCCAGACGGTAGTAACGTCCCTGCACTTCGTTGAAGGCCTCGTTGGCGTCCACCAGGGCCGCCCGGTCCTGCTCCAACCCCGCCTCCTGCTGTCGCTGGCGTGCCACCGTGGCCTCCAGACGGGTTTCCTGCACCCGTAACTCCTGCCCCCGGCGTTCGGCCTCGGCCTCCAGGTCACGCAGACGCAGGGCCATCAGCTCGGCCTTCAGGCGACGCTCATCCTCCCGCCAGGCCTTGTAGCGCTCGGCCACGTCCGCCTGACGCTGCAGATGCCGCAACTGCTTGTCCACCTCGTCGCGCAGGTCCTGCAGGCGTTCGAGATTCTCGCGGGTATGGCGGATGCGGGTCTCGGTTTCCCGGCGCCGTTCCTTGTACCTGGAGATGCCCGCGGCTTCTTCCAGATAAACCCGCAGCTCTTCCGGCCTGGCCTCAATGATGCGGGAGATCATCCCCTGCTCGATGATGGCGTAGCTGCGGGGACCCAGGCCGGTACCCAGGAAGATGTCGGTGATGTCCCGGCGCCGACAACGGGTGCCGTTGAGAAAATACTGGGACTGTCCATCCCTGGAAACGCGGCGCCTGATGGAGATTTCGGCGTACTGGGCATACTGACCACCCAACACCCCTTGGCTGTTGTCGAACACCAGCTCAATGGCGGCCTGTCCCACGGGCTTGCGGGTGGAGGAACCATTGAAGATGACGTCCTCCATGGAGTCGCCGCGCAGATAGCGGGCGGAGGACTCTCCCATCACCCATCGCACGGCATCGATGGTATTGGACTTGCCGCAACCGTTGGGACCCACGATGCCCACCCGATTGCTGGGCAGCAGGATGGTGGTGGGATCGACGAAGGATTTGAAGCCGGCCAGTTTGATCTTGCTCAGTCGCATCGAGAGGCGATTATTCCCAGTAGGGTAGACGGGTTCCGGCACATGGGTGCAAGGGCGTAGAATATCAGGCTGTACCAACCACTGATGACCGGATATCGAACAGCATGTCAAGCCAGCCCAGCAAGAACCTGGAAACCTTTGAAAACCCTCAGAAGGATCGGGATTATACCATTCGCATCCGGGTGCCGGAGTTTACCTGCCTCTGCCCCAAGACCGGCCAGCCGGACTTTGCCGAACTGCGACTGGAGTACGTACCCAATGAGCGCTGCGTGGAACTCAAGTCCCTGAAGATGTACGTGTGGTCATTCCGGGATGAGGGCGCCTTTCATGAGGCGGTGACCAACCGCATCCTCGGCGACCTGGTGGCGGCCACGGCGCCCCGTTTCATGCGTCTGACGGCGGAGTTCAATGTGCGCGGCGGTGTGTACACCAACGTGACGGCCGAGCACCGTGACCCTGCCTGGCAACCGCCGGTGGACGTGAAGCTGCCCTGAGCCGGTCTAAAAAAGCCATTTCCGTCTGTCAAGCCATCCCGGTTTGTTGGTCATTCCGGTTTGTTGGTCATTCCCGCGCACGCGGGAATCCAGATCCATCAGCTCAGCTACACCGTGAATACCGCCGTCATTCCCGCGAAAGCGGGAATCCAGAGGCCGACCGAAAACCCATGGACTCCCGCTTTCGCGGGAGTGACGACAGGGGGGAGTGACGACAGGAGAGGTGAGTGACGACAGGGGAGCGGGAGTGACGACAGGGGACTTTTTCCGAATTTTCCTGTCGTCGGAATGTCCCTAGCGGAAGCGATTCTTGGCGTCCTTGAAGGCCTTCGACATGCGCTCCCAGGCCGACTCCATGCCTTCGCGCATGTGCTCCCAGGCATCCTCGCTGGATTCCTGCAGCTCGTGCATCCTTTCCCGGGCCTTGTCCCGCTGCTCCCGCATGGCCGAGAGCTGTTCCTCGTACTTGATCTTCATGTCCGCCTGGGCGGCCTTGGCCTTGGCCTCCAGCTTGTGGATCTCGGCATTCCACTCATCCAGTCTCGCCTTGAGCTTTTCGATATACGCTTCGCGTTGACTCATGGTGACCTCCTTGATTCGTTGATCGACGGCACAAGCATGGCTTCACCGTCCCACGAGTCTAGACCATCGACAGGGCGGCCGATCCGGGCCTATTTCACAGACTGCTGCAGCTGGCTCTGCCAGAGTCCGGCATAGCGCCCCTGCCGGGCCAGGAGGGCATCATGGGTGCCCTGCTCCACCACCTGCCCTTGATCCAGCACAATGATGTGATCCGCATCCTGGATGGTGGAGAGCCGATGGGCAATGGCCAAGGTGGTGCGCGCCCGGGCAATCTCCTTCAAGGCGCCCATGATGGCCTGCTCCGAATGGGAATCCAGGGATGAGGTGGCCTCGTCCAGGATCAGGATGGGCGGGTCCTTGAGGATCACCCGAGCAATGGCAATGCGCTGTTTCTCGCCGCCGGAGAGCTTGAGTCCCCGCTCACCCACCACGGTGTCATAGCCTTGGGGCAGACGGGCAATGAAGTCCTCCAGATGGGCCAGACGTGCGGCGCGCCGCACGGCGGCTTCCGTGGCGCCGGGGCACCCGTAGGCGATGTTGTAGCGGATGCTGTCGTTGAACAACACCGTATCCTGGGGCACCACGCCGATGGCCGCCCGCAGGCTGTCCTGGGTCACGTCGCGGATATCCTGCCCATGGATGCAGATGCGGCCCTGATCCACGTCGTAGAACCGGAACAGCAGACGGGCCAGGGTGGACTTACCGGCGCCGCTGGCACCGACGATGGCCACCTTGTGGCCCGCAGGGATCTGGAAGCTGACCCGGTCCAGGATCCGGCGATCCGGACCGTAACCGAAACAGACATCCGCAAACCGGATCTCTCCGCCATCGGCCACCAGCGTGCCCGCCCCGGGGCGATCCACCACCTTGGGCGGCTTGTCCATGAGACCGAACAGACGCTCGATGTTGATCAGGGATTCGCGGATCTCACGGTACACAAAGCCCAGAAAATTCAGCGGGATGAACAGCTGGATCATATAGGCGTTGACCATCACCAGATCCCCCACCGTCATCTCACCGGCGGCCACCCGGGAGGCTGCCATGACCATCATCACCGTGATCCCGCCGGCGATGATCAAGGCCTGTCCGGAGTTGAGCGCCGCCAGGGACAGGCGGTTCTTCATGCGGGCCGACTCCCAGGCCTCCAGGTCCGCATCGTAGCGCCGGGCCTCGAAGGTCTCGTTACCGAAGTATTTCACCGTTTCATAGTTGAGCAGGCTGTCCACGGCCCGAGTGTTGGAGCGGTTGTCCATCTGGTTGGCCTCGCGCACGAAACGGTTGCGCCACTCGGTCACGAAGATGGAAAAGATCACGTAGATGACCACCGCTGCCACCATGGCCACGGCAAAGCCCGGGCTCAGGACCAGCATCAGGATCACCGCCACCATGGCGATTTCCAGCAGGGTGGGAATGATGTTGAAGACGGTGAAGCGCAGCAAAAAGCTGATCCCGGCAGTGCCGCGCTCGATGTCACGGGTCAGCCCGCCGGTCCGCCGGGACAGGTGAAACCCCAGATCCATCCGATGCAGGTGCTGGAACACCCGCAGCGAAAGCCGGCGCATGGCCCGCTCCGCCACCCGGGCAAAGACGGCATCCCGCAACTCGCCGAAAAACACGGAACCAAAGCGCAACAATCCATAGGCCAGCAACAGGCCCAGGGGGATGGTCACCAAGGCGGTCTCCACCGAGGGATCGAAGTGATCCACGATGTACTTAAGGACCACGGGCACCACCACATTGGCCAGCTTGGCCAGGGTGAGCAGAATCACGGCCAGGGCCACCCGGCCACGAAATTCCATCAGGTAGGGCAGCAGACTGAGCAGGATGCGCCAGTTGATGGGCTGATCGGAATAGGCGTAGTCTGAGCGGTGTCTCACATCATTTCCGGCATCGGGCGGAAACCTCCGTTATACCCAATGAGATCGATCAAGGAAATATTCCAAAATACCCGATTTGCTGTTGTTTTGCGTACTGCAACTGAATAATCTTTTGTGGATCAGCTCTCTCCTCCCCACAGGAATACCCGCAACATGACTTTCAGCCTCCAGCAACATGGCATCAGCGTGGCAAAGGTGCTGCGCAACCCCTCCCCGGCAGTCCTTTACGAAGAGGCCCTGGCCCACGAGCACGGCTCCGCCATCTCCTCCACCGGCGCGCTCATTGCCAAGTCCGGCGCAAAGACCGGCCGTAGTCCCAAAGACAAGCGTGTGGTCCAGCATGACCACATCAACGACGACGTCTGGTGGGGCTCCGTCAACGTCGGCCTGGAACCCGGCAGTTTCGACAGCCTGCGCACCCAGGCGGTGGATCACCTCAATACCTGTGCCCGCCTCTACGTCATCGACGGATTCGCCGGTTGGGACCCCCGCTATCGCATCCGCATCCGGGTGATCTGCGAGCGGGCCTACCATGCCCTGTTCATGCAGAACATGCTGATCCGCCCCACCGCGGAAGAACTGGAGAGCTACGGTGAACCGGACTACGTGATCTACAACGCCGGCCGTACCGCCGCCGACACCGGCATCCCCGGCGTGAAAAACAGCACCAGCGTGAGCCTGTGCTTTGAGCGCCGCGAGTTCGTGATCCTGGGCACCGAATACGCCGGCGAGATGAAGAAGGGCGTGTTCACCATCATGAACTACATCATGCCCAAACAGAACGTGCTCTCCATGCACTGCTCCGCCAATGAGGGCCAGGACGGCGAGGTCTCCATCTTCTTCGGTCTGTCCGGCACCGGCAAGACCACCCTCTCGGCCGACCCGGATCGGGCCCTGATCGGTGACGATGAACACTGCTGGAGCGATGAAGGGGTCTTCAACATCGAAGGGGGCTGCTACGCCAAGGCCATCAACCTGGACCCGAAGGCGGAACCGGAGATCTTCAATGCCATCCGTTTCGGTGCCGTGCTGGAAAACGTGGCCTACGACCGGGATACCCGCGCGGTGAACTATGAGGATGGTTCCATCACCGAGAACACCCGTTGTTCCTACCCGGTGGAATTCATCCCCAACGCCAAGATCCCCTGCACCGGCGGGCACCCGAGCAACGTGATCTTTCTCACCTGCGACGCCTTCAGCGTGTTGCCGCCGGTCAGCCGACTGACCCCGGCCCAGGCCATGTATCACTTCATCAGCGGCTACACCGCCAAGGTGGCGGGCACCGAAATGGGCGTGACCGAGCCGGAAGCCACCTTCTCGGCCTGTTTCGGCGCCCCCTTCCTGGTCTGGCACCCCACCCGCTACGCGGAGCTTCTGGCGGAACGCATCCGCAAGCATGACGCACGCGTGTGGATGGTGAACACCGGCTGGAGCGGCGGCCCCTACGGCGTGGGCAAGCGCATGAGCATCGCCCACACCCGGGCCATCATTGATGCCATCCATGACGGCTCGCTGGACAAGGTGGAAACGGTGCAGGATCCCATCTTCGGGGTGCACATTCCGGTCTCCTGTCCCAACGTGCCGGACGAGGTCTTGGTGCCTTCCAATACCTGGCAGGACCAGCAGGCCTATCAGGAAACGGCCCGCAAACTGGCCCGCCTGTTCCACGAGAACTTCAAGACCTATGCGGACCAAGCCGGCCCGGAACTGCTGGCGGCGGCACCGCGGGTGGAGTGAGTTTTTCTTCCCCTCACCCCAGCCCCTCTCCCCCAAGGGGAGAGGGGCTATTTTCAGCCTTCATCCCGCTGAGATCCCAGCCCCCATCTCACTGAGGGAGAACAGTGCTTTTCTCCCATTGAGGGAAGACGGTGGTTTTACTCCCTGCCCCCCCGGGAGAGAAGGGCCGGGGATGAGGGGGAGAGACTACGACCGCAGGAAAGCCCGCAACCGCTCCACCGCCTGCTCCAGGACCGGCAGATCCCGGGTATAGGCAAACCGCACATGGGAGCGGGCCAGGTGGGTACCGAAATCCAGTCCCGGCGTAATGGCCACCCCCGTCTCTTCCAGGCAACGCTCCGCCAGGACAAAACTGTCTTCACCGAAGGCCGTACTGTCTCCATAAATATAGAAGGCCCCCCGAGGGGTCACCGGCACCTTCAGGCCCAGCTCCCGCAGGGCCGGCAGCAGGAAATCCCGCCGTGCCCGAAAGGCCTCCCTTCTGGCCTCCAGAATTTCCATACAGGCCGGGGTGAAGGCGGCCAGGGCCGCATGCTGGGCCGGCGTGGAAGCCGCCAGGAACAGGTTCTGAGCCAGCTTGTCCAGCTCCCGCACGCAGTCGCGGGGTGCCACCACCCAGCCCAGGCGCCAGCCGGTCATGCCGAAGAATTTGGAGAAGCTGTTGATGACGAACAGGTCCTCGGACAAGGCCGCCGCCGTGCCCGTCTCCCCCTCGTAGACCAGACCCTGGTAGATCTCATCCACGATCAGGGTGCCCCCCCGGCCACGGGTGAAATCCAAGAGCTCGGACAGCAGGGCGCTGTCCGCCAGGGTGCCGGTGGGATTGGACGGGGTGGCCACCATGGCCGCCACGGTTCGCTCCGACCAGTGCCGGGCCAGGTGGGCCGCCGTGAGCTGGTAATCCGTCTCCGGCCCCACCGGCACCGATACCGCCTCGCCTTCGAAGGTGCGGACAAAATGACGATTGCAGGGGTAACCCGGATCGGTCATCACCACCTGGTCATCGGGATTGAGCAGGATCCCCATCACCAGCAGCAGGGCACCCGACGCCCCCGGGGTGATCACGATGCGCTCGGGGGCCACGTTCGCGCCCAGGACATCCTGGTAGTAACGGGCAATGGCCTCCCGCAGGGCAGGCAGACCGGTGGCCGGGGTGTAATGGGTGTAACCCGCCTGGAGGGCGCGGATACCGGCCTCCACGATGGGGGCCGGGGTCTGAAAATCCGGTTCGCCGATCTCCAGATGGACGATATCCCGCCCCTGGGCTTCCAGACGCCGGGCGCGGGCCAGCAGGTCCATGACATGAAAGGGCTGGATGTGGGCCATCCGCCGAGCAATGGGTCGTGCGGGCGACATGGCGACCTCAGGACACCTCGGGCCGCATGTGGGGGAACAGCAACACATCACGGATGGAGGGCGAATCGGTGAACAGCATCACCAACCGATCGATGCCGATCCCCTCCCCCGCCGTCGGCGGCAGGCCGTGTTCCAGGGCGCGCAGGTAATCGGCGTCAAAGTGCATGGCCTCGTCGTCACCGGCCTCCTTATCCGCCACCTGACGGCGGAAGCGCTCCGCCTGATCCTCGTAGTCGTTGAGCTCGGAGAAGCCGTTGGCAATCTCCCGGCCGCCGACGAAGAATTCGAAGCGGTCGGTGACGAAGGGATCGTCGTCGTTGCGCCGTGCCAGGGGTGACACTTCGGTGGGATAGGCAGTGATGAAGGTGGGGTCCTTGAGCCGGGATTCCACCGTCTTCTCGAAGATCTCGATCCACACCTTGCCCAGACCGTAGCCGTCCTTGAGGGGGATACCCAACTGCCGGGCCACCTCCCGGGCACGGGTCTCGTCTTCCAGGTCCGTGGCCGAGAGCGCCGGATTGAAATGCAGGATGGCGTTCTTGACGGTCATGCGGGCAAAGGGCCGGCCGAAGTCGTAGGCGTCGCCCTGGTAGCTCACCACCGTAGTGCCCAGCACATCCCGGGCCAGGCTGCGCAGCAGGTCTTCCGTCAGGTCCATGAGCTCATGGTAGGTGACGTAGGCCTCGTAGAACTCCAGCATGGTGAATTCGGGGTTGTGCCGGGTGGACAGACCCTCGTTGCGGAAGTTGCGGTTGATCTCGTAGACCTTTTCGAAACCGCCCACCACCAGGCGCTTGAGATACAGCTCCGGGGCAATGCGCAGAAACAGCTGCATGTCCAGGGCATTGTGGTGGGTGGCAAAGGGCCGGGCGGTGGCGCCGCCGGGGATGGCCTGCATCATGGGGGTTTCCACTTCCAGGAAACCCCGCCGGTTCAAGTAATCACGGATCGCCTGGATGATACGGGTGCGGACCCGGAAGGTCTCCCGTACCGGTTCGTTCATGATCAGGTCCACGTAACGCTGACGGTAGCGGGTTTCCATGTCCGACAGGCCGTGGAACTTCTCCGGCAGGGGCCGCAGGGACTTGGTCAGCAGACGCAGGCTGTCCACCTGCACCGACAGCTCGCCGGTCTTGGTCTTGAAGAGGGTTCCTTCCGCACCCAGGATGTCGCCCAGGTCCCAGGACTTGAAGCCCTGATACACCCCCTCGGGCAGGGCGTCCCGCTGCACGAAGAGCTGAATCCGCCCGGACATGTCCTGCACCTGGGCAAAGCTGGCCTTGCCCATGACGCGTTTGGCCATCATGCGGCCGGCCACGGACACCCGCACCGGGGTCGCCTCGAAGAAGGCATCGTCCCGCGCGTCGTATTCGGCGTGGAGCTCACCGGCCATGACGTTGCGACGGAAGTCGTTGGGGAAGGCGATGCCGCCTTCACGCAACCTGCCCAGTTTTTCCCGGCGCTGGGCGATCAGCTTGTTTTCGTCCTGGGTCTGGTCGTTCATTGGCTTGATCGGGGTCCTGACATGAATGCAGTGCGTGAAATGGCGGCTCAAAGCCCGCTCTTGAGGCTGGCTTCGATGAAGGGGTCCAGATCCCCGTCCAGCACGGCCTGGGTATTACCCACTTCCACGCCGGTACGCAGGTCCTTGATACGGGACTGGTCCAGCACATAGGAACGGATCTGGCTGCCCCAGCCGATGTCGGCCTTGTTGTCTTCCAGGGCCTGTTTCTCGGCGTTGCGTTTCTGCAGCTCCAGCTCATAGAGCTTGGCCTTGAGCTGCTTCATGGCCGTGTCCTTGTTCTTGTGCTGGGAACGGTCATTCTGGCAGGCCGCCACCACACCGGTGGGCACATGGGTGACACGCACGGCGGATTCGGTCCGGTTCACGTGCTGACCACCGGCGCCGCTGGCCCGGTAGACGTCGATGCGCAGATCCGCCGGGTTGATGTCGATATCGATGTCGTCATCCACTTCCGGGGAGACGAACACCGAGGTGAAGGAGGTATGACGGCGGTTACCGGAGTCAAAGGGGGACTTTCGCACCAGACGATGGACGCCGGTCTCGGTGCGCAGCCAGCCGAAGGCGTAGGGTCCATCGAAGCGCACCGTGGCACTCTTGATGCCCGCCACATCCCCTTCGGAGACTTCCATCAGTTCGGTCTTGAAACCGCGACGTTCACCCCAGCGCAGATACATGCGCAGCAGCATCTCCGCCCAATCCTGGGCCTCGGTCCCGCCGGAACCGGCCTGGATATCGAGGAAGGCGGGGCAGCCGTCCATCTCGCCGGCGAACATGCGCTGGAATTCCAGCTCGCCCACCTGCTGTTCGAACCGCTCCAGATCGGCCTCAACGGCCTGTGCGGTGTCCTCGTCGTTTTCTTCCTGGGCCAGTTCCAGCAGCTCGCGGGTCTCGCTCAGGCTGTCGGTGAGGGTGGCCAGGTTGCCGACCACATGGTCCAGCTGGGCGCGCTCACGCCCCAGGGACTGGGCCTTTTCGGGGTCATTCCAGATATTGGGGTCTTCCAGTTCCCGACTGACTTCTTCCAGGCGCTCGCGCTTGGCATCGAAGTCAAAGATACCCCCTCAGGGCTTCCACACGCCCTTGCAGATCCTTGATTTGGGTAAACAGCGGGTTGAGTTCCAGCATCGCTCGGCCTTTCAACGCGGATGTGAATGGGGAAAAGCCGATTATTGTAGCAGAGGCCGCCGGGGGACGGGTGGAGACGCACACCCCTCATCCCCGCCCCTTCTCCCCCAAGGGGAGAAGGGAGTATCCGTGGCTGAACCTGGCTGCCCTCACGTCAACGCAGGTAGTCGAACAGGGACAGGCGCTGGACCTGCACATAGGTCTGCTGGGCTGCCTGCAGACTCACCTGTTGCAGGCTGAATCGGCTGATGGCCTCGGCATAGTCCAGGTCGCGGATCTGGGACAAGGTGGTCTCCAGTTGCAGGATCTGCTCACTGTTGAGGTTCTCCTGGGTCTCCACGCCGTTGAGCCTGGCGCCCAGGGTGGCCTGGATGTCCAGGATCCGGCCCAGGCTCTGATCCAGTTCGGTCAGCTTGTCACCTACGCCTCCGGCGGCCTGAAATGCGGCGGGGTCTTCCAGGGTCTGGATCAGTTCACCGATCTTCTCGAACATGGCAGTATCGGTCGTACCGTCACCAAACACCTCGCTGCCGGGGTTGCCCAGATTAACCCGACGCACGGGACTGATGTCCACCTCCCGGCTCGTGTCCGCGCCGGAATAGGTGTAATTATCGGCATCGATATCGATATCAAACGGCTTGGCATCCGAGGCATATCCCGAAAAAATATATTCCCCATTGGCATCCCGGGCATTGGCCAAATCCACCAAACCCGCCAGCACCTGACGCATTTCGGTGGCGATGTAACGCCGGGTTTCGTCGGTCTCGGTGCCGTTGTTGGCCCGCACGGTCAGTTCACGAATACGCTGCAGGCCGTCGGTGACACCCCCCAGGGTGCTTTCCGTCAGTCGCAGACGCTGCTCGGCCAGGGTGGCATTGCGCTGGTACTGCTCGGTGCGCTCGATGCTGCTCTCGAACTTGAGGGTCTGCACACTGCCGCTGGGATCATCCGACGGCCGCAGGATCCGCCGACCGGTACTGAGCTGGTTCTGGGTCTTGGCCAGTTCCTGCTGCCGCCGTTGAATGACATCAATGCCATTCTGAAACATCTGACTGGTGGATATACGCATGGCTAGCGCCTCACTACCCCGATGAGGGTGTCGAACAGGGTGTTGCTGATGGCAATGATCTGGGCCGAGGCCTGGTAGGCCTGCTGATAGCGCAGCAGGTTGGCGGCCTCTTCATCCAGGTTTACCCCGGACACGCTTTCGCGCTGGGCCTTGGCATCCGCCAACAGACGCCCCTGGGCCAGGGAAGCCACCTCGGCCTCACGGGTCTTGGTGCCGATCCTGCCCACCAGACCGTCATAGGCCCCTTCCAGGGAGGCGGTACCGCCATTGAGGAAGTTGGTGGTTTGGACCTTCGCCAATTCCAGGGCATTGCGGTTGTCGCCGATGCCGTCTGTTGGATTGCCGGCGGCCGCAATCTTCTCGGGATCCTTGATTGCCACGGCAATGTCTGCCGAGGCATTGCGGGTGGGCCGGATAAGAAACTGGTTTCCATCCGCCCCCGGGGGGGGCGTGTCAATAATGAGGCCATCCTGCAGGATCTGGGAAGAAGCCCCGAAGGTACCAAGCACCTGCCCATCGGAGAGACGCGTGAGTTTCCAGTCTGCGCCTTCGGCCACCAACAGATAATCCGATGCCTTGAGGTCTGATAGTGCCGCCGGATCAAACGCAACCACGGGATTGGGCGCGGGTGTATTCTTGCCCGGCAGCACTTCCGGTTCCGGCACCGTGAAAAAGGCCGTACCCGGGGTTCCCTGTAGGTCAAAACCCTGCTCATGCTGGCTGTTGAAGGCCAACGCCATGCCCACCGCCACCCGTCCCAGCTCGTTGTGGGCCACATCCAGCACGTTGTTGCGGATTTCCAGCAGCCCCCCCAGCTGTCCACCCGTCATCTGGCGGGTGATATCGACGGTCTTGTCTCCCGTGCCCAAGCGAATCTCCAGGGGCATGCCCGGCGTGGAGGATACCGCGTTCAGCGGCGTCGCCCGGTCGCCCAGAACCACGCCCTGCCCGCGGCCGATGAAGACGTTCATCGCCCCGTCATCCTGTTCGACCGTGGCCACTTCCACGTAGCCGGACAGTTCCAGGATCAGCTGATCCCGCTTGTCCAGAAGATCATTGGGCGGTTGGCCCCGGCCCTGGGCACTGACGATCTGGGCATTCAGACGGGCAAGAGCATCGGTGATGCTGTTGATTTCCTGCACCGAATCACCGATCTGGCCATCCACAATGGACTGCTGGTCCTGGAATCGCTGGTGCAGAAAATTAAACCGATCCACCAGTGATTCCGCCTCGGACAGCAGCACCGTGCGATTGGCGCTGGAGGTGGGATCGTTCGCCACGCCCTGCACCGCGGAAAAGAAGCCCTGCAGGGCGGGGGCCAGGCCCGCGGAGGGGTCGGCCACCAGGTTATCCACCCGGCTCAGGGACTCATGGAGCGTGTCGTAATAGCGACTGGTGGAGGTGGTGTTGCGCAGCTGGGTCTGGATGAATTCGTCATACATACGGCGGATGGTGGTCCCTTGTACGCCCGTGCCGATGTATCCGGCTCCAGAGAACTGTGCCGGCCGGGTGGCCACCTCCGCACGCTGACGGCTGTAACCTTCCGTGTTGATGTTGGCAATATTATGCCCCGTGGTGTCCAGCGCCCGTTGGGCAGTATTGAGCCCTGAAACCGCAATGTTGAACAGTCCGCCGCTCATGACAACCTCCCGGCGAACCGTTCCGCCTGATACTCGATGAAATACTTGGACATGGTGCTTCCCTCCGTCAGGTTGTCGGCGGCAAGATGCCGGACTTGAGTGCCGCCAGGGTGTCACTCAAGGTGCCGCGTTCCAGGATATTGAGAATCTTGTCGGCATAGGCCGGGTCCGTGGCGTAACCGGCCGACTGCAGGCCCCGTACATAGGCCTCGGCATCCCCCGCCACTTCCAGTGCCTGGCGATAGCGGGGATTGGTCTGCAGGAAATTCACATAGTCGGCAAAGCTTTCGGCCAGGCCGCCATAGGAGCGGAAGGCCGCCCGCTGCAGCTCAGGCACCTCATTCACGTACTCCAGGGTCTGCACGTGAGCCCGGGCTCCCTCCCAGCGCCGGTCGGCCTTGATGCCGAACAGGTTGTGACTGCTGCGACCGTCACCATGCTTGATGACGTGACGTCCCCAGCCGGTCTCCAAGGCGGACTGGGCCACCAGCACCTCGGGGGCCACCCCCAGGGCCTTGGCGGCGCGCTGGGCGTGGGGCCAGAGATCCCGGATGAATTCTTGCGGAGAACCCGGCGACCAGGGACCGTCGGCCACCATGCCGTCATCCGCCCGAGTGGCCCTCGTCACCTGGGCGGCCCTCGCGGAGTCCTTCATTGCCGCTGTCTCGGGCGCCTTCGAGGCCCCCGTCATCGCAGCCGCTTCAATTGCCGACCGCACCACCGGGATGCGGTGGGTGGGCATGTTCAGTTCCCCCGGCGACGCAGACACTGCATCGGCGGCGATACCCGTCAGTTCACGCATCACCTGCTCCCGCAGACCGATGCCGTTACCCCGGGCCATATCCAGGGCGATCTGCTGATCGAACATGCCCTGGAAGAAGCGGGTGTGCTCGCCGGTGAGTCCCCCATCCGTGGGCATGGCGGCCCGCATGCTCTTGAGCATCTGCTGGATGAACAGGGCCTCGAACTGACGCGCCACCTCGTCCGACGCCTCCACGGACCCGGACTGGGTACGGGCACGCAGTTCCGCCAGACCGTGCATGTCGGTGTAGTGGTAACTGTCGGCGATGTGGCTGGTCATGTCCTTTCTCTTCTCACTCGCGCATCAGATGACGATCAGCTCGGCCCGCAAGGCACCGGCTTCACGCAGGGCTTCCAGGATGGACACCAGATCACCGGGGGCGGCGCCTACCTGGTTCACGGCACGGACGATCTCGTCCAGGGTCACGCCGGGGTTGAACAGGAACATGCGGCTGTCTTCTTCCGTCACCTCAATGTCCGTCTGCGGCGTCACCACCGTCTCACCCTGCCCGAAGGGCGCGGGCTGGGTGACCTGGGCACGTTCGGTGATGGTCACCGTCATGCTGCCGTGGGACACTGCCGCCGGCATCACCCGTACATTGCTGCCGATCACCACCGTACCGGTGCGGGAATTGACGATCACTTTGGCCGGCGGCTCGCCGGGCTGGACCCGCAGGTTTTCCAGCACCGAGATGAAGGACACCCGCTGACCCGGGTCCCGGGGGGCACTGACCCGCACCGAGGAACCATCCAGCGGACGGGCAGTGCCCGGCCCCATGACATCGTTGATGGCATCACTCAGGCGATTGGCGGTGGTGAAGTCATGGCGGTGCAGATTCAGGGTGACGTGATCCCCCTGGGCGAAGGCCGAGGGCACTTCACGTTCCACCGTGGCCCCGTTGGGGATGCGGCCCACGCTGGGCACGTTCACGCTGACCCGGGAACCATCGGCGCCCGCCACACCGAAGCCGCCCACGATCAGGTTGCCCTGAGCAATGGCGTAGGTCTGGCCGTCCGCCCCCTTGAGGGGGGTCATGAGCAGGGTGCCGCCCCGCAGACTGCCGGCGTTGCCGATGGAAGATACGGTGATATCAATGGTCTGGCCCTGCTTGGCAAAGGGCGGCAGATCGGCATGGATCATCACCGCCGCCACGTTGCGCAGCTGAGGGTTGACGTTGGGCGGCACGGTGACGCCCAACTGGCCCAGCATGTTCTTGAGGCTTTGCACCGTGAACGGTGCCTGGGTGGTCTGATCACCGGTGCCGTCCAGACCTACGACAAGGCCATAGCCCACCAGCTGATTGCTTCTGACACCGGCCACCGAGGCCATGTCCTTGACACGTTCCGCCGCGCCGGCGCCGTGGGGGATGAGCAGGGACAGCACCAGGAGCGTCACGGCCCAGACGATCAGAACTGTGCGTATGTTGTGCATGGCGCGCTAACTCCTAGAAAGGCCACACGGGGCTGTTGAAGAATCGGGTCAACCAGCCCTGACTGTTGCTGTCGGCCAGGGCACCCCGTCCTCCGTAAGCCACCTGGGCAGAGGCCACCTGGGTGGACAGGATGGTGTTGTCGGCACGGATGTCCACGGGACGGACAATGCCCCGTAGCCGGATGTATTCCTCGCCCTGGTTGATCTTCAGCCACTTTTCCCCCTGCACCACCAGATTGCCGTTGGGCAGTACCTCGGCCACCATCACGGTGATGGAGCCATCCAGCCGGTTACTCTGAGAGGCATTGCCCTGACCGTCGAAATCCCGGCTGCCGCTGATCTCGGTATTGAGCAGAGGACGCCCGTTATGCGTGACCGGCCGCCCCAGGATGGTGGGGTTGGCCATGTTCACATTGGATTCCTTGCTGGTGGAGGTGGTGGCCGACTTGGTGGCCTGGGTTCGCTCCGCCAACAACACCGTCAGCACATCCCCCACTTGGCGCGCTTTGTAGTCGGCAAACAGGCCTTGCACCGCCGTGGGCTGGTAGATGGCGCCGTTATTGTGTTCCGGCGGCACGGGCATGGGGGGCATGACGGCGACGAAGTTCGGGTTGTCGCCCCGCTCTACCGGCTTCACCGTGGCGCAGCCGCTCATGATCACCAACAGACATGCTAGGGGCAGGCCCGCGAGGGCAAGCGGCGTCCGTGTTGCCGTGTTCGGATTTCGGGTGTTCATGATGGGCTACCTTCGGTCATGAATCGGGCCGGGATTACAGGTTGTTGTTGATGTACTGCATCATCTGGTCGGAGGTGGAAATGGCCTTGGAATTGATCTCGTAGGCCCGCTGAGTCTCGATCATGTTCACCAGTTCCTCGGCGATGTTCACGTTGGAACTCTCCAGGGAACCCTGCATCAGGCGGCCCAGGCCGTCCTGACCGGGATTGCCCTGCTGGGGCGCGCCGCTGGCGGCGGTCTCGATAAACAGGTTCTGGCCGATGGGCTGCAAACCGGCGGGATTGATGAAGTCGGCCAGTTGGATATTGCCCACTTCCACCGGGGCATTTTCCTGGCCTGCCAAGGTGACGCTGACGATGCCGTCCTGACTGACGCTGACGCTGGTGGCCCCTTCCGGAATGAAGATCCCCGGCTGCAGCTCAAAGCCGTTGGACATGACCATCTGACCATCGGCGCTGAGCTGGAAGCTGCCGTCCCGGGTGTAGGCGATGTTGCCCTCGGGGGTCAGGATCTCGAAGAACCCCCGCCCCTGAACGGAGATGTCCAGGGCATTGTCGGTCTGGATGTGGTTCCCCTGGGTGAAGATCTTGTCCGTGGCCACGGTGCGCACCCCCACCCCGGTCATCAGTCCGGTGGGCAGCTGATTGTTCTGTGCCGACTGGGCACCTGGTTGACGCACGGTCTGATAGATCAGATCCTCGAACGAGGCGCGCCCTTTCTTGAAGCCCGTGGTGTTCACGTTGGCCAGGTTGTTGGAGACCACCGACATGCGGGTCTGCTGGGCATCCAGCCCGGTCTTGGCGATCCAGAGTGCTTGATTCATGATCTTGTCCTCCTGCTAGGCATGGCCGGCCGATCAGGACATGCGCAACAGCTGTGCGCTGCTGCGATCCAGGTCTTCGGCGGTCTTCATAAGCTTTACGTGGGTCTCGTAGTTCCGTGCCAGTTCGATCATGTTGACCATGGCGTGCACGGTGTTGACGTTGCTGCCTTCCAGCACCCCGGAGGTCAGGGAAACGGCGGCGTCAGCCTCTTCCACCTGGCCATCGCCGCGGCGGAACAGGCCATCCTCGCCCCGTGCCAGATCCTGCAGAGCCGGATTCACCAGTTTCACCCGTCCCACCTCGGCCAGGACATTGGCCTCCTGGCCAATGGGGCGGATGCTGATGGTGCCGTCACCACCCACGAGAATGGTCTCGAAGGGCGGGATGGCGATAGGGCCGTCTTCGCCCAGTACCGGCAGGTCATCACCGGTGGTGAGCAGGCCCACGTTGTTCACCTTGAAATTGCCCGCCCGGGTGTAGGCCTCGGTACCGTCCATGGCCTGGACCGCAATCCAGCCGTCCCCCTGCACCGCCACGTCCAGATCCCGGCCGGTGGCAATCTGCGGACCATGGGTGAAATCCGCTTCCACGGCCTGAAGCTGGGCATAGTCCCGGCTGTCGAACACCGGCCCCCGCAAGGGGTGGTTGGTGAACACCTCCAGGCTCTTGCGAAACCCGGTGGTGTTGGCATTGGCCAGGTTATGGGTGTTGACCTGCTGGGAGTGCGCGGCCTCCCGGGCGCCGGTCATGGCGATGTAAAGCATGCGGTCCATCAGTCGCTACCTCCGTTAACGGATATTGATGATGGTCTGCGTCAGGGTGTCGGCGGTGCTGATCACCTGGGCATTGGCCTGGAAGTTACGCTGGGCGGTGATGAGCTTCACCAACTGATCGGCGATGTTGACGTTGGCCGCCTCATAGGCGCCGCCCTGGATCAGGCCGAAGTTGGACTCACCACCGCGCCCCAGCAGGGGCTCGCCGGAGCTGGACGACACCACCCAGTTGGTCCCGCCCACGGGCTGCAGACCCTGGGGGTTGTCGAAGTTGGCCAGCCCTACCTGCCCCAGGGAGCGGTTCGCGCCGTTGGAATAGCGCGCAAACACGGTACCGTCCGTGTCCACGTCCACGCTCACCAGCTGGCCGGCGGCATAACCGTCCTGCCTCAATGCGGTGGTGCTGAATTTGTTGCCGTACTGGGTGGTCTGGCCGAAGTCGACGGCGATTTCCAGATCCGCTGCACCGTTGGGCAGGCCGGTTGCACTGAGAACCAATGGCTGGGTGGCGGCCCTATCCAGTGAACCGTCATTATCAAAAGCCAGCTTGCTCTCTCCTACCTTGACCTGCTCACCACCGATATCCATGTAAGCGGCCACATCCCAGGTCTTTTCCTCGGGTGGAGGCTGGCGCTGCACGAACAGGGAAACCGTCCGGGCAGACCCCAATGAGTCATAGACCGTCAATGAAGTTGAATAATTGAATGTTTCAGGGTCCTGCGGGTCGATAGGCTGAATCTCGCCTGTCGATGTCAATGTAATGAATTGCCCAGGCTCCATATCATCAATTTCAGCAGCGGCGATGGTATCCACAGCATTAGAACCAAGATTGAATTCACCACCGGGGAAACTGATCGTCACGGGATTGCTGGTATTGTTGGTGATTTCAATTGAACCGTCTGCCCCAGCCACTGCGGTGACGCCTGGAATAAGACTGCTGATTTTCGATTCAAGATAATTGGCCGTTACTGTTGCTGGTAGCTCCGCAGTACGGCCAGTGCCGAGATCACCATCAAAAGTCCACGTCAAACGCTGCCCCGGCTGAAAAACCGAAGCGTCCAACGTGGCCGTGGCACCATCGGCTATCACGACATTGCCGGGTGAACCAAACCTCAGTTCCTGACCTGAGGTATTTTCTATCTCAACCGCACCAGCGGCATTCAAAATAATATTGACACCAGCAACATCATTAAGCCCGTCAGGCACAGTCAGAACATTCAATAACTCCTGGGGTGTGACTTCACCTTTCAGGTTCAGATGCTGAACCCCGCCAATGGGCACTGCTTCAGAGCTCAAATTCATCAACGCATCAATCGTCGTGGTGGGATTTGGCGCCGAGTCCCCTGTGGTGAGACGAATCGGTTGCAGCAGGTTCCCACCATCGGGCGGATACCCCATCAGGCGCTGCCCGGCGGCATTGACCATGAAGCCTTCCCGATCCACCTGGAACTGCCCGGCGCGGGTGTACTCGGTAATGCCGCCGCGATCCAGAATGAAGAACCCCTGCCCGTTGATGGCCAGGTCCAGGTTGTTGTCGGTGAAGTTCAGGTCCCCCTGAGTGAACTGCTGGGTCACGGACGCCAGGTTGACGCCACTCCCGGTGGCCGTCTTGGAGACCCCGGTGTAGGACAGTGCGAACACGTCCGCGAACTCGGCACGGGAGCGCTTGAAGCCCGCCGTGGAGGAGTTGGCAATGTTATGACCCGTCACCTGCAGATCCGATGAAGCCGCGTTCAGACCGGTCAGACCGATGTTGAATGATGGCATGGTGTAATCCTCAGTTTATTAGCTTGTTTCTAAAGACGCGTCTCAACCGATCTGCCGGACCGTGGCCAGGTCGATCTCACCGAAGCCTTCAACGATCAGCGTGATTCCCCCGCCGGCCTGCCCGGTACGGACGCTGTCCACCCGAGCATTGAGCAGGGTCTGGGGCTGGCTGGTCTGGCCATCCAGCTGAGCCTCGGCGCGAAACTCATACACCCCCGGTGGTGCCCGCTCGCCCTCCGTGGTAGTGCCGTCCCAGACGAAGGACTTCACGCCGCTCCCCTGCCCGCCCATGGGAATGCGACTTACCAGCACACCCGCCTCGTTGTAGACATTTACCGTCAAGTCATTGGCGGAGGATTTCAGGTCCACTCCACCGCGGATGCCTCCCTCGTCACCCAGCACCGCCAGATCCACGGGGATCAGGACCTCGCGATCCACCAGAGCGGCGGCCTGTAGGGTCTGGTTGGCCTGCATGGCCTGGGCAATGCCTTCAAAGGATTTCTGCAGCTCGCCGATCCCGTTGACCGTGCCGAACTGGGCGATCTGACCCAGGAAATCGCCGCTTTCCATGGGCTCGAAGGGATCCTGATTCTGCAACTGGGTGATCATCAGCTTGAAGAAATCCGCCTGTCCCAGCTCATCCCGGCTGGATTCCTTGCCCTGCCCGGCGGCCGAGGTCAGCCCCAAACTGGCCAGGGTATTGGCGTCAATGACACTCATGTCTCATCCCTCCTATGACTGACCCAGCTGTAGGGTCCGCAGCAACAGTTGCTTGGTGGTGTTCATCACCTCCACGTTGTTCTCGTAACTGCGGGAGGCGGAGATCATGTTGGCCATCTCGTCCACCAGGTTCACGTTGGGCATGTAGACATACCCTTGCTCATTGGCCAGCGGGTGATGGGGCTCATATTTCACGAAGGGCTCGGCCTGGCTCTCGACGATGCCGGCCACCCGCACCGGGGTGGTGGACGCACTCCTGCCGAACTGGTCCATCACCGTCTGGAATACCGGCTGTTTGGAACGGTAGGCCTGCTCGGGGGTAGTGCTGGCTACCTGGGCATTGGCCATGTTGCTGGCGATGGTGTTCAGACGCACCGACTGGGCGCTTAGCGCCGAACCGGAGACGTCAAAGATCTTGAACATGTTGCTCATGGGTTAATCTCCCGGCCTATTCGCCTTTCAGGGCCGTACGCAGGCCGCTGAATTTCTTGCTGAGAAAATCCAGGCTGGCCTGGTACTGCACGGTGTTTTCGGCAAAGGCCGCCTGCTCCAGCTGGGGGTCCACCGTATTGCCGTCCAGGGATGGCTGGGTGGGCACCCGGTAGAGCGGCTCGCCCATGCCCTGCCCCGAGGCATCAGTGGCAATATGGGCGGCGTGGGTGAGGCGCAGACCCAGTGCATCAGGTTGATGTGCACGGCTGAGCACCTGACGAAAATCCAGGTCCCGCGCCTTGTAGTTGGGGGTATCGGAATTGGCGATATTGGAGGCGAGCAACTCCAGGCGCTTTGAGCGCACCTGCAGCGCATCGCCGTGGATACCAATGGCCCTGTCTATGGAAAGTGGCATGGACTCGACCTCAAGAAATGTTCCTGAAGGTCGAAATGCAATCCGCGTGCCATAAAAAAAAAGGCAGGTTTCTTAAAGGCTTGGGTAAAAGGCGTCCTGAATCGGACTGACTGCCACGGCAAGATACCGCCGGTTGGAGGGTCCCGCCCCCTGAGGGCGGGTCGGGTTATTGACACCCTGCCCGCTCAGCGCAGGCGGTAAACCACCCCGGGATTGCAACGCACCATCTCAAAGGCATCCGAGTAATTGGCCATCGACTCGGATGCCCCCAGGAAGAGATACCCACCCGGATTGAGAATTTGGGAAATACGCTTCAGGATCAGCTTCTTGGAGTCGATCGAAAAATAGATCAGCACGTTGCGGCAGAAAACCACGTCGAAACGCCCCAACAGGGTATAGCTGTCCATGAGATTGAACTCACGAAAACTTGCTCGAGCCTTGATATCCGGGCGAAGAACCCAGCGATCACCATTCTGAACGAAAAACCGGTTGCGGCGATCAAGGGAGAGGCCACGTGCGACCGCCAAGGAATCGTAGCTGGCCTCACGGGACTCCTTCAACACGGCGCCCGAGATATCCGTTCCCAGGATCTGGACATCCCGCAAGCTGCCGGGCCGGGACTGCTGGTATTCACTGAACCCCATGCTGATGGAATAAGGCTCCTGCCCGGAAGAACAGGCGGCACACCAGATACGCGGGGCATAACCCGAACCCTTCTGCTTGGCCAACTCCGGGTAGATTTGATTCTTGAGGATCTCGAAGGGAAAGACATCCCGAAACCAGTAGGTTTCGTTGGTGGTCATGGCCTCGATGACCCGTTCCCGCAGACCGGGATTGCGCCCCAGTTTCAGCTGCCTGAGCAGATCGCTGACGGAAGAGACCGAGAATTCACCCATGAGCCGCGACAGGCGGCTGTTCACCAGATAGTGCTTGTTTTCCCCAAGGACCAGTCCACAGGACTTCTCCAGAAACAGCCTGAAATCCTCGTAATCCTGAGATTCGATAGGGCCTGACAAGGTGGATTCCTGTGATCGATCAATCTTTCGTTGTAGAACGCAAGCCGTCGTACTGCTCAATAGGCAGCGCCACCAGTATACCTTCGAGACACCTCAAAAGGGGCATGCCGCGCTGCCGCCCAAGGGGCACACAATAACCGCCGGGCGGCATGAAGATGCCGGCCATGGGTCCTTATTTCGCGTCATCACCCATCTGCAGGTGTCCCAGTACGGCCTCTGCCAGCTCATCGGGGCTGAACTTGGGCAAAAAACGGTCAGCCCCCGCCCTGCGGACCAGGGTCTCATTGAAGGTCCCGCTCAGGGAAGAATGGAGCACAACGTACAGCCCGGACAGGGCCGGCTCCTTCCTGATGGCGGCGGAGAGCGTGTAACCATCCATCTCCGGCATCTCGATATCGGATATCACCATCCCGATCTGCTGCTCGATGGGGCCTTGGGCAGCCATTTCCAGCAACTTGTCCAGTGCCTGTCTGCCATCATTTACCACCACCGATTCCACGCCGATCTGGGTCAGGGCGCGCACGATCTGCTTGCGCGCCACCGTAGAGTCGTCGGCGACCAGGGCGCATCGCACTCTCCCCCCTCCACGGCTGCTGGATACCAGCGCATCGCTGACATCCCGTGCCGGACCGGTGACCATCTCCAGCACTTTTTCCACATCAATGATCTCCACCAGACGATCGTCGACCTGGGTCACAGCCGTCAAAAAACTGTCTTTATGTGTGCCACGGGGAGGCGGTCGAATCTGATCCCAGTTGAGGTTGATGATGCGATCCACCGATGCCACCAGAAGTCCCTGAACGGAACGATTGAATTCAGTAAGAATGACGAATGATCCGCGCTCTCCGGAGCCGACGGGCGACATGCTCAGGGCCTGTGCAAGATCGACCACGGATACCGTCTTGCCGCGCAGGGTAGCCACTCCACGGATGATCGGATGGGCGCTGGGAAGCCGACTCAATGCGGGACAGGTAATGACCTCCCGCACCTTGAATACATTGATGGCAAATAACTGACGGGTACCCAAGGTGAAAAGGAGCAGTTCCAGACGATTCTGCCCCACCATCTGAGTCCGGCGATCGACGTCATCCAGCAAGCTGCTCATCGGGCTCTCCTGCGGGTATTTTCAAATCATACCCTCTCATGCACAAGTATGATCGGCACCGGCGAAGATTTCTTGAAATTTTTTTGGCCTTCATTTTGCAGCATACCCCCCAAAGGACATCATGCGCCACTTATCCGGCGCTTCATGACATACCCCAAGGGTGTGGTGATGAGCCATCAAGCGAGGTAGCGGTACGATGTTTTTCAGCTTCCGGAAGCGCCGATTCGGGATCGGCCTGACTTTGTTCGCAGGCCTGCTGGCCTGCACCCCCATCAATCTTATGGCAGTGGAAACACAGTCTCACGACAGTATTTTGACATCTGCCGGTGCGTTTCTCGGTCATCAGGCCCGCGCTCATCACGGTGATCACGTGGATGTGCGTATCAGCCGGGGCTCACTGGACCCGCGCCTTAGACTGAGGGCCTGCGACACCACCCTGGAAACCTTCTTGCCGGCCGGGGCCAGAATGACGGGGCACACCACCGTAGGGGTTCGCTGCACCGCCCCCTCGCCCTGGAGCCTGTTCGTGCCCATGCAGGTGGTGGTCCGCGGAGAAGTCGTTGTCCTGGAGCGTGCCCTCCCCCGGGGCACCCTGCTCTCCCAAAATGACATCAGGCTCGAATTACGCGACTTGGGCAACATGCACAGCGGATATCTCACGGATCCGGCGGAGGTCACCAACATGGTCCTCAGGCGGGCCCTGCCCGCCGGCACGGCCCTGTCTCCACAGATGGTCGAGCCCCAGCGGCTGGTGCAACGAGGACAAAAGGTCACGCTGGTGGCGCAAAACACCGACCTATCCGTGCGCATGGAGGGCCAGGCACTCGCGGATGGGGCGCATGGAGACCGAGTTCAGGTTCGCAACCTGTCATCCCGGCGCATTGTGGAAGGCCGGGTACTCTCAGCCGGAGTGGTGGGTGTTAATATGTGAGTCAGGTCGCACTGAATCCCCCTAATAGCCCTAAAGAAACCTGAAAACCGGCCGATACTCTTCCTAAGAAGTGGTCGTTCAGTGCACGCGAGGAACGCAACATGTCCATCGACATCAAGAATTTAACTCAGACTCAGCCGCGAAGTGCCGGAGAAAGCCGTGGTGCCTCCGACATTGCCAGAGGCTCGCGGTCAGGCGGTGGTGCTGCGGGGCTTTCCGGCCCGGCGGGCGATAAGGTTACTCTGACGGAGACTGCCCGCCGCCTGAGTACGCTGGAACAGGATGCCAAGGCACAGCCCGCCGTCGACCAGGAAAAGGTAGCCGCCATCCGCCTGGCCATCCAGGAAGGACGCTATGAGGTCAACGCCGAATCCGTGGCCAATAATATCCTCAAGACCGAAGACCTGTTCTAGCCATGAACATGCGCTCGTTTCCGGAGCAACTGGAACAGATTCTGACCCACTCGGTGCGGGAGGCCTCGTCGCTGGAGCATGCCCTGCAACTGGAAGGGCAGGCCCTGAGCGCAAGGGACCTCGATACCCTCAATCTGGCCATCGCCGAAAAGCAGCGGCAGGTTGAGCGGCTGGAGCAGCTCACCCGGGAGCAGGGCGCCCTGCTCAAACGGGAAGGCTATGAGAACAACGCCCAGGGCATGGCATGCTGTCTACGTGACTGGGATACTGAACGCATTCTGAGCCCGGTCTGGGATCGCTTGGTGGACATCATAGCGAGATGCCGTCAGCTCAATCTCACCAATGGCGGCGTGGTGGAAACCAAGCGCCGGCACGTAGAGCAAGCGCTACACATCCTGCGAGGCGAAGACGCCCGTACTGAACTGTACGGCCCTCGCGGGCGGACCACCTCTTCCGGGGCAAATTCCCGCACCATCACCAAAGCCTGACCCCTCCCCCCCCGGCCGACGCCGATAAATCCTGCATGCACCCGCACTAAAGACTGTTTCTTTCTCAGACTGTGCTAGCCTCAGTATAGGCTCCAGAGAAAGTCATCCGTCTGGAGGTCAAAGAGCGCGGAGAACCCGGCCATGAACCAGCCCACCAATCAGACGCAGACGACCGTGCGTACCCCTCCGCCGGGACACCCGGGTGACCGTATCTTGAGGCAGGAACGCATCAATGCCCTGCTCAGAGATCTGGAGGCCCGCCGCGCCTCCATCAGCATCCGTTTCGGCCAGGATCAGGAATTCTTCCACAGCACCCTGAATCGCATGGACCCATCCCGCGGATGGCTGTTCCTGAGCGAGTTGAGTCCTTATCAGGGTAATTTACGCATGGCGGCCGGGCAGCAGGTCCATGTGTACGCGGTACTCAACGCATCCTGCCTGCACTTCCGTGCGGAAGTCCTTCACTCCGGAGAGCACGATGGCGAAGCCTTCTACGTCGTCTCCATGCCGGCCGAACTGGACAGCGAGCAGAAACGCGCGCATTTCCGTGCCCCGGTGGATGATGCCCTCGGTACGCCTGTGACCCTGGTAGACAGGGACGGGCGTCACTTCAACGGCAACCTCGCGGACATATCGCTGGGGGGACTTCGCGCCGCTTTCCCGATCAAAACCCCTATCCATGCCAGAGACCTGCTGACACTCAGCAAACTCGTCCTCTCCGGCAACGAGCCTATTGAATGCGGCATTCAGATACGCTTTGCGTCCGACGATAGGGAAACCGGTGAAAGACTGATCGGCGGGCGTTTTTATGACCTTTCACAGACGGATGAACAGACGCTGCTGAGGGCCTTGCTGCTCATGGAGCGCGAGAGGGTTCACCAGAATGGTGCCGGCCACAAAGGGCTCTATCCTCCCGGGCAATAGCAGCCGAATAACGGGGGCCTCATGGACTCGGAGGCCGAATCCGGGGGAGGATGAAGCTGAAGGATAGTGGCTCAAGAAAAGGGCGGCTAATGGGCTGGAGACCGAATCAATCCGCAACCTGCCCTGGGATCAATTCAATTTAGAACGCCTTAAAAAAGGAAGGTAGAGGAGCCTGAAAACTCGTGTGGCGTCGGCCTCTGCAAAGTCACGATGCGCACACTTTCAGAGTCTTTCAAGCTACCTCTACCTGCACTGCTAATACAGCGACTGCCAAGACCTTCTTAGTAGAAGGGTCTCCACAGGAACACCAGGAAGTGCGCAGCAGCAGCGATCACCATGAACACGGTGAAGGTGGTCTTGAACTGCTCGTGGAATTCCTTGGCTTGTTCTTCGCTCAGGCCCGAGATGCTATTGTCATTCATGGTCTATTCTCTCCGTTACTCAGAAGCTTCAACGGCGCTGGCGTCGAAGGTCAGCGGGTTGTAGTTGTCGTTGGCATACACAAAGGCGTGCACGGCCAGAGCCACGACGAGAACAGCCATCAGAATGGGCATCAGCCAGGTGCCGGGGTTAACCACCAGCCACAGCTTCCAATCGTCTCTGGGGTTGCTCGGCTTGCTCGGTCTGTATTCACTCATTGATATTGCCCTCTTGGTTTATAACCTTGACCATCACGGATGGCCAGGATGTTTGCAACCACCGCCAACATAAAACGGTTAAGGTTGTCTCAAAGTGCTCTTAAATCATTCGGTCTTCATGCCCTGTTCTTTACTTTATAAAGCACTTGGACCGAAAGCTCCCTGATCGGGTTTTATATTCTGCAACCCCAGCCGAAGGACAATCAAAGGCGTCGGATACCGTTGCAGCATGGTTGTAAGTCTACGTTGACAGGCCTAAATGTCAAGGCAACCTACCAACCCCGAAAACCCCGTCCACAAGCCCGAAAAACTCATTATTACCATTTAAAAACATGAAGTTACATAATCGGAAATCTAACTTCCAGAGGGCTGCCGATAACACGGGGCGGGTCTTTTACTGACGCAGATCAGTTTCTCGAAGAAGGGCTGTTCGACGACATCAACGCACCTCCGCCACGCAGTTTTCAGCACGACATGCAAAGCCCCCGGGGATGGTTCTGCAAGCTTCTGGAAGCCTCTCTCAGGCTCCATCAGAAGCATGGCCAGGGGGAACATTGACAGCGCAGAACCGGGGCTTGCACGGCGCACGCATTAAAGCCGGGAAAAACTCACCATTCCTTCGCCTGAAAGCTCAAGCAATCATGCTCATCCATACAAAACTTGGCGACAAAAAAAACGGCCGGCGATAACTCGCCGGCCGTTTTTATAATTACACTGAAGCGCTGATTAAGGAATCAGCGACTCAGGCAGCTTCCTCAGCCTGCACAGCGGTCACATCGCCGCGCAGCGGGTTGTAGCTGTCGTTGGCATACACGAAAGCGTGCACAGCCAAGGCCACCACCAGAACAGCCATCAGGATCGGCATCAGCCAAGTGCCGGGGTTGACCACCAGCCACAGCTTCCAGTCGTCGGAAGGATTGCTCGGCCGCTTTGCTCTGTATTCGCTCATTGGAATCACCCTGTCAATTATTTTCGAACTGAAGCTCAGTCAAAGTCGCACGGGATGACCGTGCAGTGGTGCCGTTCTTAGTAGAACGGTCTCCACACGTAGACGAGGAAGTGAGCAGCAGCGGCAAGCGCCATGAACACGGTGAAGGTGGTCTTGAACTGCTCGTGGAATTCCTTGGCCTGCTCTTCGGTAAGACCGGAAATGCTCTGCACGTATTCGTCGGACATTCAAAGACCCTCCATAGGGTTTGCTGTGACTACTCGAATTCATCGACTCCAGCAGCGGTATTCGCTTCGTTGCCCTGAATTCGGGCTTCAATCCCCTGCCTTGAGTCTGGCTGTAAGTCTACGCTGACACGTTTCCGTGTCAACGGGGGAGAACATGCTTTCGAGGCGAATGCGGCACTGCTGTTGACCGGGGTCAAGTTTTTCATCCCGCCCCCCTTCTTCCCCGGCCAAACACCGGGGAAGAAGGGCTTTCAGACGGTCGGGAAGTCAGTCATGCCGAACTTGCCCTGCGGGCCGGCAGCAGGTGGTTCTTCCCTGGCACGCAGCAATGGGATCATCACCACCAGTACAGCCAGCAGCAGGACAATCTCCAGGTAGTACACCGCCAGATATCCGGTGGCCGGCGCGGTCAAGGCCTCTCCCAGCCAGCCACTGCCGGTTATCCAGCCCACAATGTCGCGAATGGCACCGCCCAGGAAGATGGCACCCCCGGCGGCGGTCGCCTGCACCGCGCCCCAGGCACCCACAGCCATGCCGCTCTGCTCATTTTGGGCAAAGCCCATCATTGCCAGCAGGGTGGACACCGCAAACAGGCCGCCACCAAAACCGATCAGGAAAGCGCCGCAACGAAAGACGATGGTGGAATCCATCGGCACCGCGATCACGACCACGATGAAGGCCAGGACCCCAACACCAGCCCCCGTGGCGGCAATCCGGTAGCAGTTGGCGCCACGGGTCAGCAGTCTTGCCGCCAGGGCAAAGGCAATCAACATACCCGTGGCCCAGGTGGCGGTCAGTGTGGTGGTGGCTGCCACCGACATGCCCAGAATTTCACCACCATAGGGTTCCAGCAGGATGTCCTGCATATTGAATCCGGCGGTTCCCAGGGCGATCACCACCAGCAAGCGACGAATATGGCCGATGCCGCTGAAGGATCGCCAGGCTTCCATGAAGGGGACACTTGGTTCGTGCCGGGCCTTGGCACGCTGCTGATTGATCGCCTCCTGCTTCCACAGGGCCGCCAGGTTCAGCAGGATGGTCAGTACGGCCACCCCCTGCAGCACCTCGATCAGTCGTCCCGGCGTGTAGTCGGTCAGCACGAAACCAAAGATGGAGGACGCAAGCACCATGCCCAGCAACAGCACCACGTACAGCAGGGCCACGACACGAGGACGCTGTTCGGGAGCGGCCAGATCCGTGGCCAGGGCCAGGCCCGCGGTCTGGGTCATGTGCATGCCCGCCCCCACCAGCAGGAAGGCAATGGCAGCCGCCAGCGGACCGAGAAAGGCCGGCCCGCTACCGTCCGACAGCACCAACAGAGCAAAGGGCATGATGGCCAGACCACTGAACTGCAGCAGCGTCCCCATCCATAGGTAGGGTACCCGCCGCCAGCCGAAGGCGGACCGGTGATTGTCCGATCGATGCCCCATCAGTGCCCGCAAGGGGGCAAACAGCAGGGGCAGCGACACCATCAGGGCCACGATCCAGGCCGAGACCCCCTGCTCCACCACCATGACCCGGTTCAGGGTCCCGGTAAGCAGGACCATGGACATGGCCACGGCCACCTGAAACAGCGCCAGGCGCAACAATCGCGGCAGCGGCAAATCCTTGGTGGCCGCATCGGCAAACGGCAGGATCTTGGTACCGAACCGGCCGAGCAGTCCCATGAAAGCACCGGATACACCCTTGCTCATCGCCAGGACTCCCCGCGGCCGGAATGAACGGATACGTTAGCACTCATCAGTCAAATCCCAGGAAATCGAAGATTTCGCGATCTTTCATCGGCTTGGCCCGCTGGGATTCCACTCCGTCCAGCAGGGATTGCGCCAGGCGCATGTATTCGTCCTGGGCGATCTTGAGCTCATCCTCAGGCGGCATCTCGAACACGGTGGATTTCTTCAGGCGACTGCGGCGGATCACATCCAGCAGGGGGAAATGGGCCAGACGCTGGAGGCCCACGGCCTCGTTGAAGCGGTCGATCTCATCGGTGTTCACACTGCGGTTGGCAATGACACCGCCGATGCGTACCTGATAGTTCTTGGCCTTGGCCTCAATGGCGGCGGCGATGCGGTTCAGGGCAAAAATGGAGTCAAAGTCATTGGCCGTCACGACGAGAGCCTGATGGGCATGCTGCAGTGGCGCGGCAAACCCGCCACAGACCACGTCGCCCAGCACATCGAACACCACCACGTCAGTGTCTTCCAGCAGATGATGCTGTTTGAGTAGCTTCACTGTCTGACCCACCACGTATCCACCGCAGCCGGTACCCGCCGGCGGACCGCCCGCCTCCACGCACAGGACACCGTTGTAGCCTTCAAAGACGAAGTCCTCAGGGCGCAGCTCTTCCTCATGGAAGTTCACTGACTCCAGCACATCGATGACTGTAGGCACCATGCGCTTGGTGAGCGTGAAGGTGGAGTCGTGCTTGGGGTCACACCCAATCTGCAACACCCGTTTGCCAAGCCGGGAAAAGGCGGCCGACAGGTTGGAAGACGTTGTGCTCTTGCCGATGCCGCCCTTGCCGTAGATGGCAAACACGCGCGCCGAACCGATGTCCAGATTAGGGTCCATGGCAACCTGGACACTGCCCTCGCCATCAGGCGGCATGGGGCAGTCGTTATTGCAAGTGGAATTCACGCATTAGCCTCCTCGGAAATGCCTTCGACGCGATCATCTAATAAATTCCGCCGAAGTAACGCGACGTGGAAAACGGGAAAAAAGGGCCTGCCGGCCATCCCGGGCCGGGACCACTACGGCAAAAACCTGCCCCGGGACGGTTTTTTTTCAACCGCCCAGCTTGCGGTGGTACCAGAGGTTTCTGGCCTCGTTGTAGAACAGCCAGATAATCCCTGCATAGACCATGATATCAGCGATATAGAATACCAGGGCGCGACCTTCATCACCGCCGGTCCCCATGAAGCTCTTCATGCCCATGCCCAGGCTCAGACCAGCGAAGAACAGTACCACCGACATGATGCGATGGCGCTGAACCCGATCGGTAAAAGCCAGGTATTCCTGCTCACCACGCAGCCATTCCTCGTCCACTTCCGGCTCCTGCTGCTCCACCGGGGTCCGGGTCTGAGCCTCTGCCGGCTCTTCGGAGGCGGTCTGCTGCCAGGCCTGGGACTCGGTGGACTCCAGGGCGGCGATGGGTGCACCGCAGCCCGGACAGGTAGGTGCCTTGTCCGAGACCTGACGTCCGCATTCAGGACAGTCTATCAATGCCATTTCTGATCCCCTGTAGAATTGATTGCCATGTACTCAGGCCGCCGGGCAAACCGGCTGCGCGTTCAGACCCGAGCCAGATGGCGTAGCCAGCCATAATACTAGGCGATCTGCAACGGGTGAATAGGTACAGGGCCGCAAGTGGCTTTACCGGTGTGACACAGGTCATTGGCAGGGCAATCAGCAGGAGGGGAGCAGGAACCATGAATCAGGACAACAGGGTATCCACCGGACTGAACGGCCTTGATGCCGTTATCGACAGTCTTCGTATCGGCGACAACGTGGTCTGGCGCGTGGACCACATGGATGACTACCGGCGCTTCATCGGCCCCTTTCTGGCTGCAGCCCGAGAACGGCAACGCGCCATCATCTACCTGCGCTTTGGCCGCCATGCCCCCCTCGTGGAACCGGGGCCGGATGTCCACATCGTCCATCTGGATGCCCTATGCGGCTTTGAGGCCTTTACCTGTCATGTCTACCAGTTGATCACCGACCATGGACGCGGCGCCTTTTATGTCTTCGACTGCCTGTCCGACCTGCTCTCGGCCTGGGCCACGGACCTGATGGTGGGCAATTTTTTCCAGGTGGTCTGCCCCTATCTATATGAACTGGACACGGTGGCCTACTTCGGCCTTCTGCGACATCGCCACTCCCATCACACCGTGGCCCGCATCCGGCAGACCACCCAGGTCCTGATCGACGTGCGGCGCACCCCTGAGGAATGCCACATCCAGCCGGTCAAGGTCTGGAAACGCCATTCACCCACCATGTTCCTGCCCCATCGCCAGAAGGGCGATCAGTTTCCCCCGGTGATCGACAGCAGTGACGCCACCCGGGTACAGACTGCCCTGGAACAGGACCACAGCCAGGGGCCGCAACGCCAGTTGGATTACTGGAACGCCCTGTTCCTGGAGGCGGCAGAACAGCTGCGTCGCCCCGATGACGAGGCGGGCCGGACCGCCCAGGTGGAACGCCTGTGCCGGGTCATGCTGGGCCGGGATGAACGCATCCTGGCGATGTCCCGCCGTTATTTCAGTCTGGAGGACCTCATGTCCATCCGTGCCCGCATGATCGGTAGCGGCCATATCGGCGGCAAGGCGGCGGGGATGCTCCTGGCCCGGCAGATCCTGCGTCGGGAAGATCCCAAGACCTGGGAACGGCACCTGGAACCCCATGACTCCTTCTTTCTGGGGACCGACGTCTACTACTCCTTTCTGGTACACAACGGCTGGTGGCCCAGAATCATGCGCCAGCGCACGCCGGACGGTTATTACAGCGAGGGGCAGGCCCTGCACGAGCGGATGCTTCATGGCCGCCTGCCCGATGAGATCCGCGAGGAGTTGGCCAGGATGCTGGACTACTTTGGTCAGTATCCCATCCTCGTGCGCTCCAGCAGTCTACTGGAAGACGGCTTCGGCAACGCCTTTGCAGGCAAGTACGAAAGCGTCTTCTGTGTCAATCAGGGGACTCCTGAGGAACGGCTGGAGCAACTGGAACAGGCCATCTGCCAGGTCTTTGCCAGCGCCATGAGCGAGGATGCCCTCGTCTACCGCAGCCAGCGGGGACTGGCGGACCTGGAAGAACCCATGGCCCTGCTGCTGCAGCGGGTGAATGGCCGCTATCATGGCCGCCACTACCTGCCGGATGCCGCCGGCGTGGGGGTCTCCCGCAATATCTTCGTCTGGGATCGGGACATGGACCCGGCCGCGGGCATGGTACGCCTGGTCATGGGACTGGGCACGCGGGCTGTGGACCGCAACGACGGCGATCACGCCTGCATCATCGCCCTGGATCACCCTCTCAAACGCCCCTTTGCCCATGCGGACGACGGCCGTTTTTTCCAGCACAAGGTGGACACCCTGGATGTACTGGACAACGAACTGGTCAGCCACCCCCTGCGGGATCTGGTCAACGCGGACATGGATCATGTACTGCAGTGGTGCGCAGAGCCGGATCGGGAGGCCAGCGAGCGTTCCAGGGTCCTGGGTGGGCCGCCGGTGTGGCGACTGACCTTTGCGCCACTCCTGCACAGGACGCCTTTCGTACCCATGATGCAGGGGCTGTTGCAGACACTGGAGTCCATATACGCCCATCCGGTGGACGTGGAGTTCACCGTCCACCTGGGCGAGGACGGCACCCCGTCGTTCAATCTGGTTCAGTGCCGCCCCCTGCAGACCCAGGGAGGGAACCGGCAAATCCGGCTCCCCTCTGCCCCCGATGACGCTTCGATCCTGTTCCGCAACCAGGGGCATTTCATGGGCGGCAGCCTGGATCAGCCCATAGCGCGCATCATCCGCGTGGACGGAGGGCGCTACAGTGCCCTGGACACCCGCCGGAAATATACCGTGGCCCGCCTGGTGGGACAGATCAACCGGCGCATGTCGGACCGGGATGATCAGCCTACCCTGCTGATCGGCCCCGGCCGCTGGGGCACCAGCACCCCGGAACTGGGTGTGCCGATCCGTTTTGCCGACATCAGTCGCATGGCGGTGCTGGTGGAAGTCGCCGAACTGGGTGGAGGAGTGATACCGGATCTTTCCTATGGCTCCCACTTCTTTCAGGATCTGGTGGAATCACGGATTGCCTATGTGGCGCTGATGCCCCGGGAAAAGGATACAGACTATAGACCGGAGTGGCTCGATAGCCTTTCACAGGAAACCATCGCTCCCAATCTGGTGGAAGGATTGGACGATTCGGTGCTGGCAGCCGTCACGATTCATGATGTGCGGGGGCTGGATCTCAGACTGATGGCGGATGTGGTCAGCCAGCAGGTTCTTTGCTGTGTCCTCAGACGCAACGGCATCCCCTGAGCTTCTTGAAAGTAAAAAAAAACCGACCCGCGCTGTTCATGGCGCGGGTCGGTCTTGTGCAACAACGGACAGGGTCGGGAAATCAGATCACGCCCATGGCCACCATGGCACCGGCCACCTTCACGAAGCCGGCGATGTTGGCACCCACCACGTAATTGCCGGGCGCGCCGAATTCTTCGGACGTCTGATGGCAGTTACGGTGGATATCCACCATGATTTCACGCAGACGCTCTTCGGTATGCTCGAAGGTCCAGGAGTCACGGCTGGCGTTCTGCTGCATTTCCAGGGCGCTGGTGGCCACACCCCCTGCATTGGCGGCCTTGCCGGGACCGAAGGCAATGCCGGCTTCGGTGAAGAAGCGGATGGCCTCTGGCGTGGAAGGCATGTTGGCACCTTCCGCCACGGCGATGACACCGTTCTTGATCAGGGTCTTGGCATCGGTGCCGTTGAGCTCGTTCTGGGTGGCGCAGGGCAGTGCCACCTGACAGGGCACAGTCCAGATATTGCCGTCTTCCAGGTACTTGGCACTCTTCTTCTCTTCCGCGTAGGCACTGATGCGGCGACGCTCCACTTCCTTGATCTGCTTGACCAGATCCAGATCGATGCCGTCCTTGTCCACGATCACGCCGTTGGAGTCGGAACAGGCGATGACCTTGGCCCCCAGAGACATGGCCTTCTCCATGGCGTAGATGGCCACGTTGCCGGAACCGGAGACCACGCAGGTCTTGCCGTCAAAGGAATCGGAACGCACCTTGAGCATCTCTTCGGTAAAGAAGACGGTGCCGTAGCCGGTGGCTTCCTTGCGGGCGCGACTACCGCCCCAGTTCAGGCCCTTGCCGGTGAACACGCCGGACTCATAGCGGTTGGTGATGCGCTTGTACTGACCGAACAGATACCCGATCTCGCGCTGCCCCACACCGATGTCACCAGCCGGTACATCGGTGTATTCGCCCAAATGACGGTACAGTTCGGTCATCATGCTCTGGCAGAAGCGCATGATCTCACCGTCGGAACGACCCTTGGGATCGAAGTCGCTGCCGCCCTTGCCGCCGCCGATGGGCATACCGGTGAGGGCGTTCTTGAAGATCTGCTCAAAGCCCAGGAACTTGATGATGCCCAGGTAGACGGAAGGGTGGAAACGAATGCCACCCTTGTAGGGACCCAGGGCGCTGTTGAACTGAACGCGGAAACCGCGGTTGATCTGGGTGACACCCTTGTCATCCTGCCACGGCACCCGGAAGATGATCTGCCGCTCCGGCTCACAGATCAGCTGGATGATCTTGCGATCGGCAAATTCCGGATACTTGACCAGGACCGGCCCCAGGGATTCCAGCACTTCGCGAACTGCCTGATGGAACTCCGTTTCCCCCGGGTTTCTACGCAAGACTTCCTGATAAATGGGTTCCAGCTTTTCGTCGAGACCTGCCGCCATATTTCATTTCTCCAGCACAGCGAACCCGACCAGGGGACAGAGCACGGTGTGCAATTGGTGTTTGAAAAGGACCGCTCCCGGTCGCCAGGAGCGACCGGGGCACGGGACTAGAAAATCAGCGCTTCAGCGATGAAAATCCCCTGCACTTTCAGGCTGATAAAGGATTTCATCGATACGGACCTTGATGACCCCGCCACCGGGCCTGGGCCACTCGATCTGGTCTCCCACGGACAAACCCAGCAATGCACTGCCCACGGGGGCAAGGATGGACACCCTGTCCGGCTGCCCGGTGCTGTCCTTGGGGTAGACCAACGTCATGCAGAAGGTCTCGCCGGTACCGTCCATGACAAAGCGCACGGTGGAGTTCATGGTCACCACCGTCGGCGGGATCTGTCCCGGATCGACCACCTCGGCACGGTCCAGCTCGGCCTGCAAGGCGGCCTTACCGGGGAAGGCGTTTTCTGAAATCGACGCCAGCAGGCTGTCCAGCCTGTCGAAATCCTGTGAAGACAGGACGATATTGGGTTTGCTATTCACGCTGATGAACTCTGAACATCCCTAGATTAGAGGACGGGGCATTCTAGCCCGAAATCTCGTATTTTTCGCCCCCTCGCCTCAGGGAGTGCCTGAAGCGGGGGCAACCTTCGCTACGTCAATCCGATTACGGCCGCTGGTCTTGGCCCGATACAGGGCCTCATCCGCCCGTTGCAGGGCATGATCCGGCAGGATATCCCGCGATGACAGGCAGGTAATGCCGATACTCACCGTGATGGAAATTTCCAGATCCTCAGTGCGAACAGGGATCCGGGCAATGCGTTTCCTGAGTCGCTCCGCCAGAGCGATGGCGTCCTGGAGATCGGTATCCGGCAGCAGCACGGCAAACTCTTCTCCCCCCATACGACCCGCAAAGTCACTTTTACGCAGACAATATCGAACCAGTGACGCGAAATGCCGGAGAACCGTATCGCCGGTAGAATGGCCATGGGTATCGTTCACATGCTTGAAATGATCCAGGTCCAGCATCATCACCGCGGCCTGGTGATCAGGATTACGGTCCATACGCAGGATTTCATCCTGCATACGATCGAGAAAATGACGCCGATTGGAAAGCCCGGTGAGATGATCAGTGGTCGCCATCTCCCTGAGTTCCTGCTCCATTCGCTTGCGATCCGTAATATCGGAAATGGTCCCGACCATGCGCAGAGGGCTACCCTTCGAATCACGTCGCACCACCAGGCCACGGGCCAGAATCCACCGCCAGCCACCGTCCTTGCCGCGCACACGGTGCTCGGTCTCGTAATGAGGTGAGTTGCCTTCCAGATGTCGATCCAGAAGTTCCCGCGCATGGTGCAGATCATCCGGATGCACACGCCGGAACCAGTCCTTTGCCCGGGAACAGGCAAATTCATGGTCTGCATACCCCAGCATCTCACCACAGCGACGGGACTGAATCAGGGTATCGGCCTGCACGTTCCAGTCAAAAACAGCATCGCCGGCCGCCTCCAGAGCAAAATGCCAGCGCTCCGCACTCTCCTCCAAAGTTTGCAGATTTTGGGTACGCTCAATGGCAATAGCGGCAAGGTTTGCAAATTCGCGCATTGAGCGGATTTCACTTTCAGAGGGGGTATGGATTCGGCGGTGAAACAGATTGAAGCTGCCCAGCACATCCCCTTGCGATGACAGGACAGGGACCGACCAGCAGGAAGCCAACCCCCGCGCCAAGGCCAGGTCCCTGTAATCGGCCCAACGGGGGTCGGACTGGATGTCGGCCGATATGATGACCTGCCGCTTGTTTATCAAGAGAGCCCCCGGCCCCAAAATATCCTTCCCGGATTGTTCTGAAACCGCCTGCTGGAAATCCGCGTCAAGGCTTGGTGCCGCGCCCGGCACCAGCCTGTGCCGCCCTTCATCCACCAGGGTGATGTCGCACAGGACCTCGGGATCCTCAAGTTCCACGCTCCTCGCCAGGGAATCCAGTATCACCGATAGCTCGGCGCCGCCTGCCAGCAGGGAGAGCACCCGGTTCCTGCCCGCCTCGCGCTGCTCGTGTCGTTTGCGGTCCGTAATATCCGTCAGCGCGCCCTCGAAGCGCACCATATTGCCGCGAGGATCATATTCGATACTGCTGTGATCCTCGATCCAGAGGGTCTTGCCGGTGCCGGTGACAATTCGATACTGTTGGCGAAACTGTTTGTGTTTGCGGCGTATATGTCGCCCCATCTCGGCGATCAGGCGCTCACGATCATCAGGGTGGACCAGTTGGATGAACAGTTTCTCACCCGACATCATCTCGGCCGCTGAATAACCCCAGCGCGACACATTGGCAGAGATGTAGTCCACCGGCCACCCGGGCTCCGCCAGCCAGCGGCAGAGTATCACCGCGCTGGACTCCACCACCCTGTTGGCAGCCTTGAGTACCGCCATGGCCTGCAAACGCTCCATCGCTACGGAGAGGTCGTGAACCATCTCCCGCAGTAAGAAAACCGTCTTGGCGGTGAAGGCATGGCTCTCCGTACTGAAAAGATTCAACGTCCCGGTGACCGTGTCTCCGGAAGTAATGGCAAACCCGGCCAGTGAGCGCATCCCCGCCGCAAATGCCTCTGCCGCGCCATGAGCCTCCCCTTCCTCCGGTGAAAGCTCATTAACCACCATGTACGGCACATTGTCCCGTCCACTGTCCTCACCCTTGCGCAGCCATTCAGCCGAACATTTGTGAGGCTCGATATCCCCCACGTCATCACCGCAGAGGGCAAACAGACGTAATTTCCTGTTATCCCCGCCCTCCCAAACCCCTATCCAGGCGGCACTGAACATGCCCTGCTGCACCAGGATGCTGCAGAAGGTGTTAACGAGTGTCTTGCAGTCATGACTACGAACAATGGCCTGATTCACCCGAATCGTCATGTCCTGCAGATGCTGCAGCCGCTTCTGCGCGTACAGATCAGCGCCATCCTGACCGATATCCCGGAGAACGACGAAATAGGCCCAAGGCCTGCCATCATCACGACGCACGGCACGCACGCTCACGGATGCCCGGACGACCTCGCCATCGGCACGAATGAACGCCTTGTCACAGGAAAATCGCTCGCAATCCCCTGTCGCCAAAAGGGAAAAATGCTGCTGATCATTATCATGATCCTTGTTCGGGGAGACCGCTTGCCAGGTCATCCCCAATAGCTGCTCCCGAGAATATCCCAGTATTTCAAGCAGCCGATCATTCACACCGGTCCATTGGCATTCATCCGGGGACAGCGTGGCGAGGGCAAGAAAGTGAAGGCTGTAAAAGCAATCCAGTAACGGACTACCGACCAACTCGGGCACCCGGGCCTCAGGGCGTTCCGCCAGAGTGACGGTGAAGCCTGCCGACGCCTCAGTGGTTTTGCGGGGATCACGGGCTACATGCACATCCGCGTGGAACAAACGGCCCTGCCGGCTCCTGAACAGCAGATCCTCCCCAAGCACACTGCCATCGCGTTCAGCCCGCTCCATGAGCGCTTCCAGCGGGGCGCCCCCTTCGGGAGGAGACAACTGGAAATCCTTCAGTTGGGGCAAGGGCATCCGGCAAGCAGACCCATTCTCTCCCCATAACAGGGTCAGGGCTGACGCGTTACCCCGGAGAATACCCCCACGGCCATCCACCTGCAGTTCGGCAATGGAGGATTCGAGCCACCCCCCCTCGCCCGCGACCGCAGATACGGCTGATTCTCCTGCCTTCCGGGGCGTAAGCCTATCTGTGGGCGGGGACATGCCATGTTCCTCAAGCTTCGCGACCGTGCGGGAAAACGTATTGCCTATCCCACAATAATGTAGCAGAAACCGGGCTGATCACAGTTCGGCCATGAAAGAATCCCGAGGCCGGAAAGATTTTACGAGGTGCAGACGCGAAAAAGGCCCCTTAAAGGGGCCTTTTTGCTTTTTACCTTTTACAACATCCCGGCGCTTTAAAGCATCAGGATAGTGCCAGAATTTGGCGTCCCCACGGGGATTCGAACCCCGGTCGCCGCCGTGAAAGGGCGGTGTCCTAGGCCTCTAGACGATGGGGACTAGGAAAAAAAATTATAGCAGAACAGATGAAAATAAGAAACTTTTATTTCACACTGACTGCCTTACATCTAAACTCTTTACTGCTACCCTTCCTGTTTCTGCTCAGTCAGCACCACCGTGACCAAACCGGTGAAAACCGTCAATACGCCCAAGGGCACCAGAGACAGAAAGTACTTTGCAAGCTCGTCGGCCCCGCTAAACATCGAACCGAAACCGACGATCATGCCCACCAGCGTTAGCAGCGCACCGACAACCACCGAGTATCTACCTATTCGATGCATGCCGTATCACTACCCCGCCGGCGGCGGAGACTTGGTGGAGCCAGGCGGGATCGAACCGCCGACCTCTTGCATGCCATGCAAGCGCTCTCCCAGCTGAGCTATGGCCCCGAAAGCTTTATGACCGTTTCGATGCTGCCGTTTCGGTCATGCCCTTCAGAAGCTGCGTACTATACGGATCCTTCAGGATGCCGTCAACAGTTTTTTTAAACTTTTTTCGACGCTATCCATTCCGCAGCTTGCTGAATCCTCGACAGGGTCCGCTCACGCCCGATCAGCGTTAAGGTCTGATCAATGGACGGCGATACGGACCCGCCGGTGACAGCCACGCGAAGCGGCTGGGCAACCTTGCCCAATTTTACCTGTAGCCTTTCTGAAACACCAGTTACGGATTCGTGGACCTGTTCGGGGGTCCACTCTCCCAGGGCGCCCAGCGCGGCGTGCAGGGCCTGAAGTACCGGCAGGGCATCGGGGGTCAGGTTCTTCTGCGCTGCTTTTTCATCGTATACATCGAAGTCTTTGAAGAAGTACACGCTCTGATCGGCCATCTCCACCAGAGTCTTGGCGCGATCACGCAGGACTTCCACCACGTCACGCAGGGGCGGCGGCGTTGAAGGGTCCACGTCACGCTGCCCCATGTGCCAGGACAGCTGCCGGGCCACGTAGTCGGGGGTCTGGGTCTTGATGTAGTGCTGATTCAGCCAGAGGAGTTTTTCCGGATTGATGGCCGAGGCAGAGTGATTCACGTCGGCAATGTCGAACAGCTCGATCAGCTCGTCCAGACTGAAAATTTCCTGATCACCATGGGACCACCCCAGTCGCACCAGGTAGTTGAGCAGCGCCTGGGGCAGATAGCCGTCATCCCGGTACTGCATCACGCTCACCGCACCATGGCGCTTAGACAGCTTGGTGCCGTCAGGGCCGAGAATCATGGGCAGATGGGCATAGCGGGGCGGTTCCACGCCCAGGGCCTTGAGGATGTTGATCTGCCGCGGGGTGTTGTTCAGGTGATCGTCACCGCGGATCACGTGGGTAATCTGCATGTCCCAGTCGTCCACCACCACGGTGAGGTTGTAGGTGGGGGTGCCGTCGGAACGGGCGATGATCAGATCGTCCAGCTCGGTGTTCTGGAAGGTGACGCGACCACGCACCATGTCGTCCACCACGGTGATGCCCTCGGTGGGGTTGCGGAAGCGGATGACCGGACTGACACCCTCCCGGGGTTCGGTGCGCAGGCGACAGCGACCGTCATACCGCGGCTTGGCCTTGATGGCCATCTGCTGATCGCGCATCACATCCAGTTCTTCCTTGGTGCAGTAGCAGTAATAGGCATGGCCGGTATCCAGCAGCTGCTGGATCACTTCCTTGTAGCGGTCAAAACGCTGGGTCTGGTAGAACGGGCCTTCGTCATATTCCAGGCCCAGCCAGTTCATCCCCTCCAGAATCGCATTCACCGATTCGGCGTTGGAGCGCGCCAGATCCGTATCCTCGATGCGCAGGACGAAGTCGCCGCCGTGCTTGCGGGCATACAGCCAGGAGAACAGCGCCGTGCGGGCACCGCCGATATGGAGGTAACCGGTCGGACTGGGAGCGAATCGGGTGCGAACTTTCATGGAGTCACTCAGGCTTACGTGGATTGGAAGCGGCATAGAGTAGCAGAGGACTTGCAGGGGTTCACCCGCCGACGGCTGCCGGGGCATGGATCAGTGCAAGGCCAACACCACGGCAAGCAGCACCCCGACTTCGACCAGCTCGATCAGACCGCCGGCCGTATCACCGGTGGTGCCGCCAAGACGGTGTACCATCCAGACCCGCCCGAGCAGGAAGACCAGGGCCGCGCCCGCCAGGGCCCAGAGTCCGGCCATGCCACCCAGGATGACGACGGCCAGCGCCACCAACGCCGTGACCAGCCATGCCCCCCGTCGCGGCAGATGCCGGGCCAACAGGGTGGCCATGCCGGCGGAACGGACATACTCGGTCATCAGGAACAGGGGCAAAATCGCGGCGCGTCCCAGCAGGGGCGCCAGGATCAGGGCCATCCAGCCACCCGGCAGTGCCAACAACTCGAACACGGCGGCGAATTTCACCAGCACCAACAGGACCAGGGCCGTGACGCCGGCGGGGCCGCAACGGGGGTCCTTCATGATCTCCAGGGTCCGTTCCCGGTCCCCCAGGCCACCGATCCAGGCATCCGCGGTATCCGCCAGACCGTCCATGTGCAAAAGCCCGGTCAGCAGGACCCAGGCCGTGACGATCAGCGCCGCCGCCAGAACGCCCTCCCCCAGCACCCAGGCCAGCGCGGCTAGGGCCAACCCCATGAGCAGGCCCACCGTGGGATAGTGCAGCATGGAACGCCCCACTTCTTCGTCGGTGGGCGAGTTCCAGCTTACGGGAAAGCGGGTCAGAAAACGCAGCGCTACCAGGAAAGGTTTCATGCCCTCGCCTCTTGGGCCGTTGATGATCCGTGGTTGTTACCCAGGGCACTGACCCGGCTGAACCGCCCCGCCCCGCCGGCTGGCGTGATGCGATAGAGACAGGCGTGGGGCACCTCCAGGCGCAGCAGATCCGACAGGGGGCGCTGCTGCACATGAAGCAGGATCAGACGGATCACCCCACCATGGGTCACCAGCAACACCCGCTCTCCCATCGGATTTGTACACACCCGGTGCCAGGCCGCCAGCACCCGATCCCGGAAATCGACCAACGGTTCGGCCCCCGGGGGGATATGGTTGAGCGGATCCGCCCAGAAACGGCCCAGGGCATCCGGGTCCGTCTCCATCAGTTCCGCCGCCGTGCGCCCTTCCCAGGCGCCGAAATGCATCTCCCGCAACTCCGGGTCCAGGCTTAGGGGGACAGAACCGCCCTCGGCCCAATCCCGGGCCGGGATCGCACAGCGCCGCAGGGGCGAGGCGATGATATGGTCCCAGGGACCATGGCGGTCAAACCCCGCCTGCATGTGGGCGCGCCCCTCTGGAGTAAGGTCATCATCCAGACTGCCACGGAAGGCAAAGCCCCCCGTGGTCTGGCCGTGGCGCATGAGATCGATATGCACGGATGGCAATGACACCTTCAGTGCGCCTCCGTCACTTGCGCCTCGGCGAAGGTGGCCATGTGGCAGTGGATATCACAGGCCAGACGCAGCAGAGGCACCGCGGTGGCCGCACCACTGGCCTCGCCCAGGCGCATGCCCAGATCCAGGATCGGATCCGCAGCCAGCGCCTCCAGGATCAGGCGGTGGCCTGGCTCGGCGGAGGTATGGGCAAACAGCATCCAGTCCCTGGCCCCGGGGCAGATGCGTACCGTGGCAAGGGCCGCGGCGGAGCTGATGAACCCATCCACCAGGATGGGCATGCCCATCTGCGCGCAGGCCAGGTAAGCACCGCTCATGGCGGCGATCTCGAAGCCCCCGACCCGGCGCAGGCATTCCACCGGATCCGACAGATTCTCCCCGCCGTGCAGATTCAGGGCACGACGCAACACCTCGATCTTGTGCCGGACACCGTCCTGGTTGAGCCCGGTCCCAGGCCCCGCCAACACATCCGGGTCACGGCCCAGCAGGCCACAGGCCACGGCTGCGGCCGCCGTGGTGTTGCCGATGCCCATTTCCCCGGCCAGGTAGAGCTGAGCACCGGCCAGGCGCGCCCGTTCGGCGCTGTGGCGACCGGCATTCATCGCCTTCGCCAGTTGGTGGGCATCCATGGCAGGCCCCTCGACGAAATTGGCGGTACCCGGCCCAAGACGCACGTCCAGCACATCGGACATGGGCTCCAGTTCCACCACCGTGCCCAGGTTGATTACTTCCAGTTTCGCACCGATGGAGCGTGCCAGGACGCTAATCCCGGCCCCACCGCGGGCAAAGTTCCTGACCATTTCGGCGGTGACGGACTGAGGAAAACGGGAGATGCCTTCCGCTGCCACACCATGATCACCGGCAAAAATCCCCACATGGACCTGGTCCACCCGCGGCTTGTCGGTACTCTGCATGCCCGCCAGCCGGGTAGCCAGGGTTTCCAGGCGCCCCAGGGAACCCAGGGGCTTGGTGAGCTGGGTCTGTCGGTGTTCAGCCTCGCGGCGAGCGGTTTCGTTGATCTCCGCGGCGGGGACCTGCAACCAGGGGGTTTCGTGGTTCAAAGGGATTCTCCTTTCAATAGATGTGGCAAGCCGGCCACGGTGAGAATGACGCGATCCGCACGGGCGGCGACTGCCTGATGCAGGCGCCCGGCATCATCGCAGAAACGACGGGTCAGTTCTCCCAGGGGCACGATGCCCATGCTGGTTTCATTGCTGACCATGATGACGCGGCCGGGAAGACGAGGCAGGACCGCCACAAAGTCCTCCTGTTCCCGGGCACAGGTCTGTTCGTCCTCATCCCATAAGAGATGAGTCAGCCAAAGGGTAAGACAGTCCACCAGCAGGCAATGCCCGGGACGGGCGTGGCGGGCCAGAATCGCCGCCAGGTCGGGCCCGGCCTCCACCAGTGCCCAGTCCGGCGGACGTCGCTCCCGATGGTGTCGGATACGCTGCTGCATTTCCTCGTCTTCACCGGGACGGGCGGTGGCCACATAGGTCACCGGCAGACTGCTTGCCAAAGCCAAACGCTCGGCCAGGGCGCTCTTGCCGGACCGGACACCGCCCAGGATCAGTTCTTTCATGGGTCAAACCTCTGCCATTCGTACCTTTCATCCTCCCCCTGGGGAGAGGGGATTATCATCATCGCAGTCCGAGCAGTGCCTCGATCCGCCCCATGTCCAGGTGGGTTTCCACCGCATCTGCCAGGGCCTCGAAACCCGCCTCCCGAGCCAACGCCAGGTCCTGTCCCACAGGGGTATCCAGACCGGCCCATTGCAGCAGCCCGGCCGCGGCGCTGCCCAGATCAAACAGACCATGCACATAAGTGCCCAGGATCCGACCATCTGCGGACAACGCCCCCTCCGGCCCCGACATCAGGCGCAGTGCGGGACGGTCCAGACAGGTGCCGGTAGTCACGCCGGCGTGGATTTCATACCCGGCCACCGCCGCGCCATCGAACACGGTACCCCGTACCCGGCGAAGCTGTTTCTTCGAGGCCAGGGTCGTTTCCAGGTCCAACAGATCCAGCCCGACACTGCTGCCGGCCGGACCTTCCAGACCCGACGGGTCATGAATCGCCCGCCCCAGCATCTGGAAACCGCCACAGATCCCGATCAGTTTGCCCCCATAGCGCAGATGGCGCCGGATACCCGCCTCCCAGCCCTGCTCCCGCAACCAGGCCAGATCCGCGCGCACCGCCTTGGAACCAGGCAGGATGACCAGGTCGGCACCGGGCCAGGGCTGGCCCGGCCGCACCCATTGCAGGTTGACCCGGGGATGCAGTCGCAACGGGTCCAGATCCGTGTGATTGCTGATCCGCGGCAGGACCGGCACCACCACCCGCAACGGGCCTTCCACGTCGGCATGGGAAGGCGGATCGGGCAGGGCATCCTCCGCCTCCAGATACAGTCCCTGCAGATAGGGCAACACCCCCAGCACCGGCTTGCCGGTTTCTCTTTCCAGCCATTCCAGCCCCGGCACCAGCAGAGACAGATCGCCCCGGAAACGATTGATCACAAAACCCATGACCCGCGACCGCTCGCTGTCGGACAATAGCGCCAGGGTCCCCACCAAGTGGGCGAATACCCCGCCTCGGTCGATATCCGCCACCAGGATCACCGGGCAGTCCACCGCTTCGGCAAACCCCATGTTGGCGATATCCCCGGCCCGCAGATTGATCTCGGCGGGCGAACCGGCCCCCTCCACCAGCACCACCGGATACTGTCGGGCCAGACGCTCATGAGCTGCCAGCACCGATGCCATCAATGTCCCCTTGAGGGACTGATAGGCCCCGGCATCGATCAGGGACAGGGCCTTGCCGTTGAGGATGACCTGGGCCCCCTGGTCCGAACAGGGCTTGAGCAATACCGGATTCATGTCCGTATGCGGCGCCAGACCGCAGGCGGCCGCCTGCACGGCCTGGGCACGGCCGATCTCACCCCCCTCCGGCGTCACCGCACTGTTCAGGGCCATGTTCTGGGGCTTGAAGGGTGCCACGGAAATACCGCGCCGGGCCAGAGAGCGGCCCAAGGCCGTCACCAGAGTGCTCTTACCGGCATCCGAGGTGGTGCCCTGGATCATCAGGGTGCCCCGGATCACGTGTCATTGTCTCCCCGCAGTCGGGCCAGTGCATCCTCCAGGCGCTGCCATTGGGCCTCATCGGCCGGCAGGCCAAAGCGCAGGCTCATGGGATCGGTAAACAACCGTGTGAGGATGGCTTCCCGGCGCAACCCTTGATGGATCTGCCGGGCGTGGGGGGTACGCACCCACTGGAACAGTCCGGTCCCGCCGTCAGGCACCAGCCCGTGCTTGCTCAGACAGGCCTGCAGACGCAGTTCGGAGACGAACAGCAAGGTCCGGGTCCGACGCTGCCAGTCCCGGTCTTCCAACGCCCGGGTAGCCACCCAGCGCGAGGGACCGCTCAGACACCAAGGGCCCAGGCGAGCGGACAGGCGGGCCAGCAGCGGCGCTTCCGCCAGGACGAACCCCACCCGTGCCCCGGCCAGACCGAAGAACTTGCCCAGGGAACGCAGGACCACCAGGCCGGGCCGGGGGCAGAGCGGGGCCAGACTCAGGTCCGGGGCGGCGTCCATGAAGGCTTCGTCCACCACCAGCCAGCCGCCCCGGACCGCCAGGGAGGCCAGCCAGGACTGCAACCGGGACGGCTCAAAGGTATCGCCGGTAGGATTGTTGGGATGGACCAGCAGCAGCACATCCAGGCCGTCCAGACGAGATTCGATCTCGTCCACGGCCAGCGGGATCACCTGGTGTCCCGTCAGACGCCAGGCATGGGCATGCTCGGCATAGCTGGGATGCAGCATCCCTACCCGTCGCCCCGGCGGCAGCAGCCCCGGCAGGGCCTGGATTGCCGCCTGGGAGCCGGCCACCGGCAACAGGGCATCCGTGCCGTAATAGGCGGCGGCGGCCTGCTCCAGCCCATCTTCGTCCTCCGGTAGACGAGACCAGACCGACGCCGGAATCGGATCAGGCACCGGCCAGCTCGCCGGATTGATGCCGGTGGACAGATCCAGCCAGCGGCTCAGCGGGATACCCTCTTCCCGCGCCGCCTGACGCAGGCGGCCGCCGTGGGGCAGTGTCACCGGAGTGGTCATATTCATTACGAAAAGCCCGTGATGGGGAGAAGATGGCCGGTCAGTATCAGTAACATGAGGCACGCCAGCCAGATCCACATCCCCCGCCGGATGAGATCCAGTGCCCGCCGAATGTCCTCGGGCCGGGCCGCCTGCCCCGCACCCAGTTCCGGACGCGGTTCCAGCCGGCCGTGGTAGACCGCCGCCCCGCCCAACCGTATACCCAGCGCCCCGGCACCGGTGGCCATCACCGGACCGGCATTGGGGCTTTTCCAGACCCGTCCCTGCCGTCGCCAGCAGTCAAGGCCGGCCCGGGTGCGCCCCGCCAGGGCGTAGGCCAGGGCGGTCAGGCGTGCCGGGACCCAGTTCATCACATCGTCCAGCCGGGCCGCCGCCCAGCCAAAGCGGCCATAGCGGTCATTGCGATACCCCCACATGGCATCCAGGGTGTTCACCAGCCGGTAGGCCACCACCCCGGGTGCCCCGGCCACCAAAAACCAGAACACCGGGGCAAAGAGGGCGTCGTTGCCGTTTTCCAGTACGGATTCCAGTGTGGCCTTGCTGATGTCCTGCGCGTCCAGGGTTCGGGTATCCCGGCTGACCAGAAAGGCGACCCGCTCGCGGGCCTGTTCCAGACGCCCCTGGGTCAGGGCATCCGCGATCCCCCGTCCGTGTTCGCCGAGGCTGCGCCAGCCGATGGCCAGATAGAGCAGGACCAGTTCGGCCACCCAGCCCCAGGGCGGCAGGGACACCAGCAGGGCCAGCAGCACGAACGGGGTCACCAGCACCGCCACCAGCCAGACGCCCCGGCGCCGGTCATCCCGATGAAAACGGCGCTCGGCGACATCCACCAGGGCACCGAAACCCACCAGGGGGTGCCAGCGGGAGGGCTCGCCCAGGAGCCGGTCCAGCAGCAGCGCGGACAGCAGCACTGTCAGGGTCAACATGGCCGGTGTCCGCCCAGCAGGTGACCGATCGCCACCGGGTTGGAGGGAAAATACAGATGGACATAGCTGGCCGTGATGGGACCGAGGCGATACACCGGCTCCGCCGTGGCGCGCCCGTTGGGACTGCGGGCGTGGGTCAGGGGCTCGATCCCCGCCGTCATGGCGGAATGGTGGAAGGTATGTCCCCGCAACGTGCCTTCCGGCAACACCACTTCCTGAGGCCCAAGCCCGGCCAGCCGGCCCTGCATCCGCGCCTCCCCCGGCAGCAGACCGGCCATGTCCGCCCCCTGCCCCGCCACATCCGACAATCGCTCCAGCAGATACAACATGCCCCCGCACTCGGCCAGGATCGGCCGCCCGGCGCTGGCATGGGAAAGCAGATCCTGTTTCAACCGCTCATTGGCCGCCAGCGCGGACAGATGCAGTTCCGGATAGCCCCCGGGCAGATAGACCCCGTCGGCCTCGGGCAACCTTTCCCCCGCCACCGGCGAGAAAAAGCACAGCTCTGCGCCCAGCTGGGCAAGCACCTCCAGATTGGCCGGATAGATAAAGGCAAAGGCCGCATCTCGGGCCACCGCGATGCGCCGTCCCGCCAGCAGCCTGGGGGGCGGGTTCCGGTCCACCGGCGCGAAGGACACCGGGGGCGGCAATCCGCCCGCCGTCCACACCAGACGGCCAGCGGCAGCCTCCAGGCGCTGATCCAGATCCTGGATTTCCTCGGCCTGGACCAGCCCTAGATGTCGGCTGGGCAGGGCCGCGTCCGGCGCCTTGGGCAGATAGCCCAGGGACACCAGCCCCGGCGGCAGGTCTTCCAGCAGCATCCGATAGTGGCCCTCGCCGCTCACCCGATTGGCAAAGACCCCGGCAAACGGCACGTCGGGCCGGAAGGTGGACAACCCGTGGGCGATGGCCCCGAAGGTCTGGGCCATGGCGGCACCGCTGATGGAGGCCAGCACGGGAATCCCCAGGGTCCGGGCGATATCCGCCGTGGAAGGACGACCGTCAAACAGACCCATCACCCCTTCCACCAGGATCAGGTCCGCCTCCCCCGCCGCCTCAAAAAGACGCTGGCGGGCGTCGGCCTCGCCGGTCATCCACATGTCGATGGAGTGGACCGGATGACCGGACGCCTGCCGGTGAATCATCGGATCGAGGAAATCCGGCCCGCCCTTGAACACCCGCACCCGGCGCCCCTGGTTGCGGTGGTACCGGGCCAGGGCGGCGGTGACCGTGGTCTTGCCCTGTCCGGACGACGGGGCCGTGATCAGGAGGGCTGGGCAGTGGCGAGTGTTCATGGTCGTTGCGAGAGGACAGGCCTGTTATTGCTGGTAGTTCAGGGTGAGATAAAAGGCACGACCGGGCTGTTCGTAATCGATCACCCCCTGACGGGCGGTGACATAATCACGGTCAAACACGTTGTTCAGGGTCGCCCGGACCGTCCACGCCGGACTCACCCGGTAGGCGGCACGCAGGTGCATCAGCTCATGGCCGGCAATGCGCTGGCTGTTGGAGTCATCATTGTAGCGCCGACCCTCGGCAATCAGGGTGGTCCCAAGGGACCAATCCTGCCACTGCCGGTCCAGATCCAGACGCGCGATCTGGTTGGGGCGCCGCCGCAACTCGTTGCCGGTTCGACGATTCTCATGATCCAGCCAGGTCATGGACAAGCTGGCTGACCAGCCATCATGATCTATCCCCGTCTCCAGCTCCACACCCCGAATACGTGCCTTCTCCACGTTCTGCGGTTGCCACAGGAAACTCCCGGGTACCGGCGCCCATTCGATCAGATCGTCGATATCTGACTGGAACACGGCCAGATCGGCATGAAAACCACCCGCGGCATGGCGCAGACCCAGCTCAAAGGTTTCGGAAGATTCGGGGGCCAGATCAGGATTGCCGCCGCCGGGCCAGTATAGATCATTGAATGTGGGGGCCTTGAAGGCCGTGCCGCCACTGGCACGCACCTGCCAGGCCTCCATGATCCGGTAACCCCAGGCCAGCTGCCCGGTGGTTTCCCTGCCAAAGGACTCGTTGTCATCCTGCCGCAGGCTGCCGGTCAGTGCATGACGCCCCAGATCCAGCTGCAGTTGGGCATACACGCCCCAGTTATCCCGGCGGGTCTCATCATAGTCCGTTGCGCTCTTGACCTGGTCATCCTGGTAGTCCAGACCCGCCGTCAACAGATGATTGCCCAGCAGGATGTCGTTCTGCCAGGCCACCAGGTATCGCACCGTATCGATCTGTGAGGAGGGCACGGCGTTCTGGAAGGTTTCATTCTCGTCCCGGCTGTGGCCGATGCTCAGCTCACTGAACCAGCGCTCATGCAGCTGACCACGCACGCCCAGTCGGGAGGCGTGATGCACGAAGTCGATCCAGTCCCGAGCCGGGCCGCCGAAATCATAATCGGTCTCGCCGCGGGCATGATGCAGGGAACCGAACAGCTCTAGTGCCTCGGAGACCTGATGGGACAGACGGCCGGAAAGGCTGCTGTTGTGAAAACCGTCGCGGCCCGAGTCTCCCACACCCTTCTGGACATCGATGCCATCGGTGCTGAAGTGACTGCCGGACAGGCTGTAGCGGGTCCGATCGTGGCTGCCGGAGACCCCGAGTCCGTATTCGCGGGTGTTGAAGGAACCGCCCCCCATGTGCGCCCGTACCCGGGCGGGACCATCGCCGTCGCGGGTAAAGATCTGCACCACCCCACCGATGGCATCGGAACCATAGAGGCTGGTCCTGGGGCCGCGGACGATCTCCACCCGCTCGATCTCGGCAGGCGGCAGGAACTGCCAGGAGGCACTGCCCAGGGTGGCGGAACCCATGCGCACACCATCAATAAGCAACAGCGTATGGCTGGAGTTAGTTCCGCGCATGAATAAACTGGTGGTCTTGCCGAACGGTCCATTCTGGCTCAGGCCAATCCCGGCCCGCGCCCGCAGCAAGTCCGCAAACTCCTTCGGCTGCAACCGCTCGATCTCTTCACGCTCGATCACGGTCACGGACGCCAGGGTCTGATCCACGGTCTGGGCCGTGCGGGTGGGGGTCACCAGGATGGGATCGAGCCGTGCGATCATTTCCTGGGCAGACAGGGCATGGGGAAGGGCCAGCAGGATCGCGGCCGACAGCAGGGACTTCTTGTGCATGAGGGGTCTCTCCGGCGCACCGCCCGTGCGCCATGCGGTCTTGAATCAGGACGGCATGCAGGAGAGCTGAGGCTGCAGGAGGCCCGCCCCGGCGCGCAACCACGGACGGCACTTCTCCCCAGCCGGGGAACCCGAAAAGATCGAGCCGCGCAAAGCCCTCCGCAATGCCGCGTAAGCGCATCAGGCCGGTCTCCGGGCTCGCGGGCGGGTCATGTACTGTACGACCTGGTCAGGGCACCTTCCCACGCTTGCGCGCAGTGGTGTATCGCCTTGCCGGGGATCCTGGAAACACCATGGATCCCCCACCTCGCCTACCGTTGCGGGGGCAGCGCCGGCATTGTCCATGGCCTGCTGACCATGATCGCACCGGCTTCCCGTTTCACCGGACGATTGTCACCCGTCCGGCACCTGAAGCGAGGCAGGATGATACGCAACAGGATGACCATTGGCTACCGCCGGCAGGGTTTTTTCCGGCAGGATTCATTCCCGGCAACTGCTATGATGCGTCCCTTCGAGACGCGATCACCCACCATCAGCAACCCGCAAGAAAGGCGACGATGCGCTCAAAAAAGCACCATGTATTCATAATATCCTGCATTTTATGGCTCAACGCCTGGCTGACCACGGGCACGGCCGGCCCGGTTGCCCCCACGTCGGTCCAGGTCATCGACGACCGGCAGCAGGTGGTCTCGCTCGCAGCACCGGCCGAGCGCATCATCAGCCTGGCACCCCACATCACCGAACTGCTGTTTGCCGTGGGCGCCGGTGACCGGATCGTCGGCACGGTGAGTTTCAGCGACTATCCCGAAGCCGCCGCCGACATCCCCAGGATCGGCAGCTACAAGCAGCTGGACATGGAATCCATCCTGGCCCTGCAACCGGACCTGGTGGTGGCCTGGAGCAGCGGCAATGTCCAGACCCAGGTGGAACGCCTGGCCCAACTGGGTCTCCCCCTCTATTACAATGACCCCCAGGATTTCGAGCAACTGGCCCTGGCCCTGGAACGTCTGGGCACCCTGGCCGGACGGGCACGACAGGGACAGGAGACGGCGGCGGATTTTCGCCAGGCCCTGCAGATGCTTCAGGACCGATATGGCAGCCGACCCAAGGTCACGGTGTTCTACCAAATCTGGGACCGCCCCCTCATGACCCTCAACGATCAGCACCTGATCTCCCGCGCCATCGAGATCTGCGGCGGCCACAATCTGTTCGGTGACCTGGAGGCCATGGTCCCCCGGCTGGACCGGGAAGTGGTGCTGGCCGCCGACCCGGAAGCGATCCTGGCAGGCGGCATGGGCGAGGACAGCCCGCACTGGATCGACGAGTGGCGCCGCTGGCCGGCCCTGACCGCCACCGCCCGGGATAACCTATTCTTCATCCCCCCGTCCCTGCTGCAGCGGGCCACACCGCGCATCCTGGAAGGCACCCGACTGGTCTGCGAGGCCCTGGAGACTGCCCGTTCCCGACGTCCGGAGGCGTCTGAGTGAACCGATTGGCCCTCGTGCTGCTGAGCCTGCTGGGGGCCGCCTGCCTGTCCCTGGGCATCGCCGTGGCCCTGGGCAGCGTCCCCCTGACGCCGGCCGAGACCCTGGCCGTGCTCACCGGTGGCGGCGAATCTCTGCATCGAACCCTGATCCTGGAACTGCGCCTGCCCCGCGCCCTGGCGGCCTTTGCCACCGGCGGTCTGCTGGCGGTGGCCGGGGCGCTGATGCAGGTACTGCTGCGCAACCCTCTGGCTGACCCCTATGTGCTGGGGCTGTCCGGCGGCGCGGCGGTGGGGGCGTTGCTGTCCATGCTGGCGGGTCTGGGCATGATCATGGTATCGGGGGCGGCCTTTGCCGGCGCCCTGCTGTCCACCCTCATCGTCTTTGGCCTGGCCCACGGCACCGGAAGCTGGACCCCCACCCGCCTGCTGCTGACGGGGGTGGTGGTGGCAGCAGGCTGGGGCGCCGTCATCAGTTTTCTGCTGGCGGTCAGCCCCACCACCGAGCTGCCGGGGATGCTCTACTGGCTGATGGGGGATCTGTCCCATGCCCACAGCCCCTGGCCGGCCTGGATCGTGCTGGTGATCGTCGTGCTGGCGGCCCTGCCCCTGGGGCGCAGTCTCAACGTGCTGGCCCGGGGACCACTGCAGGCGGCGGCCCTGGGTGTTGCCGTGCGCCCCCTGGAATGGACCCTCTACGGGGTGGCGGCCCTGGTTACGGCGACGGCGGTCACCATGGCGGGCAGCGTGGGTTTCGTGGGCCTGATCGTGCCGCACATGTTGCGCCTGGTGCTGGGCAATGACCAGCGCCTGATCCTGCCGGCCTCGGCCCTGGCCGGCGGCATCCTGCTCACCCTGGCGGACACCCTGGCCCGCACCCTGATCGCACCGCAGCAGTTGCCGGTGGGCGTGATCACCGCCATGCTGGGCGTCCCGGTGTTCCTGTACCTGCTCTACCGCAGCCGTTGAGATGAGCGACTCCCGACTTCTTCAGCCAGCCCCCGCGCCCCTGCTGACCCTCATGGACCTGGTGGTGGATATCCCCGGTCGCACCGACGGCGCCCCCTTGAACCTGCAGATCCGGTCCGGTCAGTGCTGGGGCATCCTCGGCCCCAACGGGGCCGGCAAGAGCACCCTGCTGCATACCCTGGCCGGTCTGCGACCGCCCCGACATGGCGGCATCGACCTGGAGGGGCGATCCCTTCAACGCCTCCCCCGCCGTCGCATCGCCCGGCTGCTGGGCATCGTGTTCCAGGACCATCAGGACGGCTTTCCGGCGACGGTGCTGGAAACGGCCCTGATCGGCAGACACCCTTACCTGCGCCCCTGGGAGATGGAGTCGGCCCAGGACCATCAGGCCGCCCTCAAGGCCCTGCGACAGGTGGATCTGGCCGGGATGGAAACCCGTCTCATCGCCACCCTCTCCGGCGGCGAGCGCCAGCGCCTGGCCATTGCCACCGCCCTCACCCAGGACCCGCGCATCTTCCTGCTGGACGAGCCCACCAACCATCTGGACCTGCACCATCAGGTGGCGGTACTGGACATCGTCCGCCGTGCCGTGGCCCAAGGACGCAGCGCCGTCCTCACCCTGCATGACGTCAACCTGGCCGCCCGCTACTGCGATCACCTGCTGCTCATGTACCCCGGCGGCGAGGCCTGCTGGGGAACCACCCGGGAGATGCTGGTACCCAACGCCCTGGAACGCCTCTACGGACAGGCCCTGGTCACCGGCGAGGTGGAAGGGGTGCCGGTGTTCTTTCCCCGTATCCGGTGACGTCTGACCTGAAAACCAAAAAATAAGCAAACACTGAATTACCCCCTCAACCCGGCTACAATGCCTGTTCACCTCAGCCTTCGCCCGCCCATGACCCTGCCTCCCCGCATCAAGCGCTTCCTGCCCCTGATTTTGCTGGCCATCGGCATCGGCGGATTCGTCCTGCTGCTGATCACCCGTCCCACCGAGCCGCCCCGACAGGTGGCGGAGCGGGTGTGGCGGGTCACGGCTGAAGAGGTGACGCCCCGGTCCCTGTCACCCCAGGTCGATCTCTATGGTCATGTGGGTTCCCCACGGGTCGCCGGCCTGCGCGCCGCGGTGGAGGCGGATGTGGCCCAGGTGTCGGCGGAAGAAGGTCGCCGGGTCGTAGCCGGTGACACCCTGGTGATCCTGGATGACCGGGAACTGGTGCTGCTGGTACAGCAAAGGCAGGCGGATCTGGATGATCTGCGGGCACAACTGCAGGTCCTGGAACGCAGCCATGCCCGTGATCGGGAGGCCTTGACCCGGGAGCGCACCCTGCTGGAGTTGGCGGAACGCGGCGTGAACCGGGCCCAGGACCTGCTCAATCGCAACCTGGGTTCCCCCGCCACCCTGGAAGAGGCCCAGCGCAATCGGGAGCAACAAGCCCTGGCCGTGGCCAATCGGCAGCTGGCCCTGGATGATTACGAAGCCCGCCGGGAACAGCAGCGGGCACGCATCCGCCGCGCCGAGGCCCAGCTGGCCCAGGCCGGGCTGGACCTGGAACGCGGTCACATCCGCGCCCCCTTTGATGGTCGCGTCGCCCGGGTTGATGTCGCCCCTGGTGACCGGGTACGGGTGGGCGATGCCCTGGTAACCCTGTTCGATACCCAGGCCCTGGAGGTGCGCGTCCCCATCCCCGCCGCCCATCTGCCGGCGGTGCGCCAGGCCCTCGAAATGGAATTACCACCCACTGCCCAAGCCCGGGTGGATGGCCTGACCCTGGCGCTTGAACTGAGCCGACTGGCGGGTGAGACCGGGGCCGGCAGTGCCGGCGTGGAAGGGTTGTTCCGGATCATCTCGGATACCCGGGACGTCCCCCTGGGACGCTTTGTCAGCCTGCGCCTCTCCCTGCCACCCCGGGAGCAGGTGGTGGCCCTGCCCTTCGAGGCCCTGTATGGCCTGGATCGAGTCTATCGGCTGGAAGACGGACGCATGCAGGGCCTTGCGGTGAGACGGCTGGGCGAATGGGTGGACGAGGACGGCCGCGAACGCATCCTGGTATCCGGCGAGGCCTTGCGGGCGGGCGACCGGATCATCACCACCCGACTGCCCAATGCCATTGACGGCCTACGGGTCAGCGGGGAGGCAGACTGATCCATGGCCCGTTCCCGTGGTGTGATCCCCTTCTTCCTGCGGCATCCGGTGGCGGCCAACCTGCTGGTGGCACTGATGCTGCTGTCCGGTTCGTGGGCACTGATCAAGCTCAATACCCAATTCTTCCCCAGTTTTGCCCTGGATTTCGTCACCGTACAAGTGGTCTGGACCGGCGCCGGCGCGGAGGACGTAGAGACCGGCATCACCATCCCTCTGGAACAGGAACTGCGCACCGTGGACGGCCTGCGCACCCTTACCTCTACCTCGGCCCTGGGGGTGTCCTCCATCACCCTGGAATTCCAGGCCGGCACCGACATGACCCTGGCCACGGACCAGGTCAAGGATGTGGTGGCCCAGCAGCGCAATCTGCCGGAAACCGCCGAGACCCCCATCGTCAATCGCATCATCCGCTACGAGCCCATCGCCCGGGTACTCATCAGCGGCCCCAGCGACCTGCGTGAACTGCGCCCCCTGGTACGGGAATTCGAACGTCAGCTGCTGGATCGGGGCATCGCCCGCATCGACTTCTCCGGCCTCCCGGAAGAAGAAATGGCCATCCAGATCCCCACCGCCCGGTTGCTCGATCTGGGCATGACCCTGGGCCAGGTGGGAGGACGGATCGCCGAACTCTCCCGCGACCTGCCCGCCGGCATGGTGGGCCGGGACGACAGCGCCCGGCAACTACGCAGCCTGGAACAGGGTCGGGACGAAATGACCTTTGCCCGCCTCCCCCTGCGCAGCGATGGGGAAGGCGGCCTGATCCTGCTGGGGGACGTGGCGCATATCGAGCGCCGCCCCCGCGACAACCAGGTGCTGGTGCGCTACCAGGGGGAACCGGCGGTGGAGATGTCCCTGCAACGGGCGGAACGGGATGATGCCCTGGATGCCTCCCGCATCCTGCTGGACTGGCTGGACGAGGTGCAGGGGGAGCTATCGCCGGGGGTACAGATCCATGTCTATGACCAGTTCTACGAACCCCTCGTGGAGCGCATCGGCCTGCTGCTGAAAAACGGGGCCGGCGGGCTGATCCTGGTACTGGCGATCCTGTTCCTGTTCCTCAACGGCCGCCTGGCCCTGCGGGTGGCCCTGAGCATCCCCGTCTCCTTCACCGCCGCCTTCCTGGCCCTCTGGGCCCTGGGCGGCAGCATCAACATGATGTCCCTGTTCGGCTTCATCATGTCTCTGGGCATCATTGTCGACAATGCCATCGTAGTGAGTGAACATGCCTACACCCAGTATCAACGGGGCATGAGTGCGGCCCAGGCGGCACAGCGGGGCGCCCAGCGCATGATCGCCCCGGTGATCTCTGCCTCCCTCACCACCGTGGCTGCCTTCCTGCCGCTGATGCTCATCGGCGGTATCATCGGCAACATCCTCTTCGATATCCCCCTGGTGGTGATCTGCGTCATCCTGGCCACCCTGGTGATCAGCTTTCTGGTGCTGCCCTTCCATCTCAAGAATAGCCTGGAAAAGGTCAAGCCACCCCGCCCCGGCTCCTTCCGCGACCGCTTCGACCGGCGCTTCGATGCCTTCCGGGAAGGGCCCTTCCGGCGGCTGGTCACCCGGTCAGTGGGTCATGCCGGGATTACCCTGACCGGTGCGGTGGCGGTCCTGATCCTGGCCATGGGGCTGCTGGTGGGCGGCCGTATCGGCTTCACTTTCTTCCCCGCCCCCGAGGGTACCGTGGTTACGGCCGCCGCCCACTTCGTGGCCGGCACCCCACCGCAGCGGGTGGAACGCTTTCTGACCCACATGGAATCCACCCTCTACGAGACTGAATCCGAGCTTGGCGGCGACCTGATCCGCAACGTGGTGGTCTCCCTGGGCAAGGGGGTCGATGGGGGCGGCCCGGTACAGGCTCCCCGGGGGGACCAGTTCGGCGCCATCCTGGTGGAGCTGGTCTCCCCGGACCAGCGGGACGTGCGCAATGCCCGGTTCATCCGCGAGTGGCAGTCACGCATCCAGCAACCCGCAGGGATCGAACTGTTCAGCATCACGGAGCGCCAGGCCGGCCCGCCGGGGCGGGACGTGGACATCCGTCTGACCGGGGCGGACCCGGAACGACTCAAGGCGGCCGGGCTGGAACTGGCGGAGACACTCAATGATTTTCCCGGTGTCTTCGCGGTGGAAGACAACATGCCCTATGGCCGGGAACAGCTCATCTACCGGCTTCGGCCCGAAGGACTGGCCCTGGGCCTGACCACGGAATCCCTCGGCGGCCAGTTGCGTCATGGCTTCGACGGGGCGCTGGCGCAGATCTTTCAGGAGGGACTGGAAGAGGTGGAAGTGCGCGTGATCCTGCCGGATGACGAGCGTCACCGCAGCGTCACCCTGGAGCGTTTCGCGGTGATCCTGCCCGGCGGCGGCATCGCCCCTCTGGACACGGTGGCCGAGTTCCAGCCGCGCCAGGGGTTCGAGACCCTGCGCCGGGCCGATGGCCGATTGGCCATTTCCGTGTCCGCCGAAGTGGACCGGGCGTTGAACAATGCCGGTCGGGTCCGTGAACAGCTCGCGGCCGACGTGCTGCCCGCACTGGCCGAGCGCCATGGGGTGGCGTGGTCTTTCGAAGGCCGGGCCGCGGACCAGGCGGAGACCCTGGCAGACATGCGCATGGGCCTGATCTTCGCCCTGGCCCTGATCTATCTCACCCTGGCCTGGGTGTTCGGGTCCTACGGCTGGCCGTTGGTGGTCATGGCCATCATCCCCTTCGGCCTGCTGGGGGCCCTGGCCGGGCACTGGCTCCTGGGTATGGAAATGACCATCCTGTCCCTGTTCGGGCTGTTCGGGCTGACTGGGATCGTGGTGAATAACTCCATCATCCTGGTGAGTTTCTATCAGTCCCTGCGGGCGGAAGGCCTGGCCCAGGACGTGGCCATCGTGGAGGCCTCCTGCCAGCGCCTGCGGGCGGTGCTATTGACCTCGTTCACCACCATCGCGGGACTGGTGCCGCTATTGTTCGAGCGTTCGGTGCAGGCCCAGTTCCTGATCCCCATGGCGGTGTCCATCGTCTTTGGCCTGGCGGTGGCTACGGTGCTGGTCCTGGTGGTGATCCCCGCCCTGCTGGCGGTGCATGAGCGATGGGTGAACCGCTGAACAAGTCCCGTCACCCCCATGTCCCCTTCCGTCACTCCCGCGAAAGCGGGAGTCCAGGGGAGAGGCACAGTCCGCAACTGGATTCCCGCTTTCGCGGGGATGACGGTACTTCACGGACTGCTTCGTCTTTTCCGTTATTCAGAACCGCTGTTCCAGCAACAGCGCGCCCCCTTCGTTACGCATGTCCACATGGTCCAGAAAACTCATGCCCAGCAGGGCCATGCCGGGCTGATCCCCCGGCAGCACGAAGGCCGGAACGTTGCGCTGCTCTATCCCGCCCACCCGTACCCGGTCCAGGTGAATGCGGTGCGCCCATTCAGTACCCGAGGCCGTCTGCACCCGAACCTGAGCGCCGCGGGCGTAGTCGAGCCCCAGGCGACGGGCTTCCACGGCACTCAGGGCAATGGCTGAGGCACCGGTGTCCACCAGGAAGGTGACGGCATGGCCGTTGACGGCCCCAGGCGTGGTGAAGCCCCCCGAACTACCGCGATAGATCCGCGCCTGACTGATGGCCCGGGGCTGGAATTCCCCTCCGGCACGGCCGCCGATGCCGATCTGGCGCTGACGCCCCTCCAGCTCAATGAGTACGGTCCCGCCGCGACTGTCGGTGCTGATCAGGCGCACACCCTCCTCGGACGTCTCACCCAACCGCAGCACCTGCCGTTGTCCGTCCAGGGCCATCACGGCGCGATCGGAAAAGACCCCCATCAGATGGATGTCCAAGGCGGCAGCGGGGGCAGCCAGGGGCACCAAAAGCAAGATCAGCCGGGGAAGATGGTGCGTTTTCATGGAGTAGCGAAGGTGAAGGCCAGTAGTTGCAGCACCACCAGAGCATAGACCCCCGCCAGCAGGTCATCCACCATGATGCCGGTGCCGCCTTCCACCCGCCGGTCCAGCCAGCCGATGGGCCAAGGCTTGAGCACATCGAAGATCCGGAACAGTACGAAACCCACCAACACCCAGATCCAGCCCGCCGGCGCGGCGATCATGGTGACCAAAAAGCCGGCGAACTCGTCCCAGACAATACCGGGATGATCATGCACCCCCAGACGCCGGGAACTCTCGCCGCAGAGCCAGACACCGACGCCGATCACGACCAGGGTGGCCAGCAGATAGCCCCACAAGGGCAGGCCCGATAACAGCAGGTACAGGGGGATGGCGGCCGCCGTGCCCGCCGTTCCAGGGGCCTTGGGTGACAGACCGCTGCCAAAGCCAAAGGCCAGAAAATGCACCGGATCGGTGAGAATCCGGCGCGCGGGGATGGGGGCTGGTTTTGATTGGCTCATGAGGACTCCGCGGTCTGAAAATGATCATAGCCGCCCCGATCCAACGCCAGCCGGTCACCCACCGAGTCCAGCACGCGCAGCCCCAGCTCGGCCTCAATCACGCCGATCTCCGCCACCGGACAGCCCGTTCCCGCCAGACGCTCGTGTACCAGCGCCACCTGCGGCTGGGGAACCGTGAACAGGAGCTCGTAGTCATCCCCCCCTGCCAGAGGCAATGACCAGTCAACCCGCTCCGCGGGCATGTGGGCCAGAAAGGCAGCGGACAGGGGCAAATCGGATGTGCGCAGGGTTGCCCCCACCCCGGAGGCCGCCAGGACATGGCCCAGGTCCTGGCAGAGTCCATCGGAGATGTCGATGCAGGCCGTGGCCAGACCGCGCAGGGCCAACCCGGCCGCCATTCGGGGTGTGGGCCGATCCAGGCGCCGGCGCAGCGGGTCATCGGGATCGAGGGGTTGACCGGCCAGGAGCCGTTGCAGCGCCAGCGCCGCATCCCCCGGTGTGCCCGTGACCATGATGCGATCTCCCGGGCGGGCACCCCGACGGCGCAGGGCGGCGCCTGCCGGTACCACGCCCATGATCTGGACCGTGATGGACAAAGGTCCCCGGGTGGTATCCCCGCCCACCAGTTCCACCCCATGCTGCCCGGCCAGGTTCAACAGGCCCCGGGCAAAGCCCTCGAGCCAGTCCGGCTCCTGCTCCGGCAGGGTCAGGGCCAGGGTGATCCAGCGGGGTGTGGCGCCCATGGCGGCCAAATCGCTCAGGTTCACCGCCAGGGCCTTGTGACCCACGGCGGCCGGGGGCGTCTGCGGGGGAAAATGGACCCCACGGATCAGGGTGTCCACCGATACCGCCAACTCATGCCCCGGCGGCACCCGCAGCAGGGCCGCATCATCCCCCACCCCCAGTACCACATCCGTGTGCCTGGGGGCCTGGGTGAAATAGCGGCGGATCAGGTCGAATTCCTTCACAGGCGAAAACTAGCGGATCGCCACCTGGGCCGCCACCTTGTCGATGACCCCGTTGATGAAACGATGGCCCTGTTCCGCACCGAACTTCTTGGCCAGGGCCACCGCCTCGCTGATGGCCACCTTGTAGGGCACATCGGGGCAATGTTGCAGTTCATAGGTGGACAATCTCAGGATGGCCCGCTCCACCGGATCCACCTGTTCCATCGGGCGGTCCAGATGGGGCTCCACCAGGGCGTCGATGGCCTTCACCTGCTCGGTCACCCCCAGCAGGATCATGCGGAAATATTCCCAGTCCGCCTTTTCCATCTCCGGGTCTTCCTTGAACTGGGCCAGGATGTCCTTGGGGTGGTAGCCGGTCAGCTGCCACTGGTACAGGGCCTGCATGACCAGACGTCGGGCATGGCGCCGGGCGTGGGTCAGGCGGCGGTGATCCATGGAACGGGGCTGGCTCATGCTCTGAGTGACCTGATCAGGCTGACCATCTCAAGGGCGCCCAGGGCGGCATCGGCGCCCTTGTTGCCGGCCTTGGTGCCGGCCCGCTCGATGGCCTGTTCGATGGTGTCCGTGGTCAGTACGCCGAAGGAAATGGGCAGACTGTACTCCAACTGGATCTGGGCCAGGCCCTTGGTGGCCTCGCCCGCCACATAGTCGAAATGGGGGGTGGAACCGCGGATCACGCAGCCCAGGGCGATGATGGCGTCGTACTTGCCGGAAGCGGCCATCACCTTGACCGCCAGGGGCAGTTCATAGGCACCGGGCACCCGCGCCACAGTCAGGTTCTGGGCCTGCACGCCGTGACGCAGCAGGGCATCCTCGGCCCCTTCCAGCAGGCGCTCGACAATGAAGGAGTTGAAGCGGGACAGTACCAGGCCGACGCGCACGTCGGACAGGTGGGTGAAGGTCCCTTCATGGGTCTGGATAGCTGAATTCATGACGGCAGCACTCTTGAATCAATCGTTGACGTATTCGACCACTTCGAGCCCGAAACCACCGAGCCCATGGAAGCGTTTGGGGGAGGACAGCAGACGCATCTTACGGATACCCAGGTCCTTGAGGATCTGCGCGCCGATCCCATGGGTACGCAGTTCGGCCGGCTCCTGGTCGTCTTGTGCCGGCTGGCTGGGCTGGCGGCTGCGCAGGGCCATCTCCCGCAGGCGACGGACCATTTCCCGGGGGCTTTCCGGCTTGTGGATAACCACCGCCACACCGGACCCTTCCGCCTCGATGCGGGCCAGTGCCGCCCGCAGGGGCCAGCCGCAGTTGGGTCCCCGGTAGGCCAGGGTATCGCACAAACCACCGCCCAAGTGGACACGCACCAGGGTGGGTGTATCGCCGTCCACCTCACCTTTGACCAGGGCGAAGTGCAGGGCCTTGTCCACCGTATCCTCATAGGCGATGAGACGAAACTCACCGAACTCGGTGGGAAACGGACTTTCCGCCACCCGCTCCACGCTGCGCTCGTTCTCGATGCGGTAGCGGATCAGGTCCTCGATGGTGCCCATCTTCAGACCATGCTCGGCGGCAAAGCGCTCCAGGTCCGGGCGTCGGGCCATGGAACCGTCCTCGTTAAGAATCTCGACGATCACCGCCGCCGGCTCGAACCCCGCCAGGCGGGCATAGTCGCAACCGGCCTCGGTATGCCCGGCCCGCACCAGCACCCCACCCGACTGGGCCATGAGGGGGAAGATATGGCCCGGCTGGACCAGATCCTCGGGACGGGCGTTGGGCGCCACCGCGGTACGCACCGTGTGGGCGCGGTCATAGGCGGAGATCCCGGTGGTCACCCCTTCCGCCGCCTCGATGGAGACGGTGAAGTTGGTGGCATGCTTATCGTTGGTATCCCCCACCATCAGGGGCAGCTTGAGCTGACGACACCGTTCCCTGGTCAGGGTCAGACAGATGAGACCGCGCCCGAAGCGAGCCATGAAATTGATGTCTTCGGGCCGGGTCAGGGAGGCGATCATGAGCAGATCCCCTTCGTTCTCCCGGTCCTCGTCATCGACGATGATCACCATTCGACCCTGACGCAGGTCTTCGATGATTTCTTCTGTGGTATTGAATGACATAGGCAACCGCCGGCAGGGATTTGGAACAAAATCCGGGGATCGGATCACATCTGATGCTTGCGCTCGGCCAGAAAGCCCAGCAGCAGGAAGGCGCCCACCACCACGGGGGCCATCCATCGGGTATCCACCATGAGCATGGCATCGGCCAGCATGGGGGTGAGAAAGACGGTTACGGCACCATAGCCGAAGGCACACATGAGCACGAAACCCACCAGGCGGATCAGACGGTGATAAGACCGCAGGATCATCTTCACCATGCGGTTGATGTCATTGCCGTAGATCACCAGCACAGTGGCCACGAAGGCCAGTGCAATCTGGCCCACATAGCCGCGTACCCAACTACCCGCCTGCAGCAGGGTATCATCCAGCCACTCCATCATGGGTCATCCCCCCTGGTTCGAGATCACATCATGCACAAGCGTCACGCCTATTTCAGAAAGCCGTGCTCGGCCAGAAAGGCCTCGCTGAGGCCGTTGCCGGGCTGGGCGGCCTTGTCACCCAGCAACAGACGCTCCAGATAACGGGCGATCACATCCACCTCGATATTCACCCGGCTACCCACCCGATAGGTCCGGATGATGGTCTCCTGCTGGGTATGAGGGACGATATTGACGGTGAACAACGCACCGTCCACCGCATTCACGGTCAGGCTGGTGCCATCAATGCACACGGACCCCTTGGGTGCGATGTACCGGGCCAGTTCGTCGGGCACCTGCACATGATAGCGCCAGGAGCGACCATCGGGGTCGATGGCGGTGATCCGCCCCAGGCCATCCACATGGCCACTGACCAGGTGCCCGCCCAAGGGCGTGGACAGGGTCAGCGCCTTTTCCAGGTTCACCGGGTCACCGGGCGATAAATTGCCCAGAGAGGTTCTGGCCAGGGTCTCACGGGAGACATCGGCGACAAAACCGTCTCCGGGCAGGGCCACGGCGGTCAGGCAGACGCCGTTGACGGCGATGCTGTCGCCCAGCCTCACATCGGACAGGGCCAGCTTGCCGGTGCGCAAGGTCAGGCGGCTATCGCCGCCCCGGGCCTCGACACAAGACAGGGTGCCGACGGCTTGTATGATACCTGTGAACATGTCGAGGTCTCGGGTTGATGATTACTGATTATGCCGGGGCGCATCGGTCAGCGACCGGGCGGCGCGGGCCGTGATACGCCAATCCCTGCCCACGGCCCGCACGTCGCTGATTTCCAGCGCCAGGCGATCCGCCATCCGGCCCAAGGGCAGGTCGAACAGACCCCGTGCCATGGAACCCATCAGATGGGGCGCCAGATAGATCACCATCTCATCCACCAGGCCCGCCTCAAGCAGGGCACCGCACAGCACCGGACCGGCCTCCACGTGCAGTTCATTGACCTGATGCCGGGCCAGCACGCCCATCACGGCCGGCAGATCCAGATGCCCCCGGGAGACGGTCACGGCCTCGACCCGGGCGGTGGCGGCGGCCAGGTCCCGGGTCTGCCGGGTCAGCACCTCGGGGGCGGTCAGTACCAGCACCGGGCCACCGGTCTGAAACAGGCGGGCGGTGGCGGTCAGCCGACCCTCCCGGTCCAGCACCACCCGCAAGGGCTGGCGCACCGGCCCGTCCACGTCCAGCATCTCGGCCGACAGCCGGACATCCAGACGGGGATCATCGGCTTGCACCGTACCCATCCCCGTCAGGATGGCCGAGGCACGGGCCCGTAGATACTGTACATCCTGCCGCGCCGCCTCACCGGTGATCCACCGGCTCTCGCCGGAGGCCATGGCGGTACGACCATCCAGACTGGCCGCCAGCTTGACCCGGACCCAGGGCCGCCCCCGCTCCATACGGCTAATAAAACCGGGGTTGAGGGCGCGTGCCTGCGCCTCCATCAGGCCCACGGCCACATCCACACCTGCTTCCCGCAACCGCTCCAGTCCCCGGCCGGCCACCAAGGGATTGGGGTCGGTCATGGCCGACACGACCCGCCCCACCCCGGCCTTGATCAGGGTATCCGCACACGGCGGGGTGCGGCCATGATGACTACAGGGCTCCAGGGTCACATAGGCGGTGGCACCCCGGGCTGCCTCACCGGCATGGGCCAGGGCCAGGACCTCCGCATGGGGTTCACCGGTCCGCACATGAAACCCTTCCCCCAGTACATGGCCATCCCGGGCCACCACGCAACCCACCCGGGGGTTGGGATCGGTGGTGTAAAGCCCGCGGCGAGCCAGTTGCAGGGCCCGCCCCATGAGTCGATGATCCCGGCCGCTGAACGGATCCATGACCATACGCCTAAGAGGACTGGGAACCGCCTTCGGGCGGCGGTTCCTTTTCCAGACGCTCCACCACCTCGCGAAAGGCCTGGACATCGGCAAAGCTCAGGTACACCGAGGCAAAGCGGATGTAAGCTACCTGATCCAGTTCCTTCAGGGCATCCATCACCCATTCACCGATGCGCTTGGCCGGAATCTCGCGCTCGCCCTGACTCAGGGCCTGATGCTTGATCCGCGCCACCGCGGCCTCAATCTGATCCGTCGGCACGGGGCGTTTTTCCAACGCATGCATCATGCCGGCCCGCAACTTGGCCTCGGCAAAGGGCTCACGACCACCGTCTCGCTTGATTACCCGCGGCAGGTTCAGCTCCGCCCCCTCGAAGGTGGTGAAGCGCTCGCCGCAGGAGACGCATTCCCGGCGCCGGCGGACCTGATCCCCCTCGCCCGCGAGGCGGGAATCCACCACGCGGGTATCGGGGGTGCCGCAGAAAGGGCATTTCATGGTGATCTCACCCCGGGCTGCCCCGATGCATCCCTAGCAGCCATACACCGGGAAACGGGCACAGACATCCAGCACCCGGGCCTTGACCTGATCGATCACGGCCTGGTTCTCGAGATCGTCCAGCACATCGCAGATCCACTGGGCCAATGCCTTGCACTCGGCTTCCTTGAAGCCGCGGGTGGTGATCGCCGGGGTGCCGATGCGCAGGCCGCTGGTGACGAAAGGCGACTGGGGATCGTTGGGCACCGAGTTCTTGTTCACGGTAATGTTGGCCCGACCCAGGGCCGCATCCGCATCCTTGCCGGTGATGCCCTTGTCGATCAGGTCCACCAGGAACAGGTGATTGTCGGTGCCGCCGGAGACCACCTTGTAGCCCCGGACCATGAGCTCGGCCGCCATCACGCGGGCATTGGCCACCACCTGCTGCTGATAGGCCTTGAACTCCGGCTCCAGGGCTTCCTTGAAGGCCACGGCCTTGCCGGCAATGGCGTGCATCAGCGGGCCACCCTGAGTACCGGGGAAGACCAGGGAATTGAATTTCTTTTCCAACTCCGGATTGCTCCGGGCCAGGATGATGCCGCCCCGGGGACCGCGCAGTGTCTTGTGGGTGGTGGAGGTGGTCACGTCGGCGATCTGCACCGGATTGGGATAGACCCCACCGGCCACCAGACCGGCCACATGGGCCATGTCCACCATCAGATAGGCGCCCACCTTGTCGGCGATGTCACGGAAGCGCTGCCAGTCCACCACTCGGGAATAGGCGGAAAAACCGGCCACGATCATTTTCGGCTTGTGCTCCACCGCCAGGGCTTCCACTTGGTCGTAATCGATATAGCCCTGATCGTCGATGCCGTAGAGCACCGAGTGGTAGATCTTGCCCGAGAAGTTGACCTTGGCACCGTGGGTGAGGTGGCCGCCATGGGCCAGACTCATGCCCAGCACCGTGTCGCCGGGGTTAAGGAGGGCCATGTAGACGGCAGCGTTGGCCTGGGAACCGGAATGAGGCTGAACATTGGCGTAGTCGGCGCCGAACAGGGTCTTGGCGCGATCGATGGCCAGTTGCTCGGCCTTGTCCACGTATTCGCAGCCACCGTAATAGCGCTTGCCGGGGTATCCTTCGGCATACTTGTTGGTGAGTACCGAGCCCTGGGCTTCCATCACCCGGGGGCTGGCATAGTTCTCCGAGGCGATCAGCTCGATATGCTCTTCCTGACGACGGGACTCGGATTCGATGGCCTGCCAAAGCTCATCATCGTAGCCGGCGATACTCATGTTGCTGGAAAACATTTCGGGTTACTCCCCGCAAAGCGATTGATCAGGCGTTCGAAAAAGGCTTGAATGTTACTGGATTTTGCCTTTCCACGCACGCAAAAAACCCATGAACAGGAGTCAGGTTCACAGCTGCCTTCAGGAGAAAAACCCATGCGCAAGCACATGACAGGAATGGCCTTGACCGCAGTACTGGCCGGCCTGGCGGCCCTGCCCGCCGCGGCCGACCAGCGTTTCATCACCATCGGCACCGGCGGTGTCACCGGTGTCTACTATCCCACCGGCCAGCACATCTGCCGGCTGGTCAACCGGGACCAGGACAGCCATGGCCTGCGCTGCCGAGCCCAGAGTACCGGTGGTTCGGTGTTCAACCTCAACTCCATCCGCGCCGGCGAGATGGACCTTGGGGTGGTGCAGTCGGACTGGCAGTACCATGCCTATCATGGTTCCGAGCGCTTTGAGGACGCAGGCCCGGATGAGAGCCTGCGGGCCGTCATGTCCCTGCACCCGGAGCCGTTCACGGTGCTGGTGCGGGCGGACAGCGACATCCGGCATTTCGAGGACATCAAGGGCAAGCGGGTCAACGTCGGCAATCCGGGTTCCGGGCAACGGGGCACGGTGGAAATGCTGATGCAGCACTACGGCTGGACGATGCAGGATTTCGCCCTGGCCTCGGAACTGCCGTCCCGGGAGCAGGGACAGGCCCTGTGTGACAACCGGATCGACGTGGTGCTGTTCACGGTGGGTCACCCTTCGGCGGCCATCCAGGAACCCATCGTCACCTGCAATGCCCGTCTGGTACCGGTCAGTGGTGAGGTGATCGATCGCCTGGTGGAGGGCACCCCCTACTACTTCAGCGCCACCCTCCCGGCTGGGATGTATCCGGGGCAGGACGAGGACGTGCAGACCTTCGGCGTGGGTGCCACCCTCGTCTCTTCCACCCGCAGTTCGGACGCCGCCATCTACAGCGTGACCCGGGCGGTGTTTGAGAACTTCGACACCTTCAAGGGGATGCACCCGGCCTTCGGCGTGCTGGAGAAAGAGGCCATGGTGAGTCAGGGCCTGTCGGCGCCGCTGCATGAGGGGGCCAGGCGGTATTACCGGGAAGCAGGGCTGATGGACTGAGACCTTCTCTATGCCCCCTTCTCCCCTCGCGGGAGAAGGGCCGGGGATGAGGGGGGAGCCTGACTGAACCACTGTGCCAACGGCCTCCCCTCTCCCCAACCCCTTTCCCACCAGGGGAGAGGGGCTTCTTCACGATCTGAACGGACAAAACACCTGTGAACAACCAGGACACTTCCAGCATCGACCTGGCCGGTCAGGTGGAAACCGGCGGTCGCAAACCCGGGCCACCGGTCCGGGCGCTGCTCTATGTCACCGCCCTGGCCTGGTCCCTGTTCCAGATCTGGATCGCCTCTCCCCTGCCTTTCTGGCTCGACGTGTTCGTCGTCTCCGAGACCCAGGCCCGTTCCATCCACCTGGCCTTTGCCGTCTTCCTCGCCTTCCTCGCCTTCCCCGCCATCAGCCCCATGGCCAGGCATCGCCCCCTGGCGGGGATCTTCTTCCTGCTGCTGGCCGCCGGCCTGTTCGGCCTGGCCCTGTACCAGTTCATCCTCGATATCCCCAGGGCCTGGGTCTTCGCCGCCACCGGCGGCGCCGTCCTCTTGGCCGCCTGGCCGGCCCTGCGCCCTGCCCCGGCCAACCAAGTGCCGATGGCCGACTGGCTGCTGGGGGCCATTGCCGCCTTTTGCGCCGCCTACCTGTTCCTGTTCCACCAGGAACTGGCCCAGCGGCCCGGCGCACCCACCCCCCTGGACTTGGCGATCGCCGGTTGCGGCATGGCGCTGCTGCTGGAAGCCACCCGCCGGGTGTTGGGACCCGCCCTGATGATCATCGCCCTGGTGTTCCTCCTCTACACCTTCGCCGGCCCCTGGATGCCCGACATGATCGCCCACCGGGGCGCCTCCTTTGCCCGCGCCATGTCCCAGCAGTGGCTCTCCAATGAAGGGGTCTTCGGTATCGCCCTGGGGGTCTCCACCAGCTTCGTCTTCCTGTTCGTGCTGTTCGGTGCCCTGCTGGAAAAAGCCGGTGCCGGCGGCTATTTCATCCGCGTGGCCTTCGCCCTGCTGGGGCACCTGCGGGGCGGCCCGGCCAAGGCCGCCGTGGTGGCCTCGGGCATGACCGGCATGGTCTCCGGCTCCTCCATCGCCAATGTGGTCACCACCGGCACCTTCACCGTGCCCCTGATGAAGCGGGTGGGCTTCCCCGCCCACAAGGCCGGGGCGGTGGAAGTGAGCAGTTCGGTCAACGGTCAGCTCATGCCGCCGGTCATGGGGGCCGCCGCCTTCCTCATGGTGGAGTACGTGGGCATCCCCTACGTGGAGGTGGTCAAGCACGCCTTCCTGCCGGCGGTCATCTCCTACATCGCCCTGTTCTACATCGTCCACCTGGAGGCCATGAAGGCCGGCATGGAAGGACTGCCCAGACGCCATGAAAGCACCTGGCAGAGTCGTCTGATCGGTTTCGGCCTCACTGTCTCGGGACTGTTCATCCTGGCCGGCGCCACCTACTACGGCCTGGGTTGGGTCAAGACCGTCACCGGCGACGCCTCCACGTGGCTGATCGGAGGGCTGGTGATGGCCGCCTATCTGGGCCTGCTCTGGATCGCCTGCCGGGTGCCGGAGCCCCACATGGTGGACGAGGGGCACCTGGAACTGCCGGACCCAAGGCCCACCCTGCAGGCAGGACTGCACTACCTGCTGCCGGTGGTGGTGCTGGTGTGGTGTCTGGTGGTGGAACGGCTCTCGCCCGGGTTGTCGGCCTTTTGGGCGGTGGTGTTCATGATCTTCATCATGGTGACTCAGCGACCGCTGATGGTGCTGTTCGGGCGGCCATGGGAAGACACGCCGGACGACATGTCGATACCCGTCACGACCCGGTATCCCGGCGCAGTCCTGCAGGGTCTGAAAGACCTGGCTGACGGCATGGTCCAGGGCGCCCGCAACATGGTGGGCATCGGCGTCGCCACCGCCGCGGCCGGGATCATCGTCGGCACCGTGGCCATGACCGGCATCGGCCTGGCCATGACCGATCTGGTGGAATTCCTCTCCGGCGGCAACCTGATGCTCATGTTGCTGCTCACCGCCGTCATCTGCCTGGTGCTGGGTCTGGGCCTGCCCACCACCGCCAACTACATCATCGTCGCCACCCTGATGGCCCCGGTGATCGTGGAACTGGGCTCCATGCACGGCTTGCTGATCCCGCTGATCGCGGCCCATCTGTTCGTGTTCTATTTCGGCATCATGGCGGACGTCACCCCGCCGGTGGGCCTGGCCTCCTTTGCCGCCGCCGCGGTCTCACGGGCGGACCCGATCCGTACCGGGGTGCAGGCCTTCATCTACAGTCTGCGCACCGTGACCCTGCCCTTCCTGTTCGTGTTCAACACCCAGTTGCTGCTCATCGGCGTGGACAGCCCCTGGCAGCTGATGCTCACCTTCATGGGTGCCCTCACCGGTATCCTGATGTTCGCCGCCGCCACTCAAGGCTGGTTCCTGACCCGTAGCCGCCTGCATGAATCCGCCCTCCTACTGGCGGCGGCCCTGGTGATGTTCGTCCCCAACCTACTCATGGACCGCATCCACCCCCGCTATGATCTCCTGCCCGCCACCGAGATCCAGACCGTAATCGAGGCCGCCCCCGGCGGGGGGCATCTGCGACTCCTGGTGGAAGGCATGGATCTGGACGGCCGGGAAGTGGCTCGGGCCGTGATGCTCCCCCTGGGGGAGCCGGCCCCGCCAACCCAGCGCCTGCGTCAGGCCGGACTGGGCATCATGACCTTCGGCGATCAGGTCAGCGTCAGCTTCATCTCCTTCGGCAGCCCGGCGGAGCGTCTGGGACTGGAACCCGGCTGGCAGATCACCGAGGTGATGGTGCCCGCCCGCCGACCGGCCCCCGAATGGTTCTACCTGCCCGCCCTGGCCCTGCTGGGCCTGATCGCCTGGCGGCAACACCGTCGCCGTGATCCTGCCGTCCCCCTGTCCACCCCGAGGTGATCCGATGCGTCCGATCCTGTTCATCGCCCTGCTTGCCCTGCCCCTGAGTCTGCCGGCACAAACCGGTGGACCGGAACTGGAGCTCTATCTGCAACGGCAGATCAGCGACTGGCGGGTGGACGGCGACACGGTGGAAACCCGCGTGAACCGGCTGGGTCTGCGCCTGCACGAACAGTTTCTGGAAGGGCTCTGGATCGGGCTCCACGGAGGCTATCTGAGCCTGACCCAGAGTGGCAATCCCAGCACCCGAGGACTGGACCTCACCGGGTGGTATCTGGGCACGTCGGGGCGCTTTCGAATGCTGCAGGCCGGTCCGGCCACCCTCAGCGCCCTGGGTCGGTTCACCTACCATGAGGCGGACGCAAGCGATGCCGGGCAAAACACCCGCCTGGTCTGGAACGAATGGGGGATGGGCCTGGAGTCGGCCTTCCGGTTCGATCCGCTGCAGCTGCGACTGGGCGTGGACTATGCCCGGGTGGATGGGGATGAAACCGCTCGGGGCGACATCAGACGCAGTGCCACCCTGCGCGAGGATGAATCAGTAACCGCCACCGCTGCCATGGACGTGTTCGTGGACACCACCGGGCGGGTAACCCTCCAGGTGGAGTCCGGCGGCCGTCGCAGCGCCGGCATCTGGTTTTCGCGACAATTTTGACCCGTGGCGCACCAGCCGCCACAGGTTAAGCATGTATTTGACGTCGCTGTCCGCCTGATGGGCAAAGCCCGGAGTCAGCTTCCAAGCCTTGTCCATCAGGCCCCGCAGAAAGTCCGGCGGCCGATATTCCGGCGGTGGCAGCCGGGGCTCCAGCAGCTTGAACAGATCCCCCAGACGAAAGCGCGGCATGGCATTTCCGCTCACGAACAGGCGCCGCAACCAGAAACGATCCAGATGGACCCCATCGGTGAAGACCACCTTCCCGGCCAGAGCCTGGTTCATGCGTCGGCACACCCAGGTGATATCCCGCCCTGCGTCCTCAATGGATTCCCGGGTAATCCCGTGCATCTCCTCCGCCATATCGCACCAGTCGCTCCACTCCTCGGCGGGACGGATCAACCAGGATTCCACCTGCCCCTCGCCATCGGACCAGGCCACCTGAATCGGGTAGCTCTGCTCACTGAGCGATGACGCTTCAAAGTCCAGAAAACAGGGAAGCGTGCTATGAGATGCAGGATCTGGCATAAAGAAGCTTGGCGAAAGCCAGGACAGGGTTGATCATCATAACCTGCGTACCCGGAGGCACCAACCCTGCAGTGGATCTATCTCACCACTGGAGCGGGGGTTAAGGACATGAGCAACGCCTTTTTGCGACTGGAAAGAAACGCTCGCGGCCGGGATTTCGTGGTGGGCGACCTGCACGGCATGTTCTCCGCCCTGGAACAGGCCCTGGAAAATCTCGAGTTCAACCCGAACCGAGACCGCATAATCTCGGTGGGCGACCTGATCGATCGGGGCCCGGAGTCCCATCGTGCACTGGAGTTTCTCGCCGCCCCCTGGTTCCATGCAGTCCAGGGCAATCATGAACAGCTGCTGCTGGACGCCGCGAAGGACAAGGATCTGGCCTGTAGCTGGCTGACCCTCAATGGCGGCGAATGGTGGGTCTCCATCTCCCGGCAACAGCAGGAACAATTCCAGCAGACCCTCAGCCAACTCCCCTTCGCCATCGAGGTCGACACCGAACAGGGGCGGGTAGGCATCGTGCATGCCGACATCCCGCCGGACATGAACTGGCAGATCTTCAGCCGGCGTCTGAAAGACGAGCAGAAGCTGCGGGACTATGCCCTGTGGTCTCGAAAGCGCATCAATCGTCTCCTCAAGGGTGAAACGATTCCGGCGGTGGCCGGCATCGACCTGGTGATTTTCGGTCACACGCCCATCCCGGAGGCATGTCATAGCGGCAACATCTATTATCTGGATACGGGAGCTACCTACGGCCATCAATCACAGGACGCCAAACTCAGCATCCTGCAGATCCACCCGCAGCGCACCCTGACCACCCTGAACACCGCCTGCAAAAAGGACAACGGGGATGACGACCGACCAGGATCAGACTGAAGCACTGCAGGCGCGACTGCGCCAGGCTCATGCCGACAGCAGTCCGGTGGCTATCCACGGCGGAGGTAGCAAGGCCTTCTACGGCCGCCCGATCAATGCCGACCCTCTGGAGATCAGCGGGCATCGCGGCATCATTGATCATGAGCCGGGAGAACTGGTCCTCACTGCCCGCGCCGGCACCCCCCTCGGCGAAATCCGGCAGCGCCTGGCCGATCACGACCAGATGCTCCCCTTCGAGCCGCCGGCCTTCGGCCCTCAGGCCACCTTCGGCGGCACCATCGCCACTGCCCTCGCTGGCCCCCGCCGCCCTTATGCCGGTGCCGTGCGCGATGCCGTCCTTGGAGTGCGCATGCTCAATGGCCGGGGCGAGGTGCTGCGTTTCGGCGGCCAGGTGATGAAGAACGTCGCCGGCTACGACCTCTCCCGGCTGATGGCCGGCGCCCAAGGCACCCTGGGCGTCCTGCTGGACATCTCCGTCAAGGTGCTGCCCCAACCGGCCTTCACACTCACCGTGATCCAAGCCGCCAGCGCCTCCCGCGCCCTGGAGTCCCTGCAGGAATGGGGGCTGCGCCCGCTGCCTCTCTCCGCCGCCTGTCATGTGGACGATACCCTCCATATTCGCCTGTGCGGTGCGCGCCAGGGCGTGGAGCAGGCCGCCGAACTGGTCGGTGGAGAAGTGATGGAGGGCGCCGACGATTTTTGGCATGGCATACGGGAACAGACCCACCCCTTCTACCATGTAGATGCCCCTCTGTGGCGTGTCAGTGTTCCTCCCGGCACACCCATGACCGGGTTCCCCGACGCCTGCCTGGTGGACTGGGGGGGGGGGCTGCGCTGGTTCTACAGTGACGCGCCGGCCTCGGACATCCGTGCCCTGGCCGAAGCCCGCAGCGGGCATGCCACCCTGTTTCGGGGCCATGCCGGAGGCCATATGGAGTCGTTTCATCCCCTCCCTGCGCCCATGCTCACGTTGCATCGCCGCCTCAAGGAAGCCTTCGACCCCCGGGGTATTCTCAACCCCGGGCGCCTGTATCCGGAGCTCTGACCATGCAGACCCGTCTGGTGGACGCCATCGCCCAGACCGCCCGCGGTGCGGAGGCGGATCGCATCCTTCGCAGCTGCGTCCATTGCGGATTCTGTAACGCCACCTGCCCCACCTACCAGCTACGCGGCGACGAACTGGACGGTCCCCGTGGCAGGATTTATCTGATCAAGCAGGTCCTGGAAGGTGAGCCCCCCAGCCACCGCACCCGGCAGCACCTGGACCGCTGCCTCACCTGCCTCAACTGCATGACCACCTGCCCCTCGGGAGTGGACTACCGGCATCTGGTGGAGATCGGCCGGGAACAGGTGGAACGGCAAGTGGCGCGCCCCTGGGCTGAACGCCTGCAACGACGCCTGCTGCGACTGGTCTTGCCCAATCGCACGTTATTCGGACTCCTGCTGCGTATCGGCCAGGCCCTGCGGCCGCTCCTGCCCGCGATCCTGCGACGGCGCATTCCGGAACGTCACCATCAGGGTAGCTGGCCGGCCCCGATTCATGGGCGGCGCATGCTGGTCCTCAGGGGCTGCGTCCAGCCGGCCCTGCAACCGGACATCGACGCGGCCCTGGCCCGGCTGCTCAACAAGTTGGACATCGGCCTGATCCCTGCCGACGGCGGCTGCTGCGGCGCCATCGACATGCATCTGAGCGCCGAAGACGCTGCCCGCGACCGGGCCCGGCGCAATATCGACGCCTGGTGGCCCCAAGTAACCATGGACATCCAGGCGATCCTGGTCACCGCCAGCGGCTGCGGCGCCCATGTCCGCGACTACGGCCATCTGCTGCGTGAAGATCCCGACTACAGGGACAAGGCCCGGCGGATCAGCGAACTGACCCGGGACCCCTGCGAAATCCTGAACCCCGAGGATATCCGACGCCTGGCCGTGGATGGGCGCAACCGGACGGTAGCCTTTCATCCCCCCTGTTCCCTGCAACACGGACTGAAACTGGGCGGCCGGGTGGAAACCCTGCTACGCAGTGCCGGATTCCAGTTACTGCCGGTGGCGGAAAGTCACCTGTGCTGCGGCTCGGCGGGGACCTATTCCCTGCTGCAACCCGACCTGGCCGAACCTCTGCGGCAACGCAAGCTGGAGCACCTGGAGCGGGAAGGTCCCCAGATCATCGCCACCGCCAACATCGGCTGCCAGACCCACCTACAGGCCGGCACCGATACCCCCGTGGTCCACTGGATCAAGCTGCTGGACAACCCGGGCCTGCTGAGGCACTGAAAAACACCGGATGACAAGGAACCTCCGTTGGGGTAACCTGTCTCTTACTTTAAGGGGGCGACCTGGCTTCGACGTGGGTCGTGAAACCTGAGGTGCATGCCGAGGATACAGCTAACCTCGTCAAAAATGCTGTAACGCTATAGTTGCCAACGACGACAACTACGCTCTAGCCGCCTAAAAACCGGTTAGCCTCTGAAGGGATTTGCTTGTAGGTTCTACTCAGAGGTCATCGCATACAAGCTCGTGGAGCGGACCTGCCCGGGTCTTAACCGCTAAAACCGATCGGGCTCGCGCTGCGGTATCCTGTTCGTCGGAGACCAAGGCGTTAACCTAAATGACGAACTAAGCATGTAGTACCAATGGCGTAGGGCTTGCGGACGCGGGTTCGATTCCCGCCGCCTCCACCAGCAGAAGGTTTCGGGGCATTCCAGAATGCACCAGCAACCGCACGAACAGGGGCCTCCGGGCCCCTTTCTTGTTTGAGGTTGGCATCCTCCCCGGGGCCTGAAGGCCGGAGATTCCTACGGCGCTCAGGCACGGAATTGAGCCGCCCCTGAGTCGCTTCGGTGGGTTCCTGCTGCTGGCAACCTGACTGCATCGCTCACTTCACAGGCGAACCGGGCGTGTCCCGCCCTTAAAACGTTGATCGCGCCGACCACGTCGGCGTTTTCCTCGAAGCCGCACTGGATGCAGGCGAACCGCTCCTGCGTCTGCCGGTTGTCCGCCGACACCTGGCCGCAGCACGGACAGGTGCGGCCAGGTGTTCTGTGGCAGCACTGCAACCAGCCAGCCGCCATGCCATGCCATGCCATGCCATGCCAGCTTGTAGCCCAGTTGGCGGCGGAACTCGAACCAGCCTTGATCGAGGATGGACTTGTTCAGGCCGGACTTGGCCCGAACGTTTCTACCCGGCTGCTCGGTGCTGCCTGCCGCCGACCTGGACATGATCCGTACCTGCAAATCCTCGGGTACGGGCGCCCATGATATACATGCAGGGCACCCACCGCTGCCACACCTATGCGGTCACGGCTCGATACGCGTCCCCAGGACCTCCAGGAAGCGGGCCAGCCAAGCGGGATGCGCGGGCCAGGCGGGTGCCGTGACCAAGTTGCCGTCCACATGTGC